>NZ_FTOY01000011.1:362500-909365 GCF_900156885.1 Limosilactobacillus caccae
CGCTGGGGAAACTATACCCACCGACTGCGATTAAGCGATTGGTCGGCCTCGTTCGCGCAATCCCGTACTTAACGAGGATGACTAGACAGTAGCCGATGAACTGGAGCATGCCATACCAGACACTATCGGTCGGGTGTTTCCTTCGCCAGAGGACCAGCATCATCCCAACCGTCACGAGCATGACGGTCACCGGATCACCGAGGAAGGTTAATTCCGTGAGAATTGCGGTCTTCGTCTGCCCAGTTGGCTGGGTAAGCTGGTAGCCCCATGTGTCGATTGCGCTGGTCCATCGGGAGTTGTTGACAACCCCCACCAGCAAAAGGCTGAATAAGAGCCAGCAGCCAATCCCGCTCAAAAATTTATATCGATCTTTCATTTTGCGCCCCCGCTTTAGTAAAGTAGCATGTTCTATTATAGCATTTTCAAAATAAAATAGTGCTGAAGGTTGCTTTAGCTAGTTTACATAATGTTTGATATCCTGGACGAGTGTTTTTTTATTTCACTCAATTTCATGATAAACTATGAAGTGGCGATTTTTAAGTAGGAGAGAGATTGCATGAAAGAAATACAAGAGAACGTTCCGCTGGCGATTGCGACGATTGTCGTCGGAATAATTGTGGGGTGCAGCTCATTGATCTTGAGTGTGCTCTTAGATTTAACTGAAAGATTCTTTTTACACTTTGAAGAGAATAACCACTTTCCGGTAAACATTAATATCACCCCGGCCAACCGTTTTTTCGCGGTCCTGATCGGGGGGATTATTGCAGCAGTGATTTGGTACTTCCTGCAACGTCACTACCGGCCAGTAAGTATTAAAAGCGCGCTTAGCGGAAAAAGAATGCCGCTAGGGAAAACTTTAATCCACGTCGTAACCCAGATTTTTTTCGTGGGGACCGGGAATTCAATTGGGCGTGAACTGGCACCACGTGAAGCAGGGGCTGCATTTGCCCAGCAGTGGAACCGGTCGGTAAATAGGTTTCGCTGGCTGCATCTCAATAAGGAAGACCAGCGCTTGCTGATTGCGGCGGCTGCGGGAGCCGGTTTTGCCGGGGTGTATATTGCCCCGATTACTGGCACAGTCTTTTGCCTGGAACTTTTGTATAAGCAGGTCAATGCCCGGGCGGTATCCGTTAGTTTGACAATGTCGGTCATCGCGACGATGATTGGCTCGATTGTTAAGGGTTATCAACCATATTACATTGTTGGTAGTCGGGATTTTCCCTTGCAAATCGTGCCATTAGCGATCTTCCTGGGCCTCGTTCTCGGGGCTGCCGGTACCTGGTTTAAAAAAGGGGTCAATCTTGCTTCGGCGCACCGGGCAACGACTTCGCGGATTTTGTGGCAATTGCCGTTACTATCATTATGCGCTGGGGCAATCGCGGCCTTTTACCCCCAGATCATGGGAAATGGGCGGGGGTTGGCCCAATTAGCAATGAACACAACTGGTCCTAGTAAGCAGGTTCTTCTTGCCTTGCTGTTTGGGCTGGTGGCAAAGGTGCTCGTAACGATCTTTACAATCAAGTGTGGGGGCTACGGAGGTATCTTGACGCCATCAATTGCCGCCGGGGCGGTTCTTGGTGTCTTTATTGGGATTATCTATATGCAGTTTTTCCCGGTTGTTACCTTTGCCCAGTGTGCAGTCCTGGGAGCGGCCATCTTCCTTGCGGCATCCCAACAAGCACCCCTGATGGCAATGTTTATGCTGTTTGAAGTATGTCATTTAAACTTCACCGCCTTTGTGCCCCTGGGAATTGGGGTAGCATTTTCTATTGCAATGTCGAAATGGCTATTGGCCCGTCAGTAACAAAAAAGCACGTTAGCATGTGACGCTAGCGTGCTTTTTTTAGTAGAGAGCTTTCATTTTTGCAATTGTCTTAACCAGGTCGGCACTCTGGAAAATCATCGAGATCACGGCAATTCCGGCGACCCCGCTGTCATGGACCTCCTGCAGATTATCTTCAGTAATTCCACCAATGGCAACGAGGGGGTGCTGGCTCTTAGCATTAAGGGCAGCCAGTTGGTCAATCCCGATGGCTGGATCAGCATCATCCTTGGAAGATGTTGCAAAGACTGGACCGCAACCGATGTAGTCAACATCGTCTAACTTGTTGGCGGTGGCAATCTCAGCTGGGGTGTTACACGAGTAGCCGATGAACATCTGCTCACCGACAGCGGTCGAGACGGTTTCAATATCAGTGTCGCCCTGGCCGACATGAACCCCGTCCGCATTGATTTGCTGGGCGAGCCGGTAGTCATCGTCGACAATCAGTGGCACGGCGTACCTGGTACAAAGCTCCCGCAACTTTAAGCCGAGATCGACCCGTTGCGCCATCGTAAGGGTTGACTTACCCTTTTCCCGGTATTGAAAAGCAGTGATTCCAGCTTCTAGTGCTTGTTCAACCTTGGCGAGAAACTGATCAACATCGTGATTAACGTCCTGGCTACCCCCAACGAGGTAGACTTGTAACATTTGTGAATTAAATTTCATTAGTTTGTGCTCCTTTAATTTTTGCCCAGTGGTTCAGGGGTCCGTGACCGTGGCCCACGTTAATGCCGTCTTTAATTGTTGCTTCAACATAGGCTTTGCCAATTACAATTGCCTCCGCCATCGAGTGTCCCTTGGCGATTTCAGCTGCGATGCAGGCGGAAATGGTATCGCCCGTCCCGTGTGTATTTTTCGTTGCAACCCGGGGCGCGGCCAACCAGCGGTCACTGCCGTTAGCAAAAAGGACATAGTCACTAGCGATGGCTGGGTCGTCGGCATGACCACCCTTTAAAAGGACGTTTGTTGCCCCCATTGCTTGCAGCTGTTTGGCAGCTGTAATGATGTCATTGCGGCTATTAATTTGCTGGCCCGTCAATACTTCTGCTTCGGGGATGTTGGGCGTGACTAAATTGGCGAGGGGGAGGAGTTCTTGACGGACGACGGCGATCGCGTCATCGCTGAGCAACTTAGCACCGCCCTTGGCGACCATTACCGGGTCAACGATGACGGGACCAAAGTCATATTTCTTGAGGTTATTGACGACCGCTTGAACGTGTTGCGCATCGGCTAACATTCCCGTTTTGCAGGCCCGAATATTAAGGTCGCTGGCGATTGAAGCAAATTGCTCGTCAATCATATCCGTTGGCAGGGGAAAGGCATCCTGGACCCCGATCGTGTTCTGGGCGGTCACCGCAACAACGACCATTGCAGCATAGGCTCCCCGCATCTGCATTGTTTTAATATCAGCTGCAATCCCGGCGCCACCGCCGCTATCTGTTCCCGCGATTGTTAGTGCTTGGGGGTAATCGTTAGTCATGTAAATCTTCCTCACTTTCAATAAATTCTTGCATCATCCGAGAATCCATCAGTGTTAAATGGTCAAAGAACTGGGTTTGCCATGACCCGAGACCAACGGAGTGACGGTTAGCGATAACCCCGCTAGCTGAAAACATGGTAGTCGCAATCATGCAGGCCTTTAACTGGTTCCCGGTCACGGCTGCAAAGGCGGCAATGATACTGGAAAGCATATCGCCACTGCCAACGTTAATGGCTAACATTGGCGTTTCTAACTCGTTGCGATAGGTGTGCTCACCATCGGTAATGGTGTCAATTTTACCAGTGAGCACGACGATGGCGTGGTATTTTTGCGCACACTTTTTTGCCAGGCTGACCTGGTCGCTGACAACACCGGCATCGATTCCGTGGCTCTTGCCGGTTTCACCGACGAGGGCGGCAATCTCTCCGGCATTTCCGCGGATAATATCGAAATGGTACTTCGCTAATAGGTCGGTGGCAATTTTTCGCCGGGACGGGATGGCCCCCACGGCGACCGGGTCCAGAACAAGTGGCTTACTGTCGTCAGTGGCCCGCAAGACGGCATAGATTTGCGTAAGCTGGGCTGCGTTAATTGTCCCGAGATTGATCGTAATCGCATCCGCAATTGCGACCATTTCACTGCTTTCAGCAGCATCAGTCGACATGATGGGGGAGGCCCCAATTGCGCTGAGGGCGTCAGCAACCTTACTAATCGTGACCGTGTTAGCAACCGTCAAGACGAGGGGGTTCTGCCTTTTGACCCGGTCAATTAGCTGCCAGTTAATCTTCTTGTTTTGCATGTTACCTCCTAAAAAAGCGCCCAAGAAAGGAATAAAAACCTGTCTTGGGCGCCGCCACTTTAACTATCCACGACTGCATTTTCCTTCGCGAGTATTAGCTCAACAGGTTCTAGGGTCCGCGCATCTAGCACATCTCAGTCCAGCACTATGGACACCCCTAATGCAAATATCAATAACTAAATTATACTTCATCACTACGATTAATAAAAGATTTTCTATCTAAGTGTTACTACAAATATACTGAAAACAAAAAATATGACAAAGAAAAAACAACCATAAATAATAGCAAAGTCCGCGTATTTATGGTCTAATTATATGTAGCAATTCGTAAAAAATAGGTGGTAACAAGAATGTACATGAACGTTGCTGGTAAAGCGCAAAACTTATTTAGCGCGTTTAACCAAACTAAAAATAACCAGGCGAAAGCAGATGCGTTGGCGAATCCGCTTTTTTCCTGGCACGTTAACTACTTTACGGCCAAGCGGCAGAAAAATGTTGTTTTCTTAAACGATGCCAGTACGCTCGCGGTAGTTGTCTACGATGTCAACGAAAAAAATAAGGGGAAATTACAGGTAAGGTTTGAGGAGAATCTTGCAGCGGTTTGGCAAGAAATTGGCTTACCCGAAGACCTATTGAAGCGGTACTTACAAGCTGGCGGCAGTTGGCAAGTTAATAAGTCAATTAGCCGGTCGGCAATCGCTAGCACAGCATTACTCTGTCGTGAAGTGGGGGAAGAATTAATTGGCCAGGTCGATGCTCCAACGATGGGCCTTGAGATGACCAAGCGGCTCCGGCGGATTAATCAAAAGCCGCTGTTCCTAGATGATACGGTAAGGCTATTTACTGCTGCAGCACCGTTTAAATGGCAACAGGCTACTAATGATGGAGTAGTTGTCGACCGCAGAGCGCTACGGGAAATTATCCGCCGTCTCCGGAAAAACGGCCAGGCAGATCCTGATGAGCATACGCCAAGCGAATTTGAAGAGATAATCAAGGATATCCAGCGAACAAATGATGAGTTAATCGCGATGTTCATTGAAAATGAGCGCGATAAACATTCGGCTAAAACGATTGCGCATTATCAAGACAGCCTTACTTTCTACCTCAACCACTGGCTAGCTTTTCACTTTCAGACAATCCTCAGTGTTGAGAGCACCGCAATTGCGGACCTGCTATATCACGGTTCATCCGCAAACGAGGTGGTGCAGGTGCGGCGTGCAATGAAAGAATTACTGAAGTTCTTAGCTGATAATGGCGCGGTAACTAGCGAGTGGTATAAGGAACGAAAAATGCTGTTGAACCGGGAAGACTTATCCGCTGATGCCCTAACGGACTTTGCTGACAATGATGATGTCGCATGGGCGAAGCGGGATGGGATGATGTTTAACGATAGTGGTGATCCAACCTTGCCAACGATTTTTGACAAGGAAACCGATAAGATGATCGATGACTACTTCACCGCATTTGCGAGCCTGTACGGTTTAATTCCTACCCGCCATGCTTACCAAATTATCACCAGTCAAAACCCGGAGTTAGGTTTACGGATGGATAAGTTCCAATCGTATGTTGAAGAGCGGGTTAGTAACCGCAACCTGCGCTACCTTATCTTTAATATGGCGCAACTGGCAGATGAGCGCCAGCTTAACGGTAGCTTTGCGGATGAACTTTTCATTGTTTACCCGACGATCATTGCCGACAGCAGGCGCCTAGTCAACCTATACAACCACCAACTCGGCTTACAATACTATGTACCGAAGAAAAGTAAGATGATGCGCTTTGCTGAGGACGGCTACTTCGACCTTGGCGAACTGCATAATCGGTTACGGGATATATTTATTACGAATTATGAGTTGACCGGCAGTAACCTTTATGCAGCAATTTACCTCAGCTTATTTGGGTTGAAACTCGACCAGTACGAAGACCTGGACCTAGTAGCAATGACCCGGGCGATTAAGAAGGTTATCTACATGCTCAACGATTCGATTCGCCTCGGCATTGAAGATACCGCGGAGCATGAGCAGTTGATCAAGTTGCTGTTCTTTATTGAAAATAAGATCCGGCGGCCGTATGACCGGGGATGGACGTGCATGGAGATGCGTGATATCCCGACTTTGGCGCAGGTTGTCGAGGACAGTGGGGCAACCTTAACCAATGAAGAAATTTTTGGGATTCGTAGTGGACAAATTGATCGCCAAGAATTGATTGGGGAGATTGAAGAAAGCAATGAAATTCCCGCTGCCGCAAAAGAAAAATTAAAAAAGCAAATTGAAGAAATATAAAAAGTGACGCTCCCTTCGTCAGGTGGGCGTCACTTTTTTGCACTTTAGTTTACATAATATCTGCAATAATAATTACTCAAACTTGAAATTCTGAACAACCTTGTCCAAGTCTTCCTGTTCAATTCCCAAATAATGGCGGGTATTTCGCTCTGATGAGTGGTTAAAAAGTTGGGAAATGATTTCAACGTTAACCCCTTTTTTGTAGAGTTGGCGACCGAACGTCTTCCGGAAGGAGTGGGTACCTAACTTGGCAGCAATTTTCTTATCACCAGTCTTCCGGGCCATCCGCTGTAACATCTCGTAAAAGCCATGAACCGAAAAATGCCCATCCTGCTTGCCAGGGAAGAGGTAGTCATTTTCATCATGGTAGTCGAGGTCGTTAAGGTAGTCGATGATCTCTGCCAAACAGTTATTCCAAAAAAGGGTCTTTGCTTTGCCGGTTTTTTGTTCGATTACCCGGGTCTTCGTCTTGTTAAGGACGTGACCCACGCGTAAGGTAACAACATCAGAGGCGCGCAGCCCATTATTAAGGGCAATCGCAATTAGCAACAGGTTACGGTTAACTAATTCCGGACGGGAGTACAGCTTAATCGTTTCACGAAGACGGTCATATTCTTCGAGGGTTAAATACTTAACGGATTCGACCCAGATTTTACGTTTTCCTTTGACTTGTCCGTTAGTTTTATTCTTGGGAATGTAGACTCGCTTCTTAGTTGACATAATATTTCTTCCTTTGGTTATTTCTCCAGATACTTAATTAAGTCGGGGATAATTGCTTCGCCTTCTTGCCGCCCAGTCTCATAAAGCGCCCGAATCTTCTTAACATTACCTTCAATCCGCTTGATCTTGACTGGCTCTGTTGGAGCGATATTGAAAACTTTTCCTTCGTGAACGAGGTGGGAGATCTGCGCAATTTGCTGATTGTAAACCAATGGCCGGTTAATACCTGCTTCCGCAAAAGCCGGGTGGTCCTTATAAACCAGGTGATAAAGGCGCTTAACAGCTGGACTTGATAACTTCTTCCGGTAGTTAACATCACGGGTCCGAACAATGACGATCTTGTCATAGCCCTGTTGCTGGGCAATATCAAATGGAATCGAGTCGGTGATCCCACCGTCAAGGCATGGCCCTTGCGAGGTCATTTGTGGGTCGGACAGGAAAGGCATTGATGACGAAGCCTTTAGCGCATCAGTAAGATCCTTACCGGTGGGGTCGGTAAAAAGGACGGTCTTCCCAGATTGAACAGAGGTCGCAACCGCGGTGAAGTGTGATGCTGAACGGCGGTAGGCAGTCTCGTCAAAATTTTGCCATGAATAACCGTGGTCCTCGAATAAGTAGTCGAGGTTAATGATCTGCTTTTTAAATGCACGGGTTAATGAAATGTAATTGTGGTCGTGGCGGTGGTTAATATTGATGTTCGCCGCGCGACCATATTGCTTTGATACGAAGTTAACCCCGCATAGTGAGCCGGCGGAAACACCGATCACACTCTTGAACTCAATATGGTGGGCGAGGAAGGTATCGACGACGCCAGCGGTGTACTGACCACGAAAAGCCCCACCTTCTAAAACAAGTGCAGCATTATATAACATATAAACAACAATCTCCTTTATCTCCCAAAATGTAGCGAAAAATAGTGTTTTTAACGTAAGACACTTTTTCAATAAAATTATATAACAGTCTTACAAGAAAATTCAAGAAATTAAAACCCTATGATAACGGCATTTGTGGGCGAGATACGTAAGACTCTTTTATCAAAAGAGTCTTACATAAGCGGTAAAAAACGAAAAAAGAGGGCGAAAACCAGAATTAGCTCTGAGGCGAAATGAAATCATCTTTGACGGGTAGTTGGTCGACTCATTTCGTTTCAGCGTAAATTAATAAAAGCTCGCCTTGTGAAGTTTTTATGAAAAACTATTTACCTTTTGGTGAAAATGTGATAAATTGGATAACGAATTTGATAAACGTTTAACATAGATTGAAAAGGGGTATTATATTAATGTTAGAACGTAAAGAACATAAAAAGATGTACAAGAGCGGCAAGAATTGGGCAGTAGTAACTCTTTCAACTGCCGCTTTAGTACTTGGTGCATCCAGTGTGACTGCATCAGCAAATACGGAAACAGAAACGAACAACAATAACACAGATACTGTCCAGGTAACGACGGAAGACAGTAACGTCAATGTTAAGAGCATTAATTTTAATGGGGGGGGGCAAACTGCCGCTTCTAGTGACTCAGTAGTAAGCACTAAGGACAGTGCTGTGGCTTCAACAGCCGTAAATTCAGCTAGTGCATCCACTAAGGCTACTGCACAGGCCAGCGATGCATCTTCATCATCAGCTTCAAGTGCTAGTTCGAGTGACAGCAAAGGGGCGGTTGCTAGTGCTAGTTCTTCAACTGATAAGAAGAGTGCGGCGGCAAAACCAGCTACAAGCGCTAATAATAATGAAGAAAAAGTTACAGATAGCGCAGAAAAGCAAGCTAAATCTGCTAGTGAAGAAGGCAAGAAGGCTGATGATAATGCCGCAAAGCTAAACAAAAATGCAGCAGCAGTAGTTAAGAATGCTGGTGTTGATCCAGCAAGTTTAACTGCTGACCAAATCAAGGCATTAAATAAGGTTAACTTCTCTAAGCGGGCAAGAACTAGTGCTCAAATGACGTACCTTGACTTTCAAAAGATCGCTGATACGTTGATTAAGCAAGATCCACGTTATGCCGTACCATTCTTTAACGCTAGTCAAATTAAGAATATGCCAGCTGCAACGACTCGGGACGCACAAACTGGGATTGTTCAACCATTAGATGTGTGGGATTCATGGCCAGTCCAAGATGCGACGACTGGTTACGTTACTAATTGGAATGGCTACCAATTAGCCGTTGCAATGATGGGTGTTCCTAACACTAACGACAACCACATTTACCTTCTTTATAACAAGTATGGTGATAATAACTTAGCTGACTGGAAGAATGCCGGCCCAATCTTTGGCTTTAACGCTGATGCACTTACTCAACAGTGGTCTGGTTCAGCAACTGTTAATAGCGACGGTTCTATTCAGTTGTTCTACACAAAGGTTGATACTTCTGATAATAATTCTAACCACCAAAAGATTGCGACAGCAACGTTATACCTTAACCACGATGACAACACCGTTTCAATTGCCAAAGTTGAAAATGACCATGTTATCTTTGAAGGTGATGGCTGGCACTACCAAACCTATGCGCAATGGCGTGCCACTAACAAGGGTGCTGATAATATCGCAATGCGGGACGCGCACATCGTCAAGGATAACGAAGGCAACCGTTACCTTGTCTTTGAAGCAAGTACTGGTTTGTCAGATTACCAAGGCCCTGAACAAATCTTTAACTGGTCTAACTATGGTGGCGATGACCACTTTAACTACAATAGTTTCATCCGTCTGTTAGACAACAAGGACATGAACAGTCGGGCAAGCTGGGCTAACGCCGCGATCGGGATCATTAAGCTTAATAACGATGAAAAGAACCCCCAAGTGGAAGAGGTCATGAGTCCATTGCTTACTGCGAACATGGTAAGTGACGAGATTGAACGGCCAGACGTTGTTAAGTTAGGTGACAAGTACTACCTCTTCGCAGCAACCCGTTTAAACCGGGGAAGCAATGATGATGCATGGATGAAGGCTAACTACAATGTTGGTGATAACGTTGCCATGGTTGGGTATGTCTCTGATAACCTGACTAGTGGTTTTAAGCCATTGAATGATTCTGGGGTTGTTTTGACGGCCTCCGTTCCTGCTAACTGGCGGACTGCTACTTACTCTTACTATGCGGTTCCAGTAGAAGGAAAGGACAATCAAGTTCTTATCACTTCTTACATTACTAACCGTAACGGTGTAGCAGGAGAAAACATGGACTCAACATGGGCACCAAGCTTCTTGCTCCAAATTAACCCTGATAACACGACGACTGTTTTGGCAAAGATGACCAACCAGGGGGACTGGATCTGGGATGACTCCAGTGAAAACCTTAGTATGCTTGGGGATCTCGATTCAGCTGCCTTGCCAGGTGAACGTGAAAAGCCAGTTGACTGGGATCTGATTGGTTGCGGGCTTAAGGATCACGATCCAGAGAAAGCACCACAAGACCAACCAAAACAGCCAGGTACTCCTGAAACGCCAACGACACCAGAAAAACCAGGGACGCCTAATACTCCAGGTACCCCTGAAACACCGAAGACACCGGGAACGCCAACAACCCCAACGACACCTGAGAAGCCAGGCACTCCTTATGACCCTGCCCAACCAGCACGCTTACCACAAACTGGTAATGCTAGTGCAAAGGCCGCAATGGGCTTAGGCGCAGCAACGCTTCTTGCAATGTTTGGCCTTGCCGGTGCAAACAAGCGTCGCTATTACTAATCTTTAATAAAAACATCCTTGCCGATGGAGGCAGGGATGTTTTTTACTACTTGGATGAAAAAACCGCTAAGTCAACGACTCAGCGGTTTTTAATTTGCTTTATTTGGGGGTAAACATACTAGGCAGTATATTTACTGTATATTGGTTCGAGGACCTTTCTGCAGTAGTAGCAGTGAAGGTGACCATTTTTGTCTGCTAGGCGTTTTGCATCAAGTGATGAAAACGTATAGTGCTCATGACAGAAGGGGCAGACGTATTGTTTCTTCCCAAACAATGAGTTGATCAAGCCCAAGATACTTTCCTCCCGATAAAAATTTGCGCCAGAACTATTATAAACTAAATTATCGCAGATTAAAAGTAACTATTCAGTTTTCGGTTCAGTTTCCGGTAAACTATTGCTTGCTGCATTCGCGCTAATCTCGTTCAGGGCTTGCCGTTGCTGCTGCTGGTCAACGTGGGTATAAAGGTCCGTTGCTGACGTTCCCTTTTGGCCCAGTTGCTGGGCGACCAGAACCTGATCCTTTGTCACTTCGTACATCTCCGAAGCAAGGGTGTGGCGCAGCTTGTGGGGGGTGAGGGGATGGCCGAAGGCAGTTGAATACTTCTTAACCATCTTTTCAATTGCGTTGGCCGTCATCCGCCTGGTCTCTTGATGGTAGCGGGTCAAGAAGAAGGCGGTATCCTTTTTAAGGGCGTGGTAGCGCTGGCTCCGGATCTCCTGATAAGCGGAAACGTACTTGATCGCCCAGGGAGCAATCGGTACCGAGTCCCGCTGGCCACCTTTCCGGGTCACATCGAGTAGCTGCTGCTTGAGGTTGAGGTCGGCTAGGTTAACGTTGGCCGCCTCAGACACCCGGACGCCAGTGCCGAGGATCAGGGCAATGATGGCGATATCCCGCTCCTTATTGACCTTATACGCCGGAAGGGCCCGCTTGTCACACTTGGTTGGATACTCGTTTTCAATGAAATTGATGAAGTCAAACTTCATCTGTCCCCGGTACATGTGGGCCGCCAGGGTATGGGCCCGGTAGTTTAAGGTCTTCGTGTCATTGAGCGAATCAATCTTTAGCATGACATTTCGGTCGAAGTAGGGTTCACCATTGTTGTTATCGGCGGTGATTGTCAGAAACTTGTAGAGTGAACGCAGGGCGTTGATGGACCGGTTGATTGAGGTCGGGGAATTAAGCCGCCCCTGGGCATTGGTCGTGTGCTGGAGGTGGTCAATATAAAGCATGATGTCATTTCGCCGGAGATTTTCTAAGGCCGTCACTGGTAGTTCACGATTAGTGGGTGTTTCGACAAGGCCACTTGCCCGCAACCAGTCAAAGAAACGGCGGATCTCCGTTAGGTATTGGTAGGTCGTTGTCACGGCATGGTTTGTCCCCAGGTAGTATTCGTTAACGTAGTCGGGAAGGTTTTGTAATTCTTCCTGGATCAACTTTAAGTACTTATCTGCTTCCATCTAAATCGGACCTCACTTTTTAACTTAAATAATAAAAAAAGCCGTCTGAAAGCTAGCTTTCAACGACTCCACGATCGGGAAAACAGGATTCGAACCTGCGACCCCCTGGTCCCAAACCAGGTGCTCTACCAAGCTGAGCTATTTCCCGTTATGCAACAAATCCTATTTTACCAATTTATCAGTCACCAGTAAAGACTAACTTTTAATTCGCCTGAGGAGAGGGCAGAAAAAATTTTAAAAGTTTAAATATAATTTAAAAGCTATCATATCAACGGCCTAACTATCACATGGGGTTAACTACTTTTTCGAAAATCGCTAAAATAGTTTGACAATCAAAATACTTTTGCATATAATTTGACCATCGAATATTTTGATACTCGAAATACTTTTTGAAGGCAGGTGAATCTTTTGGCAATAATGACCGCGCAGGAGATCATGGACCTCATCCCCAACCGATACCCGATTTGCTACATCGATTACGTGGATGACATGGTTCCTGAAAAAGAAATCACGGCAACCAAGAACGTGACGATCAATGAATCATTCTTTCGCGGACATTTCCCGCACAACCCAGTAATGCCGGGAGTCTTGATTATTGAAACACTTGCCCAGGCAGCGTCAATTCTGATTTTAAAATCGCCACGATTTTACAAAAAGACTGCTTACCTTGGTGCAATTCATAAGGGCAAGTTCCGGGCAATGGTTCGGCCAGGGGATGTTTTAAAACTCCACATTGAAATGAAAAAAGTGCGTTCAAAGATGGGAATTGTCGAAGCCACGGCAACTGTCGATGGCAAGACGGCTTGCAGCGCGGAGCTGGTTTTCATCGTTGCAGAACGTAAAGAAAAGATTTAACATGGTTAGCTTTTATCATTTATAATGTATTTTGATAATCAAATTATTTGTACTGTCGAATAAAATTGAAAGGGAGAAATGCATTATGAGTCGAGAAAGTGATTACCTCAAGATAAACAGGGGGCTCATCAAGGCCTATTCGGGGATCTTATGGATCGAAGAAAATGAGCTGCGAAAGAGTACCTTTAATGATTTGACGATCAAGGAAATGCATGCCATTGACGCAATTTCAATGTACAACCACCAGACCATCTCACAAGTAGCAGACAAACTTCACCTAACACCGGGGACGATGACTTCAATGACCGACCGCCTGATTAAAAAGGGCTATGTCGAACGGATCCGCGATAAGGAAGACCGGCGAGTAGTTCGCTTGGCATTGACAAAGCGGGGCCGGGTATTATACCGGGCACACCGGGCCTTCCATAACATGATGGTGAAGAGTTTTCTCAAGGGGATGAATGATGAAGAGATGAAAGTCGTCAAAAAGGCAATGCAAAACCTTGAAGATTTTGTTGACGAACACTCATAAAACAAAGGTGTGGAAAGTTAGTGCAAGATGTAAAGATTATTAGTACTGCTAGTTATAATCCGCCATGTGTTGTCACTAATGACCAACTAACTACTTTGATGGATACTTCTGATGAATGGATTAAGAGTCGCACGGGAATTTCTCGCCGCCACATTAGCCAGGGTGAAAATACAGCCGACTTGGCGGTGAAGGTAGGCAAGCAATTATTAATAAACACAAATATTTCCCCTTCCCAGGTCGACTTAATCATCATTGCCACCATGTCACCCGATGCCTACACGCCGTCTACCGCGGCTATCGTCCAGGGACGGCTGGGGATGGCCAATGCAGTTGCGTTTGACATCTCGGCCGCCTGCACCGGCTTCGTGTACGCCTTTAACACGGCAGAACTGCTGTTAAAAAGTACAGCTTGGCAGACGGCGATCGTGATTGGGGCGGAAGTATTATCCAAACTGGTTGACTGGCATGACCGGAATACCGCGGTCTTGTTCGGCGATGGTGCCGGTGGGGTCCTTTTGAAAAAGGTCACAACGACTGTACCGTTAACTCTTGGCCGTCACTGGCAGACATACGGGCAATTGGGTGACAAGATTGTTGCCGGGCAGACGAAACCGGGCGACCACTTTCCCAAGGAGTTAACCGCTCTCAGCCCATTTACCATGGCTGGCCGGGAAGTGTACCGGTTTGCGACCCATGAGGTACCGGCATCAATTGAACAGGCTGCCAGGGTGGCACAGATTAACCTTGACGCGGTGGATCATTTTATCCTCCACCAGGCAAATGTCCGAATTATTAAGCAAATTGCTAAACGTTTAAAGCAACCACTCACCAAGTTCCCCGTTAACATCACTGAATATGGCAACACCGCGGCCGCCAGTGAGCCAATCCTATTAGCCGAGTGTGTGAGAAAAGGGATTGTCAAGCGTGGTGAGATTATCGCCCTCAGCGGTTTTGGTGGTGGATTAAGCACTGGCACGACAATTATTAAATACTAAGAAATAAAGGAAGAGATTGATTATGACGAAGGAAGAAATTTTTGACACAGTAAAGAACATTACGGTTGACGAATTAGACGTTGATGCTGACAAGGTAACGATGGATGCCAAGATCAAGGATGACCTTGACGCTGACAGCTTGGACGTCTTTGAAATCATGAACGAACTTGAAGACAAGTTTGATATCGAATTAGATGCTGACGAAGGGATTCAAACCGTTGGCGACGTTGTTGACTTTGTTCAAAAGCAACTCGACGAGAAGTAAGATGCGCTACGGAATTCTATTTAGCGGGCAAGGTGCCCAACGAGCGGGAATGGGAGTCGAGCTAATGGCCGACTCTCTTTTTTCAAGCATTGTTGAAGAGGCGAGCGCGGTTAGCGGCCTCGACTTGCTGACGATCATGAAGGATGAACATGGCGAATTAGCCAAAACGGAATATGTCCAGCCCGCCCTGGTGACCGTCAGCTACGGGATCTACCGGATGTTAAAACGGGACGTGCCAACCCTGCCAATCAGTGGGATGGTCGGCCTCTCCCTCGGTGAATACGCGGCGCTGTTTGCTAGTCAAGCAGTGACCTTTGCTGCGGGGATGAAGCTCCTTGTCGACCGGGCTAAGTATATGCAGGCCGATGCCGACAAGGTTGCTAGCACGCTGGCCGCAATCCTTGAACCAGATATTGTGGCCGTAACTGCGCTTTGCCAGCAACTCGCAGCAAGTGGGAAGCAAGTCTATATTGCCAACTACAATTCACCCGCCCAGTTAGTCATTGGGGGACGGGTTGCAGACGTAAAAGAGATGGTCAAACAGGTTAAATCCAACCACCTTGCCAAGCGGGCAGTGATATTGAAGGTCAGCGGCGCTTTTCATACCCCCCTCTTCAATGGGGCGCGGGCGAAGATGCATGACCGCCTGCAGGATGTTAGTTTTGCTACGCCAAGAGTGCCGGTGATTTCGAACACGACGGTTGTACCATTTACCAAGGAGACGACCAGCGCGATCCTGGAGCGGCAATTAGCAGTGCCAACCCACTTTGGGGATGACCTACAGTATTTAATTGACCACCAGCACATCAACGCGACACTGGAGATTGGCCCTGGGAAAACCCTGACCCGCTTTGCGAAGCAGGTTGACCGGCAGCTGACAACTAACCACATCGCCAACCTTACTGACTATCAAAAATTTGTAAAGGAGTACCAAGATGGAACTCAAAAATAAAGTTGCCTTTATCACCGGTAGTAGCCGGGGAATTGGTGCCGCCACCGCCTTGCTCTTTGCTAGAAGTGGCTGCCGGGTAATCCTAAATGGGCGCCACGATGAATTACCGGCGGAATTGGTAACGGCACTCAATGAAACGGGCACCGAATATACCTATATTAAGGGTGATATTGCTGACGAAACAGCGGTTAAGCAACTAGCAAAGGACGCCTGGAACACTTATGATGGGATCGATATCCTGGTCAACAACGCCGGCATCACCCGGGATAAGCTCCTGATTGGGATGAAGACCGCGGATTTCGACGACGTAATCAACGTTAACCTGCGGGGGACCTTCATGCTGACACAGCGGATCCTCAAGAAGATGTTCAAGCAGCGGTCAGGCAGCATTATCAACCTTGCGAGCGTCGTTGGCCTTCACGGAAACGCGGGTCAAGCAAACTATGCGGCTAGCAAGGCGGCAATCATTGGCCTGACAAAGACGGTCGCCCAGGAAGGGGCATTGCGGGGGATCCGCTGCAATGCCGTGGCACCAGGGATGATCAAGAGTGACATGACCGCGGCGCTTTCCGACCACGTCCAAAAACAAATCTTAGAACTAATCCCATTGAAGCGGCTTGGCTTACCAGGTGAGGTTGCGGAAACGATTAAGTTTTTAGCGGCTAATGATTACATCACCGGGCAAACGGTCGTTGTCGATGGCGGAATGACAATGTAGGAGGAATAAGATGCCAAGAGTAGTAATTACCGGGATGGGGGCAATTGCTCCTAACGGGAACGGCGTAGAAAACTTTGTAAAAAATAGTCTCGCGGGTAAGATCGGGATCAAGAAGATCAGCAAGTTTGACGCCACTGACACCGGCATTACCGTTGCTGGGGAAATTGATGACTTTGACCCGCAAGCAGTTGTTGGTAAAAAAGCGGCGCGGCGGATGGACCTCTACTCCCAGTACGCAATTCAAAGTGCGGTGGAAGCAATGGAAATGGCCGGGGTAACGGAAGAAAATACCACGCCAACTGACCTGGGGGTGATCTACGGGTCGGGAATTGGTGGCTTGACGACCATCCAGGAACAGATCATTAAGATGCATGACAAGGGACCAAAGCGGGTATCACCGATGTTTGTCCCAATGGCGATTGCCAACATGGCTGCCGGTAACATCTCAATCCGCTTTAACGCCCAAAATATTTCGACGTCAATCGTGACGGCTTGTGCGACTGGGACCAACTCAATCGGTGAAGCCTTCCGCCAAATCAAGGAAGGGCGGGCCAAGGTGATGATCGCCGGTGGTTCCGAAGCATCAGTCAACGAGATTGGGATCGCTGGCTTTGCGGCCTTGACCGCGCTTAGTGACACAACTGACCCGGCGAACGCCTCATTGCCATTTGACGTTCACCGGAACGGCTTTGTCCTCGGTGAAGGTGGGGCCACCCTCGTGCTAGAAGAGCTTGACCATGCTAAACAGCGGGGCGCCAAGATCCTCGGCGAAGTCGTCGGCTACGGCGCAACTACGGATGCTTACCATATCACCTCACCGGACCCCACAGGTAAAGGGGCTGCCCGGGCGATGCAGGAAGCAATTGACGAAGCCGGGATTAAGCCCAGCGAAGTTGACTACATCAATGCTCACGGAACTGCCACCCACGCCAATGACGCGGGAGAGGCCAAGGCAATCAACCAGGTCTTTGGTAAAGACAGTGACGTGCGGGTCAGCTCGACGAAGGGGATGACCGGTCACCTGCTCGGGGCTGCCGGGGCAATTGAAGCAGTAATCACGGTGGCCGCGCTTGAAAAGGGGAAACTGCCAGCTAATATTGGTTGTCACGAACAAGACCCGGAATGCCAGGTCAACCTGGTGACAACGGCCAACCAAGCTGCCCCGGATGCTAAGTACGCCATTAGTAATTCATTCGGCTTTGGTGGTCATAATGCCGTCTTAGCCTTTCGCAAATGGGAGTGATTTTTAATTGGAGCTTAAAGAGATTCAAACCTTAATGCAGAAATTCGAAGATTCCGACATGCGGGAGCTTGATATTGACGATGACGGCTTCCACCTCTATTTGAGCAAGAACAAGCAGGCACGGCCAGTTAAGCCAGCCGCCAGTAGCCAGCCGTCTAAAGCAGTGACTACCCCGGCCAAGCCGACCAAAACCGCGACTTCTGCTGGCAAGGAAATCAAGGCACCACTGGTCGGGACGGTCTACTTACAACCGAAACCGGACCAGCCCGCCTATGTCAGTGTCGGCGACCATGTCCAAAAGGGTGACGTGGTCTGCGTGATCGAGGCGATGAAGATGATGACCGAGATCAAGAGTGACTACACCGGGGTCATCACCCACGTCAACGTCAGCAACGAAGAATTAGTCGAAGTTGAACAACCGTTATTCACGGTCGCGGAGGATTAGCAATGACAGAAGAATTAGACACAAACGCAATTCAAAAGATCATCCCCCACCGTTACCCGATGCTATTAATCGACCGGGTAGAAAAACTGGTGCCCGGTGAAATGGCAATCGCCCGGCGGAACGTGACCATCCATGAAGAAGTCTTCAACGGTCACTTCCCAGAAAACCCGGTCCTCCCGGGGGCATTGATTGTCGAATCACTGGCTCAGACCGGGGCGGTTGCTTTACTATCGGAACCAGAATTTAAGGGGAAGACAGCCTACTTTGGTGGCATCCGGTCAGCGGAATTCCGCAAGGTCGTCCGGCCTGGTGACCAATTGAAACTCGAAGTTCACTTGGAAAAGGTCCGCGGCCACATCGGTGTCGGCAAGGGTGTTGCCACTGTCGATGGCGAGCGGGCATGTACCGCAGAATTAACTTTTATGATTGGCTAGGTGTTGAGATGTTTTCAAAGGTTTTAGTTGCAAATCGTGGTGAGATTGCCGTGCGCATCATCCGGTCGTTACGTGAACTGGGGATTAAGACGGTCGCAATTTACTCCACGGCGGACCGGGAAAGTCTTCACGTGCAATTAGCTGATGAAGCAGTGTGCGTCGGGACGGCCCGGGCACAGGACTCATATTTAAACGTAAAAAACATCCTTGAGGCTGCGGTCGGGACCGGCGCCCAGGCGATCCACCCAGGATTTGGCTTCCTGTCAGAGAACGCTGAATTTGCGACGATGTGTGCCGAGTGTGGGATCACCTTTATCGGCCCGCAAGCGTCGGTGATCGACCTGATGGGGAATAAGGAACACGCCAGGGAGCAGATGAAAAAATCCGGCGTACCCGTCATCCCCGGCAGTGAAGGCTATATCGTCGACCCGGCCGCGGCAGAAGCAGTCGCCAATAAGATCGGCTACCCCGTCCTATTAAAGGCGGCCGCCGGTGGTGGTGGAAAAGGTATTCGGCGGATTGAAAATGACCAGCAGATGAAGCGGGCCTTTGCCGAGGCACAGAGTGAGGCTAAGCTGTCCTTTAACGATGACCGAATGTACTTGGAAAAGATCATGGAAGACGTCAAGCACATCGAGGTGCAGGTCTTTCGGGACAACTTTGGTCACGCGGTTTACTTCCCCGAGCGGGACTGCTCTTTGCAGCGGAACAAGCAAAAGGTGATTGAAGAAAGTCCCTGCCAATTAGTGACCGCCAGTCAGCGAGCAAGCCTCGGCCAGATTGCCTTGCGGGCGATTGACGCCATTGACTACCACAACACCGGGACGATTGAGTTTTTAATGGATAGGGACCACCATTTCTACTTCATGGAAATGAACACCCGGATCCAGGTGGAGCACACCGTCACGGAAATGGTCACCGGGATTGACCTGGTTAAGGCCCAGGTCTTGGTTGCGGCGAATGAACCCCTGCCATTTACGCAGCAAGACATTCAGATCCGCGGCCACGCAATCGAGTGTCGGATCAATGCTGAGGACCCCAAGCGCAACTTCATGCCGATGACGGGGACGGTCAACTACCTCTACCTGCCGGTCGGCAACCTGGGGATGCGGATTGATACTGCCTTGTATCTCGGGGCGAAGATTACGCCCTTTTATGATTCGATGATTGCCAAAGTGATTGCTCTCGGACATGACCGGACAGAGGCGATTGAGAAGATCAAACGCCTGCTTGGTGAAATGGTCATCATCGGCGTCACGACCAACCAGAACTTCCACCTGGCAATCCTCAATGATCCGGAATTCTTGAAGGGGACCGCGACGACGACCTTCTTGGAGGATTCATTTCTACCGCGTTGGAAAGGAGAGGGAACCGCGTGAAATTATACGAACAGAGTAATACCTTAAGTGAGCGCCACGTCAAGGCGGACAAGGAAGCTGACGCGAAGGTGCCCGACCGGATGTGGGTCAAGTGCCCGCACTGTGGGACGACTTTATTTGCTAAGCAACTGACGGCGTACGCTACTTGTCCCGAATGTGACTACGGGTGGCGGATTGCTGCCCGCCAGCGACTCTCCTGGCTAGTCGACGACTTTCAAGAAGATGACACTGACTTGCAGACGGATGACCCGCTTGACTTTCCGGGTTACCGGGAGAAGATTGCGAAGATGCAGGAGAAAACGGGACTAAACGATGCGGTCTTGACCGGTGAAGCCACGATCGGCCAGGTAAAGTTTGCCCTCGGAATCATGGACCCGACCTTTATCATGGGGTCGCTGGGGACGGTGACCGGGGAGAAGATTAGCCGCCTATTTGAAAAATCAACGCGTAAGCGCGAGGCAGTAGTGATGTTTACGGCGTCTGGTGGTGCCCGGATGCAGGAGGGGATCTTATCCCTAATGCAGATGGCGAAGATTTCCCAGGCGATTGCGGACCATGCAGCCGCCGGGCTCTTGTACATCGTCGTCTTGACTGATCCGACGACCGGGGGTGTAACCGCCAGCTTTGCGATGGACGGTGACATCACCTTAGCGGAACCCCACGCCCTTGTCGGCTTTGCGGGGCGGCGGGTGATTGAGCAGACGATTCACGAAAAACTGCCCAACGACCTTCAGTCGGCGGAAAACATCCTCAAACACGGTTTCATCGATGCAATCGTCAAACGGCAGGATGAGAAAGCAAAACTAGCCTGGTTAATCAAGACAGGAGGTGGTCACCGTGGCTAAATTGAGCGCGGCCGAAATCGTCGCTAAGGCCCGCAGCGACCAGAAAATCACCGGGAAGGAAATTATCAACTACCTTTTCGATGACTTCATGGAACTCCACGGCGACCGGTGCGGCAGTGATGATCCGGCGATTGTCGGTGGACTTGCAAGTTTTCACGGGCAGGCGGTAACGGTCATCACGACTGACCGGGGAGCAACGACGGCGGAAAAGGTTGCCAAGCACTTCGGCAGTCCGATGCCCGGTGGCTACCGAAAGGCTGTGCGGTTAATCAAGCAGGCTGATAAGTTCCACCGGCCAGTCGTTTGCTTCGTCAATACGGCCGGAGCTTTTCCTAGTAAGGAAGCCGAAGAAGGCGGCCAGGGAGAAGCAATCGCCCAGAGCATCCTGCAGATCAGTCAAGTGAAGGTCCCCGTCATTACCGTCATCTATGGTGAAGGCGGCAGTGGTGGGGCGCTGGCCCTTGCTTGTGGGGATGAGGTCTGGATGCTCGATTACGCGACCTACTCGATTCTCTCGCCAGAGGGCTTTGCGTCCATTCTCTGGAAGGATGCTTCCCGGGCAGACGAGGCTGCCGCAGTGATGCAGATGACCCCGGAAGCCCTGTTAAAGAAAAAGGTGATTGAGGGGATCATTGAAGAAGACGAAAGTAATCACCAGCGGACCGCCGGAAATATCGCGCGGGTGCTGGCAGACCGCCTGGCCGCCCTAGAAAAATTATCACCGCAAGAATTGCTCGCCCGGCGGCAGGCACGGTATCGAAAATTTTAAAAAGGAGCAGGACAAAATGGGAAATTTGTTGTCAGGTAAAAAAATTATTGTGATGGGGGTCGCTAATAAGCGGTCGATTGCCTGGGGTTGTGCACGCGCAATGGCTGACCAGGGGGCGGAGATCATCTACACCTACCAAAACGACCGCTTAAAAAAGAGCATTAGCCGGCTAGTCAACGATGACGACCACTTAATCGAGTGTGACGTCGCTAGTGACGAGAGCATCAAGGCGGCCTTTGCGACGATTAAGGAACGCTTCGGCCAAGTCAACGGCCTGGTGCACGCGATCGCCTACGCAAAGAAAGACGAACTTAGTGGGTCAATCTTAAATGCCAGTCGGGAAGGGTACGCTCTTGCCCAGGACATCTCCGCCTATTCACTATTAGCCGTTAGTAAAGAAGCGGAGAAGCAAGACCTGTTGACCGCTCCGGCAAGTATCGTTACCTTAACCTACTTTGGTTCGGAACGGGCAGTGCCAAACTACAACGTGATGGGCGTTGCCAAGGCGGCCTTGGAGGCGAACGTCCGCTACTTGGCACGGGATCTCGGCGAAAAGAACGTCCGGGTCAACGCCATCTCAGCTGGGGCGGTGAAGACCCTCGCGGTCACCGGGATCAAGGGACATAGCGACCTCTTGAAGGAATCGCAGTCGCGGACGGTGGATGGCGTCGATGTCACGACGACTGAAATCGGTGGCGCCTGCGCATTCTTGATGAGTGACATGTCAACCGGGGTCGTCGGCGATGTTATCTATGTCGACAAGGGTGTCCACTTAATCTAAATAACTTTCCATTTCCTGGCAATCGGCCGGTCAGTTGATCGCCTGTTTGCACTTATTTCTTTTATTATTCGGCCGGGGGATGGGAAAAGGCGTGAATGAGCTAGTATCGTCATGCCACCATCAATCACAATGACCGCCAACGTTTGGTAAACCAGACGCTGGCGGTCATTTTTTAAATTTCGGTTGTGCTGGTGGCGTTTTCTTGCTGATGCTTTAGGCATTGATCGGGGACGGTGCCTATTTAGCCAGCGTTGAAGGGGAGTTGCACGATAATTTCAATTACGGTATTGTGAATAGGTGAAGTCACATGATAAGCTTGCGCCCACTAGGGGTAGGCGAAGGCTTGTTTGTGAGGCATTGAGCGGTTTGCTTTTACTAATGATCTAAAAATATTTTTATAGTAAAATAGCGAACCATTCCGATTAATTGCGTGTTATCATAGTAGTGAATGCTATAACAAAAATGATTGCAAAAAAAGCACGCGTGATCTAGTAGTTGTTATAGTAGGGAATACTTATTACACAAAATTGAATAATCAATGCATTACTGAAAATCGAAAACGGGGGTTTTGATAAATGGTATCGAAAAATAACCAATGGAATAAAATGCAACAAGAAGCTGACCGGGTGCCGCACTATGGGTTGCGGAAGCTGTCGGTTGGGGTAGCAAGTGTCTTGCTGAGTACGACATTACTGTTCGGGATGGCAAGCACAGCGCACGCTGATAATGCGCCGTCGAATACTACTGCGGCCACCACAAGCACAAGTAGTGCAGGTGACACAGACGTGCAAAGCGAAGGGGAGACACCAGCACAACATAATGCGCCAGTTGCTAGCGGCGTAGGGGATGAAACTGCAACTACGCCGGAAATGCAGACATTTACTGTTCCGCAAGCATCTTCACCAGTATCTAAGCAAGCTTTGGCTGAAAGTAAAGCTGAGAAGACAACAAATATTAATTTTCTTGACGAAAATAGTGACTATAAAGATACGGTAACTGTTGAAACTGGAAAAGATGTTCAAGTAAACTTCCAGACTAATGACTATGTTGATGGTGATAAATTTACTTTCAAAATTCATCCATCATCTGACGGAATTGATATTTCTAACACATATAATTTAACACCAGCTGATAATCAAAAAAATAAAGCAACAGTTAGTAAAGTAAGCGAAAACGTAAATGAATATGAATTCAGTGACACGATGAAGGGTTCTGGTACCTACAATCAAATTATTGCAATCAAAACAAATGGTACTTTTGACCCAACAGTCGTACGCAAGGATGGAACTTACGAAATTGCCATTGACGTGTATAAAAATGGTCAAAAAATTAAAAACACTACTTTCAAACAAATAGTCCATCATAAGCCGTACATTTATTGGCAAAATAATAATGGTGAAAACGATAGTCTTCACAACATTTACACTATGGATCATCAATATGTTTCAAATGGACAAGTTTTACCTAATGTTGACTATCAATGGCGCTTGGCTGCTGGAATTAATCCAATCTTTAATCAAGGAACAACATTAACGGTTCCAGTGCCAGAACATTTTATTCTAAACGAAGCAAAAACTAAGGCTAACAGTCCTAAATGGTTTAAAGACTACGGTCATCTTTCGATCAAACAAGATGGAAATAAACTTATAATTACATTTCCTAAGATCAATGACGACCAGTTAAAAGAATTAAAACTTAGCGCTTCTCAATCTGCTGAGAACTATCCTGTTCAACATGACTTCTATATCGTCGGTAAAATTGATCAAAAAGTAGCTGATAAGACAACTATTTCTGGTGCTGATGATATCACTATTAAAAATGAGTCTGATCAGGATCACACCGTGCCACTTAAAGCCGTTCTTCTTGGTACAAATAATACTATCGAAAATACTCCAATTGGTGATTTGCTTGCGGGAAACATCACTCCAGACCAGCACAATGAAAAATTACATAAATACTTCCCTGATCAACCCGAATGGATTACTACCAGAGAAGATAGTGACAAGGGTATCCACGCATTAAATAGAAACGTAAGTATAAGCAGTCAAGCTAATGAAACTCTTAATGGCGTTGATGCAACGGTTATTGTGCCAGATGGTATGAATATTTCTACCATTGTCAATAATGACACCAGTGATGCAAATCCAGTATTCCAATACGAATACACTGATGGCTCAAAGTCTGATAAATTTACTAAAGATAACATTCCTACCGCTCCAGCTGGAAAGTTTATTAAGAATATTCATGTTCATTCAGACAAAGTTGACCCATTCCACAAAATGTTCAGCATTGATTTAATGGGTGTTTTAGCAAAACAATACCGTGGTGATAATAATGGAACTGCTGAAAAGACTGACAAGTCTCAACCTGCTAAAGGTGATAAGGTAAGTAATTTAGATCAATTAATTACTAAAATTGCTCTTACTCTTCCTGACTCAAAAACTAATCCAAAACATGATCCAACAAGTAACGACAGCGTTTGGTACCAAGGCCAAATTGTTTTAGATAAAAATCCGGATACAGATATCCATTTTAATCAAAACGAAGCAGAAGCCAATCAGCCTAGTAAACAAGCCGGTGCCACAGGCGGTACTCTGACAATTACGCAACTTGATGTTCAGGACGAAGTTCCTAATTTAACTTACCATGTAATCATACCAATAAATGCAGTACTTAATCCTGATAACCCTATCAGCAACTTGCCTAAAAACGCTACAGTCAGCTACTTTGATGTTAACGGTCGAACTGTTGTTAAAATTCAAATCAAGGGTGGTAAACGTGAAGATATCATTAATAAACCATTTACCTTACATTTAGACAATGCAGCCGTAATCAATAATAAAACTCTTAAGAGCTACTGGGATGTATATGTTACTGTACCAGATGGACAAAAAAGCTATGATCCTTTTGATACAGATAACCCATCTTACATTTACAGAGGATATCCTGAAGACGAAGAAGATCTAAAAACCGATGCCTTTGTTGAGAACAATAAGAATTCATACTGGGCATATACTAGCAATCATGAATGGAGATTAGTAACTGCCACAGTTACCCAAACAACGACTGAAGCTGTGGGTAACTTGCTTCCCTCCTATGCTGCAGTTGGTAAATCTGACGATAAGGGCTCAAAGAACATGAAGTTCAGCTCCACGATTATGAATGCTGATTCTAATGACGTAACACATCTTACTACTATTCTTAGAATGCCGAACACTGAAGATGGCAAGTCCGAATTTAACTTTAATTTACAAAAGCCAGTTAAAGTCATAAATGTAGCTACTGGCCAAGAAGTTACTGAAGGTGTTCAAATCTTCTATACTACTAACAAAGATTATAAGTCTAAGAAAATGGCAGATATTAGTAAAGATGATTGGCAAAATGATTTCACAAATAGTCTCCCTGCTGATCCTTCAACAGTCACTGCAGTCGCTGTTAAAATCGCCAAAGTTCCAACGCAGGCTTTCTATCGTGTAGTTGCTGAAGGGACTGATCCAACTTTAAGAACCGATGCTGGTAAGACTGCATACGTAGCTAACAAGATTTGGTCTGATCAATTATTACCAAAGAACGTTGAAGCTGGTAAGACAAGTACTGATGATGACACATCCCTTTCAGCAAAAATTACTGTCTTCGGAGAATCGCACATCAAAGTTAAGTTCCGTTATCAAAAGCCAGACGGCTCTTATGAGTACATTGACGGTGACGATTTAGTCTTAGAAGACAACAAGGATATTCTTAAAAAGGAAGATCTCTTTAAGAAGATTTTGGGTATTGATTCAGATACTTTAAAGAAATACGGACTTGATTCGAAAGATATCAATAAGCTCAATGACAACCCTGAATTCAGAAAAGAATTAACTAACAGATACCCTGGCCTTTCAGACTATGCAATTGATTTCACTAAACCTAGCGATCCAAGTAATCAAAACGGTGGTGACGTTGCTAAATGGGGTGACACTTCTACTTGGTACTTTGATGGTAACCAAGTGACATTTGACTTAACCAAGCTCGTTAACTCAAGTCCTAATGTTACTTTGTCACGTGAGACTACTTTTGTATCAAGTAAAGATGACTCAAAACTTAAGAACCGTTAAATGAAGCAAACATTGACGCTGACTCACTTGATATCAGTTACGATCCATTGACTAAGGATTACATTGTTTATGACATTAGTAATCACCTTTCATATAAAGAATATGAGCCAAAAGATGATGTTTCTAACTACAAATTGGATAACGCTGATGCTAAATTAGATGGTCCTAGTCATACGGACATTCAAAAGGTCTTGGAAGATAACCGTGGCACTTTATTTGAAAGTTCGCACCAACATGGTATGCGTGTTGATATCACTAAAGATGAAAAAGGTCAATTCAAAGCTTCTGAACCAGTTGAAGATGACTCTCTTGAACCTGGTAATATCTCAGTTGTTTACCATCAAGTAGCTCACTATAATCCAAAAGTTAACGTTTCAATTAGTCGTGAAATTGATTACGTTTCAAACGCTACTGGCATATCACTTCAGGATACAACTAAGAAAGATAACTTCAACTCAACTACTATTTCAACTGAATATGATCAAAATACTAACGAACTTACCAACATGAGTAACGTTCCAGACAATTTTGATTACAGTAAAGAAAATGCACCTGAAATTGGCGGTTACACTGTTGATCCATCAGATAGTGAGTTAACTGGTCCTCAAGATGCTGACATTCAAAAGATTTTATCTGATAATCAAGAGCAACTGTTTAACTCTAAGAGTGAGCATGGTTTCAAAGTTGAAGTTACTAAAGTTGGTGACAAGTACACTTCCAAGGTAACTGAAGATGATTCACTTGAACCTGGCAACATTTCAGTTGTTTACCATCAAGTAGCTCACTACAACCCAAAGGCAAAGATTTCAATTAGTCGTGAAATTGATTACGTTTCAAATGCTACTGGTAAATCAATTCACGATCCTGCGAAGAAAGATAACTTTAATTCAGCTACAATTACGACTGACTATGATAAAGACAGTCATAAGATTAATAGCATCAGCAACGTAGGTTCTGATTTCGATTACAGTGAAGACAATGCACCTAAGATTGACGGTTACACTGTTGATCCAACAGATAGTAAGTTAACTGGACCTCAAGATGCTGATATTCAAAAGATTTTAACTGATAATCAAGATCAATTATTCAATGCTGGCAACAAGCATGGTTTCAAAGTTGAAGTTACTAAAGACGGTGACAAGTACACTTCTAATGTCGTTGAAGATGATTCACTTGAACCTGGCAACATTTCAGTTGTTTACCATCAAGTAGCTCACTACAACCCAACTTTTGATGTTGAAATTAACCGTGAAGTTGATAGTGTATCTGCAATTGATGGTACAGAACTCAAAGATCCAGAAAAAGAAACTAACGTTGCATCCGGTACGATTATTGTTTCTTATGATCCGCAAACTCATCAGGTTAAGCCAAATGGAACCAAAGTGTCTGATAACATCGAATATGGGACAAAGGATCCAGATCATATTCCGGGATATGCAACTAATGGCTCAATTCCAGCAGTAAGTACTAATGATATTAATAAGGCTATTAGTGAACATAGCGAAGAATTATTCAATCCAAATAATAAACACGGTAAGACAATCACTATTGATCAAATTACGGGTAAAACTACTGTAACTGATAATGATAAGGCTCCTGCTGGTAAGATCACGGTTAACTTGAAGCAACAAGCTAAGTACATCCCTAGCCACGCAAACTTGATTACTATGTTCCCTGGCCAAGATAATACGCTGGAAGTTGCTGGCAATATTGGTAAAGATGGTAAGCCAAGTGATGACATTAACTTTGAGACTACTGATAATGACTTGAAGAAAGATGGTTACACTTACAAGGTTTACTATGTAGACGGCACTTATGACAGTAATGGCTTAAAGGATGATTATAAGTACTTGACTGAGAACTGGATTCAAGGGTTGGATGGCTATGATACCTTAGCTGACGCACAAAAAGCACATGGGTATGATGACATAGCAGACGGAGATACAAGCAATGATGGAACTAAGTCATTTGCTAAATTCAATACGCAAAACTTCGTTGTTGTTTATACGCCAGTTAACGAGCAACCACAAGACATTTACATTACCAGTGACAACGATCCTTATGCTAAGAATGATGCCTTGAAAGATTTCGCTATTCCAAAAGATATTGTTTCTGATAAAGACCAGCAAGCAAAATTGATCGCAGCGATCAAGAAGGCTCAAGAAAATCCTAAGGCTGACCAAGATACATTGCAGCAAATGTTGGAAATGGCAGAAAACGGTAACTTTGCTCAGCTTTACAAATTATCGGGCAAGAGCTCACAGTTCCCATTTACTGATGATAATTTCGGTTCACAGGGCTTTAATGAGCGGATTCATATTAATGAAGAAGGTAACCAGATTCCTGTTTATCCATTTATTGATGAAAGTAATGCTGGTCAATCATCACTTAATAATAATTCCCCACTGTATGTCCGCAATGGTCACTATATTCAAAAGGTAACTTTGACTGATAAGAACGGTTCTGGTAATAAAATCACCATTACTCATACGGTTGATCCTGATAAATTAAAAGAAAACAGCAGCTTTGATAGTGACTGTATCGGTGACTCGGCAGTATTAAATCTTATTGATTACTTAACTAATAAAGATTCAGGCAATACTGATTCACTGCCGCTTAACGATCAAACTAATAGCGCTTGGACTATTTCTGTCGATGGTTTAAATAGTTCAACAGTTACTACTGATAAAGATGGTAACAAATACCTAACTATTAGTAATGGCGACCGTTTTGTTTACAACAATACTGAATATGATGGTAAGACGGATTCTGACCCACAGATTATTAATCTGCACTATGCTCCAATTGTATTATCTGAACAGAATCCTGATAGCACTTACCAGTCAGTCACTATTCACTATGTTGATGTAACTGATCAAGACCCAATGGATGAAGAGACTCGTCGAGGAATCTTTAATGACTACGGTGTTAAGTTACCTGATGGCACCAAATATGCTTATAACTACAGTAATGGTTACGAACTTGATATTGATGATGAAGGCAACGATGGCGTTAAGGCCAACTTGACGATTAACGAAAACCATGATGGCTACACTTATGACAATAGCGAGCAAGATGCCAAGATTCTTGAAAAATTGGCTAAAGACGGCTATTACGTTGTTCAACGCGATAAGGAAACTACTGGTCAGCATAACTTTGACCAATATGCTTCTGATATTAGTACGCATGAATACAATGGTAATGAACTGTATAATCCCCTCGGTTCTGGTGGTTACTCTAACCAAAACTACTATGTCTACCTAGTAAAGGGTCAGAGAGTAAATTACAAGGTCGTCCTTGAAGATAAAGATGGTAATGAAAAAGAGACTTTAGTTCCAGAAAGTATCCTTGGACTGGGGCAAACTGGCGACAAGTTCTCAGAAACAAAGTCTGGCGTAGACCAAGTCAACTCTAAGACTTCAATTAGCGATCGTTACCAAGCAATTATCGAAGAGATGGCTAAGAAGTATCCTAACTACACGGTAGTAACTAAGGATAATCCGAATACCAAGTTAGCTCAAACAGACGAAATCGGTACTGAGGAAGCCTTTGGTGATGGCGATATCACTAAGACTATCTACCTTGTTCCTAAGTACGGTAATGTGACGATTCACTATGTTGACGTTGACGGGGATGCCCGTAAGAACCCTGACAAGAAGGAATTTACTTCTACTGATGGTCAAGAACTTGGTGAACACAAGCAAACGCCAGTAGATGCAGACACGGAATACGGTACAGACTACGAAAATACTCCTTGGAATTACGACAAGGCTGGCTATGAATTAGCTACTGTTGAACTTCCAAGTACTGCCACTAAGGGCCAAGTAAATGATGGCACCAAGGATATCTATGTTTACTTGAAGCACAAGCAAAGTGGTCTTACGACGCAACCTAAGACAGTGAATGAAACAATCAAGTACGTTGACCAAGATGGCAAGCCACTTCCAAAGGATGTCAAGGACACCACTAGTCGTGAAATTACCTTCACACCTGAAGGTTACCACGATGATGTGACAGGCAACGATGTCATTATTGGATGGGCTTCATCTGGAGCTATTGTCAACGGTGGTTTTGACAAAGCCCCAACCACGGCTGAAGGTTATGACTTAGACCAAGAAGCCACTAACGGCGACAAGGATAATCCTGAAAATATCTTCAATAATGATAAAGATGTTGCAGCTGTTCCTGTCACCCATGAATCAGATGACGTAACTATTACGGTTCACTACAAGCAACAGGCTGAAACCCACATCCATTACATCGATGTCAATGGCAGTGACAAGACTTCAGGCTTCAGCAAAGACGACGGTACAGCAATCGACGGCCACGATGTTGATCACATCGGTCACATCAATGACTCAATCTTCCCTATTGGCCAGACCCCATGGGACTACGAAAAAGCTGGTTGGGTTCTTGCTGAAAATCCATCAAACGTTAACCAGGACATGAAGTTAACTAAGGATACTCCACACGATGTCTATGTTTACTTGAAGCATGACACCACTGACATTAAGGATCCAAAGAAGATCAATGTCACTGAAACAGTTCACTATGTTGACGAAGATGGTAACCCAGTTAAGGATGAAAACGGTCATGATATCGTTGAAACCAACAAGCAAAACCTTACTTTGACCCAAACTGGTAAGTACGATAAGGCTATCAAGGAAAACATCCCTGATGGTTGGAGTGCAGATAAGAAGGGCTTCTCTACTCTTCCAACTAAGGATGTTCCTGGCTACGATGTCGACAAAGTTTACCACAAGGATCAAAACAGCATAAAAATTGACGATAAAGATCAAAATGGTAAATCTATCAAGGAGGTTTACTACGATCCATCCAAGGTTAAGACTGACGAAACCGAAGATCAAAACGTCGACGTTTACGTAGTTTTGAAGAAGCAGGCTAAGACAGCTGTTCACTACATTGATGTTGAAGGCGTAAATAAAGATGCCAAGGATCTTACTTCAAAAGATGGTTCAACTATCGAAAACAAAGGTCATGACTTCACTGTCAAAGGCCACGTTGGTGATACGAATGTCTTCTCAAACAAGCTTTGGAAGTTTGATCAAAATGAATGGGAATTTGTGACTCAAAGTCCTGAAATTGACAAAGGCAAGTTGACTGACAAAACTCCTTCAGACCTTTACATTTACTTGAAGCATAAGCATAGTGCAATCAAGACTCAACCAATGACTGTCAACGAAACTGTTCATTACGTTGATCAAGATGGCAAGTCAATTAAGGATGATTCGACTGCTAAGATGACTTTGACTCCTCAAGGTTACTATGATGAACATACTAAGAAGGATGTCATCACAGGTTGGAAGGCAGATCTCAAGGATTCTAAGTTCCCTAACTTTGACACTGCAATCAACGGTTATGACATTGATAAGGACAAGACCAAGTCAACTGATGTAACTGGCGATTACAACAAGGTTAAGGAAGTCCCAATCACTGTTGAAAACAATCAACAACCTAAGGATGTTGATATTACTATTTACTACAACCAAAAAGCTGAAACTCACATCCACTACATTGATGTAAATGACAGTAAGAAGACTACTGGCTTTGACAAGAATGATGGTTCAGCTATCGATGGCCATGATGTTAACCACGTAGGTCACATCAACGATTCAATCTTCCCTGACGATAAGACTCCATGGGATTACGCTAAAGACGGCTGGGTTCTTGCTGAAAATCCATCAAACGTTAACAAGGACATGAAGTTGACCAAGGATACACCAAATGATATCTACGTCTACTTGAAGCATGTCACTAGTGATCTAACTCCTAAGACCATCAAAGTGACTGAAACGGTTCATTATGTTGATGAAAATGGCAACCCAATCAAAGACGAAAAGGGTCAGCCAATCACGCAAGTAAATGACCAACACCTTACTTTGATTCAAACTGGTAAAAAAGATAACGTCACTGGAGATAACATCCCTAATGATTGGACATCCGATAAACCTGGTTTCTCTAGTCTTTCATTTGATAGCAAGCCAGACGGTTACGATGTCGACTATGTTTACCACAATGATCAAGATGGTAAGAAGGTTGAAGATGGCGAGTCCATCAACGAAATCTCCTACGATCCAAGCAAGGTTGCTAAGACTGCAACAGAAGATCAAAACGTCAACGTTTACGTAGTTTTGAAGAAGCAGGCTAAGACAACTGTTCACTACATTGATGTTGAATGTGTCGATAAAGACGCTAAGGACCTCACTCCTAATGATGGCTCAACGATTGATAATGAAAGTCATAATTTTACAGTCGATGGCCACGTTGGTGACGACTTCTCCGACAAACTTTGGGGCTACGATTCAAATGAATGGGAATTAGTAACGCAAAATCCTGAAATCAATGGTGGCAAGTTGACTGACAAGACTCCATCAGACCTTTACGTTTACTTAAAACACAAGCACAGTAACCTCCAAACTCAACCAATGACTGTTAACGAGACTGTTCATTACGTTGACCAAGATGGCAATTCAATCAAGGGCGACTCAACCGCTGAGATGATTTTGACTCCGCAAGGTTACCACGATAACCAAACAGGCAAGGATGTCATCACTGGCTGGAAGTCAAACTTAACTAATTCTGAATTCCCAATTCACAAGACTCAGGTTGATGGCTATGATGTGGACATGACGAAGACTGCGGCTACTGATGTGTCAGCTAACCACAGTGAAGTTAACCCTGTCAAGATTTCAGTAGGCAAGGACAACGAGAAGCCTAGTGACGTCGAAATCACCGTGCATTACCAAAAGAAGTCATCGCTTAAGATTAATTACGTTGACGTAAATGGCCTCAATCAGGACCATTACCAAGACGGGAAAGTAATCGAAAATGGTCAGCACGATATCTCCTTAGCTGGTCATAAGGGGGACGCCGTCTTTAATAACGGTGCTACGCCATGGGACTTTACTAAGGACGGTTGGAAACTTGTCAAAGAGACCAGTCCAGTCAAGTCAGACTTAACCCTTGGCGATCAGCCGCGGGAAATCACCGTTTACCTGGTTCACGGGCAAACGACGACGAAGCCGCAAGAAGCGAAGGAAATCATTACTGAAACCAGCCAAACGCGGACGATTAACTACTACGATGACAAGACTGGTAACCCGCAAACCGGTGCTGGTTCACTAGCCGGTAAGGGAGCTAAGAGCATTACGCAAAAGCTTAACTGGAAGCGGACACCGGTCTATGACTTAGTTGATGGTCACCTCCTTGGCTTTGCCCAACTGGATAAGGACGGCAATCCAATGATGAGCCCATTTGGGATGTTCTTATTGTTGCCAACGGGTGACGAAAATGATCCAGCCTCATGGACACCAGTTTCACTGGAGCAAGATGGTAAGAAGCAGTCATGGGATAAGAACGAATTCCCAGCAGTTGAATCACCAGACTTGACCAAGCACGGTTACCAAAAGGACCAGTCGAAGAAGCAACACGCGGACGATAAGCAAGGTCAACTGGTTGAAGCAGCGGCTGCGGACCCAAGCAAGGGTAACCAGACGCAAAACATCTTCTACGTTCATGACCAAACGCCAGTGACCCCTGCGGACAAGCCAACTTATCCTGCGAACGCGCAAGATAAGAAGCTGACCAAGGTAACGCAAACGCGGACAATCCACTACCTTGACGATGTTAGCGGCGAAAAGGTCCATGATGACGTGGTTCAGACGATTACCTGGTCACGGACACCGGTTTACGATGCCGTTGATGGTTCATTCATCGGCTATGCCGGCAAGGACGGTAAAGTTGATCCAGCATTGAACGATGAAAACTCATGGGTGGTAACGTCAACTGACAGTAACTACCCGGCAGTTAAATCACCAGCAGTTACTGGTTACGCGAAGACGCCATCGCTTATTCGCCATACTGCTGATGGTAGCGGACAAGAAGTCTTAGCCGCTGACGGGGTACCGGCTACTGATGACATCGTCGTTAATGTTTACTACTTCCACGATACGGAAGAAGTAACGGCGACGAAGACGGTCAGTGAAACAATCCACTACGTCTACAAGGACAGTGGTAAGCCGGCCGCCGCTGATAAGACGGTTAAACTCAGCTTTAGCAGAAGCGGGCAAAAGGACAAGGTCACCGGCAAGACCACCTGGGGTGAATGGACGCCTAGCCAGGACTTTGCCAGTGTCACTAGCCCGACAATCAGTGGGTACACACCTGACCAGCACATGATTGACGCGCAAACGGTCGGCCACGACTCTCAGGACCTTGACTTTACCGTTTACTACAGCAAGGATACGGTAACGACGCCTGGTGAAGATCAACCGACGACGCCGGAAATACCATCCCCGAAGACCTATACTTGGACGATCGAATACGTTGACGAAAACGGCAATAAGATCATCCCGGATGTCCAGGACCCAACTGCCTTCCACGATGGTGACCAATTCGACGGTGCTAAGCGCAGCTACGATAAGACCACGATCAGCAAGGATGGTCAGACTTACGAACTAGTCGCAAGCAAGCACGCGAGCGGTTCAATCGCTGGTGGGGATGTCACGACGACCTATGTCTACAAGCTAGTGACGTCAGAAGAACCGGGTGAGCCCGCAACTCCTGAAAAGCCTGGCAAACCCGACACACCAGTTGTACCGGACCAGCCAAGTCAACCAGGGGATGGGGAACCAGCTCAGCCAAGTCAACCAGGTGAAACACCGGGTGATAAGCCAGAAGAGCCAACCCACCCAGGGACACCCGAAGAACCGGTAACGCCAACGACGCCGGATACCCCTGGTGATGAAACGCCAAGCAAACCAGCAGGACCGAGCGAGCCTGACCAGCCGGGTGAACCGACAATTCCGGATGTACCAGCTACTTCGGAAACACCGACAACACCGGACCAACCAAGTACAGCGGAACCTGGTCAACCTGCGGAGCCGGGCACCCCAGGGGAAGATGTTCCTCCAACGCCAGAGACGCCGGTAACGCCAACGACACCAAGTGAACCGGACCAGCCAAGCACGCCAGTTCACGATGGCCGGTACATGTTGACGATTCGCTACCAGGATGAAGATGGGAACAAATTACAACCGTCAGTAACCGATAGCAACAAGTACCAAGCTGGTGAGGCGTTCAATGCAGCAGCGTTCGAGCAAGCCGAGATTACCAAGGATGGGAAGACTTACCAACTCGTGCCAGCCAAGAGCTTCAACACGACTGGTGAGTTTAGCGACCACAGTGAGTTGACCATCTACGTATACCGGGAAAAGGGTGCGGCACCAAAGACGACCCTTAAGTTGACGATTAAGTACCTTGATGAGTTCGGTAACGAGATTGCGGAGACCGTTAATGGTGGGGATGCCTTCAAGAATGGCCAAGACTTTAACAGTAATGGTCACCTGAAGACGACAATCACCACCGCTGACGGGAAGGTCTACAAGCTAATCGCCAAGAAGATCTACAACGCGGTCGGAACATTCGGCGATAGTGACGAGACCACCGTCTTTATCTACCAACTCGTCGCTGATGGCAATGCGACATCGGCAGAACCTGCAGTGCCAGGGACACCGGCTGACGAGCCAAGCCAGCCAACTAACCCAGTAACGCCGGCAGAACCGACAGGACCGTCTACGCCAGCTGATTCAGCTAGCCCGGCCCAATCGACGACAGCAGGAAGTTCTGCTAGCGCCACACCGGTAGCCGATGGGCAAGCAAAGGCAACGAGTGCTGCTAGTCCAGCGGTAACGAAGACGGTTGCGGACGCAAGCCAGTCGACACCTGCCCAAGCAACAGCGGCAAAGCAGTTGCCACAAACGGGTAACGCTAACGCGAAGGCCGTGATGGCACTGGGTATTGGCAGCCTGATTGGCGCACTTGCTGCTGGCCTTGGCTTAGGCAAGAAACGGCGGTAATAAATCAAGATAGCGAGCTCGAAGAAGCGTTTAGACTTTCAACTAAACGCTTCTTTTTTTACGGCAAAATTGGGCACGCTTTCAGTTTGATATTTTAGGCGATAAAGTGCTTACGAATTCATTGGCGGTTAAAGACGCAGTAGTTGCGTATGGCCCTATTTTATTGTAAGGTAAATATGTTCCAGTCACTTGATAAGCGTTGCCCATTCACGGGCATGTACAAGTGAGATATTTAACAGTTTATTGTTGGAAAAACTTTATTTATTTTAAAACGATTTTTATAGTTAATTAATAAACTTTTCGTTGAATGCGTGTTATGATAACAGGTGAAAACTATAACGGTTGTGATTGCAAAATCATTTTTGACCGAATTGTTGGGATAGTAAAGCACTGTTGGTTGATAATTACGCAAACAATTCATTAAAGAACTAATAACACGAAATCGGGGGTTGATAATGATTTCCAGATTTAATTAACGGAAGTTGCGGTATGACACGAGTCCTCACCATTGGTTACAAGGGTAATCAGGCGAGGATTTTCTGCAATCTTTCAGCAAAGTTCGTGATAATAGTTCTTGATATGTGGAATGTGATTTTTGTTCTTCCGAAAATGATAAATAGGGTATCTAATATCGAGAGAGAAAGATTATTTCGGTGAATCGATCACAAGAAAGTAAATGGGGGAAATACGATGGGTAAGAATAACCGTTTAAATAACGTCAATTCGCAAAGAAAAAATTATCGCCTCTATAAGGCAAAGAAGCAGTGGATTACTGCCTGTGCGACCTTCTTCTTCACCTTAGGGGCCAGTGCGGCCGTAATGACGTCCAACGCGGCGGCTGCGGATGACCCTGCGACAGGGACAACGAGAGAACCGCAAGTTGAGGAAGTGAACAGTAGTGCTAGTAGTAGTGCAGAAAAGTCAGATACGCCTGCTGTTGCTTCATCTTCTCCAGAGGGTAGTAATGCAGCAAAACAGGGTGATAGCTCAGCAGCGTCAAGTGCTTCAGTAGCGGGAGAGCCGCAAAAGTCTAATGTCCCCGAGCAGCCAGGAGCAGCTAGAAGTATACCAACGGTCAGCTTTGCGGCTGCACCAGAAAGCAATACAAACACAGAAGGCGATACAAACATTGCACCAGAAGGCGTTCAGTCGATGGATGAAATCACAGGTGAAATGAACGCTGTCATGAAGGGGACAGATATTGCTGGCAACGCCGCCGTCTTTATCAAGAACGCCGCCGAGTTGAAACAAGCTGGTGCCAAAATCACTTGGGAAAAATCACTTACCGAATCTGTCGACCCAAATGGTATGGGTAACATCTTATCCGGCACAGTTTTGGTGACTTATGAAGATGGCAAAACAACTTCTGTCAATGTTTCAGCATATGCCCTTGCCCCAGCAATGACCCTTAATGGTGCGGCTAATAATCGTTATTACTACATCAATAACATTGGTGATGGAGCACCAACTTCAGCCCAGCAACCAGATGCCAACGGGATGATGATTTACGATCCAAAATGGAATGAAAAAGATTCTGCAGGCAACGATTTGAATCGGACGACGATTTTAGTCCCTTATATCGGAGATGACACCACAAATAGTCTTGGCTTTAATTTTGATGAGTTTTCGATCGAACTGCCTAAGCAGATTGATACTTCATCAATTGGGATTAAGTTCTTTCAGGTTAAGATTACACCTAACCAATCCAACCCCACCCAGTATGCTAATTTACTTAACACCGGTGCGGTTACCGTTAATATTCCATATTTAGTAAAGGACTTACCACTAAAAGCGGATACGGGCCAACCAGTCTATGTTCAAAAAGGTAATAATGGAGCCGTATCTGCGGGTGACAAAGGTGAAGGTTACTTCGATTCAACGGTTGCTGATGCCTCAAGTGAAAACTCGACTGGTTTTGGCCGCTACTTCTATGGTACAGCTGCTAATGGTTACCAAGACTATGCCTTAGCTTATGCCCTTGGGATCGGTGCTGTTGGTGATTTTAATAATACCCCAGGTGCGCCCAATCCTGATGCGGACTCGATGGAAATCTGGATCAATGTTCCGAATGCTGAACACCATAAATTCCAAGTAATTCAGGTTGCCCCAAAGGATCTGCCAGATAGTAATCCACTATATATCTTTAGGGATTCTTTCAAGCTTCCGCAGTATCAACCGGGTGGTCCAATGGCTATACAAGGACCTAGTGCAGTAGTTAACGCGCTGAACGATAACGACAATTTAGAATATGTCAAAAATGAGATGTTGCCGGCCATCGACGGCCAGGTTACTGGATCTTATATTAAGAATGCAAGTCCTGCAGTGCTGGATTCTGATAACAATCGGCATTTCACCTTCAAATATAATCCATACTACGGTGGTTTCGTAGCAAGCGGGCAAAGCCAAATCCCGCTGTTGAGTACTAGCAACTCAGCAAATGTTACCATCCCTTTTAGAGATGAAATTGCTAAGGCTTTTGACAGCCTCGGCACTAATAGCTCATGGGGGCAGCTTAGTGGCGGTGGTGGCTATGGCCCAATGAATCTTAGAGCGATTCTTCGCTCTAAAGAATATCTAGACAGCATGTACTATGCTCAAGATGGCGACATTTACATCATTGACCGTCCAGTAGCTAAGGATGTGCAAGACAACATTATCGACGTTTCTAACGGGGGCGTTACTCTAACCGGCGACAAAGCTGCAATTTTACTCAAAAATCCGACAACTTTAGACGGTAAGTGGCCGGCTGGTACGACCTTTACTTGGGTGTCGGACGCAACTGGTAAAACACAAGCTGATCCAATGACTTTTGATAAGGCTGGTGAGACGAAACAAGGTTTCCTCAAAGTCCACTTGCCGATGCCAAATGGGATAAGTGACGGCCAACAAAAACGCTGGTTTGACGGTGTAATTGAAGTCACTGCCCAAAGTAAGGCCAAAACGTACAACCCAGGTGGTGACTTTGCTTACGGTGAAGCCAAAACCGCTGCAGAATTAGTGCAAAACAAGAGTGCCTTCCCAGACGGCACCACTTTCCACTATGCTGGTAAGGATGCAAAAGGCAACATTTGCTATCAAAATAGCGATGGTAACTGGGTTTATGAAGTTAAAGACAGCGAGGGTAAGGTTCAACAAGTGGCCGCATCTGGCAAAGTCACTTCCACAGAACCTGACTGGACTAAGTGGGGTGAATACTCCAACGTCTACATCTACGCAGATTATGCTCAGACTGATGTTAACGGTAATGTGGTTGGCCGCGCCCAATCAACGCCATCACACGGAATCGTCACTATCGACCGCTTCGTTAACTACTACGTAGTTGAAGGTGGCGACTTGCCCACTGATCCAAGTACCTTGGTTCAATTTGACGCAGATGTTCTTAAGGACAACGAACTAACCTTTAGTAAGGGATTTACCGAAGTAGGCAGTGATGCAGCTGCTAACTTGAGCAACGAGAAGTCGAACCAAGCACAATTTACAGTTAACATTAAGAATAAGAAACTTGGCACTACCAATACCGTCAAGGTTTACTTGAACGTGGTCGTCATTCCAAAGATTGATGGAGTAGGTAACCAATGGTTCAACGCTAATGGTAGCCACAACCAAGATGTTGATACTGACCACCAAACTGGCGATTACACTATTGCTAACAAACAAGCTGCAAGCAAGCTGACTGACTACACTGCTGCTGATGCTTCTTACATCGGCTATGACTTCCATAAAGATCCTAATAATCCTAACGAAGGAACATTCTCAGAAGCAACGAAGGAGTACAAGCCAGGGATGACAGTGACTGGTTTAACTCCCGAAACTGGTGAACTAACTGGTGGTAAGCAAACCGCCATTGTCCGCATTGATGTGCCAAAGGGTGCTCACGGCGGTAACGGGATTGTCATCCAAAGCGATAGCAAGGGAGATTACTACAACTTAAAAGTGCCAATTAACGTTATCTTCAAAGGTGAGATCACGCTTTCTGGACCACAAACCGTCACTTACAATGGTGAAGCGCAGAAAATCAACCAAAAAAAGGCAAAAGGCAAGTATCTTGGTGAGCTCGACATTAGTAATCCAGCTTCTGATAAAAACGTAGATAAGATAACAAAAGTGTCTGTGGAACTCACAGCCGATGATCTGCAATTCTTAGACGAAAATGGCGACCCTCTGACGACTCCAGTGATTAATGCTGGCACCTACCCTGTTCTCTTAACTAAAAGTGGGGTTGACAAGGTTGAGAAGGAAATTGCAGAGAAGTCAGAGAAAACTGGCTACAAGTACGACTTTAGTGACACCAAGCCTAACATTGCTGACTTTGTGGTTGAAAAGGCTAAAGTAGGGGTAACTGTGTCTGCTGCGGGCAACAAGACCTATGACGGCAAGGCTGTCACTGACCTTAAGCCATCATTGACAATTACTACTGTTAATGGCAAAGAGCCGTTAGGACCGATTACTCTGCCAAACGTTTCTGATGTAACTAAGCTTGGTTTAATAGCCGGAGAAGACTACGAATGGTACTTGAGTGACGCTAAAGGCAATAAGATTGGCAGTGCATTAACAGAGGCTCCGACTAACGCAGGTAACTATACTATTGGATTGACCGAGGCTGGTCAGAACAAGATTGCTAATTTAAACAAGGATAATATTGAGTGGACTGTCAAGACCTAGGGTCCATACGTTATTGAAAAGGCTAAAATGCCGGTATCGTTTGCAGCATCGGTACAGTCCGTTAGCTCGTCAAGTGACTTTGATCCAGAAAATTACTTCAATCCGCAAGCGATGGTGGATGGTAGTAGTACAACTACCGTTGTTCTACAGAGAGTCAAAGGCAACGCTAACGGCTACTACCTTTTTGAAGATGAAGCCGGCAATAAAACTATAGAATTGCCAGCTGAAAACGGCAGTTACAAGGTCACTTTGACTGAAGCAGGGATGGCGAGAGTACGAGAACTTTTTGCTGGCAAAGTTAACTTTAATAACTACGAAATGGTCAACCAAACAGTTGGTGTCTTGAATGTTGTTTCGACATCAGCCATGATTCACTACGTTGACGCAGATAACAATGACGAACCACTTGATGTGCAATATACGCAAGTAATTGCTGGTGAACCAAACTCGAAACTTGAATTTGGTGACAAGTTGCGGATTCCAGAGGGCTATCAACTAGCAGTCAATCAGCCAACTAGCGTTACTTTGGGGGCTTTGGGTTCTAACACTAATGTAACGATCAAGCTGGTTCGCAATAGGGTTGTAGTAACCCCAGAGGATCCCAAGACACCACAAGACAAGTTGCCAGAAACTCCGGGTAAGGACTATCCAGATGGCACTAATTATCCAACTGGTGTTGCTCAAGATGATTTGAATAGGACCATCACCCGGACAATTACCCAAAAGCTGCCATCGGGTGAAGAAAAGACGACTACCCAAACGGTTACTTTCGCAAGATCAGCAATGGTTGATTTGGTCTCAGGTGAAGTTACATACGGCGAGTGGAAACAAACTGGATCATGGGATAAAAAGGACGTTGCTCAAGCCGGCTACACCGCTCACATTACGCAGACAGTCAATGGAACAACGACAACTTTGACCTCCATTGACCAAGTCACGGTTACTCCAGATAGTCAGGACACGACTGTCACAGTTACTTACTCTGCTGAAGCAAGTGCTACGTTGTCAGGTAAGGCTTCAAGTGACTACTCTGGCTCAGCCATTAGCTGGGATGATGTTAACAGTGAAGATAATGGTAATAATATCAAAGTTACAGTTACCGGTCCTAATGGTGGAGATTACAAGTTGCAACAAGGCGATGTTGAATTTTCTGCCAATGGCACTGACTGGTCAACCGCTTTGCCAACTAATGCTGGAACCTACCAAATTCACTGGACCCAAGCTGGTATTGCTAACATCAAGAAGAAATTCGGTAACGCTTCAATTACGTGGGGCGATAAAGACGCTAACATCAAGGGTAGCGCTACTTACACAATTAATGCAGCGACTGTCGATGTTACATTGTCTGGATCTGGAACCAAGGTTTATGATGGTCAACCAGTTTCAACGACTGAGTTGAATAATGAAGCCAATGGTGGCAAGAATAACATTCATGCTGAAATCCAAGTTTCAATCAACGGGACCATCACCAGTATTGATTACATCCTACAAGATGGTGACTATACTTGGGTCGATTATCCCAACCCAACACCTGACGATGGTCACCCAGATTATGTAACAAATGGACAGGCTCCAACGGACGTCGAACCTGGTCAGGCATACAAAATCCAACTTAATCGAAAGAGTCAGACATTTATCGACCACATTACTGCAGCAATCTTGAAGCAAAACCCAGATTTTGAAGGTAACTTTGAGATTTCTAGCGAAAGTGCAGGCAATCAAGACGCCACCTTCACCATTACGCCGGCACCGGCTAAGCTGGAACAGACTGGCTCAGCTGATAAGACTTATGATGGTAAGGCTGGCAGTGTGACTCTTGAACAACTCTTGAATAACTTGAAACCTAGTCTAGCTGATGGCAAGCCACTGTACGGTAAGGATGCCTTTAATACTACCGGGTTGACATTAGACGACTTTGACTGGTACGAAGGCAACACTGATCTGGGCAAGGTCAGTGGTAAAGACACGGCACCAAAGAATGTCGGTCACTACACGATTAAGTTGAACCAAGATGGTCTCAACAAGATTGCTGGCAGGGGTGACCAAAACTACAACCCTAACTACAGCTTCTTGACTGGTCCAGAAGGTAATCAAGAGCCAAACTACTCCGGCGCCTTTAAGTACGACATTAATCAAGCTGATGGTACGGTTTCAATTAAGAATACTACTGAAAACAATTACTCTAAGCCTTACGATGGTCAACCAACTACTAGTGTTGACATGTCTAAGTTGACAGTTACGGCAGCTGACGGTAAGCCTGCGGTAATTGACTTCAGCACAACTGGTTTAACCGACGATGACTTTGTCTTCACTGACGCTGAAGGTAATGTTTTAGCTAACCAACCAACTGCCGCTGGTACTTACTACATTAAGTTAACTACTGCTGGATTAGCTCAATTAAACACGGCTAACCCTAACTACAAGTTGACTTACGACAATAGTTTGGCAACTTACCAGATTACGCAAGCTGATTTAACTGTTAAGCAAAGTGGTTCAAGTAATCACGATTACACTGACAGTCCACTTTCTCCAGAATTAAGTGGCGTTTTAGCTAACTTAAAGGCAACTGCTGGTTTAGTTAATGGTGAAAGCTTGAATACTAGCGGCTTGACATTAGCTGACTTTGACTGGACAGCTAAGACAGATGCTGGTGACTACACACTTAAACTGAATGCAGCTGGTTTGAAGACGCTACAAGATAACAACAAGAACTACAGTATTAGTGCAGTTACTGGTGCTTACACCTTTACCATCAATAAGGCTAACGGTAAGGCTGTCTTTGGCGGCGATGGCAGCAAGACCTACAACGGTTCTGCCATTACTGATTACAAGCCAACTATTACCGTAACCGCTCCTGGTACTGCCACGATAGTTGATTTAACTGCTGGTACTGATTATGTTTGGTACTTGCTCGATGCTAACGGCAACAAGACAGGCTCAGCCTTGACTACTGCACCAGCTGATGCTGGCAACTACAGTGTTGAGTTGACAACTGTTGGTAAGGGCAAGATTACTGCTCTTAACGCTGCTAATATCGATTGGACCGGTAAAGATGCCATTACTGGTACTGGTTCATACATCATTAGCAAGGCAACTGCCACAGTGAACTTCACTAACAGCAGCGGCCAAACTGTTGATTACAGCGGCCAGACTGGTAAATTCGATGCAAGTAAATTCACGCCAAGCATCACAACTAATAATGGTCAAACGTTGACTATTCCAGAAGGTGTCCACTTATCACTTGCTGCTGGTGACTTCACCATCAACGGTGTTAAGACGACAACTGAACCGGTTGCTCTTGGCTCTTACACAATTGGTCTAAGTGATACTGGTTTTGCTAAATTGCAATCAGCAACCAACAACTACAATTGGGACAACAAGGCTACAGCTAGCTACGTTGTTAAGGCTAACGACAAGGCAACTGTCACTGTAACTAATAATGTCGCTGACGGCGGTCACCAAACTGTTGTCTACAAGGGCTCAGCTTTTGGTACTAATGACATTAACTTGGGCGACTACGCTTTGACTTTGCCAACTGGTTTAACTTACCAATTACAGGCAGGCGATTTGGAATTAGTCAGTGATCCAACTAATGTTGGTACCTACACTGTTCAATTGAGTCAGCAAGGTAAGACTAACTTGCAAAAGGCCGGTGGTGATAACTTTAAGTTTGATTTTGATAAAGCCGGTGTTGCTAACACTACTGCAAACTTTGAAATCACCAAGGCTACGCCAAGCGTAAGCTTCAACGGTGTCGGTTCTAAGACTTTTGGTCAAGATGACGAGGCATGGACTACACCAGCAGGTTTAACATTCACTGATGCACCAGGAATGGGCAACCAAACCATTTCCTTAGCTAACGGCGACTACGAATTTGTTGGTCAAGATGGCACTGTTTACCAATCAGTTCCAACTAACGCTGGTACTTACAAGGTTCAACTTACTGACCAAGGTAAGGGTAAGATCACTGCTTCAACAATCAATAGCGCTAACCTTGATTGGGCTAAGGCTCAGATTAGCGGTGAAGGTTCATTCACTGTTAATGCCGTCGCAGGTACAGCCACATTAAGTGGTACTAACGGTAGAGACTACAACGGTTTAGCTGTTACAACTACCGACATTAACAATGGCGGCAACATTGTCGTAACGATCGCAATTCCAAATAGTGATAAGACGATTAGCTACAAGTTAGCTGATGGCGACTACACTTGGAAGGATAATACTGATCCAACCAATGTTGGTACTTACACAATTGAACTTAACAAGGACAATATTTTAGCTCACTTGCAAGCTCAAATTGCTAATGACCCAACTTGGAAGGGCAATGTAACCCTTACTGATGCTAACTTGTTAGGCACAGCAGCGTTTACGATCAACCAAAAGGCAAGTAGCGTTTCTTTAACTGGTGACAATTACAAGGATCCTGCAGCATACACTGGTAGTCGAGTTTCAACGCCACTTGCCACTTTGAAGGCCGCTTTGACCAGCGCTGATAATTTGGTTCTTCCAGACTTATTTGCAAATAATTTTAACTGGTACGACCAAACAGGTAAGCAGCTAGATTCAGCTCCAACTGCTGCTGGTTCTTACACGATTAGGTTGAATGATGCTGGTCTGAAACGGATCCAAAGGAAGAACCCTAACTACAAGATCTCAATTGGAACAAATAGTTACGGCTTCAAGATCAAGTCTGCAACTGGTCACGTTGTTCTTAACAATAATGCAACTGATACCTTTACTGGCGTTGCAAATAATGATGTTTATAAGAATTACACGCTAACTCTTTCAACAGAACCAAGCGTAACTGATAAGATTGGTTACACTCTTCAAAAGGGTGACTTACAATTCTTAGTTAACGGCAAATGGACTTACAATGTCCCAACTAATGTCGGTACGTATGAAGTTCGGTTAGGCCAAAAGGGTTGGGACAACTTAAAGAATAGTTCCAACAATAATTCACAAAACATCAATTGGTTGGCAACTGAATCACAAGCTAATAAGAATTACTACACTATCACCGCTGCTTCAGCAACAGCTAGCTTAGGTGGTAAAAACAGCATGGTCTACGATGGTCAGGCACCGGCTGTATCTGATGTTAATGGTGGTACTATCGGTGTAACTTTAACTTTCCCAGGCGCAACTGATGCTAATAAAGTATTTAAGTTGACCGATGCTAGTTACTACACTTGGAATACACCAAATCATACTGATGTCGGCAATTACACCATTACTTTGACTGATGCTGGTAAGACTGCTATTCAAAATTACATTGACAGTATTGTTGGTGAAGGTAATGTAATTCTTTCAGGTGATGCGGCAACGGGGTCAGCTGAATTTGATATTACCCCTGCTCAATTAACAGTTGAACAAAGTGGTAATGGTTCTAAGACTTACAATGGCGATCCTGCTAGTGTTGATCTCACTACTTTGACTAATGCTAATAATTGGACAGCAACTGGCTTACTTGGTGGTCAAAGCTTAAGTATTCCATCTACTTTGACTATGGCCGACTTTGCTTGGTACCAAGAAAATGCCGATGGTAGTGAAACTAAGCTTAACGAAGCCCCAACTGATGCTGGTAATTATGCCCTTAAGTTGAATGAGTCTGGTTTAACTAAGCTTAAGAATGCTAATAAGAATTACAATGTTAACGTAAGTGGCAAGTACTCATACACTATCAACAAAGCTGATGCGGTCATTTCACTTGATCCTGCTAAGAATAAGCAAGAATCACCTTGGACTGGCAGTGCGATTGCGGTTAACCCAGCTGACTTTGTTCCAAGCATTAAAGATAGTTCGAATAAGAAGGATATCTCATATCCAAGTACCTTAACTCTTGTTGCTGGTGACTACACTGTTAGTCAAGATGGTAAAGCTGCAACTGCTCAAGAACCAGGAACTTACCAAATTCAATTAACTGAACAAGGTTGGAAGAAGGTTGCTAATGCTGTTACTGGCACCGGTAACTACAACTGGTCATACTCAGGCAATGGTACTTTGACGATTGCTAAGAAGCAGCAAGCAATTACCATTAGCGGTAGCCAAACAGTAACTTACACTGGGGATGCAGCTGTCTTGCCAACAAATGAAGACGGCACACTCAAAGGCTACACGGTAGAACTTGGTAACGGCTTAACTTACCAGTTGAGGGCTGGCGACCTTGAATTTGTTAAGGCTGAGCATACTAATGCTGGTACTTACAAGCTGAAGTTATCAGATGCTGGTCTTGAAAACATCAAGAAGTTAGCAGAAGGTAACCACTACGATTACAGCTACACTTACGATGAAGTTAAGAACTCTGCTGAATTGATCGTTGAAAAGGCAACCGCTAGTTACCAATTAAGTGGTAGTCAAAGTTCAGTTTATGGTGAGCCAGTTGCAATTGATTTGGCGAAGGGTACTTACACAATTAGCCTAACGACCAATAATGGGCAGGCCTTAACTTATCAATTACAAGCTGGCGATCTTGCCTTTGAAAATGGCACGACACCAACTAAGCGCGGCCGGTACAATGTTGTACTTTCAGCAGCTGGTTTGCAGCACTTGCAAGCACTCAATGCTAACTACACTTGGGATGCTGAAAAGTCAACTTCAACTGCTTACTACCAGATCAACCCAGCAGAAATGTATGTTGGTCTTGGCGGGGCAACGAACAGCGTTTACAACAATGCTGTTCAACCAGTTCCAACCGATAAGTTAGCGGACTTACACCTTGTTTGGGGTGGTAGTGACACCATTCCAAGCGATACTAACGCTATTGACTTACAAGCTGACGACTTTGACTACTACCAAAAGCAAGAAGATGGCAGCTTTAAGAAAGTTGAGCCGAAGGATGCTGGTAAGTACTACTTAGTCTTGAACGAGACGGGTCTTAACCGGTTGAACGCTGCTAATCCAAATGGTAATTACACATTCACGCTCAACGATAAGCCAAGCCAAATTAACTATGGTACTTACACGATTGATAAGTATGATGCCAAGGTAACTTTGACTGGTTCACAATCAGCTGAATATGGTTATGCACAGCAATTAGCCGTTAAGAACTTCCACTTGGTTGTTCTTGATAAGGACAACAACCAGATTATTCAGGTTCCAGACGACATGATTGCAGCTGGCGACTTAATAATTAAGGGTCAACCAACTACTACAGCTCATCCAAACGATGTTGGTACTTATGATGTTGAAATTACCGATGCTTTGCTTCAGAAGTTAGAAAAAGAGTACCCAAACATTAACTTTGAAGAAGAAAATGTTTCTTCTAGCACTGATTCTACGGGTAACAAGCAGCCGATAAATTCAAAGAATAATGATGGTAAGTACATCATCACCACCATTGATGCTTACATTACGATCAATGGTAGCCAATCGGTTTACTACAACCCTGAGCATTCATATGATATTGATTCAACTAACTACAGCGTTACTTTGAGGGACAAGAATAACAAGGAAATTGTGATTCCTGCTGACATTAAGTCAAAATTGCAATTTGAATTTGTTAAATCTCCAACTGATGCTGGTGATTACCAAGTAAAATTGACTCAAGGTTCAATTAACTTGATTAATGGCATTGGTGCTAATAACCCTAACGGCGAAGATAATTACGCTTGGCATGATACAGTTCAATCACAAAAGTATGTTGTAAATAAGGTTCCAGTAACCGGAACGCTTGTTAATGCCGGGACAGACCCAGCAAGTTCAATTTATGGTAAGCCAATTAACTTAGATAATTACTTGGATAAGTACAAGGTTACTTTGCTTGATCAGGTTACTAATCAAACAGTTAACTACACGCTTCAAAAGGGTGACTTAATCTTTGTTAACGGTGATCCGACGACAACTGGTACATTTGATGTTAAGTTGTCACAAGCTGGTGTTGCTCACCTGAGAGCACAGTATCCAGAATCAAACTACACGCTGGGTTTGAATCAACACGCTACTTTCAAGGTAACTGCAGCTACACCAACAATTACAATTACTGCTAATGGTGAGAGTCAAAAGACTTACGATGCAAACCCTGCAGAAATTAAGCCGGGCGACTTCACTATCTCAATCACCACTAATAATGGTCATACAATTGATTACTCATTAAATGATGATGATTTACAGTTTGTTGGTCAAACGCCAACTAATGTCGGTCAGTATGATGTAACGATTAAGCAAAGCGTAATTGATAACTTGAAGCAGCAATTCCCTAACTACAACTGGGATGCAAGTTCAATCACTGGGGCAACTGGCAAATTTACGATTTCACCAGCTGCAGGTTCAGCTGAACTTTCCGGTAGTGTTACTAAGCCATATGATGGCACGGGAATTAGTGATTTAAGTCCAATTACGGTCACGGTTAACTACCCAGGTGTTGGCGAAAATACTAGTTACCAATTAACTGATAGTGATTTTGTCATTGTTAATGATGTAACTGGCACGCAGTATCAACCAAGCCAAGCGCCAGCTGATGTGGGTAATTACCATATCGAATTAACGGCGGCTGGTAAGGCTAATATCGCTAAGTTAGGCAATAGTGAAGTTAAGAACATTAATTGGACTGATGCTTCATACACCGGCAGACCAACTTACACGATTTCTGCAATTGCAATCAATGTAACTGGTAAGGGTCAAACCCAAACTGCAACTTATGATGGTAGTTCATTTGGTACTGCTAATCAGCTTGATCTTGATAAGTTTGTGCCAACACTTGAAGCTGGTAAAGTCACTGTGCCAACTATTCCAACTGGTACTTTGACCAACGATGATTACACCATCAAGGATAAGGACGGCAATGTTGTTACTGATCCAACTAAGGCTGGCGACTACACTGTTTGGCTGAATGAAGATGGTATGAAGAAGCTTTCAGATCTTTCAAGCAACTTCACTTGGCCAACTGACCCAGTACAAATGGGTACTTTGACAATTAACCAAGCTGAAATAACTGGAACTTTATCCGGTTCAAACAGTAAGACTTACGATGGTGATGATGTTTCAACTACTGATATTAATCAGCAGGGCGGCACTATCACCGTTCAAGTAACTGTTAATGGTGTAACTTACAACTACAGCTTGCAAGATGGCGACTACACTTGGAACACCAAGGATGGTCAAGCGCCAACTGCTGCTGGTAGTTACACTGACAAGATTGTGCTTGACACTACTGGTGAATTGCCAAAACACTTGACTGACTTTCTTGTTGGTAAAGACAGTGAGCTCGCTGGCAATTTCAAGATTGATACGAATAAGCTCACTGGTTCAGCAAGCTTCACGATCAATAAGAAGGATGCAACTGTAAGTCTTGGCGGATCAGATCACAAGGATTATGACGGCAGTGCTGGTTCTGTAACACTTGATCAATTACTCAATAACTTGAGTTCAAAGGATCTTGTTAACAGTCAAACTTTGGATACTACTGGTTTGACGCTGGCTGACTTTACTTGGTCAAATCCAGATCATACTCCAGCTGGTGAATACACTATTAGTTTGACTCCTACTGGTCTTGAAAAGTTACAAGCCAATAACCCTAACTACAATATTTCTGTAGAAGGTAGCTTTGCTTACACGATCAACAAGTCCGCCGCAAGTGCAGTTCTTGCTGGCTCAGGGCAAAAGACTTATAATGGTGAGCGTGTTTCAAGCGCTGACTTGCAAAATGGCAACATCACTGTTAAGGTCACGCTTCCTGGCCAAACGGATCCACAAACAGTAACGCTTGGTGTGAGTGACTTTGCCTGGAATACTTCTGATGGCAAAGCGCCAACCAATGCTGGTGCCTACACCATTACAATCAATGACCAGGGTAAACAAGCAATTGAAGATCAATTTGCTGATAACCAAAATATTGATTGGACCAAGAGTACTTTCACTGGTTCAGCAACTTACAAGATCAACAAGGCAGCAGGAACAATTAACTTTACCGGATCAGATGGCAAGGACTTCGATAATAAAGAAATGACGAGCCTTGATAAGGATAAGTTCTATGTAACTGTCAATGGCAATAAGGTTGCGTTACCTGATGATGGTTTTGAAATTGTTGATAAAGATGGCAAGCAAGTAACTCCTAAGGATGCCGGAACTTACTACATTGTTTTGACAGACAAAGGCTTACAAGAATTGCAAAAGGACAGCAATTACAGCTGGACACCAAACTGGAATGGTAACACCGTTCCAAATGAAATTGGTACTTATGTCATCAATCAAGCTAAGGCAACGCCATCGCTTAGTGGACAAACTGCTAAGACTTACAATGGTGACGCAACTACTCTTGCTGAAGTAACGAAGGATGGTAAGATCACGGTAAGCGTTGATTTAGGCAATACTGAATTTACGATTCCAAATTATGCTCTTACTGTTAATGATTACGAGTGGCTTGGAACGGATGGTCAAAAGCTTTCCGCCCCAACTGATGCTGGCAAGTACATCATCAAGTTGAATGATACTGGTTTGCAAAACATTCAAGCTTACTTAGATAAGACGTATGGTCAAGGCAACGTGCTCGTTGATTCAACTAAGGATAGTGGTCAAGCTAACTTTGAAATTACGCCATTTGAAGTGACGGTAACTATTAATGGTAAGGCAACTGTTGGCGCTGGAACGACAACGATTCCAGACGGCAAGTACAGCTTTAACTTTGATCCAACTAAGAAGGGTGATAAGTTGCCGAATGGTTGGCAAGCACCAACGCTTTCTGCTAGTGAACTTGAATTTACGGGGGATGCACCTACTGCGGAGACGAAGAATGGGACATTTACTGTAAACTACAAGGGCGGTCAAGCCGCTCTGCAAACGCTACTTGGTGAAAACTATCAGGTAACTTACACCACAGCTTCAAATAATTACATTGTTGCTGCTTCAACTCATGTCATTGATTATCAGGATAAAGATGGTAATCCAGTTGGCAACCAAACCGTATCTGGTGATCCAGATGAAATTGTTCCATTCACACCGGAATATCCAGCTGGTTGGAAACCTGTAGATCCAGCTTCAGTTCCAACCACAGTTCCTGTTGATGGTGGAACAACCACGATCATAGTAGAGCACAAGGTAATTACGGTAACTCCAGATGATCCGAAGACGTCAGAAGATAATTTACCTGATACTCCAGGTAAAGATTACCCAGACGGTAACAAGTACCCAGCTGGTGTAAGTGAATCTGACTTGAACAAGACCATCACGCGGACAATCATTGAAAAGTTGCCTTCTGGTGATAAGACGACTGAACAAAAAGTTACGTTCACTAGAACAGCAACAGTTGATTTAGTTACTGGTGAAGTCAAATACGGTGATTGGACAAAGAGTGGCGCATGGAGCAAATTTACTCCAGGAGTTGTTTCTGGCTACACTGCAAATCCGACTGTGGTTAAGGCAGAAGATGTAGCTGTTGATACCAAAGATCAGACAGTCACGATTAACTACACGGCTAATGTGGCAGATGAGCAAACTGTCACGATCAAGTTCGTCGATGATGATAAAGGCGGTAGTCAAGTTGGTGATTCGATCACTAAGAATGGTAAGACTGGCGAAAGTGTTCAGTTGGGCTTGAGTGTTCCAGAGAACTACAAGCTAGCTGAAGGTCAAACCCTACCTACGGATTACACCTTCACGTCAGCTAAAGATCAGACGATCACGATTCATCTGGTTCACCAGACTTCCGAAGTGGATGGTAACAGCACTGATATTCCAGAAGCCATCAAGCAGCAACTGAATGATGAAGTTACCCGGACCATCAACTACGAAGGTCTGAGTGCGGATCAATTAGCTCAATTGCCAGCAGGTCAAAAGAACGGGACGAAGCAAACAGTTAAGTTTGTCGGTTCCGCTACATACGACCCCGTTGATAAGAAGTTGGTTGGTGATATTACTTGGAAGGTTGGAACCCCAGCAAGCTACAAAGGCTTCACGCCAAAGAGCTTCCCAGGCTACACGGCTTCTGTATCTGAAGTTCCAAACTTTGCGCCAAAGCAAGGTGACAAGGACAGCACGGTAACGATTAGCTACACTGCTAATGACCAAACCGGCAAGATCTCATATGTTGATGGTGACGGCAATGAAATCAGTTCAACACCATTGACTGGCAAGACTGGTGAAACGGTAACAGTAACGCCAAAGATTCCAGCCGGATGGAAACTAGTTCCAGGACAGGATATTCCTGAAACGGTAACAGCAACCCCGGATGGCATCCCAACGGTAACGATTACAATCCAGCATAAGAAGATCACGGTAACTCCAGATGATCCAAAGACGCCGGAAGATAAGTTGCCGGAAACGCCAGGCAAGGATTATCCAAATGGCAGCAAGTACCCAACAGGTGTTGCCAAGGATGACTTGAATAAGGACATCACCCGGACAATCAAAGTGCACTTGCCAAATGGTAGTGTGGAGCAGCATGAGCAAACCGTTCACCTGACCAGAAACGCAGTTGTTGACCTAGTCACCGGTGAAGTAACTTATGGTGCTTGGTCAACTGGTAAGTGGGACGCATTTACTCCACAGGCCATCGATGGATACACTGTCAAACCGGCAACTGTATCAGCGATGACGGTTACAGCGCAGACCACGGATCAGACAGTTGAAATTAACTACCAGAAGAACGATACCCCTGCACCAACCCCTGTTCCAGTTCAGGAAAGCAAAGAGGTTACGGAAACAATTAAGTATCAATTTGCGGACGGGACAGAAGCGGCGCCAAGTCAGGTAGTTAAGATTAAATTTACGCGGTCAGGCTTGAAGGATCCGGCAAGCGGGAAGGTTACTTGGAATGAGTGGGAACCTGCTACTCACGCGTTTAATGCGGTAACATCCCCACAGATTGCTGGTTACCAGCCAGACATTGCGATTGTTGAAAAGCAAGAGGTAACTGCTGATTCTGCAGATCTTAGTTTTGTTGTCAAGTATGTAAAGAATGATGACAAGCCGGGCGAACCGACAACGCCAGATGAACCGGGCAAGCCGGACAATCCAAACAAGCCTGATAACCCAGGTGAACCGGATAATCCAACAAACCCAGATAAGCCAGGCAAACCGGATGATCCAAACAAGCCTGATAACCCAGGCGAACCGGATAATCCAAACGAACCTGACAACCCAGGCAAGCCGGATGATCCAAACAAGCCTGATAACCCAGGCGAACCGGATAATCCGACAAACCCAGATAACCCAGGCAAGCCGGACAACCCGACAAACCCAGATAAGCCAGGCAAGCCGGATAATCCAACGAACCCAGGTGAACCGGGTACTCCAGATAACCCATCGAACCCCGACCAACCTGGTATTCCGGATAACCCATCACAACCGGGAACCGGCGATGAAGATAAACCAGGAAACCCAACAATTCCTGACAATCCTTCAACGCCAAACAAACCGGATAAGCCGTCTGATACGGATAATCCGGGAACGGGTGAAGAAGGTAAACCTGACACTCCTGGTAAGCCAACCCCTGGTACTCCAGAAGGGCCGGATAATGGCACTCCATTAACTCCAGATACGGAAAAAGAATCTGGCAGTTTACCTGTGCCAGGCGATCACTCACCTGAAGACTCAACACCATCAGATGAGAAGTTAGTCAGCGACAAGCAACCTTCAAACGTTGCTACTGATAAGCAAAACGCTGCAAAGAACGGTGTTAATGCTAAGCAATTACCACAAACTGGTAATGAAAGTGGCAAAGCTGCTGCAATCACTGGCATTGGCTTATTAGGTGTTCTCGCCTTATGCTTCGGCTTTGGTAAGAAGCGTCGTGACGACTAAATAATTCGAAAGGACTGTGACATAAAATCTGTTAACCAGATAAAATTACAAATAGCACAGTACACAAATGGGCTCCAAAGCTCGGTAACGCCGAACTCTGGAGCCCTATTTGTGTTTACGGGGGCGTGAAAGCGGAATCATAATTGATTGGCTTCTTTCACGCTCCTTTTTCATGCTAAAATAAGCAAGGAGGTGAGTCGCAATGGATTTTTTGGAATTGAAACAAAAATTTGAAAACGGTCAGGATCCGGCGCGGGCGACACAAATGGCTGCTTATATGCGGAATAAATTTTCCTTTTACGGCTACCAGAGCGCACCACGTAAAGCGGTATATCACCAGGACCTACTTGCTGAAAAGAAAAAGAAAGTCGTTGACTGGGCACTCTTGGATCAAGGATGGGCTGACGAACACCGTGAAATGCAATATTTTGTTTGTGACTACCTGATTGCGATGAAACGTTACCTCGTGTACGAAGATATTGCCCATATCGAACGCTACGTCCGTTCTAAGCAATGGTGGGATACAATTGATAGTTTGATTAAGCCAATTGGCTACATGGGCTTACAGGACCCGCGAGTGGACGATTTAATGCGCAGGTGGTCGGTCGATAAAGACATCTGGGTACGGCGGGTGGCAATCGAGCACCAGCTCCTGCGTAAGGATAAGATGAAGACAGGTTTACTAGCGGAAATTCTCACAAACAACCTTAACAGTAAAGAGTTCTTTATCAATAAAGCAATCGGTTGGGCATTGCGGGATTACTCAAAGACTAATCCGACCTGGGTGAAGGAGTTTATTGCAGACCACACGGACGGCTTAGCACCGCTATCAATCAAGGAAGGGAGCAAGTATCTTTAAAATTTCCTGATTTTTTTGTAAAAAATACTTGCCATTTTACTTGAGGATTGGTATTATTAAAAACGTTGTGAATGACTTGTTTAAGTTGTTCGCCTGGCTAACACGACCCGTTAGTCAAGTGGTTAAGACACCAGCCTTTCACGCTGGTATCGTGGGTTCAAATCCCGCACGGGTCATTTAATTATGCGGAAGTAGTTCAGTGGTAGAACATCACCTTGCCATGGTGGGGGTCGCGGGTTCGAATCCCGTCTTCCGCTTATGCCAGTTCTATTATGCCGGGGTGGCGGAATTGGCAGACGCACAGGACTTAAAATCCTGCGGTTAGTGATAACCGTACCGGTTCGATCCCGGTCCTCGGCACTTTTCGGGAAATAGCTCAGCTTGGTAGAGCACCTGGTTTGGGACCAGGGGGTCGCAGGTTCGAATCCTGTTTTCCCGATACTGGTTTAGATAGGTAGGAGATTGATTCTCCTGCCTATTTTTTATTACCAATTTGAGTCGGTAGGGCCCATTCGCTTGAGTTATTGAAAAAGCAGTGAACAAATTATAAGCTGTTTTTTAAGCCTTTCCTTATAATATTTATTATTAAATAATTGCATGTAATAATATAATTACAGTAAGCTAAGGAAATGCGAAAGGAAGTGGCAAAGATGCTACATTGGATTTGGGTGTTAATCGTTGGCGCAGTCATCGGACTGGTTGCCGGAGCAATTACCAAGCGGGGTGGCTCGATGGGCTGGATTTCTAACATTATTGCGGGGCTAATCGGTTCAAGCCTCGGTGAGTGGCTTCTCGGCGAATGGGGGCCACAGCTAGCAGGAATGGCCATTATCCCGTCAATTATCGGGGCGGTAATCCTGGTCCTGATTGTGTCAGTTTGCTTAGGAATTTGGCAGAAGAATGAATAGGGTGAGGAATCCTATGGCACCTACTAAGGGTGCTTTTAATTTTTTAAATCTTTTTTACGAAAAGGGCTTGCTATTTAGGTGAAAGGTTGGTATTATAATATTCGTCGCTAAGATGTGATAGCAAATGACCCGTTAGTCAAGTGGTTAAGACACCAGCCTTTCACGCTGGTATCGTGGGTTCGAATCCCGCACGGGTCACTTTTGGAGGATTAGCTCAGTTGGGAGAGCATCTGCCTTACAAGCAGAGGGTCACAGGTTCGAGCCCTGTATCCTCCATTAGCAGCTGTAAAGTTGCTAGACCATAAGTATTGGGCTATAGCCAAGCGGTAAGGCAACGGTTTTTGGTACCGTCATGCGCTGGTTCGAATCCAGCTAGCCCAATCGGTTTGAGAGTAGTGAATTTCGGTTCACTGCTCTTTTTTGTTTTGGTTTGCTAATAAGTAATTACTTGTAATTATTATTTGACCATGAGAAAATAGACTTAGAGAGGTGATACTATGGATGTTACAAAAACTAGAAAGCAAGGAAATGCTCTTATGGTAACAGTTCCTAAGTCATTTAATGTTGGTGAAGGGGTAAGTTTGCGGCCACAATTAACTGATAAGGGAATTTTTTATGAATTCGTTAACGAAGATAATTTTTTTGATTTTGACGAAGATATTTTGAAAGATTTAGTGGCTAATGGCTATGAAGGCCAACGGCTAATTAATGAATTTAGAAAAATGAAGCAAAATATTCCGGTTGCAATGGATAAACTCATTGATCAAGCAGAGAGGGAGACTCCCAATTCTATGACTAAAGAGGAGTTTAAAAAACAAATTGGCTTATAGTATCAACCCTTCAAAACGAGTAATTAAGTATCTAAAGAAACTAAAAGATAAAAAACTTAAAAAGAAATTCACCGATATCATTTTCGACACGATCGCAAATGATCCGTATGTTGGTAGTAAGAAGCATGGTGACTTAAAAGCATATTTCGCCTATGGCTTTAAGCACAATCAGGTAGATTATCGAATCGCCTATAAGATTAATGATGATAATGAGATCGTAATTGTTGTATTAGCAGGTCCCCACGAAAAATTTTATGAGCAGCTGAAAAGAGTATTAGGCTGAGTAAGATAACGATTATCATCATGATTACTTCTATTTTAAAAAACAACAGCCACTAGTATTGGGATTAACCATGTACTAGTGGCTGTTTGCGTTTATTTCATCTTCATAATTTTCTTTAATGATGCGACAAAGACTTCATCAGGCTGTGCGCCGGTGATTGAGTACTTGTTGTTGATTACAAATAGCGGAGCGCTGGGCATACCAATCATAAATGCCCGTCGTTCGTCTTTACGGACTTCATCTTCATACTTATCAGATGTGATCACGTCCTTGACTGCTTCTTGGTCAAGGTCAAATTCAGCTAGCGTCGCAGTAAGGACGGCGGGATCGGCAACTGACTTGTTGCTAGTGAAGTAAAGCTTATACAAGCGGTCGACAAGTTGATTTACCAGGTCCTGGTCACCAAGCGTCTTTACATACTTAATTAGCCGGTGGGCCGTGAGCGTATTAACCGGGATTGCATTTTCCATCTGAATGTCCAGGCCGGCGCTTGCTGCAAACTGGTCGATTTCCGCAAGCTTCTTGTTTGCATCTACCAGGCTCAACTGGTGCGTCTGGGCATAGTATTCGGTCATTGACTGTTCAGTTGTGGTAGGCAGCGTCGGATCAAGCTGGAAGGCCTTAAAGTCCAGTGGTGTCTCTTCAGCAATTCCTAGTTCACTAAGGGCCTTTTTCAAGCGTGTAATCCCTACATAACTGAAGGGGCAAGCAATATCGGCCCAGATACTAATTATCATCGTTATTCCATCTCCTGAAAATTATCTTTTTTCATTGTAACGAAATGAGGGTTGGTTAGTAAAGGCTAAAAGCGGGGCGGTTTCACTAAGCAATGAACATTATGGCGTCCACATGATACACTATATTTTATAGTATAAGGTACGGTACATGGAGGAAATTGCGATGAATAATGATGTAAACCGTGACAAGAAGCCCATTGTTATTGGCAAAGATGATTGGAATGCGACCCAAGAAACACTTTTTCTTGTTAATCAAGGGGTTGATCGGCGAATTCGTGAGCGGGAAAATGAGCCCGAAGAAGATTTTGATGAGGCCTGGAATGAATGATGAGCTATTTGGTTAATTTGGTATAAATACGATTTTGTGGATAAAGATTATATAGATAAAGGAATTTAACAATGAAGAAATCAACAATTACATTAATTTGGACAGTAACAGCAGTGGTAATGATTGCGTTCAGTAGCTGACTTATTAAAATATATTCATTTTATATAGTGTAAAACTCCCGTTGTGGTGCGGGAGTTTTTATTGTTTACTATGTACATAGTAAACAATAAAGAGTAAAGTATTAGTGTGTGCTTAGTATTAAAGTTTCGGGGATATAAGATATTTAATATCTGAGCTATTATTACTTATATATTAAGGGGGATATGCTTTTGAAAAAGCGATTTAAGTATTTAATAGGTTTTGTTGGCATTTTGATGATTTTATTTATTGCCGGATGTGGTAATAGTAAAGAAACTAATCAAAATAAAGAACAAACACAGTCTGCTAACCTTGTTGGTGCTTATAAATCTGACGATCAATACAATCGAAATGATGATGGAACTATTCAACCAAACTATTGGTATTTCAAGAAAGATGGTAAATTGTTATACTGTTCGCCAGAGGCTGATAGTATTAAAGATGATGACTCTTATTGGTATGGAGAGGCGATGCGAGGTACCTGGAAATCTTTAGGTAATGATGAATATCAATTAAAGTTCCATAGCGTATATAATAATAAGTATTTTACAATCAAAGCAAAAGTAGACGGAAAGAAACTTACAACATATCCAACACCTAAATCAGCAAAGTATAAGTGGAATAAAGATACTAATACTAAGATTGATATGACATATAATGATTATATGGATATGTTTAATAAAGCCAAAGAATCTGAGCAGGAAGGAATTAAAGAAGACGGTTATGCTGAACCTGATAATGATGGTTCGGATGACTCTTCTACAAGCGATTCGGATTCAGATAACACCAAGACCGTTGGGGTACTTATTTTAGCTGATGCCCAAGGTGGCTTAGATAAAATCGAAGATACCGATGTAGAATATATTATTATGCCCAAAGAGAACACCTATGAAATTGGGCTTGGGACCAAGGACAGCACTCTGCAATACACTATTGATGGCGATAAAGTAACATTTACTGACGGAGGACTGGATTACTCAGAAAGTTCTAGAAAGACGTTGTCTATTAATGATTTGAAAAAGAAATATTATTCAAGTTCTGACGACAAATCTACTGTTGACGATATAGCGTCCGATGCTAATGTTACTGATATGAGCAATGAATAGAGAATAAAGTTTGTAATTACAAAAGGCTCTTCGTCAAGAAGGACTGATAGAAAAATTAAATAACTTTTCAAGCAGCTCGCACCAGATTTTTGGTACGGGCTGTTCTTTTTGAAACGGTTATGGCAGAAGGACCCATTTAATAACGAGAAGATGGTTGGGTATGCAAAACAAAAAACCACCTGTTTAACGGGTGGTTTTGATTGATTATCGAAAGCGATCGGCGATATGTTCATCAAAATAGCCAAGGCCATTAACTTCCAATGTTTTAAGGTATGCAATTAGCTCAATTGCTGAGCTTGGGCTTAGTTCATTCACAGCGTTAAGCCCCATCCCCGTCGGCACCGTTTCACTCATCGCGGTAATCTGATTACCATTAGCTATTTCAACCCGAGAGCAAGAAATCGCCCACCGTCCGCCGACATTGGGCGCAAAAACGAAAAAGAGGCTGAAGTCTGCTGATAAGTAAGCAGGAAGGCCCCATGCAGTGTCATCGATTCGTTGAGGGAAAAGGTCACCTTGAATAGCAAACTTATCGATATTCAACTCAGTTGGTTGCGCTCTTAACATAAACATTGTATTCTCAAACTCTTTCATGCCAAGTTTCATTTCTGGACGAATTTCTGGATGCATTGGTTAAACCTCCTAACTAAAGTTTTTGCGGTAGTACTGATACTTTTGCCGAATGTCCTTGAGTGGGGCATCCATCACGTGTTCTTTGCCCTCATGATCAACTAAGAAGTGATCGTGGACTAGTTGGTTAAATTTGATTCGTAGTAGTGGGTGACTATCGAATAAAGTATCGATGTTAGTTGACATAATATCGAGCCGGTCAATGTAATCCGGAACAATTAACTTTTCTAGATCCTGGTAAACATCAGCAAGAACATTAGCATAAGCGTGGTCGGCATACTTTAATTCGTTTTGTTCTAACGCGTCATAGTATTGGACTGTTGTTAGCCCTTGTTCATTCTTAATATTGTGTTGCTCATCATATTGGTGCGTCAAGTAGGCATCCCAGTCACGAAAGGCATAGGTTGTCAACTTGACCATTAATTGTTTTCCGGAAGGATTAACATTAGTCGGCGTTAACGCCCCCTGGGGATTAATTAAGTAAGGGCGGATAAGCTGGCTGGCGATGAGGTAGTAAAAGGTGTGCGGGACTAGCTCTTGGTCATGATTATCCTGGTAGAGTGGACCCGTCCCGGTAAGCTCTGATAGCCGTCCTAAGCTAAGCCTAGTTTGGTTGACCGCGTAGATGATATCTTCAATTTCCTGGTCAATTATTGGGCGCTTACTTATTACTTGGAGGATATTGGTGTAAAGACGAAGCAGGTTGCCAAGTTCACCTTGCTGGTTAGGGTATACCCCATTTTGTTGCTGGTACTTCCGTGTTTCTCGCTCAAGCTGTTCTTCTAATTGAAGGGTCATCCGTTCTACTTTAACGGGTAGAACTGGTTTATCAAAAGCATCCGCGGCTACCTGATGGACTGCTTCGCGGATCACTGGCCGCATTTCAATGAAGTCTGGAAAGTCAAACACATTTTGAAAACTTGCTTGTTGTTTGAGGCGTTGATAAGCAGCTTGCTTAAAATCGTATTGTTCTGGTTTCATTTGTATTCCTCCATCTCATCCTTATTATAGTTGGTCAATGGTCGGGACAGAATTAGGGATAACGATAATTTATTGTTCCTAGTAATTGGTTATAATGAATGAAGAATAACACTGAATTGAAGGGGAACACAATGAAAAAGAGACTGATTCTAATCCTCATGCTTAGCTTATGTTTATTGGCGCGCCCGCTAGACGTGCTAGCTAGTACCAAGACGGTTACTGATATGACTGGGCAGAAGGTAAAGATCCCGGAAAAGGTAAGAAGGGTTGCCGACTTATGGCATGCCAATAATCAGGTCGTCCTCTTACTGGGGGGACAAAATAAAATCGTCGCAACGACCCCACTGATTAAACACCAGCATTGGTTTGTCACCGTCGACCCAGCAATTAAGAAGGTTACGGCGCCCTTTGCTGGTAATCAAATTCAAGTTGAAGAATTGTTAAAGACAAAGCCAGATGTGGTAATTGCGGTAGATCCAGCGCAAATAAAAGCTGCCCGGCAGGCCAAGATTCCTACCGTCAACGCGATGTATCATGATTTTGCTGGTTTAAAGAAGTCAGTGAACCTCACGGCAGAAGTTCTCGGGGGAAAGGCACCCCAGGTTGCAAAAAAGTATAACCAGGAGCTAACTCATAATATTGACCTAGTTCAACACCAACTGGCAGGGGTCAAGGATAAACCAACAGTTGTCCACTTTGTCAATGCAACCGACCTGACAAAAGTTGATGGACGGCAAACCATCGTTGACCAGTGGATCTCAATTGCTGGCGGTAAAAACGCAATCCATAAAAAAGGTAACCAGATAACAGTGACAGCCGAGGAGCTGATTAAGGAAAATCCAGATGTCATAATTGTCGGTAGTTGCTCAACTACCAAGGCCCGGCAGGCGTTACAAAAGGATAAGCAGTTGCAAAACTTATCTGCGGTAAAGCAGAAGAAGGTATACGGTAATCCGCAGGGGACTTTCCCTTGGGATCGCTATAGTGCAGAAGAGGCCTTACAAGTTTTATGGGCGGCTAAATTGTTCCATCCGGACCAGATGAAAAATGTCAACATTGAGCAAGCAACGAAGTCCTTTTACAAGCAGTACTACCATTACCAGCTGAATGACCAGCAGGTAAAACAAATTCTTAATGGTGACAATTAAATTAAAATCCCCTAGCATAGTCGTGAATATGCTAGGGGATTTTTTAAATAATTAATTGGCAAGTATAGCGGTGAAGTTCGGGAAGGTAAGTTAGTGATAATGGAGTCTGGTACACGGTTTCTAGGTTTTCCTTAGTCATTAACTGTTCGCTATTGCCGACCAGTAATTTTCCGCCAGGCATAAAGAGACCGACCGTGCTATCGAGCATAAAGACATGGTCGGGAAGGTGGGTAGTGAGAATAATTGCCATCCCCGTTGTCGCAAGCGACTTGAGGAGAGTCAACACTACTTGCTGCCGGTTTAAATCAAGCGCCGCCATCGGCTCATCCAAAATTAGTATCTGTGGTTCCTGCACGAGGGCTTTGATAATAGTAACCAATTGTTGTTGCCCACCACTTAATGACGAAAGAGGGTGATCTTTTAACTGGTCAAGGTTAAATCGCTTAAGCAATGTTTCAACCAGTTGTTGGTCCTTTTCTCTAGGAACTTGGAAGGGCCCTAAATATGGCGCCCGGGCCGTTATTAAGAAGTCGCTAACGGTAAGGTTACTATTAACCTGATAGTCCTGGGGGACATAAGCAATCTGCTGTGCAATTTGCCGGCGAGTCAACTGTTTAATCTGCTGGTCGGCAAGGCTAATCGATCCGCTGATCGCCGGAGTAAGGCCGAGAAGGCACCGTAATAAGGTTGATTTACCGACCCCGTTTGGTCCTAATAGTGCCAATATTTCCCCTGGTTGAACGGAAAAGCCGATCTTATTAAAGACAGGTTCCTGTCGTGGATAGGCAAAGCTAAGCTCTTTTACTGTTAATAGTGCCATTTATAATCTCACCTGTTTCTTTAAGAGAATATAGACAAACAATGGGGCACCGATAAATCCAGTTAAGATACTGAGGGGGATTTCACCGGCAGATAGTGTGCGAGCGAGGGTATCGACGAAGAGCAAGAAGATGGCACCACAAATTGCCGAAAAAGGAAGGGCATAACGGTTATCATCGCCAACAATGCTTCGCGCAATATGGGGGATGACCAACCCGATCCAGCCGATGTTTCCACTGATGCAGACAGCTCCAGCAGTCAGGAGGGTTCCAGCTAAAACTAAGAGTAATCGTTCTTGTTTAACATTAATCCCTTCAGTATTTGCTACCTGGTCACCAAGTGAAAGGATTGTCAAGTGCCAACGAAGCAAGGTCAGGATTACCGCCCCAGAGATTAACATTGGCATCACCGCCAGTAAACTAGTAAAGTCGATTTTTGCAAGGCTCCCAAGCTGCCAGTAGACAATGCTGGGGAGCTGGGAGTCTGGATCAGCGATATATTTTAACAGGCCAATTCCTGCTTGCATAAAACCAGAGACGACAATTCCAGCCAACACCAGAATTAACGTGCCACGCTGCTTGATAAATGACGCAATTGCAATGGTCAATAAAACAGCAATAACGCCACCAGTGAAGGCAAAAAACTGGGTGGCCCAAATGCTAAAGCTAGCTAGAATTGCGAATGCCGCCCCGACAGCAGCGCCGTATGAAACCCCAAGAATATCCGGTGAGACAAGCGGGTTATGGAAAATACTTTGAAATGCACAGCCCGAAGCAGCCAGTGCCGCGCCAATAATGATTGCGCCAAGGATACGAGGTAGGCGGATTGTAATTAAAATATTACTAATTGCAGGGTCATCTCCAGGATGGAGAAAAGCGGTTAGAATTTCGACAGGCGAAATCATAATCCGGCCACTTGCTAATGCAATTACCGCAAGGATAGCTAATATAATCAAGCCAACTAAAAAGGGACAGTTAAGTCGTTGTTTACTTGTCATTATTTGCCCTCCTTAAAAGTGGGTACTGCTCAAACAGTCTGGGAAGCTCATTTTGCATTTTTTTAGTATCATCGAGGTCGTATTTAATTGGCGGCATTACCGGCTGTGCACCTTGCTTGCGTAACCGGTAATTAAAAAGGCTACACGCATTTGCAAAGCATGAAGGCCCAAATGTTTTATCACCAGCTCCGATAAGCAGGTAATGCAGGTTAGTTATCCGCAAACTTTTAAGTTGGTCGTAAAAATCCTGGTCGTCGGGATAAAGGGTCCCTTCACCATATGTGCAAGGGCAAAGAACAAGTAAGTCGTAAGTTGGTAATTGTGAGCTATCAAAGTCCTTAATAGTTGTGTAGGTGGTAGTCGTTAAGAGTCGCTGCTTAATAAATTGACTCATTTCCAGATTGTGTCCATAAATTGTGGAATACAGAATTAAAATGCGCATTTTGGATAATTCCTTCTCTCTTAATTAAAGTATAGCAAGCACTTTCAGTTGCGATTATTAGGGAAATAACTAATTCTAACGGGAGTATCTTTTTGCGATAATAAAGGTTATTGAAGGTGGGTGATTAGCTTTGCATTATTTACGAATAAGCGATGACGTAATTGATGTTGGTGACTTGTACCAGCAACTAGTCGATCCGCAATATGGGGGCATCGACATGTTTGTGGGGACGGTTCGCCAGTGGACAGGGGACATTGAGACGACGAAAATCGAGTACTCTGCATACCATCCGATGGCCGAACGTCAATTAGAAAAGATCGCGGCGCCAATTGAAGAAAAGGGCGGCCGGGTAGTCGTTGCACACCGGACGGGATTGCTTAAACTAACTGATATTGCAGTCTTTGTCGGGGTTGCGGCGCCACACCGGGCAGAAGCCTTTCAGTGGTGTCAGCATGTTATCGATACCTTAAAACAAGAGGTGCCAATTTGGAAAAAAGAATATGACACCGATAAAGTTAGGTGGGGAAACTGATGAAAGTAACAATTAAACTATTTGCCTTCCTCCAAGACCAGTTGGGCCCGACAGTCACTGTTGAACTGGACCAGCCGACTAGTGTCGAAAAAATCTTTTCGGCAGTAGCTGAATTGGCACCGACCCTCCGTCCAGTCCTTGCTAATTCACGGTTAGCAGTTAATCAGGAGTTTTTTAACGGTGACCAACTGTCGCTTCAACCAACTGATGAAATCGCAATTATTCCACCGGTTAGTGGTGGCTAATTGGACGATTAAAGGTTAATACTATCATCTGAGGAGGATTTGATTATGTCAAATGTTAAAGATGTTGCTCATGGCAGCCGTGTTAATGCCTATACAGCACTAATTCTTTCAACACTCGCCATGATTGTTTGCTTCATGTCATGGTCGAACTTCGCGCCGCTTGCATCCCAGGTGGCCGAAATGTTTAAGTTAAGCGTTTCGCAACGGACGCTCTTACTTGCGACACCAGTTTTGCTAGGATCAATTATGCGGATTCCAGTCGGGATCTTGAGTGACCGCTATGGGGGAAAGAAGGTCTACTTAATCTTAATGGCCTTTATCTTGATCCCCTTGCTGATGATCCCACGCGTCCACTCCTTTGGGATGCTGCTCTTTGCGGCCCTATTAGTCGGGATGTCTGGGACTTCCTTTGCCGTCGGAGTTTCTTACGCCTCAGTTTGGTTCCCATCAGAACAGCAGGGATTAGCCCTCGGGATTGTTTCAATGGGGAACATGGGGAACGCCGTCGCTGCCATGACTTTGCCTTACATTTCAAAGGCCGCGGGTTTTGATGCCGTTTACTACTCTCTAATTATTTTAACAGTTGTTGTCGGCGTATTGTTTGCCATCTTTTGTAAGGAAATGCCGGTTGATAAGACGAAGACAATTAGCGGGGCGCTGTCGGTCACTAAGGATAGTGGAACTTGGTACTTATCGCTATTTTACTTCTTAACATTCGGGTTGTTTGTTTCATTTACGAACCTGACCCCAACATTTTTAACGGGGATGTTCCACTATAGCCCAGTTATAGCTGGCCTTTACTCGGCGTTATTTGCCTTTGTTTGTACCTTGGTTCGGCCTGTTGGTGGTTTTATTGCCGACAAGAAGCGGCCGATGGGGATCTTACAATGGGTTTTCGTCGCGATTGTGATCTTTACCATTTGGATCATGCTGAGTTTCCACAATGAAGGCATGTTCATCGCCGGAATTGTCCTTGTTGGGTTGGCAGCCGGAATTGGTAACGGGGTTGTCTTCAAGATGGTCCCATACGTTTCAAAAGGAAATACTGGCGCGGTTACCGGCTTTGTCGGTGCGGTCGGTGGTCTGGGTGGTTTCTTCCCACCACTCGTGATTGGTTACATTTACCAATGGACCGGTAGTTATGAAATCGGGATTGGCTTATTAGCCTTGACCGGGGTCATTTGCTGGTTTGCACTATGGAAACACTACATCCACGGGGATGCTCACATCGTTAAATAATAAAAAGTCCGTTAGCATTGTGCTAGCGGGCTTTTTAAATCTTATGATAAATTATCACAACGTTCATTAAGCCAGGCGACGATTGCTAACAGCGCTTGTTGGCAGTCGCCGGTCGGCAATACCTGGGTATCAAGTTTCACCTGTTGCAAGGTATCCGTCACAATCCCTTTAACAGCGGTAACCTGTTGGCAGGCTTGCTGGTGGGCCTGGTTAAACTGGTCGGTGCTTGGACGGTGGGGTTGGTTAAAAAAGTTGGTAAACCAGTCTGGTTGTGCCTCGCTGGCAAATAAGAGGGCGAGGGGGTACTGACCGGCCGTGACCAGCTGGCAAAAGGCAGTAAAATCAGTGGTGACTTGCTGGGTTTCGTGAATGATTGCAGCTGCCACCCCAATTGCTTCGCCAATTTGCCCACTTAAACTCACAATTTCTTGGTCATTAGCGGCAAGGACGGCACTTTGCTTTGCGGACATCTTGGCCAATAAGCCAGCCCGAGCCTTTTGATCTGCCAGATAATTGGCTACCTTAAAGCGCTGGTTATAGTTGTATTGTAAGCGCTGGATTTGGGCAATCATAAAGTCGCCACCGTCAATGGTTAACTCCTCAATCATTTGCGGCGGGTTGCCAACCTTGGTTAACCGGTTAGTGAACTGACTCATGAGGTAGCTTGCCACGTATGAACCAGCTTTAATTTGCGCAACTTTTCCTGGATTAAGTGCTGCCGGCTGGAAAGCGGGTGGGTTAGTCTGGGCCGCAAGCGCAAGCAATTCCGGTAATTGCGCCGCAGTTATTTGGTCAACGGTCAGGTCTCGCACCTGCAAGTGACTAATGGCTTGAAAGAGGGCTAACCGGAGGCGGTGGCTACTGGTATTTTTATTTAGGTCAAGCATCTCACCAATGACTGGTGGAAACTGACTGATGATTGCTAAAAGGCCATCGTTAAGGCGCTCATCTACGTTTAATTCGTTCATCTTTAATCCTTAAACTTATTTACCTCGGCTGTCAATTGTTCGGCGACCGGGATAAAGATATCCGTGAAGTATTTGTTAAAATCAACCTTGAGCTGGGGTGTTTCCGTCAGCTTTTGTACCCGGGCAAAGGCGTCGTTACGCATGTTAACAATTAAGGTTTGTCGCTGGTGGTTAAGGTACTTTGCTAACTTGTCATGTTGGTCCTGGTAAGCCATAAGGAAATAGTAAAAGATTTCATAAAAGGTGTTATCCAGAACCCAAAAGACGGTACTGCGCCGGACATTATCACTCATCATTTCGGTGAAACTATTGTCACCTAGGAGTTCGCGGTTGGCAAAAGAAGCCGCGGATAAGACGACAGCCTGCACTTCATGCATATCTGCCATGTAGCGGCAGAATTGTTCGACTTCGCCATCATCCAGCGTAAAGCCTAACTTTTCTTCACGTTGGGCGGCGGTCATCTTAGTAAATGTTTCATGATACTCTTGATAAACGTCCTTACTATCAGCGATCAAATCGGCTTCGATTGTCGTTAACACCTTGAAATTCTCATCCAAAAATTGTTTAACTGCTTGCCAGATCTTTTCAATTTGCCCATTGAAGTCCGCAAACAGTTGCTCGGTCGTACCAATAATTTGTTTACTTACGGATGCATCCTCAACATGGGGCGAATATTGGACTAATAGTGGCGTGCCATCGTCCGCACGATTTAACCCGTGGCTTGCCCGCTGCTTTTTTTCATATTCTTTCAATTCATTAAGGTCTAATAAGCCCAGTGGCATGATATTGATTTCACTGTTGGTCGCCATTATCTGTAAGGAAAATGGGGTGGTCGGCTCCTGGTTCATCGTTAATGACTTGAGGGCGTCAAAGAGCTTTTGCCGGTTAGCAAGGTCGCTTTGTGGGTCAGCGTAAAATCCTGACGTGTAAATTGCCTTGTTTTCGTAGTCACAGTTTAATTTTTCTTCTGCGTTCATATTACTTATCCTCTGTCTGTTGGTTGATTAAACTAGCCAGCTTGTCTTGGCCGGCAGGGGTTAGCTTGGCGTTCGTTAAATTTAATTCGGCTAGGCGCGAGCTAAAACTCGTATCAAGGACGGCCCCTGTAATGTATTGGTGGTCAACAGCATCCTGGCAGGTTACAAATAAGTTCGAATGGGGATTGATTTGCCGGCTCGTGGTAAAGCGTCGCCGGGCAATATCGCTTAGTAAGCCCCGTAATTCATCATCGTGGCTGAGATTAGTTGCCATCGAAAATTCCTCCTCTAATCCTAATTATCCTTAATTGTAAAGCGTGGACCGGCAAAAGAAAATCGGGGATTCCTCTTATCTTGGGAATTCCCGATTCTTTAGAAATCAATTAGGTGGTGGTGGATGGCATAACGAACCAATTCCACCCGGCTGTGGAGCTGGAGTTTACGTGAAATATTCGCCTTGTGCGCCTCGACCGTTTTGGTAGAAATAAAGAGCTTTTCCGAGATTTCCTTATTTGAATAGCCTAACGCAATCAGGGGGAAGACTTCTTTTTCCCGCTTGGAAAGGGAACGGTAGCCCTTCAGATTTACGTCGGCACCGTCAGCGTTAATTTGTCGTAAATCGTCCTTGCTGATAATAATATTTGAATCCAGGTAGTCTTCACCATTAACGACGTGCTTTAAGGCTTTGACGATTTCCTGGTCAGAGGAACTTTTTAAGATATACGACATCGCCCCGTTATGGATCGCCTTGTTAATGTATTCTTGTTCCTCATGCATTGAAAGGATAATAATCTTAACTTTGGGAAACTTGTCATGGATCCGCTTAGTTGTAATCAGACCGCTTTCGCCCGGGGGCATACTGAGGTCCATGATCAAGATGTCAACATCACCTTGTTCAACCCGCATATAAGTGTCAGTCCCACTAGCGGTCCCATCGACAACCGAAAAATTGGGCTGGTGGTTGACTAAGTATGAAATTCCTGCCCGGACGACGGCATGGTCATCCGCGACTAATACCTTATACATTTAATTCACCGGTTCCTTTTTTGTTGCTGTTATAGGGAAACTTGACCGTCACCGTTGTTCCCTCGTGTAAAGTTGAGCTGATATTAAATGAACCATATAGGGCCTCGACCCGTTCGTTCATGTTCATTAACCCGAGCGAGTGGCCGTTAAAGCCATGGTGCTTACTCATGTCAAAGCCAGTCCCATCGTCCATCACTTCTAACTGGATAAAGTGGGGATGGCTGGTCAAGATGACATTAATTTCGCTTGGTCGCGCGTGCTTTAAGGCGTTATTAATTGCTTCTTGGCAGATCCGATAAAGGACGTTTTGCACGTCAGTAGAAAGCTCAGCAGTCTTGGCTGCTGCTAACACATTAATCGTTACCCCAGAATTAGCCTGGAGCCGTTTAGCTAGTGCCTTGATTGCCGGAATCAGCCCAAAGCTATCTAACACCGATGGCCGAATGTCTAAGGCCATCCCCTTAATTTCACCGAGGGTAGCTTGCAGTTGTATCTCAACTGCCTGACTCACCTGGGCTAATTCGTCCGGGCTTAAATCTTCGTGGGAAATCCGCCGCACACCCATGATTGCGGAAAAGACACCCTGGGCAATGCTATCGTGGAGGTCCTGGGAAATTCGTTGCCGTTCTTTTTCATGGGCCCGGGTGACATAACGGTTTAATAACCGTTGCTGTTCGACATTGGATAGGCGCTCTTGTTGGTCCCGGTTTTCGATGGTGAGGGCAAACACGTTTTCTTGGCGGTCTAATGGTTTATAGACGAGTGAGAATGAAATGCTCTTGTTATCATTTTGCTCAAAGGAAACGGGGGTGGTCACGTGCTTCATTTGACTTTTGATCAGGCAAGTGGCACAGTCATTATTTTCATTTTGCTGCCAGGCATTTTTGGCGATTTGCAAGAGATAATCCGCCGACAGGTTAAATTCTTGCTCGAGTAGCTGGGCCAACTGGTTAGAAAGCACCAGCTCATCATCTTTAAAAATCATAATTGCGTCAGGTGACTGGTTGAAATATTTTTCAAGCCACTTTATTGTTTCTAACAACTTTCTTTCCTCCTGCGCTGGTTAGTAACGGATTATTGATTGACTAATTGAATCAGCTTATCGACTTGTGCTTGGCCCACTAGCTTTTCAGTTCGATAACCAGCAAGTAAGACCCCGTTCACACTTCCTAGGCTGGTGGAGAGGGGGATGGCGATAGCGCTGTTCAACGATTCGGCGGCCGCAATTGGCGTATACATTTCGTTAGCAAAACTGTACTGGTTTAGCTCGCTACTAAAAAACGGTTTTCCTGTCCGAAAGACGAGCCCCGCAATGCCAAATCCCCGGCGGAGGGTGATCTGGCGAAAACGTTCATTTTGGTTGCCGGCAACATAACGCCACTTGATTAAGAAGGGGGCAAAGGAGTCCTGTAAGGCGACGGCGACAAAGTCATAGTCGGTTGCTTGAAAAAGCCGATTGACTAGTTGTTGGTAGTCTCGAGATTGTTTTGCTTTTTCTAATACCATCTAAAATACCTCCTACGGTTGCTTGGGCAAACCCATCGATGGTCCTTGGTAATATGCATTTGGATCAAAGTTAAAATCGGGGTCACAAAATTCCCGGTAGTGTTGATAGTCACTTTGTAATTGCTGGATCTGAGTGTCAAGTTGTTCTAGTTCTGCATCCCGTTCGAGGGAACTAAGCTCTTGACTGACTTCTTGGGCCCGGTTTTCGAGCATTGTCCGCCGGATGGTGAGGTCATTTAACACCAGGGCGAGTAATTTTTGAAAATCTGGGGCGCTCATTGCTTGTTGTTCTTTCATTGTTGCTCCTTTGAGTAGTTAAGATTTGTAAATTCATGTGCATTGTTAAAGATTAGTGGCTGACAGTGGCATTGGTCAATCACAAATTCACCCAGCCGCCACTTGCCACTGGCTAGCCATGCGGCTACTTGCTGGTCACTGATAGAAAAGTGGGCGAGCGTGTAGTGGGTGTGCTTATTGGTTGCGATCACCCGGTGTGGGTGCCTTGCTAGTGCCCTTATTGTAGCATTGGTCAGGTAGGGGTAGTCAACGGCGACCATCAAGTATTCCTGTTTGCCAGGAAATTGCTGGCTTGCGGCATAAATCCCGCTTAATGGACCATGGTCGAGGTATGGTGGTTGGTCACAAATCACCGTTGCTTGTTGGTACTTAGTAAGTTCAGTCGTTATTTGCGCCTGGTTATGCGCATTAGCACAAACGATGATGGTTGAACAAAAAGGCGCGAGTTTTTCGACTGCTAGCTGGACGTTGCTATGATCTTGACCAGGAATGGTATACAACGCTTTATCAGTGCCAAACCGCCGTGACTGCCCGCCGGCAAGAATTAACCCAATCATCTTATTCATCCCCTTGGCTTAAGTAGTTAAAAAGGTAGTCAACCAGTTGGTCTGCAGCTGGTTGGTTAAGCTGATTGTCAGTGACTAAGTGTGCAGCTGTAATGACCTGGTGACTGCTAAAGTCGGTTGCTTGTTCGCCATCTTTTAAGAGGATCACCTGCGGGTAGGCGGCTTCTTTATGGCCCTCGATCACGACATAATCATTGCTTGGGCTAAGCAGGGCGACGATTGCTTCCAGCGGTGGGCGGTCAGCTAGTTGGTGGAAGAAAAAGCCTTGTGATGATTCAAGGACCACCTGGCGGGCGCCTGCTGCGGCCATCCTTGCACTGTCAGTCCCGGGCACATCCATCGATCCGCGGTGGGCATCGTGCTTGATAGCGGCAACGCGATAGCCAGCTTGTTGCAGCTTCTTTATTAAGGCAGTGGTGACGTATGTCTTACCACTTTTTTTATGCCCAACTATTTGAATGGTAGTAGCCATGCGTCTGTCTCCGTGCCCACCTCCATTGGGCGGGTACTGTGGGGGATGAGAGCTAAGCAAGTAGTTGTCTGGAGGTTAGCTAAGGACCCCGACCGGTTAATCCCATTCGGGTAAACGAGGTAGCGCCCATCCTTGATTTTATAATGACAACGTAAGTAGCGGTCAAAGCCGTTGGTCTTATTGTAAGGAGCGGCAAGGGTTGCCCGTACTTGTTGAATCCGGCTTTCCTGGTGTTGGTAACGGCGAATCAGCGGCTCCATGTAGAGGTAAAAGCCGGTATAACAAGCCCCGGGGTTACCAGAAAGGGCCATGACGAGGGTCCCGTCTTGAACAAAGGCGGTGGTGACACTTCCGGGCCGTTGCTTAATTTTATTAAACAAGAGTTCATCTGCCTGGCGGGCCCGGTCACCGATATAATCAAAGTCGCCGACCGATACCCCGCCGTCAGTAATCACAATTTCGTGGTTAGCGATCTGTTCGTCGAGGACTTGCTCGATGGCATCCGCATCATCGGGTAACTGGGTCGAAAAGTCGACGATCCCGCCAGATTCTTCTACCAAGTTCTTCAGCATAATCCCGTTACTGTTATAGATTTTGCCAGCAGTAAGGGGGTCGTCGTCATTTAATAATTCCGTCCCCGTTGCAATAATTGCAATTCGTGGCTGCTGGTAAACCTTAACTTGGCGGACACCAAAAGCGGTTAAAACAGCTAGGCCCCCGGGATTGAGTTCCTGGTCCTTTGCTAAGATCACGGCACCCTGTTTAACGTCAGTCCCTTTTTCAGTAATGTTTGATTTCTTTTCCGTGGTTAAAATCTGCACTTGCTGAGGGTGATCAGTGACGGGGCGGGTCTTTTCTATCCGGATCACCTTTCCAGCATCAGTAGGGACATAGGCACCGGTCATGATCCGGACGGCGTCTCCTGGGGTGAGAGGTTGGTCCCAGGTTGCCCCGGCCTGGATTTCTCCTAATACGTTAAAGGTCTTAGGAAAGTCATAGTCGTCCTCAGTAAGAATCGCATAACCATCCATTCCAGCTCGGCGAAAGTGGGGGTAGTCGATGCTGGCATGAACATCTTCGGCGAGAACACGGTGGTTAGCTTCTTCTAAAGGAATGGTTTCTGTTAGCGTAGTTAATTTAATGGCCGCGAGTTTTTCCTTGGCTGCTGCGACTGAAATTGGGGTTCTTCTAGTGAGCATGGTGGTGGACTTCCTTTCGTTGATCGCTAATTTCATTAAGTAAGTGCTGGTATTCGGGGATAATCAGCTTGGTTAAGGCCGTTTGACAGGCATTTTTTGAGCCCGGCAAGCAATACGTGAGCTGGTGGCGGTAGTTAAAACCGGCCAAAGCTTGAGATGCTAGGGCCCGCGTTCCTATCTCTGCAAAGGAGATTTGCCGAAATGCCTCGCCAAACCCCGGTATTTCTTTCTGGATTAACGGGGTTAGTGCCTGGATGGTGACATCACGTTGGGCGACTCCGGTCCCACCAGTCGTAATAATCATCGCAGGATTCGTTTGCTCCATTGTCAGATAGGCGGCTTGAATATCAACAATATCATCAGGGACAACTTGGCGGGCGCTTACTGTGATTCCGGCAGCAGTTAGCTTGTCGGCAATTAAGTTGCCCGCAAGGTCGTCGGCCAGTTCACGGCTATCGCTGATGGTTAAAATTACTGCTTGCTCCATGTTTATCCTTCTTCCTTAATTTGTTTTGCCAAGTGGGTAATGCTTGCTAACTGGTTATTTGCCTGATCAGTGTTAGCTAGATGGTACATGATTAACCGGCCATTTTTAAACAGGCTAACCGGCAACTTTTGCCAGGTAAAGTGAATAAAGAGAGGGCTTCTCCCGCGTAGTAGCTTTTTCTTGCTAAGATAAGCCTGCCATTTCTGCAAGGAAACCATCCCTTCTAAGTTGGTATAATAGGCATCCTCCCCGCACAGCATCTTTAATTTTGGTTCACTTTCTTCATCTAAGGGGATGCTTGCTGACTGGCAAGTTTGGCAAGCGCCATCCTTTTTAATTTTAAACTTCGTCGCTGTCATTGACCAGTTATCAACGGTTAACAGGTGGTCAAAGTCGATGTGTGCTTGATCAACGAGGTAGTGGAGAGCAAGGGAGGCCTGCATCCCCGCCACGATTGGGACGAGGGCGGTATTTACCCCGATGAGGTCACAATCCGTCTGCATTAGCTGCTTGAGGTTGGGAAAGACACAGTTTAAGCAAGGGTGGTCGGTCGGTGAAATTGCCATTACATTACCGTAGTTGCCAGCGCAACTGGCAAAGAGGTAGTCAAAGTGATGCACGATTGCCAGCCGGTTGAGGAGGTCCCGACCCTGGTAGTTATCCAGGCAGTCAAGGCAGAGGTCAAACTGGTAGTCTTTGACGATGTTTTCGTCAAGCGGGGCCGGAATCGTGATGACCTCGACCGTGGAGTTGATCGCCTGGAGGTGTTGGTTAGCAGCGAGGACTTTTAGTCGTTGCTTTTTTGCATCCTCTTCGGTAAAGAGGGCCTGGCGCTGGAGGTTTGTTTCACTCACGACGTCTGGATCGACGAGGATTAAACGGTGGACGCCGGCCCGTGCTAAAAGTGAAGCGGCATAACTTCCAAGCGCCCCGACGCCGACAATTAAGACTGTTGCCTGATTAATCTTTGCTTGTCCGGTTGGGCCAATTTGTTGTACTCTTTCTTGACGATCGTAGCGGTCCATGTCTATTTTCCCTCCAAATGATTTAAAAATATAGGTATTTCCCTAGTCGTAGTATAACAGCTTTGATGATAGTCTTTATATTAGGGAAAAGGCTTACTTTAGACTTGTCGTCTTTAGTGCCAATCCATTAAGGGAGGTTTATCAACGATGAAGTCACGGTTCTTTAATAAAGTAGAAAAGTTTAATGGAACCTTTACACAACTCGAAGAAAACAATCGTCGTTGGGAAAAGCTTTATCGCCAACGTTGGGCCCATGATAAGGTCGTCAGAACAACCCACGGGGTTAACTGTACCGGTTCATGTTCCTGGAACGTTTACGTAAAACAAGGGATCATTACCTGGGAACACCAGGCGACCGACTACCCATCGTGCGGTGCAAATATGCCAGGATACGAACCACGGGGATGTCCGCGGGGCGCCAGTTTCTCCTGGTACGAATATAGCCCGGCCAGGATCAAATATCCCTATGTTCGGGGACGCCTATGGAAATTATGGACCGCGGCAAAGAAAGAACATGAAAACCCACTGGACGCCTGGGCAAGCATTGTTGAAGATCCAGCAAAGGCCAAGGAATACAAGAGTGTCCGTGGCCGCGGTGGCTTAATCCGGGTTCACCGTCAGGAAGCACTTGAATTAATTTCGGCTGCTAGCCTGTACACGATTAAAAAGTATGGGCCTGACCGGATTGGTGGTTTTACCCCAATCCCAGCAATGTCAATGATGAGCTTTAGTGCCGGTGCCCGTTTCATTGCCTTACTCGGTGGGGAACAAATGAGTTTTTACGACTGGTATGCTGACTTACCACCAGCTTCACCACAGATCTGGGGTGAACAAACTGACGTCCCTGAATCAGCAGAGTGGTACAACAGCTCTTACATCATCATGTGGGGGTCAAATGTGCCCCTGACCCGGACCCCGGATGCCCACTTTATGACCGAGGTGCGGTATAAGGGGGCCAAGGTTGTCGCCGTTAGCCCTGACTATGCGGAAAATGTTAAGTTTGCGGATGACTGGCTGGCACCGCACCCTGGTAGTGACTCTGCCGTAGCCCAAGCGATGACCTATGTAATTTTAGATGAGTTCTACCACAAGCACCCGGTTGACCGCTTCATTAATTATTCTAAGCAGTACACCGACTTGCCATTTGTCGTCGAACTCGAACCAAGCTTGGCCAACAGTGACCACTTTACCGCCGGTCGCTTTGTCCGGATCAGTGACTTAGTGGACGACCAGACAATCGTCAACCCCGCCTGGAAAACGGTCGTTTATGACCAAAACAGCCAGCAAATCGTGGTACCAAATGGGACGATGGGCCAAGAATATGATAGTAAAGAAAAGTGGAACCTAGAATTAAAGGACCAGGATGGCAACGTCATCGATCCTGCCTTATCAATCAATGATCAGGCAGGGGAAAGCGAAGAAGTAGTGATTGACTTTCCGGCCTTTAGTAATGAAGGAAATGACGTGGTAGTCCGCCACTTACCAGTCCGCAAGATTAAGTTTGCTGATGGTAGTGACCACTACATTACCAATGTCTATGACTTGATGATGGCCCAAATGGGAATCAACCGGACCGGTCACGATGAATTAGCGGCCAAGGATGCCCATGACGCGAATAGTTACTTTACCCCAGCGTGGCAAGAAAGTCGATCAGGCGTAAAGGCGGACTTAGTCATCCAAATTGCCCGTGAATTTGCCCAAAACGCTGCTGATAATGATGGGGCAAGCATGGTCATCATGGGTGGTGGGGTTAACCACTGGTTTAACGCCGATATGAACTACCGGACGATCATCAACATGCTGATGCTCTGTGGTTGTATCGGGAAGACCGGTGGTGGCTGGGCCCACTATGTCGGACAAGAAAAGCTCCGACCACAAGAAGGCTGGGCCAACATCACCTTTGCCAATGACTGGACCAAGGGTGGTGCCCGCCAGATGCAAGGGACGACTTGGTACTACTTTGCCACCGACCAGTGGCGGTACGAAGAAATCGATAACCAGGCCCAGAAGTCACCAGTTTGGCAAAGTAAGCACTCGTACTTGCACAATGCCGACTACAACCAATTGGCAATCCGCTTAGGTTGGCTCCCATCCTACCCACAATTTAACCGGAACCCATTGTCTTTTGCTAAGGACTATCAAACGACTGATATTGATGATATTTCCAAGCGCGTCGTTGAAGAATTAAAGCAGGGGAGCTTGCACTTTGCGGCTGAAGACCCTGATGCCAACGAAAACCAGCCAAAGACCTTCTTCTTATGGCGGTCAAACCTCTTTGCCTCGTCTGGGAAGGGTGCTGAATACTTTATGAAACACCTGCTGGGCGCGGAAAATGGCCTGCTAGCAAAGCCAAATGACCGGCGAAAGCCTGAAGAGATGATCTGGCATGATCAGGCCGCAACTGGAAAACTTGACTTAGTAGTTGACATGGACTTCCGGATGGTTTCAACGCCAATGTATTCTGATGTGGTCTTACCAGCTGCTACTTGGTACGAAAAGAAGGACCTTTCATCAACGGATATGCACCCGTTCATCCACCCATTTAATGATGCAATCAGTCCAATGTGGGAGTCAAAGTCCGACTGGCAACAGTTTAAGCTCCTAGCCAAGACCTTCTCAGAAATGGCGGCTAAGTTCTTCCCTGGGACCCACTATGACTTGAAGTCAGCACCACTGGGTCACGATACGCCAGGCGAAATCGCCCAGCCATTTGGTGAGATCAAGGACTGGAAGAAGGGCGAAGTTGAACCAATCCCTGGTAAGACGATGCCATCATTGACCCTCGTTCCCCGGGACTACAGTAAGGTTTACGAAAAGTTCATCACGTTGGGACCAAATATCGTTAACAATTACCCATACGATGTTAAGGACCAGTATGACTACCTGAAGGACATGAATGGGACCGCTGATGAAGGAATTGGTGCTGGCTGTCCATTACTTGATGAGGACCAAAAAGTCTGTGATGCCATTTTGCGGATGTCAACCGCGTCAAACGGGAAGCTAGCTGACCGCGCATGGCACAAGAAGGAAGCCAAGACCGGTGAACACTTAACTGATATCGGGAGGGGACATGCCGATGATGTAATGTCATTTGAAAAGATCACTGCCCAGCCGCAAGAAGCATACCCAACCCCAATTGGGACTTCTGCTAAGCACGGTGGCGACCGCTACACCCCATTCTCGTTAATGACCGAACGGAAGATTCCAAACCGGACATTGACAGGACGGGAGCAGTTCTACGTTGACCATGAAGTCTTCCGCGAATTTGGGGAAGGACTGGCAACCTACAAGCCATCGCTACCACCAATTGTGATGGCCCCTGCTGATATAGACGTTGAACCAAGCGACGATGAGATCACGCTTAAGTACATGACGCCGCACGGGAAGTGGAACATTCACACAATGTACTACGATAACCTCGAAATGCTGACCCTGTTCCGTGGTGGCCCAACAGTGTGGATTAGCCCAGAAGACGCTGACAGGCTCGGCGTGAAGGATAACGACTGGCTGGAAGCCTATAACCGGAATGGGGTCGTAACTGCCCGGGCCGTCGTCTCTGTCCGGATGCCAAAGGGTTCGATGTACATGTACCACGCCCAAGATAACGAAATCTATGAACCGCTGTCGACAATCACTGGTAACCGTGGTGGATCGCATAATGCGCCAACTCAAATCCATATCAAGCCAACTCACATGGTCGGTGGCTATGGTCAGTTGAGTTATGCCTGGAATTACTACGGCCCAACTGGGAACCAGCGGGACTTATACGTAAACGTACGCAAGTTAAAGAAGGTGAACTGGAGTGAAGATTAAAGCACAAATCGGGATGGTCTTAAACCTCGATAAATGTATCGGGTGCCATACCTGTTCAGTTACTTGTAAAAACACCTGGACTAACCGCCCCGGTGCCGAGTATATGTGGTTTAATAACGTTGAAACAAAGCCGGGGGTTGGTTACCCGAAACGGTGGGAAGATGAAGAACAATACCATGGTGGTTGGACCTTAAATGCCAAGGGAAAGCTCCAACTGCGGGCTGGTAACAAGCTAAACAAGATTGCCCTTGGGAAGATCTTTTACAACAACGACATGCCCGAAATGGACAATTACTACGAACCATGGACCTATGACTACAAGACCCTCTTTGGCCCGGAAAGAAAGCACCAACCAGTCGCCCGACCAAAGTCACAGATCACCGGGGAGGACATGGAATTAACCACTGGTCCCAACTGGGATGATGACTTAGCCGGGTCAACGGAGTATGTTGAACAAGACCCGAACATGCAAAAGATTGAAGGGGACATCAAGGAAAACTTCAAGCAAGCTTTCATGATGTATCTGCCGCGGCTATGTGAACACTGTTTGAATGCTCCCTGTGTCGCTTCTTGTCCTTCTGGGGCCATGTATAAGCGCGATGAAGATGGGATCGTCCTCGTCGACCAAGAACGGTGCCGGGGCTGGCGTTTTTGCATGACTGGCTGCCCATACAAGAAGGTCTACTTTAACTGGAAGACCCACAAGGCGGAGAAGTGTACCTTCTGTTATCCACGGATTGAAGAAGGTCAGCCAACGGTTTGTGCAGAAACTTGTGTCGGCCGGATCCGTTATATTGGGGCGATGCTTTATGATGCTGATCGGGTAGAAGAAGCTGCTTCAACCCCTGACGAAAGTAAGCTCTATGAAGCTCAATTAGGACTATTCTTAGATCCCAACGATCCTGAAGTCGTTGCACAAGCCTTAAAAGATGGGATCTCAGAAGAAATGATCGAAGCGGCCCAAAAGTCACCGATCTACAAGATGGCGGTCAAGGAAAAGATTGCTTTCCCGTTGCATCCCGAATACCGGACGATGCCAATGGTTTGGTATATTCCACCGCTATCACCAGTAATGTCGTATTTTGAAGGCCGCGACTCAATCAAGAATCCGGAAATGATCTTCCCAGGTATTGACCAAATGCGGGTGCCTGTCCAATACCTCGCCAGCCTGTTAACAGGTGGAAACGTCCCAGCAATTAAGCAAGCGTTATACAAGTTAGCAATGATGCGGTTGTACATGCGGGCAAAGACGAGTGGTAAGGATTTTGACACCAGTAAGTTGGAACGGGTCGACTTGACCGAAGCTAGTGCAACGTCTCTTTATCGCTTACTGGCAATTGCCAAGTATGAAGACCGCTTTGTCATTCCGCGTAGTCAAAAGGCAGAACTTGAAGATGCGCAAAGCGAGCAAGGTGGCCTAGGCTATGACGAATGTGAAGGCTGTGCATTAGCGCCACAACACAGCAGTATGTTTAAGCAGGCTGAAGCTGGCAAATCAACCAACGAAATTTATGCGGAAAGTTTCTATGGAGGGATCTGGCGTGATTAATTTTAATCGTCTTGCGGGACTGCGGGAGACATTGGCGGTCCTTTCACAACTGATTGATTATCCGACCGCGGATACCTTTTCGCCAGCAAACCGTAAGCAAATTGAAGATGATGGTGAGTTGACGCAGGAAGAAAAAGGGCAGTTACTATCATTGTTTGACCAGCTAGCGAAAGCAAGCCTGCTCGACCAGCAAACAGATTACACAAACCTATTTGAAATGAACCGTCGTTATACCTTGTACATGTCCTATTACAAGATGACAGACTCCCGCGAGCGGGGGACCGTGCTGGCCAAGCTAAAGATGCTCTATGAGATGTTTGGTGTTAGTGAAGCGACTAGTGAGCTGTCGGACTACCTGCCACTTCTTCTTGATTTTCTAGCATGTGGGGACTATTTAGGTGATCCACGCCGAGATGACTTGCAGCTGGCACTGAGCGTGATTGAAGATGGAACTTATAACCTCCTTAAAAACGCGATTGTTGACAGCGATAAACCGTATATTAAGTTAATTAAATTAACGCGGACGATTATTGGTTCGTGTGTGAAAGCAGAGGTGAAAGCAGATGCATAATGGTTGGTCGATCTTTTTCTGGGTCGTATATCCATACGTAATGCTGGCATCGTTTTTCATTGGTACTTTTATTCGTTTCAAGTACTTTCATGGCAGCATTACTGCTAAATCAAGTGAACTTTTTGAAAAGAAAATGTTGATGGTCGGGAGCATTGTTTTCCACGTTGGGATTATCCTGGCTTTCTTTGGACACTGCCTGGGGATGCTGGTTCCCAAAAGTTGGACTGCCTACTTTGGGATTACTGACCACATGTACCACCTGTTTGGTTCATTGATCATGGGGATTCCCGCTGGTTTACTGGCCTTTGTCGGGATGGCTATTTTAACCTACCGACGAATGACCGTTGCCCGGGTATATAAGACGAGTAGCCTGAATGATATTATCGTTGACTGGGCTTTGCTCATCACGATTATCCTTGGATTAACTTGTACCATTAGTGGGGCCTTTATCGACTTCGACTACCGGGTAACGATTAGCCCGTGGGTCCGGAGCCTCTTTACCCTCCATCCCCAGTGGCAACTAATGGCAACTGTACCGTTAATTTACAAGATCCACGTCCTCTGTGGCTTTGCAATCTTCGGTTACTTCCCATACACCCGGTTGGTGCACGCCCTGACATTGCCATGGCAATATATCTTCCGTCGCTACATCGTTTACCGGCGCCGAGTTAATGCTTATTAGTACTTGGTTAGGAAAAGCACTATCGGTCGAGTACTCTTAATTATATTAAAAAGCCTGTTAGCAAAATTCAGCTAGCAGGCTTTTTAGGTACATTTTTAATTTCGTTGCTGGGTCTTGGTAAAGGTAACAATTGTACTAGCGATGACGACTAGTAATGCACCACCGACAAGGGAAGGTGTTATTTCAACTGGGAAAAAGAAGGCGGAGTAGATGATAACAATGACGGGGCCAAAAGCTCTGACAATGTTTGCTTTACCAGCAGAGATGAATTTTAAGCTGGTATAGAACAGTAAGAGTGACATAAAGCCATTGAAAAAAGCACCACCAAAATTAAAGGCAATTGCAGAACCGGAAAGATTGCTAAATGAAGTCCGAGTTGCAAGGGCAAAAATAAGCAATAGAATTGCAGAAGTAGTGTGATTGTAGAAAAGAACATCACTTGGTTGGTCGTCACTGACAAGGTGCTTAGCAGTGATATTATTAGCAGCATACATTAGAGGGTAAATGAAAGCACAGACGATCCCCCAAGTATTGTCACTTAATTGTAGTCGACCTCCAGAAATTAAAAATGAACCAATGATACAGAGAATAATAGCTAAATAATCCCATCCCTCAATTTTTTCTCGTAAGAAAATATATGACAGGACAAAAACGTAGACGAGATACATTCTAGCAATTAGTGTAACAGTAATTGGGCTGAGTAGCGACAATGCAACATATTGCAGAATAATCCCAATCGCATTTGTTCCCCCTAATAGCCACAGCCAAGGGTTCTTTAATGTTGCAAACGAAATGGATCGGTGAGTAATTAGAACGGTTGCATAAACAAACACGGCAGCAAAGACGCTGGTAAAGATTCCACCGACAACCGGTGTAAGACTAGTTAACGAAAATTTATTCAGTACCGGGCTAATACTACTAAAGAGTAAGGAAATGAGGTTTAATTCAACACCCCATAGCTGGCCCTTCGAGACAGATTTTGCATTCATAAAAAAGCTCCTTTCATTCTACTAACATCATAGTGGAATGAGGAGCCGATACAATTAGGATTATTACTAATAATAAGTTGCAAAGCTTTTAGTGGTAGCCAGAGGATTAGAGGCAGTAAAATTGAAACAACAGCTTTAATTAGAAACGATACAAACTTAAAGCTCAAAAGTGAAATAAAAGAACTAATGCTAAGAGGATCTAGTACAGTTAAAATTTCATCTTATATCTCAGCACAGGACATTTCGTTAATTAAAGTAGGACAAATGTAAGGCTTAAAATCGGTAAGAACCTTCCATCGCCAATGATTCTTCAAGGTGAAATTAAGAATATAAGTGTTGTTTCCGATATCTAATAACTCAAATGAAACAAGTAAACAATTGGTAATAACAATGGAAATTTTAGTTAATGATTTCAAACGACAGCATACTGCTTGAATGTAATCACACTATATCGTAATATAATCATGAGGTGATTATAATGAGTTCAAAAGTACAGGTTAATATCGATTCAAATTTAAAGCGGTCAGCCGAAGATATTATAAAAGCGGTTGGCTTGACCCCAACGGCAGTAATAAACGGAATGTACAAAGAAATTGTTGCTACGGGGAAAATACCGCTTAGTTTTTCTTTAACCCCACAACAAATGGCTGAATTAGAGCTAAAAGAGGTTTCTAGAAAAGTCCCAGTTCGTGAAATTGAGTCAAAAGAAGATTTTGAGGATTTCTTCAATGAAGATTAATGAAATCTATACCGCCTATGTGTCATGGGGGAGTGATGGGAAAAGGCGTCCTGTTTTAGTGATAGAGGACACCAAAAGGAATGTTTTTTGCTACAAAATAACGAGTAAGTTTGCTCAAAAATCTGCGAAAATCAAAAGAAATTATTTTCCGCTATCTGACTGGCGTCAAGAAGGATTAGTTAAACAATCATATGTAGACATAGGAAATATTTTTAAGTTGTCAAAAGAGAAAATTACTTTTAAGTTTGTTGGTGAATTATCATTAAAAGACATGAGAGCACTAACTAGATTTATCCGCGAGCGTTACAATATGTAAGGAAAGCACGTCTTTAAAAATAATACTTACGAAAGAATTTTTTATTAGTTAATTGGAAGGAGAATATAAGCACGAACACACAGAAAATGATAGATATGATTTTCGATGAAGATGCAGATTTAATAGATGGACTAAAGAATTTGTAATATGGAATCTTTAACCGAAAATAAATTTTAATAATTAACAGCCATTTATTGAGCAAGCAGGTGAGGGAATTAAGGGTGCCCAATATCCTGAAGAATTGATTTTGGTAGTTGAGCAACCACAAATGGTTGTATACCGCTGCCGATGGTAAGAATAATGCCCACACAGTAAGTATCAATGACTTACTTGGCAATTAGTAAAATATTGATTTTAAAATAAAGAAAGCATTGTCTACAAAATTAGGCAATGCTTTTTCTATTTAGTGTCTTTAGACCTGGTTGAGTACGCGAACGAAGTGAGTGTGCGAAACAAAAAACCACCTGCTATGCGGGTGGACAATAATCATTATATAAAAAAGCCTCTTTTGCCTTAAGATGAAGGTGTTCAAGCCAAAGTCAAAAAGGAAAAAGAGGTTAAATAAATATGGCTAATAAATTAAACAGTTTAGCCCATACGAAGTGGATGTGTAAATACCACATTGTATTTATACCAAAGTATAGACGGAAAGTAATCTACAATCAATATCGAAGGGATTTAAGAGATTATATCCGCTTGTTGTGTAAGTATAAAGTTGTCGAAATAATCGAAGGACATATGATGTTAGATCATGTTCATTTACTATTAAGTAAACCGCCAAAGCTAAGCGTATCGCAGTTCATGGGATACTTAAAAGGAAAAAGTGCATTGATGATGTTTGATCGGTACGAAAATTTAAAATATAAATATGGAAACCGGCATTTTTGGGCAGAAGGCTACTACGTAAGTACAGTTGGGATGAATGAAGCCACAATCAAGAAATATATCCGAGACCAAGAAAAGCATGATATTGCAATAGATAAATTAACAAGCGTGGAGTATTCAGACTCTTTTAAGGGTAAGCGAAGTGATACGAACACCGCTTAAAGTGGTAGCGAAGTAGTCAGAGCATTTTGGCTTGAGCAAAGCGAAAGCCAGCGCCTTGAGACGTCGGCTTTTCGTATCGGCTTATAGCCGATGTGCAAACCACCCGTCAAACGGGTGGTTATGATTTTAATGATAAACGGCCGGAAATCCCGTGACTTTAGTCATGGGATGGATAGGCCCTCCTGCGTTTGTTAGGTCGCTTTATCTTTTGCTCTTCGTTATATTTTTGATCATTGATATATTTTTCTACTACGTCTTTGCTCATATTACCTAGCGTACTCATGTAATAGCTAGGTGACCATAAGTGTCCGTCCCAATACTGAGATTGACGAATTTCGGGGTGCCGTTTGAGAAAGATAAACGCACTACGGCCCTTGAGCGCCTTGATAACACTAGTTGCTGCTTTACTGGGTGGAAAACTAATTAATACGTGGACGTGGTCTGGCATTACTTCCATCTTTTCGATCTCAATATTGTTATCTTTTGCTACCTGTCTTAAAAACTGTCTAGATTAAGGACGTCTGCAACTAACTTACATGCTTTAATAAACTTTTTTAATGTCATACTACTATTACCTTTTCTATAAATAAGCTTAAACGAGAAGCTTTGGTCAATGTTTGCTTCTAATGGTAAATAGTTTATCTGTTTATCATTAGTTAATAATTTAACCAAGTTAGAAGGGTAAAAGGAAATAGCTTTACCAAGGCTTACTAGTGTCTGCATTTGCTCAAAAGAATGGACTCTCCTTACATCGACACCATGGCCTATTTTTCCTAAATTTTGGAGAAAAGCACGTCTCAAGTAGTCTGATTCCTCATTACTGTAGTAGATAACTGGTAGGGATTTTACCATCTCTGTTGAAATTACCTTACTATCAGTTATTAAATACTGACTGATTCCTAACAACATTTTGTCATGATCTACAGTTATTGAAGATAAACCAGCTTTTGATAGTTTTTGATTAAAGCCGTAGTCATCCATAATAAAAGCGCAATCTAAATCACCCATTAGAACATCAGTAATCAAATGTTCAACACCTTCTTCAGTAATTATTGGGTCGATTTCAGATCGTATTTTGTAAATTCCTTGTTTTAAGATAATTGCGTCAAATGGTGAAAAGTAACCAATAGTTAATCTTGGTTGATACACTTTGTTCATATTTTTTAACTCTGAACTAGTATCTCTTACTAAATTGATGACTTTTAGAGCACGTTGTTTAAAGAATCTGCCAGCCATTGTTAATTCAATCTTATTTCTACTTCTAATGAATAATTGAGTATCTAGTTCTTCTTCTAGGCGTTTCATTCGTTCGGATACTGCACGCTGAGTTATTAAGTTTTTCTCTGCAACTTTTTGAAAACTTCCTAATTCTGTTACTTCCAAAAACATTTGAAATTGTTCTAAATTCATTATAAATTCCTAGCCGTATATTAATATTCGGGAGCCATAACATTTAATATCTCTACAGCTCCCATCCCCAATGGTACACTATGGTTGTTCAAAAGTTAACAATTAGTTACATAAAAAGGAGATAATGAGTCTTGCAAATTAGTGCAGCATTAGTAAAAAATCCCGGAAACTCGCTTAAAATAAAGAACCTTAATCTGGATGATCCTAAGGATAATGAAGTATTAATTAAGATAATTGCTTGTGGTATCTGTCACACAGATGCAGTTGGGCGAGACGGTGGTACGTCACCATTACCACTAGTATTAGGACATGAAGGTTCGGGTATAGTGGTTAAAACAGGAAAAAAAGTTAATTCGGTTAAGCCAGGCGATCATGTTGTACTTTCCTTTAGTTATTGCGGTGAGTGTGAGAATTGCCGAAATGGACACCCAGGAATGTGTGAAAAGTTTAATCAATTAAACTTTGCTGGAAAGAACTTTGATGGTACTAATCGGATTTCAACTAATAACGGAGAAAAGGTAAATACATTCTTCGGTCAGTCTTCTCTTGCCAATTATGTTGTTGTAAATGAAAACGGTGTGGTCAAAGTTGATAAGGACGTTGATTTGTCCCTACTTGGACCACTGGGTTGTGGAATTCAGACTGGAGCAGGTACTGTTCTTAATTACATCAAGCCTAGAGAAGAGCAATCGATTGCAATCTTTGGTGCAGGTGCAGTTGGATTAGCAGCGGTAATGGCTGCTAAAATTGCTGGCGTAAAGCACATTATTGCTATTAATCACCATGGTAACCGCCTTTCACTTGCTCAAGAACTTGGTGCAACTGAAGTAATTGATAATTCAGAGGTAGATGCAGTTAAAGCAATTAAAAGAATTATTCCTCGTGGTGTAGATTATGCAATTGACACTACAGGAAATACAGGGGTAATTAAATCAGCTATTGCTAGTCTTGCTCCGGCAGGTGAATGTGTTCTAGTTGGAGTAGGTGGAAACATTGAGCTTAACTTAATGAGTGATCTGCTACTTGAATCTAAAAAGCTTTCCGGTGTGGTTGAAGGTGACAGTAAGCCACAAGAGTTTATTCCTAAGCTTGTTAAGTACTATAAAGAAGGTCTCTTTCCATTTAATAAACTTGTTCGCTTCTATAAGTTTAATGATGAAGATCTTAATAAAGCCTTTGATGACTCAAAGAACGGTAAAGTCGTTAAACCTATTGTTGTTATAAATGATTAGGAGAAAAATAAAATGGATAAGGAATTAATTGAAACACTAACATCTGGTAAAAAACCATTACAAAAGAATAATTCATTAGTTAATGAAGAAATCTATGATGCTCAGTATGTAAAGCAAGAAAATGTAGATATGCAAATTGATGAAGTGGAATTACCAGCATCTACTAATTTCAAATGGAACCATGATGTTAATAATCTTATTCTTATTATTTTAGATGGAAAAGTTCTTGTTAATGGATCAACTATGTGCTCTAAAGGTGATACCATTGTTGCTCCAGCTGGGCAAGAAACATCATTTACCGTTGATGGAGAAAACGCAATTCATGGGCTTGTAATGGTTCGTGAAGAAAGCAAACACCTTACAGCACCTATTATTACAAATGTTAATGATAAGCCTTGGATCCCATACGTTGAAAATGGGCATGTTCATCTTTATCTGAAGAATGTCCTGACACCTGACGAAATTGGTGGGTGTGTAATGTACCTTGATTATCCTGCTGGCCATATTACAGAATGGCATGATCATTCATTCACCCATGCTGCATATATCACTGATGGTGTATTTATAAACGAATCTCAATTTGATCAACAAGAATTATACTTTGGGCCGGGGGCGTTTGTTTGTGGACCAAAAGGACAAGTTATGCGTCATGGGGCAGCGCCAGAGCAAAACTGTCATTGTTACTTCCTAACTGACCGGCCATTCTCACTTCATTATCTAAATAAAGAGGATGTTGACAAAGTACGCCATGAATCTCTTTAATATATAGACAATTATAAAAAACCTACAGCTCAAAGAAAGTCGTAGGTTTTTTAGCTTAATTTTCAATATTTTTGAAATTATAGTAGTCTTCTTCCTAGATGATCTAATGAAAAGTAGTAAATTATTGCCAACTGAATATGGTCATACACTGCTTCAACAGAAGGAATTTTCTATGCAGCACGATAACTGAAGTTCTGTCTATTGACGATTACTTAGATTGAGAAGCTTACTTAGTCTCAGTTCTACAGAGTTAAAGAGATAATAGGGAAAGGTATTATAATTTTAAACCTGTCATTAAAATTATAGTTTTAATGCAACCGGTAATTAGAAACCGCCCCGAAGACAGCTTTTTCTGCGATTCATGCTATTTAATAATTACAGCTTTTTTGCACTTTTATGTTAACTTTATTTTTATTTATTCCAGAAAAAATCCTGATTGTAATTGCCAGTAATCTACTGAGTAAAATTCCTAGAAAAATTTGCTAAATCTAGCAGCGATGGTTTATTTATTTTAAATTTTGTGCAATACTTAGTGTGAAATTTAGATGAAAGCCTTTTAAAAGGAGTTTTTACGATGAAGAAAACAATTGATGTTGAACAAGTACGCGATGGCTTATGGCTTGATTCTGATATTACGTATACCCAAGTTCCTGGCTGGCTTGGTAATACAACCCGTGATCTCAAATTATCCGTAATCCGTCATTTCCAGACTAATGATGATAAGCGTTATCCGGTTATCTTTTGGTTTGCTGGCGGTGGCTGGATGGACACTGATCACAATGTTCATTTGCCAAACTTAGTTGATTTTGCCCGCCAAGGCTACATTGTTGTTGGCGTTGAATACCGTGACAGCAATAAAATTCAATTCCCTGGACAACTGGAAGACGCTAAGGCCGCAATTCGTTACATTCGGGCTAATGCTGACCGTTTCCAGGCTGATCCTGACCGCTTTGTTGCGATGGGCGAATCTGCCGGTGGACACATGGCAAGTATGCTGGGAGTCACTAATGGCATGAAGAAATTCGACAAGGGCAATAACCTTGATTTTAGCAGTGATGTCCAGGTTGCCGTGCCATTTTACGGGGTTGTTGATCCATTATCTGCTAAGCAAGGCAGCGCAAGCAACGACTTTGACTTCGTCTACCGTAACTTACTCGGGGCAGAACCAGAAGTAGCGCCTGACCTTGATGCTGCTGCTAACCCCCTCACCTATATCAATGATAAAACGGTTCCATTCTTAATCTTGCACGGGACAGAGGATGTTGTTGTGCCAATCAAGGACAGCGAGAAGTTGTACGACACCTTGCTTGCTAACAACGTTGACGCGGACCTGTATGAGCTTAATGGTGCTAGTCACATGGATGCGAAGTTCTTACAGCCACAGGTCTTTGAGATTATTACTAAGTTCTTAGCAGAACACTTAAACTAATTTTTTGCTAGTTAAAAGCGCTTCAGATGTTAATTGACAGCATCTGGAGCGCTTTATTATTTCACATTTTTTTATATACTCTTCCCACTTAACAACCATTATTAGTCATCCAATAGCTTATGTTGTGAGATTGTCGAGCCATTTTTGTATTCCTTAAAGCGTTTTTCTAGGACTTTCGTGTTTTCTTCACTAAAAAATGGGCTTGCTTTAACCTCAAAGGGGATCTTTTTTTCATTAACTAATGCTTTGGTTGCCATTGTAATCCAAACAGAAAAATTTAGCCCCATATCATCTAATAACATCTCAGCTTCTTTTTTTAACGCTGGATCCATCCGTGCAGTAACTTTTGTTTCATTTGCCATGATCGTCACCTCGTCTTACGTTGTAACTACATTGTAGTCCTAAAAGCGCTAAGTGTAAATTGATAAACCATCCTTGCTGGCGTAATAATCATGATTTATCCGTGCTTAGTGTGATCATCCATTATATAATGGAAATGTTGCAAAAACACATTGACATAGGGAGAAATTATCTAATGAAAAAACAATCCACAACAATCATTTCAATCATTTTACTGATTATCATTGCGATCTTTGCGGTCCTTAACACCGCCGCCGTGCAGGTTAACCTCCTTGGCGCAAAGGTTAAGGTGCCGTTAGTTTTGCTAATCTTGATTTGCCTGCTAATCGGGGCCCTCATTATCTACCTCTTCTCCTTCTCCAGCCATATGAAGATGACTAAAGAACTGAAGGAACTCAAGGAGTCACGAGTAAGCCGCGACGAAGTTAAGAAGTACCAGCGCAAGATCAATGCCCTGCAAAAGGAAAACAACGAACTGCAGGCAAAACTAAAAGCACCGCAAGCGGCACCAACTAGCAGTCAAGCAGATAAATAACATTCAAGACTGGGGTTAACCTGGTCTTTTTTCTTAAGGAGATATAATGAAAAACCATAAATTTGTAGCAATCGACATTGATGGGACCCTTCTTGATGATTACGACCACTATGATGTCGCCCGGCTAAACCGTGATGTGGTTGCCTTAGAGGAAAAAGGTATTCACTTTATTGTCGCTAGTGGTAACAGCTACGACGCATTACAGGCAATTTTTAAGGATAGTCCGGCGGTGAAGGACTTTGTTGCGGAAAATGGTGGCCGGTTAATTACCAACCACCACGACATTCTCAGCTACTGTCACCAACGGGCAACTTTGACTAAGCTCCTAGCCTTTGTCAATGAGTTGCCCCATCCTGATCTATTATCAGTTTCAGGGCAAAGCAAGACCTTTATTGCTGCCGAATACCAGGATGTCCCGGTTCCCTACTACCCCCACCATACCTACTTTTCGACCCTCGCCGACGTGGGTGAGCCAGTCTATAACTTAAACATCAGTTGGTTTAAACTGCGCCTTCCCCAACCCCAAATTCAGGCCATCGTTGATCGACTAAATAATCGCTTTGCCGGAGAAGTACAGGCAACGTATAGCGGTGCTTTTGGCATCGACGTCCTGCCGGCAGGGGTTAATAAGGCAGTCGGTTTACGGCAGTTAGTGACTGACCAGTTAAACGGCAGCATGGATGCGGTGGTTGCCTTTGGCGATACTTCCAATGATATTGAGATGTTGCAAGAGGTCGGCACCGGTTACGCGATGAAAAACGCCACGCCGGACTTATTGGCAGTGGCTGATCGGGTAACCGCCCTTGATAACAACCATGATGGCTTACTAAACGAAATCGAACTCCTCTTTGATTTATAACGCGTGCAAAATATTATGTAAACTAGAGGTTGATGGTTTTAATATGACCATCCCCGTTTCCTTTACGTACGTAAAACAGACTATCTCCTCAAACTGTTACATCAAGAAGATAGTCTGTTGTCGATTGCTTAATTGCTAATAGATTTTTAATATGTCGCAAAATTAATTTTTTTAACTGTTTCAGTAAATTCAGGAGGTACTTGATCAACAACTTTAAATTTTCGATTGCTTAAATCTAATGTGCGTTCTTGATCGAGCTCAACCACCCCATGAATATTATCCAAAACGGGTAGTTTTAAATGTAGTGGGAATGCCTTCTCGTTAGAAGTGATTGGGATTACCTTAACCATTCCACCACATAATTGATTAAAATCATTGTTCGAAATAACTAATGCGGGGCGATACCCCTTTTGCTCATGACCATTTGGCGGGTTAAAATCAACCATTAGAATCTGCCCTTGTTGAAGCTTCTTATAAGAATTTATCTATAAATCTCCTCAAAACTTATTTTATTGCCATCACCACTTTCTGAATAGGCTCAGGAAATTAAAATAACTCTTTCCCTTGTGGCTGCCCCCAATCTACTTCTTTATTCTTTGGCTTATTTTTGAAATATGCTTCGGTATCAAAACCGTCAAATATTTTTCTTAATGGGCTTTCTTTTTTTCAGGAATTAAAATTCTTTTATCGTCTTCTACTTTATAGCTTAATTTATCCTCGTTCCCTAATTTGAATGAATCTAATATCTTTTTTGGTATTCGCACTGATAAACTATTAGTAAGTGTTCCCTTTTGATTTTGCATAATCAAATTCTCCGTTTTAATACTAATTTTATAACGCTAAATCATTTTTAAGATATTACTAATTATAACATTATTTTTTTATGTCGATACTTTACTAAATGTCGATACATGGCTTGTGACCAATACAATAACACATAAAAGTAAAGGAAAAATATGACAAAGTGATTGAAGCGATGCAAATTCCCCCTCTCACCTTATATTTAAAATAAAAACCCCGCCGTCAACGTTTGACAGCGGGATTTGCTATTAATATACACTTCCGTCATAGAAGTTAAAGCTTGGCTTGTTAAAGTCCACAGCAGCTAGTTCGGACATTTTAATAAAGTTATCCGCAATTCCCCAGCTCATTAAGTTGATTGGCTTGCCCCAGTCTTCATCTGGAATTACCACCGTGATGTACTTGCCGAGTGTCCGGGCCATGCCGAGCTCAACCCCCATGCCAACGTCCTCTTCTTCAGGAATGTAGACTGCTAAAATCATGTCGGAAGTAGATACCCCTACCCGGTCACCGTTATAGGTTGCCGTTGCCCATTCGCGGTCCTCGAGGAGTTCTGGATGTTCATCAACCCGCAATCCCTTATATTGGTGTTGTAGTGGCACGTATGAGTTTTCAACGTCAATCGTTGGGTTTTCTTCAATTGCCTTCATCGCATCCTTGTACGCCTTGTTTTGCTTATCAGTAAACCAACCCGCACAGAAATAAACTGTCTTACTCTTTGTCATTGAGCTCAGCCCCTTTTTAATTGATACTGTGATTTTATCATGAAAAGGGTTACCAAGCTAGTTGACTGCCAGGAAGCGACACAGTAACTGCCACCAGCTAATTCGCGTTTTTCCTTGCTTTTTCTGGGTTGCCTTGATATCTAATAGGTTTTGATCTAAGTAGTGAGCAATATTCATTGAGATCCCTCCCTTATTGCCAAATTTCATCCGCGATTTCTTTGATTAGGCCGAGTTTTTGCCATTGCTGGTCTTCGCTGAGGATGTTTCCCTCTTCTGTTGACGCAAAGCCACATTGTAGACTAAGAGCCAGGTTGTTTAGGGGCACAAATTCAGCGGCTTCCTTGATTCGCTTGATGATTGCAGCCCGTTCTTCTAACTGGCCGGTTTTTGAAGTAACTAAGCCCAGAACTAGTCGGACGTTAGGGCGGTTATTCCAAATCGTTGCTAGTGGCGCAAAGTCACCTGCGCGGTCGCTGTCGTATTCGAGGAAAAAGCCGTCATAGTTTAACTGTGCGAGGTAGTCGGCAACTGGTTCATAGCCACCGGAAAAGAGGAAGGTTGACTTGAAGTTTCCCCGACAAATATGGGTCGTTACCGTCAAGTCTTTCGGTAGATCGTTTAACGCGCCGTTTATAACCGTAACGGCATCTTCGGCCAGGTGGACGTATTTTTGGTGCGCCACCGGATCTCCCTTTGTGGCGTTGAGTTTACTGATTAGAAATGCCCAGGTCGTGTCATCAATTTGTAAGTAACGACAACCTAGCTCATAAAAGTGCTTGATTGTCTTATTGTAGGCTGTCGCTAGGTCGGTCAAGTAGTCCTGGCGGCGGTTGTAAAACTCCGGCCAGTTGTCAGACCGGTTATCACGAAAGAGCATTGTCGGCGATGGAATCGTCTGTTTAGCGATTGTTCCGGGGCCGGCCTGTTCATTTGTAAACTTAAAGGCAGCGAAGAACGGGTGCTGGGGGTTATAAGTGACCTTTCCTCCAAGCTCCGCATTATCCGTCCGGGTCGTGGCGCCGTGGAACTTGTAACTTTGGTGGTAGTCATACTTTGTAACCCCGTTAAGCCCCCAGAGAAAATCGAGATGCCACCAACTCCGCCGAAATTCACCATCTGTGACGGCGTGTAGGCCAACCTGCTTTTCCTTGGCAATCAGCTCCTTGATACAGACGTCTTCCACCCTTGTTAATTCTGCTTGGTCAATCTCACCCGCACGGAACTTTGCCCGGGCATCCTTTAATGCTTGGGGCCGGAGAAAACTTCCCACAATGTCATAACGAAATGGTGCTGTCAATTTTGCTGTCATCACTAATCAATTCCTTCCCTTTAGAAAACGCCTGGTAAAAACAAAGACGTCCCGCAAAGAAGTTAGTTACTTCTTTACGGGACGTCTTTAACGTGTTGCCACCCTCATTTAGTAGGAGCTCACACCCCTACCCTTCATCGGTACACCATCTCTGGTAAACCGTGACACAGTACCGGGTGTCAACCGTGGACCACTTACCATCAGGCTCGCAGTCGCAACTTTGCTCCAAGACCATCTTCATGAACCGCCGCAATATCAGCTCGCACCTAACCTGACTCTCTGGGATTGCATTAGAACATTACTCATCTTTTCTAAGCGTTCTCTAATTTAATTGTCATTATCATAGCGCGGCCGGATATTGTTGTCAACCCTCAATCGTATTTTCTTTAAGCGCCTTAATTACTAGCTGCTTGGCGGCAGCAGAGACGGTAATCCCCTGATTTTCCGCATACTGCTTGAGTTGCTGGTAAGCAGCAAGGTCATCGCTGCCTCGCCAAATAATGCCCGTTACCTGGCCGTGTTCTTTTTTCATCATTTAGTTTGCCTCCTCATTTTTGCCCCACAAGATCTTCGCAATTTCCTTTAAAATTGTTTCGCGGTTGTGCAACTGGGTATGGGTCGTCTGCGGGTAGATCTTCTGGTGGTAGCTAATCGTCGGGTGCGTCCCGACCAGTGACTTCAGCATTTCTGACTGGATATGGGGGACCGAACCATCAGTTATTTTGCTTCCGTCTTCACTCCCCATTAGGTTGTAAATAGTGACGGGATAGTTGAGGTGCCATTCCTTCATCTGCAAGAAGAGCTGGTGAAAGTTTTTATCAGTTGACTTGGTGATCAAGTGGTAGCGATAGCGCAGCTGGTCACTGAGACTTTCCTCCACCGGGACGCCGAGAAAGACCAGCTTATTCAGCTGTAAGTGCTGTTGGAGGTACTTCGACCCCATGTAGGCATGAATAAATTCGGTTCCCCCGTAGGAATGGGCGACGACATTGACCTTTTGAATCTGGTAATGGCGTTGTAAGTATTGCAAAACCGCGGTTAGCTGCTTAACTTGGGGATGATAAGTTGCGTCATAATTCCAGGTGAAAAGGATCTGGATCAGGGCATTCTTTTGCTTATTAAAATCCCCCTCAGTCCAGATCCGGCCATTGGGAGCAACCCAGACGGTCAGTACTTTTTGGGCGATGTTCTTTTGCTGGTAATACTTGATCATCTTATTGTAGGTGATTGTATTGCCGCCCCAGCCGGGGATCAGCAATGTTGGCGTTGACTCGTAGTCATATTTTTCCGCAAGCTCCCCTGTCAGTGGCTTTGCTGGGGTTCCGCTAAGCAAGTACCCCTGCACCCCGCATGCAAGGAGAAAGATTGCGCCAAGGCTTACCCCGACGATTTTTACTGCCTTTTTCATTTCATCATCTTCTTAACTATCTAATTAACAACCATTATACGCAAGAAAATCCAGAATAGCGTACGTTTACCCCTGGATTTTCCCTTTTCTTCAGATTTGCGGGTATGGAATCAGTGTCAGTTTACCACCGATGTATTCACCGAGGTAAATGTCTTCCGCCCCCTGGTAGCCAGCCTGGCGAATTTGTTCTAATACCCATTGTTCATCATGGTGGATCAGTTCCAGTACATCGTTATTGATCTGGCCATCATTAATCAACGGGAAGCGAACATTTTCTTCATCGTTTTCGATGATCACTAGTTGGCCATTTTGTTCCAAAATACCGCTTTTAACCTTGGAAATCTCATAGATTCCGTGGCCCCGCAGGCGAAACATCAGGTCGTTAGCGGTCAGCCCAGCCTTCATACAATTTTCAACTAAGAGCTGCCCATTTTGAATCAGTAGTTGTGGGCGGCCGTCAATAAACCGGCGGACCCAGGAATTGTGGTCTTTAGCAAATTTGACGATGAAGACGATTAGCGTCCAAATCAACAGGACCATGATGAATTGCAGAACGGAAATGTCGCGATTATAAATGATCCCACCAATAATTCCCCCGAGAACATAGTTTTGCACCTGGTCGATGGCACTTGTTGGGGCGAGATTACCCTTTCCAAGAAGGTTGATCTGCAAAATCAAGCATAACATCCCCAGGGTAAACTTAATAATGATTAACGAATAACTATCCATCATATCCTCCTACTTTTTAACAATTACTTGTGGGTTAACGACGTGGGCCCGGCTAAGGGTATAATTGTCACCATTGGTACTCATATTAACCCGGTAATCACGATCTTCAATTCGTACGATAATTCCGTCAGTAAGGGTGGTTGAATTAACCACTACCTTTTGTGGGGAAACATGGTGGTCACGGGCGACCGCCTTGACAAAGGGAATCATCTGCATCGTCTGTGATCGCTGAAGGTTATTTTTCTCCATGTCGGTGACCTGAAAGCCGACAAATAGCAACAACAGCAAGAAAAAGATGATGCCGAGATCACGATAACGGGTAACGAGCCGGTGGCGCAGATACATTAGGGCGGTGATTGCGATCAGCAGGATCAACACAATAATTGCAACGTAATTAAACAGTTGGTTCATCTGTTGGTGGGCAGTTAAGTAACTGATTGAATAAAAAGTCATGGCTTCATCTCCAAAAAATGTAATGAAAAGTTAAACTATTCAACTAGAAGTCCATGTTACAATATATTAAATTGTCTGTCACTAGAAAGGAGGATGCTGATGGTTTTACGAGTTTTGATTAAGGTTGCCTGGGGATTCTTGGGTAGCCTGTCCTTTATGGGTGGCATCATCGGGTTACTGTTACCGGTGATCCCCCAGGTACCATTTTTCCTAGTGACAATTTTTTGTATCGCTAAAATTTCCCCACGTTTTCATAAGTGGCTATTAAGTAACCGCCTATACCTTAAGTACTTGGCGCCAATTATTGCTAAGTTTAGGCTGAAACGGGTAGTTAAAAGTTAATAAAGAATTTTAAAATAGTAAGAGACTGGGAATTAACTCAGTCTCTTTGCTATTTTAAAGATTTTAATGTTACAACGCGGTAGCTGGCTGGATTCTGAACGTTGATAAATCAACGCCCAGAACACCTAGCCATCCTCGCGGGGGTTCGAAGACAAAGTCCAAAATCAAGATTTTGGACTTTTTTCTCACTCCCGTTTTTTATGTTCATTATTAACCAAATAACCGTGCCCAAAAGCCCTTTTTCTTTTCCTTTACCGGCTCTGGAGAAGTGGTTTCTGTTGTTACGTGGTTCGTTGGATTGGCTGGTGCATGATTATCAGCATATGGGTTGCGTTCGCCGATCCACTTGAAGAACTCGTCAGCCTTAATCTCGACAAACTTGCCCCGCTTACCATTGATCCCGTCAACACACAGTTCAATCGGTAAGGCGTTGCGGTACTTTTCAATACTATCTGCCGTAAAACCGTTGAAGGTGTTGAGCTTGGAAATATCAAAAAGCAAGCTGTGGTCTTGCTGGCGGTACTTGAAGTCGTCCTCCTGGGTAAGGTAGAGCTTGGCCCACCGGTTCCGGGAGCTCTCCTTAAAGTCATCACAGATCTCGTCTGCAAAGTATGGTGGAACTTCCATATCAGCCATCTTATAGTATTCTCGGAAGAGCTTCCGGGTATTAGCAAGGAAGTCGAGCTTTCCAGTCTTCTCATCAAATGACCGCCATGGCGTCTCGTCATCTTCCAGGAGGCTTGCCATCCGCATAACAAAGTCCTTGAATAAGGTGTTGTTAAGGGTCTGCCGGACATTGTAGATGTACTTGTTAGCCTCGCCTTTTTGTTGTTCATCGATAACCTTATCAATCTGCAGGTAGTAAGTCCGCCGGGCGGTTTCCCGTAGCATGGTAAAGCCGGAATCGTAGTTGGTCGTCCCAATCAGTGGCGCAATTGCATGGGGGTTATTGACCAGTTCATTCATCGTGTCAACAACCAAGTGCCGGCTGTATTGGTCCTGCTGGAAGAAGTATGGTTCAATTTCATCCATCAAAACAGGGTATGAACTACCGAGCTTCATGTAATGTTCGATTGCGTCGACCGTCTTTGCCTTCTTTTGTGGCGTCTCGGTTGGGTAAATCGTCCCGAAGTCAATCAGTGACCGGTCGGTGTTCCAGGTCAACTGGTTGATGATCCGCAACAAGGTCGACTTCCCAGACCCGGCCGTCGCCCCTAGAATTAAGAAGTTAGGAATATCATTCCCGTCTTCGGGGTTAAGACTTGCCTTCGCCCGGATTTCCCACAAAAATGGTGCGGTAAAACTGTACAAGATTGCCTCATAGAACCGCTTCCCATAATCGTCATTGTAGTCAACGACATATTGCTGGTAACCCTTAAGCACCGCGTCAATGCTCTTTAGGCCATCACGGATTTGGCTAATCGTGGCAACCTTACCGAATGGGATTGGGTGGGTTCCGGTGTCGTTTGGCACGTATAACCCACTGTTATTATTAACGAGGTTTCGTTCCATTGGTCGGTCGTACAAGAAGGTCGTGTACTTCTTTTCCGCTGACCGTTGTTGGGGCGTCATTCCACTGATCAAGGCATCTTGGACCTGCTTATAAATCTTTTCCCGTGACTTGAGCTTTGGCTTTGCGGCCCGGGGTGAGACAGCGGTCTTTTGTAAGGTGTAGATCGTGTCGTGTTGTTGGATCTGCCGCTCAGCCTCTTCTTTTGCCTGCGAGCGATCGGTCGTAATATCCCGCATCGCCTTGGTGATCATCGCTGGAATCTGCTTGTCATCAATCTGCTTTTGCACGTCATGGCTGATGATGTCAGTCATGTCCGCCGCCGCAATCTGATCAGTAATCTCATTATCGAGGATAACTACGGCGTTTTGGGCTGGCTTCCCCTTGTTGTCCTTGGCACTCTCGTCAATCTGCTCCTGGGCAGCCTTGAGGAGGTTTTCCGTAAAGAACGGGCTTAAGATTGGCCGAATATCTTTTTTGTAGTGGTTTTCCAGATTTTGGAAAAGCCGGATATCATCATCAAAGACCAGGATTTCTTCGTACTGGTTACGGTCCTTGTCAAATGACTCCTTATCTAGATTAAGGCTCCCTAAAATCACCCGGGTATCATGCGTCTCCGAGTTACTCAGTAGGTAAAAGCGGGAGTGGATTGCCTGGGTGGGCGCAATTGATACCTGGAAAAGGCTGTTTAAGACGTTGGCCTGGTTGTCGCTTGTTAATGCTTCAAAGACCTTCGCCGGCTTTTTATTTGCGGCATCAAGCAAGGCATTGGTCAAGGCAACCTTGGTGATAACATCGTCACCAGTCTTGGCTTCGTCACTTTCGGGCGCGCTCAAGGCAATGTCAACCTTGATAAACTTACTCAAGTACTGGTTGATGAAATCAGCAGTCACGTTCCCCGTTACTGCCGTTAAGCGATTAAACTTAACCGCGTCAAATAATTGGCTGATTTTTAGTGGTGGCGTGTCCTGGCCATTAAAAACGATATGAATCTTTTTAAGATCTGAATCTACTGTCATTAGCGTTATCCTTTTCTAAAAACATATTAACTTCCTTTATTTTCGTTGATTTGCGTTCATTTTGCAAGTCGCTGCGGTAAATAAGCGATAAAAAAAGCAGTGACACAAACCGCGCCACTGCTTGCTTCTATTTGAATAGGTCGTTAAATGCTTCACTCATTGTTGGGTGGGTGTAGATTTGATCACGCAATAAGGTGTAAGGCAGGTGGGCCTTCATCGCTAAGTTAATCATGTTAATTAGCTCAAATGACTCAATGCCGTACAGGGTCGCCCCTAAGATTTCCTTAGTTGCGGGATCAACAAGGGCTTTAAATAATCCGCGGGTGTCCTTTGCGACCCGGGCTTTAGGAATTGCTGCGACCGGCAGCTTGAAGAGTTGGTAATCAATCCCCTGCTTTTGCGCTTCTTTTTCTGTCAGGCCGACTTCCGCGAGCGCCGGATCAATAAAGACACTGTAAGGAACAAGTTGGCGGTCAGCAAGGGTGTAGCGACCACCGTCAAATAGCTGGCTCTTGATAATCCGGAAGTCATCGAGGGAGATATAGGTAAACTGGGGACCACCCTTGATGTCACCAATCGCCCAGACCTTATCAACATTTGTCTGCAAGTGGTCATCAACCTTGACCGCTCCTCGCTGGTCGAGAGCGATATCCGTGTTTTCAAGGCCAAGGTCTGCTGTATTTGCTTTCCGGCCAGTAGCGGCGAGGATCCGGTTAGCGAAGATTGTCTGTTCCTTGCCGTTCAGCTCATAACTGACGGTCGCACCATCTGGGCCATCAGTTACCGAAGAAATATCGGCACCCAGGATGAAGTTAACCCCTAGGTCTTCAAGGTTTTCTTTAACCATCGCACTAACATCGTCGTCTTCACGAGGAATAAAGGCGGTCTTGTGGTCGATTACCGTGACCTTTGAACCGTACTTAGCAAACATGGACGCAAACTCAAGACCGATATAACCAGCACCGATGATTACTAGGTCTTGTGGCAGTTCCTGCTGGTCCATTGCGGCGGTTGAATCGAGCATAAACTTACTTTCTGCTAAACCAGGAATTGGGAGGATAATCGGCAGCGCACCCGTGTTGATAAAGATCCGCTCACCTTCATATTCTTCAACCGTTCCATCGGCCGTCGTGACGGCAACTTGGTGGTTACTGATAAACTTAGCATTCCCGTCAAGGACTGTCACTGTCGGTTCATCTGCCAGCATGTGGTAGTTCTTGTTACGCAAGAGGCTGGTCATTTCATTTTTGCCCTTCACAGCATCGACGAAGTCAACCCCATTGGCAGCTTCAATTACTAGGCGCTTTGATGGCAGACAAGCGATGTTGATGCAAGTGCCCCCGTACATCTGGTTGGACTTTTCAACGACAACGACTTCTTCACCTTTCTGTGCAAGAAACTTGGCGAGTGTTTTACCACCCTTACCAAAACCAATGATCAGATTTTTAACTTTCTCCACGATAATCGCCTCACTTATTGTAAGTATATTTTCATCCCCTATCCTACCCTATTTAAGCGAAGCCGTCATTATTCTTGCTCAAGTTAGGTAAAATTTTATTAAAAACGATTCTTTTATGGTATAATAATTCTTGGTCGACAGATACCGTCGGGCCGAGTTGTCATGCTTTACGTAATAGTACCGTCTGCCCCCATCGCAGAATAATAGACGGTTCTCCTCCCTAATAAAGCATATATCACTAGTAACGCAATATAGAGAACGTAGGCATTGACACTGCAAAACTCCCTATCCATCATGCACAATGGATAGGGAGTTTTGTTTTGTGGGGGGATACGTATACTGTTTAGACAAATTAAAAAGAATCTCAAGGATGCAATATCCCTTGAGACTCTTTTTATTACTGGTTAATTGCGGTGACTGCCCCGGTGGCGTAATTGATACTAATATTATTTTGTACGTTGGGCACGAAAACATTATACTGCAGGGTTCCGTCAGCGGACTTCGCTTCAATGTGGGCACCGGATGGGACGAGGTTATTGCCATCATATACATCGGTTACCCGGTAGCGAACCTGCTTATTTTGGTCGAGGGCCTTACGCACAAGCCCCTCGTAGTAGTTTTGCCCGGTAGAATTGGTGCTCCGCGCTTCGTTGGCCCAGGCAGTCTGGGTCGCGATATTCTTCGGGTTAGCCTCTGACGCGTTAAAGCCGCGGATTCCACCGACTAATGCGTAGCCAAGCAGGTGCCCTCGATCGTAGGCATGGTTAGGACCGTTCTTGAGGTTGTGAGCCTGCAAGAACCCAGCCGGCTTCCAGTTCGTCGCGCCATTACCGGTTTGGTTACGGTTTTTATACTGCCGCGTCGTCCGGTTTAACCAGGCATCTCCCTGCCACGCCCGTCCACGGGAATCCAGCCGGTTGACTGCGTACGGTGCACTGCTAATGCCTGCATTGAGGCCCGTCTGGTTATTGTTAAGGATAAAGGCCCCGTTTCCATTCCACTTGATATTAGTGGTACCGAGCTGCTGGCGAACCCCTGCTGAGAGGACGCTCTCTGCTTGTTGCTGGCTTGGTGGCGCCATTCGTGAGTTATTGGAATTTGGGTGTTGCCCCTTGTCATAATGCTGGCCCCAGGAGACTAGTTGTTCAACTCCTGCCGACGCCGCATCACTTGTCTGGGGGTGCTGGCTAATCCCCCCCACCCCTAAGACAACGATTAAGGGGATGATTAACTTCCATAGTTTCTTTTCAAATCGAAATCGCATAAGCCAATCCCTTTCTCTAAACGTATGTTCGTTGATATTGTATCATTTCATGACTGGAAAAGAAATGTTTATTTAAAAAGGATAAAGCCTACAAGCACAAAAACTTGTAGGCTTTATCTTAGTTTTCCTGCTTCTTTGCTCTCAGCTTATAAATGATACTCATTAAGATTAAGAAGACAAGCCCGGCACTGACTGAAACCCGGGTGTCTGGGTTAAAGAACATGAACAGTAGAATGACCGTTAAGGCAATCAAACTAAAGTAGTTGTACGCCGGATAGAATGGCATCTTAAATGGGTGATCCTTCAATTCCACTGGGTTTTGCCGGCGGAAGTTTAATTCTGAGATCAAAATGATAAACCATGGTACCATCCCCGGAAGAACACTTGAACTATAAACAATCACGAAGATGTTTGATGATTTTGCACTGAAAGTAGATACCAGCATGTTCACGACAAACCCTAAGAAGATCCAGAAGGCGATGGTTAAGATTGCAACGTTTGGTACCACCCGCTTGGAAAGCTTACTGAATACCTTTGGCACTTCCCCATCGACAGAGAGCTTAAAGAGCATCCGACTGGCACTGTAAATTCCGGAATTTGCCCCGGAAAGTGCGGCCGTTAAAACAACGAAGTTAATGATTCCGGCAGCTCCAGTAATTCCGACCCGGGTGAAAGTTTCAACGAATGGTGAACCAACGGCTTTTAATTCGTCCCATGGGTAAATTGAAACGATCACGAAGATTGCCCCAATGTAGAAGATCAAGATCCGCCAGATAACGGACTTAACTGACTTCACAATCGCGTGCCGTGGCGAGGCTGCTTCACCAGCGGTAATCCCGAGCAATTCAATTCCCTGGTAAGAACCAGCAATCACTGATAAGGAGAACATGAAGCCCATGAAGCCACCGGTGAAGAAGCCACCGTGGGACCACAGGTTAGAAATTCCTACTGGATGCCAGTGGTTACCAAGGCCGAGAACGATTACCAGTAAACCAAGGATGATCATCACGATAATTGTTACGACCTTAATCATCGCAAACCAGAACTCCAACCGACCGTAAGCCTTGGCAGATGCTAAGTTTGCCAGTGTCAAGATGACAATCATGATTACCCCGGAAATCCAGTCGGGTAAGTCGGGCCACCAGTAATTAAGGTACTGACTCATGGCGATGATGTCGGAAATCCCCACGATGATAAACTGGAAGACGTTGCTCCACTTTGTTAAATAACCGGCTAAGGGGTGAATGTATTTCGACCCGTAATCCGCAAAGGACCCGGTCCCGGGACTGATATAAATCATCTCCCCCAGCGCCCGCATTACCCCGTATAGCACTAGGCCGACAAAGGCATAGGCCAAGAGGACGGATGGCCCGGTCCACTTGATCGTTGATGTTGCCCCCATGAAAAGACCACTACCGATTGTTCCCCCAATCGCGATCATTTCCATCTGGCCAGGCGTCATCGTCCGATTTAATTTTACTTTTTCGTTTGCACTATCCATCATACTAACCTCACTTCAAATAAAAAAGCTACCCATTACGTCCCAATTCAACCCTGATCATTGCTTGATGTGGTTGAGACGTCCTGGATAGCTGTTCGCTAACAGATTTTAGAAATATTAAAGGTGCCCAACCACGGTGCTTGTTGTTGTGGTTGAGGTGGAGGTTAGATGATGAATAATATCTCGAATATAAATTTGCATATTAATCTCCTCCATTTCTTCTTTCGATAACATTAGAATACTATTAGAAAATTAAGAATGCAAGCCTTTATTTAACTTTTTTTGAAAATTAACGTTTTTTCCGCAAGGATACCAGGCCAATGGCAGCGACGATCGCCGTGACTAATAAGCCGACCACGCTGGTCACGGTATTAACCTTATTACCTGTCTTAGGGAGTGTTCCCGTCGTTAACTGTCCCTCGCCTTGGTTAGGTGCTAATGGGGATGTCGCTTCTAGTGCCGTTAAACGGTCTTGGGCAGCCTTGAAACGTTCATGCAAGCGAAGTGGTTCCTGGTTATCCGTTATCGCTGTGACACTAACTGGCTCTTGAATAGCTTGTGGTTGAATGTTTGCTTGCGGGGTAACGATTTGCGGTTTGCTCCTTTCTTCGCTTTCTGGCGCCGTCGTGGAGGCAGGGATTACCTGTGGCGCGTTACCGGCTGCTTGGCGTTCGCTTGCCGTCTTTTCTTCTGGGCTGGCAGGTTGTGGCGCTAAATCAGTGATCTGCTTGGCTTGTGCTTTCACCGTTGCCGGTTCTTTTGTCGCTTCGTCCAGTTTGGTGCTCGTTACAGTGGTTGTCTGAGGACCAGCAAAGTCTTTTTCTTGCACTGTCTGGGTCCCTGCTTCATTACAAGACACATCGACTGACTGGCTTGCGTTTTCACTTATATCCGACGGGGCGGTTTGGGATGTCGTGCTAATTTGGCTTTCGCTGTTAGTCTGACTGGCAGCAGTACTTGTTTCTAGTGGGACAGTTTGGGTTTCCGCATCGACGCGGGTGACAGGGAGCGTTTGGCTTGGTTCATCAACTATCTGCTGGTCAGTCTGACTTGCTTGGTTGACGTAATCCACACTCGTAGTTTGCGTAGCGCTGTCCTGATGCTCGTTAGGCTGGTCAGTCATCGTTGAAGCGTCGCGGTTAGTTGCTTGCTCCGTGGCCGTTGTTTCCGGCTCCGTCTGCGTTGCAACTTCGTGACTCTGTTGTGGCGCGGTCATTGTGCCGACTGTTACTGTACCGGCGATAGTAGTTTGCGTACCAGCATCGTGATGTTCACTACTATCCATCGTCTGACTAGCGGTAGAAGTCAATGAGATAGTCGTTTGGGTTGCCTGGTCACTGCCGGTCAATCGTGTTTGGCTAGCAGCATCTTCAGTGGTAGTTTCCGCAGTCTGGGTTTCCTGACTAGCTAGTTGGGGCGTTTCTGTTGCTGTTTGCTCATCGACTGTTTCTACTGGTGGCACAGTCATTACTCCTTCATCAATGAAGGTAGGGAGGTCAACTACGGCATCCCCAACGCCAATTTCGCGACGTGTAACCCTACTTGTCTCTGTTGATTCAGTGATTTGTTCAGGAGCCGCTTGCGTTGCTTGGTCTCTACTGGACACTGGCTCATCCCCGTTGGCAGTATCAACAAGCTCCTTAACTGTCGTCATTGTCGATTCAGTAGCGGTCGCTGGCTTCTCTGTTTGGCTCGCTTGATCCGCCACTATCACTGGGTCATCCCCCACCCCAGTATCAGCGGTCGTGACCTCTTCATCCCCACTAGCGGTATCCTTAGTCACGGGATTAACAGTCTGCGTTGCAAAGTCGCGCATGTTTCTAACTGGTGCTAACGTTTCATCATCAATCCGATCGTCACCACAGCCCTCATCAATGCTGGTATTTTCATATTGGCTCCCCACATTCCGGGAAGTAATTAGGTCTGCTGTATCAGTGGCGGTCGTCACCGTTGCTTTTTCATCTTCCACTGGCGTATTTGTTGCTGCGTCAGATACGGTTACTTGGTCGGTGATTTTCACCGGTGCAGTTTGTACCCCTTGGTCAATTGATGTTGGCTGGTCCTTGCTGGCTTTTGCTTTTCCCTGATAGCCTGGAAGGCGGTGATAGAAAGCAAATGTGGGCCGATCAAATTGGCCGATGTTCAACGTAGATGTCACTGCAGGGACTGTTTTCGCGTAACAGATGTAACCATCAATCTTGGGCAATTGAACCTCATCAAGGTTGTCAACCTGCCACATAGTCTCGTTTCTGCCAAGTGTCTTGTGATTAACCGTAACTTCGCGGTGGGCTGTCGCCGTCTGAACGATATCCGGAATCTGGTCTTCCTCGTCCAAGCCACTGAAGTGGATAACACGTTTAATCTCACGGGTCTCTGGCCAAGTCTCGATTTCTTTCTCGTATTTTTCAGCAGCAATCTTGGCCTCAATGGCCTCAGCAAGTGATTGTGGTTTGTTCTCATCTGCTAAAACGGGGTTAGCAAAGCCAAGGATTGCCGTGGCGGTCACCATTCCCAGTAAGTAAGCATTGTTCAAGCGACGTTTCTTAGTGTGTGTGTTCTTTAACATAAAAATACTCCTTTTTGTGTCTCTAGTATTTAAATACGTAAAAAAGGAGCGGTTTGCACTTTTAAATTTTAAAATAATGATTTTTAACGGGAGTTTCGTTATACTAAACGTAAGCTACAGTAAGAAAAGGAGTGCATCATAATGGAAATCACGATCAATGGCGAAAAGCGGCAACTAGTAGGAAACCCACCGGCAGTTGGCGAAGAATTCCCCCACTTTAAGGTGTTTGACAAGAATGGGCAAAAGATTAAGACCCGCCAGTTGCTCGGCAAGGTAACCCTGCTGAGTGTTGTCCCAGACATCAACACGCCGGTATGTAGCCTCCAGACAAAGCGGTTCAACTCGACAATGGATGAGTTCCCCGATGTAAACTTCCTGACGATTTCAACCAATACCACGGAAGACCAGCAGAAGTGGTGTGCAGCTGAAGGTGTTAAGAATATGCAACTGGTTTCTGACAAGGAAGAATCGTTTGGTTACGAATCCAAGCTTCTGATTCCCGATGAGGCTCTCCTTGCACGGTCAGTATGGATTCTTGATAAGGATGGCAAGATCGTCTACCGGCAAATCGTAAGTGAATTGGTTGATGAACCAGATTACGATAAGGCAATTGAAGAATTAAAGAAGTTAATATAAGAAGCTGTTAATGTAAAATTGCAAAAGTTTGCCCCACCAGTACCCCACTGGAATTCTGAAAAAGAATATGGGGAGCAAAATTAATAATCAAAAAAGCTGTCACTGACAAGCACAAACGCCTGTCATGACAGCTTTTTGATTATAATGAGTGGATGACTTTTTCTACGTCATCAACGATTTGTTTTGGTGTTAAGTGATACCATTCATACATTACGTCAGTTGGCACATTGTCCGCAAATTCCCGCGGTGCCCCAAAGTTTAACACTTTCATGTTCTTTGGTCCGTAGTAACGGGAAATTGTTTCGCCAAAGCCCCCGCTTAGGTTACCATCTTCTAATGTTACAACCACATCATGGTTTTCTGCTAAGTGGTGGAGAACTTCTGGATCGATCCCCGTCACCGACTTCGGATTAATCAGGGTTGCGTCGATGTTGAGCTTTTTGGCAAGCTCACCGCGGACTTCTTCACCTAGTTGCCAGAAGTCGCCGACCGCCATAATGGCAACTTCGCTTCCGTGATGGGCAATGTCATACTTGATGGCACTGTAATCATCCTGGGTCGCCTTGCCGTGGACTAATGGCTTCTCTGGCCGCCGGATTGCTACCGGTTGGTCAGTCTGCTTAATTGCCCAGCGTAACATCGAAATCATTTCTTCCTCATTTGTTGGGGCGAGGTATTCGATATTTGGCAGGTCACTGATCATCGAAATGTCAAATGTTCCCTGGTGGGTAGCGGAATTTTCCGCAATTGAACCCCCACCGACAATCATCACAACCGGGGCATCATTTAAGGCCATGTCGTGGATTAACTGGTCATATGCCCGTTGTAAGAAGGTGCTCTTCTCAAAGACAACCGGCCGGGCACCTGCTTGGGCCATAGCGACAGCGGTGGTGATTGAGTCTTGCTCGGCAATTCCGACATCAAAGTAGCGGTCCGGGTGCTTAGCCTTAAACTCACTGAGGCCAAATTCACCAGGAATAGCCGCACCAATCGCCGCTACCGGAACCCCATCAGCAATTTGCCGGTCAAGTTCTGCTAAGATTGCATCATTGTAAGTATCACCACTTGCGGCAACCTTATCCTTCCCGGTCTTCAAATCAAATGGCTTGCGCCAGTGGTATTTCATCTTTTCATCAACCGCTGGCTGGTAGCCCTTCCCTTTCAAGGTATTAACGTGGATAACGATTGGGTGGTCAATCCCCTTAACTTCATTGAAAGTATCGATCATCGTCTGCAAGTCGTTGCCATCAGCGACGTACTTGTAGTCTAAGCCCATAAACTTAAAGATATTATTTGCTGACTTCCCATTAGTATCACGAAGCTCTTTCAAGCCCTTGTACAAGCCACCCTGGTTCTCATCAATTGACATTTGGTTGTCGTTGACGAGGATAATTAGGTTTGAATGCAACTTGGCAGCGTTATTCAATCCTTCAAAGGCCAAGCCACCACTTAATGAGCCATCCCCGATGACAGCCATGATGTTATTAGTTGATTGTGGCTTCATCAGGTCACGGGCCTGGGCCATCCCGACTGCGAGCGCAATTGAAGTTGAAGTGTGACCAACTTCAAAGAAGTCGTGGGCGCTCTCTTCGGGCGAGGTAAAACCAGTCACGTCCTCGTAGTGGTCTGGATCAAGAAAACCAAGCTTCCGCCCCGTTAGCATCTTGTGGGCATAACACTGGTGAGAAACGTCCCAGATGATCTTGTCATGGGGAGAATCAAAGACATAGTGAAATGCCAGCGTTAGCTCCATCACCCCAAGGTTAGGGCCAACGTGACCACCGATCTTAGCGTCACGTTCGAGAACTAACTGCCGCATTTCAGCTGCCAACTGCTTTAATTGGTCAAGTGACATCTGTTTAATGTCGCTTGGCTCGTTGACTTCGTTTAATAGATAATCAGGATGCAGATTCATCTATTCCACTCCTTCTTTAATTTTGGTATCAGTAATTTTATATCATAATTTAACTGCTTTACTTATTCTAACACTTTCTAAAGTGATGAGTAAATTATGGACCATTCAAATTGACGAAATTGCCCCATTTCGATACCATTATAAGGAGAAATTACGTTGGAAAAGGGATTTTTATGACAGAAATTGATAATGCCGCAATTGACAAATTATCACCATTCAAGACATTAACACCAGAACAAGAGCGGCTCGTTGAAGACATCATCGCCTTTAGCAAGGGCCACCTTCAGGGAGACTATCCGGCAGTCTACACAATTTTTGGGGATGCTGGTACGGGCAAGAGCGTTGTTTTATCACAATTATTTGATCGCATTCAAAAAGCGGCCCGTACTGATAAGACATCTCCCTTCTACCAAACGAAGAACTACTTTCTCGTTAACCACCCAGAAATTTTAAAGGTCTACCGTGAAATCGCTGGGGGGATTAAAGAGTTGTATAAAAAGGACTTTGCCCGCCCAACTTCATTGATTAACCAGTTAGATAAACGTAATGAAAAAATTGACCTGGCAATCATTGATGAAGCCCACCTCCTCTTATCTAAGGCGGACCACTACAATAACTTTTACCACGACAACCAGCTAGTGGAAATTATCAAACGCGCCAAGGTCGTCGTGATTGTCTTTGATGAGTACCAGGTCTTGCGGATGAAGAGCTTATGGACAATTTCTCGCTTACGGGCCATTACCGACCGATATCCGCACAAGGAATACCATTTGACCCACATGTTCCGGATGAACGCTAGTGACGACTTGGTGAAGTGGTTTAATGACTTTACTGCTGGTCAGCTGACTGCCCTGCCAGCGAATGCCCGGGATGGTTATGACTTCCGAATCTACGATGATGCTGAAAAGATGCGGCAAGCAATTGTCCGTCGTAATGATGAGGTCGGCTTATCCCGGATTCTTTCTACTTCTGGTTACCCGTCAACCCTTGATGGGGGCAAACACTATATCGAAGAAGGGCGGTTCAAGATGCCGTGGGACCAGTATAACTACACGGTAACCCCCTGGGCTGAGTTACCGGAGACGATTGACGAAGTGGGCTCGATCTATACCTGTCAAGGGTTCGACCTTAACTACACGGGAATTATCATCGGGCCGCCAATCAGCCAGACACCAGGAACGGAGAAACTCCAGGTTAACCTTGACCGCTACACTGATGTTGAAGCCTTTAAGAAGCGCGACGACTTGACCGACCCGGCTGAGGTTACCAAACTCAAGAAGCAGATGATTATGAACTCATTAAACGTATTATTTAAGCGGGGTGTCTATGGCACGTATATCTATGCCCATGACCCGCTGTTAAGGGAAACGTTAACGACCCTCTTTACGGCAGCTGGCCTTTCCCTTCCCAAGGAGGAGTAAACCATGAAAGAACGCCGATTAAATAAGACCGCGTTGATTATCGGGGCCGTCTTATTATCACTCATTATCTTATATTTCATCTACCGGACTTACCGGCCCGACATCAACCTGTTGCTAAATATGGACGCGGGTAATAACCGGGCAAAGCTCCTCCACATGATCCGGAGTCACGGCTTTGTCGATATGTTCTTATTAGTGGCATTGATCGCCGTCTTCAATGCGATTCCTGGAATGTCTAACTCGGTCGTCTGTATCTTTACCGGACTATGCTACGGACCGCTGGTTGGCTTTATCCTTAATTGGGCCGGGAATATCCTTGGTAACTGTGCCGTGATGAGCATTATTCGCCGGATCGACCTTTCTAAGCGGATGAAAAAATCCAAGCTGCTTGACTACTTAATGCACCAAAAGCACCCCTTAATTGGGTTAACGATTGGTTTCATGATTCCCGTCATCCCGAGCGTGCTCGTCAATTACTCTGGTGCCCGCCTAAACGTTGACCGCAAGCACTTTCTGGCAATGGTGGCGGTTGGGATGGCCCCGACGTCCTTCCTATATGCCTTTGGGGGGGATGCGATCTTCAAGGGTAACATCAAGCGGATCATTGCGGTGGTGATCGCCATCATAGTTATTTTAGCTTTGTACTTTTTAATTAAGAAAGTTTGGCAACATGAAAAAGAGGAACGTGAACAACGGGCCTAAATCAAAAAGCACTGTGGTCATGAAGGCCACGGTGCTTTTTGTTTCAGTTAAATTGTTGCCAATAGTTGGCTAGGTACTTGCATGTCAGACTTGCTGGTGATTTAACAAGGTCAAGCGGCCGGCCGCTAGCGACAATTTGTCCCCCATTCTTCCCACCACGGGGACCCATGTCGAGCATGTAATCAGCATTGATGATTAGGTTCAGATCGTGGGTAATTGTCAAGATGGTTGCCCCGCGGTCAATCAACTGCTGCATGACCGTTAGCAAGGTCTTGACGTCGAGAGGATGCAGGCCGATTGTCGGTTCATCAAAGACAAACAAGGTCGTCTGCTGGTTGTGGTTGAGGTGCTTAACGAGCTTCAGTCGTTGGGCTTCCCCGCCAGATAGACTCGGTGTACTTTCGCCTAGGTGCAGGTAACCGAGGCCGACTTCTTCTAGTAACTCCAGCTCCTTTTTAATCTTCGGCACGTCGGCAAAGACCGGGATGGCTGACCGGACGTCAAGTTTTAACAAGTCGACGATCGAATAGTCGTGCCACTTAACCTGTTGGACATCATGGTTATAACGGTCGCCATTGCAGACCGGGCAGGTTTGCTGCATATCCGGCAAGAATTGAATATCAAGGGTTACGACTCCTGCTCCACCACAGTTTGGGCAGGCTCCCTGTTTATTGTTGTAGGAGAAATAACTCGGTGTATAGTGCTTCTCCTTAGCAAGTGGCTGGGCAGCGAAGAGCTTCCGTAAGTTATCCATAATACTGGTATAGGTTGCAACTGTGGACCGCATTGTCTTGCCAATTGGCGCGGCGTCAACACTGACAACGTCCTTGAGTGGTGATTTCAGCTGCTTTACCTGGGCTGGCAAGGGCTGGTTCTTCGCCCGGACCTTAATTGCTGGAACCAGGCTATCAAGGATTAAACTCGTCTTCCCCGCCCCCGAAAAACCGGTGACGGCAGTTAACTGGTTAACTGGTAGTTGCCCTGCAACATTCTTGATGTTGTAGTAGTTATTAACGGTGAAGTCAATCGTCGATGCTGCCTTGGCAGTAGCCAATGGACGGCTGATCAACTTAGCAGTGCCATTTAAGTAGGGACCAATCTTAGAAGCAGGGTTCTTTGCAATCGTCGCCGGGGTTCCTTGCGTCAAGATTTGCCCGCCGACTTCACCGGACCCCGGACCGATCTCGATGATCCAATCCGCAGCCTTGACGATGTCGACGTTGTGGTCAACAACAACCAAGGAATTTCCCTGGGCGACCAGTTCACGGAAGACATTTAAAAGACCACTGATGTTGTCCGGATGCAGCCCAATCGATGGTTCATCAAGAATATAGAGAACCCCCGTCGTCTGGGTGCGCAAAGTCCGGGCAAGCTGAATCCGTTGCAGTTCGCCAGTTGATAGGGTGTTACCATTCCGGGAAAGGGTCAAGTAATCAAGCCCCAACTCTAATAGTGGCCGCAGGTTATCGTCAAACTCCTTAAAAAGTGAACTGGCGAGCTTATCCATGTTTGCTGGCAGGGTCGAAAGGACATCCTTTTTCCAGCTAGCAAGATCACCAAGAGATAGGTCGCTGACCTGGGCAATGTTTAATCCGCCGGCAAGCTGCGTCAATAATTCCGGCTTTAAGCGGGTACCATGGCAAACTGGGCAGGTGGAGTAGTGGAAAAACTCGCTAATCCGCTTCTGCGCCCGCTCACTCTTACTGCTCTTTGCTGATTCTAGAACTGCCTGGTGGGCATTTTCGTAGAGGGCGTTAAAGTCATGGAAAACGCGGCCAGTTCCTGACCGGAAGTCCATCTTAAACTTCTTTTGAGGACCATTTAAGACAAAGTCCTTCTCCTTAGCGGTCAGGTCCTTGTAAGGAACATTGATCCGGACACCAGCATGTTCAGCCACGTTTGGCATAAAGTTGCGTCCCGGGAGATGCCAGGATGCAACCGCTCCTTCCGCAAGGCTGAGGTTTTCATCAGCAATCAATTTACTGTCATCAAGCTCACGGACCATCCCCGTTCCCTGGCAGCGTTCACAGGCCCCACCAGAATTAAAGGCAAAGTCCTCAGCACTGTAAGCATAAAACTTCTCCCCGCAGGTCGGACAGGTCAACTGGCCCATCGCCTCCCCGCTCTTGCTCATCGCTTCGGTAATTTTCAGACTAGGCTTAAGACGGTGACCATTGGGGCAAACTGGGGAACCGAGACGCGAGAAAATCAAACGGATAACGTTGAAAATCTCACTCATCGTTCCGACCGTCGCTCGTTCAGATGGCACTGACGGCCGTTGCCGCAATGCAAGCGCGGATGGAATATGCTTGACACTTGTTACGTCCGCCTGGGCACCAAGTTTGATCCGTCTCCTGGTATAAGTCGATAAGGCTTCGAGGTAGCGTCGTGATCCTTCTTCATACAAGATTCCCATCGCTAATGAACTTTTCCCGGACCCTGAAAGCCCTGAAATTGCAACAAAGCGGTGCAACGGAATATTGATGTCAATGTTTTTAAGGTTGTGAACACGTCCACCACGGACTTCAACCTGTGTTGGTAATGAATTATTATTTGTCATATTAACCTCCAATGCTATAACGCCATCCCCATAACAGCAGCCCCAATCCCTAAGATGTAGGATAAACCAAGGTAGGTAAGCAGGGCTGCCCAGCGGTGTTCATCAATCATTGATATTAATTCGGTGTTAAAGGTGGAAAAAGTCGTATACCCACCCATCATCCCAATGCCAAAAAGTAGCATTACTGGCGAATCAGCAGCAAAGTGGCTGGTCAAGAGGCCCAAAGCAAAGCTCCCGGTGACATTGATTAACAGAGTTGCGAGGGGCCAATTGATCCCCCGCTTTTTCCAGCAACTGGTTAGCAGGTAACGAAGAAGGGCGCCAATGGCCGATCCGATGCCAACATTAATCATTTTGCCCCTTCTTTCCGCAATAATTTCCGCAGATAAAACCAAGGCCAGCCATCACCAGCCCCCCGACCGCACTCACCATCAGGTAAGCAAATGCTGCCAAGAGGTCATCTTGACCGAGCTTAGCTGTGGCGGTCATCAAGGATGAAAAGGTTGTAAAGGCGCCGACAAAGCCGGTCCCAATTCCCGTGTTCAGCCAGCTTGATAACCGCCCCTTTTCAAGTACGTAGTAGGTCAAAAAGGCCAGCAGGAAGCAGCCTGTCAGGTTAGCGATTAAAACGCCGTTAACAGTAAAGAATTGGCCTAACCAATAACGAACTACGCCACCGATAAAACCGCCGATGAATACGCTAATAGTTGTTTTTCCGTCCATTACCCACTTTTCCTTCTCTCTTTTTCAATCATATAATCTTACAACTTATTATCACCTTTGCCAATTCAAATGGTTTCCGCGTATAATAGGAACCGATTTTGAATTGAAGGAGATATTAGATTATGAAAATGCGCCGGATCGACCACGTTGTTTTAACTGTCAGTAACCTTGAAGAGGCGATGCGTTTCTACCACGAAGTCTTTGATATGCCAGTAATCGATGACCAGAGTAACGACCACCTCATTACTCTGCGGTGTGGTCACCAGTTGATCCGCCTGCAAAAGGCAGACCGACCGACAGACTTAAAGGCTGCGACACCAACTGTTGGTTCCGCTGACCTCTGCTTGATCGCGGGCGATAAGCTGGAAGACATCATCCACCACCTCAATAGTTATTACATCGACATTATCGAAGGACCGGTTGAAAAGCACGGTTCTGAAGGAACAATGACCTCCCTGTACGTCCACGACCCTGATAACAACCTGGTTGAAATCGCAGTATATAAGAATAAGTAAACAAAAGAAGCTGGCGAGCAAAAGTGCTTGTGCCAGCTTTTTATTTACTTAGTTGCATGATTGCCTTAACTTCAAATTGATTAACCTGCACATCAAGTCCTTTCAATCTGCCCGTCAACGGGATGATTGTCAGATAATCGCCTTCATCATCATTGTCCCAGCTAGAAGTAAAATCATCTACCTTACCAGTAAGAATGGTCCCGTCCTTGAAAAGCACTTTGATTGTAGAACCAATCCGGTATTTGGTTAAGTTCATTTGCTATCCTCCGATAATTCTACTTAAAATTCATTGATAAAGATGTCTGCCCAGTTTGTGCGAATTGTTTTTCCTGCAAAAGAATAGTCAAGCAAGTCATCGAAGTTTGTAAACTTAACCTTCCATTCCCCGTTATCCTTGCTAAGTAAAAGGCCAGAAGCGGTGCTACCGAGATACCAGCGCACCCCGCCAAAATTAAAGCCAAGCTCTAGGCCACAGCCGATTGCGGCGATAAAAGAATTTAAGTTCCGGAAATGATTACCGTCATCACTAGTCATTTGACCATTTAAATAATCATAGTTTGCAATGATTGCCTGGATATCTTCCATTTGCTACTCCCTTCTTAAATCCACAGAAAAGCAATCCCAATCAGGAGCAACAGGATTCCCGCGCCTAGGTAACGGTGATCCCGAATAAGGCCGAGGTAGTCACGGACAAAGGTCAATGGGCGGTGGCTAGCGGGCGTTTTCGCCCCACTGACGGTCCATGATAAGCCCAGTTTTTTCAAGTAACTTTTGACCCGGAGAACGTGAAAGTCGCTGGTGACGACCACAACGGGACTAACCTGGCCAATTAGCTTTGCACTCTGTGTTAGGTTTTGCCAGGTGTTTTTGGCAGTTTCTTCGCAGATAATTTGCTGGCGGGGGATGCCATGGCGGATTAAATACGCTGCCATTGCTGCTGCTTCTGATGATTTTTCCTGATGCACAACGCCACCAGTGACAATAATTTTGGCGGCTGGTTGTTTTTGCCAGCAACAAATCCCCCGGTCAAGCCGGGCAGCCAACACTGGCGGGACGTGTCCATGATGAGTAGCAGCCCCCAGGATCACAATCATCTGCTCCTCTGCTGGTAATGCTTGCCGACTGCGATAACCACTAACCAGGCTAAAACTAACCAGCCCCACCGTACTTAGGATGTCCGTCACGGTGGCAATAACTAGCAAGTAGTCGACGAGCAACAGGCCGCTTCCCTGCCAGGCCAACCAGAGCAACAGGGGCAAACAGCCAACGAGGTTAAGCCCCATCAAGAAGAAGACCAACTTATTATAGCGGAGCAGGGCTGCTTTATTCTTAAACCGCCGAACAAGGATTAGGTAGATACTCCCCGCCCAGCAGGCTGCGCAAAGGGTCATAGTAAAAAGGCTGCAAATAATCACCGTTTATTCCTCCAGTGACGCCAGCGGTGGACCAGCTCGCTGATAATCAATAGACTGATAATGACCAGTGAAATGGTATAGCCGATCACCCCGAGATGGTAGATATGGGGATGGTTGGCACTCCCCTCCACTAGCAACGACGAGCCGAGAATCACAGCCGCCAGGATAATTGCGATCATAAAACGGTTCATCAGCCGTTCCAGCTGCTTTAGCACGTTCTTTTGGTCCTTGTATTGTAAGTCAACCTTTGCGTCCCCGTTGACGAAGGTATCAATCAGTTCGTTGATCTTTTCCGGCATCTTCGTCGTCGCCCGACTGGCAAACAGGAGGTTCATCAAGCTACTATTGAGGGTCGTTTGCCAGTTAAAGTTGCGACGCAGGTACTTTCGCCCAAAGTCCTGAGCGACTTCAATCATCGACAGGGTCGGATCGAGTTTCGCAATCGTTCCTTCTAATGTCCCAAAAGCCTTGATTAGCATTGTGACCTCACTCTTCATCTGCAAGTGGTTAGCCTGACAAAGCTGAATAATTTGGTAAATCATGTTTGTAAAGTCGATGTTGCCTAGTCCAGCGGAGAAATATGGCTGGATAAAAGAATTAAGTTCCTTGAAAAACTTGGGTTCGTCAACCTCGCCGGTCCGGTTGCAAATGTTTAGAATCGCCCGGCCAATCTTTCGAATATCCTTGGTATTGATAGCGACCACCACGTTGGCAATGCTATCGGCCATTGCGGGGGTCAACTGCCCCATCATGCCAAAATCAAGGTAGATGATCTGGTATGGCGGCAGGCTCTCCTGCTGGGTAAAACCAACGGTTGTGTTGCCCAGCTGTTTTTCCACCTGCTTGGTCGTTGTCAGCCCTGGCTCCTCATCGCTAGTTAACTCGTGAATCAGGATGTTTCCCGGATGGGGGTCGGCGTGAAAGAAGTGGTCCACAAATACCTGCTTTAAGAAGTTATTGACAAGATACATTGCAATCGCGTGTTTCTTGTCCGCGGCTGGGTCCTCTTCGCCCTTCACCTGGTCAGTTAATAGGTAACGAATACTCTTCCCGGTCATTGCTTCGTTAACCAGGACCTTGGGCGCGCAGTAGTCGATGTAAACTTTCGGCACGATGATCGGGCCATCATTATTATTCAACCGGTAAAATTCCTCCCCGTTGTGTGCTTCGTCAAGGGTGTTAACCTCACTCAACAAGGAAGAACTCAACTCATCAATCACCCGGTTCAAGTCTACCACGGTGATATCTTTGGGAACATACTTCAGCAAGGCAACCGCCCGCCGCAATAGTGCTAAGTCGGTATTGACTAATTTTCCGACCTCCGGGTGCTGGACCTTAACAACCACCGGCGTACCGTCCTTAAGTTTTGCCCGGTGAACCTGGCCGATTGAGGCGGAAGCAAAGGGTTCAGGATTAAAATCATCAAACACATCCGTGATTTCTTTACCGGTTTCCTTAGTAAAAGTTTCCTGCACGCTAGTAAAATCATCGGCATTAACCTGGTCTTGTAAGTGGCGTAATTCCTTGATATACGCGGGTGACACCAGGTCTGGCCGGGTCGACATAATCTGGCCCAGCTTGATAAATGTCGGTCCCAGTTCCTGAAGTGCCTGGCGAATGTCCTCAGGGTGGGTTTGGTGGTAGAAGTTATTGACAAAGTGATACTTGCGCATGACTCGCATGATTTCTCGCAAGCGGGTTGATTTTTTTAATTCGTCGTTGTTATCCATATTTACTCCCTACTGCTTTTTCTTTATTTTAACATTACAATAAAAATTTTATTAAAAAGATTTATCTAAAAATCCCCCGGAAATGTATTTTGCTGATACAATAGTAGTCGATAAATATTTATGAAAGTTTAGGTGAAGTTATTAAACTATGAGTGGATTATGGGATTCATATTGGTTTAGACTAATTGTTATTATTTTTATTTTACTGTTGGCAGCACTATTTACCTTGCTTGAATACTCGGTTGTTAAAGTGCGGCCGAGTGAATTAAAGGAATTGCGGCAGACCAAAAAGGTCAAGCGCGCTGAGCACATGGTTGGTAATCTTAACGAATACCTCTCAACTGCCCAGGTGGGTGTTACCATGACTTCACTGATTTTAGGGTGGATTGGTGACCAGTTCATTACTGATCTGTTATTAAAGCTTAACATTATCCCCCACGAAATCTTGCAAGCAATTGCCCCCGTTATCGGTGTTTTAATCTTCACGTTCTTCCACGCCGTCTTCACTGACCTGGTACCAAAGAACATGGCGATTGACCGGCCAGTGCCAATTCTATTGGCGATTGTCCACCCGGTTCAATTCTTCCACACGGTCTTTTATCCATTCGTTTGGCTGTTTGCTGTCGTCGCGGCGGCAATCACCAAGATGCTTGGTTATAATGTCCAGCCGGAAGAAGATACCTACTCGCAAAACGAAATCATGACCTTATCCCAGCAGTCAGAAAAGGCCGGTGAAATGGATAAGGAAGACGTGATCTTCATGCAGCGAGCCTTTGAGATGAATGATAAGGTAGCTGAAGACATCATGATCGACCGGACGCAGCTGGCCGTGATTGATATCACAGCATCAATTGCTGACGCGGCAACGCTATACTTCAAGAAGAAGTTTACCCGTTTCCCTGTCGTTGCAAACAACGATAAGGACCACATTCTCGGCTACATCTTCGCCTACGACATCATGCGGCAAAACCAAATTAACCCGCAACAATCTGTCCGGACGATTATGCGGCGGATCCCAATCGTCTACGTCAACGAACAATTGACCAACGTGCTTAAAGAAATGATGAAAAAGCAAGTGCCAATTGTTGTTGTGCAAGACGAGTACGGTGGTACCTCAGGAATCATTACTGATAAGGATATCTATGAGGAACTATTCGGGACGGTTGGCGAAGAAATTGACCATGCCACTGCTGATATGATTGAGAAGAAGGATCCTGATAGTAAGGGTAACCCAACTTATGAAGTATCCGGGAAGATGCCCCTCGATGACTTTGAGCGTTACTTTGACACTAACATCGACCAGTTTGAGAATTCAGAGGTAACGACCTTGACCGGATTCTTCCTCGAACGCCAGTATGACTTGAAGGTTGGGCAACCGATAAGGGTCGACAAGTTCTCGTTTACCCCGTTAGACTTAAAGAACGCCTACGTCAATAAATTTAAGGTCGTTCACATTAAGCCAGCTAAAAAAGCTAAGACCGAGGACAAAAAAGAAGATAAAGAAAAGTAATATAAAAGGACTAGCCGAAAAAACGTGGCTAGTCCTTTTATATTACGCTTAGCACTTCATCTTCATCCCGGGAATACAGTTGCACTCCACTTCAGCGGGCGCCGACGCCAGCTTGTTAGCCAGCAATTCTTGTAAGTTCTTAATGTCCTTCTTGCTAAGAGTTACATTATCAACTACGTGTTCAAGGGTGGAACCGACGTGTCGCTCACAGATGCTGTTAAATAAGTTATCAGCTACCTGGTCCATTGTCGCTTGTTCGGCGACCAGTGGCCGGTAAATAAAACTCCGCCCGTCTTTAGTAGTGGTCAGAGCCTTCTTTTCTACCAACCGCCGGAGTAATGTCTTGACCGTTGCTGGCTTCCAGTCGACCTTTCGTTTAAGAACAGTGATGATTTCGGTACTGGTCGTCTCTTTAAGGCTCCAGACCACCCGCATAATCTGCCATTCTGCAGGAGTTATTTCTAGGTAGGTGTTATCCATTAATATTCCTCCTACGTTTACATTTGTCACTCATTGTACCACGCTTTAACTGCTTCGCCAATTTTTATAAATAATTTTTTTGAATTGCATTGACATCATCCTTCTGCTTGCTACAATGCTATATTGTCATACTTTTTAAAGGAGCGATTTACTTACTCAATGGAAAATCAACGAATTCGCCATGCACTTATTATCATGGTTTTTGGGACCTTCTTCGGTCTCCTCTGCTCGACCTTAATGAATATTGCCCTGCCAACCTTTATGCAGGTCTTCCATATCAGCGAAGCGCGGGTACAGTGGGTCACCAACGGCTATATGCTGGTCAACGCCCTGATGATCCCGGTCAGCTCATTTCTAATCAAACGCTTTTCATTTAAGCGCCTCTTTCTCCTCTTCTCGGCCATCTTTTTGCTAGGAACAATCGTGGGGGCAGTCGCCTGGTCATTTAACATGATTGTCGTTGCCCGGATGATCCAGGCGATTGGAGCGGGGATGATGATGCCGCTCGTCAACGTACTGGCGATCCGCTATGCTAAACCAGGGAAAAAGGGGCAAATCATGGGGATTATCGGCCTGGCCTTCAACTGTGCGCCAATCCTAGGACCAGCTTTTTCGGGCTTCTTGCTCCATTTTTTCTCTTGGCGCTACCTGTTCTTGCTGATTATTCCATTTGCAGTAATCACCCTTGCCCTATCGGTTTTCTTCCTGCCGTATATTCCGCACAATGAGTCGCCACAGTTCAATACTGCCGCGCTGATTATGATTACCATCGGTTTATGGTCGTTATTGATGGGACTGTCAAATGTCTCAAATAACCAGCTGATGTCATTTAACGTTGCTGGTTACGTCCTAATCGGTGGAATATTCTTATTCCTCTTTTACTTCAACCAACGGCACAGTAGCCGCCAGCTAATCAATTTTAAAATCTTTGCCCATAAGCAGTTCGTCCTCGCAACAGTCATCAACATGCTGATCACGGCAACGATGTACGGGAATGCGATTCTAATTCCCCTGCTTGTTCAGATTGTCTTGAAAGAAAGTACCGTTGTCTCGGCCATTGCGGTGTTACCGGGGGCAGTCTTGACCGGTTTACTATCGACCACCAGTGGGCGCTTCTACGATATCTACCCTATCAAAATTTTAGTCGGTGCGGGCCTCATCATTGATATCCTTGGAACTGCCGGACAGGCGGCAATCGGGGCACGGAGTTCTGTCTTGATCATCACTCTCTTCCAAACGGTTCGCCAGTTCGGACTGGTTACGATGTTGATCCCCTTGCAGACCCAGGCCTTGTCGCTCCTGCCAAACGAAATCGTGCCGGATGCCGTGGCAACCTTCAATACTCTCCGGCAAATTGCTGCTTCATTTGGGACGGCCCTAATCGTTGCCGTAGTGGGGATCGTCAACAACTTTGTCCACCAGCCGTCTTCCCATCTCGGTATTCAGGCTGGCTTTATCCTCTGCCTATGCCTGCTCTTCTTCTCCCTCTTCTTGAGTACGAAGCTCTACCATAAGATCCGGCAAGCAGCTGCCTAATTATGTTCTCACTGTTAGCAGTGGGGCTTTTTTATTTAGCGGGTAGATAAAACGATTCACAAAAGGCTTTCCAAGCGAAATAAAAAAAGTGTAAACTAGTATGGAAAGGAGAAGATTAAATGTCTAAGTTTCGGTTGCAGTCGATCGTCTTCGTCTTAACGGCGTTTTTGCTCGGCTGCAATGAGTTTATGGTTGTTGGGGTGATTTCGGATATTGCGAAGAGCTATTCAGCATCACTATCAACTGTCGGTTTTTTGGTCACCAGCTTTGCAATTATTTATGCAGTTTGTACCCCGGTGATCACAACACTAACAGGAAAATATGACCGCTTTAAGGTCCTAATGGTCTTAATGCTGGTCTTTTTAATCGGGAATACCCTAACGGCCTTTGCGCCTAACCTATTCTGGTTATTTGTTTCGCGGATTATCACGGCGGCAGTCGCGGGCGCAATTATTTCGTTAATCATGGTTTTCGTCAGCATCGTTGCCCCAATCGAGAAGCGGGCGATGCTCGTCGCCGCCACTTTTGCCGGTTTTTCAATTGCAACGATTGTCGGGGTACCGATTGGGACCGCCATTAGTACAGCTTTCTCATGGCACGATAGCTTCCTGCTGATTTCCTTGCTAACGGTAATTGTGTACGGCTTCCTTTTCTGGTTAGTACCGCGCAATAGCCGGCAAGAAAACGCCTCATTAGCAAACCAGGTTCAACTATTAAAGGACCGGCGGGTTTACATGGGAATTATCGTGATGATCTCACTGATGACCGCTGAGTATACCTTCTATACATATATCCGGCCAATCATCACGACCGTCCTGGGTTACTCGGCAAACCAGTTAAGCCTCCTCTTGGGATTAATCGGGGTGACCTTTATCCTTGGTAATACCTGCGCGGGGGTGATTGCTAACCGCTTTGGAATTACCAAGTTGACCTTGATTAGTGCAAGTGTGTTTGTGATGCTACTAGCGATGAACATCATTTTCCATGTTTCATGGCTTGGGATTGTCCTGTTGTGCCTTCTCTGCTTTGTCCTGGGGATGCCCGGGTCGATTCTGCAGGTGATGTTTCTCAACGTTGCTGATCGCGACTTTCCAGAGGCAATGAACCTCGCTTCATCACTTAACCCGATCTGTACGAATATCGGGGTTTCACTAGGTTCATTGATTGCGTCAATCAGTGTCAACTTTGTCCAGATCAGTGAAATTGGTTATATCGGAGCAATTTTCGCCCTCGTTGCAATTGTTAGTTCTGCAGTGTTAATCAAAGTAGCAAAAAATTAATTAAAATAATGGTGAGAATATTGATTATTTTCGCCATTTTTTATTTTAAAAAGCGCATTTCGTTTTTTTTACTTATCTATATTATAGGGAACTAATTAAAGATCACATCGTTTTCTTACGCAATAGTTATCTATAACAACGCAAGAGGCCGGAGAAGATATGTTTTCCCCGACCTCTTGCGCTATTTTCTTTTGTATTCTTGTCTATTCTTGTCTGCTTTCAAAAATGCAGATTAAGTAAGGTCACAATACAATAAGTCATCCCGCTTGCGATCACCGGTCCTGCAGCGACCCCCTTAAAGACGACCACGCCGACAATTGTCCCTAAGACAAGAGCAACGGTCACTTGGGGAACCGCGGCAAGCTGGTTAACCCCGTACTTCGATAGGATGGCAACAGCAATTCCGGCAAGGACCGCGATCCACCCAGCTGGTGAACGGAATGCCTTTGCCAGATCTGCAAAGCCAATTTGACCAGTCGCAATCGGAATTAGGATTGCAACCGAAATTACGGTCACGCCCCAATTAATCCCCCTTTGCTGAATAATTGGCAACCACTTTTGAAACAGTGGGATTAATTTTAATGCCATCACGACCCCAGTGGCGATAATCAAGGACTGGTTATGCCCACAAACGGCAATTAGTAAGATTAATGCTAAAAAAAGCCAGCTTTCCATTTTAATTCCTCCTCAAAACTCTTCCTAGTATAACAGAAGCCCAAACTAAATGTCTGATTTACTTACCAAACTTCGCTATACTGGAGTGGTGGAAAGGAAGGGAGAACATGGCACCATTAACATACTGGCTGCTTGACTATGACGAAGAACAGTTAACGGTCGCATTTCAACCAGCAAAGCAGGGAAAAATATTTAAACTAACCCTTATGCCTGATAGCAGCGATGCACGACTACAGCAGTTCACCCGGTTAATGAGCAATCTCGCAAAAGATGACCAGCACACCTATATCAGCTACGCGTCCCGCTTTTGGGAGATGCCTTTATTGGTGTTTGCTAATCGCCAATCAGCACAAGAGATCATTGCCCTAGTCAATGAACGGCAAAAGTATTTAACTAGCCTCGACTCCCCTTTCACCGTCATCAACCAACACCGGCAATTATGGAATGATGCCGAGGTCAACTTACTTTCTAGTTGGCAGCATAATGAATACTTTCTCGATATCCGTACCCTTGACGGCCGCATCGACCATGGAGAGCTAAGCCGCTACCAACGATATCTCGTTCAAGCTAACTTTCCCCTGCCCACTTCAGAAATGAGCCTTGCTGACCGGGTCGCGCTGGAACTAGCAAACCGCCGGCAACTATTTTTAATGCCTCATTTTCAGCTGGCGTGGTCGCAGCACCGGGCAATTTTAGCCCGTTACCAGCAGGAAATAACTGCTGATCCCCACGAAAAATGGCAGGGAATGATGACAATTATGCCGACCACCACGGATGCCGAAACGATCGAAGCAATTCTCTACCGTGACCACCATATTATTGACCGCCCGGTGGTTACTTTGCCGACACCCGCCAAGCTTGAATTGACAACACCCTGGGCTAAGCAATTGTTTGCGTACTACCACTCATTTGATCAGATTGACCGTCATAACCCCGTCGCCCTTGCCCGTGCCAGGCTTAAAAATAAACACTACCGACCACCAGTAATTGACAATCACGGGACACCATTTGCCCTTATTCCGTCAGAAGATGGCATTCATGGTTTTCCAATTAACCGCGATGCCTTTGCCCAGACAAGCAATTTCCAGCAAGCAACGGCTTTTAACCAGCCTAACACTGCCCCAACGGTGATTAAGATAGAGCGGCCCCTCATCCACCAGGAATTAATGCTTGACCTAGGTGTTTTTGATGACCATGCGCGCCAGATCGTCGGTAAAATGATTTCGAACGTAAACGCGCATTACCCGCAAGCGACGAAGGAAAGTCACTTAGAACAAAAACTCTTACATGCACTTAAAGGAGCAGCCGATACTAGTTTTGACAACCATTTAAAGCAGCCAAATACGATTTTACAGGTCCGGTTAACCACCCAGCTGATAATGATTAAGCTTTGCCAGCAATTAATCAAAAATGGCTACCGGCTACTGTCAGTCAATACGACCCTCCTGTACGTCACCCCAACACCACGGGCAAATCCGTCCTTCCTTCAGCAGTTGCCAGACCAATTTAAGGTTACTGACCGGGGAACGAAATGGTTTGCCAAAAGTGCCAATGACCACCTTTACCGCAGTAATGACGGGACGGTTAAGGTTGCTGGGGATAACACTAATCATTATCGTGGTCCCAATGTCTATACTGACCAACAACGGCCGACGGTCACTGAAACTGTCCTGGTCGAATACCTCTTGGCGGCGGGCAACAAGCTGCCAATTAATGAACGGTTGCTGCGGCAACTACTTGAAAACCACCTAACGCGCGGGTTTCAGCCAGCGGAATGGATCCAACCAATTATTACTTCTAAATTAAAGCAGATTTTTACCATTGCTGATAAGAAAAGCAAGGCAATCGTTGCTAACCCGGTTTTACGTGGTTTCTTTGTCACAACACCAACTGAGTGGAAAGTCGTCCGCCTTTACGGCAGCAACCAACGGCCCAAAAATAGCCAGTGGGTGCAAGAGCTCGCTGGCCGGGCAGACCTGAGCACAAGTTTTTACCTTACCAGGCGTTATTTAAAACTTGAGCAAAATCACCTGTTTGATGGCCGCCACTTATCCTTAGTTTTTGACCCGCAAAAGATTGATCTGCCAAGTCTTAAAAGAAAAATCGACCGCGAAGCCTATTGTGCTATTATTAAGCAAATGCTGACGACATGGTTGGCGCCCTCGCCGCAGAAAACACAGGCAACAGAACAAACATCACTATTTAACTGACAAGGAGTCAGCATTACAATTGAACCGTAATGCTGACTCCTTGTCTTTGCTGGTAATTCGCAACGAATTGATCAAGGCCTTGCTGGATTTAATTAAATTTTGTCTCAGTGGCAATTAGGTTCACTCGGCTAGTTTACATAATATGGAATATAGTGTTACATGAATTATTTTCATTTAGCTTGGTTGTTTTTTCTGGTTGGATTTTATTTATTGATTAGATTTGTAGTAACAGTTAGAAGGCCAGTTTGATAATCATTATCCATCCCCCATTCCGCCAAAACATGCTATATTGGTGTTATAAATAAGTTACGTAAAAAGGAGGAGTTTTATGTTCCCCTACCAGGAAAAATATCTCAATTGGTGCGAGACAGTCGATCTGCTATCCACTCGTTCGGTTCAGCTGAGTCAATTTGTAATCAATGACTTCTTTGCCTACTACGCTGACCAACATTCGACGGACCAGATTGGCCTAAACCAGGTAACTAATGCTGACATTCGTAACTATATCGCCCACCTTAAGGAAGACCGCCACCTGGCGAGTCGGACAGTTAACAAGTACATTTCCCACCTCAAGAAATACTTTACTTATCTGTACGAGCAAAAGCTGATTAAGAACTACCCCCTGACCACTATCAAGGGGCTCAGCTTTAACCGCAGTGGTCACTACCAAATTGGCTGGCAACGTGACATTCGGCTGATGATTGGTCACGTTAAACCGGCGACCATTAAACTCCTATTAGCAATCAGCTGTGGCTATCACCCCGACGAACTCTTACAACTAAAATGGGGCGATATTAATAGCCGGCTGGAAGACGACCGCTTAAGTGCCGCCTTAAAAAAGGCCCCTGACTTCCAGCTTGCTAATGATGACTACCTCTTTACTGATGGGCGGTCAGAGGACAGTGGCCGCCCCCTTACCTCGATGGTTGCCCTGGCAAACCGGGTAAAAGACGACCGGGAAGTCCTCAACCTTAACCTTGCCCCTAGTAAGCTCCGCAACAGCTTTGTCTACTCCCAGGTAATCAGGGAAGATATGACGGACCACCAGCTTATGCAGCTACTGCATTGTAACCAGAAGACCCTTTCTTACTACCGCCAATGCGCAATCGACGCTGACCTGACCGTCTACGAGCTACCACCAGCGATTAAGGATGAGCAATAAAAATGCCCCGTTAAAGGGCGCTTTTTGCTTTTAAAGGGTAATTACCTAATTAACAACTTCTGAGCTTACTACCAGTGGATTAGTCTTGTTTTTTAATTTTTAAATGTTATTGTATTTATAACAAATACATTTAAGGGGGATCCGCATGCAAGACACTAAATTCACCGTCGCCATTCATATTCTTGTCATGCTTGCCGCCAGTGACAAGAATCTTAATTCCACCGACCTGGCAAACAGCGTGGGAACAAATGCGAGCTACATTCGTAAAGTGATGGCAATCCTAAACGAGCACAAAATTATCGCAAGCCAGCGTGGCAAATCGGGCACCCAGCTGCTAGTTTCGCCCGCAAAGTTAAACCTCCTCGACCTCTACCAAGCAATTGAGGGAACTGACCCGCATATCTTCCAGTTCCACCAAAACCCTAACCCGGCCTGCCCAGTGGGGAGAAACATTAAACAGGCTCTCTTCCCCTTCTTAGAAGATGCTGAATATCAGCTACAACAAGCACTTAAAAAAGACACCCTCGCCGATGTAATCAACCGCCTGACTAACTTAGAAAGGAGTCGTCACAATGAAAGCCGCCCAACTGATTAAATATGACCGCCACCACCCACGAATCGAAGTTAACACCCTCCCCCGACCAGTAATGGCTGATAATGATGTCCGTATCCGGCTGACCTTTGCTGGCGTTAACCCGCTTGACAACCTGATTGCCCACGGGGACCTGCGCCTCGTTGTCCCCTACCAGCTTCCCCAAACCCTCGGCAACGAGTTCGTCGGGATCGTTGAAGAAGTTGGGACGAAGGTTCGTGAATTTAAAGTGGGTGATCGCGTCTTTGCGCGTAGCCCGCTGGATAATATCGGGGCATTTGCGGAAGAAGTGGTTGTTAATAAAGACGCGCTAGCTAAAGTTCCCGCTTACCTCACTGATGCCGAAGCAGCAGCAATCCCCCTAACGGCCTTAACGGCAATGCAAGCACTAGATACGCTGGACGCACAAGCTGGCCAATCACTCTTTATCGCGGGTGGTACCGGGAGCTTTGGCGCCATGGCAATTCCGCTTGCCGTCGCGATGGGACTGAAACTAATCACAAGTGGTAACGGCAAGCACCGTCAACGGATGCTTAAAATGGGCGTGAGTCAGTTTATTGATTACCAGCAAGAAGACTACCTGAAGACCGTGAGCGACGTTGACCTGGTAATTGATACGGTCGGGGAAAGCGAATTGCCGCGTGAGTTTGCAATTCTAAAGTCTGGTGGCCGCCTAGTTTCTTTACGAGCAATGCCAAACCGCGCTTTTGCTAAGAAGACGGGGATGGGATTTTTCAAGCAGCTCCTATTCAGCGCTGCTGCCCACAAAATTGAAAAACAGGCGGCCAAAAAGGACCAACAATACGACTTCCTCTTTGTTCACGCGGATGGGCAACAACTCACAACCGCGGCAAAAATTCTAGCAGCAAACGAGGTTCATCCCCCTGTCGGCAATTGCTACCCCCTCACAGATGTGCCCCTTGCCATGAAAGATGTCCGCGAACACCACAGCAAAGGAAAAGTATTAATCGAATTCTAAAAAATAATCCCTAGCAAATCACTAATGATCTGCTAAGGATTATTTTTATTTTAGTTTCATTTTATCAAGCGGGACCAGGTGAGTATGGTGCCGCAACTTATAGTATACGTAAAAAGCGATAAATAAGGGAACGCTCATGTAAGTAATGAGGATGTTGGCCCAGTCAAGTTTAAGAAAGGCGTCAACGTTTTGCCCCGCGATAACCACAATGCAAAGAATAAAGGCAAAAATTGGGCCAACGGGGAACAGACCTGCATGGTAGCTAAGTTCGTCTAAGCTATGCCCCTGCTTGATAAAGCCACGGCGGAAGCGGTAATGCGCAATCGCAATTCCCAGCCATTCCATAAAGCCACCGAGGCTAGTCGCAGCAATCAAGTAGTTGTAGACGTTGGGACCGATAAACTGGAGGGCCCAGAGCGCAAGACTCAAGACGGCCATTGCGATGAAACTAACGATGGGTACCCCGCGCTGATTGACTTTCTTAAAGCCGTGCCACAAGAAGCCATCCAGCGACTGGGAAAATAAAATCCGCGAAATCGCGTAGAGCCAGGAATTGGCCGAGGACAAGACAGCAATTAAGATCACAAAGTTCAGCATTCCCGCAGCATACCGTAAACCGGCATACTGGAAGATCAAGGTGAACGGACTCGTCACAATGTCTTGCACGTCAGAACTAAGTAAATTTTTATTAGTATAGGGTAAGACACAGGCAATCACGAAAATTGTCAAGATATAGAACAATAGGATCCGCCAAAAAGTCGCGTGAATCGCAGTTGGCACACTGTGTTGTGGGTCTGCCGACTCTCCAGCCGCAATTCCAACCATCTCAGTTCCCTGAAAAGAAAATCCGGACACGACAAAAGCGCTGATGATTCCCGGCACCCCATTGACAAACGGGGCTTGCCGATAGGTAAAATTCTTAAAACCAATCGAGTGTCCACCGATTAAGCCCACAATTAAGCCAATGCCGACGATGACAAAAGCCACCACTGCTAATACTTTTAACAGGGCTAGCCAAAATTCGGTTTCCCCATAGGCCCGGACCGAAAAGTAGTTGATCGTAAAGATAATGACGAATGCAAGGATGCTAAAGACCCACGAAGCAACTTCGGGAAACCAGAAATTCATCACGATGCCGACGGTGGACAGTTCCACAGCAACGGTAATCGCCCCGCAAAACCAATAGTTCCACCCCATCGCAAAACCGAGCGCCGGGTCAACGTAGCGGTTAGCATATTCCGCAAAAGAACCACTCCGCGGATTGTAAGTTGCCATCTCCGCCAGACTAGTCATCAAGAAGAAGACCATCACCCCCATGATCAGGTAGGCAATTAAGCTTCCACCTGGTCCCGCGGTAGTAATCGCCGACCCACTGGCAATGAATAAGCCAGTACCAATTGTTCCGCCCAAAGCGATCATCGAAAGGTGCCGGGTTCGTAAGGTATGTTTAATCCGTCCAGCTTGATTATTATTCATCTAATGCCTTCTTTTCCTAGTTATTCAGTTAACACTATAGGAAAGATCATTAGAAATGTTAAATGCTTATTTATAGTGGTTAAGTATCGAAAAAAGGCATGGTTAATTTTTAGACGATAAAAAGCCCACTAGTCATTTCTAGTGGACTTTTTTATCGCGCTTGCTGGTATTGCTTTATTCGGTCGTACTCTTCCCTTTTGGCTAACTCTGTATTTCTTAAATCAATATCATTTTGTAAGTTCAAGAAATACTGATCCGCAACGCCAAAAAAACGTCCCAAGCGAATAGACGTGTCAATTGTCACTTGGCGGCGATCATGAAGAAGGTCTTGGATCCGGGAAGTTGGCACATTAATCTGCTTAGCAAGGTAGTAAGCTGAAATGCCCAGTGGCTCCATAAACTCTTGACGCAAGATCTCACTAATTTTGGGTGTCATAATTCTCGTCATTTATCTTCTCCCCTAACCACGGTGATAATCAACTATTGTCACATCATAAAATTCATTTATTCCAACTAAAGTAAAACATATTCGAAATTGCTTATTTATCCTAATGCTATACTGGTCACTATGACCACCAACTAATCTTTCTAAATGATTAGCTGGCGGAACACGTAAGTCATTTATATTGATTGCATTATCAATCATAATAAGCTTTCTTAAAGCAGTTTTCTGAATACTAGTTGGCAGACGCTTAGAGTAAACCTGACAAAAGACTTTTTCTGTTTCCCTATCACCAAAACTTTTTATCATATTTTTCCTACTTTCTATATATTATATCCGTGACACAGGTATAAGTAAAGAAATACAAAAATATCTCCTATAATATATATACGGAAAAAATAGGAAAATTCATTTATTTAGTCAACTTTTTAATAATACTGTTCAATCATCATCGACAGTGGCCAGCCGGACTCGCTCGTCTTCTCATCTTCTTTGCGGATCCGTTCAATATCATTAGCGCTAAGCTCAAAGTCAAAGATATCGATATTCTCCTTTAAGTGGCTTACACTCGTCGTCTTGGGGATCGTCAGGATATGTTCTTGAACATCAAAACGAAGCATCACCTGGGCGGCCGACTTGCCATACTTCTCCCCAATCTGGTTAAGGGTCTTGTTGGAAATGACACTGCCACTTCCCTCACCAAGCGGTGCCCAGGCTTCGTGAACGATTCCGTGGGCATTGAGAAACTTGTGCATCCCCTGCTGTTGCCAACGCAGGTGGGTCTCAATCTGGTCGACAGCCGGTGTGATATCACACTTGTCAATGATTTGCTGGACTTCCTGGTGGTTAAAGTTACTTACACCAATTGCGCGAAGTTTTCCTTCCCGGTATGCGTCTTCTAGCGCCTTGTAGGTTTCAATGTCATTACCCGTCGGCCAGTGGATAATCATCAAGTCAAAGTAATCCAAGCCCGCTACTGCTAGAGAGTTATCAATCCCCATCTTGGTGCTGCGGTAGCCACTTGTCTGCGCCTTGGATGTCACGAAAATTTCATCCCGGGCAATCCCACTATTAGCGATCGCCTTCCCGACTTCCCGTTCATTACCGTAATTTTGTGCCGTATCAATCAACCGGTAACCAACCTTCAGCGCTTGGGCGACATTCTTTTCGGTTACCCGTGGCTGTGTCAGGTAGGTACCATAGCCAAGAGCCGGAACTTTTACGCCATTATTTAATGTTAAATATTCCATCATTATTACCTCGCTTACTCATTTTTACCTGCACCTGCTCTTCTTTTGGCAGCAGGCGCGGACTGGTCAACGTCAATAGGATGATTATGAGAATAGTTAAGACGATAATTTGCATCATCGTTGTAATCACCTCTGTCTTCAAATTTGTACCAATTATTATAATGGCGCTTGCGGGACAAAAGAATAGCTAATTGTTTAGTGCCGTGTTAACCTAAAGTTAGTACAGAAACGAAAACGCTAACATCAACCATAATGAAGGTGAAGTCTAATGTACAATCCTGTCCTTGATACCTTTATCGCCGTCGTGAAAACGGGGAGCTTTACTAAAGCCGCCGGCAGTCTCTTCATCTCAGCAGTTTCCGTGATGAAGCAAATTAATAATCTCGAAAACACCCTTGGTCTCCAGCTCTTTACCCGGTCGCCAAGGGGCGTAACCCTGACTGCTGCTGGACAGGTGATCTATGATGCAGCGATTAAAATGGTCGACGACGCTGCCACAACAATTGACCTTGCCCACAACACCGCCCGTCAGGATAATAAAGTAATCCGGATTGCGACATCATTGCTCCGGTCTGCCCAGCCAATTTTGAATGCCTGGGAAAGCCTGGGCGATAAAAAAGGCGACTTCGAATTGCAGATTATCCCCTTTAACGATGACCCGGCATCACTGCAAGCTGCTGTCAGTGGGCTGGGGACAAGCAGCGACCTAATCGTCGGTCCCGTCAACGCCAACTACCTGATGAACAATGATTATGCCTTCTTTAACCTCGGCGACCGCCAATGTAACATCATGGTGCCCCGGGACAGCGATTTGGCTAATAAGAAAATACTCACCTGGGATGATCTCGATGGCCAGTCAATGATCCTCTTACGGCCCCACCTGTCACCGCAAAGTGATGAGTTGCGCGCCGAGATTGTTTCTCACCACCCGGCAATCCAGATTGTTAACACCGACCACTTTTACGACATGTCCGTCTTCAACCGGGCAGCAAATAACAAGTACCTGGTAAAGTCCCTTGATATCTGGCACGACGTCCACCCCGCCCTGGTCGATATTCCGATGAAGTGGAACTACACAATCAGCTACGGCATCCTGTACGCTAGCACCGTGTCTGACCACGTCCGTGAATTTATCAGCCTGGTCGGCCAGCAGTATTTGAAGTTGCACCGCCAAGGGTCCGTTTAACACGTCCTTACCATTATCTATCGCAGTTAAAAGCTACTAATCTTTTACATGGAAGCGCTTTAATGATACTATACAATAGTAAGTAATATTACTAAATTGGGAGGTACTAAGATGTTAAAAGATTCGTTAACGTTCCCGAATGGGGCAACGGTAGCTAACCGCTTCGTGATGCCAGCAATGCTAACCAATAGTGGCTTGGACGGTTTTGCAACCCAGGACACGATTGACTACTACCGTGAACGTGCTAATGCCGGTGGGATGATTATCACCGAATACATGTACGTGAGTGAAAATGGTGGGCCGGCAATGACCTGGCGAGAAGGCCGGGAGCAACTAGCCGCCTATGATGATAAGTTTATTCCCCAACTGAAGAAGGTCGCCCAGGCAATGAAGCGGAACGGAAACAAGGCGATCATGCAAATCGCCCATACTGGACGGGAAGCTAATTACCGGGCCATGCGTGGTGAGAAGGTATACGCCCCAAGTGCAGTCGATTATCCCTTCCTGCCTTACCGGGTCCATGAACTATCTGATGCCGATATCAGGCAAATCGTTGCGGACTTCGGAGCTGCAGCAAAACGGGCTATCGACGCGGGCTTTGATGGTGTTGAGATTCACGGGGCCAACCACTACCTAATCCAACAGTTTTTCTCTGCCTATGCTAACCAGCGAACGGATGACTGGGGTGGCTCCCTTGAAAAACGGATGAACTTCCCCGCTGTGGTGGTGAAAACCGTAATGGCGGTGGTGAAAAAGTATGCGCCGAAGGACTTTATTGTCGGTTACCGGATCTCGCCAGAAGAAATTCATGGGGAAAATGTTGGCTATACCTGGCATGAAGCGACCCAATTGATTAATAAGCTGACGAGTGAAACAAAGCTCGACTACCTTCACCTATCAATGATGAACTACAATTCTAAACCGGGCGACGCACTCTTAATGGACCGCGAACAGGCTGCCGCAAAGTTTAATGACTCTACTAAGCCGTTTGCGACTCTCTTTAAGCCCTACCTCAACGGGGCAAAGGAAATTATTGTCGGTAACATTACCAATGGTGAACAGGCTGTTGCTGCAAGCAAGCTTGCGGACCTCGTTGCTGTCGGCCGGGAGAACTTGATCGACCCCCACTTTGCGGAAAAGGTTTTGCGCAATGATGAAAACCAGATCGTCACCATCCTATCTGCTGCCCAGGCAAAGAAAGTCCAGCTCACCCCGGGCTTGATCGACACTTTCTCTGCTGCAACGCCGGGGATGCCAATTACTCGCTCGGCGGACCTGCAGTCATTGCACCAGGGCTTTGGTGCCTGGAATGAAATGAAGTATCCGCACAATGCTGAAATGAAATAACGGTATTCAAAAGGCCACTAGCGAATCTTGCACAATCAGCTAGTGGCCTTTTAGTTTACAAATATTTTTTATACACGAGAAGTAGTTACCAGCTAGGCACTACCATCTTCCTAATCTTCGTCATCAAGCAGGTGGAGGGCTATCTGGGAATCCGTCACCAGGATATTAGCGTACTTGCCATGCAGGGCAGCTTTAATCGCCGCTAGTTTGTCCATCCCCCCAGCAATGAGAACAGCATCCCGCTTCTCCTTTAGTTGGTCAAGTGGCAAGGCCATTGTCCGCGCATTGAGTTCAGGATCAACAATTTCCCCCTTCTCATCAACAAACTGGGAAAGAATATCGCCAACCGCGTGCTTTTGTAGATAAGCAATCTTCTCTGGCGGTAGGTAGCCAAGCTCAAACAAAGTAGCATCAGGGGCAGTTGTGCCAACAGTAAATAGTGCCACCTGTGCCTGCTGACCTGCGGTAATGATGCTATTGATAAAGCGGTCTTTTTTCACCATCTTCTTAATCCTTTTACTATCGAAAATGACCGGTAGCGGGAGAATCTGTGCCTGGGTGTGGTAGCACTCATTAAACTGCTTGGTAACCTCAACGACATAGTTATTGTGGGTAGAGTTCGCGACGGTCCCCTTCAAGTAGACGGCCTGGACATTCGTCTGCTCACTAGGCGTCAAGTAGCTGGCAACGGCTGCCAGTGTCTTTCCCCAGCTAATGCCAACCGTATCATTGTTCTGAATAATAGTCGGCAAATAGTCGGCCGCAGCCTTCCCCAGTAAGTCGCGGCTTTCCTGTGGATCATCAACGGCACTCGTTTCTGCAATCACCACATCATCAAGGCCATACTTGCATTGAATTTGCACCCGCAGGTCATCAACGTTACTCAGCGGGTCATTTACCTGAATATTGACGATGTTGTTGTCGCGGGCATATTGAAGGGCGCGAGAAATCGTTGGCCGTGACAAGTTTAATTTTTTGGCAATCTGTGACTGAGTGGCGCCCTCAAGATAGTAGAGCCTGCTGATTGCGACTGCCTGTTTGATTTGGTGTTCTGTATTCATTTGATCATCCTTTGCAACAAAAAAACGGTGGTTAAGCGTAATCACCGTCTATTATACTATTCTTTGCCAATGATCGTCATACTGTGACTAACACCGAGCCGGCTTGCTCCCGCATCAATCATTGCTTGTGCTTCTTCAGCAGAATGGATACCACCAGATGCCTTAACGCCAGTGCCTGTCCCCTTTACGGCAGCAGCCATTAATTCAACCGCGTGAACAGTTGCTCCTTCAGTAGAGAAACCAGTAGACGTCTTAACGAAGTCAGCCCCTGCATTAGCAGCAATCTTCGCAGCGCGGGTAATTTCATCATCAGTTAACAAGCAAGTCTCAAGGATAACCTTAACGATCTTATTTGCCTGGTGGCCGGTGTCAACAACCGCCTTGATATCGGCTGCTACCTTGTCATCATGACCAGACTTCAGTTCACCAATGTTCATTACCATGTCGAGTTCGTCAACCCCATTAGCAATTGCATCTTCTGCTTCGGCAACCTTGATCTTGGTGGTGTTGGCCCCGAGTGGGAAACCAACGACGCAGGCAGTAGCAACATCTGTCCCGGCAAGCGCCTTGTGCGCCTTGGTAACCCAGTATGGATTAACCATTACTGTGTGAAAGTGGTTGTCAATCGCCTGTTGGATAACCGTGTCTGCTTGTTCTTCACTAGCGTCAGGGGCCAGCAAGGTGTGGTCAATGTACTTATTAAATTCTATGAATATTTCCTCCTTTAACTTACAATTTAATAGTACACTTTATTTTACAAATGTTCAAGTGATCAAGAAATAATGTAAAGTGATTTATTAAGGGTGTAGTTTTTTTACTTTACTGTCGTTTGTTTCATTATATTTGTAGTAACAGTTAGAAAGTTACTGTTGGACTGATAATCTCCGATCTTGTGCTTCATTTAAACCAAAAAAGGACCGGCCCACTCGCCAGTCCTCTTTAACATCATTAACAACTAATCCCACAAGTAATTTACCATTCCAACCTTCGTCATCGCATCTGACATTGTCTTTTGCAAGACGCTTGCAGAGTTGGACATTGCTTCTTTTTCACGTTCGCTTAGCGGCACTTCGACTACTCGGCTAATGCCCTGGCGGTTAATAATCGCTGGTGTTCCAATATATGTCTTGTGTAAGCCATATTCCCCATCAAGGTAGGCGCTAACCGAGAGTACTGCGTTTTCGTCGGAAAAGATTGCCTTCGTGATTCGGGCAAGGGCGGTCGCAACCCCGTAGTAAGTAGCGCCCTTGCGGTTGATGATCTGGTAAGCCTTCCGCCGCACATTATTTTCCAACGTCGTTAGCTTGGCTGCGGTCAATCCGTTGGCTGCCGCGTAGTCAAGCAGCGATGCCCCGCCAACCGTTGCGGTTGAGTAGGCAGCAAACTCAGAATCACCGTGTTCACCCATCATGTAAGCATGAACGTCACTAGGAGCAAGGTGCAGTTTCTTCCCTAACGCTACCTGTAAGCGGGCCGAGTCAAGTGAGGTCCCACTACCGATTACCCGGTTTGTTGGGAAATCGGTGATCCGTTGAACGGCAGCCGTCAAGATGTCAACCGGGTTAGCAGCCACCAGGATAATTCCGTTAAAGCCGGAGCTAACCACTGATTGGGCAATGTCTCTCATGATCTTGAGGTTCTTACCAACTAGGCTCAGTCGTGACTCCCCTGGCTTTTGCGCGGCGCCGGCACAAATTACTACCAGGTCAGCATCCTTACAGTCGTCATAACTTCCCGCATAGAAGTTGATTGGCGCAGTAAAAGGAGTGGCATCCTCAAGGTCGAGCGCATCCCCGACACTCTTTTCGTTCTCCTTATTGATGATTACAAATTCGTTTGCCAGTCCTAACTGGGCAACACTGAATGCATAGGCAGAACCCACTGCCCCGTCACCGATTAACACGATTTTTCGTTGTGCGTTATTTTCAACCATCTCAAACTCTCTCCTCTTTCACCATGTTACATAAATAAGTGGGCGTAAATTGGTACTAAGACATCCATTGCAAGGGAAACGATAACAACGGCAACAGCGGCCATTGCCCCTTGGATTGACCCTAATTGAACGGCCTTAGCTGAACCAACAGTGTGGCCGGCTGAACCTAAACCAAGTCCCGTCCCAATCTTAGAAATCTTGTTAAGCCGCAAGACCTTGATCAAGAATTCTGCAAGGGCGTAGATGATAACCGCGTTAAGGATGCAGGCCATCGCAGTAACTGCCGGGTCACCACCGATTCCTTGTGCAACAGGCATCGCAACGGCCGTAGTAGCAGCTTGTGGCAACATCGCCGCAGTTGATACCCGTGATAAGGCAAAGACCTTTGCAACACCGTGGATTAAGAAGAGTGATAAGAAACCACCAACAAATAAGGTCAAGATAACATCAAGCCAGTACTTCTTGAAGATATCATTCCGCCGGTACAGTGGGATCGCGAAGGCCATCGTCGCGGGGTTTAAGAACCAGAAGATTAGGTTTCCACCAGGCAAATAGAACTTCTTGTAAACTGCAGCGGTGGTTGAACCAGTGCACTTGGCCCACACGACGAGGATGGCAATCCCTAATACCATCCCGACAAGCAATGGAGTGAATAAGAAAAAGCCGTGGCTAATCTTAAACAATCCCATCCCAATTAGGTAAACAATCAGTGAAATAACAATCCCCGTAATCGGTAAGGTTAAACTCTGGACAATTGTAGCGGACATGATTAATCTTCTCCCTTCTTATTCCCAGTGATCTTATTGTGAATTCCAACAAAGAAGGTCCCAACATAGGCGATAACCGCTAAGAGGATAATCGTTGAGATAATGATCACGATTACGTCTTGGAGTCCTTCCCGCTTCATCAAACCGAGGCTGCCGGCCAACTGGATACCAGATGGCACAAACAAGAAGGCGATTAAGCTAATCATAAAGTCACCGAACTTTTCAACTTGTTCCAGCTTAACAATGTGAGTTGCCAGCAGGATATACAAGAGGATCATCCCAATCAACGGGGTTGGAACGACGAAGCTCTTCGGGAATAAATCAGAAATTAATTGTGAAACGAATAAAATTGCAGCGAAGATTCCCATTTGAACTAAAATTGGTGCAGCTTTCTTTTGCTGTTCTTTTGGCTGTTCTTTTTTCATGATAGTTCCTCCTAAACAGTAAGTTTAGGCATTAACGTTAATACCATCGAACAACTATATTCTACCTACTTTTCATCTTTTGTGTCGGTTTTCACAACCACTTAACCCGAATTAGTGTTGAAATGCCTTCCAGTCGAAATGAAATGCCTTTCATTTTGCTAAAAAAGCAAAAAAAGCACTGATGACTTGCGATTTTCTCACAAATCATCAGTGCTCAATTGTTTACCTATTCACCTAGGGCCTCTTTAGTGGCATTGACGTACGACCGGCTAACCGGTAGCTTGCTCCCGTCAACGAGGGTCAACTCATAGGTATGATTAAAACTCGGCTGGATTTCCTTTACCGCGTCGAGGTTGACGATAAAGCTCCGGTGGATGCGGAGAAACTTCGCCGGATCGAGCTGGTGGGCGATATTAACCAGCGACTGCTTACTGACTATCTCCTGCCGGTCAGCTGTTTGGATGTGGACGTTACCGTCCTGCGCCTGGAGAAACAAGATGTCCCGCTTTTTTACCACCAGGACACGTTCGTCACTTGAAATCAACAAGCGGGGGTTCGCTTGCTTATGGCTGCTACTGTCCTCTTTAGTCTGCCCCAGCTTGGCAACCCGGTCGATGGCTTCGTCAATCCGTGACTGGCGAAACGGTTTTAGGACATAGTCAACCGCGTTTACGTCAAAGGCGGCCAGGGCATACTGGTCATAGGCAGTCGCAAAAACGACATGTGGCGAGTGCGGAAGCGATTCAAACCAGGCGGCCAGCGCCATCCCACTACCATCAGTTAGCTGGATATCTAAGAAAACCATCTCCGGTTGGTAGGCCTTGACGACCTTTTTAGCTTCTTCAACCCCGTCAGCCTCTAAAACGGCGGCAACCTGGTCGTTATTTTCAACGAGGTACTTTAATTCTTCCCGTGCAAGTGGCTCGTCATCAACGATCAATATCTTCATTACTTTCACCTTTCTTTAACTGGTATGGAATGACAATCTTAACGGCCGTCCCATACTGACCGCTATCAATTTTCATTGCGCTTTGCGGACCGTACAGGCCAATCAACCGCTGGTTTAGGTTGTACAGGGCGGTCCCGCTGCCATGCGCCGATTCAACTACCCGCTGGCCAAGTTGGTTGATAACGGCCGGGTCAATCCCCACCCCATTGTCAGCGACCGTTATCCGCATCCGGTCGCCCTCTTTGGCAAGGCAAATCTTAACCTTGTTGCCAGTCTTCCGCGTACCAAAAGCGTGTTTAAGGGCGTTTTCGACTAACACCTGGATGGTAAACGGCGGCAAGAGGGCCTGACTTTCAACCTCTTCATCAAGGATAACTTCATATTTATCAGGAAAACGTGTCTGCTCTAAGTCAAGGTAGGCCTGGACTTGCTGCCGTTCCTGGTCAACGGTTACCTTGACCGTCCGTGCGCCGATTAAGTTTGCCCGGAAATAAGTGCTTAGTTGTAATAATAGCTCCCGCGCCTTGTCTTGGTCAAAGCGCATAATCGCTGCAATTGTATTGACAGCATTGAAGAAGAAGTGCGGGTTAACCTGGGCCTGCAGGGACTTGATCTCAGCATCGCGGACTAACTGGGCCTGTGCTTCAGCTTCCCCCAGGGCGATTTGGTTGGCAAGAATTTCTCCCAGACCAAACGCCAGCTGGATTTCAACCGGGGTTAACCGCCAGCGGTCAGTGTAATACATTTTCAGGGTACCGATAACTGTCCCCCGTACATGCAAGGGGGTGACAATCGCTGCTTCGAGGGGACAATTCGGGTCAATGCAGCCAATCTCCTCGCTCTTATGGGCAATCTTAATCTGACCCGTCCGGATCACGGTACTCGACAGCGATGTTTCAATTGGGTTGCCCGGCCGGTGGTGGTCACTACCGGCCCCAACATGTGCCAGGATATGGTCACGGTTAGTGATGCTGACGGCATCAAAGTTGGTGTATTTCTTAATAATCGCCACCACCCGCTGGGCTGATTCCTGGTTTAGCCCCTGACGGAAATACGGCAAAGTTTCCTTAGTCAATTCCAGCACCGAGTGAGTCTGTGTTGCCTTGACCTCCGCTTCTTGCTGGAGGTACATAAAGATGATTGACAAGAAGATCGAGGTCCCGGCGGCACTGACGATGATCATCGGCAAGGCAATATATTTTACCAGGTGCCAGCCGGCTGGACTAAAGATCAGGATAAACATCATCTGGATGCTTTCCATCAATAAGCCGACGATGAAACCGTGCCAGGGCGTCATCACCTTAAAGTAGTTGCGATGATTGTGGTACAAGAAGCCCGATAGTCCCCCAATCAAGATTGAGCTGGGGAGGTAAAACCAGGTCTGCACCGCAAAACTCGCCTGGATCATCCGGTGGATTCCGGCGACCACCCCCACCGCAATGCCGACAAAGGGACCGCCGATAATCCCCGCAACTGACACGGCCAGGATCCGGGCGTTAACGATGGAATCGTTGGCCCCAACGCTCGTTAGCAGGACGAAATTGCGCAAGTGGTTATCAAGGCTAATTTCAATCCCGGTCATGTTCGCCATAATTGCAAAGGCGGAAAATAAAATTGTCAGCTCAATTTTGGCCCGGATCGATGGGTTGAATAATAGCCGCCGAAAAGACGGCACACTTACCAAGAGGAAGGCAAGGATAATGATCAGTCCCACCCGCTCGGCCATCAAGACTGTTAAGTAAATCATATTAGAGTTGATGCCTCCAGATGTAATCGCTTTTTATTAGTATCTTATCATATCTTTTTCGCCGAACAAGACGTGAATTATCGAACAAGTTGGTACCATCTCCCGGTTAGTTATCACTGTTTTTCACCGATTTATCCGTAAATGACGTATCATCTAGCAATAGTACACGACACTTTTTTTAATCTGTCCATTAACAGACAGATCGGCCAAAGTGATATTAACTTTACTGGCAAAAGCTAATATTATCGAAATCGTTAAATTAACGACACCTTGTAGTGAAACTAACATCGTGTCGACGAGGAGGATTATCAATGAGTAAAATTCAAACACTAGTTGACCACATCAACGATGCTGACGCAATCGTGCTGGGAGCCGGTTCTGGTATGTCGAACGCGGCCGGAATGGACTTTTGGTACGAGGCTAGTCCGTTATTCATGAAGTACATGAAAGACTTCTACGATAAATATCACTTTAAAGGATTATTCAACGGTTTTTACAACCGCTTCGAATCAGAAGAAGAACACTGGGCATTTTTATTGAAGGATGCCGAAATGGTCAGGTCCATTCCACCACAAAAGCCCACTTATGAATACCTTCAAAAATTACTTAGCACCAAGCCGTATCACATTATCACCACTAACCAGGATGGACTGTTCAAACGCTTTTTCCCCGCAGACAAAGTGAGTGAAATCCAGGGATCGTTTGAATTTTTCCAAAGTTCTAACTCAAAAACTGACCGACATCTCTACCCGTTCACCCCAATCCTGGACCAACTACTACCGAAAATTAAGGATAATCGCCTACCAAAGGAACTAATCCCCACCAGTGATGTTGATGGTGCGCCCCTGATCCCCTGGGTCCGCGGTCCAGAATTTTTGGAAGACCAGCGCTATTACGAAGAATACGAAAAGGCTAACCGCTTCATCGGTAAGTACCGCGATAAGAAGATTGTCTTCATCGAAATTGGCGTTGGCCGGATGACACCAATGTTTATCCAGGAACCGTTCTGGGAAATGGCCAACTACTTGCCACACGCTTTTTACGTCAACTTCAACCCGAAAGATGCATTAACTAACCCGGCGATTGAGGACAAATCGTTATTGATTAACGGAGACACTAATGAAGCGTTGAAGCAAACCGTCGAACTTTTCAAGGAGGAACACCATGACTAATTCAATTCAAACTGCTCAACAATGGCTCCACGATGCGGATGCACTCTTAATTACCGCCAGCAACGGTTTTTCAATTACCGAAGGGCTAAACCTCTTTGCCCAGGACAGCAAGGTCAAAACCGTCATTGGTGACCTCGCCGAAAAATACCGGCTTCCTAACCTCTTATCCGCAATGTCTTATAATTACCCGGACGCCCTTGACCGCTGGCGGGTATATGCCCGGGTAGCCGAATATTACCAGTATAACTACCACCCCGGCGAACTAATGGATAAGTTGCGCCAAGTGATTGGTGATAAGCCGTACTTTATTTGGACCTCCAACGTCGACCACCACTTTGCCCTGGCCGACTTTGATCAGCTCTTAGAAGTCGAAGGAAACTGGCAAACTGCTTCCTGTTCAACACACCCCAAGGAACATGCCCATGTTGATATTCGGGAAACCCTACACCAAATTTATGAAAAGGACCAAGCAGGCACCCTGACAGACGCAGATATTCCCAGCTGTGATGAGTGTGGTGCGCCATTAGCGATGAACGTTCCCGGCCCTGCTTTTCAAATGGACCAGGCCCAGGTTGCGAAGTTTGAATCCTTCATCAACCAGTACCAAGAAAAGAAAATCCTCGTCCTTGAACTCGGCATTGGCCCGCAAAACCAACTGATCAAGGCCCCGAGTATGCAACTCGTGGCCGGCAATGACCAAAGCCACTACATTACAATTAATAAGGGGCAGCTCTATATTCCCGATGTAATCGGCGACCGGTCAATTGGTTTCTCGTCAACCATCCTTGACGCATTTGACGCCTTAATTACCGGGAAAGGAAAGGTCGACGTCCAGGGTCCGACTGCCCCAGCGCCCAAAATGACCGCCGCTGAGAAAAAACAGCAAGATGAAATGCTGCAAAAGTTTTACCCTTCTTATACGATTAACCGGGGTATCCGCCCTGGTTAATTAGCGATGTACATGACCGTTGACCCGACGCACCCGTCCCACCTCCACACTACTCAAGAAGGGCGGAGCATCATGTACTCCTTTGGTGACCCGGTCAACGTCCACTGCTTTACCCAGGATGGCCGCTACTATATGGTAAAATTAGGGTTGAACAAGAGGAAGGGCGAAGTCCATGGCTTCTACGCGGAACAAGGCACCTTTATCGCCATGGAAGCCCCGAAAAAGGGCCACACTGGTTTTTCCCAGGTTAGCCTCGGCCTTTTAGCGAACGGTTCCGGGCAGCTACTCGTTCCAAAAGTTGAGCAGCTAGTCAAGATGTTCCCCACCCAGGCCAAACTAATCAAACGCTTAGCAGTAAAGGATTGATTGAGATGAAGAATAAAAAAACTGACCGCCGGACACTTTATACCATCAGAGTCATCAAGGACGCCTTTCTTGCCGCCGTCGATGACCAGCCGTTTAACAAGGTCACCATCACCCAGGTCTGCAAGCTGGCAGAAATTACGCGGTCAACTTTTTATCTTCACTATGGCTCAATTAATGACTTATTGAATGCGGTCTTAGACGATGCCCTCTTCCAGGCTGATGAAGAAATGATTGCTCAGCTCGATAGTGCTTACCAGACCCTGCTCACCACTTGTCAGCGAATTGGTAGCAATCCCAAGTACCGGAAACTCTTAATGGAGCCCGATTTAAGTGAGTACATCATCAACCGGATCATCCGCCGCGAGGGGCCAAAGATCATCCCCTCAATTATGAAGAAGGCCCAGGTTAGCCAACGGGATGCGGAGATGCTCTTTTCCTACGCTATCCACGGTTCCTTTGCGGTCAGCAGAACCCACCAGTTTGAAATGGACGAGCAATGGCTCCACGATGTCCGCCTCCTTAACAACTTCACCGACGCTGGTTACCGCTATTTGAAGAATAATTGATATAAAAACCACCCGTCCTTAGATCATTCATAATCTAGGGACGGGTGGTTTGCGTTCTTGGTTAGGGTTCTCACTTTACTGGTTACTACTGATTCTTCCATGATAAATATTTCTAAATTACCAACTGCGCTTTCTTTCGTATTTCATCAAATACATCCATTGGTAACATTTCAACAAATTGCCATTTACGGTGGTTAAAGTCAAATGACTTAATTTGTTCAACATATACTGTTCCATCAATATTTGTCCGATTATCCAGTTGAACATGTAATGGATAATCTTCACCGTTAAAAGAACCATGTGAAATGGGGACAACCCAGGCAAACGGTGACGTTTGAGCCAAGATATTATTACTAATTACCACTGCCGGGCGCCGCTTCTGAATTTCTGCATCAACGGAAGGATCAAAATCAATATAGATAATACTTCCGGTTTCCGGATAATCTATCCATAATTCCCTCCCTACTGGTTTAATATCCTGCCAATCCTTTAAATCATCCGGCATCTGATATTTTCCATGCCAGTCCTTAAAAAGTTCTTCCATTGTTGACGGGACCTTTTTAGCTGGTGTTAACGTTAAAACACCACCTTTCCCATCATCTTTTGCCTCGCTCATTTGTCACTAGATATTGTAGCCACATCTTCTTCGACGACCCCTTATTGCTCAACGCTTTACCAACATTTATCTGCCACAGGTACTCGTTTACTACTAATTGATGTTCCTGACAAAACTTTTGCAAAGTCGTCAAGCCATGATTAACTGCATCGTTAGTATTTTCAACACAAATCATGGCGTAATTACCAGCAGGCTTTTCTAGCACCGGCATGACGATATTACTATCTGGCGATACCTCCTTGATTACCCGAAATGAAGACTCATCATACTGATCGTGCTGGCCGAGGGCGAGGTAAGTTAGATAGCCCGATTTCAATGTATTTGCCATTGCCGTTGGGCTTAGCTCACGATAAAAGTTGGTAAAGAGCGTGGCAATCTCTTCATCCGTGCAGCCTACTGATTGCGGGGAGCACCAAAACTTTTGCTGGGGCAAGGAGTGAACTACTGGTTCATATAGTGGTACATCCTGGGGTTGGCTATTTTCGATATTTTGCGTAATCACTGTTTGAAGTTGTTGGAGGTCAGAAATTCGCTGGCTAACGTTTGCTAATAGTTCCTGCAACCTCTTTACGGGCATTTTATCTGGATTCGTTTTTATTTGCTTTACCTCGTCAAGGGATAAGCCGAGGCTTTTTAGGCTTAATATGAACAATAAATCATAAAGTTGATTATAACTGTAATACCGATATCCCGTAGCGCTCTTTTTAATTGGCGAGAAAATTCCTTCCTCATCATAATAGATGAGGGTCCGCCGCGTGGTATTAGCTAGCTTCGCCATTTCACTAATTTTTAGCATCATTTTGTCTCCCTTCATTGACTATCACGTAACGTTACAGTCTAAAATTATATGTTAGTTTAGCTTAATAATAAATCTAATTAGTAGCAGAAAGGTCGGATTGATGATGAGCTTACCTAATAAAATTGAAGTTCGTGGTGCTCGCGTTCATAATCTTAAAAACATTAATATTGATATCCCCTTGCATAAGTTTGTTGCGATCTCTGGTTTGTCCGGTTCAGGCAAGAGCTCTCTTGCAATGGGAATCCTATATGAAGAAGGCTCACGACGCTACCTCGAAGCACTATCTACCTACACTAGGCGGCGGATCAAGCTCGGTGCCCAGGCAGATGTCACAAGTGTTAAACACATTCCATCAGCACTGGCGCTCAAGCAGCGGCCGGCAATTCCTTCAGCCCGGGCAACTGTCGGGACAATGAGTGAATTATTTAATATCATTCGCCTAATTTTCTCTCGTTTGGGCTCGCCCGTTTGTCCTAATGGTCACCGACTAACGCCAAGTTTAAAAATTGCTGAGGCAATGGCCAAAGATGGTTACCAAATGGGCGAAATTGTCTGCCCCGTTTGCGGAAGCAAATTTAATGCCTTTAGCGCAGAAGACTTTGCCTTTAATTCTGCCGGTGCCTGCACAAATTGTCATGGGACCGGCCTCGTCCGCAGCATTGATGAAAGTAAACTGATTAAAGATCCAAACCTAAGCCTTGAAGATGGGGCAATTGCTTCTTGGCACCTTCCCGGACGGAATTTTATGCCAACCGTTGCTGAACATGCTGGGGTGCGCATCGACATCCCCTTCAAGGACCTAACCGCAAAGGAAAAGGATTTCGTACTGAATGGTCCCCGTAAAAAGTATACCCTTGATTTTCAATCGTCCACTGGGCGAGTTTTCCATGACTTCACAGCCTTATATGAAAACGCCCATGCTGCTGTCCTCGCCTCGGCAAAAAGCAGTAAGAGTGAGCGGGCGCAAAAACGGATTAGTGAATTCTTCCATTACTCAACCTGCCCGGTCTGTCATGGCACCCGGTTAAAACCCGAACTGTTAACCCAGTTGGCTGGTCAGCGCAATATAGCCCAGGTGACTGACCTTACACTCGGCGAATTAGCAGATTGGAAACAGGCCGTTCTCGCTAGTCTTCCCGCTAACATGGCAAAAATTAGCCACAGCCTGTTCAAGGAGTTTGACGACGACCTGCAACCATTACTTGAACTTGGGCTTGATTACCTCACCCTTTCCCGCAATGGTAATTCCCTCTCTACCGGTGAACTCCAGCGTATTCAGCTGGCAAGAACCTTGCGGACACAAACTACTGGTGTTCTCTATGTGCTTGATGAACCATCAATTGGCCTCCACCCTGATAATATCACTGGCCTCCTCCATGTTTTCCATGAGCTGGTTAATCAGGGAAACTCCCTTGTCGTCGTCGACCACAACGTCGATATCATCAAAAGTGCCGATTGGATAATCGAAATTGGCCCGGGTTCTGGTCAAGAGGGGGGACAGGTAATTGCGCAGGGGTCGCCACAAGCAATTACAGCAAACCAGCATTCAAAAATTGCTCCTTACTTGAACGGCCACGCTGATTTAATGGCCCGCTCGCTTAATGACCAGCCCGCAACGGATCAAATTAGCTTTACCGTCAAGGACTACTATAACCTCAAAAACGTTCAAGCGGCCCTGCCAGTTAACCGCCTAAGCGCCGTCACCGGTTTTTCTGGCGCTGGAAAAACGAGCTTAATTCTCGACAGCCTGGTACCCGCAATTAAAGCCCAGGCCAAAGGAGCGGCCTTGCCGGCACAGGTTAAGAATCTTCATGCCCCAATTAAGGAAGTAATCAGCGTTGATGCCAGCCCTATCGGCAAAACCCAGCGGTCGACGGTGGCAACTTACACCAGTATCATGGACAACTTACGGAAACTATTTGCCGCCCAGCCAGAAGCAAAGGCAAACCACTACACCCCAAGTTATTTTTCCTACAATAATAAGCAAGGCGCCTGCCCGACCTGTGGCGGTGCCGGGGTTGTTACCTTAGATATCCAGTTTCTCCCCGACATGAAGCAAACCTGCCCTACTTGTAACGGAGCACGCTACAACCAGGAAGTCCAACAAGTTAAGTGGCATGGTTATTCGATTGTTGACCTACTAAAGCTTGACGTTCGCACCGCCCTTCCGGTTTTCAAAGACATTGCCCCCATTGAACAAGAGCTACAATTACTGCAAGAGGTCGGCCTTGACTACCTCCACCTTGGTGAAAGTACCCCCAGTTTATCAGGAGGTGAAGCCCAACGGTTAAAACTTGTTAAACACCTCAACCATAACCAGAAAACGACGCTGTTTGTCTTTGATGAGCCGACAATTGGTCTCCACCCCTTAGATGTCAAAACATTAGTAGAAGTAATGCAACAATTAATCACACGGGGGGCAACAATTGTGACCATTACCCACGACCTTAACCTAATTGCTAATGCCGATTATATTCTCGATATGGGTCCCCGTGGTGGTAAAAATGGTGGCCAAGTTGTGGCTAGTGGGTCAGCAGCATCGCTTATCAGCAAGCCGACAAGCCTCACCAGTCAATACCTTGCCGATTACTGGCACCGGTACCAACATTAACTAAACGCGTAAAAACTGCATTAAATCCCTGTCGTTTGTCTTAAATCAAGGAAAGCACTTACACGCGCATTGATAAAAAAAGCTGGTCTAATGCCCAGTTTTTAATGGATTAAGGAATGTCCACTTTTAGGGTAAGATATAACGTTGCGTTACAGTCAAGTGATATTTAACCGTTCAACAACTATTTAAATAATTAGATAACAAAGACCGCTAGTATTTCCAAAACAAAATACTGGCGGTCATTTTTTAGCTTATAATCAAGAAGTTTTTTAATCAACAACCTGTTTCCATGAATGCACTAGTGACCACTTAATCAGGCCAACAATGCCTGCACACCCCAAGGTCAAACCAATCGTTAAGATCGTCCCCCACAAGATCGGCACAACTTGCTGTCCCTGCAGTCCTTCAAACAGTAATTGTCCCAAGCCACCGGCATTAATTGTCGCCGCAATTGTTGCCATCGCCATTGTCGATGCAAGAGCGACCTGGATCCCACTAAAAATGGCGGGGATCGCTAGTGGCAATTGGACCCGCCAAAAGCTTTGCAAGTTAGTCATCCCCATTCCCAGGGAAACTTCAACTAGCTGGGGATCAACTGCTTCAATCCCCGTAATAAATGAACGGAGCAAGATATATTCACAGTAAATGGTCAGGACAACCACTGCGGTCTGCATTCCAAGGCCAAATAGTGGCAAGAGTAACACAAAGAACGCAAAACTCGGAATCGAATATAGCAAGGAAAAGAAATAGACGAGACCTGCCAGCCACCGCTTAGCCCGCAAAAAGATTGCAACCAACAGGATTGCAATGACCAGTGCAAAGGCCAAGGAAAGGCCGACCATTACCAGGTGCTGCTGGACATCAATTAGCATTTCCGCAGAGTTTTGCTGCCAATAATCAATCATTAAAATCCCTCCACAATGCCTGATTTTGTTGGACGGTCCCTAATAGTTCCCGGACAAAATTAGTTGCTGGATGACTAACAATTTCTGTGGGCGTTGCAAACTGTTCGATCCTTCCATCTTTCATCACCATCACCCGTTGGCCGAGAAAGAGGGCTTCATTGATGTCATGAGTGACAAAAAGAAAGGTTTTCCCCTGCAATGCCGTATGAATCTGTTTAATCTCTTCTTGTAGCTTTTCCCTAGTCAACGCATCAAGGGCACCGAATGGCTCATCAAACAAGACCGTCGGCGGATTAGCGGCAAGTGCGCGAGCAACACCCACCCGCTGCTGCTGACCCCCGGATAATTGTTTGGGATAACGGTCACGGTATTCAGCCGGCGCAAGTTGGACAAGCGTCAACAGCTCATCTACTCGTTGCTTAATCGCTTCCTGATCCCACTGTAGCATCCGGGGAACGACCGCAATGTTTTCTGCGACCGTTATGTGGGGGAAGAGACCGATTTGCTGGACCACATAGCCCGTGTGACGGCGCAAACGAACCAGGTCGAGTTCGCTAATTTGCTGGCTATTGACCATGATTTTTCCCGCACTGGGTTTTAATAGGCCATTGACCATCTTCAGCGTGGTTGTCTTTCCACACCCGGATGAGCCAAGGATTGTAATAAACTCCCCCTGGTTAATCTTAAAATTCAAGTCCGGGATCACCACTTCATTGCCAAAGCTTTTGCGGACGTGTTCAAACTGAATTGCTGTTTCTGTCATTCTTTTGCACCTCACTAATCAAAAAGTCAAAACCGATCATCGCCAGTAATGATAAAAGGGCCACACTGACACCACCAATCACCACGTAAGACATGTCATACAGGCCAAGCCCCGTAAAAATCAGCGTGCCGAGCCCGCCGGCACCAATATAGGTGGCTAAAGTTGCACTCGCAATCACCTCTACTAGGGCGAGCTTAACCCCGTTTAAGAGGTACGGCAGCGCCAAGGGGATTTCAACCTTCCTGCGTAATTCTTGGGCAGTCATTCCCAGGGCGCTCCCAACCTCTTTATACAACGGACTAACTTCATTGAAACCAAGGATGGTATTAACCAGTAAGGGTGGAAAAGCCAACACTACCAAAGCGGTAAGTGCTGGCCAGTAACCGGTCCCTAAAAACGGGATTAATAAGAATAACAGTGCAAGACTTGGGATAATCCGTAAGACCTGCGAAAACAAGGTACAAAAGTTAGCAATTGTTTTATTGCGTGAGCCAAGGTAGCCCAACGGGAAAGCAATGACCATTGCAATCAGCATCGCACTCGTACATAGCCACAGGTGCTGACCAACATATTGCCAATACTGACTACTATTATTTTGAAAATATTGAATTATTTGTTGGGTCACTTGTCTGATTCGCTCCTCATACCTGCTAGTTCATATTTTGCTTATACCAGTTTTTGGCGACCGTCTTATAGTTTTGCCCGTCAACGTTAACCTTCTTATTCAGCTTCGTCAGTTGCTTGGTTGTCAACTTCGCGTCAACCTGGTTAAGCGTCTTTTCCATCTTTGGGTATTGCTTAGCAGCTTTTTGGTTTACAACGGGAACGAGGTTATATGGTGGCCAAATCTTCTTATTATCCTTAATTAAGGTAAACTTGCTTGTCGCTAACTGGCCATCTGTCGTTGAAACCGGCGCAACGTCTGCCTTCCCCTGGTCCATAATCTTGTACAAGAGGTTAACATCGTAGTCCTTTAATGACTTCCAATTATACTTGCCATATGCCTTATCCATTGCTGGTAACGCATCGGCCCGCTTTTCAAATTCACCTTGGGAAGCGAAGCGTAACTTCTTGGCATTCTTTTGCAGGTCGCTTAAGTTTTGAATATGGTACTTCTCTGCAACCTTTGTCGGCATTCCGACACCCTGCCGGTTATCACCAGGGGCATACTTGAAGGTCGTTACCCCTTTTTTCTTTAGGCCAGTTTGGGCAATATTAGCCATTTGTGCTGCTGACTTGCCCTGGCCCTTTTTCTTTAGGTAACTCTCAACAATTGTCCCGGTATAGTCGGGATAAACATCAACTTGGCCGGATTCAGTCGCTTTTAGAATTACGTTATTCGCAATATTGGGCTTCCGGGTAACCTTGTAGCCATCGTGCTCAAGGGCGAGGGCATAAATTTCACTAACTGTTTTACTTTCCGAAACGTTCTTTGAGCCAACAATAATTGGCTTACTATCTGCGCTGGCAACCGTTGGCAAGACAGCCCCAGTCATCAAGGTCGCCACGCCAATGATTGCTGCTAATTTACTAATCTTCATCTTTTCCTCCAAACTAATCTAATACAACAACATGCTTGCCACTAAACTTACCTGATTCAAGGTTGGCCTGTGCTGCGCCGACTTCTGCTAAGCCATGGTAAACCTTGGCAATCGGCACTACTAACTTCTTTTCTTCTACCAGTTTGAGAACCTGGTTAAAGTATTCCGCTGGCAAATCATTACTTTCCCCAGCATAGCCAGTTAAGAAAACCCCGGTAGGAATCATCCATGGTGAAAAATTATCCATCGTCCACTGTCCACCTAATGAGCCAGTAAAACATACCAGGCCGCCCTTCTTGGTTAGCCCCATATCCTGGAACAAAGTTGTAAAGCCAACTAATTCAAGGACTTTATCAACCTTATCCGGTGCTACTTTCATTACGCACTCTTCAAATTGATCATCATCTAACAGCGGGTAATCAACGCCTAATTCTTTCATCTTTGCGAGTTTGCTCTCATTACGGCTAGTAGCAATTACCGTCGCTCCCATCCGTTGGGCTTGAACTGCCGCCATTAAACCAACCGTCGAACTACCACCACGGATCAAAAGTGTGTCGCCCTTTTGCAGGTGGAGCCCTTCCGTAAGGGAGCCATAAGAAGTCTGGAGCATTTCTGGTAATGCACCAATCGTTGCCCAGTCAAGGTCGCTGTCAAATGGGATCAAGTTTTCTTCTTTGATTAACATGTATTCCGCATAGGAACCATCAATTGCACGACCCATGCCGCCCATCATCGTGGCGACTTTTTGGCCGGGCCTAAATTTTGAGTCAGGGTTAGTGGCAGAGATAACCCCGACCCTTTCAATTCCTAAAATACGGGGATATTTGAAGTCGGGGGATGATTCCCCTTTGCGGCTGGTAACTTCTGATTCGTTAACCCCAAACGCTTTCACTTTGACTAAGGCGTAACCAGGCTTTAGTTCTGGTGTGGCAACTTCGGTTGGAACTAGCTCATCAGCTGCACAAGGATGAGATATTTTAATTGCTTTCATTAGTCAAAACCTCTTTTCATATCGTTATTTCTACCTTAAACTATCACCTTACGTTACAGTCAATATTATTTTTAAAATAAAAAAGCCCATCGCTAGTAAATGCGTGGGCGATAGTATCACCGGATGGGTTGTGCGAGTGTTTTTTACAATTTCTATATAAATTGTCGAATCGTTGCCATTAAACTTTGGCATTCCTGCTGATCAAGCTGGTCAATGACTAATCCATTCGTCCTTTTGGTAGGATCAATAGTTCTGATATGTTGAAGCAAGGCGGTTCCGTGAACATGTTTCTTTTCAATTGTCATAAATAAGGGCGAAACTTTATACTTGGCAAGTTCTACATACTTACTTGCCGAACTGATGGGGATAACCATTATTGTATTAAAGTAATGGTTATATTGATTATTGCTTACCACTATACAAGGGCGATTCTTTTTTATTTCAGTTCCTTTTGTAGGATCCAGATTAACCCAGATAATATCACCTTGTGAAAATTCCATTAGTCAAACTCTTCACTTTCCAAATCTGTTCCCCAATCTATTTCAGGAGTGCTAAGGTTACCATATTCCCTTTCTTGTTCGCCGACGACATCCCATAAGTCTTTTTTCGTCTTTTTAACCCTAACCGTTCCATCGTTGTCAATACTCCATTCAATTGAATCGGCAGGTTTAACCTGTAATGCTTCACGAACAGTCTTGGGTACCGTTATCTGGTTTTTACTCGTAATTCGTGATGTTGTTTTAATCGTTGCTTTTAAAATCATTAAATCATCTCCTTACTTTCTCCTTACATTATACAATAGAACGTAAGGGAAAAGTAAGGACTTTTTTATAATGAACTATCAGTAGCGGTTCATCATGGCTAATACACTATCGCATTCATTCATCTGGGCTTTAGGTTGAATTACACAGTCTTGATAACTCTTATTTAGCAGAATTCTTCTTGTCAGTAGCTTAACTTAATGACAGTGATTTAAACGGCCTAGTTCCAGACCTACTTAACTATTCCAGACCTTCTTTGCAACATTAAACGCCGACCATGCATTCGGCCAACCAACGTAAAATGACAAGTGGGTAATTACTTCCGCAATTTCTTCCTTTGTAATCCCATTCTTCTTAGCTGTCTGCATGTGGTAAGGCAACTGTTCAAAGGCGCCCTTGGAAATCAGCGCTGTGACGGTAATCATGCTACGGTCGCGCGGACTTAATTCCTTTTCGCGTGACCATACCTGGCCGAATAAGACATCGTCGTTTAATTCCGCAAATTTTGGCGCAAATTCGCCTAATTGGTCGTGACCAGCAGTTTGTTTTTCTACCATTATATCTTCCTCCTAGTCGCTAAGCTTCGCATAGTAATCATCATCAACTGGTTCCAGCCACTCGCTAGTGCCCTTGGTGATCGCGATGTGGGAGAACCAGGAATCCTTTGTTGCCCCGTGCCAGTGCTTGACACCTTCATGGATTGCGACCACGTCACCTGGCGTTAGCAGTTGAGCCGGCTTTCCTTCTTCTTGGTACCAGCCTTCCCCAGCAGTACACATGATGATCTGGAAACCATCATGGTGGATGTGCCAGTTGTTCCGGCAGCCCGGTTCAAAGTTAACGTTGGCAACATTAATATCAATATTATCATCTGGGGAAACTAAGCCGTTTAAATAGCTCGTCTTAATAAAGTACTTCGCAAAGGCAACATTCTTGTCGCCAAAGCCAAACACGTCATTTTTCACTTCATTTTCATGCTTTGCCATTTACAATTACCTCCAGTGGATTTGTTGTTTCCATCTTATTCCGCTGGTGAAGCAATGTAAAAAGCCTATTTTTCATCAAAGATGATTCGGAAAATGAATGGTTTATAGTTTTCGCAGCCAGGACCCAGCCGCCAGCTGATTAAAGCGTGGATTAGCGTGGGTCAAAACATGGTAACCCGCCACCACCTTGAGTTTCCCGGCATGGGCAACAAAGTCTTCCTGGTACTTACCGGTATCGCTCCAGCCAGAGCTAAACGGGGCAACTTCTCCCTGATACCCCTGGAGCATCTGCAAGGCTGCCAGCACCGGTGAAGCAACCTTGCCATCCCAAACAGGCCCACCGAGTAAAACGAGGTCATAATAATTAAGGTCTGGCAGGGTCGTTGTAATCGGCGGTAAGTGACCGCCAGTCAGTTGTTGCTGGTAAACCTTATCCGTTTCCTGCATATCATCAGGAAAGGTTCCCGCTGGCACTTTCAATTGTAAGATATCAGCACCCGTCAGCTGGTGGAGGTGACCAGCGAGCTTGGCCGTGTTGCCGAACTGTGAATAGTAAAGAATCAGTGCTTGTTTTGCCATTTCAATCACTCCTTCATGGATAATTTTACGGCGTCCAGCTTGTAATGTACAATAATAATTGGTAATCACTATTCATTCAATAACTGCATAGAAAGGAAGGACGCTAATGGATACCCGGGTCCTCAAATACTTCTTAACCGTTGCCCAAACCAACAATATCACCAAGGCAGCTGAACAATTACACATCACGCAACCAACCCTCTCCCGCCAAATCATGGAGCTAGAAAAAGAATTAGGCGTAACGCTATTTGACCGGACCAACCGCCACCTCCAGCTAACTAAGGCGGGGATTATGTTCCAGCAGCGAGCAACGACCCTTATCCAACTGCTCGAACAGACAACAACCGAGCTGCACCAGCAAAAGAAACAGTTAACCGGGCAGATCAATCTTGGTTGTGCGGTCTCAAACGCTTCCCCCTTTATGATGAAGTTGGTCGCGGCATTCCAAAAGAACCACCCCGCAGTCAGCTTTAATATCTTTGACGGCGATGGTGATATTCTCCGCCGCCAGCTTGATGAAGGAGTGAACGACCTCGCCTGCCTGCTCGAACCGGTCGAGGCAGCAAAATATAATTTTCTGGTGTTACCCGTTAGGGAGGAATGGGGATTATTAATGCGTAAGGACGACCCGCTGGCCAGCCGTGAATACATCACTAAGGAAGACCTCTATAAGCTGCCCCTAATCCTCCCACGACGAAACATTGTTCGGGACGAGGTCAGCGATATCCTCAAACTTGACCAAACGAGACTAAACGTTCGCGCCACGTCAAATCTCCCTAGCAACTCGACAGTCTTACTACGGACAGGAAGGTATTATAGCCTCGTCATCCGCGGGGTTCTCGACAGCTTCAACGACCCGACCCTTGCCTTCATCCCCCTTTCCCCCAATAAGTCGACTGGTGATGTCTTGGTCTGGCGCAAGAACACGATCCTCTCGCCCGCGACGGAAAAGTTCCTCCAGTTTGTCGGCGACCACTGCCAGCAGTCATAATTATTTTTATAAAGAATTATCATGTTTTATAACCGTTACTAATATAGTAGTATACCAGTTTTTACTTAAATAACAGATTTGTTTAGATTGTATAAATTACATCGAGTTAAAAAGTTATATAATATAAGAGATTTAATGAAAGGATTAATTATTAATGACTACTAATACTCGAGGCAATTTGACCAAAAAAGCATACGACCTTATTTCTAGTAAAATAATCAATCTTGACTTTAAGCCCGGTGAAAAGATTTCAGAAAAAAAGATTGAAAATAACCTGGGAATTGGCCGTACCCCCGTCCGCGAGGCTCTCCTGCAACTGAAGCAGGAGCACCTCATCAACGTGGTTCCCCAATCTGGTACATATGTTTCTAAAATTGACCTGGAAATGGTGAAAGAATCCTGCTTTGTCCGCGCGGGACTGGAACGCAAGATCATGCACCAAGCGGCAGAACACGATTTCGCTGCTGACCAGGTGGCTGTTTTAGCCAAAATACTGGAAAAGCAGCAGGAAGCAAGTAAAAACAATGAGTACGCCCTCTTTTTTAAGTATAATGACGAATTTCATGAATACTTTTACCGCCTGACCAACCACATGATCGTCTGGCAATGGCTACGGCAGATCAACATGGCGTTTAAGCGGTTCCGCTACTTGCGGCTAAAGGTTAACAACCTTTCCTGCACTGATATTCTCCAGGAACACCAACGGCTTTTGCAGGCGACAATTGATAATAATACCCAACTAGTCGACCAGATCACCGCCAACGATATCCAGCTACAAAGTCAGCGGGTCGAATTGGTCCTCGATCGCTTTCCGGACTATTTCCAACGCACCCGCTAAGCTAAGGGCAATGCTATAATGGTGGTGGAAGGTGATTATAATGAACAAAAATCTACAACCCCAGGTCAAATTAAACAACGGCCTGCTTATCCCCCAGCTCGGTCTCGGCGTGTGGAAGACCCCCAACGACCAGACTGCCCAGACGGTCGAGCAAGCGATCATCAACGACTACTGCTTAATTGATACCGCGAAGCAGTATGGCAATGAAGCCGGCGTCGGTGAAGGATTAAAGCGGGGGTTAGCAGCGGCCAAGCGGCAACGGCAAGATATTTTCCTGACTACCAAGATCTTCAACGGTGACCAGGGTGATTACGATAAGTTACGGGCCGCCTTTAACCAGCAACTAGTCGCTTTGGGAACTGACTATGTCGACCTACTCCTTCTCCACTGGCCCGTCAATGATAAGTACAACGAAAGCTGGCGCGCCCTTGAAGACATTTACCGGGATGGGCAGGCCAAGGCCATCGGTGTCTGCAACTTCAACGTTGAACGCTTGCAAGACTTACTCGATCACGCAACCATCAAACCGGCAATCAACCAGATCGAGTTTAGTCCACTGATCCACCAGCCAGAAATCGTAAAAATTTGCCAGGAAAATGATATCAAGGTTGAGGCCTGGTCACCGCTGGGCAATGGGCGCTTACTAGCCAACCCGTTAATCGCTAAGCTGGCAGAAAAGTATCACAAGACCCCGGCACAGGTGATCCTCCGCTGGGCCATTCAGCAGGGAATCATCGTCATCACCAAGACGACCCACGCTAATCGGATGGTCGAAAACGCCGCTGTCTTTGACTTTGCGATTAGCCCAGCTGATATGGAAGCCATTGACCAGTTAGACGAAGAAAAGCACTCAATCTGGTATGACAAGTTCAAATGGAGTGGTAACCCAGACGGAGTCGATGACTACATCGCCGATCCCGACCACTTTTAATTAATAACTACGAGACGAGCAAGTTTGCTGGTCTCTTTTTTTGACCAAAATTAACCAGCCATGCTGAAATATACCAGTTGTACCATTATTATTTATCTTTAAATTAAGATTAAGTAGCTATTTTTAGGAGAAATTATTTTTCTAATGGTAATAAGGGCGAATTTGTATTAGACTATGAATACGATTAAAAGAAAGTGAGGATTCTTTAATGAAAGCAGTAGTAACCGTCCTGGGGGAAGATAAAGTGGGGATCATCGCAAAGGTCAGCCAGCTCCTCGCCCAGAGGAACATCAATATTTTAGACGTTTCCCAGACAATTATGGCAAATAACTTTGTCATGATGATGGCCGTGATGGTGCCCGACGACCTTGACAACCACCAGCTCAACGACGAGTTTACCAACCTGGGAAAGGAAATCGGTGTCGAAATCACCCTCCGTAACGCGAAAATTTACGATGCCATGCACAACCTATAGGAGCGTTTCAAATGAATTCACAACAAATCTACGAAACTAGTCACATGATCTCAAACGAAAACCTTGACGTGCGAACAATCACCATGGGGATTTCCCTCCTCGACTGTATTGACAGTGACAGCGACCAGGCGTGTCAAAAGATCTATGACAAAATCACCAGCAAGGCCAAGGACCTGGTCAAAGTCGGCCAGCAGATTGAAACAGAATATGGGATTGCAATTGCCAATAAGCGGATCACGGTGACACCAATTGCGCTAATCGCGGCCGCTTCCGCAGATAAAGACTACGTAAAGTATGCTAAAACCCTCGATAGGGCGGCCAAAGCTCTCGGCATTGACTTTATCGGTGGTTACTCGGCGCTGGTGCAAAAAGGCTACCAACGTGGTGACCGCACCCTCATCGCTTCCCTTCCCGAAGCACTCGCCGAGACGGACTATGTCTGCGCCTCTGTCAATGTTGGCTCATCAAAGAGCGGGATTAATATGGATGCGGTCGCCCAGATGGGAGAAGTCATCGTTGACGGGGCCAACCGTGACGTGATGACCAACGCTAAGCTGGTCGTCTTCTGTAACGCTGTCGAGGATAACCCCTTCATGGCTGGTGGCTTCCACGGGGTTAGCGAAGCCGACACGGTTATTAACGTCGGGGTTTCCGGGCCGGGAGTAGTTAAAACCGCCCTAGAAAAAGTCAAGGGTGCGTCAATGGACGTCGTTGCTGAAACGATCAAGAAGACCGCCTTCAAAGTTACCCGGATGGGGCAGCTGGTCGGTACCCTCGCGGCAGAAAAGCTTGGTGTCCAGTTTGGGATCGTCGACCTTTCCCTCGCCCCGACTGCTGCCGCGGGTGATTCCGTCGCGGAAGTCCTCGAAGAAATTGGGGTTTCCCAGGTCGGCACTCACGGCACTACTGCAGCCCTGGCGATGCTCAATGATGCGGTGAAAAAAGGGGGCATTATGGCCTGCAGCCATGTCGGCGGTCTTTCCGGTGCGTTCATCCCTGTTTCTGAAGACGCCGGGATGATCAAGGCAGTTAATGCCGGCACCCTTAACATTGAAAAGCTGGAAGCAATGACGGCCGTTTGCTCAGTCGGGCTAGACATGATTGCAATCCCCGGCGACACCCCGAAGGAGACAATCAGCGCAATGATTGCGGATGAAGCAGCAATCGGAATGATCAATAACAAGACCACCGCCGTCCGGGTAATCCCCGTTCCGGGTAAAAAGGTCGGTGATACCGTTGAATTCGGTGGGCTTCTCGGTTATGCTCCGGTCATGGCCGTCAACAGTGCCCCAAGTACCGCAATGATCAACCGTGGTGGCTTAATTCCCGCCCCAATCCATAGTTTTAAGAATTAACCGACAACTTAGTCACCGTCTACAAAAAAACGACCGGAGAAGCTCTCTTCTCTGGTCGTTTTGCTAACTTCAAGCTATTCGTCTATTATCGTGGTCAATGGCTGCTTGTGTTCAGCGACGTACTTTTCCGTTCCGTCTGCAACAGCTTGCCGGTAGTAGCGCTGTTTATAATCAATCACCCGTGAAATGGCAGTTAGACGTTTTAAGCGGGCGTTTACCTGCTTGTCTAATTTTTCAAATAATGCCAGCCGCTCCTTGAGGGTGCTATCCCCCGCCAAGTTCCACTCCATGAAGCGCTTGATGTCTTTCAGCGGCATGTCAACATCTTTTAGGCACTCGATAATCTGAACGGCATCAATATTTTGCGAATCAAATTGCCGGTGCCCTGCACTATCCTTATGAAGGTTGGGAATCAGTCCTTCCTGGTCGTAGTAGCGTAGTGTCGGCACCGAAAGGTTAAACATCTTGGCAACTTCACCGATGGTATAAGTTTCTTTTACAAAATCCAAAAAAATCTGTCCTTTCCTCTTGACCTCAAGTCGACTTTAGGTTTTATTATACAGATAATCAATCAAAAGAAGAAGGGATTTTTATGATGAATTTTAACCAAACCGCTTTAACTAACGATACCCGGGTTTTCAAGATTAACCCCGCAATTCAAGTCCAAAATGTCCGCTTTGACAACCGTTATGGCTTTACCGTTGCCGGTCACCTCTACTTACCACAAGATTTTGACGCTGATAAGCAATACGCCGCCATCGCCATTTCTGGTCCATTTGGGGCCGTTAAGGAACAATCAAGTGGGCTATATGCACAAACGCTAGCTGAACGGGGCTTTGTCACCCTTGCCTTTGACCAATCAGGTACTGGTGAAAGTTCCGGGAAGGTTCGTAACATGGCCTCGCCTGATATTTTTGTTGAAGATTACTCTGCTGCCGTTGACTTCTTAGGCTTGCAAAAGTTTGTTGACCGCGAACGGATCGGGGCAATTGGTATCTGTGGACTAGGTTCTCACGTTTTAACCGCGGCTTCAATAGACGTCCGGATCAAGGCCGTTGCAACTAGTGTAATGTATGACATGTCTGATTCCATGTGGAAGGGATTAAACAACAGCAAGACCGCTGAACAACGTGACTTAGAAAAGCAATACCTTGCTGATATGCGGTGGAAGGAAGCGGAAAACGGCCACGTTCCTGGTCCTCACGAATTAGCCTTTGATGATAATAACAAGCCAGTTTACTGGGACAAGATGTTTGGCAAGACTTTGCCTGCCGGGGCTGATCCGGTGACAACTGACTTCTTCAACTACTATGTTGGTCGCGCCTTCCACCCTCGTTCCGTCAACTCCAACGGTGCCTGGGATGCCACTTCCCCATGGGGATACTACAACTTCCCCCTGCAACAACGGATTGGTGAGATTAAGGCTCCGAAGTTAATCGTTACTGGTGAAAAGGCCCACTCTCGTTACATGGCTGAAGAAGCATACGAACGCTTAACTGATCCAAAGGAATTAGTAATCGTTCCAAATGCAACCCACGTTGACCTCTACGACCAAATGGACAAGATCCCATTTGATAAGTTTACCAGTTTCTTCAAGGAAAACTTGAAATAGTTATCTTCCTTCCGCCGATTACGGTGGAAGTCTTAAAAGTGGCGAGGGAAATGTCCATCCCCTCGCCACTTTTTGTTAAGCTAAAAAAACAGCTCGTGCCTAACTAACGGCACGAGCTGTTTTTACATCATTTTAATTACAACTATCAATAATTAATGTTCTTGAACTTGGTCGGGGTGCGCCTTTTCCCAGCGGTGTTCGCTGAAGAAGTAAGCAGCAATCAGCGCGAAACAGATAGCTGGGACAATGAATGATAATTGCATTGAACCAGAAAGGTCTGATACCCGGCCCATGATAAGTGGTACTAATGAACCACCGATTAAGGACATTACCATGAAGGCACCACCAGTTTCCGTGTACTTCTTTTCGTGAACTTGGTCTAAACCGTGAGCATAAATAGTTGGCCAGAATGGACCGAAGAAGAAGTCACTCATTACGGCACCCCAAACAGCAGCACTACCATGGTAAGTAAAGGCAAAGACTAAGCTAAGGGTTCCTAAGATCCCGTACCACGCCATTACCTTGGTAATTGAGAAGCGGTGCATTAACCAGGTAGCTGGTAACTTACCAACGAAGAAGGCCGCATAACCAATTATCATGTAGTTAGTAGCGGCGTGGTCAGAAATCCCCGGAATGGTCCGTAAAGCGAAACGAATCGTAAATGACCAGACACATGTTTGCATTCCGGCGTAAAGGAACTGGGCACCAACAGCCTTCATGAACCGCTTGTTATGAATTAGGTAACTAACTGATTCACGAGTTGATGGCTTCTTTTCCTCCACCCCGTTTGCATCCTTTTGCGGTGCCGCCTTGGAGTATGGCATCCGGGTAATGGCAATCAAGATGAAGAGGATGATTAAGGCAACAAGGATATACTTGTATGGCTTTAACGTCAACTGCAGAACTTCCTTGTTGTATGCTAGCTTTTCCGCGGCACTTAAGCCCCGTACTTCGTCTTCCATGTTCCCGTGGCCGGCGAAGACTAAGTACTTCCCTAAAACGATCCCAGTGATGTTACCAATTGGAATCAATAATTGTGAAATATTAATCCGCAGGTTGGCAGAATCTTTTGGTCCTAACATCGTTGCGTAAGTATCACATGAAGTTTCCAAGAAACTCAGCCCAATGGCGATGATAAATACCGACATTAGGAACATTCCATAAGTAGCCATGTGTGAAGCCGGGAAGAACATTGCACACCCGATGATGAAGAATGTCAAACCAGTTAAGATGGCAAACTTATAAGTATTTTTCCGAATAATTGATGCAGCAGGTAAGGCAACTAAGAAGTAGCCACCGTAGAATGCGAATTGAACAAGTGCTGTTGCTGTATCGTTTAATGTAAAGACGGTCTTGAACTGCGTAATTAAGATATCGTTCAAGGCTGCTGCCATGGCCCAAAACGGGAAGACCATCGAAACTAAAATATATTGCCAAATTGGCGTCTTACTTAAATAACCATCTGGATATTGAACCCAGGATTGTTTTTTTGCATTATCCATTACTGTACCTCTCTTTTATTTAAAATGTGACTCCAGATTCGAGAATAATGTTGGAGTAGGGCGTCATCTCGCCAGTCCGAATAAAGGCATGGGTTTTAGCCAGGTTCTTTTTCAAGTCAGCGTGGGGCATGAATTCAATTTCAACCCCTGGTAAGAGCTTCTTGATATTTTCAAGCTGGGCTGGATTTTGCTCCTTTATTTCGGCGGCTAAGTAAATCTTTTGTACCTTCATTTCGGTTAAAACATTCTTGACAACATCAGTGAAGCGCGGTAGGTCCTTATCAACACAGAGGTCGATTTTCTTGGTGCCCAGTGGAACGGGCATCCCAGCATCGCCAATTGAGAGCCAATCCATATGGCCCAGATTGGCGACAACGGAAGCAACTTCTGAATTTAAAATCCCATTTTTCTTCATTACCTATTTTCCTTTCGCAATAATAATGTAAGAATCGTTATTCGTGCGGCGTTACCGCAATCCCTAATTTCTCTTGGAGTGCTGGTAGTTCAGCAGCGCTTGGGTATGATGTTTGACTGCCCGACCGGGTAACCGTGACCGCTGCGTATGCATTTGCATGGCGCAACGCGGTACTAATATCTTCCCCACTGGTGTAATAGTGTGAAAAAGCACCGACAAAGGAATCACCGGCCCCGATAGAGTCGACAGCCTTAACCTTATATGAAGGGATTAGTTCTTCATGGTCTTTGCTAACCCACAGGGCGCCCCGTGAGCCAATCGTCACGATGACATTCTTAACACCAAGGTCAACTAATTTATTCGCAGCCGCCTTGATTTGCTCAATCGTCTCAATCGGCATCTTCGTTAACCGCCCTAATTCCGTTTCGTTTGGGGAATAGAATTCACACATTGCAACGTGGTCAATGTCAATCTGGTCATTTGCTGGCGCCGGGTTGAGCATCACCGGCACACCATATTCATGCGCAATCTCAATCGCCCGGTAGTCGGTCGCAAGTGAGATTTCTTGCTGCAAGACGATTAGCTTAGAGTTTTTAATGATATCGCGATAATCTTCTAAAGTATCTGGCGTTAACTCACTATTTGCCCCTTGCACAATAATGATGCTGTTCATCTCGCCTTGAATAAAGCACGGGGCCACCCCGTTGTTCTTCTTGCCGACACTAACCCCTGATACGTCAATACCGCTCTCTTCAAAGTGCTTTAGATACTCACGACCGAGGACATCGGCACCAACTTTGGAAATCATCGCAACCTTTGCACCTAGTTGCGAAGCGGCAAATGCCTGGTTAGCACCTTTCCCACCAAAGGCCATATGAAAATCAGGTGCGGCGACGGTTTCCCCTAGCTTGGGCATCCGGTCAACATCCGTTGAAAGTTCCATCATGTTGGAACCAATCACTGTAATATCGTAAGTCATCTTAGGGTCCTCCTATTTTTCAAGCCCGGTAATAACATGGAATTCTTTTTCTTCACCCGGTTGCAACGTAATCAGCGTGCCTGCCTTTTTAGCGGCTGCTTGTCCTTCAGGAGTACAAGTAGCTGGCAAACAGTACGCGGCGACCTGCTGGTCAGCATTGTAAAGAATCCACCGGGTGACGATTGGCAGGCTTGCGGTATCAAATGCGGTTAAGAAGTTGTGACCATCATCCAGTTCCATCCGAAATTCTGCCTTATCGGTGAACTCGCGCAAGTCTGTTGAGAAAAAGACGATTTCTGGGTCGTAATGACTAGCATCATCTAACTTATCAATCATCTTGCCACTTTCTACCAACTCATTCGTAAACTTAGTCCATTCAGGAGTTGGGTGAACATGGGCCGGAATTGAAGTCCGTAATTGGAAGGCTTCATCAGGAATATTAGAAGTCATCACCGCATTCTCAACATAGGCATAGCACAAGTGGCACATGTATTGCAGGGTCATCGGTGCATAGTTGGAGAGGTTCTTTACGGATTGGCGGATGTCGAACAGCCCGCTGTCTTTATGGAGGGTAACAGATGGCTTTGCAATGTAGTGGTCACCAAAGCCCTTAATATATTCATAATCGCTTTGGACGGTAATTGCATCGTCATCACCAATCTCCAGGTAGGCATGGTCCATCCGGGCAGTCGCTGCTTCACCATGCTGAACATGGTCGTCTTCTGGGCCGGGGTTACCGTTGGCTAATAAGCCAGAAGTAAACTCAAAGGCGCCATAAGTGTCAGCAATTTGCTCTCCCCAGTGAGGTTGGGTAAAACCATCCTTTTCCTTCAAGTTAATCCCATCAAAAACGGCATCCCAAATAATGAGCCCGTAAAATGGTAATAGTGTTAAGTAACCACGATTGTTAGAAACCTTCAACGCTTCGACTCCCGCGGGAAACTTATATGTCTCCACCTTGAAGTTATCATCTTCATATAATAAGTACTTCGCATCGGAGAACATCGCGTGACTTAAGTTAATCTGCTTCATATTATTCACCTCGGTATATTATAATTTTTGCCAATCGCTTGCTTGATACCAGTAGCAGCATCTCTTTCATTAGCATCTGGGACGATGAAAGATAAACAATGTTGCCCATTGAATTTCATTCAGCGATCCACCGCAGTACAAAAGTTACTTCCCATCGCATTCTTGAATGCGCTTCCACAATTATACTTGATTTTACATTTGTAAACACCTAAAATTTAAAATTGTAAAATAAATAAATTCATAATAAGAGTAAAAAAGACGGAGCAGAATAGCTGTAACAGTTGATAAATCAATGCGTTACGCAAAGTAAACTATTTGAGAATATTTGGCAAAATTAGCCGAAAAAGTTTTAAAATTTTTCCTTCAAGATACAAAAATCCGGGCGATGAATCAAAAATGACTCATCGCCCGGATTGTGGATTTGGTTTAAGATTTTCTCGACTAGCCTAGTTTCCCGTTAATAAAGCATATACGTATGAATTTTCGTCAGGACGATAAACCCCGTGGAGTTCGCCGACCTTAGAGAAACCATTCTTGGTGATCAAGTGTTGCATGATCTTGTTGTCTTCGTGCGTGTCGATCCGGATTGTCTTGATGTCTGTCCGGTTTTTCTTAATGTAGTCAATTACATTGGTGAATAATTGTGAAGCGTATCCCTTGCCGGCATGGGCGGAGTGGATAGCAACCCGGTGGATAACAACGTACTTGTCAGTATCAATCAGCCAGTCACCGTCTAGTTCGTCATAAGCGTGGTCTGGGGCTTCAACGATGGACAAAGCACCAATGGTCTCATCATCATCAGACCCAACAAGGTAGGCGAAACCATCTTCAATATCTTGCTTAATATGTTCTTCGTTCGGGTAATCTCCCTGCCATTGATCAATCCCCTGTTCAGCTAATTGGTTGCGACCGTCACGCAGGATTTCTAAGATTTGATTTAAATCCGCCATTTTTGCTTGTGTGATTTGCATCGTATTACCTTCCCTTCTCATTACATTATTTATCATTATGTTAGTCATTTTTACAACTTTAATAATGTACCACATTTTATCTTTTGATTACAACTATTTAATCCTCAAAATATTCATTAGAATGTGCTATCATATTTTCGAAATAAAGAAGGTGTTATTTTGAAAAGAATATTAAGCGTAATCGTCGTGGTAATTATCTGCCTAACCGGGATAATTTTGGCCCGTACCCCCGCCACGGCAAGTGACCACCAACAAGCGCCTAGCTATGTCCAGTCGTCCACCCCGACACTTTTTTTTCACGGTTTTGGAAGTGGTGCCCACGCTGAAAAGTACATGGTTAACGGAATCGTCAAGGCGGGTGTTTCAAAGACCGTCGTGGTGGCAAACGTGGCCGGTGATGGAACGGTCACCCTTGATGGCCGCATCCCCCGTCACGCAAGTAACCCGCTAGTCGAGGTCAATTTTGCAGATAACCACAACAGCGACTACCCAACCCAGGGGCAATGGGTCAAAAACGTCCTCGAGGTCCTCCAGCAAAAATACCATGTCAATAAGGTCAACATCGAGGCACATTCAATGGGGAACATGGCAGTGATGTACTACCTGCTCGACAATGCTGGCAACCATAACCTGCCGCAGATTCAAAAGCTAGTCACAATGGCCGGCACCTTTGACGGGGCCATCGGCTGGAACGAACCAGCCAACCTCACAGTCGACAGCACGACCGGCAAGCCATCAGCAATGAACGATAGCTACCGCCGCCTTCTCCCCCTTCGGCACCGCTTTCCACAGCAGATTAAGGTGTTAAATATTTACGGGGACCTGGCAAACGGTAATGATACCCAGGTGACGAACAACTCTAGTAAGAGTTTGAAATACATCATCAATCACCGGGCGAAGTCCTATCAGGAGGTAAAGATTACTGGTCCCAACGCCAAACATGAATTACTTCACCACAATCCCCAAGTCAACAAGTTATTGATCGACTTCTTCTGGGGCAAATAATGCAAAAAACTCATTAAACGACCACAAATGGTTTATGATAACCAGGTAGTTTAATGAGTTTTTTGATTGGAAGTGATAATGTGCAATTAACTGTTTATGACCTGTACCAAAAGCTGCGCAAGGAGATGGGCCCATCAGGATGGTGGCCGGCCGACTCAAAGGAAGAAATCATCATCGACGCCATCTTGATTCAAAATACCAACTGGCAAAACGCTGATAAAGCCCGCCAGCTATTTGCCGACAAGACCGCCTTTGCTCCAACGAAAATCTGCCAGCTCGACATAGCCAGTCTGGAAACACTCGTCCGCCCAGCTGGCTTTTACCGCAACAAGAGTAAGGCAATCCGGGGCGTTTTTTCCTGGCTGGCCGAGCACGACTTCGATTATCCCGCAATTCGGCGGCAATATGGTGATGACCTCCGAAATAAACTACTCGCCCTTCACGGGATTGGTCAGGAAACAGCCGATGTCTTGTTGACCTATGTCTTTGATGTCCCCCGCTTTATCAGTGATAAGTATGCACGGACCCTCTTCACCCTGCTTGGCATTGATGGCCTAGCAAAATACCAGGACCTTGACCTGCGTTACCAGTTAGACGACCGGTTTACCCCAGCGATGGCAAAAGATTTTCATGGCCTAATCGACGAGTTTGGCAAGGTCTACTTCCACCCCCGTAGTAAGTTTGCGGGCAGCTTCCTTGCTGGCGACCGGTTAATCCTCCATTAACTTCGTCGTCAGCTGGAAGTAGTTCTTATAGAGGGCAGTAAAGCGGCCGGTGTTCTTTTCAGGCAGCCAAGGTTTATCCCGCCCACAATAGTGAAGAATCACCGTGTTGCGCATTACCCAGTCAAGGGTCCATTCGCCAAATGAGATTGTCTCATAGACACGGCCTTTGCGGGTGTCAAAGTTGTATAGCTGGTCAGGGACCGATTTGATTTGGCGACCGTAAAGGGCATTTAAGACGTCCTGGTCTGGCAGTAACAAGGTATGGGCGTGACTGCGAATATAGGCAAAGATGTCTGCCGAATCCACCTGCTGGCGAATGCTGTCGAGGTTCATCAAGAGCACCCCTGAATTATAGTAACCATCCGCATCAAAGTTTTGCAGGCGGATCTTATTGATGACGTCAGTCGTATTGGTCAGCTCGGTATGGATCGCTGATGCATAGAGGTAGCCGTCAAGGTCAGTCTCATAAAAGCTGGTCAAGTCATTGATGCACAGGAGGTCAGCATCGAGGTAGAGGATCTTATGAAGTTCCTTTGGCAAGAGCTCGTGGGCCAAGAGACGGTAGTAGATTGTCGTCGGGTAGCGATCAGTGACCGGCGCCCTTGCAAAAAGATTATCATCGACAAGCACCGGGTGGTAGTGCATCCCCAGGCGGGTGCAGACCTTCTCAAGGTCAGCTGTCCGCGCCAGCTTTTCCTTTTGCAAAACATAAATATGAAAATCTTGCGGCTTGGTATTTAGCTTAATTGATAGCAAGACCGTTGAGAGCTGGATCACAAATTTATCATTGATTGAAAAAAGTAGGTTCATCACAAAAAACCTCCACGTATTTTCTACCTATTTTAACGAAAGTTGACGCTGATTGCGATTGTATTGTATAAAAGAACGAGAAGCTATTTTTAAGGAGCACCAGCAAAATGAAACAAGAAGAGCAATTAGTCGCAGTAAAAGAGTACACAATCAGTAAACTCGGCCAGGACACAACCGGGCATGGCATGGACCATATCAACCGGGTGGTCAAGATGAGCAAGCGCCTTGCCGCAGGTGAAAACGTCGATCCCTTTTTGCCCATGGTTGCGGCCTACCTGCACGATACGATCGACGAGAAATTAGTTACTGACGTGCCAGCAGCCAAGCAGGAGCTAAAAGGTTACCTCCAACAAAATGCTTTTACTGCCGACCAGGTCGACATTATCATGGATGTCATTGACAATATTTCCTTTGCCCACACCCTCGATGGTGAAAAGATCCAGCTATCGATTGTTGGGCAGATTGTCCGGGACGCTGACTGGCTTGATGCCATCGGCGCAATTGGGATCACCCGGGCCATCTATTATGGCGGTGGTCACCAGGAGAAGATCTACGACCCCCAGATTAAGCCCCGCCACAACATGTCACGGGAAGAGTACCGCAACCTTGCCAATGAGACAATTATCAACCACTTCGACGAAAAGCTCCTCCACCTAAAGGACATGATGAACACCGCTACTGCGAAAAAGATTGCCGAGCACCGGCAACAAGTAATGAAGGATTACTTAGCCGAATTTCATGCTGAATGGAATGCCGAGAAATAACCGAATAATTATAAAGCAAAAAGACCGCGGAGCTGATTTCCGCGGTCTCTTTGCTTTATAACAGGTGCTCCAGCCTTGGTTGTCCCGGGCACCTCCAGATTATTTATCTTCTTTTTTATCGTGGTGGTCACTCAGGTCAACAATTACTGAGCCTGAACCACCATCTTGGTCATCATGATGGTCGTCAATTTGCAGAACCTTCTTTGCACCCCACCGCATTACCATTGCGACTGGGGCGACCAAGAACCCATACAGCAACCCCGTCAGCAATGCAATGGGGATAATCTGCTGGATAAAGGCTAAACTGGCAGTTGTCGTCCCACCAACCACCCAGCCAATTAAGCCATAGATGATGCATAGGTATATCAGTGAAACCAGGCCGGTTACCACCGCTAACCACCGTAACTGCTGGTGACTAACCCTTGTTTGGAGGGTCAGCTGGTCATGGATGATCAGCCATACCGCCAATAAGATAACCAAGTAGCAGCTAGCAGTCACCCAGTCAGCATTGCCCAGCAAGATGACGACTACGGTAGCAACAATGACCGCCACCACCGTCAGTAGCCAGTTAAGTGTGAGGGCTAGGCCGACTGCGATGATCCCCGCTAAGGGCATAAATGCTAGTCCGGTCGGCATCACCGTTTGAACGCCAACAAATGATAATAAGATCATCAAAATCGCGGCTAGTGCGGCAATCCCGGCCTTAATCCATCCTTGCTTCTTCATTATGCTAACGGCTGCTTTTCGGTGTCTTGCATCCACGCTAAGGCAAGGGCTCCCCGGCCAAGGTGGGTTCCGATGATTGGCCCAAAGTAGCTCAGTTCAAAGTTAATGTCCGGGTGGTCTTCTTGTAACTTGTCAAGCCACTTTTGTCCAGCTTCCGGTGCATCGGCATGGATCACCATCGCCCGAACAGGGTAATCGAGCTTAGCAATGTCTTCGTCGAAGATTTGCTCACAACGTAGCTTAGCCTTCTTCATCGACCGGACCTTTTCAAAGGCTTCAATCGCGTGGGTTGGCGTGTGCATTGTCAACAGCGGCTTAATCTTTAAGATTGAGCCGACAAATGCGGACGCATTGGATAAGCGACCACCGCGTACTAAGTTTTGTAAGTCGTCAACAACAAAAACATTGTTGAAGGTGTCACGGTATTCGGTGATCTTTTTTAAAACATCGTCGAGATCGTCGCCATTGTTCGCTAACTTAGCTGCTTCGAGGGCCAAGTACCCCATCATCTTAACCGTTAGATGGGAGTCAAACGGGATAATCTTAATGGTGTCCTTCATCTCTTCAGCAATTTGTTCGACCGTGTCGAGGTACCCGCTGATTGCCCGGGTCAGGTGAATGCTGATAACGGCATCGTAGCCTTCATCAGCTAAGCCCTGGTAAACCTCCATTAATTGGCCGATCGGTGTCTGGGCAGTCGTTGGAAATGAGCTCGACTGCGCCATCTTGTCGTAAAAGTCAGTGGTTGAAATGTCAATTCCTTCGCGGTAAGTCTGGCCATCCAGCGTAACCGGAATGGGAATAACATGGATATTATTAGCCGCCGCCTCTTCAGGCGTGAGGTAGGCAGTGCTGTCAGTAACAACAGCAATTTTCATCTTATCAACTCCAGGTTTTAAAATCATAAAATTAAGAATAATTGCATGTTATGCAGAATTACCCACATAATAACATGAGCATACCACATTAAAGGCGATAAACCAACTATAAATCTTATCAATCAAGCGCCTTTACTTCCCATCACTTTGCCAACACGTTATAATTAATAGTGCTATTTTCGTTTACTTAATTATTATTAAGGAGGATTAAATCATGTCTTTTGACGGCTTTTTTACCCATGCGATTGTGCATGAGTTAAACCAACAATTAGCTACCGGCCGGGTCGCTAAGGTTAGTCAGCCCTATCCTGCGGAACTAATCATTACTATCCGTGCCCACCGGCATAACTATCCCCTATTACTATCAGCAAACCCGACCTACCCGCGGATCCAAGTGACCACAATCCCCTACCAAAATCCAGCGGTCCCGACAAACTTTACGATGACGATGCGGAAGTATTTGGAGGGGGCCATCGTCAACCAGATTGAGCAAGTCGATAATGACCGGATTATCAAGCTAACCTTTGATACCCGTGATGAGCTTGGTGACAGTCAGCAGCTTGTTCTCGTTAGCGAAATCATGGCCCGGCACAGTAACATTTCCCTGGTCAATAAGAAGACAGGGAAGATCATCGACAGTATTAAGCACGTTGGTTCAGACCAAAACCGGGTCCGGCTCCTCTTGCCGGGAGCAACATTTGTCATGCCACCAAAGCAAGATAAGGTTAACCCATACCTCCCTAACCAGGTCTACAGTAACCTCGCACGCCAGTACCATGAAGTACCGTCGCTTGCCAAGGCCCTCCAGCAACGCTACCAAGGTTTGGGAAGGGATAGTGCGCAGGAACTGGCAAGTGAACTATTGGCCAGCGACAACTTACCAACTGCTTACCAGCAGTTTATCAACAGTTTCAACGATCCTGACCCGGTCCTCATCAAGCCAACTGATGGAAAAACACAGTTTGCCGCTTTCCCACCACGGAATGCTTCACCAGACGAGCTCCAACACTTTGCAACTGTCTCTGAACTACTCGATGCCTTCTACGCTAATAAGGCACAGGAAGATCGGTCAAAGGAACTGGCGGGGCAGGTACTGAAGGTGATTAAGAATGAACTCAAGAAGGATCGGCGGAAGGTCAAAAAGCTCAACCAGCAGCTGGCCGATGCCGCTAGTGCTGACCAGTACCGGGTCTGCGGTGAGATCTTAACCACCTACCTCAGTAAGCTGAAGCCGGGAATGACCGAAATCACCCTGCCAAACTTCTATGATGAAAACAAGCCACTGGCAATCAAACTTTCACCCGAACTTTCGCCGTCACGAAATGCCCAGAAGTACTTTACCAAGTACAACAAGCTGAAAACCTCTGTTGCCTACGTTAATGAACAACTAAAGCTAGCAAATGATGAGATCACTTACTTTGAAAACATCGAAAACCAGATTAAGTTAGCTAACCCGGCAGATATTCAAGAGATCCGCCTGGAACTTCAAGAACAAGGCTACATCAAGAAAAAGAAGAAGGGCAAAAAGCAGCGGAAAATCCAGGTCAGCAAGCCTGAAGAATTTCACGCTAGCGATGGAACCTTGATCTTAGTTGGTAAAAACAACATGCAAAACGACCGGCTGAGCTTTAAGATTGCTAACAAAAACGAAATTTGGCTCCACGTCAAGGACATTCCTGGCTCACACGTGGTGATCCGGTCGACTGCACCTAGTGAGGACACCATCCTCGAGGCTGCCGAGCTAGCAGCCTACTATTCAAAGGGTCGTGACTCAGACAATGTGCCGGTCGATTACCTCCCGGTTAAACGCCTTCACAAACCAAACGGTGGTAAGCCGGGCTTCGTGACGTTTACCGGGCAAAAGACCCTGTACGTGACACCGCATAAGCTCGGGGATTAAAGGACTTTATTTATTGATGATTATTGAGAGTGCCTATTTTATTGTAATTTGAAGAATTGCTTTGAGCTTTTGTGAATTAAAAGCAGTGTTTAATATTTATGTTAGTTAGATAGATTTTGCTTATTACTTGAACCTCACCGCTATCCTGGGTGCCTTAATCGGCATCCTTTTTTATTGCATAATAAAAGACGGTAGCTAATGCGATCGCCCTAGTTATATGGAATATGTTTAAGAACATCATGACTGCCCGTTGTAAGTAATAACAAAACTAGCCGATCATTTTCAAGTCGATAGCATAGGACCCAGTCATCGTTGTAGTCCCTATCTACATGGACATGCCAAATAGTTGGATGTCTACCCTGGATTCTTCCTAACTTATGCTTTCTTTTAAGCTCAGCTGTATTGTTCTCAGCTATTAGCTTAACGACTTTCTTAATCCTTTCTATTTCGTAATGCTTTCGTTTTAACTTCTTTACATTCCGCTTGAAAGCTGGCAACGTCGCCCCGTCATTTTTCGAAATCATCGTTTCCAGAATTCAAACCTTTATATTTTCTTAGCCAGCTTATATATTAAGAAGGCTTCTGAATTTATGAAAAATTGCACTAATCTCAAACGGTAACTTGTTTTATAAATTTTATCAAAAGCAGCTTATCGCATAATGTATTAACATTTGTTCCAGAAACGAGCTTTAACTAAATAGCGACTGACGAAATATCAGCTTAGCTTTTCGTCAGTCGCTATTTTTATTTCAAAAAGTGGATATGGGCACCAATAACCTTATCACTGCCAGGGTGTTCACCCGTGACCCGTAAGGCCTTAAATGGAAATGTTGTCCGGTAAGTAACTACTCCCGGATCGCGCTCTGGCTTTAAGATGGCAGCGGTCTGCTCACCAAGGCCATCAGTGTTTAACCGAATAAACAAGCCGGGAAGGTTTAAGCGGAGAACCTTTGAAAGGAAGGCAGTCGCTGTCAGCGGTAATGGCTGCACACCGACCTGCTGGTAGTCCCCTTCACCATCCTGTTCAAAGATTACCTGGTAAAGTCCGGGCTGCTGTTCATCCATCAAGGCAGCACTGGCCTGCTCACCTAATTGCTGGGTGATATTTGTCGGTAGCTCTGCTGGATAGCGGAGAGCCGTCGCCTGGTAAGTCAGCTCCGTTGGTGAAAACAGGCTTGCCATCGTCCCTAATGGATAGGCGTACTTGCCGTCATAGACAAAGTTAAAGAAGTAATGCTGGTTTTCATTATCTACCGGATTAGCCGGTAATTCATCAGGAATGACAATCAATTTTGCCTTCAAGTCATACTTCTTAAGGGCGGCCAAAAGGTTTGCATAACTGGCTGGAATAACCAGCAGCTGCGGTTGCTCAACATTGATGATCTGTAAGATGTTTTCAACCGTCGCAGGCTCAATATAGCGCTTATCCGTCAAGAGTGGGCTAAGGGTGACCGAACTTGGGTTAGAGTTAACGATAATGTTGTTGAAGCCCTCACTACGCAATTGCTGGAGCATCATCGCCACAAAGTAGTCCCCCGCATTGCTTAAGCCTAGGCGAAGGCCACCCGTCCCGATGACTAGTGCTGCCGGCTGTGGTGTCTTACTGATCTCATTTTCATCCTCAAGGGCAGAGTAAAAGCTACCTGTGTGCTGGTCAAATTCACCGGCCGACGGCTCAATCTCCTTGTACTTACTAGTCAACTGGTGGTCGACACACATCTGATAAACCTGCTCCTGGGTCGTATTCCAAAGGCTAGCAATCAGCTGGTTACTTAAGCCGTAATACTTCGCCTTTTTGAGGACCGGTTCCTTGCCCGCGTGTTCAATGATGTCCTTAATCAGCAACCGCATCTGGTTGATCTGGTCAAAGTAGAAGGGGTCAATTTTGGTCATTTCAGCAAGTTCACTGACCGAGTACCCCCGCTCCATTGCCTCAATTAAAACAAATAGCCGGCCAGCTTCTGGGTGAACCAGCTTGGCGATCAGTTGATCTTCCGTCAACTTTTTCTGGGCGGCAAGATGGAAGTCTGTCGGCTCATGGTAGCGGGATTCAATCGCCTTAAATAAAGCTTCAATACTACTCCGACCAATTCCAAAGACAGTCCCAACTGACCGTTTCTCCGTCCCTAATAAGTGACTAGCACCAGGAATAACGTCAAAGCCCCAGATCGGTACCCGGGCTGCGATGTGGTCCATCGTCGGTTCTATTAAGGCTGCGTGGTGGACATAGCTTGGCCCAAGGTCAATGTCACGTAGGTGCTTACCAAGGTAGAGCTGGGCAGCTACTAACGCAATTGGATACCCCGTCGATTGACTTGCAAAGGCAACCATTCGGTCAAAATAGGGACTACTCTTGATTACATAAAAGCGATCGCTGTTCGGATCAAGGGCAAATTGCAGGTGGTTTATCCCAACAATCCGCAGTTTTCGGGTAATCGCAAAGGCCGTGTCCCGCATATCCTGAATCTGGCGGTCAAGCAAGGTCTGCACAGGGTTGAAGGCAATCGAATCACCAGCGTGAATCCCGATTGGGTCCATGTCCTCAATCATTGCCAGCATCATCATCGTCCCGGATGCATCACGTTGGACGACCAGCTCAATTTCCTTAAAGCCGGCCAGACTCTGCTGGACAAAAACCTGTTCCGACCGTGACTGGTCAAGGCACTGCTTAACTGCATCAGCAAGTTCACTCCGGTCGTGAACAATCCGCCGGGTACTGCTACTCTTTGGCAAAACAGAGCGGATGATGACCGGGTAGCCAATTTTCGTTGCTTCATCAAGGGCGTCCTGGTAGTTATTCACGGTGACCGTCTTCTTGACCGGAGCTTCCATTTGCCGGAGGGTGCGCTCAAGTAGGACCGCGTTATTAACCTGGCGGATCGTGGCTTCAGGAACCCCCAAGATCTTGATTCCTTCCTTACGCAAGATTCCCTTCTCCAGTAACTCCTGGGTGAGTTCGAAGGCCCGCCGGTTCCCAAGCGTCGGTAAAATTGCATCCGGGTGGTAATCCTCAATAATCTTGACCAAGCTCTCTACTTTTAGCGGGACAACGCAGCCATGGTCGACCACCGCCGTGTTTTCGAGGCTAACAGAGAAAGGATTATCATCAGCAAGAATTGTTTTGACCTTTAGCTGTTTAAAAACGCGGGCAATCTGGTAAATCGCTGAGTCAAGCTCATCCCCATGCTGGACATCGTTTGCTCCCGCGCCAATTATCAAGACAGATTTGATTGCTGCCATTAATGACGTGCCTCCCTTCTCTTCATCGTGTCAACAAATTCGTCAAACAAGCCATCGGTTTCATCAGGACCCGGCGCCCCATCAGGGAAAAACTGCACCGAAAAGGCCGGATAGTGCCGATGGCGCAATCCCTGGACGCTATTATCAATCATGTCGACATAGGTGATGAACAACTGGGAGCGGTCAACTGAGTTGCGGTCAATCGCATAGCCCTCCCCCTGGGTCGCATAGACGACATGGTCAGTGATGATTTCATGGATGGGGTGGTTCATCCCGTGGTGTTCGACCGGCATCCGTTTTACTTTGGCGCCATTGGCAATCCCAAATAGCTCGTGACCAAGCCCGATCGCAAACAACGGTACCTTGGTCTGGACCGTCCGGATCATTTGCAAAACAGAAGCCTTGACATAGCGCGGGTTGCCAGGACCACTCGAAAGGACAACCCCGTCTGGGTCAAGCCGGAGAATTTCTTCAGCCGTCGCCGTGTACGGTAAAACGGTAACGTTACACTTCCGCCGACTAAGCTCCCTCAATACCCCGTGCTTTAACCCAAAGTCAACGACTACAATACTCAAGCCCGTTCCCGGGTTCGGGTACGGCTTTGGCGTTGAAACCTGGGCAACCTGCTGGTTCGTTAACACGGTGGCATGAAGTTGGTCAAAGGCGTGGTCATCAGGGACCGGGACAATGCTCCCCTTTAGTGGTTTGTTGGCTGCCCGGAGCTTATGGACTACCGCCCGCGTATCAATCCCGGTAATGCCCGGAATATTCATCTGCTGGAGGTACTGGTCAAGGGTCATCCGCCGGACGTTATTTGTCGCCACGTCTGAGAGGGACCGGACAATTACCCCCTTAATCGTCGGGACAATCGACTCGTAAATATTCCGCTGAATACCGTAGCTGCCAATGTTGGGCTGCGTGAAGACGACGAGCTGGTTATTGTAAATCTGGTTAGTGATGATTTCTTGATAGCCGGTCATGCTGGTGTTGAATACGACCTCCCCGAAGGTAACGGCGGGGGCGCCAAACCCCTTCCCAGCAAAAATCGAACCGTCTTCAAATATTAGGTATCGTGCTGCCACTTTACCACTCTCCTAAAGCACTTGTTAAAAATTGATCAAGTATTATTATGAACGTCTTTGATACTAAACACAAGGATTTGCCTATTATTGGTCAGTCTTTTCTAAATGGTCGACCATCTGTTGAAAGTAAGCCGGTAGCGGGCTGGTAAAGACCATCTCCTCACCTGTCCGTGGGTGCTTAAACCCTAACAGCCGAGCATGAAGGTACTGGCCATTTCCGGCCAGCGTCTTCCGCGGACCATACAAGGGGTCGCCTGCTAAGGGGTGGCCAATGTATTTCATATGCACCCGGATCTGGTGCGTCCGCCCCGTCTCCAACCGGCAGGCAACGAGGGTATAGTGCTTAAACCGTTCTAAAACCTTAAAGTGTGTCACCGCATGCCGGCCATCAGCGACAATTGCCTGCTTTTTCCGATCCTTCAACGACCGACCGATTGGGGCATCGATTGTCCCGCTTTCTTCCTTAATTACCCCGTGGACAAGTGCAACGTACTCCCGCTCATTCGTCTTGGCCTTCAACTGGGCAGCTAGTGAACGGTGGGCCATATCATTTTTTGCTACCATCAACAGCCCCGACGTGTCCTTATCAATCCGGTGAACGATGCCTGGCCGAAATTCACCGTTAATCGTCGACAAAGGGCAGTGATAAAGCAAGGCGTTAACCAGGGTATGGTCAGGGTGGCCCGGTGCAGGGTGGACGACCATTCCCTGGGGCTTATTAACCACAACCACATCATCGTCTTCATAGACAATATCTAGAGGAATCTTTTCCGGCTCCAGGTCGATTTTCTTGGGCTCCTCTGGCAAGATCTTAACATGGTCGCCAGTGCTTAGCTTGTACTTTGGCTTCACCTGTTGGTCGTTGACGACGACATGGCCGTCTTCTATCCAGTGTTGGAGCTGGGAGCGGGAAAACTGGGTAAAGTGATGGCCTAATTGCTTATCAATTCGCCCAGTCATTTCAGCGGTAATCGTTAGTTCAATTGCTTCTGTCATGCTAGTCCTTCTCCCTTAAAATGCAAATGATCAACCACACTACCCCGACAGTCAAGCAAACATCTGCAATGTTGAAGATGGGGAAGTTGATGAAAAGGGTCTCAAACATGTCGACAACGTAGCCCTGGCTTAATCGGTCAATAAAGTTTCCCAGGGTGCCAGCCATCACCAGGCTGAGGCCAACCAGCATTGCCCCATTTTTTCGGTAGCGCCAGATGAAATAGCTAATCACCATAATTGCAATTACGGTAATCAGCGCAAAGAAGCCCTGCCTGCCTTCAAGCATACTCCAAGCGGCCCCGTCATTGCGCAGGTTAGTCAGGGCTAATGTCTGGGGAATAACTGTCCGGCTGGCCCCCAGGGCAATCGTTGAAACAATCCAGTGTTTTAATAATTGGTCACAAATTGTTAAAATAATGATAATGACTGCAGAAAATACCAGTAACACTTACTTTTCCCCCTGCTGCTTAAGCGCTAGTTTGAGCCGGTTAACGGCCTTGGTGGTAAAGGTAAAATTGAGTACTTCCCCGTTGACCGTCATCGTTACCGTGTGCTTGGTAAACTGGGGCTGGCGGATGTCGGCGATTGGAATTACCAGGTAGTTTTTTTGTAAAAGGCGGCTAAAGACCATCTTGGTCGGCGTGATGACAACCGTCCGCCGCCGCCACTCTAGGAGGGTCAAGATGAGAAAAACCGCAAAAAAGGCGGCACTAAGCCACTGAAAATGCGTAATTTCCAACCAGATAACCAGGCCCGCAATGAAGAACAGGAACGTCCAGCTCCAGCAAATAATCGTCCCGGTTAAGTCCGGCTGGTAAAAATAGCGGGTTTCTTCTTCCATTAGGTAAATCTTCCTTTCAGAAATGAGGTGTTAATGATGATTAAGTTATATACTGATGCAGCAACCAAGGGCAATCCAGGACCGACTGGACTGGGGGCGTTAATTATCGCCGACCACCAACAGATCCAGCTCAATAAGCCCTTTGAAATCACTGATAATCACCACGGTGAATTTGCGGCTGCCCAGTTTGGCTTTAGCTACCTTCGTGATCACTTTCCGGCAACCGAAACAATCTTATTCTACACTGATAGCCGGATCTTAAGCGATGCGATTGGCAAAAATTATACAAAACATTACCAATCAGAACTCGCCGCCCTTAACGACCTGCTGAGCTACTTTGCAACGGTGGTTACCCAGTGGGTTCCAGAAAGTAAAAACCACGGGGCTCACCACCTCGCTAACCAGGCATTGCAAGAGCTGGAAAGTTGATCGCCGTCCTTGGGATTGCCGACTACCACCTTATTTTCACTTTGCACGCCAATTATAGCATATTAGAAATACCAGCTCAGCAAAAGCGCGACCGGGAGAGCTAGTTTGCGGGCTTTAGATTTTCTTGCGACAAGATACGATCATGGTTTTTAATAGACCTCAAAAGCGACAGCTCATTTTGAACTGTCGCTTTTTATATTCTTTGAAAATGCACGATGACGATTATCTAGTCCTTCAACTTTAAAACAATTGCCCCCTATTTGTCCCCTAGCGGGTTTTTAAACTCCTTACACCCCTTGTAAAGCCTAGTGCTTCAAGGGTTTGAACTTCGACCGATCTTTTTTGCCCCAGTATTGGAAAAGGTCGGTCCGTAGTGCCCCGTTGTATAGCTTACGGCGCTTCGTTGCGGGAGCCCCATAGAAGGTTTCAAACTCCATGTCGGCAGTCAAAATGTACTTGCTCCAGGTGGTCAAGGGGCGGTAGAGTGTCCCCATTTGCCGGTATAATTCCCGGACGGTCTGCTGGTCGCTCAACCGTTCACCATATGGTGGGTTGGCGACAATTACCCCGTTTACCTTATCCGTCCGCCAATCCTTTACCGCCAGCTGCTTAAAGGTGATATCATGGGTTAACCCTGCTGCCCGGCAGTTTTCCTGGGCGATATCGATCATCTGCTGGTCAATATCATATCCATGGATATCCAATTCGATATCATAATCTGCTGCTGCATCAGCCGCATCACGAACTTCATCAGATAAGCCATCCGGAACCAAGTTGGTCCACTGTTCACAGATAAACGGCCGGTTTAAGCCAGGAGCAATGTTATGACCGTATAAGGCGGCCTCGATCGGGATCGTCCCTGACCCACAAACCGGGTCAACAAAGGGGTTATCCGGGAACCAGTGGGCCAGCATCACCAGGGCAGCGGCCATGTTTTCCTTTAATGGCGCGCCCCCCTTATTCTTCCGGTACCCCCGCTTAAACAGGGCTTCACCACTCGTATCCAGGGTCAGCAGTACGTGGTCCTTATTAATTGCTACTTCTAGTGGGTAGCGGGCCCCATCTTCGGGAAGCCGTGTCCGCCGGTGGTAAGCCGAACTCAGCCGTTGAACAATCGCTTTTTTCGTAATCGCCTGGACACTCGGCACATTGTGCAGCTGAGAGTTGTGACTCCGCCCCTCGACAGGGAATTCGGCATCAAGCGGCAAGATATCCTCCCAGGCAATTGCCGCTGTCCGGTCAAATAATTCTGTAAATGTGCGGGCATCAAACTCACCGACGATAATCTTGACCCGGTCAGCAGTCCGTAACCAAACATTCGCGCGTAGCACGTCCTTCATCGTCCCGGTAAACCGCACCCGGCCGTTTTCAACCCGGGTCGTGTAGCCGAGATCTTTTAATTCCTTGCCGACTAAGGCTTCAATCCCCGCCGCGGCAGTAGCAATCAGTTGATATGTTTGCAATTTAAAACGCTCCTCAATATTATTACTATTTCTTATTCTACCTTATGTTTAACAAAAATAAAAAGCATTTAGGAATTAATCGCCAAATGCTTCTACTGATAATTTTTTATATATTTTTTCGATATCCCGAATCGTCCCCCGGGACTCAAATGCTGCAATCAGCGGCCGCCCATAATCTTTGGCGTAGGTCTTAGCAGTAATTACGTACATCTTCCCCAATGTAATATTACCGCTCCCGATAAACCCCTGGCACTTATCAATATTATGGTAGCTTTCCAAATAATCCCGCATCGGTGTTGTGAGCATCTCCGTCATCTCTGGAGTAAACTCACTTCCCCCTGTCATGTAAGTGGGGAGGATTACAAAAAATGGTGCTGTCGCCTTCTCCGGAATCGTCGCTTCACTAATCTCTAGCAACTTCACGGTCGGCCGGTCAGCCAACAGTTGGTGCTGCTGGGCGGCATAGTCTTGTAGCCGCCGTGCAAAGGAACGGACATTTCCAGAAAACGAAATGTATACAATATTAATCTCTTTTTCCATAAAACCTCAAACTTAATAATTATTCTCGTTCATTGATTCTGGCCAGCCATCAATCGCTTGATGTTGGTCCAGCGCCTGCAAAGCTGTCATTTCTGCTGCACTTAACGCGAAGTCAAAGATGTTCAAGTTATCCACCAAGTGGTTCGCGCTAAGGGTCTTAGGAATAACCACGATTCCCTCCTGGACGAGAAAGCGGAGGGTTACTTGTGCTGGCGTCTTACCGTATTTTTGCCCGATCGTCTTAAGAATTGGCAGGTCAAGCATGCCTAACTGCCCTTCCCCAAGTGGTGCATATGCCTCATGGACTAGCTGGTGGTCGCGAAGGAAATGGGCCATCCGCTTTTGCTGCCAACACAGGTGGGTCTCGATCTGGTCAATCACCGGTTTGACACTAGCATTATCAATGATGCTTTGCACCTGGGGAGCGTTAAAATTGCTCAGGCCGATCGCCCGGGTTTTTCCTTCCTGGTATGCTTCTTCCAGCGCCCGGTAAGTAGCAAGATCGTCACCAGTCGGCCAGTGAATTAATACCAAGTCAAAATAATCACCATTAAAGCGCTGCAACGATTGGTCTAACCCCTGCTTAGTCGCTTCATAACCACTAGTTTGGACCTTCGTCGTTACAAAAAAATTAGCACGGGGGAGGCCGCTTTCCCGGATGGCCTCACCAACCCCTGCTTCATTACCATAGTACTGCGCCGTATCAATTAAGCGGTAACCAGCCCGGATCGCCCGGAGCACGTATTCCGTCGTTTTCCTTCCCGGGATCTGGTAGGTCCCATACCCAATAAGCGGCATCTCAACGCCATTATTAAGTGTTACGTTCTTCATAACAATCTCTTCTTTCATGATAATCATTATAAACGCTTTCAGCAAGAAAAAGCAAATACGGCTGGAATAAAAAGGCTGGGCCGTAAAAACACGAAATTACCCTTTATTTTGGAATAAAATATGCTATACTAATTACGGTTCGATGTACCGTCGGACCTCGTATCATATATTCTTCGTATTATACTCGTTCCCCCATTAATATGTGCGGGTATAATATCTGTTTCTATGTGCTTACTTATGATACGTAAAAGAGGCTGAGGATAATCCTTGGCCTCTTTCTTTTTGCCCCTAATTAATTTTAAAAATAAAAAACCCGAGCGAACTCGGGTGCCTGGATGCAAGAGTCTGTAGGCCATGTTTTGTCGTAATATGGCCATCAGGCATGACCATATCGAGGTAATCATCTATCTCAGAGCAAAAAGCTCTCCCCTGGAATCACTTCAATTCGTTATCCAAAGCTCCCCTACCGTAGTTTGGGTTTACCGCTTGAGGGGTTTACCGCGTTCCACCAATCCGGTTTCCCGGATTGTATCGTCACTGTGGCACTTTTCAGGAATACTAGGACATAGTAAAACCGTAGCCCGTTTTTCCGCCGTCACCGTTGCCGGTGCCCCGCCTTATTTTTTCAGCGAGCACAAACACTACAGGCATCGCAGCCTGTGCGAGCATGGACCTTCCTAACACAACCAACGCTGTGCTCAATTACCCAAAACTTGCATCATTATTAACTTAATCTATGATACGCACTAAAGCAGATGTGAATCGTTGTTATTGTCACTACCGTCTAACTGGGAACCAAAAACCCGGCGTTCAAGATTTGACAGCCGCTTTAAGATATCCATGTTAGTGGCGCTTGAAACGGGCTGCCGTGACGCATTTTGCGTGTTCATTGATGAGCCGACTTCTACTTGGCGATTTAATTCGTCAACCTTAGCCCGTAGGCGTTCAGTCTCATCATTTAACCGTTCGATTTCCTTGTTATAGGTGTCGTAGTCCTTAATAACATCGTCTAGGAAAGCATCAACATCAGCTTCATCGTAGCCCTTACCAATGCTTCTCTCCTTAAATTGCTTATGCAAAATATCTTGTGGAGTAAATTTTATGTTATCCAACTTGAACACCTCAATTGTTTAGTTTGCGTAGTCCACAAACTATATTACCAAATTCCGGCATAATTGCAAGCACTAATAACCATATTTTTCCGCCCGCCGTTCTCGTTCCCGCTCCTGCCACTCCTCGGCAGCTTCTTGTAATTCATCAAAGTCAACCAGGTGAACCTGGTAGTCAGTTTGCTCACAATACTTATTAGCCGCCCGGTAATCATACTGGGTCTTCCCCGGATGTTCTGGGTCATAGATGAAGAGTGCAGCGTCAGTATGGGTCAGCATAAACTGCTGGTAATTACGCAACTGCTGGGGCGACTGGTAGGGTTTATCAGACACCTCCGCAGAAAAATCTAGCCCGGCCTTTGCTTCGGCTAGCTTCACCTGGTTAGTTTCATTCCACTGCTGGCCAAACTGGGCAAAGGGAAACATCATTGCAATCTTGAGCTGGGGATAGTCAGCTTGCAAGTCCTTACCGATCTCAACAGCCCAACGTTCACTCCCCATCTGTGGTCCGGTAATCAGCCAAAACTCATCTGCTTGCTGGTCAAGAAAGTTTTTCAACCGGCTTTTTAGCACTTCTTTAATAATTGCAACTTTCGGGTCGTTGTCCTGAAAGACGTTTAATTCGTAGCTCCGGTAGCCACTCACCCATAATCGGCGCATATTCTCCTCCATATTTTTTCAACTGGTTTCTTCTTATTTTAATCGACCTGCCAATTGTATGCCATCTCCTTGTTGCTGGCAACTTGTAATCATCTTGTATCATCAAAATGCCTTCATTCTGGTATAATATAGTCCTAGTTAGGAGAGTGATTATTGTGACCATTCACTATCCCAATGGTCAGCGACCCACTCAACACTTTCGCGCAACGCAAGAATTACCGACACCCCACCAGTCGATTTACGCTAAGCGGGGAATGTCGTTAGAGGATGAGATCAACCATAGTAACCAGTATTACCTGTCAAGACACATTGCGGTCATCCATAAAAAGCCCACGCCAGTTCAGCTGGTAAAGGTCGATTACCCCAAGCGGAGCGCCGCGGTAATCAAAGAGGCGTATTTTCGGCGCCCATCGACGACTGATTACAACGGGGTATATAAGGGTTACTACATTGATTTTGATGCGAAGGAGACACGAAATAAAAACTCCTTCCCATTAAAAAACTTTCACCCTCACCAAATTCAGCACATGCGCGAATGTGTCGCCCAGGGTGGGATTTGTTTTGCCTTCATAAAATTCACCACGCTCGACCTCCTTTACCTCCTCCCGGCAGCAGACCTCTTTCGGCACTGGGATCTGCAAGAAGCTGGCGGTCGTAAGTCGATCCTGCGAAAGGATATTGCAAAGGAAGGCTTTCAAATTCATTATCGACTGAATCCACGTTTACCATACCTGGAAGCCGTCGATAAAATAATTGCTGCAAAATCGTAAAGGAGTTTACTATGTCAAATGATAATCAGCCAACACGCAGTGATCGTCATCTCAACAATAGTGATGACGATCAAGAGCGCAATGTTGGTGGTCTAATAAAGAAGATATTGCTCTGGATAGCAGGGATTGTTGTTCTACTGGTCGTTGCTGCCGCAGCATTGTTCTTCTACTATGCTTCTAGTGCCCCCAAGATCAGTCGGAGTGATCTGAGTAGTCAGAGCATCACGACGATTTATGATGACCAAGACCGGGTTATCTCCCGGCTAGGTGCTCAAAAGCGGGAGTACGCAAAGAACAACCAGATCCCGACTACGTTGAAGAACGCGGTGGTCTCAATTGAAGACCGTCGTTTCTATAAGCACCACGGGGTTGACCCGATCCGGATCTTTGGGGCCGCGGCATCAAATGTTCTCGGCCGTTCTTCAGGAATGCAGGGGGGAAGTACCCTGACCCAGCAACTGGTCAAGCTGTCGGTCTTCTCGACAGCTGCCTCCGACCGAACGCTAAAGCGGAAAGCCCAGGAAGCGTGGCTAGCGATCAATGTCGAACGCCACTTCACAAAGTCCCAAATTATTGATTTCTACATTAATAAGGTCTACATGGGAAATGGGGTCTACGGGATGCAAACCGCTGCCCAGTATTATTATGGTAAAGATTTAGACGAACTGGACCTCTCCCAGCTCGCCCTCATCGCCGGAATGCCACAGTCGCCAACTTACTACAACCCCGATACGGGAAACATCAAGTATGCGACGCAGCGGCGAAACGAAGTCCTTAACGCCATGGTAAGAAGCAAGTACATCTCCCAGTCACAAGCAAACGAAGCTGCTGGTGAGAGTGTCACTGCCGGGCTTGATCCAGATCACGGTAATACTTCCGGGACAGATAACAACGTTAAGGAAAAGGTTGTTGACTCTTACGTCAAGCAGGTACTGGCCGACTTAAAGGCCCAGGGCTATGACCCATATAATGACGGGTTAAAAGTCCACACTAACCTTGACTTAGATGCCCAGCAACACCTGTACGATGCCGCCAACAAGTCAGTGTCCTTCCAAAGTGACAAGATGCAGACCGGGGTTGCGGTTACTGACCCTCACAATGGGCAGATCGTTGCCATGCTTGGTGGCCGTCACACCGGTAATGTTGTTTACGGCCTTAACCGGGCGGTTCAGACCAACCGGAGCTCTGGTTCGACCGCTAAGCCGCTGATGGATTACGGTCCAGCCATCGAGTACCTTCAATGGCCAACCTTTAAGCAGATCCAGGATACCCGCTTCGTCTTCCCTGGGACCAACAGTGTACTTCATGACTTTGATAAGAAGTACAAGGGTTCAATGACGATGCGCGATGCCCTCGTGCAATCACGGAATGTCCCGGCTATCCGGGCACTACAAGCGGTCGGCCTTGACCGGGCAACCTCCTTCCTCGGTGGCTTAGGAATCTCACAAAAGGACCCTTACACCCTCCAAAACGGGATTGCCCTATACATCTCACCACTGCAAGTTTCAGCGGCCTATGCTGCTTTTGCTAACGGTGGTACTTACTATAAGCCGTACTACATCAGTTCAATTACCACCCAGGACGGAAATGTTAAACAGTTTAGTCCTAAGGGGAAGCGAGCGATGAATGAAGCAACTGCCTACATGATCACTGACATGTTAAAAGGGGTCTTCACTGACTCTCAAGGTAGCGGTACCGCTGCAAGGATTGATGGCGTTAACCAGGCCGGGAAGACCGGGACGACTAACTACCCAAGTAATACTGGCCAATCTGGAGTAATGGACTCCTGGATGGCTGGTTACACCAAGAACTACTCAATTGCTGTCTGGACTGGTTATGACCACCCGTTAGAACCAGGGGCAAGCATTTCAGAGCAGTTTGAAAAGTCCGCCCAGTGGCTGTACAAGGACCTGATGCAGTTCCTTGACAGTCGCAACCACGCCTCTGACTGGACAATGCCTGACACGGTAGAAGCCGTGAAAGTCAAGGGCAAGCGCCAGTTAGTAATCCGTGATTCTAAGTGGGCCCTTGAGTATACAGAAGATAATTCACCAGAAAGCAGTTCTGACTCATCCAGTTCTGAGAGCTCTTCATCTTCCGACTCTTCTGCAAGTTCTAGCGAGAGCCGGCCAGAAGAACGGAATGACAGCAACCGTGAATCATCATCTTCCTCAAGCGCACCAGCTAGTTCAAGCTCAGCGCCAGCCCAAGCCAGCTCAAGCGGACCGGCTGCTCCAGCGAATACCCAGCCAAGTGGCGACCAACATTAAATATTAGTTAACAAAAAGGGAATGGCAATTTTCACGCTTTGCCATCCCCTTTTTTATTAATAATTGAGCGGATTTAAAAAGCGCAGTGATGACGAAATTCTTCATCACTGCGCTTTTTCATATCAATCGTCACGACTCCATTGCATGCCGGCGCCGGCCATTTTGCAAGATGTAAACTGCCACGATTACCAAGATAATCCCAACAATCTCCACCCAGTTTAACTGAAGATGGAAAAAGATCACACTCAAAAGTGAGGTTGTAATTGGTTGGACGGCATCCATGATACTTACAACATCAGACGGCGCATACCGGGTCGCATGAAGCAAGATCCCAAACGGAAGGATCGTTCCAAATAAGACCACCGTTGCTACCGAGGCAACAAGAGTCGTTGAAATGTGTGGTGGGTTGACCCAAAATGGCCGGTATAAGTTGAATAATACCCCCGCAATCATCGTTCCCCAACCGAGGACAACAATTGGTGGATTATCCTTCGCTGCCCGTTGCGGGAGGACAACATAGAAGGCAGCGGTAATCCCGGAACCCAGCCCCCACAAGAGGGAAACCAACGGCAACGCCAACTGGGTAAAGTTCCCCCGGGTGATGCACAAGGCGACCCCGATTAAGGCCACCACGAAGGCGACAATATCACTTCTAAACGGCCGCCGCCGCATGAAGACGATCCCCCCGAGGACGATGAACAGTGGTGATAAGTACTGTAAAATCGTTGCTGCAGAAGCATTCCCGGTCTGAATTGCATAGTAGAAAGTCAGTAAGTTCGCCATCAGCCCAAAAAGCGCATAGCTAATAACTGATAGCGCCGTGGCCTTCGTCTTAAACACATTAAAAATCTTCTTACCATATAGGCAGGCACTGATCACTAACAGGATCACACCAGCCGCAAATGTCCGCATTGAGAGCATCCAGGTCGCTGGAATGGCTAGATCTTGGGAAATCAGCTGTAAGACTGTCCCGGAAATCCCCCACATTACGGAGGCAACCGCCGCCCAGATAATTCCTTTCATGACTAAATGCGATGATGCTTTGTTCATTTTAATCACCTTCAATTATTAATTTTTATTCACCTAATTTATATATCGGAATTTTCGGCCCATTGAGGGTCTTCTTTTTCGCCGTTTGTTTAGTGGACTGGCGCTGTTCAAACTGGCGTTCATGCTCATTAATGTCGCGTTCTGTCCGTAAGCCCTGCCGGTCCCAGCTCTGCAAAATTCGGTCGATGTATTGCAGGTTAAGGGCGCTGTTCATTACTGCTTGCCGCAAAGCCAATTTGATCATCGCCGCAGAATAGTTATCCTTATCAAGCCAGTCGTTAACGATCTGTAGCTCCATCGAGGATAATGGACGACCAAACTCTGCTTCTAACTGGTTAAAGGTCAGTTCCCGCGCAGTTGCAGTTTCTTCCTGCTTAACCGTCGTTTGCTCATGGTCATCGAACAAGGCGAGCTTATTGATTAGGAGGCTAAAGTCATAAATAGCGTCCTCCTTACCGTCTGCCAGCTTGCGTACCCGCTGCTCCGCTAACTTATTGGTCATCATCTGATGAAGCTGCTCAAATACCTGGCGTTCATTGGTCCCCAGGTGCTTAGCAATCGTCCGAATATCCGGGTTCATCACCCCGCGCTCCTGGTAAGACTTAAACTGCAGGTAAAGGACAAACTGCGAAGTCGTCATCCCCAGCTCCTTATAGTGATGCAATAAAAGATTGCTGATATTCGTCTCCCCTGCCTGCAAGTAGCGCTGCAGGACCTGTGTATCTGCCATTGAATCACTCCCCTATCGTCATAAAACAAAGGGCCTGTTGGCTTCTAACCACAGTCCCCGTTGCTTTCAATAATTACAGATTATTGATATTTTGAACATATTTACCAGTCTTAAAATTGATTAGATCGTAACACAAATTACCTTTTTTGTTGCGATACGTAACCTCCCAGACGGCCTTATCATTAAAAATCCCTGGGGCAACCTTCAAAATCTCTTGCGGCTGCCGGTTGTTAACCGTCATCTGCCGGGCTTGCTCTTCACTAATTCCGCTGGATTGCTTTAAGACCACCATCTTACCGCCCTTTTGCGGGACAATCACAATGATCGGCTTGTTTTGCTGGTTCTTTCCCGTAATCGCATAGTAAGTACTTTCCCGATTATAGATGTAAAAGTGCCCCGGCGAGTGGAGGTGGGCATACCGCTTTGCTAGCGTGACGGTCTGTCGACGAGCCGAATTACGGGGCTGGTTGCTGACCGCGAAGACACTCCACATAATCAACAGAATCAATAAGATAGCAATTAAGAGGTTGCGAATCGTCCGCAGCGATGCGCCACGACTCTGTGCACGTTGAACTTCGCGTCGACTTTGCATACGACTCTTCCCTTCTTATACCTAATTTTTATAAGTAATAATGTCAATCGTTTTTGATTATACCAGAAATTATGCCAAAAAGTTGATAAGGTTTCTTTAACTTTGCTTTTTATGCTGGTGGGTAAAAAAATCCTTTGTTGTCGCGACAAGCTCGTCAGTCGCCACAGTATCAACCGGTAAGGCCGCCGGCAGGCTGTTGAGAATCGTCTTCCCGTAACGGCGGGTAGCGAGTCGCGGATCAAGAACAACCGCAATCCCCCGGTCATCGGCTGTCCGTAATAAACGCCCGACTCCCTGTCGCAAGCGCATCGTCGCCTTGGGAAGCTCCGCATGGTAAAAGGGGTTCTTTCCCTGCTGGCGGAGCAGGTTGTTATGCGCCCGGTTCATGATTTCATCAGGCGAATCAAACGGCAAGCGAGTGATTACCAATAATTCCAGGGCCGATTTGGGCAGGTCAATTCCTTCCCAAAAACTGGAGGCACCAAGGAGGATTGAATTGGTTCCCCCACTAAACTGCTTAAGGATCTTATCCCGACTCCCCGTAATCCCCTGGGCCAAGATGTCCCGTTGGTCAAAGAGGTCGGTCTCCCGGAGCTGACTGTATACCTGCTCAATCATCACCAACGAATTAAAGAGGATCATCGTCTGGTAGTCCGCATCCTTGGTCAACTTGTAAATCGTTGCACTGAGGTACTTGATGTAGTCGCTATTATTGCGCGCATTTGGCACGGGGGCATCGCTTGCAATCAACAGTTTTGCATTATGCTGGTAGTCAAATGGTGACGCGAAATGCTTCGTTAGGGTGTTCTCCCGCTCAAGGTCGAGTTGGTTATATAGGTACTGCGACCGTGACGAGGTAAAGAGGGTTGCCCCCACGAACAGCGGCTGCGAAAAGTATGGATAGACATTTTCGGTCAAATAGTGTTTAGCCTCCAGTAGTCCTCCACTTAACTGAAGGGTACTACGCTCAGCCGACTGGCGAATCGTTACCCAAAAGGCCGCCGCATCCCCCTGCTGTTGCAAGGTTTCGTTAAACTCATTTAAGGTCTGGTCCGCCTCGGCAAGTTTGACTAACTGACTCTGAAATTGACTCATCAAGTAGCGGTCACTTAATAGCCAGCGGTCAGCCTGCTGGGTAAAGAGATGGCTAAGGGCCGAGAAATGTAACTGGACACTGCTTAGGGCCTGTTCTAGTTTCATCATCACCGGCCCACCGATATCGAGCAAGTCAATCAACTGGTCATTCGGTAGCGGTTGTTCAATCAGCTCGTTTTCTGAATTGCCAGCGGAATTGGCCATAAATAGTCGGTAGAGGGCCTGCTGGAAGAGGTCGACCGCCTGCTCAACCGCAGCCAGGTCCCCCCGCAACAACTCCACATTGTAGCTACCAAGAGCCTGGTCTTCAAAAATATCATCAAGGTTACGGTCGCTACCGTGGCTAACTAGCCCGGTCATCACGTGAACCGCCATCCGGAGCCGCTGGAAACTAAAGGTCCGCCGCGACCGGCGCAAAATGTTATCACTGAGGTGCTGCGCCTCGTCAACCACCAGATAAGGCCGTCGTGTCCCATCACCTAGCTCCTGGGCATGGGCAACTAAGTAGGCGTGGTTGGTGATAATGATGTCCGCCTGGTGAAGCCGTTTTTCCCGGCGAACAAGAAAGTCATCATTATAGTAGGGGTTATTATTGTTCAGACTCCTAATCCCCTGGTGACGAATTTCCGTAAAGTAAGGCGACTGAAACGAGTTGAGGTTTAACTCATCGAGGTCCCCACTCTGGGTTGTCAACAGCCATACGAGGATCTTCGCCTTCAACAACTGAACGAGCTTAGAGTCTTCAATGATACTCAGTGAGTGCACAAACCGTGCCAGGTCAAGGTAGTGGCTGTTGCCCTTGACGATTACGCTATTCAGCGTAAAGGGCAGGACGTCATTTAACTGGCTGATTGTTGTATCGATGATTTGTTGTTGCAAGACATTCGTTGCTGTGCTAATCACAATTTTCTTATCCGGGTGAGCAACATAGCTCAGGGGCAACAAGTAGCCAAGAGTCTTCCCCACCCCAGTACCAGCCTCCACGATCATGTTCTTCGGTGCTTCGTGGGTGTAGTTATTGTAGATGCTATTCATCATCTTTGCCTGGACCGGCCGAAGCTTGAGCGTCTTGCCGTAGAGACGTTCCTTTGCCCGCTTAGTTGCTGGATACTTATTTTTCTTTTCCCCATTAGCGGTCGTCAGTGGCCGGGACTTATGTAAAACAATCCCGTTGGAGACATACAAGGCCTCACTTAGGGGCTGGGGATTATGCCGGCGAAATGCCAGCACACTATCAAAAACGCTTGCCGTTTGCTGGGGCAAGTCGAGTTTTAACTGAACAATCTTTTCCAGGGTCAGGGTCGGCAGCTGGCTGACCTTATGGAGTAAGTCCACTAGTAAATGGGCCGTCGCCTCTGCATCCGAAACCGCACTATGCGGGTGGTCATGCTCAATGTGTAAGGAGCTGGTCAGGTCACGGAGACGAAAGCTCTTGGCAGTCGGCAGTAAAATCTGACTTAATGTCACCGTGTCAATGGCTTTGATTGGCAGAGACGGGTAGCCCGCCCGCTCAAGCTCCGCGTTTAGAAAGGGAAAGTCAAAGTTGACGTTATGGGCGACAAAAATTGTCCCCGTTAATAAGCTGTAAATGGTCCCCGCTACGTCCTCAAATAGCGGCGCTGACCGGACATCCTTATCCTCAATTCCGGTCAACTGCACAATTGAACGGGGAATCCGCTCGCGGGGGTTGACCTTGGTCTCAAAATGATTGATGATCTCACCATCTTGGACCAGGACACAGCCAATCTGAATGATCCGGTCACCATGATTGACGTTCGTTCCGGTCGTCTCTAAATCAACAACTGAGTAGATTGGCGCCTTTTTATTACGCTTTTTTGTGCGCTGACTACTACGCTGTACCACAATATCACCATATTTCTCCGAAGTTATTATTTCTAATATAAATAATACACCATTTCAGCCGATTTTTTGAAAATTTACACCGAACAAGTAGTTAAGTTAGGTTAAAATATTTAGATTTGGTAACATTCGCTGCTGTTTTTCGCTAATAACAAACTTTTATGCTATGATGAACTGTGGAATTTTGGGGATGCGATGCCTACCGTGGCCGCCCCATTAACGAATTTTTAAGTAGAAAGTAGGTTTACGATGGTGAAACAACAAGGGATTGGTACTAGCCATGCGAAAATCATTTTAATGGGTGAACATAGCGTAGTATACGGTCAACCAGCAATCGCCATGCCATTGCCGAGTGTTCAATTAACCGTCACCATAACCAGTCGGCAAGACCACCAGCATATTGTCAGAAGCCGTTATTTTGCTGGGGCGCTAGATGACCTTCCCGCAGCAATGGCTGGCATTAGCAAGCTAATCAACGAGTTAATAAGCCGCTTTGCTGGTCAAGATGATGGCTGGGACTTAACAATTGAAAGTGATCTCCCCGCCGAACGCGGAATGGGATCTTCAGCAGCCAGTGCAGTCGCAATCGTCCGCGCTTTTTTTGATTACTATGATGAACCGCTTGACCGGCCTCTTCTTTTATCTTTAGCAGATATTGAGGAGCAGGTCACCCACCGGAGCCCCTCCGGCTTAGACGCAGCAACGGTTAGCTCTGACGACCCCCTTTTCTATGTTAAGGGCCGGATCGGGGTGCCGATTGCCATGGACCTTCATGCTACCCTCGTAATTGCTGATACTGGTGTTAAGGGGGCGACAAAGGAAGCCATCATGGCGGTCAAACATGAACTGGTCGCTAACCACGATGACGCCCAGGACCACATCGTGCACCTAGGTCAGCTGGTGGATGACACCCGCCAGTTGCTCCGCGATAACGAGGTAATTAAACTTGGTCAGGCCTTTGACGCGGCCCAGCAGGACTTACAAGCCCTCCAAGTCTCTGACGACGCCCTTGACCACCTAATTAAGGTTGCCAAGGAAAACGGTGCGCTCGGGGCAAAACTTACCGGTGGTGGCCGGGGGGGTTGCATGATCGCCCTAATGCAAACTGCGATGGGTGCCCGGCGGTTAGCAAGCATCTTATTAGAAAACGGCGCACACCAGATTTGGTTACAGCCACTTGATAAGCGAGGTAATGATTAATGGCAACTGCCAAGGCACATACAAATATCGCCCTTGTTAAGTATTGGGGAAAAAGCGACCAAGAGCTAATTCTGCCGCAAACATCGAGTCTCTCCCTAACCTTAGACGAGTTTTTCACCACGACCAAGGTCAACTTTGACGACCAGCTTACTAGCGACCAGGTCATTGTTGATAACCAACAGCTTGACGAAAAAAGCGCGCGCAAGGTCGTCCACGTCTTAGATATCGTCCGCCAACTAAGCGGTCGACAAGCCTTTGGCCGGGTTGAATCCCATAATAACGTCCCGATGGCAGCAGGACTGGCCTCATCGGCGTCCGCCTTTGCTGCCCTTGCCGGCGCCGCAAGCACTGCCGCGGGGCTTTCATTATCCCGCCGCGACCTCTCCCGGCTAGCCCGGCGCGGGTCCGGGTCGGCAACCCGGTCGATCTACGGTGGCCTGGTGGAATGGCAAAAGGGAACTAACGATAAGGATTCTTACGCTATCCCGGTGATGGAAAAGGTCGACTTCCCGATCGAGATGATGGCCGTTTTAATAAATACAAAGAAGAAAAAGGTTTCTAGTCGTTCTGGAATGCAACTGAGTGTAACTACTTCTCCCTACTATGATGTTTGGCGGCAGGTAGTCGCTGCCGATATGGTGGCAATTAAAAAAGCAATTGACCAACGTGACATCAACGCGATCGGTCATATTGCTGAGGAAAATGCCCTCCGAATGCACGCCCTCACCCTTTCTGCTGACCCTGGTTATACCTACTTCAATGCCGAGACGTTAACCATTATTAATGCGGTGAAAGACTTGCGCGCAGGGGGGATAAACTGCTATTATACGATGGATGCCGGACCAAACGTCAAAATCATCTATGATCGAAAGGACCGTCAAGCAATAATTGGCGCCCTTAGTAAGATCATCAGTTGCGACCGGCTAGTGGTTTCTCAGCCGGGTCCGGGAATTAAAATTTGGAATGATTAAGGATTAATTGAAAAATTAAGGGGACTTTAAATTTTGATTACTGAAAAAGCACCGGGTAAATTGTATATTGCCGGTGAATACGCTGTTGTTGAAAATGGGTACCCGGCAATTCTCGTTGCCCTGGACCAGTTTGTTACGTGTTCAATCGAGGAGAGTGCTGACGAAGTTGGCCGAATCATCAGTCGCCAGTACAACAATGACCAATTATCATGGCGCCGGATGGGTGATCGGATGGTGGTTGATAAGCGGGACAACCCGTTTTCATACATCCTATCAGCAATCAAGGTGACCGAAGAGTACGCCAAGACCTTTGGCCGGACCATGCGGATTTACAACATCCACATCGACAGTCAGCTTGACAGTGCTAACGGTCGTAAGTACGGATTGGGCTCCTCAGCAGCCGTCACCGTCGCAACCGTTAAGGCGCTCTGCCGCTTTTACAACCTGCCCGTTGACAAGGACGAGCTCTTTAAGTTAGCCGCCATTGCCCACTTTGAAGTTCAGGGAAACGGCTCATTAGGTGACGTTGCTGCCTCCGTTTACGGTGGCTGGATTTCCTACCACTCATTTGACCGGCAGTGGTTAGCCCAACAGCGGCAATACCTTGACTTACGCAGTATCATTGAACTGCCATGGCCGGACCTCAACATCGAATCCCTACATGCTCCCCAAAACCTGGAGCTTCTAATCGGGTGGACGGGTAAGCCAGCATCGACTTCCCAGCTGGTTGATAAGATTTCTCTGTTCAAAGCCCGCCGGCAAGATGAGTATCGCCACTTCCTTGACAAGAGCAAGGACTGTATTCAACGGATGGTCGATGGCTTCCACCGCCAGGACCTGGAGACGATTAAAAATGAGATCCGTTATAACCGCGACCTCTTAAAGCAACTGGGGACCAATTCCGGGGTCAACATTGAAACGAGTGCCCTAGAAAAGTTATGCCAAATTGCCGAGAAGTTTGGCGGAGCTGCCAAGACCTCTGGTGCTGGCGGTGGTGACTGTGGGATCGTCGCCATCGACAGCAACACCAACTTTGGCAAGGTCTTAAAGAGCTGGGCGAAGAACCACATTGAACAATTGCCCCTCTCCGTCCACTTTATCGACAGTGCTAAGAGTGTAAAGGCGTCCGTTAAAAACCACCTCACATCGACAAAATAAGGACTGATAACAGCTGGGAGGAAACAGTGTTTTCTGCCGGCTTATTTTTATAAAAAGGAGGTTCCCACGATGGAATCACGTCACGCACAGCGTAAAAACGAACATCTTTCCCTGGCTGCTAAGTACTATGATGAGGCGCATTGCAACCACTATTTTGACCAGGTCCGCCTGATCCATGACAGTCTGCCAGAGATTGCAACCGATGACGTCGACATGCACGTCCAGCTGGCAGATGACTTAGAGATTGAACAGCCATTTTATATCGAAGCAATGACCGGTGGGAGTGAGCAGGCCTATAAAATCAACCAGCAGCTCGCCCGCCTGGCTAAAAAGCACCACCTAGCAATGGCAACGGGATCATTAAGCATCATCAGTAAGGACCCGGCCGCTTTTTCTTCCTTCGACGTTGTCAGAGAAGAGAACCCGGACGGAATCGTCTTCGCTAATTTAAGTGCCACTGCTAGCAGCGAACTCGCCCGAGAAGTGATCGACATGCTTCACGCTGATGCCCTTGAACTGCACGTCAACGCCGCCCAGGAACTAATCATGCCAGAGGGTGACCGTGACTTCAACTGGCTTGATAATATCCAATCGTTGGTCAGTGAACTCGATGTGCCAGTCATCGTGAAGGAAGTTGGTTTTGGGATGAGTAAGACGACCATCGCCAAGCTCCAGACCCATGACGTCCACCTGATTAACGTCAGCGGCCGGGGCGGAACCAACTTCGCAGCAATCGAAAATCGGCGAAACCATGACGTCAACTTTACTAGCCTGCTTGGCTGGGGGCAAACTACCCCTGAATCTCTGCTGGAAGCCCACGCAATCCGCCGGGGACGGACAGAAATTATTGCCTCTGGAGGGGTTGTCTCCCCACTAGACGTGATTAAGTGTGGTGTCCTCGGTGCCCGGGCAGTCGGGGTCGCCGGCTATTTCCTAAATGTCTTGCAACACGACGGCTATGACGCCCTCGATCGGGAGTTAACTGAGTGGTCAACCATTACGCGCCGCCTCCTTGCCCTCCTCGGCTGCCGGTCATTTGCCGAGCTTAGCCGGGTGGAATACGTCTTAGGCAGTGAACTTTTATCATACGCCCAGCAGCGGCACCTACGCTAATTAATTGAAATTCATTTCCGACTTGATAAAATGGGAATATAAGTAAAATCGATGGACGGTGATAACATGAAAAATATTAGTTTAGGTAAGGCAATTACGGTCGGCGTCGCGGCGGGAATGGTCGCCGGTCTCGTCAAGATTGGCTGGGAAAACATCTTACCCCCACGGACACCCGAGCGAGACCAGACCAACCCACCCCAACGACTATTAGAACAGTTAGGGGTGCCTGCAGAAGTCACCCACGCGACCTACACCTACTCTGGTCAACAGCTTCCCTGGGTGAGCTACCTGGTTCACTTTAGCTTTTCAGCTGGGTTTGGCGTCCTATACAGTGTTGCTGGGCAACTGACCCCTTGGATCAAAAAGGGCCACGGGGTACCATTTGGTTTAGCTGTTTGGGATATTTTCCATGTACGCTTGATGCCACTGCTTGGTACCGTTCCGGCAGCCAAGGACCAGCCTGTCGAAGAACACGTCTCCGAGATTCTCGGTCACGCCTTATGGATGTGGACGATTGATGCCCTGGTTAATAGTAAAGATTAAAAAAGTGCTCGACGAATGATCGTCGAGCACTTTTTTATTAGTTTGCTTTAAAGTAATGTACTTCGGATAAAAAGTCCCCCGTGTGCGTTGGGTCACGGAACAAGCCGAGGTTCATCAGCTCGTCTCCACCATAAGTCTGCCCCGTCATTTCATCATGGTAATCCTTCGTCGGGTCAAGGTTTGCCATCTTGGTATTATTGATTTCAAAACGGTTAGTGTGCAACTGCTTAAACATGAAGAGCAGCGCTTCTGATTTGTCAGGGCTGACAAATTCCCAGGCAACCGTATTGCTATCAAATGGACTCTCCAAGCGGATAAAGTCACCGTACTGGATCAGCTGCCGGTGGGCCTTATAGAACTTAATCTGTTCCTTCACCATTTCCCGGTCCTCATCGCTGAGGTCAGCAAGGTCAAGCTCATAGCCAAAGACCCCACTCATCGCAACATCTCCCCGCATCTTAAAGCTCGTTGACCGACCGGTTTGCTGGTTTGGTGAAACGGAGACGTGAGCGGTCATTGACGATACCGGGTAAACCAATGAAGTCCCATACTGGATCTTCAACCGTTCAACGGCATCCGTGTCATCTGACGGCCAGCTTTGCGGCATGTAGTAGAGGATTCCGGCGTCAAAACGGCCCCCACCACCGGAGCAACCTTCAAAGAGGATGTTTGGATAGCGGGTAACCAGTCTCTCCATCAAGTCATACAGCCCTAGGATGTAACGGTGGCTCACTTCCCCCTGGTGGTCTGCTCCTGCCGTTGCCGAGAAGACCTCTGTCAGGTTCCGGTTAAAGTCCCACTTGATGTAATCAATCGGCACGTTATCGAGGATCTTGCACATCTGGTTGAAAATGTTGTCAACCACTTCCTTGCGGCTAAAGTCGAGGACCAATTGGTTTCTGGAAAGGGTCATCCCCCGCCCTGGTTCATGCAGGGCATAGTCAGGGTGCTGCTTGTAGAGTTCGGAGTCAACGGAGATCATTTCCGGTTCAAACCAGAGACCAAACTTCATCCCGCCGTCATGAGTTTGCTTAGCGACCCGTTCGAGGCCACCGGTCAGCTTATTTGTGTTAACAAACCAGTCGCCCAGTGAAGAGTTGTCATCATTACGGTGACCAAACCAGCCGTCATCAAGGACAAACATTTCAATCCCTAGTGGCTTAGCTTCCTTGACAATCTCATCAAGTTTTTCGTCATCAAAGTCAAAGAAGGTTGCTTCCCAGTTATTGATCACGATTGGCCGGTCAGCGTACTGGTACTTCCCACGGGCAACCCGTTCACGAAGTAAGTGGTGGAAAACCTGCGACATCCCGTTTAAGCCGTGCTGGCTAAAGCCGATAATTGCTTCCGGTGTCTGGAAATCATCCCCCGGCTTTACCGCCCAGTCAAAGTCATACTCATTGATCCCGGTTAATAGCCGAATCTGGTCGATCTGGTCCTTTTCAAGGGTAAACTGGTGGTTGCCAGAGTAAACAAGCAACACTCCCATCGCATTCCCCTGAAACTCGTCAGTATCCTTGTCAACTAGGGCAACAAACGGGTTCATGTGGTGGGAGCTGGAATTCCGCCGGCTCGAAAACTCAGTAATTCCCCGCCGGAGGGCCTGCCGCTCTGGCTGCCGTTCGAGGGCATATTGTCCTGGCATTGAAACCACGTCGTAGTCATGCTTAGTCAAGTCAAGTTGCATTGACGCAATCTTTTCAATATGCACTTCCTGGTCGCTAGTGTTTACTAAACGGGCGTTTCGCGTAATTACTGGCCGGTCCTTATACAGGGTGTAAGACAGGATAACTTGAACATCCAAGGTCTTGTCAACAAGGGTGACTTCAAGAGTCTGGGCCTCGTCATCATCCTTAACGTATGATGCTGGTAGGCCAGCCAGTTTAGGTTTGCCGTCGACAATCTTATATGATTCATAGCGGAAGTCCGTCAGACGTGAGCCATTGGCAGCCCGGATAACAATTGCTGGCACCCGGTAGTCCCCAGTGTTGTTCCCTGAATATTCTTGGAGGAGGTCATCCTTTGAATAGGTCCGGTCGAGAGACTGTGGTAGGTTCCCAGAAAAGCCCCGGTCAACCCGTGGGTAACGACGCTCACCATGGTAGTGGCGAATCGCGGGACCAAAGTAAAGGTGGCTAAGGAGGTTTCCTTCTTCTACTGAAAAGATGTAAGAAATATCCTTGTTTTTAAGGTGAAATACTTGCTGTTGCTCGTCAAATGTAATCATAAATTGCAACCCCTTTCGCAAATTCATTTTCATGATAAACGTTTACCCAACGGCGGTCAAGCGCTTTCAATCGTGATGAATTGTAATAAATACTAGCGGCTCGCGGTACTAAACGTTTACTAAAAAATATGATATGATACTAAAAACAAAGGAGGAAGCAAAATGGTTGGGATTCGCAAAATTGCCAAGGAAGCGGGCTTTTCCCCAGCGACAGTATCACGGGTATTAAAGGGGGACCCACAGTTTGCCGTTAGTAAACAGACCCGCGAGAAGATTATCAAAACTGCCCAGGAGTTTGACTACCACCCGCAAAATAATCGTCGCGTCAGCCAGCCAACTAGGCAACGACAGCTACTGGTTATTACTACCCACTCCCTTGAAGCGGAGGCCCACGACCCCTACTTTGCGAAGGTCCACGACGGCATCATCCAGGAAGCATCTGCTACTAATGTCCAGGTCAAGGACTTCATCCGCTTCCCACAAGCTGGTTTTTCCTTTGCGTCTGCTCGCCAGTACGACGGGATAATTGTGGCAGGGGTTTTCACCCGGGAGTTCTACCAGCAACTTGCAAGCGCTAACCCCCACATCGTCTTAATCGACGACTACCGTTACTTGCCGGACTTTGATATTATCCGGAACTCATACTTTGAAGAAACCCGGATAGTCCTTGACCAGCTCTTTGCCCGGGGAATTAAGAAAATTGCCTTTATTGGCGGGAAGATCATGCCGATGACAACTACTGGCCCCAGCAATGACAGCTACCAGGATATCCGGGTCAAGGCCTACCGAAGCTGGATGCGCGACCACCAGCTTGCACCCATGCTAAGCGAGCGTGGCTGGCTCCCTAGCGACGGTTTTAACGCAATGAATGACCTCCTTACTAACCGCCCCCAGGCAGTCTTAATTGCTAGTGACCAGTTGGCCGTCGGTGCCTACCGTGCAATCAGCCAGCAACAGCTACGGATTCCAGAAGATCTAAAGGTAGTTAGCTATAACGATTCTAGTATCGCTGCTTACCTGGTCCCTTCCCTTTCCTCCGTCAACCCTAACAGCTTGCAGATGGGCCGGTTAGCCGTCAAGCTAATCAACGACCGCCTGAGTAACGGCCAGCAGACCCCCGTCCATCTCACCCTCCCGGCCAAATTGACCACCCGCGAAAGTAGTAAGTGAAACGTTTTTATCAAAAAAATTGCCGAAAGATAGTTGTGATAACGCTTACCGCGCGGTATACTCAATTTTGGTTATCACAGTTGATAAACGTTTAATCTAGTAAAATGAGGTTTTTTGATTATGTTATTAGGAAGTATTGAAGCTGGCGGGACAAAGTTTGTTTGTGCCGTCGGTGACGAAAAATTTAATGAAGTTGATAAAAAGGTCATCCCAACGACCAGCCCGGAAGAGACCCTCGGCGCAGCCATTGATTTCTTCAAGCAATTCACTGACCTAGCAGCCTTATCAATCGCTAGTTTTGGCCCAATTGATACCAACCCAGCAAGTGATAAGTATGGCTACATCACCGACACCCCAAAGGTAAAGTGGCAAAACTGTAATTTTGTCGGCACGATGGAAGATGCCCTCAATATTCCAATCTACTGGACCACCGACGTTAACGGCTCCGTCTACGGGGAGTACGTCAACCTCAAGGATAAGTACGAAAATCCCGCCCTCGTCTACTACACCCTCGGAACCGGGGTCGGGGCAGGGGCCATTCAAAACGGTCACTTCATCGGTGGTATCTCAACCCCTGAAATGGGTCACGTCCGTCTTCAGCGCCACCCCGCTGACATGGGCTTCACCGGGATTTGTCCCTACCACCACGACTGTTTAGAAGGGCTCGTCTGTGGGCCAACCTTTAAAGCGCGCTTGGGAATCAGTGGTGAAGATGTGCCCGATGACCACCCGGTTTGGGATATAATGGCCTACTATGTCGCCCAGGCCGCCGTTCAGGTCACCGCAATTCTGCGACCCCGCAAGATCATCTTTGGTGGGAGTGTTTCCCGGCCAGCCTTCATCAAAAAGGTCCGCCAACAGTTCCAAATGCTATGGAACGACTACCTCCCAGTCGGCCCAATTGATGAATATATTGTTAACCCGTCCGTTCCCGGGAATGGTTCTGCCACCCTCGGTAACTTTGCCCTTGCCAAGAAGTTAGCGGACGAAAAAACTAAATAAGGACGTAAAATGCCCCCGTGGATTGACGATTGCTAATCCACGGGGGCATCTTTTATTTCAGTTCTATCAGTACCGGTTAGCCCTGGGTACCAGTGTTGATCACTGGCTGGGTTCCCCGTTCACTGATGATGGCGACCATGATGTTATTAATAATTTGCAGGCGCTGCTCGCTGGTCAAGTTGAGGTTAGCCTCCTTATTTAAGCGGTCAATTGCTTCTTCCGTAATTGAGACGGCCCCCTCCACAATGATTTTACGGGCAGACAAAATAGCGGCGGATTGCTGTTTTTGCAGCATTGCGCTGGCGATTTCCGTTGCGTAAGCCAGGTGGGTCAGCCGGGTTTCGATAATCTCAACACCAGCAACGTCCAACCGTTCCTGCAACTCGCCAGTCAACCGGTCAGATACTTCCGTCGGGTTGCCCCGCAAGGTAATGTCATCCTGGTTTTCAAAAGTATCATAAGGGTACTCGCTAGCAACGTGCCGGACTGCGGACTCACTTTGAATTTGAACGAATTGCTCATAATCATCGACGGAGAAGAGGGCCTTCGCCGTATCAACAACCTTGTAGACGATTACTGCAGCAATCTCAACCGGGTTCCCCTTGGAGTCGTTGACCTTTAGGATCTGACTGTTGAAGTTGTAAACCCGCAGGGAAACGGTCTGCTTACTGGTAAAGGGAACCGTCATAAATAAGCCAGCGTCACGGATTGTCCCGATGTAATTTCCAAAAAAGGTCAACACCTTGGCCTCGTTTGGTTGGATAATCGTCAGCGAGGTGCTAAATAAGACGACCACGATGAAGAGAAGCACTCCTAAAACGACCATTGCGACCATTGCGTCATTGACCCCGATAAAGATCATCCAAATACTGACCAGGCCAAAAATGATTGCCAGCAGTAAGCCAAGGTAACCATTAACGTGAAAAGCTCTTTTTTCCTTCATTTCATTTTTCCTCCTTTAGAACCGCAACCCCTTAGGATAGAAGTTCTTAACTGTCTTACCGACCAACTTACCAAACCCACAGGAGTGCCCCTCACAAACTAACAGGTACCAGCCATTGGCGAGGTCGTCATCAATCGTAATGACATCACCATGGACATACTTCCGCCACTGGTCATGGCTGATGCTGATCTTTCTTGTCGTCTTCTCCGGGTTAGTAGCCAGGGCCCAGGCAAGTGCCGGCTCAAACCGGTTTTTCTTAAAGGTTCCGAGGTGCAGGCCCGGCCGCATTACGGTTAATCCATCGACCGTCGGCGCACCAGCTGGCAGGTCATAGAGCTGGTCACCAAAGACGATCAGCTGCTGGGGCGTGTAGTCTGGCATAAATTCATCAACAAACTCCGTGAAGCGGGCTTGCTGGTCCTTGTCAGGCCGGTTAGTGGACCGCTGGTGTTTCTTATCTTTCTTTTTCTTCTTAACCTTGGCCACCGCCGGGCTTGCCTCGGCCATGTTTTGCAGCTTAGCAATAAAGTGGCCCTCCCCTTGTTGGTGGTGAGGGAAGAGGCGGACTGCCTGCTTTAAGGCCGGGTTGCCGTCTGCCCATTCCGGACGACCATCATCCATGCCGGCAGCCTTGGCGATCGGTTGGATTGCCATCGCTGGGTAGTTTGCCAGTAACCAGGCGATATTTTGCTCATCTTCTTCCGGGGCGAAGGTACAGGTCGAGTAGACCAGCACCCCGCCCGGTTTGAGCATCTTCATTGCCGACTCCAAGATCTTTTTTTGCCGGTTAGCACACTCCGCCGGGTAGTCAGGCGACCAGTATTCAATCCCTGCCGGCTCTTTTCTAAACATCCCCTCCCCGGAACAAGGAGCGTCGACTAAGATCCGGTCAAAGAACTGGGGAAACTGTTTTTCCAGTGTGGCGGGACTTTCATTGGTCACGAGGGCATTCGTTGCTCCCCACCGTTCCATATTTTCCGCCAGCACCTTCGCCCGCTTCCGAAAAATCTCATTGGCGACCAGCAAGCCCTCATTATTCATCTTAGCGGCCAAGTGGGTTGTCTTCCCGCCCGGGGCAGCGCAGAGGTCTAACACTTTTTCACCAGGCTGCGGATCAACAACCTCACCGACAAACATCGCTGACGGTTCCTGGCTATATACCCAGCCGGTGACGTGATCTAGTGACTTGCCATCAACCTGCCCGTAATAGCCCGTCGGCACATAGGGCACCTTGCCCCTTGCCTGGTCAATCGTTGCCAGCGGCTGACCGTTTTTTAAGGGGTTCGTTCGAAAGCCACTGTGGCTAGGCTGGTCAAAAGAGGCCAGAAATTCAGCGGCCTCATCTCCCATCAATTGTTGATACTTTGCGATAAATTCTTCCGGTAGTTGCACACTAACTTCGCTCCTCTATTTACATTAGTGTCTTTATTGTAACTTATTTTGCGTCAAGGTGAGGTAAAATGCTTGGCTTTCGTCGAACTTTTTGGTAAAAATGTTATAATTGTATTTTATAGTCTATTGAAAGAAGGAATAAGGTAATGAACCAACACTTAATTGCGCTTGATCTTGATGGAACAACGCTTAACAACCAATCAAAATTAACCAATGAAACAATTATGACTTTACGCGCCCTCGCCCGTGAAGGTCACATTGTTAGTATCATTACCGGCCGGCCCTACCGGATTGCTAAACACATTTATGACAAGCTGGGCATTAAGACCCCGATGGTTAACTTCAACGGCGCATTGACTCATATTCCTCATGAACATTGGGATAAGGAATACGATGTGGAACTGACCCGGGAACTCGCCTTGGACCTCCTCGCTCACCGCAAGGAACTCGGCATCAACACGATCACCGTGGAAAATAAGCTCCACGTCTGGGCCAACCACCCTAGTAACGACCTGCCAGAATTCTTGCCAAACAAGCTCCGCCAAGATCAACTGCTCAATGCTAATAACCTGACGAGTAACCCGATTGCCCTAACGATCCAATACGAGCCAGCACACGAAGCTGAGATCATCAAGGCAGTTAACGAGAAATATGGTGACTTTGTTGAACCACGGGTTTGGGGTGGCCCCTACAACATCCTCGAGCTGATCCACCGGGGGACCCATAAGGAATCCGGAATGTTTTACATCGCTCGCCAGTACCAGATCGACCGGCAAAACATTATTGCCTTTGGTGACGAACACAATGACCTGGAGATGCTGGACGCTGCCGGCCGGGGGGTAGCAATGAACAACGCGATCCCTGCGCTCAAAGCCGTCGCTGATGATGTGACACCGGTTGATAACGACCACAATGGTCTGGCCAAGTACCTCCGGGAATACTTCAAAATTGCAATTTAATTAAAAAACGGTCCAGTGTTGTTCAACAAGCTGGGCCGCTTTTTTGTGCATAGTTATTCTAATCAGTCATTTTACCAACCACTGGAATGTCCTTTAAGACGGATTCCATGTGGAGGGAACGAGGCATTACGGATGTAAGGTCCCGTCCAGCAAGGTTTCCATGGTGCTTACCATCCTTCCACTGCGGGACGTTAGTGACATCGTAAACGACGCCCTTAACGGCAACATATGCAGGATGTCCATTTCGACCATCGAACTGTAATAGTTCGGTTGTTGTAAATGTTTTTTCTGCCATTAATAATTTCACCTTTCTATGATTCAAGAATAGCTAGTAATCTTATTCTAATTCATCTTTTCTATAAATGCACCACTTATTAGACTTTTATCATTTTTAATTGATAAGTCTGTTAATATTGATGATAATATCAGCGTCCAAGATTGCCTTTTTAATCATAAGTTTGGTAGCGATGCCATTGCCAGCTTGATTAATTTAAATTAAAAAGTTAATAATAATCTTCATTAATATAAAAAAATTGTTATAATAAAAGGCGAAGGTGATTCTGCAATCACTTTCGCCAAATACTTCTACTGTGAGTCACTGGTGTGTCATGTCACCAGTGGCTCTCTTTTTATTTTACTGCAAACACGTTTTTCTGCAATAAATTTTCAAAAGTATTTTAGCCAGTTATGAAAACTAGATCACAAAGTCGATTAGCGAGCGTTGGCAACGACGACAGCTTAATAAACTAAAGTCAAAGCATTGAATTTAGCAGCCCCATTTAAAATCACATTAGCGACTGATGCAGATTTGCCAGTCGCTAATGTGGTTTTTTATGAATTTTGAATATTCTTTGCGAGGTTACTCCGCAAGGCCGCGACCTGTACCTCGACAACACTATTGGCGTTGAAGCGGGCAAAGACAAGGGCCTCAGTTAGCAAGTCCTTAACCTTTGCGGAACTAGCACCCGCAGAAATAGCATTCTCCGCTTGCAAAAGCTTGATCCGGGGAAGAAAGTAAGTGACGTGCTTGGCCGCACACATCTGAATCGCCCGGGATAAGACCTCATCACTGGCCGCATACCGTCTACTTAGGGCGTGGTATTCAGCACAGTAGTAAAACATGGTCATTATCCGCAGGTAGTAGACCTCATCGGTTTCAAAGAGTTCTTCCTTATCCAGTGACCGTAAAAAGGCAATCACCTTGCTCAAGAAGAAGTCAGCATGGTCCATTGAGTTGCGGCGGGCATAGAGGATCCCCGATCCCAGATAAGCTAGCTGGGAGTAGATCGTCCGGTGCTGCTCATCTAATTCATCGAGGATCTTTGTAAAGTTAAAAAGGGTCGTGGAGGTCTTATTATTCGTCAGGGTGTAAATCATCCCCTTGAGATAATAATATTGCATCTTATCTTCCGGCGACTTCAGCTCGTCTACCTTGACCTGGTCGAGTTTCCGGACCGCTGCCGGGAAGTGCTCAATCATCAGTGCGAGTTCGACCTCGTTTAATAGCTTATGAATATACTTCAACGAAGCAGGGTCACTCTTATTGAGGTCATCAATCGTTAAGCCTAAGCGGTCACATAACTGTTTGAGGATTGTAAAGGACGGAATTTGCCCGTTATTTTCAAACTTACTTAAGGTCGACTGCGTACAAATCCCCTTGCTTAAAACGACCTGTGAGTAACCCAGTTTCTTTCGTTGATCAATAAAACGTTTTATATCCATGCACTATCACCCTGTTCTAACCGTGAATTCCTAAGGCAACCTTCGCAAAGCGGCTCATCCGCGAAATATCCCAGACTGGTTCCCAGACCAGGTTGATATCACACTTTTCAATCCCATCAACGGATGTTACCGCCTTGGTAATCGCCTCATTTAAAAAGTCACCAAGTGGGCAGCCCATCGTTGTCAACGTCATGGTGACCGTGCACTGGCCCTGGTCATCAACAGTAACATCATAGATCAAGCCGAGGTTAACGAGGTCAATTCCCAACTCCGGATCAATCACTTCTTCGAGGGCGTCCATTACCTTATTTTCAATTGGTGAAAATGGCTTTTCTTGTTCTTGTGCCATTTAAATTCCTCCATCTCTATTGCTGTTGCCTAACCGATCGACCCTTCCATTTCAAAGCTGATCAACCGGTTCAATTCAACGGCGTATTCCATCGGTAACTGCTTTGTAAATGGTTCGACAAAGCCCATGATGATCATTTCCGTTGCCTTTTCTTCTGAGATTCCCCGACTCATTAAGTAGTAGAGTTGCTCTTCGGAAATCTTTGACACCTTTGCCTCGTGTTCCATTGCCACGTGCGCATTGTCAATTTCATTATACGGAATCGTATCCGAAGAGGACTGGTCATCCATGATAATTGTATCACACTCAACATGGGCCTTGGAGCCATCGGAATGCTTGCCGAAGCGTACTGTCCCCCGATAGTCCGTCGACCCACCGGTTTTGGCAATCGACTTGGAAACAATCGAACTAGACGTGTTCTTCGCGTTATGGATCATCCGGGCACCGGAGTCCTGGTGGATCCCATTACTTGCCACGGCAATCGACAACATCGTTCCCCGGGCACCCTCACCGTTGAGGTAAACACTTGGGTACTTCATCGTTACCTTTGAGCCGAGGTTACCGTCGACCCATTCCATCGTTGCGTTTTCTGCAGCAGCAGCCCGCTTAGTTTCCAGGCTGTAAACGTTGTCCGACCAGTTCTGAATAGTCGTATACCGGCAGTAGGCATCCTTGCAGACATTAACTTCCACAACCGCCGCGTGCAGGCTATCAGATGAGTAGTTAGGGGCAGTACACCCTTCGACATAGTCAACACTGGCACCCTCATCGACGATAATCAACGTCCGCTCAAACTGCCCGGAATTTTCCGCGTTCAGCCGGAAGTATGATTGGATTGGCGTCTTGGTCTTGACACCCTTTGGCACATAGATAAATGAACCACCGGACCAAACAGCCGCATTGAGGGCCGCAAACTTATTATCCGTTGGGCTAACCAGCTTACCGAACCACTTCTTAAATAGTTCTGGGTACTCCTGCAATGCCGTATCGGTATCGGTAAAGATGATCCCTAGCTTCGCAAACTCGTTTTTCATGTTGTGGTAAACAACTTCTGACTCATACTGAGCAGATGAACCGGCAAGGTATTTCCGTTCTGCTTCCGGCACTCCCAAACGGTCAAAGGTCCGCTTCAAGTCTTCTGGGACGTCTTCCCAGTCCCGAAACTTCTTGTCCGTCATCTTTTGGTAGTAGAGCATGTTCTTCAGGTCAAGCTCCGAAAGGTCCGGACCAAACTTTGGCATTGGTAATTTCTTGTAAATCTGGTAGGCCTTCAGCCGGTAGTCAAGCATCCATTGTGGCTCATGCTTGGCCGCCGAAATCTGCCGGACCGTCTCCTCTGTCAACCCTCGGCCAGTTGAATATTCCGGCTTGACGTCATCGTGGAAGCCGTACTCGTACTGGTCGTCATTATTTATAATGCTGGCCGCGTCATTACTCATTATCGTTTTCCTCCTTGTCATCTTTTAACAGTGCCCGTTGTAGCGCCCACCATGAGAGGGTTGCGCACTTGATTCGCGCCGGAAACTCCATGATGCTGGTCAAAATCTGGGCATCCCCCAGCTTATCAAGGTCCGCATCATCGTGTTTCTTCCCGATTGCCATGTCAGAGAAGGTCTTGGCCATCGCGAGGGCCTCATCAGTCGTCTTCCCCTTCACCGCCTCGGTCATCATGCTAGCGGAGGCCTGGCTAATCGTACAGCCATCCCCGGTGTAGGCAATGTTTTTAATCTTATTATCAGCAACCTCTACCTGCAGGTTAATCGTGTCCCCACAGGTTGGGTTGTGGAGGGTCATTGCATTGGTCGTGCTTGCTAACTCTCCCTTATTGCGTGGATGATTGGCGTAGTCGAGAATTACTTCCCGGTACAAGCCATTTAATTTAGATAGTCCCAATCTTAAAGAACTCCTTTGTCTCATTGATTGCCTTAATCAGCTGGTCCGCGTCTTCTTTCGTATTGTAAAGGTAAAAACTGGCACGAGCAGTCGCCGTCAAATTCAGCGTCTCCATTAGGGGCTGTGCGCAGTGGTGACCAGCCCGGACTGCAACCCCGTCCATGTCAAGGGCAGTCGCCACATCATGCGGGTGCAGGCCCTTCAAGTTAAAGGCGATCACCCCGGTATGCTTGGCCGGATCATGGGGCCCATAGACGACTAAGTCCGGAATCGCCAATAATTTTGGTAAGACATAGTCGACTAGCGCTTGTTCATGTTGTTGGACATTTGCCATCCCCAAGGAAGTCAAATAGTCAATCGCTGCCCCGAGACCAACCGCCCCGGCGATATTTTGTGTCCCGGCCTCAAACTTAAATGGAATGTCCGCCCAGCTACTCTGGTCACGGTGAACCGCGGCAATCATCTCACCACCATACTGATACGGGGGCATTGCGCGGAGCAAGTCTGCTTTGCCGTAAAGCACCCCAATCCCCATCGGGCTCATCATCTTGTGCCCAGAGAAGGCATAGAAATCAACGTCGAGTGCCTGAACGTCGACGGGCATATGAGGAACCGCCTGGGCACCGTCACCAACAATCACGGCACCATGCTGGTGGGCAAGGTCAGCAAGTTCTTTTAAGGGGGTGACCGTCCCTAAGACGTTGCTAGCGTGGGTAATGGCGACAATCTTTGTCTTGTCAGTAATTTTCTCCTTTGCATCGGCCATATCAAGCTCACCGTCTTCGGTCAGTTCGATATACTTCAATGTTGCGTGCTTTCTGGCGGCCAACTGCTGCCAGGGAATAAGGTTACTGTGGTGTTCCATCACTGAAATGACGATCTCATCATCTTCATGGACATTTTCTTCCCCGTAGGTTGCTGCCACCAGGTTGAGACTATCAGTACAGCCCTTGGTAAAGATAATTTCGTCGGCACTAGGCGCATTGATAAACTTCTGGACCTTTTGCCGGGCAGTCTCGTAGTCCTTTGTCGCCCGTTCAGCCAGAGTGTGGACGCCGCGGTGGACGTTAGCATTGTCCGTTTCATAAAAGTTGGTCAATGCTGCAATTACCTGGCGGGGACGCTGGGCAGTTGCTGCGTTATCGAGGTAGGCCAACCGCTCGTCATTTACCCGCTGGTTTAAAATTGGAAAATCTTGTTGGACATCATCAATCTTGTTGACCATCAGTGAGCTTCCTTTCTAGAATTGCGATAAGCTTGTTCCGGACGTCCTTTGACGGAATCGCACTGAGAACCGCGCCCAAGAAGCCCCGGATAACCATCCGTTCAGCTTGCTTCCGTGGGATTCCCCGGCTCATCAGGTAGTACATCTGGTGGGGGTCAACCGGACCAACACTGGCTGCGTGTCCTGCTTCGACGTCATTTTCGTCGATTAAGAGGATTGGATTGGCATCCCCCCGGGCCTTATCAGACATGATCAATACCCGGTTTTGCTGGTCCGCCTTTGCACCGTGGGCCCCGTGGATAATTTGCCCGATCCCGTTAAAGATCAACTCGGAGTCTTCAAGGATTACCCCCCGCTGGTTGATCAGGCCAGTCGTATGCTTGCCGCGGTTCGTAACCCGGTTGTTAACCCCCACTTCCTGGTCATGGGTTGTGGTGGCAATCATCTTTGAGTTGGCATAACCCCCTTCACCGAGTAGCTCAGAATCCATGTCACCGACCGTATTTCCATCATTCATTAGGCCGACCGCCCACTCAACATGGGCATCACGACCAATGTCAGCCCGCCGCTTGAAGTAAGTATGGGTGTGGGGGCCAAACTCGTCGAGGGATGAGAAGTCGATTTCACTATTTTCCTGGGCCATCAACTCAATCATCATGTTAGCTGGGTTAGCCTTTTCCCCAACGGTTGCCAGGTGCTGGATAAACTTCACCTTGCTTCCGCGATCAGCAATTACCAGGATATGGGAAACAAGCGGCTCATCTTGTGTACTATCCTGGATGATTTCCGCTTCAATCGGCTTTTCGATCTCAACGTTTTTCGGAATGTAGAGGAACAAACCCGCATTCAGGTAAGCAAGATGGTAAGCCGTCAATAAGTTTTCGTCCGGCTTAATCGCCGTCATAAAGAACTTTTCAAAGAGTTCCTGGTGTTCACGGGCAGCTGTGAAAATATCCGTCAAGATAACCCCTTGGTCTTGCAACTTCTGCGGGAGGTTGACGTGGACGGTTGTCTGTCCAAACTGGGTAACCTTAATCACTTCGTCATCTTTGCTCGTGGCCGGGATGAGGGCTGGATCAGATTGAACCCAGTTGAGGGGCTGGTCAGCAATCAGTGGCCAGTCGTGAAATTTAAACCGTTGCATCCGTGGCAATTGTAATTTTTCCATCAAGTCGCGCGCAGAAAGACGCCGGTCAAGCAGACCCTGGGGCTCATTATTTTCGGCACTAGCCGCTGCTAGTTGCGCACGCGCTGCTTTTAATTCTGTCATCAAAAAGCCTCCCTAGTCTTCATCGTCAACGAGCTTAATGTCCAGGCCTAATTCATCCCGCAAGCCCGCGTAACCTTCATCTTCAAGCTTCTTTGCCAAGTCTGGGCCACCGGTCTTGACGATCCGGCCATCCATCATGACGTGAACTGTGTCTGGAATAATGTAGTTTAACAGCCGTTGGTAGTGGGTGATGATCAATGAACCGAAATTGTCGCCCCGCATGGAGTTAACTCCCTTGGAAACCACCTTCAAGGCATCGATGTCCAGTCCGGAGTCAATCTCATCAAGGATAGCGAAGCTTGGCTCAATCATCAGTAATTGTAAGATTTCGTTCCGCTTCTTCTCCCCACCAGAAAAGCCTTCGTTTAGGTAACGCTCAGTCATTGACTGGCTCATATCAAGGAGCTTGAGGTTCTTATCAAGCTTCTTAATAAAGTCCATGACGGAAATCTGGTCATCATCAGCCCGTCGTGCGTTAATCGCTGCCCGGAGGAATTCGGCGTTAGTTACCCCTTGAATTTCAGCAGGGTACTGCATCGCCAAGAAGAGTCCCTTTCGTGCCCGTTCATCAACCGGCATATCGACGATACTCTCCCCGTTTAATAGGATGTCTCCCTGGGTAACCCGGTAGCCTGGCTGGCCCATGATTGTTTGTGAAAGAGTTGACTTACCAGTCCCGTTTGGTCCCATGATGGCGTGAATCTCGCCCGTCTTCATGCTGAGGTTAACACCCTTTAGGATCTCTTTTTCCTTTTTGCTTTCCTCATCCTTAACTGCGACATGCAAATCTTTAACTTCTAAAGTTGCCATAATATTCATCCTCCCGGCATCAATTATTCCAATATCAGTTATCACGATTATTATTTCTCGTACATTTTTATTATATCCGATTAATAAAAAAATAAAACCAGTCATTTTAAATTTACTAAAGCGCTTTCCACATAATAAAAATAAGCGTATACTAAAATTGTATTATTGTTCACTATTTAATTTTGGAATATTTCGGATAAGGAGCATTGGAATAATGGTTCAGCAAAATTACATTCTTCAATCCTTTAATTGTATCAATGGCCCCACTGCTGCCCGCCTGCATGACATGGGGCTTTGCGAGGGCTGCCCAATCAAGGTCATCCAGCGCTACCCCTTCCATGGTCCGGTGATCATCGAAAACGACCACCAGCGGATTGGCCTGCGCTACCAGGTATTTGCTCAGCTGACGGGGGAATGATCCAATGACGACTGTCGCTTTAATCGGTAACCCCAATACGGGAAAAACGACCCTCTTCAACTCGCTGACCGATAAGTATGCCTATGTTGGCAACTGGACCGGGGTCACGGTTGAAAAGAAGCAGGGACAAGTCAAGGACACTGACATCATGATGATCGACTTGCCGGGAGTATATTCGCTCGACCCGCTGACAAAGGATGAGAGCGTAGTGGCCGATTATCTGATGCACAACGAGCCTCAGCTGATATTAAACGTCACAAACGCAAGTCAATTGCGACGGAACCTCCTACTGACAATTGAAGTACTCGAACTCGGCTACCCGACGATTTTAGTATTAAACATGATCGACGACCTTAAGCGGACCGGCTTTGAATACAACTGTACGGTCTTAGCTGATCGTCTTGGCTGCAAGGTAGTCACGACCAATGCGCGGAACCGCAAGGGGATTGCCGAATTACGTAAGCAGGTAATTGACTATCCTGATCAAAATGCAGACGGGTTGACCCTCGACTACCCGCCGATGATCCAGCAGGCAATTCGGCAGGCCAGCACGAGGCTCGTTAAGGGAACAGGCTACTCCCTCCGCTTTGCCCGTTGGTTAACGATCCAGTTCATGAACAAGAATAAGGTTGTCCGCCACTTTGCCAAGGAAAACCAGCTGGCGCCCCTCCTTCAACAACAGGCCTATTACGATGCCCAGAAGTTTGCGGACCGTATCTTTGATACCCGCCTGACATTTATTGAAGGACTATTAAAGGACGCCCGTCAGCAATTAGCAACTAGTAATAACCGCCAGTTAACCAGCAAAATTGACCGGGTAGTAACTAACCCCCTTCTCGGTCTGCCAATCTTCGCACTGATTTTCTTCATCATGTTTAAACTGTCCTTCGACTGGGTAGGGACACCATTGTCAAACCTCCTGGACCAGTTTATCTCCGGCCCCGTTTCGACCACGGCTGACCACCTGCTAGCCAGCCTGGGTGCCATTCCCGCGCTCCGGTCACTGGTTGTTAACGGGATTATCGCCGGGGTGGGCGGTGTTTTAGCCTTTGTCCCGCAAATTTTTATGCTATTTGCCTGTATCTCGCTGCTTGAAGATTCTGGCTACATGGCCCGAGCCGCGCTAGTCACCGACCGGATCATGCAGGCAATTGGCTTGAACGGCAAGTCATTTATCCCTTTGATCATCGGCTTTGGTTGTAATGTCACCGGGGTGATGGCGGCGCGGACGATCGAGCAGCCAAAAGAGCGACTAGTAACAACCCTAATCATGCCCTACATGAGTTGCTCGGCCCGCCTACCAATCTACAGCCTCTTTGTTGCCGCCTTCTTCCCCCGCCACCAGGCGCTAATCGTCCTCTCCCTGTACTTTTTAGGGGTGGTCGTCGCCCTGACAATGGCCAAGCTCTACCAGGTGATTTTTCAAGTCAAGGAAAGTTCCATCTTCGTTGTCGAGCTTCCCCAGTACCATGTTCCGCGCCTTGATATCATCTGGCACGGTACCTGGGATAAGGGAAAGGGCTTTATCAAGAAGGCCGGAACAATCATCTTCGCCGGAACGGTGTTAATCTGGCTCTTATCGAGCTTTGGCACGACCGGTTTCGTAAGCAATTCGGCAAATAGTTTTGCTGCTGACCTTGGCCGTTTGCTGGTACCGATCTTTAAGCCGATTGGGGTTATTCAGTGGCAAGCAATCAGTGCGCTTTTTACCGGTGTTTTAGCAAAGGAAGTCATCACTTCCAGCATGATGGTCATGTTCCACACCAGCAGCAAGGCGGTGCTGATTACGGCGCTTGGTCAGTTTATCTCCCCATTGGCAGCGTACTCCTTACTGGTCTTTATCCTGCTCTACGCCCCATGTTTCGCCACCCTGGCGACCATCAAGCAGGAGACCGGCTCCGGCAAGTGGGCACTTTACTCGGCTGGCTCTAGCCTAGTCGTTGCCTACCTGATCGCCGGTCTTATCTTCCAGGTCGGTCAGCTGTTTTTGTAGAAAGATTGAGGTACGATGATGAAACTACTAATTAACGTTTTGATTATCTTAGCGATCGTTGCCTACGCATTTTACTTGCTCGGCAAAACATTCAAGAAGAGTAAGCAGGGAAAATGTGCAGCCTGCGACTTTGATTGCGCAATCAAGCAACAATTAAATAAGAGTCACCATTAAAAAAGGATCATGAACACCGCCATTTTGGCGTTTCATGATCCTTTTGCTATTCATGACATTTATTGATTACTAAAGTCGGTCACATTGGCGTCTGCTACTAAATCATCAATGGTTGATTTGTCATCTGAACTTGAATAGTATTCATCAACTAATTTCTTAATTGAAACGGTCTTCGCAGAATCTTGTGAGTAATCCAAAGCACCGTCAGTATACGTCACTTTATCACCATCGACGGTGTAATTTAACGTACTAGATTTCGTTCCAAGACCGATTTGATAGGTATTAGGCTTTTCCATAATCATATACTCCAAGTCATCGCCATCGAGATCATCAAATCCCCCGTGGGTACTAGCCAGAAGAAGGACGCCGATAGTCTTTGGATCTGTAACATCTTCATTGGAATCCGCACTATCTGGCTCATAGTAGCCGTTTTCTTTAATATATTCCAGATCTGACTTCTTTGCATTATCAAACATATCAATATAATCTGAGTATGTCATATCAATCTTCTTATTGGTAAATTCATTCCATTCATATTTAGCAGACTTAGGTGTGGAATATGTTATTAGCTTCTTTCCATCTAATTTTGCCTTAATTGTGTAATAGTCATCATCATAAACATCATGGAACTTCAATTGGTACTTACTATCCCCCAAAGCTTTCCACGTTCCACGATATGCGTCGCCATACCAAAAATCAGTGTCACTATTAGGATCTGAACTATCCACTTGTGGCTCGCAGTATAACAATTTGCCATCTTTCTTAAAATACCAGTAACTTGGTTGAATTGTTCCATCATCGGTCTCATTATAGTCATCATCACTCTTATAAGCACCAACAATTTTACTATCCTGCACCTGAGTCTGCAGCTTACTTTGATTATTGTCCTTTGTATTGCCGCACCCAGCAACAACCAGCAACATCAATATACTAGCCAAACCGATTAAATACTTCTTCATTAAAAACTCCCCCGAATAATAAAGTTAAAATTCTATTCTCTGTGATTTTAACACAGTATTTCAGCTGCAATCGTCTATTATTAAGCGCTTTCGTTACTTTGAAGATTTTTACTGAAAATCGTTACCAATTACTGAAAAGTTATTCTTCCACAAAAAATTTCCCCTACTGTTAATTCCAACACAGGAGACGATTCTTAACCGCATATTCAAAGTTTCAGCGTGAAATGTAGTCATAGCTGTGCTTTTAATCCTGTCCTAAAATTTGAAAGCGCAGAGTTATAATAAATTAAAGCGTATCTCAAGACTGCTTAATTAACGTTTTCAGCTTAATAAATGACCAAGTTGAAAAAAATATCACAACCTTAGTCTATATTTTAACTGCATAGCAGAATCACCTTAATCAAGATGCTCGAGCCCTGGGTGACTTGTTCTACCTGATAAACAATACTTTTAAAGGTACTGGAATTACAGGAAGCAGAATTTATCAGCGTAACAATCAATTAGTTCATAACTTACTCAGCGCGTAATGGCCAGAATAATTTTTAAGAAAGTCATTTAAAACTAATTTTTACAAGAAAAGGGCCAGAGCTCCATGTTAGCGCCTTGTTGAATATGTTCAAACTTCAGTTCCACCTCTGTTAGATAAATACCATTCTGGTAAGGCGTCAGCTTATCCAAAACGTCCTGAGTTACATTCTACTAATCAGTAACAAGTGCCCGTAACAAAAGCCTGATTGATTTGCATTCCACTACTAATAGATAAATACTTATGCATTGCATTGTTAAAGATATACTTCTTCCCTTTATTTACATTCCATTTCTAATAGATAAATACAAAGTCGTTCCAACTAATCCCCGCGTTAGCTTGCCATATTTACATTCCACTTCTAATAGATAAATACGAAATGCAAGACGTAGCTCGTCAACAGCTAGTTGAATTTACATTCCACTTCTAATAGATAAATACTGGTTGGCCGTGGAAAAAGCGGCTATGTTCCTACATTTACATTCCACTTCTAATAGATAAATACCGACAGAAACTGTCATGTCGCCATCGCTGAATATATTTACATTCCACTTCTAATAGATAAATACTTAGTGTTATTGCCGTCTTGCATCAAGTTATTAATCATTTACATTCCACTTCTAATAGATAAATACCCAGTTTTTCGATCCGCGTTTCGTGATCCGCTAACATTTACATTCCACTTCTAATAGATAAATACTATTTCCAAAACTTGCAACAGTTCCATGACTTCATTTAATTTACATTCCACTTCTAATAGATAAATACCAACTTTTGAAGAGTGGTTGTGGTGGTTCCACGAAATTTACATTCCACTTCTAATAGATAAATACCCGATCAGCCCGAAAGTTTATCGCCCCGACAAGATCAATTTACATTCCACTTCTAATAGATAAATACAATGAATAATAATCGCGCGTATGTGTGGGCACTAAATAGATTTACATTCCACTTCTAATAGATAAATACCTTTTCCCCCACCCGTGGCGCGGATAACGGTGACGGATTTACATTCCACTTCTAATAGATAAATACGTTCATCTTTTGTATCGTATATGTTGATGCTAGGCTTATTTACATTCCACTTCTAATAGATAAATACTAGTTGACGCGCAAATGCAATCTACGTTTTTTCGTATTTACATTCCACTTCTAATAGATAAATACTTAATAACTTAAAGGATCGTATTCATTTGTTGCGTATTTACATTCCACTTCTAATAGATAAATACAAGCTTTCCAAAGCGTTGAAAACAGCCCACTCGAATATTTACATTCCACTTCTAATAGATAAATACGCAATTTCGTCTTGTGCTTCATACATAAGATTCTGAAATTTACATTCCACTTCTAATAGATAAATACTGAATATAGCGTAGTTTGATAATCTGCTGGCTGGGGATTTACATTCCACTTCTAATAGATAAATACGAATGGTTAGCCCTTAATTACTTATCAATTAATAAATTTACATTCCACTTCTAATAGATAAATACAATGCTTCCTCAAAGTCAAGTGATGATTTTAATTCGATTTACATTCCACTTCTAATAGATAAATACGATGACGTGGACGCGATGGTTCAGGGCGTACTTGCACGATTTACATTCCACTTCTAATAGATAAATACAAACAGACACGGAATGGCAGATAACGATTGACCTGTATAATTTACATTCCACTTCTAATAGATAAATACTTGTTGTTCTTGCCATTTTCGCTCTTTAGCAATTATTTACATTCCACTTCTAATAGATAAATACTCCGCCCCTTCAAAATGCCGCGATATCAATAAATAAAACGCCGAAACTGTCGATGACCATTTTTGAAGGCTCTTTTGACAAAAATAAATAGCGATAAATTTACTATTTACCGCTATTATAGCAAAAGTTGAATCTGTCGTAAAAAGGCGTTTATTACATCATTGTCTATCGACAGCTCCTGCTAAAAGAAATTTGATATTTTTTCTGATTCGTCCATTCCCCAAAATTCTTTTTTTAGCCATTTTTTATTAGAACTTCGAAAGACTATCAATGAATCCTTGTCTTCTCTAATCCACTTTTTCAATTCCTTCTTAAGTGCTGCTAACTTTGCTGGCGTTATTTCTCCTTCAAAAACAGACTTTTGTACATGAGATAAATACTTCTTACAAGTTTTAAAGACCCGTCGCAAAACTTTAGATCCATCGCCATCCATTTTAATATCATATACTAATATAACGTACATTATTTACCACCAAATCTTAAACGGTTGATATTCTTTTTCATCCATTAAATCTTTAATTAGTTTATAACACTCCAGCCTAACTAAATGACGATAAGATACTTTCCGATGCAATTGGCGATGCATTATCGTTTTTCTTAAGTATTCATCATACGCTCTGGAGACTTTTAAGATTGTATTCTTTTTCATATAGCATCCATTAGAGCCCTTCTCAAAGCTATCAGGAGTAACAACTCGCTTATTGACTAGTGAGAAAATTAATCGATCGACAATCAATGGTTTGAAAATTTCAGATAAATCCAGACATAGCGAAAATCTTCTTTCACTAGGACTATGTAAATAACTAATTGTAGGATTTAACTGAGAAACGTATATTTCAGATAAGCATGAACTGTACATCATCATGTTTAAAAACGAAATCAGCGTATTAACCATATTATCAGGAGGCCGACGAACACGCGAAACAAATCCTGTATCATCATTAAAAATATTAGGCCAAGCCGAATAATAATTTCGATGGATATCGCCTTCTATTCCCATTAATTGATCGATCGACGTCGACAGTGGGATGGCTTTTATCAAACTCTCAATTACTGTTAGTTGCTCTGAAACGTCTTTACCACGACGTAAGTAATATTTTAAATTTCGCACAATATTTTGACTTGCCCCTAGGACAAATTTTTTCGCTAAATTAAGGCGGTGTTGACAATCAACATTTGCAGTAACTTGATTTACCAACAGTTCCCCTGAAACATTCTTTTCTCTTGGATAAAAAGAACCACTATAATTACCATAATAGTTGAATAGGTGAAGTGGTATCCTTTTTTGTGATAGAAAAACCAAGCACTTTGTATTTAAACTAACTTCACCAAACAAAAAAATATCACGAGTCAATTCAACCTTAAGATCCTTAAACTGTCCATCTTTTCTAGTCAAACGAATAACATTATCTTTACGTGCTAATTCACCATTTGAGAAAAGGTAATAACTTTCCATAATTGACACCCTTACTAAATAAAACAGTACTCATAATAAGCACAAGATCTACAAATTGATTTTAATTCTGCCTGCGGAGCTTTAGACATTTTCAAGATTATCCTAATTTGCTTTAAAATATCTTCCATTTCTACATCATCTTTAGGCAGGTATGTTATTTCTATTCGTCTTTTCAATAGTGGGTAATCAAGGATTCCTTTATCAATCTCTATTCCTTTTTTGCGGAGATAATAAATATAGTATTTTAACTGCCACTCCGCCGCCTTACTAATTGCACGACTGCGTTTGATTTCGTGAACAGTTTCCCAGTCTTGGATCATATCAACATTAACAACATTATCAATCATTACGTGCTTTTCATCTCGACCATATGAACTTTCATCGAGTAATTTACCCATCGCTACTTTTTCACTATTATCTTCAAATTGTAATTGTTCATTAAATAACCATAGTTTTCGCGGGCAAACAAAGTAATAGTTCACCATATTTCCAGTAACTCTCATTATATCTTCAGTCCCGTTTAAAAGAAGTTATCACTACCTACATCTTTATTGGCATTATAAGAATTACTTAAACCACGCACACCATCATAACTAAAAGCCTTTGTTAGTATATGAAAGCCGCATTGGTTTAACTCTTCATTTATCACCAAGTTTTTATTTGCTGCCCCGGTAATCCATAAAGGAACCGAAACTGTAAATTGATTAAGGCTTGTTAGCGCTACTATTCGTTGCTTTCTACGATCATTGCTATCTTTAAAGTTAACTTTATTATTAAGGATTTCGGCTGCTGCATGAATTTCAGTTTGATGTGCTTCATACACTTCCTCAGGAATAACATTAACCGAATCGATGTCACGAAAACGTTTGGTGATTTCGGCTTTAGTAAGGCGATCATTAGAAATACTATCTAAATAAGTAAATATTCCCTTAATGCGCATTAAATAATCAGGACTGGCTGCTTGAATATTAGCGGTAGTATATGCCCTATTAATTAACTCTAACTTTTGTTTTTCGCTAAGCGGACCATCAACTTTCATTAGCGCTTTTTTAGCTAAAATATACATACCGTAATCAACAACACTTTTATCATTGTTGCCGATTCCACTCGGTGTGGTATCACCACCATCAAATACGTATACATTATATCCATCGCCATCGAACTTTCTTTTCCGATAACAACGCCCCATCCGTTGAAACAAACCGTTTAGTTCAGATAGTTCGGTTAGCAAAACATCAAAGTCAATATCAAGCGATGCCTCAACGACTTGTGTCCCAATCCATATTCCGGAACCGGTGGAAGAGGCTTTCCCAAATTCACAAATATCTTGTTCTAACTTTGCTCGATCTTTTCGAATAAACCGACTATGAATTAGGTGAACATTATTAGTTCGGTTATTCAGCTCATCATAGAGTTTTTCCGCTTCGCTAATTGTATTACAAACAACTAATACTTTATTTGAATCATAGTGTTTCAAAACCTCGTCTGCAGAAATTTGTTGGTGTTTAATCTTTACTGAATGTCTCCATAACAACTCATTATCAATAAACGGATTATCCGGCTGGCTAAACTCCAGTCCATTATCCCTCATCAAGTCAAGGATAAATGGCGCTAAAGTAGCTGTCATTATCTGAAACTTTCCACCATAGAATTGAACGAGCTTTAAGCCATACAAAATATACGCTAACAATTCCGCTGAATACATTTGAATTTCATCAATTACAACCTTCGAATAGGATAGGGTGGCTAACTTTGACTCATAACCACGATAACGGTAAACAAAGTTAAATAACTGATCAAGAGTAGCAATTGTTAACTGCTTACTTAATTGTCGGGACTCGTTCACCATTCTGTCTAACTCATTAATATTAATTTCTTGCTTACTATTCTCATTGCTCAACAAAAAACTCATCATATCTGAATGAAGAAGTGTCAAATGCTCACGATCCAGGTGATATTCTTCACTAAACCGTTGATAAATTGCGTTAATAGCTGATCGTAATGGTAAGAGAAAAAAGCCCTTACTATTCCCGAGCCAGCGCAATGCTCCTTCACTTTTTCCTAAACCTGTCTGACCAACTACGACAATGCTTTTATCTTGATGCGCACCAGTCCATTGTTGTAATTCATTCCATTTAGCATTAGGAGAGTGCGCTTTCCATGTTTCTAAAACCGCGTTGTCTACCGGAATACGGGGATTAGATTCAACCTCGTAACACCCCGAAGCTGCATAGTCAATCCGATTCAGCATCCCCCTTAGTAACACGTATTCTTTATACCACGGGTCACGGGGGCCAGGATAATAATTTAATGTATAGTAACGTTCCGATTGTATTCTTGGAGTTGTATCCGGTAGTCCAATATCCCCAAACGGAAAAGTTGCTGCCGCAGACTTCAATTCATCAATTTCTTGGCTATATTGTAGTTCAGTAATCTCATCAAAATTTCGGTCATGATGTAGTGCAATCGCATAACATAATGCTTCAATTTCTTCCGTCGAAAAACCTTCTTCTTTTTTAAGCTGCTTAATAGGAAGTAGCGAAATGCTTAGTAACGCATGAGGAATTTCACCATTTTCCATGTGGTGATGATTTACAAGCTTGTTTTGAAACTTTAAATTCATTTTCCCTAAATCATGATATTGGCAAGCAATTTTTAATAATTTCCATTCCTTAGCTGTTAAGGCACTTGGATACTCACTTTTAATCAGTTCCCATTGGTAAAGAAGATTTTTGGTGTGGTCAACAATTGTTTCACCACTAGATTTAGCAAAATATTTATTCATTGAAAGTCTCCTTGAATATCAATAGAAGGGAAAACAGCTGTCCCATCATCATCAAATAAGAATGTCTCTTCTTCAAAGATTCGATAATTTGATAAATACAAAGCCGGAACGCGACGCCAACGACGTTCAAATTTCCCTTTTCTTGTTTCGACGAGTTTATATTTTTCAGTTAAATCATAAGTAGTACCACGGCTAAGACTACTACCGTGTTTATCCTTAAGATTAATTTTTTCTCCCCCTGATAATAAATACTGTGGAATATACGCCGCTAAGTCGCTTTGATAGTCTTTACCAACTACTTCCTTTGATGCTATTTCAACGATTTTAACATTACTTATCGTTGCTAAGTCTTCACGCCGCCCAAGGCTTGGGTATTCACGTGGATACTTTAAAGCCTGAAAAATCTGGGGAACTTCATCTTGGTTTTGGGGGATAACATGCAGTGTTAGGTTAACATCAACTAATAGCTGGGTGTGTCCGATCCCCCGACTAATTCCAAAGCCCTCAGCATTTAACTGGTGACGCTTGGGATCAAATTTCATTCCGTTTTTAAATTCATAGCGCGTAAAAAAGTCACTTGTTGACGAAGCAGACTTCCCCTGAATACTTATCGTCATCGGATGGTACTTCTTAAAGTCACATAAGAAATGAACCATCCCGATTACAGTTGAATATGGTGGTAACGGATAGGTCTCACGAAAGTCATGACTTACCGGTACACGATAATTAGCTGTTTGCTGGTAAACATTAAATTTAATTGCCTTCATAATAGTCAGCAACCTTTGCTTTCAATCCATTAAAGAACTTAGGAACACTTTCCGCCTTTAACTGTTTCTTTATCTCATCTGTATTGTCAAAGACGCCATTAATAACCCCTACCTGTGTGCCCTCTGCAACTCGTTCATCATCTAAAATACTAAGCAAACTCTCAATTTTAACTTTATTGTTAGCTACATGAACAGCATTTTCAAATAATGGATTTTTCATCTCATAAACTCCACCAATAATAAACAAAGGTTTTAAATCTTCACGACGCCCACGAATGTCTCGATAGAGATACTGGATCGTATCTAAGAGCTTTTGAACTCGCCGTGTTTTTTCATCGCCTGATAGGTTAATGCTCTCTTGAGTATCAACCCCAATTTGATCTAAATCAATGGTAATTGTGTATACATAATATGATTCATGGATTTCTGACTGTGCAATACTGTTGTTTATACTAGCATCACCAGTTTGCTGACGAATTCGCGTAGCTAGTCCCATATTAGTTAGAAAGTCTGTATCTCCCTCAAATGGTTCTTCACTTATTGCATTTGAAAGACGTACCTTGGCCGAACGAACAGCCGCACTATTCCCCTTTTCCGTTTTCATATAGCCAAAGAAGTCAATCTCAGGTGATTTTTCGATTGTCGCATCTTTAGCAAACTGAATTACTTTATTCTTTCCAGAACCATTTGTATCTAACGAAGCAAGGGGTTCGCTTAATTGGTTGACAATATTGTACCGAATAGCTTGTCGAGAGATATAAGTATATTGGTAGCCGCCTTCACGAGTTAGTTTCTTAAGTGATGTGACATTACCCAGGCTCTCGCCATAGTTAGCACTATTAGCTTCAAATATAATTGTTGCTGTTAATCCTTTAGCTTTCTCATTCATGATTTAATCTCCTTTACTTTGCTTCCCCAATTAGACCGGCAATGAACGCTAACGCATACTGTCTAAATACTTCTGGCTGATTAATATTATTGATTAACTTGCTAGGGACCAACTGATTTTGCCCAGCATAAACATTTAAGATAATCGCCATAAATTTTTCCGGACTCCCACTATTTACTGCTTGCAAAAGCTTATAAACTAATGCGTTAGCCTTCTTTCCATTTTCATTGTCTTTATAATAATTAAGAACGTATAGCCCTGCGCCGCGCATCTTTGATAAATCTTCTGATTTAACTTGCATTATTGGATCCTCCTCATTCGCTAGTTCCTTAAAAAACATTGCATTAAGGTTAATTAGCGCCATAATATGCAGCTGATTAAAACGGATATTAGACGGCTGTGAATTTAATATTAATTCTAGTTCATATATTAGGGAATACAGGTTAGTTGAATTAAACAACCGTCTAATAACTTCATCATAAATACTGTAATAATTAAAGCCACGAAAATCACTTATTCCTGCTGCAAAAAGAACTGATAATAAGTTTTTACCACTGTCTTTTTTTCCAAAGGGAACCTTGATCGCCTTTGCTATTACTCCGGCTGCAATAGGTGGGATAACCGTAAAGCGATAACTATCATCACCATAAGTAACAACCTGCACACCAGCTAAACTATAAGTAGAACTTTGATTAAGCCGTTCCTCAAAACTAGTTGTAAAGGCTCGGAATGGGCTGACATTTCCGTGATCAAGCATCTTTTGAATCATTGTTTCAAACACAGCATCATTTGCTTTTAATAAATCGCTCAATGAATGGTTATAGTTAATGAAGATCCCTTGCTTGGCCATATTGTAACTAAAGCCCGCTGAAGTACAAGAATACATTAACTGACAGATTGGACAAATAAACTGGTCATTACTAAAGTCCCACGCATTACTAGTCTTTCTGGCCGTATCATACCCCATTCCATTAATAAACCCATATGACATATTTTGGCGCTTAATCGGACGACCACAAGTACTACAAATGAATTTATCTTTGCTATGGTCTTCCGCTAAGTAGTCAACCACCGGATCTACAAAGTAATGTTGATAATCAACATAAAAATCAGTCTCTTTCGCTTGGGGATTCAAAAAAGAAACACCGTTCCATGCATTATTAATGATTGTGTACGAAAGGGTTTTAGCTGGAAAATATTTTTTACTATCTGATCTTTTAAAGTAGTCAATAACTTCTTGTAACTGACTACAAAGTTGTCGTAGATCTTCTTTTGCTTCGTCAGGAAATTTTTTTAAAAAGCCTTTCCGTTTTAGTCCTTTTAATGACTTATCTAGCAATTGCAATTCTGCAAGCACATCAAAATCACTATTAATTAGCGGGTAAAGCTTTTGGTAACTCTTTGATTTAGCAGAATACTTTAGAACATCTTTATACCATTGATCTAAAACATTAAGTGCTTTCTCATCAAAAGTAGAAAAATCATCAGCTTGCCATTTCTTTATTTGTTCTTCAAAAGCAATAATACGTTGAAAGCGAGTTAATCTTCCATAATGTAAATTACTTGCAAAAAAGTTAAAGTAATTCTGACTAAAGTTTTCTAACACACTGGTGGGAATTGTTAATTGCTGGTCTTGAACCATACATCGGTCACCTAAAATACGATGCAGACCAACGATTCCTGCGTTCTCAAGCCAACTTTCTAAATGAAAACTAATTGTCGCGGGTAATTTCTCAGTCATCGTCTTCCACCTCTTTTACCAGCCCAAGCATTCCTGCAAATGAACCACGTTTACCCCCAAGGCCACTATTTAAAATATCATTAAGTAATAACGGGCTACCTTTCAGTTCAAAAGTACCGACACTAGCTTCTACATATTGACCAAAAGGATTCATTACGGTTTTTTTCATATTTAAAGGGGTGAATTCTAACGTATCAACCAACCCTTGCATTGCTTTTGAAGTTTGGTGAACCCGCACGGATTCTTTTAGTGCTGTACGATATTCTTCAGTAACCCGATTTCCTACACAAGATAGGAAATAACCATCTTGCCGCCGAATAACTAACGGTGACATTGTTTTAAATATCACCCTTTCACTGGTAATTGTTGGAACCGGAACATCAAATACTCTTCCTACATTCACATTTAAGGTACTGTTAAACGGCCTATCTTTACACGAACACAACCACTGAAAGGCATTAAAGAAGTTTAATCCTAATTTCATATCATTTGTTGAAAAGTAGATAATTGCGTTTTGCTTTTCACCAAGCACAATTGTCTTTCCCTGAAATTGTGCATGAGGGAAAAAGACACTTATTGCAAAATCCTTGATCCTATTTTCAGCATATAGATACTTAAATAACTCTGGATTAGTGTTACTCAATCCAAACTTAATCAGTGATAGCATACTAGCCTGATAAGAGATGTTAAGTTTTGCCGGCATATTCTCCGTTTTAGAGTATAACGACAACGGTACTCCAATCCGCATTTTTGAAAGCGCCTCCATTCGTTCTTATAAAGTTGGTTTATCATTTTCCGGTTTGTTTTACCATATGGTGGTTTATTCCTCGATAGTTAGATAAATTATTGTTTGAGTAAAAACCTCCATAATTTACATTCCACAAATGATAGATTACTTATTCTAATCATAGCATATTCAAGGTTCCCAATCTCAAGGCCAATCGTAGCTAACTTTTAGTTTTATCCGAAACACCCGATAAAAAACGCCCAGGATTTCCCGAGCGTTTTCTCTATTAGCCATGGCGCCGCTTGCGGTCAATTACCGTTAAGCCGGCAGCACTCATTAAGCTACTTCCAAGTAATAACCAGGCAAGACTTTCATCATTACCGGTTTGTGGAAGCTTAGTATTTGTTTCCTTGTTAGCTTGGCCGGTACTTACCTGCTTAACACTCGTGCCGTTATTTACTACTTTACCAAGGTGGATAACCTTCTCACCCTGGCCAGCTGCCCCAGTTGCCGGGAGGATTACCGTCGTTCCTGTATTAGCACCAGCAGCTGGTTGTTCAGCTTCAGTCACTTCAGTCTCAGTAGTATTACTGTCGTCTGCCCCAGTAGCTTGGTCTGGCGCTGGATTTTCTTGACCATTAGCTTGGGCAAGTTCTTCCGCTGTCTTGTAGATCTTCCGGTCCATCGTTGGTGCCGTGATTGGGTGACCAGCTGCGGTCATGTCCGTAATGTAATTAATAAATGCATCCGTATCTTGACCAACGATGCCGACAAGTTTTGTATCCTTAAAGGCGGAGAAACCATCCCCACCGCCAGCAAGGAAGTCATTGATCACCACATTATAAGTTTTGTTCATGTCAAGCGGGTTGTTATCCGCGTCATAAACCTGAACAACCTTAAATGGTTGCTCTTCATTATCCTGGTCAGTATAAGTATAACGAAGGCCCGCAACCTGTAGGTAGTATTTTTGTCCTTCGTCATATTGCTGGTTAAGTGCCTCAACAATTTGGGCACCCGTCATCTCAACAACCCGTAAAATGTTACCAAATGGTTGAACGGCCTGGGCACTTCCCCAGGAAATTGACTTGTCATCGTTAACGTGGAGGTCAGCCCGAACACCACCATTATTGGTCATTGCAAAGTCAGCGGCAAAGCCCTTCTTTTTTGCTTCGAAAAGTTGCCCATCGACAACTAATTCACCAGCCTGGTTTTCCCGCGTCGGTGAATTATGCAAACGACCGAGAATATCTTCAGCTGTTGCGGCTTCCCCAATCTTCTGGTTGATAATTGGGTTAACCCGTTCATTGGCATCCTTGACAATTGCAGCAACTTCAGGGTCATCCTTGATCTCCGGCGCATCTTCTGCAGAAAGAACTGGGAAGACGTGAGAAACAAGGCTTCCCTTTGCGAAGTCATTCGTTGATGGATCGATGTAGCCGATCACGTCATCGTAAGCCTTCCCCGTGTATACCGCTTGAACCAGCTTTACACTCCCCACTGTCGCGTTGGCATACTGGTGGGAGTGTGCAGCAATGTACAGGTCAACAGAGTTGTCAGGGTCAATTTGGTATAACTTCTTAAGGATATCAACAGCATCACCAGCGGTCTCACCATCCTTATTTGTGGAAGCTCCCGTGTGGGCAAGGACAACGATGGCGTTGACCCCCTTCTTGCGGAGGATCTGGTCATACTTAGCAATCGTCTCTGCTTCGTCGAGAATGTCATAGTCCTTGTAATTATCATAAAGAGTCAAGATCGGAAGAGAAGTCGTCTCAATCCCGATAAACCCAACTTTTACAACCTTATTATCACTGGTATGAATTTCTTTAATCAGGTATGGCTGTAACCCAAATGGAATCTGCCCATCAGACTTATTAACCACGTTGGCTGTGATAATGTTGATCCCACTAGGAATGTGTGGGTAGGCCATTTCAGCGTCGTTATACTGCTTAGTCGGCGCTTCCCCGTTAACAATCCGCAGGTATTCCGGTAACCCTTCATCAAATTCGTGGTTCCCCAGCGTCCCCACTTCAAAGCCCATTGCTTTTAAGGCGTGCATCGTTGATTCATCTTGTAACAAGGCCGAGTTGGCTGGGGATGCCCCAACCATATCCCCAGCTTCCACCCGGATCGTTGTTCCGGTTGGGTTGGCCGCTTTAAAGCTCTGTTCTGCCGCGTTCAGGTGGGCAGCTAAGCGCGCAGCCGTCCCGACATTAGAATACTTGTTATTACCAATCGTGGCTGAGCCAGTCGTTTCCAGTCCCCCGTGAAAGTCATTGATTCCTAAAATTTGAACAGGCACGGTCCCCTTGTAATCCGCAGGGTTTGCCCAGTCAGTCGTTGCTTGTGGTGTACTTGCATCATCAGCGTTGGTCTGGACCATCGGCGTCACGTTTGAAGTCTTGGCTGCCGGTTGCTGATTGTCAGCAGCATCATCGGCGTGTGCGTTAGTTGCCTGCAAGGACAAGCCAAGCAAAGCAGTTCCTAATAATAAGCAATACTTTGAACTATTATTCTTCATAAAACTACTCCTTAATATAAATAACAATGAATTAACAGCGACTTGCAAATTCGCTTTTAATTTTATCATGGTAGCGTTACCAAATATATAAAAATTTGAAAATTATCCGTTTTATTACAAGTTTTATGAAAAAAATATTACTAAAATCATAGTAAAAGAATGGTAAAAAGGTTTAGGTCAGTCGATAATTGTTGCTCCTAAACTATTTTTAAAGTGGTCAAATGCCCATTCATCACCGTGCGCCGTGAATGTTGCTACCCCAGCCCGTGGAATCGTAATTTCATAATCAAGATTATAGGCTGCAATCGCCGTATGCAGGACGCAGATATCCGTGCAAACGCCAGCAATCCATAGTTCCTTGATATTTCGCTCACGTAAGAAGTTATCAAGGTTTGTATTTTGAAAAGAGGAATAGCGGTTCTTAGCAAACTGGTAAACAAGTCCACTATTTTGGTGCTCACCATACCACTTGCCTACCTGCCCATAGAGATCGCGACCCGGTGTCCCAATGATGTTATGGGGTGGAAAGAGCTTTGCTTCTGGATGAAACGGGTCGTGTAAACGGTGGGCATCAGTCGGAAAAATCACGAAGTCTCCATTTAGGTAAAATTTATCTGCTAAGCTCGCCAGGTAACCATCAAGGGCTTGGGCAGGCTTACCACAAGTCAGTGCCCCATCATCAGCGACAAAATCATTTGTATAATCAATAATCAATAGTGCTTTAGTCATTGCAATCAACACTCCTTTTTGTTTTCTCTATTGTACGCCGCCAAGCGCGAACAAAAAACATAATATCCAAAAAGCCCCTGGTTACTAGCAAGAAAAGGCTTGCATGCTCTTTTCAACTAGCCACCAGGGGCTTACTTCCCGTAATCGCTATATATTATTCGGGATTTAACAGGGGACATTCTATTCAAAAATATAATTTTGTTAAACGAAAGAGAGTTATTTTTTAAGTGAGGTTGTCCATTATCAATTTATGGAGAATAGGAGTTTACTAGGTATTTTATCGACAACGAACCAGAATAGTCATGCCCCCTATTAATATATATACGTAAAAAAACGGAAAATGCACTTTTTTATTTTAAAATTTATAGTTCGTGGCGGTAGGAAACGTGGCTACGCCCATTATGTGATTCAACCAGTAATTGGTCGGGCACTTGTTCTTCTAACTCGGTCACGTGACTGATAATGCCGATCATCCGGTGCCCTTCTAATTCCTGCAAAGCACGGAGCGCATCTGCCAAGGCCTGCTGGTCAAGTGAGCCAAAGCCTTCATCAATGAAGAGGGCGTCAATGCTAACGCCCCCACTTTGCTCCTGAATAATCTGGCAAAGAGCAAGCGCTAAGGCCAGGGACGCCATAAAGCTCTCCCCACCCGAAAGCGTCCGGGCACTCCGCGTACGGCCAGCATTATCATCGTATACGTTCACTTCTAGGCCGCTCCACTTCCTACCAGCCCCGTGACGCTCTTGCGATAGTTCAAACTGGTAGCGGCCATTTGTTAGGTGGGCCAGCTGGACATTGGCAGCGACCAGTACATCCTGGAAGTAGGACTGGAGAACATAGCGCTCCAGGCCGAGACTATTTTCTGTATTACCAGAAACAACATCTGTCAGCGTCTGCAATTCGTTGAGTTGTTGGTTCAGTAAACCTGTTTTTTCTAATAGCTTGGCTACCCGTTGATGACTACTTGTAACGTCTTTATAGGCGGCATTTAGCTGGCCAATCTTTTGCTGACTAGCAGTCAGTTTTTCGTTAGCTGCTGCTAACTTAGCCTGCGTTGCCGGAATATCTGGTTCCTGCCGACCCTTAATTAACGTAGTCAGCCGTTGTTGTTGCTGTTGATTATCATGCATGCTGGTCTGGTAGTCCGCGAACACCTTCTGCAATTCAGCAAACCTTGGTAATTTTTCGCTAGCCTGCGCCCAGAAAGTCCAGGTTAGTGTTGGACGATAATCGTTAAGGGCGTCTTTAAGTGCCGCCTGCCGTTGGTCCTGTTGGTTAGTCAACTCCTGCTGGTCTGCCTGGTCTTTTGTCAGCTGACTCTTGGCAACCGCCATTGCCTGGGTGATGTTTTGTCGCTCTTGCCGGGCAACTTCATAGTCTTTTTCAAATATTGCCACCTGTTGATCATAAGTCGCAAGCCTCTTTTTGGCGGCCGCCTCGTCAGTGAGGTCATGGGGTAAACTGGCTTGCTTTTCTTCAAGAATTGCTTGTTGTTTTACTAGCTCTTGCCTAAGTGCTTGCTCGTGCTCCCCTATCGTTGCTAGCTCATCTTGGCAGGTAGTTAGCTGCGCTCGCTGCTCGTCATGTTGGTGCTGCCAAGCAGTCAGTTGCTTCTCCCGCTTTGCTAGGTCGGCCTGCGCTTGCTGCAGCTGGTCGGCTTGTGCTTTGACCTGTTTTTGCCAATCAACCGGTAACTGGTCAAGAGACAGCAGGCCGGCAATCACTTGCCCTAAGGATTGCACCTGTTCTGCTTGCTTTGCGACCTGTTTCTGTGCCTGTAGCAACTGCTCTTGACTCCGGTTGAATTTCTCCTGACACCTTTGGAGAGCCGCCGTTGCTGCTTTTAGCTGGGCATCAGTCACTAACTCGCCTTCTTCTTCAGCTTGTGCTGGTTGCGGGTGGTCGAGAGCACCACAAACGGGGCACGGGCTACCCGGCTTTAGTTTTGCCGCGAGAACAGCAATCTGGTGGCGGGCATAGGCATCATTTAAGTCCGTAGTCTTTTCTTGTTGTTCGTCAACGGCTGCCTGCTGCTGGCGGACGGTCTCCTGCAATTTGTCAACGGTTGCCTTCTCTGCTGCTAACTCACTGGTGAGCTTGTGATAATCCGCGGCCTTTTCCTCAAGCTGCTGTTGAGCTAGCTCCTGCTTGTTCAACTTAAGCTTTTCATCAGTAAGATCCCCACTACTTTTGATCTTCGTTGCTAAGTCAGCTAGTTGCGCAGTAAGCTGATCTAGCTGTTCTTGTTTCTCCTGTTGGTCAGCAGTAATTGCTGTTGATTTCTTGTTCAATTTGCTAACTGATCGCTTTAAGCTTGTAACCGTTGTAAAGAGAGGGAGCTTTTCCTTAAGCGACGTGGCTTTTTCCTTAAGCGTCGCAATTGCTGGCTGTTTCTGAGTCAGTTCTTCAACCCTGGTGCTTACCGTCGCTAGTTGGCCAGTTAACTTTTCCTGCTTAGTCGTCAGCTCGGTAATCTCCTGGGCTAAACTAGTTAACTGCCGTTCCCCGTCTTGCCAGCGCTGGTAGTCTGTCTGGTGGCTGCGGAACCATTGGAGGTCAGCTAGTTCCTGTTCGACTGCTGTCATCTCTTCCCGGCGGCTCGCTAATGCTGCTGCCACTTTTTTAGTCGCGGCTAATTCCGTCAGGTGGCTTTGCAAGTCTTGTTCAGCGTGAAGTTGGTTTGTAAGGGTGGTAACTACGGTTTGTTGGTGGTCAGCACTTGCCGTTAGTTCATTGAGCTGGTTCTTCGTCTTTGCCAATAACTGGTCAACTGCGGCTAGCCAGTCTGCTGCTGGTAGCTGGGGGTCAATTTCACTGATGTTTTCCTTAAACGACTGGAGCTTCGTTTCCTGGGCAGCAAGATCTTTTTTCTGTACGCTCAATCGTGTCTTTAGCTCATTGGTCCACCGGTCATACAGGCGGGTGTTAAAGAGGTCTTTAAGGAGTTCCTGCTTTTTATTACTATCGGAATCAAGAAACTGGCGAAACTTCCCCTGGGGCAGGAGGACAATTTGCTTAAACTGGTCCCTGGTCAGATTTAGCAAGGCTGTGATGAAACTGTCGGCATCCCTTAGCTTGGTAATTTCATGTGGCCGTTCACTTTCAAGCGGGTAAATTAAACTCACCGCCTGGTTATGGTCAACCATTTTACCGCCGCGCCCTTGCAGTGTCTGCTTTGGCCGCCGCATAATTTGGTATTGCGTTCCCTGATGACTAAAGATAAAGGCCACCTTGGTCTCCTTGTCCGCGGGGGCGAAGTCAGAACGCAAGGCAGCAGCTGACCGTTCATCAATACTGGTTTCACCAAACAAGGCATAGCACATTGCGTCAAAAATAGTCGTCTTCCCCGCCCCAGTATTACCGGCGACAAGGAACAATGACTGGTCACGGAACTGGGTGAAGTCAATCACTTCATGCTCATACGGGCCAAAATATTGTAGTTCGAGTTTTACCGGTCGCATCCTAATCCTCCTTCTCAACTGTCGTTAGCGTATCTTCTGCCCACCGCCGCTGGTCGGCAGATAATGAAATTCCCATCGTTTGCTGGTAAAAATCAGCTAGCAAGTCCATCGGCGATTCTTTGGCGCGTTGCTGGTTGGCCCTGGTTGTAATTGCCTGTGCCTGGTGGGTGCGGTGAAGGCTCACGATTCGCGAATAATGCTCCCGTAGTTTATTTAAGACGTCTGGGATCCGCTGATGGTCCGTTAGTTCAATGTCATAAAAGTCGTCACGGGGATGGTCGTTGGCCGTTGCAACTAGTTCTGCAAAGCTCCCCTTCAGTAAGTGAATATCGTGAACCGGGCTAAGTGGAATCCACTTAACCGTAAACGGTGCTGTATCAACTAGCCAGACTCCCTTCTCCTGTTTTGCTTCGGAAACAGAAAACTTTAGCGGTGAGCCACTGTACTTGATCCGTTCCTCTTGCAAGGCATTGCGATTATGCAGGTGACCAAGTGCAACATAGTCAAATGGCGCTAGCGTATCAGTTGTCACCGCACTTAGGCCCCCTACTTCAATGAGGGTTTCCGAGTCTGCGGTCCGTTTGCTACCAGCAGCAAAAAAGTGGGCAACTAAGACGTGCTGTTTATCCGCTGCAAAGCGCTCAACCATCGCGGCAACAATCCGCCGCATCGCGTCATTAACATTTTTGATCGTGTCATCACCAAAATAGTTGCGAACCTCTTGAATACCAAAAAACGGCAGGAGGAAGAACTGGGTATCCTTGATCGTCACTGGTTCAAAGGCTCCCGCGAGGGTGGTAGTTAAATAAAAATCTTGAAAGCTAAACCAGTCTGCGCCAGTGCTTAGCCGGGCAGCAGAATCATGGTTCCCACTAATTGCTAAGATGGGGAATTGATCTTGCAAGTTTAATTGTTGCAACATCTGGTTTAGGGCCTTGACCGCTGCTTCGTTGGGGATACTGCGGTCATATAAGTCACCAGCGATTACGACGGCGTCAACTTTTTCAGCGATTGCGATTTTTTCAATCTGCTTGAAGGTCACTAGTTGATCGTCAAGCAGACTAAAGCCGTTGAGTGTTTTACCGATATGCCAATCGGCAGTGTGTAAGAAGCGCATTAAAATCCTCCGTTCTAGAAATTGTCCTTACTTAATATATACGTAAAAATACTTATTCTGCACTTTTTTGGATTGAAAAATGCTCCCCGCTAGCCTAGCAGAGAGCATCAATTTTAAAATAACCCGAATAATTTTTTCCGTTGCTTGATTTCCGTAATCTGGTGACGGGCAACCTCATCCCCGTTGATAATCGCCCGGGCGTTATCCCCGTATTCTTGGGCAACGTCCTTGCCAAATTCGCGGGAAAGTTTCTTAAATGCTTGCCGCATCTCGTATTTCCGTCCTGGCAGGTCATGCGCGTCGGAAGCAAAGACATAGCCCTGCCCCGCGGCAATCAAGTTTTTACTAAACTTTTCTACCTTCTTACCAAAGGTGCCGACATACGAACTAGCCGTAATCTGTGAAAGGCATCCCTTTTCAAGCATCTGGTAAAGTAAGTCCGGTTCGGCCATAATCTTGGTGTTTCTCTCTGGGTGAACGACCACCGGCGTAATCCCCCGTTGCTGAAGCTCAAAGATCATCTGGTTGGTGTAATGCGGAACATCATTATCTGGAAATTCCATCATCATGTACTTACCAGTCTCATCCGCAAATAAAATATCATCATTGTCTAAGGCGTCAATCAATTGCCCATTAATCCGTACTTCCTGACCAGGAAAAACCGTCAGCGGAATGTTGTGGCTATTGAGTTCCTCTTGAAATTCCTTCGTGCGCCGGATGACGTCTTTCTTGTGGTTGACATAGTGGCCGTTCATGTGGTGCGGTGTCAAGAGCGCATGCGTTACCCCGTTTTCCGTCGCCTCTTTTGCTAACCGCAATGAAACGTCCATGTTTTTTGAACCATCATCAATCCCTGGGAGGAGGTGACAGTGTAAATCTATCATAACCATTGTTATCGTATCCTTTCCCTCGTAACATGTATACGTTAAGTATATCAATTTGAGGGCTGATTTTATAGCGGGTTGGGTAAATCTATGTGAAATTTTTACCTTATCAGCAATCTCCGCTTTTTAATTACCGCTTGGCGGTGAAAAATGCCCCACAATCACTAGCTTCCGGCTAACAATTGCAGGGCACCTAACTCCAACAACTCTTATTTAGTTAGTCTTCTTCATTAACTTGCACATTAATAACAATGGCCAAATCATTGCACCGGCTACTAATGCGATCAGAACTAACTTTTGGTTCTTTGATAAGTTGCAACATACTGGACACTTCTTCATAATAATCGCTCCCTTATCTTATAAGCTAATATCAATTATACCCTACTTAGCCCCATTTTACCTTAACGTAAAAGTAAATTGGCCAAACAATTAAGACAATAATGATGACCCATACGACAATTTTTTCAAATGGGTTAAGCTTGCGCGGCTGTTTCATAACTCATTCCTCTGCTATTGCTTTTCTTCATTTTAACACATCAACCCGCTAGTCTTCATTCGCAGGTTGTCCCACTTAAATACAGCGGCCTACTTATCATCTTTTTTAAACCAGCCAAAGATACGGTGCCGGTGGTTTCGTTTTTCTTCCATCTTGGTTAATTTCGTAATGGCTTCCGTTAGTTGGACATTATTATCAATTTTTCGGGCATCCTGTGCCAGTTTACTCGTATTATAGCGCTGCTGGAGGGTGTCGCTATTTAGCCACTCGTCAAAGTGCGCGACGTCAACGATAAATCCCGTCGACGTATATTGATAACTGATATGGTACTTTCGTGGTAAGTACTGAAAATAACGGTCCATCATCATCGACCCACTATTCCGGGAGGTGTTATCCGAGACCTTATTAAAGAGCTGCTTATTAATCTGGGCCTTTAAGCGTCCATCCTGTTTGATAAAAGTAATATCACTACCGACTTCTGCCTGGTTAATCAACATTGTCCAATCGTTACGGCCGACAAAGAGAGAATAGTCATAGTTATCCTTAAAGTAGTCCGCCACCTGGTCAAACATTTCGAATTCATCCATCGCCTGCTTTAGGACGTATTTAATCGGGTATAAGAAGTCTTTTTCAATCTTTTCTTCGGTATCGGCAGACACATCACTAAAGAATTTTGCTAGTTCAACCTGGCAGTAGCGGTATAACTTGTCATTGGCCCGGCTCAAGAGGCTGTTTAACTTTGCCTCTCGTTCATCGTCCTTACCGGAAAAGGCAGATTCGAAACTAAGGTACCACAGGCGCCGCATAATTTCTGGTTTAAGGGAAAACTGTGACTTGCTGTCTCCCTCACGGCGGTTCATTGTGAAGATAAATGACGGGGTCGCCCGGGTAAGTTTACGGTTATTAGTAATTTCCTTAATAAAGCGATCAAAGTATGGCCGGGTCGTTAAGTCAGGGCTTATATCGTCAATCATCATCGGGCTGACGGGACCGTTACTGTACATATAGTCACTGAGAACATTGGTGATGGTCAGATTGATATTTGACTTACCGAGGGCATAGTTTTTCGGATCAAATACCCCACCATCAAGGAAGTTGCCGCTCCCGGTAAGTTTAGCCGCAAAGCGCTTCCCCAGAGTTGACTTCCCAGTCCGTCCCTGACCGATCAAAGCAACACCCAGTGGAACATCTTCGCGGGATTTGCTGCTCTCCGAATGCTCATACATATTCCGAATCCGCCATAACCAGGGTGCTTCAAAAAGGAAGCACATGAAATCGCAGGCCTGCCAACCCTCACCGACTTCTTTATAGTTATCATATTCATGGGCAATATCATTAAATAACAGGAGCTGTTCATGTAAGTCCTCCCCCGCTAAATCAGACTTCACCACTTCCGACTTTACATTGTCGCCCACACGGGGTGACTCAAACAATTGACCATTGTTGTAAAGCAAAACTGGTTTCGGGTAAAGATCTTCTTCCTTATTAATCTTACCCTCGACCGCATTTTTTCGTGATTCACGTTTCACTACTTGCGTAAGACTATAGAGTTCTTTTCCGATGTTCTCCAGGTTGCGTTTTTTATAGCCAGCATCCCCAAACAGTTTAACTGTCTGGGCAACACTCAACTTCTCCTGCGCTGATAGCTTCTCCATCTCTTCGTCAGCGCGGTAGTCTTCCCTGAACTTTTTAATCTCGGTAGGCTCTAAGACAACAACATCCTTACTATTTTCATCCTTATTCTTCACCATCTCCGCCATATCTGTGTAGACGTTTATCTCTAGCTGCTGTTCATTTTTCGCTTTTAAAAAGCCCGCCATCTTTTTGGCGTCGAGGAAAGTAGCCGCATGGTCAAGGTTATCTTGAAATAGTTGCTGGTGGCACTGGTACAGTTTATCTGTCTGCTTGCCATAGTCACAGTCCAGCTGCTCAACGTTACGGTGTAAAGCCGCCTCTGTCAGGTTCATTGATCCAGAGAAGGCAAGGTAGTCGGTATCATTGGTCATTATGTAGGTCTTGGTATGGATTAACTCTTTTTTCGTGAAGAATAGTTTTAAACTGCCATCCAGGATGCGCTGGGTGAACGCACTATCTTGGTGACGGTAGCCATATTTCACAAATTCATTGCGACTTGTCAGCTGACTCAACCGTTTGCCAATTGATTCTGCCCCGTTATCGCTCAGGCCAAGGACGAGGGTGACCTGTTGATACCGCGGCAAAAGGTTTTCTTCAATAAACTTAATTGACGAAACAAACGACACCCCTTTAAACGCGGTGGGCGTAGTAATGTGCTGCCCCGTAAAATTCCAAAAATCAGCATCGGATATTAGTTCCTGCTTTGTATAATCCAAAATATCTAACATGATTATTACTCCCTAAAGTATTGTTGTCTTCTTATTGGAACTTACCTCAGCTCGTCCGTTTGATGATTAACATTGGCGATAGACCTATTAAACTCTTCCTATTATCCCTTTCATTATATCAAACATTTGTTCGAAACGACAATATAAATTTTTCCGAGAATTAAGAATCGTCTAAGTCCGTGTAGAAAACTAGCAAAAGGCAAATAATCTTGATAGAATGGCTTCAACTAGGAGGGATAATTTGACACTAACAACGCAACCAGTCACCCCGTTCTTACCGGAATACCGCTTTATTAAGCAACTTTACTACCGGTCATTCCCGGGTTATGAACAAGAGGCCTGGCTACGCTTAATGTTTAAGCGCCTCTTTACCCGCGCTGATTTTACCGCCTACTATGATGGACAGCAATTCATTGGTTTTACCTACATTGTCCACCATCAGGGCATCCACTACCTTCTGTACCTCGCCGTCAATGACCAGATCCGGTCACGAGGTTATGGTAGTCGAATTCTCCAGCAGCTTAATGACACCTATGCTGAAGATACACTGGTCTTAGATATTGAGCAGCTTGACCCAAGTGCTGCCAATAATCACCAGCGACAGCGGCGGCTGAAGTTTTACCAAAAGAACGGCTTTGATTTGACCAATCGGCTTACACCAACCCCTGAGGTAACCTACCAGATGTTGAGTAACACTGCCGAGGTCAACCATGCAAAGGTCGATGATATGTTTGCCTGGTTTAACGGGCGGACGTTTGGATAGAAAAAGCGAGGTTAATTGATCTATGGGATCGTTTAACCTCGCTTTTTAGTTACTAATTATCCTTCAATATAAACATTTGAGGCAATTTGCTTAGCGTCACTATTATTCTGTGCTATCTGAATGATTTTGTCAGCGGACAAGGTCTTAAATGGTGCAACTGTTCTTTCAGCTGATCCCGGTTCACCTTCACTGTATAAATAAATAGTCTTACCATCCTGACTTATCGTATACCCATTAATCATCCCAGCTCTTTCACCATCAAGCGAAAGCAAATAATACATACCAGTGCCAGGCTGTGTAACACCAACCCCATTTTCAAGTGAAACTTTAAGGTCACCATCTCCATTTAAGCAGCTCTCCTTTAAATTTTCCCATGCTGAATGATCAGTACCAGCAACGAGAACTGCACTAGCAACTTGCTCAGGCTTTAGGTTGTCTAATGTCTCATCAGCAGTTGACTTACTAGATGATGTACTTTCATTAGATTCCGTTTTAGCTTGGGAAACACTACTAGAACTAACCACTTCACTACTTGTAGAATTCTTTATTGAATCATGGCGTGAATTATTACATGCCGTCAGCGTAACGCACGCCAATACTCCCATACAAACTAAACCGATCTTTTTCATTACTAAATCCCCCAATTTATAAGATTACCCTTATTATACTCCTTGCTCTGGTGGACGCCCACCTTACCATCTCATGAGAAACGGCAAAGTATACGAAGCTGACCCACCTATTAATAATGTTCCTTTTACAATTGCTAGTCACCAGCAGCTTTGCTTAGACTATCAGTAATCGCGGCCAAAACTTCTTTGGCGTCTAGCTGCTGCACGAATGTCGTCGGTAGCCAGTCATCCCCAGCAAACGCACCGCAGATTTGGCCCGTCAATGCGCCGGTCGAATCAGAATCGCCATCATGATTAACAGCCACTTCAACCGCCCGCCGTGGATCATCGTAATACTTTAACGCACAGTACAAGGCGATCGCCAGCGTCTCCTCCGCGACCCAGCCGCTGCCAAGTTGGGCAAGGTTGGCTTGGTCCGAACCAGGCTGGCCAGCGAGACTGATGCTCAGCGCGATGAGTTGGCGAAAGCTTGCTAACTCCGCATATGAAGCAAACTTTTCTTCGACCAGCTGCATCGCTTGCTGAATGGCGACGGCTATCGGTTGCCCTTGTAATGCAAGCCTAATCAATGCCGCCATCAATCCTGATGCAAGTGAACTAAGTGGGTGACCGTGAGTCAAGTTTGCAATGGCACAAGCTAAGTCAACTGTTTCACGGGCGCTGATGGTCGTAAGAAGTCCGACAGGCGCAATCCGCATTACCCCGCCGCAACCCTTACTGTGGTTGATGGGCTGGTCTTGTGTTCCATATTTGCCAAAAGCGATTGTGTGCAAGCAGGTACGCCCCGGCTCACGGCTGGCAAATAATTCCGAATAATTTACCAGCCTGCTAATCGGCTCATGGCTCATCTCCGTGATGTCATGCTTGAACTGCGTATCTAACCAGTCCTGGTAACATCGCCAAACGTTGGTAACCCGATCGCCTGGCATCAGCAAGCCATCAGCGGTAAAAAGCGTCATTTGCGTATCATCAGAAATAAGCGGTCGCCCGCAAAAATTCGCAAATGTTATTCCACCGTCCCCATATGTCGCAGTAATTTCAGCCAAATTTGCAAACTCAACCGGGTAGCCGAGGGCATCCCCACAGGCACCACCGAATAAGCAGCCTTTGATTTGCTTGTTTGTGTTCATAATCTACTCCTGTTAAAAATAGCATCTCAGATTTGTCCAAGATGCTATTTGTTTATTAAAGTTTATTGTAGTACTGATGAATTTTTTCCGCCATCAAATGCCGTCTTTCTTCTAGGAAGCGTTCATAGTCGTTGAAATCAAATACAAATATGGATTTCTAAGATCTATTCAATCTTTTGCTTATAAATACTGGTCCAACTACAAAGAGCATACTGCTTCATTTTCGGTTCTTCTTTTTTGGCGTCTTCAAAGAATCCCGTATCGGCGAATAAATCGACTTCTTCCGTAGCACCTTGAACAGTCCCTGTTGGTCCACTTTGGTTAATAATGGATTCAAAAGTATATTCTGCCCTTTGCACTTTATTACCAGATTCTGGTTTCCATTCACTAAAAATGATTGGTGAGCCATCAGAAGTTGTCTTTTCCAAAGTATTTCCTTGAACCATATTGGCTTGAATAATCACTTTTGCACTATCAAGGACATGTTGGTTGACTTTACCAGCAAATTTCTCACTAATGATCTTACTATATTCAAGATTAAATGTAGTAATCATATTCATTACTAACATTTCAACATTATCTTCAAGTAATTCAACTCCATATAAAGTTGACAAGGCAATTAGGCTTTTAGTATTAAAGACCTTTGCAGAGCTACTTTTATCGGCCGCAACTTTGAGCTTTCTCTTTAATAATTCAACTAGGAAAGCACCTTCTCCTGCTGATGGCTCAAAAAAAGTTGCCGTTAAATCATTAATTTTGGCCTGAATCTCAGGTTGATCCAGCATTAACTTCACGATTCGTTTTGGGGTAAATACTTCGCCATGATCTTTAACCCGCTCCGATGATTTGATTATATTTTCAGTCATAGGTTAAAGCCTCCACACATCCACAGCTATTTAAATTCAAAATTCTATCTACAGTTAAGCAAGAGCACTTAAAGAAATTATAAAGATTTACAAAGGATGATACTGTTTCCCACATTTCTTTAGAAAGGCTACTACTGTTTTTCTTATACTCTATATATTGATCTTCATCTGGCAAGTTAAAATAGTCCATTAGTTCCTCCTTCCTTAAAAACCTGCAGAAAACGTAACTGGTAATTTATTGATATACCGGCATTTAGCCTGCCCAAATCATTTATAACCTGCAGAAAACCTGCAGAAAAGTTAATCATCGTTAGTGAAAAAGTCACCTAATTCATAAGTAATCACTGGTGTCACATACAGTTGATATTTCGCTACTAAATCCACTAAGTGATCACCATCAATTAAAGTAACAACCCTCGTACCTAATCGTGCTGCACGAATCGCATCCCTAGTAAAAGATGAAGTCGTAATGAAGATGCCGTACTCGGCACGATACTTATCCATTGCTCCCCGAAACTTGTCGATTTCCGGCGATGATACTAGACTATCAGACTTCCAACGTTTAGCTTGGATGGCTACTCTAGTAGTCCGAAAGTCGTCAGTAGTCATGTAGCCATAGCCATCAATACCGCCATCACCACTTAGCTTAACACCGATTGTTTCATCAATATCAACATTCATTTTTTTGACTAATGCCCGACAGAACAATTCAAACTTGGAAGGCTTTAATGCAATTAGTGCGTCTAGCAATTCAGATCGCCACTCTTCAGACTTACTGGTATTAGCATCTTCGTCGCTAATAGCAATATCATGCTGGTGAACATTCTTTTTTAAACGCTCATTCCACATTGGTAAAGACAGCTTATAAACATTTGTAGTTAATTCATCCTGGTTACCCTGAAATGCTCGTCCTTTTTCTGTTAGGAGGATTAATCCTGTTTTAGGACGTTCTAAATACCCTGCCATAATCAAGTTAGTTACGGCGAAATTAAATGGAAATTCAAACGGGTGATAGACATTTCCATTGCGAGAAGTAGTCGTTTTAGTTAGCGCATCTTCTGGAATGTACTCATCATTAGTAACTACCGATCGTCTAACTTCTTTAGTACTAGCTTGGCCACCAAGTCGCTTTAATTCACGGATAATCGGCAACATTAAATATGCTTCTTGGTCTTTTCTCTTAAGGTCATAAAAAGACTTATTCATTACTTCATCTCCTGTACTTTAGATTCAATGAAGTTAATTTCATCTTGTGATAGGCCATATTTTCTATAGAGTTGTTGGTCAATGTTATCGATTGACTGTGACCAGTCAATATCGGAATTGGAAGTGAAATCCTGCATAGGGACTAATCGCCAAGTTTTTGCAGTATTATCTTGAGTGATTTTAAGAATACCAAGCATTGCTCTAGTAAACTTTGTTTTCACATAACGCATCGTGTTTTCAGCTTCTAACTTTGTGGAAAAAGATCCAATACTAATAAATGTCTCAGTCGCCCCGATTAGGGGTTCCCCGATTAGGGGTGTACTTAATACTTCGCCTAACGCTCCGGTACCATTTGCCTTAGGAACAAAGACCTTATACTTATCAAGGTTCTCAACTGGCTTAATATATTTTCTCTTTATATATTTTACAACCCGCTGGTTTTTATCTCTTCCCGCGATACCTACATATTGCTTCTCATCATTCACAGGTTTTTCATCTAAGAATAAATTAGATAACCTTTTAAATATGTTAGATGAAAGATCATAGGCATGTCCCTTACTTAACTTGCTTTTCGCTTCAGGGTGCTCTTGATGCATCATATCAGTAAATCTATAAATATTTCTACCATAAATAATGTCACTAAAACTTGTAAAGTCTCTTGCAGTTACCTTTTTCATGATATTGAATAGTTGATCATAGGCAATATAAATACCTGCAGGTGCATATTTTTCAGCAATAGATTTAAAATCTCTGCTTGCATCTCTTAAACTAATTACGATTCCACCCTTAATATCTGTTCTAGGAAAAATTTTAGAACTTACTTGTTCATATTGAATAACTTCAAAATGTTTGTCATTTAGAATCCTTTGAGTCCAGTCTTTGGGAGTACTTCCTGCACTAAATAAAAATCTTCCAGGCGTTATCAAAGTAACAAGGCTAGCTAGCTCATAAGATAAATCCATAAACTCATTATAAATAGGCGCAGAATAGTTATCTTGCTCACCATGGGATTCAGCTTGATAAGGAGGATTCCCAATCACTACATCAAATTTCAAATTACCAAATACCTCCTTAATCTTATTGGCTTCTGCCTTAACATCCTTCTTGGAATCTTCAACAATATTATCAATAAATTCAATATTCGTATCAAAATCCCGATACCCAACCAATGTCCGCGTAGCGATTGCCTTTGCCATTGGCGTTTTGGCAACACAGAAGATATTCTCACGTAAGATTTGCTGCCAAATCATTAATTTATTTTCAAAAGAAACATTATCCGCAGTTGCTTGTTTTTGCTTCTGGTACTCTTGCCAATACAACGATGTCGCCGCGTAAAGGGGGTACAGTCCTGTCTTTGAATTGATTTCAAAAATATGCGTATCACGCTTAAAGACTTGTGAAGTATAGTCAGTGTGAATCCAGTGACTAGCATCTACCCCATCAACTGTCGTGTTATTAAAGTTATCATCATAAAACGAATACCCACCAATCGTCTTACCGAGGTGCATATTAACAACCCGCCAAGGTGTTAGCACGGTTTCCTTATCCGGATTTCTAAAAGTACCAAAAATCAGTGCCAGTTGGCGAGTCCGCTCAATTGGGTCACTTTGATCCAGGGACTTCACCCGGTTACGGATAATCCGCCCGGCTTCAATGAAGACATCTTGGTCATAGTACTTGGAGAATTCTTTGAAGAGTTCCTTAGTAACACCCTTGGGCATAAATTCTTTCCAAGATTGGTCATCAACTTTATTGATAAACTTGTTAATGTTAACATCTTCGTCCAGTTCCACATCCATTCCGTAAATCATCATTGGAATTCGAATTGAGATAGAACGAAGGATCGAGATCATTGTCTTCCGTTGCTTTTTGAGCTGCTTCATCTTGTCCATAGCAGCTTGTTGTTCTGGAGTTCGTTCCTTTTTAGGACGCTTTTGTCCTTTTAAAGCATCACTATATTCCTCATCAGTCAGTCCCTGGTTATTGACCTCAACTTTGAACGGTTTCTTCTCTGCTTTGGTAGTCCCCACGATTGCTTTCAAATCGTTAAAAGCTTTCAAATCAACATCTTTAAGCATCAACAATTCATCACTATATAGTGAATCATCATCAAATCCAGTCCTGACCGCTTTTTCAGCATAGACTCGCTTAATTTTTGCCAACATCGTATCGACCTTAAATGGCTTCATCCCATTACCAGTTTCACCAATAATTGGTAAGAAGTTCATTAATTCAGCCATCTTTTCTTTTTGAGCTGAACTGGTCCGTTTACCAACGCCCGTGTTTAACTGAGTTGATGCAGCCATCACAGTCAGGGCCCGGTCCGGTGCAAAGTCGAAGATATAACAGTCCGTCTTGGTTCCAAATGATGCTGATGAATATGGCGTTTGTGCTCTAAAGGCTGCCTGCAAGTACTGCATGGCACTATTAGTGTTTGAGAGAAATAAAACACCAGTCCACGGCTTGATAGTAACACCCGTTGTCAATTTGCGAACGGTAAGGGTAATCGTCTTCGTTTTAGCTGGATCATCCCCAATGGCATTCTTAACCAGGTCAACATCACTTTGGGAAGCAACCCCTTCGTTATCCCCATCCTTAACGACGTTAATAATCTTATATTCCATCCCAAAAACAGGGTGCTGCTTTAACATCTTTTCAAGGGCATCTGCTTCTTTGACCCCCGGCATAATCCACAATGTATGGCGTAACCGGTCCCGAAAGTCTTTCGTTGAATATGGATAATTGGTCTCATCATTGGGCGTGGTAATGTTATCCAAGAATTGGCGGACCTTATTACTGTAAACAAATTCCCCTTGATCATTTACTTTGAAAAATTCTTTAAAGTTAAAGGAACGCTTATCATCACCGATAAAACGCATATCACTAAAATGATTACTCATTTCAAAAGTAAACATATGTACCTGGGGTAATCCAGCATATGGGTTCTGCTCATTAGGATGCTCTTTGTCCCAAGTATACTTAGCTTTTTGCTCATTTACATAGTCCCAAGTGTAGGTCTGATCTTCATCATACTGGTCAAGAATATTAAATGGCGTTCCTGACAATTCAAGTAATTTAGTATTCTTACCAACTACTAACTTAGTAACATTTTGGGCTAACTCAGTTTGGGTTCCTTCATGCGCTTCATCCACAATTACTAAATCCCACTCTGTATTAAAAATGGCTTCATTCTTGTCACCAGCAGAGCCCCCAGCTAGTTCTGAACCACGAAGATCCTGCAGACTAGCAAAATAAACAAATGGCTTTTTGCTTTGGGTTAAGTAATCAAAGTCTTCTCCATCCTTTTTGGAACCATAAAGGTAGCCAGCACTCGGCATCCCTATCTTTTTAAAGTCCTCAAACCACCCTTCATCGACGACTGGACGATGGGTCATAATCAAAACATGCTGATACTTCTCGTCTTTGACTAACTGCAGTGCGGATAAAGTTTTGCCGAAACGCATCTTAGCATTCCAAAGCATTTTGTCATATGACTTAAAAGCTTTCTCCGTCTTCTTAACTGCCGCATCCTGTTCTGGGCGCAAGACAATTTTGATTGGAGCAGGTTTTGTGTTGAGGCTTTCGATTGACTTTTTTCCTTCTTTTACAGCTTGGATCGCCTTCTTAGCTGTCTCAACATCGGTTTCGTACCATTCGTTTCCTTCTGTCACTTCTGTCTTTTTCACATGAGAACGATCAAGAACTTCATGAACATCATAGTCTCTAAACCAGGTGTGATCAGATTTCCGGTAAGCGAGTTCTGCCCATTGGAGCTTATGCGGCACTCCTGCAGTCTCCATATATTGTTTAATCCGCCGTTCAGCAACTTTCCGAAGATCGTCACTGTTAGGAGTGTTATCCGTTTCTAAGTCGTCTGTAGTAGCATCACCAATTTTTTCTAAGCCAATATAAGCCGGCCACTTACCGTCTCCATTATCAGCAGTTTGAACGTAGATCACTTTACGACTGTTAGTGGTCTTGTAGAGTTCGTTAATACCTTTGGGCTCGGTAAAATCATCAAAAGCTAGTTGTTCATCAGTGTAATTATTTACAAACCATACCAGCAAAGTATACATATCTTTCAAGCCACTAAGGCCCTCTTGCTTCGAGTATTTATGTAAAGTATGTGCTGCACTATTACCTGTATTCTTTAATCTGTAAAAGATATCAATTATGTTGGCATCAGCTAATCGCTGGTGCTTAATCTCACGTAAACAATCATTGAATGTACTTCTCTCATCCATTGAGACATAGTTAAGGTCAAGAAGCATCCTAGCTACATTCTCTGCTATTTTACGGATGGACTCATATTCATTGGCAAACTTGCCAAAGGTGTAAAGATCTTCCGCATCTTTTGCCGTATCGTATAAATCCTGCGTTTCAAAATTATTTTCTAAGAAAGCAAAATTACTTTTCATTTATATTCCCACCAATATTTAACTTAAAGTTTCTCAATTTTAATTATACAAGTATACAAGTATACAAAGCTAGTTGAATGTTTTAAATTCATCCAGTAAGCTTGGCATTGCCTAAATAGGTTTAAGCGAACGATAAATATTTCATCAGGTGCTCTTAACTGATGAGCTATATTTAAGCTCGAATAATCTTATAAAAATCATTAAACGATAAAAAAGGTCAATACCTTAAAGCTGCGATTGACGGTATCGCCCTTGGACGGGTTGAACACCCTTCTGACGTAGCTAACTTTGTCTCCTACCTTGCATCAGAAAAGGCCGACTACATGACTGGTCAAGCGGTGCAAATCGACGGTGGCGTTCAATTCATCTAATATTACAAACATATTCAAAAGGGATTACAAGCGAACTACCTGTAATCCCTTTTAATCATCCTGAAAAATCCGCGTCGATTGAATCGTGCTATCTTTAATTACTGCTTTAACACAATAGTCCTCAGTAAACGGGGCAAACGACTTAAACTTAAAGTAGTACTCACCATCCCAAAAGTTCGCGACGTTTAGCTGATTAATTGCCGTTAAGTATTCCTGCTTGGCCGCCCTATTGGATTGCACCCCTTCTTGCTCTAGGGAATCTCCCTTCATCTTTTGCTCTTGTGACCCTTTTTCATCCCGTAATCGCTCATCAGGAACTTTCGCATCAATCTTCACGACAAAAGCAACGACACCATCTTGCGCTAGCCGGGGAATATCCAGGTCATAATAACCGCCAAGGCGTCGCCCCTGCTTACGGTTCGCTAAAACTTGCTCCTTTAGCTCCTTGAATTGCGGTGTTTTTTCGCCAATGCCCCTTTTTAAATTATATTCGATGGAGTGAACATCATAGTAACTGGCTAACTGCTGCTGCAAAAGTCCCTCTTCAAACTTGTACTGCGCTCTTACATAAGGCTGGTCGTCAGCCGTGGCGCCCAGTGAATCAGCGATCATCTTCGGCTTGAAGTCATCGCGAGTAATCCCACCCGGGTTAAATGGCCGGTCCCCCGTAAAGTTGTTTAACGATGAATCTAAGCTGTCAGAAAGCCTTTTTTCTTCCCGTTTGCCATCGATTGTTTCCGTGTAAGTATACTCGATCTCATAGGTCCCATAATTGGCTTCCGTCAAATCCTTGCTTGCTGAGATGACCCTTATTTGCCCAGCTAGCCCCTTCTTTCGATACAGCTTTTTAATTGTTTTTTCTGCTTTCTCTTTCGGACTACTTTTCTTGGCTGTCGCGTCTTGCTTTACCCGTGGCGCTGTTGCCTGATGGTGGGCAATGCTATTAGCTAAAGGGGCCACAATTGCCAGGAGGAAAAATGTTACTAGTCCCGCATGGATTAACCAGTTCTTCACCCGTGGAAGCAGCTTGCTAAGTAGTAAATAGCTAACGCTAACCAAAACGAATGCTATTGAAAAATAGACTGGCCCGATAACGATAAATAAGGACGTTTGCAACCAATTTAGTAAACCATAAAAGCCATTAGCCGGGTAACATTGCGCATCAACAACCACCCGGATATACCACGCTACTAGCACGACCAAGCTCTCAACGAGAAGAATACTGAGGGTACTAATCTTTTTCATTAACCTGCTGCCCCATTTCACCAAAAAGGACGCACCAGCAGAATTTTAGCTGATCCGTCCCCGAATAAATTAATCTTTAATGATATTACTGGATTTCAGGCTGAAATGCAAAATTAGGCGGGCGCTTCCTTTATTTCATCGGTTGCTTAATAAAGCATGAACGCACCACAACATTTTTTCACCATCTCAAAAGTGCATTTTTGCTTTTTTTACGTATATAAATTATAGGAGGATTTCCTAATATCTCTTAAGGAGCATTTTTATGGCGAAAATTAACCGTGACGAATATATCTCTCAACTACGTGAACGCTGGAATAATATGACGATCACCAGTGACCCGATGTTTGGCCTGGTGATGGAAAACAAGAAAATATGCCTACAACTAATTCAGCGAGCGCTGCCGCACCTAGCAATCAAAGAGCTAGCCGATATCACGACCCAAAAAGAGATCCGGGCAGTTGCGGCCAGGAACATCGTCTATGATGTCTATGTTAAAGATCACGCGGGCAGGGTCTTTATTATTGAAATGCAAATGGCCGACCAGCATAACTTGCCCTACCGCTTGCGTTATTATCTCGGGCAAGCTGACCAGGAATTATTGAACCCAACCGATGATTACCGCATTTTGGCAAAGTACCCAACATATGCCCTAATGTTTTGTAATTTTGACTACTTTGGGCGCGGCTGGGCCCGTTATGAGTTTAAGATGGCTTGCACCCGTGATCCCCACCTCCTCTTTGGCGATGACCGCACCGTAACCATCTTTAATGCTAAAGCGAAAAGTTTCCTAAAAGATGATGAACCGATTAAAAGTTTCCTTGCCTTAATGCGCAATCACGTGGACAATAAAAGTAGGTTCATTAACAATATTCAAGACGAAGTTAGCAGGATAAAACACAATCCGGAAAGGAGACGGAACTTTATGAAATTTGAAACACTATTAGCAGACGCACGGTACGACGGCCGTCAAGAAGGACTTAAAGAAGGGCTACAGGAAGGAATTCAAAACTTTATCCAATCCCTTCGAGAATTAGACATCCCCGACCAAGTAATCAAACAAAAGCTAGTCGAACACTACCACCTCAGTGAAGCCGAAGCAGCAGACTCCCTAAGCAAATAAAGCAATTATCAACAAGGATCACCGGCATAAAAGCTTGTGATCTTTTTCTTTACTTTGCAAATCTCGGCAGAGCAGTAAAATCGTAAAAACCTTCGCCAATTTTTACCAGGTTTTAGTTACGTTTTTCACAAAGCTGCGTTATAATGTAACCGTTGACATTGTTAGATATTTTTAAGGAGATGTTTCCAATGGGACGTTTAGATAATAAGGTTGCAATTGTTACTGGTGGATCCAAGGGAATTGGTGAAGCAGTCGCCGAACGCTTCGTTGAAGAAGGTGCCAAGGTAGTCATCACTGCCCGCCACACTGATGAAGGGGAAGCCCTCGCAAAGAAGCTTGGCGATAACGCCCTCTTTGTTCAACAAGACGTATCTAAGAAAGCCGAATGGGAAAAGGTTATTAAGGCAACGATTGATAAATTTGGGAAAGTTAATGTCATTGTCAATAACGCCGGCATTGGTGTATATGCTGATGTTGAACAAATGGACGAAGATAACTGGAATAAGACCATTGGCATCAACCTTACTGGAACAATGTGGGGAGTTAAGCTCGGAATCGAAGCCATGAAGGATAATGGAGAAAAGAACTCCATCATCAACCTTTCATCAATTGAAGGGCTAATTGGTGATCCAGACCTCTTTGCCTACAACGCTTCTAAGGGTGGTGTCCGTCTCCTTACTAAGTCCGCCGCCCTCGATTGCGCACGGAAGGGTTATGACATCCGGATCAACTCCATCCACCCCGGCTACATCGTGACCCCACTGGTTGAACACCTAATGGAAACTGATCCAAAGGTGAAGGAACACTTAATCAGTCTCCACCCAATGGGCCGGCTCGGTAAACCAGTTGAGATTGCTAATCTCGCCCTTTACCTCGCATCTGATGAATCAAGTTTCAGCACTGGTTCAGAATTTGTCGCTGACGGTGGCTACACTGCCCAATAATGACAAGTCAAAATAATTAATGCCCCTTAAGCTCAGCAGCTTAGGAGGCATTTTTTAGTTACTAGTAAGATTTCATTGCCACTATCAATCCGTCCCGTTAGGCCGCGTGTCAGCTACCCAGTTTGCCGACTGCAACTGACCATTTAAAATCGCTAGCCTTAACTGCTCTTTTGGCAGTTCCGCAAACCGGAAGTAATAAGTGCCATCCCAAAATCCATTAAAGTCTAGCCCACTAACCTTTGCTTTAATAAAGTTCTCCTGCTTTCAAGATCATCACTCTCCTGCTCATCATTAATGGCAATATCCACGACAAAATCGATAACCCCATCCCGGGCTAGTTGTGCTAGGTCAAGGTTATAGTAGCCCCCGACCGGCAGGCCCTGCTGACGGTTTGCGCGGACCTGTTGCTTCAACTCCTGGAACTGCGGTGATTTTGCGGTTGTCTGATCAGCCAAATTATAGGCAATTGCTTTCACCCGGAAAGCGGCTGGCAACTGGGCCTGCAAGGTTTTTCTTTCTGTCTGCTACTGTTCAACTACCGCTGGCTGTTTATCAGCTGTCGCCCCCAGCTCACTCGCTGCTGCACCCGGTTTAAAATCTGCCCGGGTGATTTTACTACCGCTAAATGGTGGCGCGTCATAAAAGCCCGTTAAGTCAGGATTAAGGGTTGTGGTAAGTTTCTTTTTTACTTGCTGACCATCAATTTGCTCCGTATAAGTATAATTAACATCCCAGAACTGGGGAACAAACATTATTTGGCTCTGTGAGACAGATTGTACCCGAATTCTACCGGCAAGCCCCTTTTTATGGTAGTAGTGCGCGATTGTCTGCTGTGCAAGTGTCCGGTGTTTAGGGGTGTTTTTTACAAAGGGCTCCGTATATTGCTGGTTTGCCCGGTTAATTGCCACTGCTGTTCCAGCAATGATCACCATCCCCCCGCCAAGGATCAGAAATGACTGCCACAATACCTTCTTCGCCCTTAGGTTCGGGTTAATCAAAAAGGTGATTAGCACCACTAACAGCAATAGGCCCCCGATCAAGAAGGGGTCCTTTAGCTCACTAAAGATGTCTCGCGATAACAGAAACTCAATCACTTTTAATAAATAAACTTCATCCATTCTCCTGCCCACTCCATAAAAAAGGACGTACCAGCAGAATTTGTGCTAGTACGTCCCCGAAGATAATTTTCCCTTAAAATATTACTTTGTTTTTTAGTGGAATGTCAAAGTGTATTTCAGTGAAATAACACGTAAACACTTATTTTCCTATTAGACAAGTGGCGCATTAAAGTAAGTTTTTTAACATTTATTTGGCAAATTCACTTTAACTTTTCCTAATAAAGTTGTATAACAGAATCTGAAAGGAAGCATAATCATGGAAATTAATGCAGATGCTCTTAAGAACTTCCAGAACTCGAAGTTTGATTTTGTAGATGCTAATGGTAACAATGTTGACTTTAACAATTTGGATGAAGCCGGGAAGTACACACTTCGCGATGGTGAAACCATTGTTGAAGACAACATGAAGGCTAAGGACGTTGTCGACACCATCAACAATGAGTATGGCAAGACACTAAATGTCTAATAGCAGTGGAGCCACGGTTCCACCCTACTATTCCTTGATTTGTGGAAAATCTGGAAGATATCCCTAATTTTAATAATTGGGGGTATTTTTCATTTTAAAGAAAGTAATTGCTTCCCTCTGTCATTAGCTTTAAACTTATTAAGAACGCAATATACATAAGGGAGTTTAAGCAATGCAAACAATTTTTCTAACTGTTATCACGGCGATTTTCATCATTGAGAGTATCTTTGAAGTTCGTTACTTCGCCCAAATTCGTACGATCTTTAATAATTCCGGCCGCACGAACCCGACGAAGCGGATCCAACGAATCATGACAATTGAAAATCAGTGGTCGTGGATCTCCTGGATTTTCTTACTACTGCTCTTCATCCTCCCAGCAACTTACACCGCTGTTTTGATCTGTCTTATTACCCTGATTGAGACCTGGGTGGTTTATGAGCTATACAACGCCCGTGACTATGCACAAAAGATTAATAAGTAAGAGACGCTATTTAGTCAGCGTAACTTGAACCTATTAAACCACGTTTTTTGAGAGGATGATCATTAAAAGGACACACTAGCAGAATTTGCTAATGTGCCCTTTTTAATAGGTTTAATTTCCGTTGATTCTACGCAAACTGCATCCCACCATCACAAAGGATTGTTTGCCCAGTAATGTAATCGGACTTATCACTAGCCAGAAACTCAACCACCTTTGCCACGTCGTCAGGGTCAGAAAGACGGTTTAAGGCCACCAATGGCTCGTAGTCTCCCATTGTTAAGCCCTGGTCAACCGCAATTTTTCTCATCATCGGTGTATCAACAATTCCCGGCGCATACGCATTCACCGTGATTCCTTGCTTTGCCAGGTCACGCGCAGCAACCTGGGTTAGGCCACGAACCGCGAACTTACTGCTACTGTAAAGCAGCTCATTCTTGTTACCACGAACCCCCGCTTGGGACGTTGCATTGATAATCTTTCCAACAACTTCCTTCCCTTGGCGCGGTTTCTTTTCAAATTGCTCTAGGGCCGCTTGGATCCCCCACATATCGCCGGCAACGTTAACGTTCATCACCTTTGTAAACATCTCTGGCGTGACGTCCTTAATCTTCGTAACCGGGCCTAAACCGGCATTATTTACCAGCACATCAAAGCCGCCAAGCTTATCAGCTGTTGTCTGAACCGCCTTAAAGAATTCATCACGGTCAGCAACATTCAGTTCCACACTAATCGCCTTGCCACCAGCGTGTTCGATTTCGGCAGCGACGTTGTTTGCATTCTCCAGGTTTAGGTCAGCAATCGAAACTGCAAAGCCCGCATTTGCTAACCGTAAGGCAATTGCCCGACCAATTCCTTGCCCTGCTCCAGTGACCATCGCAACTTTAGTATTCGTATTAGCCATCGTGTACATCCTTTCTATTTTCAAAAGCACTACCCAATAAAGCGCTTACAAGTATATTATAAACGAGAATGGTAAAATAAGGAAACGATAACGTCTAATTACGACAAACAATAAGACAGTGAGCTAACCGGTGATTCCCTGGCGATTATATTATAATTAAACGCCGCTACAGCTACTAATAACTTCACGCAAGCAAAAAAGTTGGGTAATGAACTTCATTGCCCAACTTTTTTTAGTCACAAACTGATTGCGCCCAGTCTTGTAGATTACCGGTATGCGCTTTACTTTTGCCAAACATAATTTCCGTTCGCCTGGTCATAGACAAATTCAAACCGGCCCCGGTCGGTCTCAACATAAATCCGGTCATACGTTGGCGCGTAACCATGCTTATTCAGCTTAACGCTAACCGCGCCGGTTGCGGCAACCTCAACATAGTATTCATTGTATTCGCCCTCTTGGTACTTAAAGTCAAGGCCATTATCTTGGTAATGCTTATATGACCCACAGTCACCAAAGAGACGGAAGGTCATTACCTTCTCTGGTTGATCACTGATGTGGCTAACCTTGTTCCCCCATGGGAGGATCGTGTCTTTCTTGATAAAGAGCGGCAACTTTTCAAGTGGTGCATTGACCACAATTGTCTGCTGACCGGAGTATTCTGCATTGTTCCAGAAATCAAGCCATTTTCCTGCTGGCAAGTAAACGAGCCGTTTCGTTGCCCCTTGCTCAACAATCGGTGCAACCAGAACACTGGTGCCGACCATGTACTCATCATTGATCTGCCGTACTTCCGGATCCTGGTCATAATTTAAGACCAGTGGCCGCATTACTGGCAAGCCAGATTCTGTTTCATGACGGAATTGATCATAGATAAACGGAACGAAGCGGTAACGCAGGTTAAGGTAGTCGCGGTAGATGTTGAGGGTTTGCCGGTCAAATGACCATGGTTCCTGGTAGCGGGTCCCCATTTCCGCGTGGTTCCGGAACAGGGGAACAAAGAGGGATGCTTCTAGCCACCGGGTCAATAGCTCCGGTGTCGTATCCTTTTGGAAACCACCGATGTCTGTCCCGGCAATCGCAAAGCCACTCATCCCCAAGCTCGTCAACTGCGGGATCGCCAATTGAAGGTGTGACCAGATTGATTGGTTGTCACCAGTCCATACCGTCGAGTACTTCTGTGTTCCGGCATAGGCCGCCCGGGTGATAATGTATGGCCGCTTACCAGTAGCTGCCTTCATTCCCTCATAAGCCGCTTGTGCTTGTAAATGGCCGAAAACATTATGCATCTTGGCATGGGTACTCTTTTGCTCGCCATCACTGAATACTAAGTCAGCTGGTAATTCACCATCGAATGAAGCAGGTTCGTCCATGTCATTCCAGACTCCGCAGGCGCCCATGTCGGCAAAGAATTTCACGTGCTTTGCCCACCATTGCCGTACTTCTGGCCGCCCGAAGTCAGGAAAGACAGCGTCACCTGGCCATACCCGACCGACGAAAACCGTTCCGTCAGGCTTTTCCACAAAGTAGCCTTTTTTGACCCCTTCTTCATAGATGTCATAACCATCTTCATCCTTCTTTACCCCAGCATCGAGAATTGGCATCAAGCGGATTCCCCGTTTCTTCATCTCCGCAACAAACTTCTGCGGGTCCTTAAACTTGGTCGTATCCCAGGTAAAGTCACGGTAGCCACGCATGTAGTCAATGTCAAGGTGGATAACATCAATTGGCAAGTGGTACTTTGCAAAACCGTCAGCAATTTTTTCAACCCGGTCATCACTGGTACTGTAGCCCCACCGTGACTGCTGGTAACCGAGGGTCCACTTCTGTGGTAGCGGGGTGATCCCGGTTAGGTAAGTGTAGTTGGCAACGACATCTTTCAAACTATGACCACCTAAAACGTAGTAGTCGAGGTTACCATCACTGGCAGAGTAGTAATAGTAATTTTCGCTCTCCTTTCCCAGGTCAAAGTGGCTCTTATAGGTATTATCGAAGAACAAGCCATACGGATGACCATTTTTAAGGCCGTACATGACCGGGATGGACTTATAGATTCCCTTAACTGATTCGTTGTGAACCTGCCCAAAGTCAACATTCCAGTTATCGTAGTCGTAGCCCCGCTTGTTCAAGAAGGCCGGCTTATCACCGAGCCCATAAAACTGTTCATCCGGACTAAGGGACTTGATAACTTCGTAATAGTGGTCATTGGCCTTATCTAAGAGGTTGATGTCATGGCCTTCCGCAAGAACCGTCGACTGATGTTCCTCATCAAGGTCGTTTGGCAGTGGCTCCCGCTGACCACGGTAGTCCATTACCAACGGGTTACCGTCGCCATCATAGAAGTCAAGCGCGTGGTTATCGTATGCCTTAACAATCAGGCTGGCCGTCCGCAATTCAATGTGGTCGCCCTTATCTTCAACAACATAGTTCGTCGTGTGGTGCTTATCCCCATCAATTGCATAAGAGTTGGTCGTGCAACCCCGGTCCATGAATACCCGGATAATTTCATTCGTTAAAATATCCAAAGTAACATCGTGACCATCCTGATAGTTAAGTGTCAGCTGTGGTTGATTATCTTGAAAACCTGTTAAATGATTTGTCATTACCTAAACTTCCCTTCCGGAAACATTAAATCTAAACATCATTTCTATCTACACCAATAACTTACCACAAATTGTAAACGTTTACAAATAAGATCAAAGATCATCGCTAATGATATAATTACCCTAATTAAAAATAAGGAGGAACTACTCTTGCAAGCATTAATTGTCCAAAACCAACACGATAAAACAATTGATAGTTTAACAATCGCCAACATTGAGAAGCCAACTCCCGCCGCCGACCAGGTCCTTATTAAGGTCCATGCCGCCGGCTTAAATCCGGTCGATTACAAAGTCGTTGAAGGTGGTGTTGCTGCCTGGACCTACCCCCATTCGCTCGGCCTTGACCTTGCTGGTGAAATCGTTGCGATTGGGGACCACGTAACTGGCTGGCAGGTTGGTGACCGGGTATCTGGCCATGGCGACCTTACAAAAAATGGCTGCTTTGCTGAATATGTCACTGCCCCAACCTATCAACTTGCCAAAATTCCAGATAAGGTCAGTTATGAAACAGCGGCCAGTCTTCTTTGCGGTGCCCTAACTGCCTATACCGCAGTGGAACGGAAGCCAAACTTAACAAACGTCAAGACCGTCCTTATCCATGCAGGCGCTGGCGGTGTCGGCAGCATCGCCATTCAACTCGCTAAGCTTCACGGCTGGCAGGTGTTCACGACTGTTTCAACTAACAAGATCAAATATGTTCAACAACTCCACCCCGACGCCATCATTGATTACCGCAAGGAAGACGTTAGTGCGCGCGTTAAGGAACTAACTGCAAACAACGGGGTTGACCTAATAATCAACACGGTTGGTAAGGTCGAAGCTGAGCAAGACCTCAACCGCTTAGCCTACAATGGGACCCTCGTGACGATTGTCGATGTCCCAGAAATAGACGCTACGCAAATGTTCAACCGGGGATTGAGTATCGACGTTGTTAACCTTGGCGGTGCCCATCTTAGCGATAACCCTTCGCAAAAAGCAGACCTTGGCAAGATGAACCAGGAAATGCTCCAACTCGTCGCTGACGGCAAAATCAACCCGTTAATTGAAAAGGTCCTTCCATTTACAGAAATTAAGAAGGGACTACAGCTGATTAAGGACCACCAAGTTATCGGCAAATTAGTAGTTAAAGTAAATTAATAATTATTAGTAAGTGCTGGCAGCTCTACGCTTGCCAGCATTTCTTTTTCGCCATTTTTTAGGAAAACGATACCCTTATTTGTTTTTTAGAGTTGACATCGCTTACATTCAATATTATATTATTTGGTGTAACGATAAACCAAAGCGCTTTCAAAAAATCTACAACAAAGGAAGTTAGAGAAATGAACTATTTAATCGGTGTTGACGTGGGAACTACTTCCACTAAAGCAGTCTTATACGATGAACATGCAACCGTCCTTAACAAGTTTAGCCAGGGCTATTCCCTTTACCGTGACGCTAACGGAATGGCGGAACAAGACCCTGTCGCGATGCTTACCGCTGTTGAGCAGGTAATCCATGATGCGGCGGCGGATGCTGACTTAACAAGCGGAAAATTGTTAGCGGTATCATTTTCCAGTGCCAACCAAAGTGTCATCATGCTCGACAAACAGTTCAAGCCATTATCACGGGTGATCACCTGGGCAGATACCCGCGCGCGTGCGGTTGCCAACCAGCTGAAGCGCAGTCCAGAAGGTCAGCAAATTTATGCAAAGACGGGAACGCCAATCCACCCGATGTCACCATTGACAAAGATCATGTGGCTAAACCAAGCGCAGGCAGATAAGATCCATCAAACTGCTTACTTCGGTGACATCAAGTCCTACCTGTTCCAGCAATTCTTCGGCACGTTTAAGGTTGATATTTCCATTGCTTCTTGTACCGGGATGATGAATGTTAATACTGGTGACTGGGATGAACAAGCACTAGCAATGACCAAGGTTAAAAAGTCCCAATTACCAACGATTGTTAACGGGACTACCCAGGCAACGGGGCTAACAGCAAGAGCCCAAAAGGCAATGGGTATCCCCGCCGATACGCCATTTATCTACGGAGCCTTTGACGGTGCGCTCTCTAACCTTGGTGTCGGCGCCATTAAGCAAAATACAGTGGCAATTACCATCGGGACTTCTGCCGGGGTACGGGTCGTAACTGACCACCCCGTCATCGACCCCCAGCAGCGGCTCTTCTGCTACGCCGTTGATAATGGGTTATGGGTCGTCGGTGGCCCCCTTAATAATGGTGGTGATGTTTACCAGTGGGCAGTGGAACACCTCGTCGATGCGAACGCGGTTAAAAATGAAAATGTTGACCCATATACATTGGCAAACCACGTCATTGAAGGCGTTCCTGCTGGGGCGCATGGGCTGTTATTCCACCCCTTCCTCGGTGGTGAACGGGCACCGCTGTGGGATGCCAACGCTCGCGGTAGTTTCTTCGGACTTTCACAACTCCACACCCGTGCTGACATGCTCCGGGCAGTAATGGAAGGAATCTGCATGAACATCGCGACAGTCTTCCAAGCTGTCCGGGACCTTGTCGGTGAACCGGCTAGCGTGACGGCAACTGGTGGCTTTGCCCGGGCAGAAGTATGGCGGCAGATGCTCGCTGACGTCTTAAATTGCCCCGTCAACATCCCGAACTCATTTGAATCTGGCTGCCTCGGTGCTATCACAATGGCAATGAAGAGCCTCAAGATCGTCGATAGTCTGGATGTTGTTCAGGAATTGATCGGTGAGGTCAGCGCCTACCAGCCCCAAGCAGCCGCGGTAAAGGTCTACCAAAACTACCTGCCGCTTTTCCAACAGGTCGAGGGACTACTCACCCCTGCCTACTCAACAATCGCTAAATTACAACAACAATCAACCCATTAGGAGGTCGTAACTCATGCCATTACTCATCGTTTTAATCGGTGTTGTCCTATTAATCTTCATGATCGTTAAATTAAAGCTCAACACCTTTGTTGCCTTAGTTGTAACTTCATTTATCGTCGCCCTGATGCTGGGCTTACCATTTGCAAAGATCCCCGGAATTATCGAATCAGGAATTGGCTCCCAGCTAGGCCACTTAGCAATTATCTTTGGTTTCGGGTCAATGCTTGGTAAGCTGGTATCTGACGCTGGTGGTGGTTACCGGATTGCCACTACCCTGATTGACAAGTTTGGCCGGCGCTGGATCCAAGTTGCCGTAATCCTCGCTTCATTTATCATTGGCTTAGCCCTGTTCTTCGAAGTCGGGTTAGTCGTTGTCTTGCCGATCATCTTCATTATTGCTCGTGAATTAGATATGCCGCTGATGTACCTCGGGATTCCAATGGCGGCCACGTTGAATGTTACCCACGCCTTCTTGCCACCGCACCCTGCACCAACAGCAATTTCAGATATTCTTGGTGCTAACTTAGGGCACGTCCTTCTTTTAGGAATCGTCGCCGCAATCCCAACAATTATTATTGCTGGTCCAGTCTTTAACTGGTTCCTCCACAAGGTATACCCAAAGGTTTACCGTAAAGACATTGACATCTCAGTACTCGGTGAATATAAAGAATTTGACCTGGACGAAACACCAAAGTTTGGCATTTCCGTATTAACGGCAATGATGCCCGTCATCTTGATTGCCATTGCCACAATTTGCTCATTCATCTTTCCAAAGAACAACCCAGTAAATGAATTCATCCAATTTGTCGGTGCCCCTGACCTCGCAATGCTGCTCTCATTAGTCTTTGCAATCTTTAGCATGGGTCTTTGGCGTGACAAGAAGATGGGTGAGATCTCCAACTCAATGGTTGAATCCATCAAGCAAATTTCCGTAATGCTCTTAATCATCGGTGGTGGTGGTGCTTTCAAGGAAGTCCTTGTTGAAGGTGGAATCTCAAATTACATCTCAACGCTCTTTGCCCAGACCAACATCTCACCAATCCTTGCCGCATGGTTAATCACCGCCATCCTTCGTGTGTCACTCGGTTCATCAACCGTTGCCGCAATGACTGCCGCCGGATTAGTCGCACCAATGGCACAGCAATTTGGGTCTAACTCCGCAATGGCTGCCCTGATGGTTCTTGCTGTCGGTGCCGGTTCTGTCTTCTGCGACCACGTTAACGATGCTGGTTTCTGGATGATCAAGGAATACTTCGGCCTGTCACTAAAGGAAACCCTCCTTTCCTGGTCAACCTTGACATCTGTCTTAGCGGTTGCCGGTCTTGGAGCAGTTTACGCAATTTCATTATTTGTCTAATCACAAAGTTGTGGCTTAGCGGTCACAACTTTTTATTATTTTAATTGTAGGAATAGCGTATAATAGAAGTTATTATGACATTAAAGGCCACGATTTATTCATGGCCTTTATTTTTGAACGGAGCAAGTTAAAAATGAACTATATCTTTTTAATCAACCCCCGCGCAGGAAGTGGGAAGGGACAGCAGGTCTGGGAAAAGATTCGTACCTACTTAACAAATACGTCAATCTCATATCAGGCAGTCGAAAGTAAACAAGTCGGCCAGCCACGTGACCTGGCTGAAGAAATCGCTAATCACCACCCTGATAATTCCTGCCTTGTCGTAATCGGTGGTGATGGGACCCTTCACGAGGCGATGACCGGGCTAGTAGCTGCTAACCAAAAACACCGGCTCCCCCTTGCCTACATCCCCGCAGGAACCGGCAATGATTTTGCACGGGGCTATGGTATCTCAACCCAACCGCTAACCGCCCTCCAGCAGATCATCACCAACAGCCACCCTCATCCGATTAACGTCGGGCAGTTTACCAACCACCAGGATGACAGTCAGGGGATCTTCCTTAATAACTTCGGAATCGGCTTTGATGCAGCAATTGTTGAACATACCGTTGATTCGAAGCTAAAAGCATTTTTAAATCGACACCGCCTAGGCACCCTCTCGTACGCCTTTAAGACCATCAAAATTCTCTTCACACAACCCGCGTTTCACGTGAAAGTCACCCAGGATGGGCAACTGTTCGACTTTCCACGGGCGTTCCTCGTGGTGGCAAGCAACCACCCCTATATCGGTGGTGGAATCAAGATTGCGGCCGACCAACAAATTGGGGAAGAAAAGCTTGAACTCGCCATCATCGAAAAGCGCCACTGGCCGACATTTCTCTGGGCAATCATCATGTTTGCTAGTGGCAAGCTCATCCACTCCCGCTTTGCCCACCTCTTCCGGGGAAAGGTGCTTTCCTACCAGTCATCACCCCAACAATACGGGCAAATTGATGGCGAGGTTTTAGCCAAGCAACGCTTTGACCTCTCCCTTTCATGCATTTCCTACCCCATGTGGCAAGAACCAATTAACAAATAAGTGAAGGACGATCAAAATGACACAACATATTACCATCGCGGACGTTGCAAAAGCCGCTGGCGTTTCCGTCACGACCGTTTCGCGAATTATCAACGGCCATTATGAAAAAATGCGGCCGGCAACCCGGAAGCGTGTCGAACAAACAATCAAGGAACTAAACTTTGTTCCCACTGCCTCCGCCCAACGACTCCGCCAAAATAAGACCCACGTAATTGGCATCCTCGTCGGTGACATCTCCAACCCCTTCTCATCGCTGTTAGCAAAGGGAATCGACGATGTCCTCCAGCAGGCTGGTTATGATATTCTGTTGATGAATACTAATAACTCGATTGAAACTGAGGGACGGGCGCTCCAACGACTCTACCAGCAGCGGGTTGACGGGATTATTGTCCAGCCTAATTCCCGGCAATTTTCCCAGTATAAACAAGCAATCAGCGCGAACCTCCCCCTTGTTGTTGTCGACCGGGAAGTCGATGACCAGCCACTTTCCGTCGCCCGGGTTACCAGCGCCAACCGGGACGCCTGCTACCGCTTAGGAAAGATCTTAGTTGCCCGTGGCTACCAAAACATCCTCACGATTAGTGCCCACTTTGCCGACGCATCAGGACAGATTCCACGGATAGCCGGGTTAAAAGTTGCTGCGGAAGAAAATGGACTTAGCTATCACAACATTGAAACCCGGGGACATGATCGTAACTGGCTGGTTAAAACATTTCTCCACCAGTTTAATGAGCTTACCGGCCGCACCGCCGTCATTTCCTTGATGGGACCGGTGCTCTTCGACCTGCTGAGTATTTTCAAGGAGCTGAATCTCAGCTTCCCGGCTGACCTTGGCCTAGTCAGCTTCGACGACTGGGAATGGTCACAATATGTCGGTGACGGAATTTTCTTGCTTAAACAGGATATGGAACTGATGGGTAACCTCGCCGCAGAAAAACTGCTCAGTCAGATCAAAAAGCATGATACAGGCTGTGCGACAACCCTCTTACCAGTTGAAATCGTTGCCCACCATTCTCTTTAGAATATCGTGGTGAGCGGTTATAATAGTAAAAGAATTAATTTGAGTTATTAAAGGAGAACACAAAATGAACTACATAATTGGTGTTGATGTTGGAACTTCCAGTGTAAAGGCAGTCTTATATAATTCGACTACCCAGGTGCTTGCCGAAGCGAGTTATGGCTACGAATTGCACCGCAACGCTGCTGGGATGGCAGAACAAGAGCCAGAAGAAGTGGTCACGGCAACGGAAAAGGCAATTCGCGATGCCGCGGCACAGGCGGACCTCTCCACTGGTAAACTCCTGGCAGTTTCAATTTCCAGCGCCAATCAAAGTTTGATCTTGCTCGACGAAAACAAGTCCCCCCTGTCACGCTTGATTACCTGGGCGGATAGCCGGGCACAACGGGCAGCAGACAAGCTTAAAATGATGACTGAGGGTCAGCAATTATACTTTAAGACTGGGACCCCCGTTCATCCGATGTCAACATTAACTAAACTACTATGGCTAAAAGAAGACGAGCCAGAACTCTTTGCTAAGACTGCTTACTTTGCTGACATCAAAGCTTACTTATTCTACCGCCTCTTTAATGAATTTAAAGTCGACATTTCAATTGCTTCTTGTACCGGTCTAGTTAGTCTCAAAACTGGTCAATGGGACCCACAAGCCCTTGAACTCACCGGGATCACCAAAGAACAGCTTCCTGAAATTGTCAGCGGAACCACCCAGGCAGTCGGCTTGACCACGGCCGCCCAAGAAAAGCTCGCCATCCCTAAAGATACTCCGTTCATCTACGGTGCTTACGATGGGGCCCTTTCTAATATTGGTGTTGGCGCAACAAAACAAAATACCTTTACGATCACAATTGGCACCTCAGCCGCTGTCCGGGTTGTGACTGACCACCCGGTTATTGATCCGGAACGCCGCTTGTTCTGTTACGCTATTGATAAGGGACTATGGGTTGTCGGTGGTCCATTAAATAACGGTGGTGACGTCTATGAGTGGGGCGTTAAACACCTCGTTGATACAAATGCGGTAAAAAACGAGCATGTTGACCCCTTCACTCTTGCTAACCACGTGATTGAAGATGTTCCTGCTGGTTCTCATGGTTTGCTCTTCCACCCCTTCCTCGGTGGTGAGCGGGCACCCCTCTGGAACGCCAAAGCCCGGGGAAGCTTCTTCGGGCTTTCCCAGATTCATACCCGAGCAGACATGCTCCGCGCAGTAATGGAAGGAATTTCAATGAACATTGCGACAGTCTTCCAGGCTGTCCGCGCCCTCGTCGGTGAACCAGTTAGCGTTACTGCAACTGGTGGCTTTGCCCGGTCACAGGTCTGGCGGCAAATGTTAGCGGATATCCTAAACTGTCCAGTCAACATCCCCGATTCATTTGAATCTGGCTGCCTCGGTGCCGCCATGATGGCAATGCAGAGCCTCGGAATGATTGACAGCCTTGATACACCGTTAAATAAGCAATTTATCGGTAAGGTCAGCTCATACCAACCATCCCCTGCTGCCGTTAAGGTTTACCAGCGCTACATCCCGCTCTTCCAGCAAGTAGAAGAGATGCTTGCCCCGGCTTATTCAGAGATTGCCAGCCTGCAGGAGCGCCAGAATAAATAAAAAACAAACGTCTTACGAGCCAGTAAAGCTTGTAAGACGTTTGTTTTATTTAACAGTAATTTCTTCTGCATCCTGAATCCGTGCCAGTAAGCTCGGTTGCTCAGAGCGGGCGGGAGAAACATTCTTTTTTTCTTGACCATGGCTAGTCGCCACAAAATACATCCGGGAGTATGGTTCATAGCCGGCCATCTCGCGCTGGATCTTCCGGAAGCGGTTAAGGGTTTTGATCATCCCCTGCTTGTTGCGGGTAAGTTCAACTGCCCCAGCATCAGCAGCAAATTCTTGTTCTTGACTGAGGGAAAAATTAAGTAGCTTTCCCACCGCTAAAACAACCGGGCTCCCTAAGACAACAAACGGCAAGATAATAACGAGGATGGCGATTGTCAAAACTAGTACCGCGCCATCACTACTATCAGCCTCTTTCTTCTTCGCCGTCGAACGCTCACTTTCATTATCCGGCAGCCAACCAATAACCGTTGTCAGTAATCCTAAGCCGAGATTCCAGACTGCCCGGTTGACAGAATAATAGAGCATCATCAAGCGGGTGCCGTGGTTACGGATTGTCGCTATTTCATGCCCAAGAACTGCCTGAAGCTCGTCATCACGTAATAACTTTAGTAACCCGCTGGTAACCGCAATGGCTGCGTGCTGGGTGTCTTTACCAAAAGCAAAGGCATTCGGTGCCGGGTTGTCGATGATAAAGAGCTGGGGAACGGGAATCCCCGCATCGTTAGCAATCTTCGTCACCGCCTGCGCCAGGCGTGGTTTACTTTCCAAATCCACCGGCACCGCCTGATTTTCCTTCATCACCGCTGTAATATTATTACGCTGGACGCCTGCAAAAGCTATTATCACTGTACAACCCCACCATATCAGTGTAAGCAGGATTACCAGTCCAATCACTTGCGGCTGGATTGCTGTCCGAAAAGCCGGGATAATTGCATCGCCGATTGACGTTTCAATATCCAACTTATTATGGGGATGGATCCGAAAGAAAAACGTATAGTCATAGATATATCCATAGCAAACAGCACAAATTGCTAGGTAATCGATAATCAACGCTTTGCCAAGAAGTCCCCATTCTTGGCGCCTATTTTTGGCTATCTGTTGTTTCAACAAAATCTCTCCTCCTTACCAACTACCGGTATCACCGGAGTCATTACTGCCACTATCGCTATCACTACTATCAATAAAACCACTTTCGCTTCTGTAGTCGCGATCATAATAGCTATCGTCACGATCGTAGTAGCTATCATCGCGAGCATCACCAGAGAATAGCTTAACAATCGCCCAAATAAACCCAAAGACAATAAATCCGATCGCCCCAAAGACGCTGAGCATACTGTCTAACTCACTCCAAGTGCTTTGCGTCGCTAGTGAATCATTGTCATCTTCACCATTGAGCGAATCGGTTAGCCGGTCGACCATTAACTGAACCCCGGCATCATAGTTATCATTTTGAAAGTCTTTCTTGACATGACTTGTCAGAATTGTCCCCAAGTAGCGATCACTAAACATTTCACCAATCTTGCTCCCCTTTTCAAAGTGAACCTTGCGATCCTTTATCGCATACATCAACATCGTGGCATTTTTACCAAGGTGGTGGCGTTTAAAATATTGTGCGGCTGCCTGGTCAATCGGCTGGCCCCCAGTCGTCTTAACCGTGACAACATAGATTTGTCCCTGCTTAAGATGCTTGTTTTTATTATTAATGAAGCGAACCGTTTGCTCTTTTAAAACATGCGCCTGGTCATCGACATACTGGTCAGCAGCATGGCTACGGCTGGCAAAGCCAACGAGGGTAAAGAGGAAAATCACGCCCGCTAGGAGGGCCTGTTTCAATAATTTATTCTTTTTCAAGATCTGCATCTCCCTTTTCTTGCCGGTATACCGGCCGGTGTTTTGCTGCCCGTTTATCGTCGTAATACCATACGCTGTCAGGAATTTGGTAATAAAGCCGGTACTGCGTTGAATACTTTGCAATGTAGTACCAGCTTAAAAACATGTCCAGCATTAACGGAAGGATAAGGGCAACAAATAACAAGCCAACTAACGGGTAAGCACCACCGATCAAAATTCCAACAACATTCAAGTGTCCCTTTCCGGGGGTCGCCGCCTTTTGAATAAACGAAATCGCATAGGAAAGTAAAATAAACGATTTAACCGAAATCAGTTTAGGAAATTTAGCCTCTTTGACTGGCTGGCCAGTTACTTTCGCGAGCTTTTTGCGCCGGTAATTAACTAGTTTACTGATCAGGGCAACCATAATTAGTACCGACCAAATCGTTGTTACAATCGACCCATTATTGCCAATTGCACAGCCTAACGTAAGTGGCAAAAGTGCCAACATACTTACCAGGCAGAAGATTGCCATCAGTGGCAGAGCCAGTAGTCGCTGGACGAGGATGTTCGGAAATGGCATTAAAAGATAGGCCACCGCATATATGCCGAGCGCTTTTAATAAGGTTGCTAAGGGGGTATAAATATCCATCGAAATCAGCTGGACTGCCAGCGCCGTATCACCAGAAAGGAAATAGTCACCATACGACTCAGCGGGGGTGTCAGCTGGCGCTAAGCCCAGTGCTATCATCATGATGATAAATGCCCCCACAGCTAAAAGACTGATAAAACGGCTTCCCAACGTCACCACATTTTTTTCTTCATCATTATCATTAAACAGGTCTTTGCGGTCCGCAACCACTTTCTTCGACTGCGCAAAGCTTAATCTTAATAGTTTCATCTTCAACTCCTCATAAATTGTCCAAAATAAAAAGGAGTCAGTACTCCCCTGATACTGATTCCCCGATATTTATTTAATTATATTTATCGTGCAATAACATTCTAGCAGTGATTAGCAGAAAATTAAATAGTTAACAAACAATTTCTGCTTGTCTTTACAAGATCCTTTTAAATATCACTCGATAAAACAATATACTAAAAAAGATTCGGTAATATTCCGAATCTTTTTTAGTGGTTACGAATCACTTTTACTAGCCCGATTGCTAAACTAAGTGTTATCCCTAGTGAGGTCAATAGCGTATATCGCCGTAATTGCTGATTTTCTTCTGCCAGCATCCGGATTTCTCGTTGCATTGCCTTCTTCTTCACGTCCTGCACCACCCTTATTTGAACTACTATTTTCATCATATCATATTATCTGTACTGATGATAATCCATCTTGTCAATGGGTGGTGGGCCAGGCCCTAGCAATCGTGAGTGGCTTGTTGAATCGCCCCTGAATCAAGCGAATCGACGTCAATAATCGCCAAATTATCAGTAATCGTCCGGTTAGTACTGACCAGTGGTAAAGTGAAATATTGCTTATTAAAGCGGACTTCCATCTGTTCATCTAGTTGTACCGCACTATACCCTTTGATATACACATCCCCTAAGTTAGATGGGATGTGCTGGTCAAAGTCCGGCAAGTCACGCTGCTGGTCAACAAAGATCAGGCGAAACGCCCCGTCCAAGCTGCATCCACCAACTTTAGAAAAAGGGCCAACCCCATCATCAAAATCGAGGAGGATCCGCTTATTGGGGGTGAGGTAGCGAGACAAGCGTTGCTTTGCGGCGGTGGTAAAAGTAATCTTCATATTAAACAACCTCATTTCTCTTCAAAATTATATTTTTAGTTTAACAACAACCAGCATCAAATGTAAATTTTAAAGCCTGCCAAGCCACTAACTTTTCGTTCACCAGTATTTTAAACCAAAAAAGACTGGCGAATATCCCAGTCTTTTAGCTTATTATCGTTGCTTAGCCTTCAAAAGCATCCGTCAAAGGAGGAACAACTTGCTTCTTCCGTGATACGACGCCTGGCAAGTTCATCCGGTTGTTGTCACCAAGCTTCTTCCCAAAGGCTTCTTCAACCTTGGCAGTTGGTTCACCAACTACTAATAGATCTGAATCGCTGTTCAAGATATTGGTAGCAATCAGCAAGAACAAGTCGTAGCCATTTGCGTCCATCAAGCTGTGCATTTCCTTTTCGAGGTCAGCCTGGCAGGCAAATACGTCGTCTAAGTCAACGGTGTTTACTTGGCCAATCCGAACCTTAGTGCCGCCAAGTTCAAAGGTCTTCGCATCGCCATCAACGATGTCAGCATCAGACTTAGCATCAAGATTGGTCCCTGCCTTAAGCATTTCAATCCCGTACTTTTCGTAGTCTTCTACACCCGCAACCTTTGCCAAGTACTTAACTGCTTCCCGGTCGTGGTCAGTCGTCGTTGGTGACTTCAAAAGCAAAGTATCAGAAATAATCGCCGAAAGCATCATCCCGGCTAAGTTAGCAGGAATATCGATGTGCTTTTGTTGGAATAACTCCGTGATGATCGTACTTACACAACCATATGGGCGAACAGTTGCCCATAGTGGTTGCGCAGTATCAAAGCCTGCGATCCGGTGGTGGTCAACTAAGTGGGTAACAGTAAGCTTGTCAATGTCAGCAACACTTTGTTGTGGTTCGTTGTGGTCAACAAGCATTACCTTATCTACTTCGTTAGCAGCGGTCTTGATAACCCGTGGGGCTTCTAACCCAAACTTCTTTAATGCAAACTTGGTCTCATCGTTTGGTTCACCAAGGGCAACTGCTTCTGTCTCATAACCCAATTGGTTTTGGAAGTATGAAAAAGCCATTGCTGCGGTAATGGCATCTGTATCAGGCTTTTGATGTCCAAATACTAATTCTTTGCTCATATAAATTCCTCCTGTATGTTCACAATTTATCCTAGCATTAGCTAGTACGTGAAACAATCTACGTCCCCTATTCTATCATGGAAGCTAGGACTTTGTAGACCATTTAGCAAATTATCCTTATTTTTCTTGACCGAGGACAAAATCCTTAACGATTTGCCACATTTTTTCGTGCTGCTCGTTAAATAAGCGCGGTGGTTGGCCACTAAGGGCGAAATACTTCGTCGCAATGGTCTCTGAAGGCTTAACCGCGTAACGCTTATCATCCACCGGCTGAACCAGGTACAAGACATTGACTGGCTGGACCTTATCACCATTGGGATAGGTATAAAAGTCTTGGTCCAACAGCGCTAATTGCTGCACAGGCACCACCGCAATGCCAGCGTCTTCTTTGAACTCCCGCTGCGCCGTTTCGGAAAAGGATTCGCCGAATTCCATGTAGCCACCGGGGAAGCCCCAGTCGCCAGTATCAGCCCGTGCCTGCAACAATACCTCGTCATGCTCGTTCACGAGGGCTCCGGATGCACTAGTCATTATCAACGGCCGGTGACCGACTGCATCCCGAATTTCTTTTATATATGCGATGATTACTCACCATCCTTTGCTTGGCTAAAGTAATTATCAAGGTACACCTTATAACTGATTGCCATAATCAAGCTCCGCAACATTTTCTTTTGCTCGCCCTTGGCCGTCCCGACCTTTGCCAACGTATCCTGGTAGCCAAAGACATAGCGCAAAACATTTTCAAGCTCACCACAAAAGTAGTCATAGGCCGTCGCCACGTCAAAGCTACTTTCTTGCTGGATCTCAATCCCCATTTTCAAGTCACTCAACTGCAAGACATTCTTTGCCACCGCAATAAAAATTAAGTCAGCGAGCTGCTCTGGTCCATATAACTTCTTTTCTGGCCGACAAATTATCTGGTGCTTGACGTAATTGCTAACCATCGAGGGGGTCAGCTTAACATCCCCTAATGCCTTCAGACAGTCATTCACATACTTTGTCGTTTGTTCAAGATATAACCCCATTGCCGGCAATTCCGCATAGCGCGGTAGGCGAAACTTAGCAATGGATTGGTTGATCTCCCGTTCTATCTTTTCCACGAATCGTCCCTCCATCGTAGCTATTATAGCTAACGCAGTTATTATCCGTCAATTTTAATCTCATCACAAGTTTTTTAAAAACCGTTGATTTAAATTTAACAGCTAAATATAATGAATACAAATAACTCATTAAGGAGAAGCATAATGGTTACAAAAATAATTGCTGACTCGGCAGCCGATTTGACTGCTGACCACATCAACGGGGTGCCCTTTGTCAGCGTCCCGTTAACAATGGAAATTGATGGTAAACGGTGGGTTGACGATGATGAGTTAAACTTACCAGCTTTTCTTGCCGCTTTAAAAGCAACCCACCAGCAGGCAATCTCATCCTGCCCCAATATTAAAGACTGGCTAAATGCCTTTACTGGCGGCGACGAAATTTACGTTGTCACAATCACCAGCAAGCTATCCGGTAGCTACAACGCCGCTAACCAAGCCGCCGCAAATTACTTAGAAGACCACCCTGATGCCAACATCCACGTCTTCGATTCGGCCAGCACCAGTTCACAAATGCAACTAATCCTTGAATACATTGCGGAACTGGTCAATCAAGATTGTCCCTTCGATGAAATAGTGGCAAAGACAGAAGACTATCTCAAGCAAAGCAAGTTATTATTTTCCCTCAAGGAACTTGATAATTTAGCAAATAACGGCCGGGTTAAACCCGCGATTGCTAAGTTAGCAAAGTTACTCGGCCTGTACATGATTGGGACTGCGGCTGATGGCGAATTCCAACTTCTAGCAAAGGTCCGGTCAGAAAAAAGAAGTCAACGGGCCCTGCTCAAGGAAATGATTGCGAGTGGTTACAAGGGTGGCAAGGTACGGATCAACCATGTTCAGGCAACCGCGGCCGCTAATAATTTGCAAAAACTAATTCTTGAACAGTATCCAGGGGCGAAAGTGGTTATCGGTCCCTGCCGTGGCCTTTGTTCCTTTTATGCCGAAAATGGTGGGTTAATGGTCGGTTTTGAAAAATAACAATTAAGTGCTAAGCAAAAAGAGACAGACGAAGCGAGTTTTCGTCTGTCTCTTTATCTATTCTTGATTAACTGGTTCTTCATTGAGCACGTTGCTTATCTTTTGCCGCAACTTCACCGGCATCCCCTGGGTATCCGTGTCAACCACAAATGTCCCGTTGGACTTAATGGAGCCGAGGTGGTGGTCAGTCGCCATCACATCCTGGAAGACTGGCCGGTCCGTAATGATTTCAAATGCGCCTTGATAATCAGCATCATAAGCTAAGAAGTCCGCAATTTCATGCGGGTGGGCCTTCAACCGGTGAAGGACTAATTCTCCCCGCCGCGACCGGGCGCCAACTTCAATCTCATCAATTGGCATCTCCTTAAATGCGCCGCGCTGGGTAATGACAGCGACCCGCTGCCCATCAGCAACCATCACCTGGTCAACCACGTAGTCATCATCCTTAAGGTTAATCGCCCGCACACCAGCCGTCCGAATCCCGGTCACCGGTACATCAGCAACGTCAAAGCGGACCGCGTAGCCCTGGCGGGTAATCGTCAGCAGTGATTGGTTTACATCAGCTGGCTCATAATAGTCAACACTGACCACCCGGGCATCCTTGCTCTTGAGCTTAATGGCAACACTAGCGTGACTCTTGTAGCGCGAACCTGGTTTGTAATCAACGAAGGCCGTTTGCTTAACCTGGCCATCACTAGTGCCCATAATGATCGTTCCAGGCTGGTCAAGCTTATCAAAGATCATTGCCTTAATGATTTCTTCATCGTCGGCGAGCCCAATCGTTTGGGAAATATGTTCCCCCGTATCTTTCCACCGGGCATCGGTAAGTTCATGAACTGGCCGGTAGATGATATGACCAAGGTTGGTAAACATAAATAGGTGGGCAAGGGTCGTCGTTTGCTGAACTAATAACGGGTAATCATCCTCCCGCAAGCCATTTTCATCCGCCGCCGAAGCCTTGAAGGAACGAATACTGCTGCGTTTAATGTACCCCGCATGGGAAACTAAAACAACCACATCTTCGTTTGCCACCGTAACCTTCGTGTCGATTTCCAACTTTTCAACATGGCTTTCAATCTTGGTCCGCCGCGGGTTACCAAAGGCCTTCTTAATTGCCCGGATTTCCTTGGCAAGGACCTTCGCTAACTCGTTATCGTCGTTTAAGACCAGCTGGTATTCAGCAATCTTCGCATTTAACTGCTTTTGCTCTTCTTCAAGCTCGGTGACATCAGTGTTCGTCAACCGGTACAGCTGTAAAGTAACAATTGCCTCTGCCTGCTCTGGCGTGAAGTCATACTCGTTTACCAGGTTTTCCTTTGCATCTTTCCGGTTTTTACTTGCCCGAATCGTCTTGATCACCTGGTCAAGAATTGAAAGGGCCTTGATTAACCCTTCCACAATGTGGAGCCGGTGTTGCGCCTTTTGCAGGTTAAACTGGGTCCGCCGCCGGATAATTTGCTTTTGAAATTCTAGGTAGGAAGTCAAGATATGCTTTAAGCCAACCCGCATTGGGCGCTGGTCATCAATTGCCACCATGTTGAAATTATAATTAATCTGTAAATCAGTGTTTTTCAACAGATAGTTAAGAATTCCCGTCGCATTAGCGCCCCGCTTCAGCTCAATGGCAATCCGCAACCCACTCCGGTCAGTCTCGTCACGTGCTTCCGCAATCCCTTCGACCTTCTTTGCTAAGCGTAAGTCATTGATCCGCTTAACCAGTTGGGCCTTATTGACCTCGTATGGAATTTCCGTCACGTTAATCTGCTGACGGCCACCACGAAGGGTTTCAATTTCCGTCCTGGCCCGGACAACTACCCGGCCACGACCGGTCTGATAAGCCTTCCGAATACCATCAAGGCCCTGGATAATTCCGCCAGTGGGGAAATCAGGACCGGGGATGAATTCCATCAGCTTATCAAGGGAGGCGTCGGGGTGCTTAATCAAGTAGATCAAGGCATCGAGCACTTCTCCCAAGTTGTGGGTCGGAATTTCAGTAGCATACCCCGCCGAAATCCCGGTGGCGCCGTTAACAAGGAGGTTGGGAATCCGCGCTGGCAAGACAGTCGGTTCTTTTTCAGTATCGTCAAAGTTAAGGGTCATCTCGACCGTATCCTTATCGATATCTTGCAACATCAAACCGGCAATCTTGCTCAGTCGCGCCTCAGTGTAACGCATGGCAGCTGGCGGATCCCCATCCATCGAACCATTGTTTCCGTGCATCTCAACCAATGGCTCCCGTAGCTTCCAGTCCTGGCTCAGCCGCACTAGGGCTTCGTAAATTGAACTATCACCGTGGGGGTGAAAATTACCCATCACGTTCCCCACTGACTTGGCTGACTTCCGGAAGCCCTTGTCATAGGTGTTGCCATCCTTATTCATGGCAAATAAGATCCGGCGCTGAACCGGTTTTAAGCCATCACGAATGTCCGGCAACGCCCGCTCTTGAATAATTGACTTTGAATAACGCCCAAAGCGATCACCCATGATCTGCTCAAGGGTCATGTTTTCAATTTTTCCGTTTCTCACAAAACTTTATTCCCTTCTCTTTAATTCCAGGTGCTAATCGTTGGCTCCTTTTTTGCTGGTAACTGTCCCTTGTTTTCAACGAGCTTGTCTGATTCTTGGTCATCACTAAGGGTAAATTGAACGTTTTCTTCAATCCACTCCCGTCGTGGTTCAACCTTATTCCCCATCAAGGTGGTTACCCGTCGTTCAGCCAGTTCTGCATCCTCGATTCCGACCCGGATCAAGGTCCGCGTCTCTGGGTTCATTGTCGTCTCCCAGAGCTGGTCCGCATTCATCTCACCAAGCCCCTTAAACCGTTGTAATTGTGCTCCTTTGCCCATCTTTTTGGTCAACTGGGTCAGTTCCTCGTTAGTCCAAGCATAGGTGATCTTCGTCTTTGCGCCCCGCCCGCGTTGCAGACGGTACAGCGGTGGTAGGGCAATGTAGACCTTCCCAGCTTCAATCATTGGCCGCATGTACTTGTAGAAGAAGGTCAGTAACAGGATTTGAATGTGGGCACCATCATCATCGGCATCGGTCATGATAATGATCTTATCGTAGTTCGCGTCTTCTACGTTAAACTCTGAACCAGCGCCAGCCCCGACAGTGTAAATAATGGTGTTCAGTTCTTCATTTTTAAGGACGTCATCAAGCTTGGCCTTTTCGGTGTTGAGCACCTTCCCCCGGAGCGGCAGGATCGCCTGGAACTTCCGGTCACGGCCTTGTTTTGCCGAACCGCCGGCAGAGTCCCCTTCGACTAAGAACAATTCATTTTTCTTTGCATTCTTTGACTGGGCAGGGGTTAACTTCCCGGATAAGTTCCGTTCTTTCTTGCTCTTGCGCTTACCACCACGGGCCTGGTTACGGGCCTTTCGTGCTGCTTCACGGGCTTTACGAGCCTTTAATGCCTTTCTGATCAGCATCTGGGCAAAGTCACCGTTTTCCATCAAAGTATAACCTAGCTGCTCACTAACGATCGCATCAACAATCTTTCTTGCTTCTGGGGTCCCCAGCTTATCCTTTGTCTGTCCCTCAAACTGGAGCAGCCGTTCTGGAATCCGCACGGAGACAACCGCTGTCAACCCTTCGCGGACGTCACTCCCCTCAAGGTTTTTATCATTTTCCTTGAGTAAGCCAACTTTTTTGGCATACTCATTAAAGGTCTTCGTCCACGCATTGCGGAAACCGGCCTCATGGGTCCCCCCATCAGGTGTCCGCACATTGTTGACAAAGGATAAGAGGCTCTCTGAATAGCCATCATTGTACTGGGCAGCTACTTCGACCTCGACCCCGTCTTGCTTGCCATCAAAGTAAAGGACCTTCCCTAAAACGTCCTTACCCTCGTTAAGGTAAGTAACAAATTCTTGAATACCGTCGTTGTACTGGAAGACCTCCTGTTTTTCTTGGCCCGCCCGCTTATCGGTTAAGACAATCTTGATCCCCTTTAACAGGAATGCCGACTCCCGCAGCCGGTTAGCAAGGGTGTTGTAATCGTAAACCGTCGTCGTAAAGACTTGTGGGTCCGGCTTAAATGAAACTGTCGTCCCGTTGCCGTCCGTCGTCTTCCCTAACTTTTTAAGGGTACCGACTGGTTGACCACCATCTTTGAACACTTCTTGGTAGCGGACGTGGTCACGGACGATCGTCAAGGTCAAATGCGTCGACAGGGCGTTAACCACTGAGGCCCCCACCCCGTGAAGACCACCAGAAGTCTTGTAACCATCCGCCTGCCCAAACTTACCACCGGCGTGAAGGACGGTCATGATGACTTCCGGCGTTGGCTTCCCAGAAGCGTGCATTCCAACTGGCATTCCCCGTCCATGGTCTTGAACAGTGATTGAATTATCTGCTTCAATGGTGACGTTAATCTCATCACCGTATCCTGATAATGCCTCATCAACGGCATTATCAACAATCTCGTATACCAGGTGGTGAAGCCCCCGCGAATCAGTGGAACCGATATACATCCCTGGTCTCTTACGCACCGCCTCAAGGCCCTTTAAGACCTGAATAGATGAGGCATCATACTTTACTTCTTTCTTGGCCACAAAATGACCTCCCATTGCCAATTTATTTTAAACGTATGTTCGAAAAATCATTGTACCATTTATTTTTACCTAATGTAAAGATTTTCTCAAACAAAAGCATCCATATTGAATAATACTCAAATCTTAGTCCATAAGCAAATGACAATTTATAAATCTCGCCATTGCTGTGGTGTAAACTTCCTATTCATGCTATTCTTAAATGCTGTAAGCTATTATTTAAGGAGCTATTATTATGACTATCAAAATTATTGGGATGATTATTATCGCCTACCTTCTTGGTTCAATCCCAACAGGTCTATGGATCGGTAAATACTTTTACCATAAGGACATCCGTAAGCTCGGCAGTGGCAACATCGGAACAACCAATACCTTTCGGACACTTGGACCTAAGGCAGGGGTTGTTGTGTTAATCTGCGACATCTTAAAGGGGACGCTTGCTGCTAGCCAGCCATACTTTTTAGGTGTTTCAAGCAGCGTCAACCCGCTATTAATCGGGCTCTTTGCTAGTCTTGGCCATACCGTTTCAATCTTTGATAACTTTCATGGTGGAAAGGCCGTGGCGACTAGCGCCGGGATTTTACTTGCCTACAATCCTCCGCTATTTGGCGTTGCCTGCCTAATCTTTATCAGCGTGATCCTACTGACAAGTATGGTCAGTGCAGCTAGTATCATCGGGATCACAACGATCTTCGTGATTGCCTTGTGCGAACACGACTGGATTCTTTCCGCAGTAGCTGGCTTTTTGACCCTGGTGGTCCTATACCGCCATAAAGCGAACATTGGCCGAATTCTAGCAGGAAAAGAATCAATGGTTAGCTTTGGCTTGGGCCACTACCTTCGTCAAAAGCACAAAAGGGAGTGAGGATGGCTAGGTGTTCTGGGCGTTGATTTATCAACGTTCAGACTAGCTCCGCGTCGCACCCCGGCTACCGCGCTGTAACATTAATATCTTTAAAAGGGTCTACAATTTTAAGTACTGATGGATTTAACATCGGTGCTTATTTTGTTTTAAAATTTAAAATAAAAAAACGAAAGATGGTTGGACCCCGTCTTCGTTTAAGAAAGGACCATCTTTCATGAATTATTCTACCAAAATTGCTTTAGGAATTAAAGATCGCCACCTTGAACTTGATATCAAACATTTCAAAAACCCGATTGAGGATCAAGGTAACTTGATCGTTGTCCATCTTACGCAAAGTTATCCCCATCATTGTCCTCTTTGCGGACAATTAATGAGCAAGAATGGCTTTAAAACTGTGCGGAGTTTAGGGCCATCGCTGCACTACAAGCCAACCATTTGGTCAATTCGCAAGCAGAAGTATATCTGTAAGCCTTCAGAAAATTGTCCTAAGACCGTTACTGATTTCGCCAAGGTTACTGATCTTAAATATCGTCATCACATCGCCTTAGCCGTCAAACAGCGTATTATGATGCAATTATCAACTAATGAATCGCAAACTGATATTGCCAAATCTTTTGGTGTCTCTGATTGGACTGTCAGACGCATCATTTCTAACCTCGATCAAGTCTTTAAGCCTAATTATCATTGGTTACCACGCCACATCGCCTTTGATGACTTCAAATCTGGCCGATTTGCGCCCAGTGACATGAGTATGATCTTAATGAATATTGAAAATAAACGCACCTTAGACATTATTTTGTCACGACGCAGCCGTTACTTATATAACTACTTTCTCCGCTATGATCGCTCCGCTCGTTTGGCCGTACAAACGGTTACTGTTGATTTATATACTCCCTATCGTCATTTAATTCATGAGCTTTTCCCTCATGCGTTAATTATCGCCGACCACTTTCACGTGGTCGCACAAGCATACCGGGCCTTAAACAAAATCAGAATCAAGGCAATGAATCGTGCTGGTAAAGGAACTCATCAATGGCGGGCCTTAAAACGTTTCTGGAAACTGATCTTAACGCCATCAGCTTCCCTTAAATACGATAATTACTGGTCGCGCCGTAACTTTCACTATGCGCAATTAACCGACGTTGAAGTAGTCCATCGCTTGCTTTCCTACGACGATGATCTAAGACAGGCGTATCGCTATTACCAAGACCTGATTCTCGCAATCAACCACCGCGATCAGAAAGAACTCAACCATCTTCTCGCTATTAAATGGACCCTTCTGCCACAACCACTTCAAAAAGTTCAACGGACCTTGCGCATACACAAAGCAGAGATCATCACTAGCTTCAAATATGACAACTATACTAACGGGCCAGTTGAAGGAACTAACAACAAAATCAAAGTAATTAAGCGGACTGCTTATGGTTTCCGGAACTTCTTCAACTTTCGGGCACGTATTCTCCTCGCTTTACCAAATTCATACATTGCCATCAATTGGAAAAACAAAAGAACAGCCCATACCAAAAGTCTGGCACGAGCTGCTTGAAAAGTTATTTAATTTTTTCTATCAGTACTTCTTGACGAAGAGCCCTTTAAAATAGCAAAGAGGCTGAGTTTCTTTCCAGCCCCTGCAATGTCGATGTAATAGTAAAATTAAACAGGGTTGGTGAAGAATAAGCTCTTCAGCGACCCTGTTTTTATTTTAAAACGGCTTAATGCTAAATTGGTAGTCACAGCTCTCGGTTGGTGCTAACCGGTGCATCCCCTGCTTATGAAGTAAATTGCCATCTGCGTTAACGTTATCGGCAATCCCCCACCATGGTTCGATGCAGGCGAACGGTGCCTCTGCTGGATACTGTGACCATACACCAACATACTCCGTTCCCTGGGTGTCAACCGTGACTCCGTGCGCACTTTCCTTATCCGTCAAGGTTACCGCAAAGTGTTCACCATCAGTCTTAAAGATGACTGCATCGTGGGCAAACATCTCGTGACTAATCATCTTGGGCTTTGTCATATCAATTAATTGTGGGTGGGCGGAATCATTGTACGGCCCGTCTAAAACAATCCGGGAATATTCCTCTGCCGGGGAGACAGCTAATTCAACATTGCTAAAGTCACCGGCACTGGTAAGCGGCATGTTAAAACCGGGGTGGGCACCGATTGCGTAAAGCAAACTTTCGTCATCGCTCGGGTTCTTTACCGTGTACTTAACCATCAGGCGGTCAGCAACTAATTCGTACTTAACCTCCAGGCGAAAGGCGAAGGGAAAGACTTTTCTTGTCTCTTCATCATCATGCTGTTCCATCACAACCGCGGTCGGCGTCTGATTGATTACTGCGAAACGACGATCACGCGCAAAACCATGCTGGGTCTGGTGGTAGGTCTGACCAGCAAACTGGTACCGGTCATCTTTTAAACGGCCAACAAACGGGAAAAGGATTGGTGCCTGCCGTTTCCAGGATGCCGGGTCCCCTTGCCACAGGTATTCCAGCTGATTGTCAGCACGCTTGATGCTGTGAAGTTGGCCACCTAACTCATCAATTTGCACTGTTAATTGTTGATTTTGTAAAGTAATCATTTGTGATCGATCCCTTCGATTGATAATCGTTTGACATTCATTATATAAAAAAGGTTCCAAATGCACAATAACAGCTTTTGGAAACCTTTTCAATAAGTTTTAGTAGTAAATTTTAGTAAATCTCCGTTTGAAGGTTTTACTAGTAATTTTCCCCTTAGATCCCTCTTAAGGGGGTTTATTTTGGTTTCTTTCCTACAATCCGATTGTTAAAACGTTGTTATTTCAACGGTTATAAGCACCTACAGATTAAGCACAATACTACTTCTGAACTTCTTCTTTGTAGTCACCATTTGGACAAACAACCTGCTTGCCGCCCTTAACCTTCTTTTCAACGAGGAAGTGCCCATCCTTTGGACAGTTACGACCAATTGGCTTATCCCATGAAACAAAGTCACAGTCCGGATAACGGGAACAACCATAGAACGTCCGATTCTTCTTGGACTTTCGTTCAACAACCGTCCCTTGACCACACTTTGGACAGGTAATCCCGGTATCCTTAACGATTGCCTTGGTGTTCCGACAGTTTGGAAAGCGTGAGCACGCATAGAATTTACCGTACCGTCCCATCTTGATGACCATCGGGGCACCACAGATATCACAGTCAATTCCCGCCAGCTCATCCTTCATTTCGATCTTATCGACTTCATCTTCAGCCGCTGCAACTTCCTTAGAGAATGGCTGGTAGAAACGGTCAACTACCTTGATCCAGTTTTGCTTTCCTTCTTCGATCTCATCTAGTTTGCCTTCGACATCCGCCGTAAACTTTGCGTTAACGATGTCTGGGAATTGCTTTTCGATGATCCGGTTAACAATCTCGCCAAGTTCTGTTGGTTCGAAGTGCCGGGATACCAACCGAACATAGTAACGCCGCTGGATAGTATCAAGAGTCGGGGCATAAGTCGATGGCCGACCGACACCATTTTCTTCGAGTGTCTTAATCAGGGCCGCTTCAGTATAACGGGCCGGTGGCTGGGTAAAGTGTTGAGCAGGGTCATCGCTCACCATCTGCGCCTGGTCACCTTCAACAAGTTCTGGCAAGACATTATCTTTTTCTGCCCCCCGCTTGTACACCTTCGTAAATCCAGGGAACTTAACCTTTGAGCCACTAGCACGGAAGTCAACCCCGTTTTGCTGGAGGTTAACATTCATCGTGTCAGTTACTTCGGCTGTCATCTGGCTAGCGACAAACCGCGACCAAATCAAGCTATAAAGCTTGTACTGGTCATTGGTCAAGAACTCCTTCATCTTCGCCGGCGTCCGGTAGACGGAAGTAGGACGAATTGCTTCGTGGGCGTCCTGGGCCCCTTCTGGAAGCTTCCCCTTAACCGGCTTAACAGCTGCGTATTCGCCACCATAATTTTCATGGATATAGTTTGACGCTTCATGCTTTGCGATTGACGCAATCCGGGTGGAGTCGGTCCGCATGTAGGTAATCAGCCCGACCGGCGCTCCTTCCTTGATATCAATCCCTTCATAAAGCATCTGGGCAGCCATCATCGTCTTCCGGGTCCGGAAGTTAAGCCGGCGGTTAGCATCCTGTTGCATCGTCGAGGTCGTGTACGGTGGCTGTGGTTGCCGCCGCCGTTCTCGCCGCGTAACCTTGGTGATCGTAAAGTCATCTTGCTTGTTAATCTTAGCAAGCACTTTTTTGACGTCATCATTGTTCTTTAAGCTAACCTTTTTGCCGTTCTCGCCATAGAAGACTGCCTTGAACTTATCGTTACCCTTTTTAAATTCAGCATCGATTGTCCAGTATTCTTCTGGCTTGAAGTTTCTAATTTCATTTTCCCGGTCAATTATTAGGTGGAGGGCAACTGATTGTACCCGTCCCGCACTCAGGCCTTTTTTGACCTTTTTCCACAGGATTGGGCTGATTGAATACCCCACCAGCCGGTCTAATACCCGTCGTGCTTGCTGGGCATCAACTAGGTCCATGTTAATCGTCCGCGGTTCCTTAAATGCTTCTTTAACCGCATCCTTGGTAATTTCATTAAAGGTAACCCGGTTCTTTTCATTATCATCTAGTTTCAAAATATTTGAAACGTGCCAAGCGATCGCTTCCCCTTCACGATCGGGGTCAGATGCCAAGTAAACCGCCTTGGCGTTTTTGGCATCCTTTCGTAATTCCTTGATTACATCCCCCTTACCACGGATTGAAATATAATCCGGGGCATAATCATGTTCAATGTCGACTCCCATCCGACTCTTGGGAAGGTCCCGAATGTGGCCAAGGCTCGCCACTACCTTATATGAGCGGCCAAGGAACCGGCCAATCGTTTTCGCCTTTGATGGTGATTCAACAATCACCAAATTCTTCTTAACTTTGGAACGGCGACGTGTTGTCTTTTTCTTTGTCGTCGTTTTTGTGGTTTTGGTTGCCATCTAAAATAGGCTCCTAACGTTTTTTATATTTTCTTCATTATATTATTAGTCCATTTGACCATCATCTGTCAAATATAATCTGTACTGAAGAAAGTATTTTAATCAACTTTCCGTTAGAAATCAACCCTTAAGCTAAAGCAAGCGAAATTCATCTAACAGGTCCTGAGCGGTCAAAATAGGTTTCGCACCAGCCGCAATCAAACTGTTGCACCCTACCGACAGGGCTGCATCGATCCGACCCGGAATTGCACAGACCGACCGATTTTCATCCAGGGCGATATTGGCGGTGATTAAACTGCCACTCCGCTTTTTGGCTTCTACGACTAGGACAACCTCACTGAGGCCAGCAATAAGGCGGTTGCGTTCGGGGAAGTGGTAAGCCAATGGCGGTTCACCAATCCCATACTCAGATAAGAGCAGGCCTTGACTAGCGACTTTTGCTTGCAGGAGTTGGTGGTTCCGCGGGTATACCTGGTCAATGCCACAACCAATCACGCCGATTGTCGGTCCACCATAGTTTAATGCTAATTGGTGGCTAAGGCCATCCACCCCCTTTGCTAATCCGCTAACCACAACTACCTGCTTTTTAATCAGCGGTGGCAGCAAGCCACGGAGGGTACTTTCGCCATAAGATGTCATCTCCCGCGTTCCGACGACCGCAATTGCTGGTTGCTGTAACAATGAAAGATTACCGCGGTAAAACAAAACCAGCGGCGGGCAGTAAATCTCCTGGAGTTTTTGTGGATACTGTGAATCTGCGATGGTAATAAAATCCGCCTGCTGGTTTATCGCGACCGCCTCATCAAGGGCCTCACTTGTCCAGTTGTTCTTCAAGGCAGTGGCGCTTTTTAAACTGATATTAGCGTGATCAATTAAATAATCAATCTTGTTGAAGCACCGCGAATCACGGGCACATTCCCACAAACGAAACTTGGATACTAAGCCGATTCCCCGGCATAAACTTAAACGTAATAAAAAATCTTTTACTTGTAACATAAAAAAGCCTCCCTAATATATATACGGAAACTTTTTAAAATTGCACTTTTTTATTTTAAATATTTTGGTACAGGGCTAAAAGAACGCCGGTGGATTGGGCACGCTCCTTGCTTTGCTAGGCCAGCCAAGTGTTCCTTAGTACCGTAGCCCATATTTTGGGCGAAGCCGTAGCCGGGATATACCCGGTCATAGTCCCGCATTAAATGGTCCCGGTATTCTTTTGCAACAATACTAGCAGCTGCGACACTGATACTCTTTTGGTCCCCCTTGATCAGGGTTGTCTGTGGAATGTCAATTGTTAACGGGACGGCGTCAACGATTAAGTGGTCTGGCCGGTGGTGTAAGTTGTTAACTGCCCGCACCATTGCGTCCTGGGTTGCAGCATAAATGTTTAGCTGGTCAATCTTATCCTGGTCATTGACCGCAATGCTAACCTCAACTGCCTCATTCACGATTTGCAAGTAGAGATTTTCCCGTTCGTGGCGGGTCAACTGCTTAGAATCAGTTACCCCCAACAGGTCAAAGGAAGAGTCGAGAATCACCGCACAGGTCACCACTGGCCCTGCTAACGGTCCCCGCCCAACTTCATCCATCCCCGCAACATAGCGGGCACCATGCTGCCAGTAATAATCCTCATACTTAAACCGCTGCTTAAATGCTGCCTGAGCTGCCCGTTGCCGGTCTAACCGGCGCTTCAGCTGGTTTAACGCTTGTTGGACCCCTTTTCGCTGGTCATCGACAATTGATTGCACATAGGGGTCATGTAGACTGGTCACTTCTTGCAGCCGGGCCTTAACCTGGCTAATCGTTTCCTTACTCATTTAACCCATCCTCGTTTAAGTCTGCTGGTACTTCCAAGGTCACCGGTCCTAATTTGCCCTTCCGGAGGTCAAAGATCAACCGTTCACTCCCCCGGTCATAGTCATCACGAAAGCCCATCTTGGCGGTAATCGTCAGCAAAAGGTCGGGGTTACCAACTGCTTCATCAAGGTCACTAGCAGCTAAGTGGTAGCGTTCCTGTAACTTTTCTGGCTGGTTTTGCCGTAGATAATCAAGGGCGAACAAGGCCACATCATCTTTAGCATAGAGGCTGTCCTTAATTGCCCCGGACAGTGCCAGCATCGTGCCCTGCTTAGCGGTAGCAAACTTATGCCATAACACCCCTGGCGTATCTAATAATTCTAGCTCTGCTGAAGAACGCAGCCACTGTTGGCCGGTCGTCACACCGGGGCGGTTTCCGGTGGCGGCAACGTTTTTCTTGACGAGGTGGTTGAGTAAGGTCGACTTACCGACATTTGGCACCCCCACACACATTGCCCGAATTGGCCGCTTCTTCATCCCTTTCGCCTGTTCTTCTGCCAGCTTATCATGAAGGATTTCCTGACTCTTGGCGGTTACTAGCTTTGCAACGTTGCTCTGCCGGGAATCAAGGGCCAATACCGGCTGCCCCTTTTCCTGATAAAAGGCCAACCACTTATTCAACCGGCCACGGTCAGCTAAGTCTGTCTTGGTCATGATCAGTAGCCGGGGCTTGTCCCCTGCAGCAAGGGCTACTTCAGGGTTTTGTGATGAGTACGGGACCCGGGCATCCACTAGTTCAAAGACGATATCGACTAACGACATCTGTTCACGGATTTGCCGCAATGCCTTGGCCATGTGACCAGGGAACCATTGAATTGTTGCCATTGTATCTCCTCCTAATTCATTGCGTCCAGGTACCGTTGCCAAGCGGAATCAAAAATTGTCATCGACGGCAGGTAGTCAGCATTTTCTTCAAGGTATTTTGAAATCTCCTCAAAGTCAACCGACTGCTTAGGAAAAGCCGTGTCAAAAAAGGCGTTGTTGGCAAATTGCTGAATCTCGTCGGCACTGTTTGGGTTACGTTGGGTCATTAAAAAACGGTAAAAACTTTCTCGTGGCATCTTGTTCCTCCTACTTATTATTTGTTGGGACCGTAATTAAGAATTTAAAGCGGCCATTTTGCATATCAATTTCTTGGGCAGAGTACTTGAGTGAGCGGTGTTTGCTATAACGATTAAGGTCAAGTAACACCGTCTTTTTGTTCGGATCAATCTTTACCCATTTTGGAATATCATAATTCTTCGCAATGTAGCCCATCACAAATTTAATCGGGATATTGAGCCGGCCGACTGTCAGTCCCTTTGCCCGGAGTAAAACATTCCCATTACTTAACCGTTCAGGGACAAAGTTGATTGCAAAGCGCACCTTGGCCCCTAAAAACTTAGTCGTCCCGGTCAAGGTTGCATACCGATTGCCAACGATAAAGTCATACTTTATCTTCTGCCCCTTCAAAAATTCGTTTAGGTAATTCGCTGCTAAGGCATTAACCTGCTTCTTATTTAGTTCCACCGTCACTGATGAATCGCTCGGCTTAACAGCTTTTGCAACCGTCGATGTGGGGGCAGGCGCAGTCGCCTTATTTAAGACGACACCACCGCTAACAATTATGACGGCTACTAAGCAGATGAAAGCCCATTTCCACCAGTTAATGCTCTTTTTATTTTCTTCCTTTGCCATTGTTACCTCCGTACATATTCCCAACTATCGTGCTTTGTCATTGATTGAAATAGCTTATTGGCAATTTGTACATACCCTGTATGGTTAGGGTGGAAATTGTCGTCGGTTGAGATATATTTATTCAGATTCTTATCCTTATGGTTCATGATATTGATTACCCGGGCTTGACTCACCTTGCCCTGGTTAGCTGTCTTTTCTTCTTGGAGGAGCTGCTTTTGCTCACTCTTAGTCTGATACTGACCATACGTCATCAACTTATCAATATTGACAAAGTACATCCCCTGGTAGGCACCCATCGTGTCACGCGTTGTTTGGTTCCACTGATCTATCGACTGGTTGATGATCCGCACGTCGGGAAAGTATGCATAAAAGGGATTGTAGATACTCATAACAAAGATCGGTGCCCGTGGGTTTTCCTTCCGCACAGCGCTAAAGAGCTTCGTCAGCTTTTGCTGGTAGGTCTTTTCACCGGCATCGACACTCTTTGTGACCTGGGCCTCAGACCCCATCACATTTTTCTCTAAAATCTGCATTAGGTCATTACCGCCGACTGTCATTGTGATGACGTCAGCGCTCTTGAGATCCTTGCGTAACTGCGGTTGCTGGTTTAGGCGAGCTAAAATTTGATCAGAACGGTCACCAGTCACCCCGTAGTTAACCGTCGCAACCGTCGTATGGTGATACTTCTTTTCAATCTTACTTTTAATTACCCCGACATAGCCGCCCTCATTGGCCTCATCTCCCTGACCATGAGTCAGTGAATCGCCAAGTGCAACTAACTTCACATTTTTCTTCTCAACATACTGCGGTTGTGGTTGGGCAACCCGCGAACTACTGGTTGAAGAAGACTGTGAACCAGTCATTAAGTAATAGCCACCACCGATTAAAACAGCTCCGATTAAAAAGACTGGTAGCCATCCCTTCCATCTCTTCATCTGTCTCATCCCCTTATCCATTGAAAGTGCAAAAAAGGCTGAGATTATCCCAGCCTCCTTAGTAACTCCTTAGCTATTCGGTATAATACAGCAAACAACATGCCCCCATCCCCGTATGGGTAGCAATGATTGGTACCGTCTCACGGACAATCACCTTTTTGCCGGGACAGATCTCTTCGACGCCGGCCAGCAAGCGGTCGACTTCCTTGCCCGCTTCGACATGGGAAATCCCCACACTCTTTACCTGTGGTCCTTCCTTCATCTCCGCAAGAATCTTATCCCATTCCTTGTGAATTGCTTTCATCCCCCGGCCCTTCATCTTAATATGAATCTGGCCACCAGCGACTTCAAGCATCACCTTGATATTCAACAGGTTTGAAAGGGCCCCGGCAAATTTGCTAATCCGGCCACCAGCAACTAAGTTATCAAGGTTGTCGATTGCCAAGTAAAGCTTAGACTTGCTTAGCACTTCTTTCATCTTTGCGATCGCATCTTCAACCGAGCCACCATTTTCAATTACTTGGGCAGCTTCCACGATCTGAAAGGCCATTCCCTGGTCAGTCGTTTGTGAATCATAGACAGTTACCTTTGTTTGTGTCATCTCCGCAGCTTGCTGCGCAGCATGCACGGTCCCGCTGATTGACTCCATCATCGTCACACAAAGCACTTCACTGCCATCCTTACCAAGCTCATTAAAGGCGTCAACAAACTTCCCGATTGGCGGCTGGGAGGTCTTTGGCAGTGACTTTGCATTCTTCATCATTGTGGGGAACTGGTCGTTGGTAATTGTCTCACGTTCAACGTACACGGTCCCGTCAATCATCACGGTTAATGGTATAATCGTAATGTCATATTTTTTTATTTCTTCTTCAGTTAAACCAGCTGAAGAGTCACAAACAATTTTAATCTTTGCCATGGAACTTACCACTCTTCCTGAATGATTTATGTGCTATAATTATCTGGTATTGAATACTAGATAATTAGTTTCAAATACTATTATACTCAATTTAGTATTCTTTTGTAGGGTTAATTGCTATTCATTAGTATACCAAAAATAATTAGATAATTCATTGACGTTACTTGAAAGGAGTCTTTTGATGGGAACACAAAAACAACCAGATCGGCGGCAAACAATCTTAATTGAAATCGGCAACGCAATCTCACACGGTATTGGTGCGGCGCTTGCAATCGCCGGCCTCGTCTTGCTGATTATCCGGGCAGTCCACACTGGTAGCCCCATGCGGGTTGTCACCTTTACAATTTACGGGAGCATCCTGGTCCTCTTTTACCTCTCGTCAACCCTGTTCCACGCCCTTGTCTTCACCCGTGCTAAGCACCTCTTTCAGATATTTGATCACGCAATGATATATATTTTAATTGCTGCCACCTATACGCCATACTGCCTCGTTAGCATTGGTGGCTGGTTGGGCTGGACAATTTTTGGTATCGTCTGGGGAATCGCGGTCCTCGGCGTTATCTATAAGAGCATCTGGTTAAAGAAAAAAAGTAAGTGGTCGACCCTCATTTACGTCCTAATGGGCTGGCTGTGTGTGGTCGCCTTTGTTCCCTTGTGGCATGCACTAGGGCCGGTCGGTTTTGGCCTGCTCTTTTGCGGTGGGGTGGCCTTTACACTCGGTGCATTACTTTACAGTCGGCCGACCCAGTATACCCACCTCATCTGGCATTTCTTCGTCCTAATCGGGACCGCCCTAATGTATTTTTCAATCCTCCTCTACGTTTAACCGCCATTCTTCAAACCAGCAAATAACACTACCATTTTCCTCAACGGAATCACGGTGAACCAAGTGCCAACGGTCATAATCGATCGTTGGCATTTTTGTATCACCATCGACATGTTGGTTGATTACTGTCCGGTAAAGCCGGGTAGCCTGAGCGAGCACTTGCTGGTACACGTTTGCTCCACCGATGACAAAGTAATCTCCCGGCTGCTGGTTGACTAACGCCTGCATTTCAGCAACCGAATGAATTACCGCAATCCCATTATTTACCAAGTGCTGACGGGTCAAGATAATGTTTTTCCGGCCAGGAAGGGGGCGGTCACCCAGCGAGGCAAAGGTCCGGCGTCCCATGATGATTGGGTGGCCCATCGTCGTTTCCTTAAAGAATTTCATGTCCGCTGGTACATGCCAGGGAATCTTATTGTCCTTACCAATCCAACCGTCGAGGTCCTCTGCCCAAATAAAACTTAATTCACTCATCTTTTTCCTCCTAAACGGCAACCGGGGCCTTGATCGCTGGCTCATGGTGGTAGCCAGTCAGCTTAATGTCAGCCATCTCATACTGGTCAATTGCCTTCGCCGCTGCTGGTAAGACTAATTCTGGTGCTTGGTGCGGCGTCCGGGACAGCTGCTCTTTTACCTGGTCCAAGTGGTTCAGGTAAATGTGAGCATCCCCTAAAGTATGGACAAAGTCACCGACGCCAAGGCCACACTGGTGGGCAATCATATGTGTTAGCAAAGCATAGCTGGCGATGTTAAATGGTACCCCTAAGAAGATATCAGCACTTCTTTGGTAAAGTTGGCAACTTAGCTTCCCATCATTGACGTAAAACTGGAACATGGTGTGACATGGTGGTAACGCCATTGAAGGAACGTCCTCAGGGTTCCACGCCGAAACAATCATCCGCCGGGAATCAGGGGTGGTCTTAATCTGGTGAATAACGTTGGCAATTTGGTCAATCGTTCCCCCCTTACTGGTTTGCCAGTGCCGCCACTGACTGCCATATACCAGGCCGAGGTCGCCGTATTTCTTTGCAAATTCATCATCAGTTAAAATCCGATCACAGAAGGTCTTCTTTTCCTGTAAGTACACCTTCTTGAATTCTGAATCTACTAACCAGCGGTGGCCAAAATCGGTCATATCTGGTCCCTTGTATTCCGGGCTTTCAACCCATTTCTTAAATGCCCATTCATCCCAGATATGGTTCTTATGTTGAAGTAGGAAACGAATATTGGTGTCCCCCCGCAAGAACCAAAGGAGTTCACTCTTGATTAAGCCAAATGGCACCTTCTTCGTCGTTAGGAGGGGAAAACCCTTATTAAGGTCAAAGCGCATCTGGTAGCCAAAGACTGACCGCGTACCCGTGCCTGTCCGGTCATGCTTCTCGTGACCGTTTTCCAAGACGTAACGCGCTAAGTTTAGGTATTGTTCTTCGTTTATGTTTGTTGCCATCGTGATTCTCCTTATCGCTATTCGACGTAATTACTAAGGTATTCCCACCGAGCAGTTTTTTCGTCAATTGCCTTTTGCACTTCATTTAACTTCTTCTGCAATTCCGCTAACCGTGGGTAGTTGCTGGCAGCTTCAGCCATTTCTTTTTCAATCTCATCATGTTGTTGGTCAAGCTTTTCCAATTCTTCATCAATCTTGTCCCACTCAAGCTTTTCCGCATAAGTTAGCTTCGTCTTTTCCTTTTTTGCCGGCTGCTCTTTAGGGGCCTGTTTTTTTGCAGCCGCTTTTTGGCTCGCCCTATTTCCCTGGGCTTGCTCTGCTTGTTGCTGTTGCTGCTTTAAGTAGTCCGTAAAGCGACCAGTGTAGCGTTGAATGTCCCCGTTACCGTGGAAGATCAACAAGTCATCCGCCACCTTATCGAGGAAGTAGCGGTCGTGGGAAACCGTAATAACCGTCCCAGCAAAGTTATCGAAGTAACCCTCAAGGACAGTCAAGGTCCCAATATCAAGGTCATTTGTCGGTTCGTCCAGTAATAGTACGTTCGGCTGTTGCATCAAGATCTTTAGCAAGTACAGCCGCCGCTTTTCCCCACCGGATAGCTTCCGAATCAGCGTTCCGTGCATGAACCGTGGAAAAAGGAACCGTTCCAATAGCTGGGTGACACTGAGCTTATTGCCGTCCTTATCCGTGACGTTATCAGCAATCTCCGTCAAAAAGCTGATCATCCGTTTACTGTCGTCAATTCCCTCCGTCTGCTGGGTGTAGTAACCGAGTTTTACGGTTTCCCCAATCTTTAACACCCCACTATCAAGCGGAACGCGCTGGGCAATTACGTTTAAGAGGCTCGTCTTCCCGGCCCCGTTTTCGCCGGTAATCCCAATCCGGTCCCCGGCCTGCACAAGCCAGTTGAAGTCCGTTAAGATCTGGTGGTTATCGAAGTGCAAGGCCGCATCCTTAAACTGGATAACGTCCTTTCCCAGCCGTTGGGAGCCCAGGTTGATTGAAATGTCTTCATCCGTCTGTAAGTTGCCAATTTTTCCTTCCAGTTCATGGAAGCGATTGATCCGCCCCTTTTGCTTCGTTGACCGGGCCTTTGCTCCCGTCCGCATCCAGGCCAGTTCCTTCTTGTACATCTGCTGGTTCTTCCGTTCGGTATCCTTTGCCAATTCAACCCGTTCTGCCTTCTTGGCGACAAAGTCTTGGTAATTACCGTCATAGTGGTAAAGTTTCCCGAATGAAAGTTCCCAGATATGGTTAGTAACCTGGTCTAAGAAGTACCGGTCGTGGGTAACGACGAGAACTGCGCCCCTATAAGAAGCTAAAAAGTCTTGGAGCCAGACAACGGAGTCAAGGTCGAGGTGGTTAGTCGGTTCGTCTAATAACAAGAGGTCTGGCTGCTGAATTAACACCTGTGCTAGGCCGACCCGCTTTTGCTGACCCCCGGATAATTCACTGATTTTTTGGCTAACGTCATTAATTTTCAACTGGGTCAGAATTGTTTTAACCCGACTGTCGGCTTCCCAGGCATCTTCCTGGTCCATTCTTGCCTGCATCTTCGTGTAGTGGTCCATCGCTTGGGGGTCTTGTGGGTGCTTGGTAAACCGGTCTAAGGCAAGTTCATACTCCCGAATCGTCTTAAAGACCGGCTGGTTACCATCAAAAACAGCCGCCATGATTATCTTGGTTTCGTCTAGTTCTGGCTGTTGTTTAAGGTAGCCAATCGAGTAGTCGTTTGGCTTGGTGATCTCGCCACCGCCTTCAGGATTTACTTCCCCGCTGATTACGTTAAGGAGGCTGGTCTTCCCACTACCATTTACCCCGATCAACCCAATCCGGTCATTTTCATTGATGATAAATGAAACGTTATCGAATAGTGTCTTTTCACCGTACGTGCTTGTTAAGCCTTCTGCGCGCATTGTTTGCATATTATCCCTCTTTTGCCATCTGTCGTGCTGTGTCTAGTAGTACTTCTGCCTCATTAGGGAGGTCACCGTTCACCACCGCGAAGGTCAACTGGTTAATCAGTTTACCCATTAATGGTCCCGGCTTGATATTTGCCTGTTTGATCAGCATCCCGCCATTGATTGCAAGCTCCTTACCATTTTTGATCGGTAGCTTTGCGTATTCTTCTTGTAACTGTTCATCCTGAATTGCCCAGCCATATAGCTTAGCTACCTGGTTGGCGTCCGCTAATGCTTGCCAGCCAGTCTTAAAAAGCAGGTTCGGGGTTACTTGTCCCTGGTGGAAGGCCTGGACGGCTGGAATTATCTTATTTACTTGGGCAATTAAGTCATTAGCCGTCTTCCACTGCTTGAGAAACTTATTGACTGCTGGCCGGTCGGTGATTCCTAGCTGCAGGCAAACCGTTGCCCATACCTGGGCCTCATTTTCAAGCTGCCACTGGTTCAAAACTAGCAAGGCAGTCAACTGCTGGCCAGCGGTTGCCATCCCGGGGCAGTAACGGTACAGGCCAGTCGCAATAAAGTCCTTTAACCCGGCAACCGGATTTTGCCCTAACAATAGCTTTTCAAATTCGACCCGGATTCGCTCCACCGCAATTTTTGCCAGCAGGGGGGCATTTTCCTTAATCCCCGTCAATGTCGGCTGGTCAATCGTAAAGTCAAGCTTGCTGGCGAAACGAACCGCCCGCATCATCCGCAAAGCATCTTCGTGGAAACGTTCGTTGGGGTCACCAACGGCGCGGATAAGCCGGCGCTTCAGGTCACCTAGGCCATCAAAGAGGTCGACCACTTCCCCATTTTCTTTTAAGGCCAGCGCATTGATCGTAAAATCACGCCGCTGTAAGTCCTCACTTAGCGACCGCACAAAGGTCACACTGTCTGGGCGGCGGTAGTCTTGGTACCCTGATTCAGTCCGGAAAGTTGTCGTCTCGTACCCTGTCCCGTGGTCAAGGATCATCACGGTTCCGTGTTCAATTCCCGTATCAACCGTCCGCTTAAAAATTGACTTGATTTCACTAGGGTAAGCACTGGTCGCAATGTCGATATCGTGAATTGGGTCATGCAAGATCGTATCCCGGACACAGCCACCGACAAAGTATGCTTCATAGCCAGCTGCTTCAATCTTTTGTAAGACCGGCCGCGCTGGTTCAAAAATGGTTGGTAATTGTTTAATTATCATTTTTAATCAAGTCCTCTTTATTTAGTCAAAGATGATTATAGCAAATTAAGTGCAGACGAAAAAGGAGCTCACAACGCAAATCAATCTAACGCTGAACTCCTATTTCCGATATTAATAGTCTTCATACTGGTCATATAAGTCTTGCATTTCCATATCCGTCGGTACTAAACGCAGGTAGTGTTCCAATTCGTCCATCAACTGGTCTGTCTCGCCAGCTTCCCGGTAATAGTTAATCAGTTCCTTCAGGAAAGTTGGGTTTTCGCTATAAGCTGGTAATGCTGCCTGATAGTATTTTCCTGCCAGGTCGAACTTTCCTGTTCGCTGGTAAGAACGCGCCAGGTTCCAGTAAAGTTGTGGGTCAGTCTCGTCTTCTTTAACCAGCGGACTCAACAGCTTAATATTTGTCTCATCATCATGCTGGTGAAGGAGAAAATTACTGTACTGCAGCGTGATTGTCATGTTATCAGGGGCAAGGTCATGGGCCTTTAAGAGGTATTTTTTCATCAGCTGCTGGTTGCCTAAGTGACTGGTGATTTCAGCTGCTAAGGCGTACAAATGCTCATTATACTGGTCAACCGCTAACCCCTCTTGCACTGTTCGCAAGGCTTGCTGGAATTTATTTTCCTTTTCATAGGCGCGTGCCAACTCGGGGTAGGCTGATGCGTACTGGTCATCTTCTTTAATCAAGTTTTCCAGCGTCTTAATCGCATCTTCTGTGTTCCCCAGCTGCAACTGGGTCAGTCCCGTCTGGAAGCGAATATCGGTAGTCTGGTATTCCGGCTTAACCTGGGTCAAGTAACCCAGGGCCTGTTTAAACTGCCCACTTTGGGCGTAGGCCATTCCCAAACGACCGGCAATATCAACCTTAGCAAAGTCAGTGTAACCATTTTTAATCAGCTGGAAATAATAATTAATTGCCTCCGCATACCGGCCAATCAGAAAGTAAAACTCCCCCAGCGCAAATTGAACAGCTGGCTCATCAGGAGCAAGGTCATATGCTTCTTTCAGCTTTTCTTCAGTTACCTCAAATTCTTCTTCGGTCTGGTACAAGTCAGCTGCCACCAGTAACGATTCGAGGTAAGCTGCTGAGCCGGGGCGCACCTGGGCCAGGTACGACAAGGCTTCATCATTGTGTCCTTCGTCAATGGCAATCGTCGCCAGGTTCGTCCGGAGCTCATCTTCGTCCGGGTACTGGTCAAGGAGCTGTAAATAGATTGTCCGGGCTTGCTGCAAGAAGCCAAGGCCGTAAAGTTCTTCTGCCAAGCTAAACAACATCTCATCATCGTCATTTTTCAAGGCTAACTTAAAGGAGTTTTCTGCTTCTTTCAACTTACCAGCTTCTAGTTGGTCAATCATCTGTTCTGAGTAGGTCATCTCATGCCCTCCCTTTTATAATCACTATTAAATATAGCATAATCCCCCTGATTACGCATGGATCACAAATTATCTGTAAACAAAAAAAGATGATGATTGACAAATATCAACCATCATCTTTTCGTTTTTAACTGTTAATTACTTAACAGCATCCTTTAAAGCTTTACCAGGCTTAAATGCTGGTACCTTGCTTGCAGGAATTTGGATTTCTTGACCAGTTTGTGGGTTGCGGCCCTTACGTGCAGCACGTTGACGTACTTCGAAGTTACCGAAGCCGATTAATTGAACCTTTTCACCCTTAGCTAAAGATGCTTGGATTGAGCTAAATACAGCATCAACAGCAGCAGTAGCATCCTTCTTGGTTAAGCCAGTTGCAGTTGCAACATTGCTTACTAATTCTGCCTTATTTGCCATGTGTTTCACCTCCCACAATCAACGAGGAGCAAATCACTCGTCAGTGAATGTTAATTTTGAGTGGTCCAAAATTAACGAAATAATTACGAGAAGTTCGTATCATTTCAATGTTAAGATTAGCATAGTGAAACCCTGCTGGCAAGCGGTTTTACTAACTTCTCGCCGCATTTTTAAGGTTTTTTTAATTTCAGCGACCTTTTCATAAATTTTCATTGCCGCTGGCGCTTAATCAGGTGAATTGGCGTACCGGAAAAGTCGAATGCTTTCCGGATCTGGTTTTCCAGGTAACGCGCATAAGAGAAGTGCATCAGGTCAGGGTCGTTTACAAAAATAACAAATGTTGGCGGTTCAGTGGCCACCTGGGTGCCATAGTAGACCCGGAGCCGGCGACCATTTTGCGTCGGTGTCGGGTTAGCCGCAATTGCATCCATCAAGACGTCGTTTAACACTGCTGACTGGATTCGTTGCCGGTGGTGGTCGTAAACTGACTCAATCATTTCTGGCAACTGGTTAAGCCGTTGGTGGGTCTTTGCGGAAACAAAAATAATGGGGGCATAACTTAGGTACTGGAACTCTTGCCGGATAAGATTCGTGAAGTCGGTCATTGTCCGGTGGTCCTTTTCTTTCAGTGTATCCCACTTGTTAACCACGATAATTACCCCACAGCCGGCTTCATGAGCATAACCAGCAATGTGCTTATCAAGCTCACGGATCCCTTCTTCCGCATTTAATACCACAAGGACAACATCACTATCATCAATTGCCCGCATTGACCGCATCAGGGAGTAGCGCTCGGTATTTTCGTAGATCTTCCCTTTCTTCCGAATCCCGGCAGTATCAACCATTGTAAACTCTTGCCCGTTTTTAGCGGTAAACCGGGTGTTGATCGCATCACGAGTCGTCCCGGCAACATTGGAGACAATTACCCGGTTTTCACCGAGGATTGCATTGACTAGGGACGATTTTCCAACATTAGGCCGCCCGATGAAGCTAAAGTGGATACTATCGTCCGCTTCATTAGCTTGGTTATCAGGGAACTTTTTAATAACCGCATCCAACAGGTCCCCCATTCCAATTCCGTGGACACTAGAAACAGCATAGGGCTCACCAAGACCGAGTGAATAATAATCATAGATGTCACTACGTCGTTCCGGATTATCAACCTTATTCACGGCGAGGACGACGGGCTTATTTGACCGGTAAAGGATCCGGGCAACCTGCTCATCAGCATCGGTAACCCCATTTTCGACATCAACTACCAGGATAATAACGTCCGCTTCATCGATCGCGATTTCGGCTTGTTGTCGAATCTGGGTCAGCAAGGGCTGGTCAGAGATTTCAATTCCACCGGTATCGATCATACTAAAGTGCTTGCCAAGCCATTCAGCGTGAGCGTATATCCGGTCCCGCGTTACGCCAGGAGTATCCTCAACAATTGAGATCCGCTCACCAGCAATACGATTAAACAGTGTTGACTTGCCAACATTTGGCCGGCCAACAACTGCGACGATTGGATTTGCCAATCTTGCCACCTTCTTTCTTTTCTCCTTTGATCGGGTAAGATTTAGAATAAGAAGAGGCCGGAAAAACAATGTTTTCCCGGCCTCCCCTTAAAAGATAATTATTTTAAGAAACTAGTTCCGAAGGTCCTTAAGCTTGTCACCAATTAAGTCACCCATTGAGAAGCCACTTTCTTCTTCTGGAGCATTGTTCATGAAGCTCCGGTTGTTATTCCGACGAGAACGACGACGACCACGGTAGTTTTCACCGTTGTTATTGTTGTTCTCTTCATCCTTTGGACGTTCTTCAAGAGCCTTCATTGATAAACCAAGACGTTGGCGTTCGGCATCAACGTTGATAACCTTAACCTTAACTTCTTGACCTGGCTTAAGAACATCAGCAGGTGTAGCAATGTGCTTGTGTGAGATTTGTGAAATGTGAACTAAACCTTCAACACCAGGGAATACTTCAACAAAAGCACCAAAGCTAGTCAAACGCTTAACAGTACCAGTTAATACGCTGTCTACTGGAGCCTTTTCTTCGATGTCATCCCATGGTCCAGGTAATGTTTGCTTAATGGATAATGAAATCCGTTCACGTTCAGGATCAACGCTCAATACCTTAACCTTAACATCTTGACCGGCAGTCAAAACATCAGCTGGCTTGTCAACGTGATCGTATGAAATTTCAGAAACGTGAACTAACCCATCAACACCACCGAGGTCGATAAATGCACCAAAGTTAGTCATCCGGGCAACCTTACCTTCGACAACGTCACCTGGTTGTAATTCAGCAAATACCTTTTCGGCAGCTTCTTCGTGTTGAGCTTGAACGATTTCCTTGTGAGAAAGGATCAAGCGGTTTTCACTTGGTTCAATTTCAACGATCTTGAATTCAAGTTCTTGACCCTTGAATTGGTTCAAGTCTTCAACATAGTGGTCAGTAATCATTGAAGCAGGGACGAAGCCACGTACTCCAGCATCAACGACCAATCCGCCCTTAACGGCTTGGGTAACCTTAGCTGTAATGGTTTCACCATCATCAGCCTTCTTTTGAATGTCATCCCATACCTTACGAGCTTCAAGACGGCGGTGAGAAAGCAAGTAGCTACCATTTTCCTTGTCGTTACCGATCTTGGAAATGACAACTAAGTCTAATTCGTCACCTACTTTTACAGCATCATTGATGTCTTCAACTGGCTTGGTTGATAATTCCTTAGCAGGGACGACACCTTCAACCCCTGCATCTTTGATTCCAACGATAGCTTGACGATCGTCATCGATTGCCAAAACTTCACCCTTGACAACATCGCCCACCTTTACAGTTTCGATGCTATCAAGAGCCTTTAACATATCGTTGTTCTTTTCATTGTTTTCAGCCATTAAAAAAAATCCTCCTTGCAACAATCAACTCTAAAAGCTATTTTACTAAAAACCAAACAATATTTCCAGTATTTAAGCTAATTCATCTGCTGTTTTTTTAATTATTTTACTAATCTCGTCGACAACTTCATCAATTGTGAGATTTGTTGTATCTAACCGCACCGCATCCGGGGCCTGCGTCAATGGTGAAACCTTTCTTGTTGAATCCTTTTTATCCCGGAGTTCAATTGCCTTTTGAAGTTCTTCGAGGCTCACCGTATCAATGCCTTTTGCCTTATTTTCAACATAGCGCCGCCGTGCCCTTTCGTGGGCCGTAGCAACCATGAAAATCTTAACCGGCGCATCCGGCAAGACAGTCGTCCCAATATCCCGACCATCCATCACAATACCACCAGCAGCGGCAATCTGCCGTTGTTGGTTCGTCATTTCTGTCCGGACTGCCGGGATTGCGGCAACTGCGGACACATTTTCGGCAACTTTGGGTAAACGGATGTCACGGGTGACTTCTCGTCCATCTAAGAAAACCCGCTGTTCTTCTTCGCCCGGCTTAAAGCTGATTGTAATCTCCTTTGCAAGTGCCGCCACTGCCTCGTGGTCGGCAACATCAATGCCCTTATTCAAGGCAGCCAGCGTAACTGTCCGGTACATTGCTCCCGTGTCACAGTAAACATAGTTAAACTTCTTTGCAACAAGCTTTGCCACCGTACTCTTCCCTGCGGATGCGGGGCCATCAATTGCTACTTGTAATCCCTTAGCCATTATTTGTCTTCACTCCTCTATATTAACCAGTCGCTAACGGTAATTGTACCGCGACGTTTCCGTGCTATTACCATAACGGTTGTAATTCTGTCCATTATTGTAGTTGCGGTAATACCTATTTGACGTGGTATTACGGTTCCCGTAGCCATTATTGTAGCGATTATAACCATTGCCATAATGATTATAGCTACTAGTATATGTACTCGACTGTGGCGCACTGCTATAATTTTGGCTCATTTCACTAGAAGACGACTCTGAAGCCACAGATGATGACGAAGAAGAGCTGCTTTCGCTACTCTTGTGGTGTTTCTTCTTTGCAGAAGAACTAGAGCTGCGCGATGCTTTTTTTTTACTAGAATCTGAACTCAAAGCAACCTGTTCTGACCGCGCTGGATGGTTAAATGATTGCTTGTTATTAACCCAGTAAATAACTGGCGCCGCCGCTAAAATGATAATCAGCACAATCAAGATCGTCGTAATCATTGAATTATGCGACCGTTGCTTGCGGTGTTCGGTTCGCGACAGGTGACCTTCACTATCAAAGTCCTCAGTGTCGGCAAACTTTTTATCCCATAATTCATCATTTGCCCGTCGGCTTTCCTTCCGTTCTTCACTCACCTCAATCATGCCTCCTTCTGTTGAATTTAACATTCTGATTGTATCGCAAAGCTTTCATACTTGTCTAGCAACACTTAGAAACTTTACCTTTCAGTAATATTTAGCAATCGCCGCAACTGACTAGCCCAGTCAGCAGTTGTGTCTGTGGGATGGGTGCTTAATGAGGTTTCAATCGGTACTTCATCAATATCTGCTTCATCATTGTCGCAGCAGTATGACGGCCGCGCCCTTAAATTCTCACCAAAATAGTGCAGGATGTATTCGCGACGACAACCATCACTGTGGACATACGCCAATAATTGCTGTAGCTCCCGTTCAAGCTGCTGCTGGCGCCGGTTAAAGGCCCGGGCAATTTGGGCTGGGGCAAAGTTATGCTGCAAATAAAAACTAAATAGGTCGGCTTGCTCCCCTAAAACTGCTGGGGCAAGCTTCCCCTGTTTAACCTGGGCTAAAATTTCCACTGGTGGGACAGTAATAGTGGTCAACTGGCGCTGGATCAGCTCATCGCCGGCAGAATACAAAAGGATGGCAATGCTCTGCTTCCCGTCACGGCCAGCCCGGCCAATCTCTTGCAGGTAGTTTTCCAAATTGCTGGGCAGGTGGAAGTGAATGACATAGCGGATGTCGTTTTTATCAATCCCCATCCCAAATGCACTGGTTGCACAGATTACCTGTAACTGGTTGTTCATAAACTGTTCTTGAATGCGGAACCGCTCAACCGCCGTTACTCCCGCGTGGTAAGCGGCAACATTTAGTGTCGTCTTACTGGTAAGCCAGGCTGCCATCTGGCTGGCGAGCTTGCGACTAGCAAAGTAAATCACCCCCGGCCCCTGGTACTTATTTACCAGGGCAAGCAATTCTTCTTGTTTGTCGGCTTGTCCCGTGGTGTTTTTCACGGCCAAAAAGATATTTGACCGGTCGACTGACTGGACAATCACCGCCACGTCGCTAGCCGCTAGCCCCATTTTAGCGAGAATATCTTGTCGCACAGCGGGCGTAGCTGTCGCCGTAAGGAGCAGTGTCCGCGGATCTCCTAACCGGTGACGGATCTCTTTTAATAGTAAGTATTCCGGCCGGAAGTCAGGGCCCCATTGCGAAATGCAGTGTGCCTCGTCAACCACCAATAATGATATTTTAACCCGGGCAAAAGCCGCTAGGACTGTCTCGTTTGCTAACATCTCAGGGGAAATAAATACGAAGCGAAAACGCCCTAACTGTCCTAACACCCGCCGCCGTTCTGGACCGACGAGCTGTCCGTTGAGCATCACCACAGCGCTCTCTCCTTGTCGGTGGAGCCGGTCAACTTGGTCTTGCATCAAGGAAATTAGGGGTGAAATGATAATTACCGTCCCGGCAAACAGGTATCCAGGTAGCTGGTACAAGAGGGACTTCCCCGCCCCTGTCGGCAAGACGGCAAGGGTGTTGCGGTGGTCAAGAACCGCCCGAATCGTTTCCTCTTGTCCCGGTCGAAAGCGGGCAAAACCAAACTGGTCATGGAGGAGCTGGTTTATTTTCTTTTCATAATCAATCATGCTTTCCTCCTTGATAAATTTGGTATAAGCGAAATTCAAAAAATCCTTGGTTATCATTCGCTGGTCCCTGATAGTGCCAACCAGTCGCCGCTCCCTTATACTGCTGGCTAAGTTGATCGCGAAGCTGTGCTGGCAAAAGTTGTTCCCATTTTAGCTGGTCTGGGGTCATAATTGCCGCTTCTAATAAGTGTTCGCGCACGGTATTTTCTTTTAGGCGCCGTTGCTTGGCAATCTGACCAATCGTGAAGCCCCGCTGGTAGGATCCAAGGCTAAGTTGCGCACTGTGCGTTAATGGGCTCGTATTTAATAGTGGTCCTAATAGTTGCTGCAGCGGGCCAGTCAGTTTGGCAGCATAGGCCGCAAGGGCCAGCATTTCATCATGACGCAAAAAGCCGACCTCCGTTAATGGCATTTGCAGGTACTGTCCTGCCTGCTCAAGTGTCCAGCCGGCAGTGCCGTGACCTACCAGCATATTAACAAAATCAACAGCTAACTTCTCATCTTCACTAGCGATTGCAGCACTAAAGCGATGAAGGTCATCATAAAAATGCTTAACAACCGTTGGCGAATAGTTTTGCCGAAACCACTGCTTCACTGCCTGCATCTCGCTGTACGGTAACTGAAGGGGGACATATTTTCGCTGGTGATACGAATACTCAGATACCACTTGAACTGCTAGCAAGAGGCGTTCCATCAACCGGGATGTATTAGCGAGCCAAAACCAGGCATAAAACGATGGCTCATACAACTGCGGACGCTTATTTTCTAGCACCGCGACCCCCTTTTCGGTCAACAGTGCTTGCTTTTCTTCATCAACGCGGAGTAATTCCTGCTCCACTAAGCTTGCAATTGCATGGTCATAGTCTGCTCTTGAAAGCCGCCTGTTTGCTCCCAGCCATGGTAAAATTCCATACTGCTGCGCCCAGAACAGGTTTGCAACGGTTCGGCGACTTTTTAAAACATTTTCTACGACCCTTATCCGCCGCGGCTGCTGGTAACTAAAAAAACGCAACATGCTCTCGGTCATCCACTTCACCCCCTTATAATATATATACGTATTTTATTTCAAATCTTACCACAAAAAATAGCGGAAGATAAAAAAGCACGCTTTCACAATGAAAACGTGCCTTCTCCTATCTCATTCGGTGCTGTTTCAACCATGTTTGCAAGTGGGCTGCGATAATGATGTAGACAATTGAAACAAGCAAACCCTTAATAATGTTAAATGGTAAGACGCCCACCGCCACTAACTGAGCTACTGGGAGCGTCGATTTCCAGTGCCAGACAGCCATATAAAGCGGTGTCAAAACCCAGAGATTGAGCAGGGACATCACAATGGTTATGGTAACAGTCGCAATAGTGATCCCGATAACTGCTTGCTTTTTGCCGCTCCAATTTTGGTGCCGCCAAACCCAGCAGAATGGTAATAGCATTGCGAGCGATGAAATAAAATCACTGCTAATCCCGATTAGTTCTGCCGGCGAGAGGCCACGGACCATGCCGTGAATTAAACACTTAATCGCCGCAATCAGGATTCCGCCGACTGGCCCATAAATAAAGCCCCCTAGCAAAACCGGGACATCAGAAAAATCAAGCTTTAAATACGGGGCCATCGGCAAAATTGGAAATTCGAAAAACATTAAAATAAAAGCTAACGCACTGAAGCAGGCGATCCCTACCAAGCGCTGAATTCGTTGATGCGTTACTGTCATAATAACAACCTCCAATTGAGATTGCCTTCAGTTGGCATTCTGTATTAAAAAAGCGTTGCGACAAACCGCGGTTTGCCAGCAACGCAAATAAACAATCAAGATTTATTTAACACAGAAATCTTCTTTATACCAGACTATACTGTCGGCTCTGGAATCAAACCAGATCAACCACCACTAGTGGGTTGCGGGCTTTAACCGCCGGTCGGGAATTACACCACGCCTTGAAGACAAACGAGCTACTATTTAATTATCCCTAGTATAATCGTCTTTCGCCGTTATGTCAACGGTTTCGCGCGGTTACTTATTTCACCTTTTTACGTGTGATTGCATCAAAATGCGTCACTTTTGTTTTCAGAGTGCCCCCGGGCATTTTACTATCATTTTCTTCCGATAGCCATATCAGAAGGAGGGTCCCTACTTTAAGAAACAAAAAAGAGCGCTCATTAGGCGCCCCAATACCGGTACGAGTTAAGTAACAAACTGAACTCGATGTGAACCGGTAATTCTTATCCTGATCGTGCCGAGTAACTACGAAATTGTAGTTACAAGCTAAGTTTAACAATCTTTACCAGTAATAACAACTATCCACCACTAGCTACCACAAAAGCAGCTATTTAATTTTCTTTAACCGTTGTAGCTCGTCTGGCTTAAGCGCCCGGAATTCACCGGCCTGGACCCCCTGCAAATTAAGAAATCCATATGTCTCCCGGTGGAGCTTAATCACTGGGTGGTCAACTGCTTTAAACATGTTCTTTACTTGGTGGTTCCGCCCTTCATGAATGGTCAGCTGGACAATGCTGGTTTTCTTCTCGCGGTCAACGCTAAGCAACTTTGTCTTGGCTGGCTTGGTCTTTTGGCCATCCACCATGACCCCCAACCGCAATTGCTTCAAGTCTTCATTTTTGATAATTCCCTTTACCTTGGCAACGTAGGTCTTATCAACTTCAAAGCGCGGGTGCATGAGCTTATTAGCCAGCGCCCCATCATTTGTTAACAAAAGGATCCCGGTCGTATCGTAATCAAGGCGCCCAACGGGATAAATTCGCTGGTTGATGTCTTCATCATGGATAATATCAACGACCGTCCGCCTCCCTTTATCATCATGGGCACTTGAAATAACACCACGCGGCTTATTCAGCAGGTAATAGACATGCTTTTCCCGTTGGATCGGTACCCCGTTAACAGTGATTTCGTCGTGAACGCCCACCTTGGTGCCTAGCTCAGTAACCTTTTTACCATTTACCATTACCTTCCCTTGCACTATCAATTTTTCTGAGGCCCGCCGGGAAGCAACCCCTGCTTCTGCCATTGCCTTTTGTAGTCGTTCCATAGATTAATTTTCCTTTCGTTGTTGTTCCTCACGTGCTTGTAATGCCTCTAAGAACAAATCACCACTCATTTCCGCACTATCCAGGTCAGCCTGGTCAGGAAGCGGCGGCAGTTCTTTCAGACTGCTTAAACCAAAATAGTTTAAAAATGCGGGCGTTGTTGCGTATAAAAATGGGCGGCCAGGAGCATCAAGCCGGCCGGCCGTATCAACCAACCCCCGGACCATCAATTTCTGCAGTGACCCAGAGCTCTGTACCCCCCGAATATCGTCAATTTCTAGCCGGGTAATCGGTTGCTTATAGGCAACGATTGCCAATACTTCAAGGAGCGCCTTAGTCAGTGGAACAGTCAGCGGCACTTCAAAATAGTGTTTAATGACCGGCGCCAATTCATGCTTGGTTGCCAGCCGGTAGGTCTGATCACTCTCCAGTAGGACAAAGGCTGACGATGGGTCTTGATCATACTTCTTTTTCAGCTGCTGCAGGATCGACAGGACTGCCGGTTTCATAAAGCCGGTTACCTTTGCTAAATCACCCAGGGTAATTCCTTCATCCCCGCTGATAAAAAGCAATCCTTCAATTTGCGCCTGGTTGGTTGGTTTCGTACTCGTCACTCTTCGGTCCCTCCACTAAAATAATTGGATCAAATAATTCCGCCTGATTGATTAAAATTGCCTGGTGCTTTGCCAGTTCAAGAACCGCTAAGAAGGTCGTCACTAGTCCATCCCTTGTTGTCAGCCGGTCAAAAAGGTCGATAAACCTCGTTGGCCCTTCCTTAACCGTGGCAAAAACATTCTTCATGCGCTGGGCCACACTCACCCTTTCCGCTTCAACTGTTTCCACAAGGGGGGCGGCCAACTGGTGACGGCGTAAAACCGTGGCAAAGGCATCCTGCAGTTGCTCAAGAGTTACGCCGGGCGCAACACTAGTATTTACCATCGACTTGGGCACCCGCATCGCCGGCCGGGTAAACTCTTGTTGCCGAAAGTTTTCCTTATCCTTTAACTTGTCCGCTGCTTTCTTATAACGCTGGTACTCGAGCAGCTGTTCGACTAACTCCTGCCGTGGATCAACGATCTCTTCTTCTGGCTCTTCTTCAAGTGGTGGCGTTGCTGGCAGGAGCATTTGGCTCTTAATATCCATCAACGTGGCCGCCATCACAAAATATTCCCCGGCGACCTCAAGCTGGTGTTTTTTCATCTGGTGAAGGTAGTCAAGGTACTGACTAGTAATTGTCGAAATTTGAATATCATAAATATCCATTTCTGACTGCCTAATCAGGTGCAATAGCAAATCCAGGGGACCCTCAAAGTCATGGACCTTAATCGTCGGCTGAAATGGATATTGTGGCACTACTTGTTCACTCATTATTCCGCTCCCACATACTAATAATTGGCTGCGTCTCCAGCGTTCCTAAAAGGCGCTTCTCTGAATACTGGTCATTTACCGCATTTAATAAGGAAAAAATATTATGCCCCGACCGCTCACTTGGGGTAAACGACAATTGGCGAACGAGGACATAGTAATCACCAATCTCTAAAATAACGATGCCAATAAAATGACTATCATCCATGTCTTTCCATAAATAGATTGGCCACTCGTTATCTAGCGCCCAGTTGATCTCACTCATAAAGCGATTGCCCTGGCGCAAGTCTGGAAGAAGCGATAATAAGCCCATTGCAATCTTTTGATAATCTTTTCGGTACCGAACTAGCACATCAATCTTCCTCCTTATGCTCGCGGATGATACTTGCGATAACTGGCCGCTAATTGTTGTGGTGTTACTTGGACGTACGGCCGAATTGCCTGCATTGCATTGCGTCCCAGAATTTCCTGGATTATCTGAGCATCCGCCCCGTTTTCAAGTAAATGAACAGCAAAGGAATAGCGGATTGTCTGCGGTGTGACATCTTTGTCAATCTTCGCCGCTTTCACCCACTCCTTCATCTTTTTCCAGATTCCTTGCCGTGTCAATGCTCGGCCGTGAGCATTGACAAAAACAGTTTCCACCGGTTGGTCTGACTTTACCAAGTGGGGACGGGCGTCATTTAAATACCTAGTTAGCCACTCAACTGCCGGCTGACTCAAGGGAATCATCCGCTCTGGTCCATTGCTGCCGCCTAGACGAAGTAAACTAACGTCCAGGTGAAGGGCGTCACCGGTCAAGTTAATGACCTCGGTCACCCGCATCCCCGTGGCGTCAAGTAGTTCCAGCAGGGCTCGGTCACGAATCCCCAGTTTCGTTGTCGTATCCGGCACCGCGATTAACTGCTCAATTTCCTTCTCCGTTAAAATCACCGGGGCTGCCGGTTCGCTCATCGCATACTGGTGGTCAATCATTTCCATCGGGTTAACGGTTAGGTAATGGTGGCGGATCATAAACTTATAAAACTGGCGAAGGCTTGAAATCATCCGGTTAATCGTTGAATTAGCCTTCTTTTGCTGACGCAACTCACTTAGCAGGGCCAGTAAAAGATACTGGTCGACCTGCTCCCATGACGTTACTTCCTGCTGTTTAAAATAAGCACTTGCTTGTCCAAGGTCGCGTTGGTAACTAACAATTGTGTTCGTACTAAGACGGCGGGTGTTTTTTAAATAATCAAGAAATTTTCTTACTTGCTCATCCATTACTCATCTTGCTCTTTTATTAAAATTAATTGGCCATCCTGCTGGCTAACCAGGCGTTCCTTTAACAGGTGCCCGACTGCCCGCTTGAATTGACCCTTGCTAATTCCAAAGACACTCCTAATAAGTGCTGGATCGCTCTTATCCGTGTATGGTAACCGGTGGTTAAGGTCGTGCTCCAGCATCGTCAAAATCATCTGGGCATCCTCACCGATGGCCTGGTAGGCCCGCGGTTTTAGTGAAAGGTTGAGACTGCCGTGGGAAGACAGACCGATGACCCGTGCCTTGACCCGTTGACCAAGACGGGGTTCCTGGTCACGTTCACTTGGGTGGATAAATCCAAGGTGGTAATTATCAGTGATCACAAAGGTCCCACTCATCTTCAAACGGTAAACCGTCGCGTAAGTATCATGGTTGAGGAGCTTTTTTGAAGGGGCGGCGGAGATTGTTTGATAGATCTGGTCGTCAGCAAGTTTCCCCCAAATGCGGTCCTTATTGTCAACTTGCAGGGCGATTAATAGCCGGTCTCCTGGCTGTGGCCACAGGTGCTTGAGGGTTGGTAAATCATCAAGGGAAACTACGACATCCTTATTGGGAAGTCCGATATCAACGAACACCCCGAGGTCCCGCCGCACATTTACGACGGTCCCGTAATCATAGTGGTCAACCTGGACGGTTGGGATATGCTGGCAAGTCATTTGCAACTGGTGGTCTTCATTTTCGTATACAAAGCCCCGTACCTGACCACCAATATGCAATACCTGGGGACTCTCATCTTTGGGGAGGCGGTATGTCTGCCCATTACGATCCGGTTGAACAAAATAGTCCTGGTCGTTTTCATCAATCATGACCGCTGTTACAACTTTTCCTAACGCTGTATTCATTTTTTTCACATCACTTATTTTTTATTCTATATCGATTTTACACGGTGAGTCATTGTTTGGCTAGTGAGATTGCAGGATTTGCCCGATAAACAAAAAAGGAACCGTGACAACTCTGTCACAAGTTCCTTCTAGTGTTATTCATTTATAACAACTACTAGCTAAAACTAGTCAATTGTCTTAACACGCATCATGTTAGTTGCGCCTGGTACACCCAGTGGAACACCGGCAACGATGATGATCTTTTCACCCTTCTTAGCGAAACCGTGTTCTACGGCTTCCTTAGCGGCTAAGTCAAACATCGTATCAGTGTCAGTGATTTCATCAACAACGAATGGTTGAACACCCCAGTTAATCATCAAACCGCGTTCAACACGTTCGTTTGGTGTCAAGGCAACGATGTCAGCGTTTGGACGGTACTTAGAAATCATCTTGGCAGTGTAACCAGATGCAGTGTAGGCTACGATAGTGTGGATGTCTAAGTCCTTAGCAGCATTAGCAACTGCTGAACCGATGGTTTCGGTAACGTCTGACTTGTCCCAGTCAAAAGTTTCAGTACCGAATTCCCAAAGGTGGTTTTCAGCCTTGATGTCGATGTCGTTCATCATTGAAACTGATTCTACTGGGTAGTCACCGTTAGCACTTTCACCAGAAAGCATCGTTGCGTCAGTACCGTCAAATACGGCGTTAGCAACGTCAGATACTTCGGCACGAGTTGGCCGTGGGTTTTCTTGCATGGAGTCAAGCATTTGGGTAGCAGTAATAACTGGCTTACCTAATTCGTTACAACGCTTGATCATGTGCTTTTGAACGATTGGCACATTTTGGGCTGGAATTTCAACACCCATGTCACCACGAGGTACCATCAAACCATCAGAAACTTCGATGATTTCTTCAAAGTTGTCGATACCTTCTTGAGATTCAATCTTAGGGAAGATTTGAACGTCTTCCATGTTCTTTTCCTTGAGAAGTTCACGGATATCAAGAACATCTTGGGCCTTCCGAACAAATGAAGCTGAGATGTAGTTGATCTTGTTGTCCAAACCGAAACGAATGTCACTGCTGTCCTTTTCAGTGATTCCTGGTAAGTTGATTGATACACCAGGAGCGTTAACACCCTTCCGAGAACCAAGAACACCACGGTTTAATACGTGACAAACAAGTTCCTTGTTTGCATCGTCCTTTTCATCAATAACCATGTCGATTAAACCATCATCAAAGAGAACGTGGCCACCTACATGAGTATCATCGTATAAGCCTGGGTAGGTAACGGCAATCTTGTCGTGAGTACCTTCAAGAGATGCGTCCATTGAGATACGAACCTTGTCACCAATTTCGTATTGGATCTTACCTTCTTTTTCAACAGTAGTCCGAATTTCGGCACCCTTAGTATCAAGCATGAGACCAACGTGCTTACCAGTAATTTCTTCGGCCTTGTGGACGTTTTGAATCCGGCCCAAGTGTTCTGGGTGGTCACCATGTGAGAAGTTGAAACGGAAGATGTTAGCTCCCGCATTGATCAACTTAACGATCGTATCAACATCAGTACTTGCAGGACCAAGCGTACTTACAATCTTGGTTTTCTTCATAAATGAATCTCTCCTTTTGCATTAATGCATCAATTGCGATTTGCAATTGTATACCTCTTTTGCACACTGTTATGATAGCACTTTTCAAATAGAGTGTCTGTATTTTTTGCTTAAAAGTTCACAAGAAACCGCTATCATCGGCAAATCGCTCACTTTCTCTAATTTGATTTTAATTATTAGTCGCGACATTGCCTCAGGATAAGTCTTGCAAGACTACATTTGACGGTCCGAATAGTTCCCCTAACAGCTCTTTTGTCCTATCATCATTTTTTAACCATTGCCATTGTGCCAGCATAAACTTCTTATCGCTTGCCGGGTAGAAAAGGATTACTGGTACTGGCCCATGCTGGGTATTAGCAATTTCTTTCAGGCGGTTGCTAGTATCGTCATTATCCTTTTCCGGCATCACCCGTAGCACCCACCGCTGGTGCGGCAGATACCGCTGCCGTTCTTGCTGGGCATCGGTAAGCTGGTTAACGATAAGCTGCATCCCCCGCCCTGCTCGGTTTTCCGCCTTCCCGCGAACGACAAGAACCCTGTTCGGCGCAAGCAAATCGCGCATATGCTGGTACTGGCGAGGAAAAATCGTTAAATCAAGCGTCCCCGTCTCATCGCTCGCCGAAACAAAGGCCATTTCACGGTGGTCCTTTTTCGTGTGGATCGTTTTGACATGATTAGTCAGCAGGATGATGACGACTTCCATCCCTGGCTGGAGTTGGCTGACTTTTACAGTACCGAGGCGGTGGCCCAACTGTTGGTATTGGCTCACTGGATGACCAGAGAGGTAAACACCCAGGTACTCATTTTCCTTTGTTAACCGCGTAATCAAGGGGAATTCTTTTCTTTCTTCAATCGCGGTTTGCAAGCTCGGATCACCCTCAAAACTTGCCAGGTCACCAAATAATTCAATTCCAGAAATCAGTTTGGGAAGGGCGTTAATCATTTCAGCACGGTTATAGCCAAGGCGGTCAAATGCACCGCTGTAGACCAGTGGCTCCAGCAACTCCGTCTTTTGCCACTTATCGGGCATGCGGGCAATAAAATTCCGCAGGTCCGTAAAATCACCATTTTGCTCCCGTTCCTTAATAATCGCTGTAATGAAGTCGCGCCGCATCCCCTTAATTGCAGCAAGGCCAAAATAGACGGTCCCCTTATTCAAGGTAAAACCAGCATCGCTGATATTAATCCGTGGCCCCCGGACTTCAACTCCCCGCCGCCGGGCATCTTCAACGTGACGTTTCAACTTTTCAACGTTCGTCTCAGCATTCATTAATGCCGTGAAGAACTCGGCGGGATAGTGTCCCTTTAGGTAGGCCATTTCAAAAGCCATCTTCGAATATGCAACAGCGTGCGAGCGGTTAAAGCCGTAGTTTGCGAAACGGTCAATATATTCAAAGACTTGCTGGACAACTTCTGGTGAATAGCCGCGTTCAACCGCTCCTTGTAAAAACTTCGTCCGCATTTGCTCCATCGTCTGTTGCTTTTTCTTACTCATCGCCCGCCGCAATAAGTCGGCTTCACCCAGCGTAAAACCAGCCATCGCTGAGGCCAACTGCATTACCTGCTCTTGATAAACTAAAATCCCGTAAGTGGCCCCCAGGATCGGTGCTAATGACTTATCCGGTAAGCTGACCTTTTCTTGGCCCTTTTTCCGGGCAATAAAATGGGGAATATTTTCCATCGGGCCTGGCCGGTAAAGAGCGTTAACCGCGACAATGTCTTCAAAACTTGTCGGGTGGAGGTTTATCAAGACCTGGCGAATTCCACTAGATTCAAACTGGAAGACGCCCCCCGTTTCACCACGCTGAAACAGTTGCATGGTGACTGGATCCGCGAGTGAGATATGCTGGAGGTCAAAATCAGGGGTGATTTGCCGAACGGCCTGCATCGTGTTATCCATAATCGATAGGTTCTTTAGCCCCAGGAAATCCATCTTTAACAACCCCAACGCCTCAACGGTATCTTTAGGGAACTGGGTCATCAATAGCCCATCACTCCCGTTTTGGAGGGGAACAATCTCGTGCAGGGGCTCTTCGGAAAGGACGACCCCTGCCGCATGGATCGAATAGTGGCGTGGCAGCCCTTCTAACTGCTGGGCAACCTTGATCAGCAACTGGTATTTCGGGTTATCATCTAGCAAGTTATTGAGGCGTTGTGACTCAGCAAGGGCCTGCTTAAGGGTCACGTGAAGCCCATGCGGCAAGGAAGCGGTAATGCTTTCCGTTTCATACCGTGACAGGCCAAAGACCCGGCTGACATCCCGCACAACTTGCTTTGCGGCCAAGGTCCCAAAGGTAATAATCTGGGCAACCCGCCGGTGACCATATTTTTGGTGAACATATTGCAACACCTCATTACGTCGGTTATCAGGAATATCAAGGTCAATATCCGGCATCTGGGCACGCTCGGGATTGAGAAACCGTTCAAACAAGAGGTCGTACTCCAGGGGGTCGACTTCCGTAATCGCCAATGCATAGGCAACTAACGAGCCAGCAGCTGACCCTCGCCCGGGATCAGTCGTAATCTTTTGCTGGTGGGCAAAGTTCATCACGTCCCAGACAATCAGGAAATAATCATCAAAGCCCATTTCATGGATGACTTTTAATTCCATTGCTAAGCGCTGTTGGTAGTCTTGTAATGTCTTATGGGGAGCAACCCGTCGTTTTTTGAGTCCAGCAATACACAGGTGGCGTAAATACTCCTGCGAATTTTGTCCGGCTGGTGTTTGGTAGTGTGGCAGTACCGGCGAACGAAATTTCAGGCTAACGTTACAATTAGCAACCACTTCTGCGGTCTTATCGACTGCCATCGCAAGGTCAGCGTCACGGTAACTTTTAATCACCTGCTGGCAATCTTTTAAATAGTCCTCCCCTAGCCGCCGTGCCTGTTCAGCGGGGTCTTTTAACTCAACCCCGGCGCCAATCGCCTGAAGCACCCGACTAGCAAAGAGGTCTTCTGGATTGAGATAATCAACCGGTGAACTGGCGACGATTGCCAGTCCCTGCTGGTCGGCATACTGCTTAATTGTCGTCAGCTGGACGTGGTCGAGGTCTGGATTAACCCCGATTAATAAGCTGTCAGTATCGCTTAGTTGGTGAAGCTCATGTAAAATTGGCTGCTGCTGGGCAATGATGCTCAAAAGAGTGCTCTGCGGCGGAATGACGATGTAAAGGTCACCCAACAGCGGCTTGATCTCCGCAACTGCCAGGGGTAATTGGGTATGCTCCTTTGTCTGGTGAAGGGTCGACAAGTCCATTAGGTGCTGGTAGCCTTGCTGGTTCTTGGCAAGAAAAAGCAAGCGTAACTTATTGCCATCCACATTATTAAGGGCAATTACCAGCTGCAGGCCAATCAGCGGCTTAATTCCCGCTGCCGTCGCCGCATTATAAAAGTCAACCGCGCCATATAATACATTCTCATCGGTTAGCGCTAACGCCTGGTAACCACGCTTCTTGGCCGTTTGCACTAAATCATCAATCTTAGTTGGGCTCTTCAATAAACTATAACTGCTTTTGACATCTAACGGTGCAAATTCCACTTACCTTCACCTCTCAATCAAATTATACCAAAACATTTTATCAACAGGAAAATATCGGCAGGGCTTTCAAATGTTACAATAAATATGCTAAAATTATTATATGACTTCAAAGGGGATGACCAACATGAAAGTTCTGACAAAGAATATCGTTGCCGCTATTTGGGCAGTTATTCTTGGTGAGGTCCTAGCTTACATTACTAGTCAACTAGAATCAATGACACCAAATTACACGATCGTCGCTGTGGTTGCAGTTATTATGGGGTTGATCGTTGTTAACTGCGTTGATTACATCACCGCTAGTGCAAACCCTAATAAAGACGAACAATAAAACAAGCTGGAAAAAAGCTTCTCGGAGCCCCGGTGGGGTAACCTAGGACGGGCATTGACACGGTACGAGTCAACGTTTGTCCGTAGTTACCCTTGAGGGGCTCGCTTTTTCCGCGATTACTGTGTAATATTCGGAACGAAAACAAGAGGCCAGGAAAAGCTACACTTTTCCTGGCCTCTTTAGTTTAAAAGTCATTAGTTATTTTGCGCGTTCAATTCCACGATCTTAAGCAATACGTCGAGTGCCCGTTCCATCGTTTGGACAGAAACATACTCAAAGCGACTGTGCATGTTCTCGCCACCAGCGAAAAGGTTTGGCGTTGGTAGGCCCTTGTAAGAAATAGTTGAGCCGTCAGTCCCACCCCGAACAGGGTAAATATCAGGCTTGATCCCCAGTTCTTCCATTGCTTGTTTAGCAATCTCAACAACATCCATGTGGTCTTGTAGGGCATCCTTTAGGTTGTAGTACTGGTCATAAAGGTTCATCTTGACCCGTTCTTCACCGAGTTCATCATTGATGCCCGCAACGACCCGCTCAAGCAGGTCTTTACGTTCTGCAAAGATTTGTTTGTCGTGGTCCCGGATAAGGTAAACCATCGTGGCATGGTCAACTGTCCCATCAAACTTGTACAGGTGGTAGAATCCCTGCCGGCCATCGGTCCGTTCTGCCCGGTCATGGCTTGGCAAGCTATTATGTAAATCAATGGCGACTTGGATTGCGTTAATCATCGTTCCCTTCGCAACCCCGGTATGGACATCCTTCCCTTGGATCTCAATCTCGGCCTGGGCCGCATTAAAAGTCTCGTATTCCAGTTCGCCTAGTGGCCCACCATCAACAGTGTAGGCAAAGTCGGCACCAAAATCAGCAACATCAAAGTGGTCGGCACCGGTCCCAATTTCCTCATCGGGGCCAAGGCCAATTCTGATCTCCCCGTGTTTAATTTCTGGGTGCTTCATCAGGTAGGCAGCCATCGTAATGATTTCCGCCACTCCAGACTTATCATCAGCTCCAAGGAGGGTAGAACCATCAGTAGTCACCAAGGTATTCCCCTTGTACTTTTTCAGTGACGGGAATTCGGCTACGGTTAACTTATACTGTCCTTTTTCATCGAGTTGAATGTCTGATTGACCATCATAGTCTTCAACAATCTGCGGGTTGACATTATGCGCATTGAAATCTGCCGTATCAACATGGGCAATAAAGCCAACCACTGGTACCGAGTGGTCGAGGTTGCTGGGAATTGTCGCCATCAAGTAGGAACTTTGCTTATTGATGTGGACATTTGCTAAGCCAAGGTCGACTAGTTCACCCTTCAGTTCATTTAAAAATGCCGTTTCCTTGGGATCAGAAGGGATCGTCGTTGAAGCCGGGTTGGACCGGGTTTCTGTCTTAACATACTTTAAGAAACGGGATAACAATCCATCATATTTTTCTTCAACCATTAAAAACATCTCCTAAATTATTTCGTAACAAACGTAAATGGCTCTGTGTCTACCTTATTCTCAATAATTGAGAATTGCCAGTTATTCTCATCACGCCACTGGCCAATTAGCGCCGCTAGGCCATGTTGCACGACTACTTCAATGTGGTGCCCAGGATCAACGACAACGAGGTGGTTGGCAATCATGTCGTGGGCAAAGTGGTAGCTGACGTCGCCAGTAACATAAGCGTCAGCCTGCAACGAAACGGCTTTATCATAGAAGTCTTGCCCCGCACCACCAAGGACGGCAACCCGCTTAATCTGCTTTTTATCATCGAGGGGGTTACAGATCAATCGCAAGCCCTTAACCGCAAACACCTTCATGCAGTAGTCAGCAAATTCTCGTGGTGTCAACGGGGTAGCGAGTTCGCCAACCCGGCCCATTCCGACAGCCTGGCCAGTAACCGGGTCAGTCCCGGCAGGCACAAGCGGAACAAGGTTGGTCAGCTGCAGCTGTTCAGCAAGCCAATCATTCATCCCCCCGTTCGCAGTATCTAAGTTCGTGTGGGCCGCGTAGACAGTAATATTATTCGCCAAAATTTTGGCATACATTTCATTTTGCGGGTTGCGCGTGTCAAGGTCTTTTGCCGGGTGAAACATCACTGGGTGGTGGGCAAAGATAAAGTCGACATGCTCAGCGATTGCCTCATCAACGACTTCTGGCCGGACGTCCAAAGTGGTCATCAAACGGGAAATCGGCTGGTCGGGATTCCCGATTTGTAAACCGACATGGTCCCACTTTTCAGCAAGTTGGGGACTAGCAAATTGTTCAAAACGATTAATTAGTTGGGTACCGGTGGTCACTGGTAATTACCTCCTTAATTTCCCGTAATTTTTCTTCTAAGCGGGCGATCTTTTGCAACGGTGGTTGTTGCGCCTTTTGCATTTGTGCAATGACATTCTCCTCCCGCTGACAAAATTCCTGCCACTTCTTCTTGAAGACCGGGGCCTTCTTTTCAAGCAGCAACGGCCCAAACTCTAGCTCGTACTGGCTATAGTAGAAGGGAACAATTGACGGTTCGGCGAGGATTATTTCATAAATATGGTCGTCTTCTTCAATAATTTTTTCACCCGTAATTTGGTAGCGATTAGCCATTAGCCATTGGCGAACCTGCTTCTCACCAACATTGGGCTGAAGGATTAGACGTTTCACTCCCACTAGTTTATCCCGCCCCTTTTCCAAGATTGAGGCGATCAAACTGCCACCCATTCCAGCAATCACAACCGTGTCAATCTTATCTTCCGGGGTGATCGCCGCCAGGCCATCTGCCAAGCGTGGCTGGATCTCATCGGTTAACTGCTGGTGGGTAATTTCATGAACGGCGTTTTCATAGGGGCCCTTCACCACTTCACCAGCAATCGCATAGTTAATTTTCCCCTGCAACACCAGGGCGGCAGGTAAGTATGCATGATCCGAACCAATGTCAGCTAACCGCGCCCCAGCAGGCACAAGCGAAGCGACACCAGCTAATCGTGCAGATAAGTGTTCCGCATCCAAATAAATCATTCCTTTGTAAAACTGAATAACTTAATTATAACAAATCAGCCGGATAAGTTTTAATTGCTAAACAAAAAAGCCGGCAATTTGCCAGCTTAATCATTATAATTGTGCGAGATAATTTTTAATCCGCTTCAGTGCTTCAGTTAAGTTTTCATCAGATGACGCATATGAGAGACGGACATATCCTTCACCGCCGTCACCAAACGCGCTTCCTGGAGTAACACCGACCTTCGCCTGGTATGCGAGTTCCTTTGCAAATGCCATGTCATCCTTGCCAAACTTCGCCGGAATTTTGGCAAAGATATAAAAGGCCCCTTCCGGTGTTAGCATCTCAAAGCCCATCTCCCGCAGGCCTTGGACTACCAGGTCCCGCCGGTGTTGGTAGATCTTGCGGAACTCAACCGGGTCATTAAGGCCATTAGTTAATGCTTCGGTACCAGCTGCCTGAACATTGTTCGTCACTGACGTAACTAAGAAGGCGTGCATCTTCCCAATTTGGGCCATAATCTTGGCCGGTGCAGCAACATAACCAAGGCGGTAACCCGTCATCGCGTGTGACTTTGATAAGCCGGAGACAAAAATCGTCCGTTCTGGAATCATCGTCGCAATTGAGTGGTGGTCGACCCCGTAAGTAAGGTCACTGTATATCTCATCCGCAATCGCGTACAGGTGGTGGGCACTGATTACCTTTGCCAACCCTGCTAAGACATCTTGCGGGTATTCACGGCCAGTTGGGTTAGATGGGTAGTTAAGAAGGACCGCCTTTACACCTTCACCTTCTTCTTCGATTACCTGCTCCAAGCGTTCAGGAGTCAGGACAAAGTTATCTGCGGAAGTATCAACTTGGACAACCGTGGCCCCTGTCATCTCGATCAACGGGAAGTAAAGGGAAAAGACTGGTGTCGGCACAATTACCTTATCGCCAGTATTCAAAATTGCAAAGAAGATCGCGTCGAGAGCCTCAGTAGCCCCAACGGTTGAGATAATCTCTGTCTGTGGGTCGTAATGTACATCCCTTGTCTTTTCGATGTACTTACTAATCGCTTCCAGTAATTCCGGCTTCCCCGTCTGCGGAGCATAATGTGAATCATCGTCTTGAATGCTCTTAATTGCAGCTTGTTTAACGTGTTCGGGGGTTGCCATATCTGGTTCCCCCAGCGTTAACTTGATAACCCCAGGAATTGCTGAAACTTCCTTATTAAATTGGCGAATCCCCGATGGCTTTAACGCGGCAAGCTTATGACTAATGGTTCCATATAAATCAGCAGATAACTCTGGCATTGTTCGATCTCTCCTTAAATCATTAATTAATAATCATCTTAAAAATGTTTAATTTAAATTCTACCCGAACATTAGATCATCGTCAATAGATCAATAAGAATTCTTTAATCGAACTTTAAGAAAAGTAAAAAGCGCATCGGCAAACGCATCAAGCAACCGCACTAAATGCGTTTTAGGAACTGTAAAATCAAAGTTTAATACGAATTCAGTTTATTCAGCGTATACATAAAGCCGGACGATAAGCCAAAAATGGCTCATCGTCCGGCTTTTAGTTTTAAACTAGGACTTTTTCCCAGCTCGTTTAATTACTTCTTACTCGCGTAACTTCCCATCATTATTCAAGGAAGTCCTTCAATTGCTTGGAGCGAGATGGGTGGCGCAGCTTCCGTAAAGCCTTTGCTTCAATTTGCCGAATCCGTTCCCGGGTAACCCCAAAGACCTTCCCAACTTCTTCAAGCGTCCGCGTCCGGCCATCATCAAGGCCAAACCGTAACCGAAGGACATTTTCTTCCCGGTCCGTCAAGGTATCAAGGACGTTTTCCAGTTGCTTCTTCATCATTTCATAAGCAGCATGGTCAGCGGGGCTAGTAGCATCCTGGTCTTCGATAAAGTCACCTAAGTGGGAATCATCCTCTTCACCAATTGGTGTTTCAAGGGAAACTGGTTCCTGGGCGATCTTTAAAATGTTGCGGACCTTTTCCGTTGGCATGTCCATTTCTGCCCCAATTTCTTCCGGAAGTGGTTCCCGGCCAAGATCCTGGAGTAATTGCCGCTGGATTCGGATTAACTTATTGATTGTTTCAACCATGTGGACTGGGATCCGAATTGTCCGTGCTTGGTCGGCAATTGCCCGCGTAATGGCTTGCCGGATCCACCAGGTAGCATAAGTTGAGAACTTGAAGCCCCGCCGGTAGTCAAACTTTTCAACTGCCTTCATCAGCCCCATATTACCTTCTTGAATCAAGTCAAGGAACTGCATCCCCCGACCGACGTACCGCTTAGCAATTGAGACCACTAACCGCAAGTTTGCTTCGGCCAATTCCTGCTTAGCAACCTCATCGCCCTGCTCAATCCGCAAGGCCAATTGGACTTCTTCGTCAGCCGTCAACAGGTTAACGCGCCCAATTTCTTTTAGGTACATCCGCACGGGATCGTTAATCTTCACCCCGGTTGGTGCTGATGTATCCTTCATCGCAGATTGGGAAAGCTTTTCCGTTGCTTTTAATGCCCGTGGATCTGGATCACCATTTTCATCAACAACACTGATTCCGGAGTCTTCAATATTTTGAAGCAGGTTGTCAATCCCATCAGCATTTAGCCCAAATGGCTTGGCGATCTTTTCCGTTAATTCGTCGTATTCAATTTCTTTTTTCTTCTTGTAGTTTCGAATAAGTTTACCAACTGCAGTATCGTATTCTTGTTGGTCAAAGTCAGCGTTGTTAGAAATAACGATGTCTTTCTTCTTACTCTTTGCCATATTAGTTAGTCTCCTCCGTTTTTAGCTGCTGTTGCTGCTTCAATAATTTTACTAGTTCAATCGTTAATTGTGTTGCTAATTCCGTATTATTTAGCGAATTGGCTTCTTTTAGCTGCGCCCGGGTATCCGCAATCTTCTCTGACAGAGGCGTTTGCTGGGTAATCAAATTAATACAATCGTCGACCACCTGCATATCTGCCTCGGCAGCAATATTTAATTGTTCGATTTGGCCAAGCGTTCCTCGTAAACGGTCATCAGTCAAATAGTCCAAAAAGTCGGCCGCTGAATAATCACTATGTTCAGTAAAGTAGCTAGCAGCCAACAAGTAAAGGGTCTGGTACTTTTCGTGAGCAAAGTGAAATTCGTCATCTGCCGTGACGTGCATCCATACTTCACGGTCATATAGCATATACCGCAATAAGATTTGTTCGGCAAGTTCCGTCCGGTTAAGTCGCTGAGTAGTCTGCTGGGCTGCAACCGTGGCGATATTTTGATAATCGACAGTGGGCGGAGCAACTGGTGCAGACTGCCGTGGGCGAATTCCAAGCTGCTGTTTTAGTTGCCCCAGCTGGTTTCGTAACGTCTGCTTATCCAGCTGGTATTCGGTCGCCAGTTTTTGCAAGTACATATCAACTTCAAGCGGGCTAGTTACCCTAGCAATTACCTTCAACGCCTGGTCAAGGTAGGAAATCAGTTCGTTTTGATTGGCTAAGTTTTTACCATTTTTGAAGAAGCGGAGATAAAAATCCACCGTGCTTTCCTCTTGGTTGGCCAAATACTCACGAAACTTCTCTGCCCCGTTCTGTTGGACATACTCGTCTGGGTCTACTCCTGCCGGTAGCTGAACTACCCGCACCTGTAATTGTCCTGGGCGGTGGTCATTTACAAGGCTAATTGCCCGGTCAATTGCGTTTTGCCCTGGCTCATCACCATCATAGCAAATATCAAGCTGGTTCGTCGTTCGGCCAATAATGGTCACTTGCTCCTCGGTAAAGCTAGTTCCCATTGAAGCAATCCCGTTGGTGACCCCCGCACCAAATGCAGAAATCACGTCCATAAACCCTTCAAACAGGTATAGTTTGCCGTCTTTGCGGGCAGCCTTACGGGCAACATCATAATTGAACAGCGTTCGTCGTTTGTTAAATATCGGCGTCTCCGGGCTATTAAGGTACTTCGGCAAGTCAGTCTGCGTCGTGTCTAACAGCCGGCCAGAGAAGGCAATTACCTGCCCTTGCCCGTTTTTGATTGGGTAGATCACCCGGTCAACAAAGCGGTCACGCAGTTGTCCTTCTTGATCTTCGCTAAAGAGGCCCGATTTTCGCATTAGCTGGTAGTCGGTCTTTTGCTTCTCCATATACGGTTTGAGAATTCGTTGAGCCGGTGCATAGCCAAGGCCAAACTGGTTAATCAATTCTTCTGACATTCCCCGCTTCTTAAGATAGCGAAGCGCTGGTTCACCCGCTGGCGTATTCATCAGGATATGATGGTATAGCTTTGCCGCCTTATCGTGCAGGTCAAATAATTGCCGGTTTTCATTGTTTACCGGTTGCTTGGGCTGGGTATTGATATATTGCTCTGGCAGGGAAATATTGCTGTCATCAGCAATTTCTTTAACGGCTTCCACAAAATCAATATGCTTTAGTTCCATTAAGAACTGAAAAACATTCCCACCGCGGCCACAACCAAAACAGTAAAAAAATTGTTTTTCTTCATTTACTGAAAATGACGGGGTCCGTTCCTCGTGAAATGGACACAAACCGGTTAAATTCTTACCGGCCTGATGAAGCTGGACATAACGGCCAATTACGTCCCCAATATCAACTGAATTGCGTACTTCATCAATTACTTCCCGTGGTATTTTCGCCATTGACTCACCCCATTTACTAGTAAGCGAACAGCAACGAAAGGTCGCAACCCTACGGAATGCGACCTCCACTACATATTAACCATAATTCACTACTATATATGATACCACAAGATTCAAGTAAAACAATTAAAACCGCTTATTTAACGATTAAGTTGTCTAAATTACCAATCATTGCCGCTTGGTCAGCAAGAATTGTCAATTGTGCCAACCGGTTGTTACGGATATCTTCGTTCTTATCCATAATCATGTTCTCATCAAAGTACTCACTAATAATTGGTTCGAGCTTTAGTAGGGCAGCAAAGTTTTCTGCAACAGAGCGTTCGGCTGCCTTAGCACTAACTTCAGCAACCGCCTTATTGAGTTTTTCTTCTGATGGATTCTCGAAAAGGGCTGCGTTGACCGTAATTTCGCCAGCCTTGAAGTCACCCTTCTTCGCAATCCGGAGAACCCGGTCAAGTGCTTCGATTGCTGCTTTAAAGTCTGCATCATCCTTGTGATCATTAATTGCTGCAGCGGCGGCTAAGATGTTAGCAATATCAGCTTGCTTTGTATCCGTAGTAGCATCGACAATGTCATGACGAAGTTTTTGCCCGTGGAAGAGTTGCTTGATCCGGTCTAGGAAGAATGCCCGGACTTCGTCACTGTTCTTATCTAAGGCAAAACTTAGCTCAACACCGGCGTCGGCAAATGCTTGACTAAGCAATGGTTGAATATCCAGCAATGGTAAATGCCAGTCCCGATCAGCAATAATCCGGACAATCCCGTATGCTTGCCGGCGCAAAGCATATGGGTCATTAGAACCACTTGGGATCATGTCAACAGCAAAGAAACTAATAATGCTGTCAAGCTTGTCGGCAATCGCTAGCACTGCCCCAATCTTTGTCTTTGGCAGGTCACCTTCGGCAGAAATTGGCATGTAGTGTTCACGAATAGCAGCCGCAACGTCAGCCTTTTCACCAAACAACTTCGCGTAAATCTCACCCATGATCCCTTGCAATTCAGCGAATTCACCAACCATCTGGGTGGTCAGGTCAAATTTATAAATATTGGCAGCCCGGTCTAAGTCCGCTAGTTCTTCCGCCGTAAAGCCAAGCTTCTTTCCTAACACATTAGCAATTACCGCTACCCGTTGCATCTTGTCATACATTGAGCTGATCTTGTCATGGAAACTGACCTTCTTTAACCGTTCAACATACTGGTCAATTGTTAATTTCTGGTCTTCTTGGTAGAAGAATTGGGCATCTTCTAGCCGGGGAACTAATACCCGTTCATTACCCTTAATCACGTTATCAAGGTATTCCGTATTCCCGTTCCGAACTGAAATAAAGTGGGGGAGCAACTTGCCATCCTGGTCACGAACACAGAAGAACCGTTGATTATCCTTCATTGAAGTAATCAAAACGGCATCTGGCAATGCCAGGTACTTATCAGCAAAGGAACCGGCAAAGGCAGTTGGCCATTCAACCAGGTTATTAACTTCTTCTAGCAGGTCTTCATCCCAGTCTACTTGCCAGTTGTTTTCATTAACAATCTTGTTAATTTGGTCCTTGATTAAGTCCTTCCGCTTTGCCTGATCAGCAATCACATCGTCGTCATGAAGGACTTGCTCGTAGTCATCTGCCGCAGCAATTTCAACGGGGTGGCCTAAGAAACGGTGCCCCTGCGTCGTCCGCCCAGCTTCAACATCAAGGATCTTAAACGGCACAACTTCTTCATTTAATAGTGATACTAACCAGCGAATTGGCCGGATAAATTGAAGGTTGTTGTAGCCCCACTTCATCAAGGTTGGGAAGTTCATTGCCGTGATTACCGCTGGCAAGCCCTTTAAGACTTCCGCAACTGGCTTCCCTGCAATATGCTTTTCAACAAAAACATATTCAACGCCCTTGACTTCTTTAAATTCAATATCATCGACGCTTGCTCCTTGACCACGGGTAAAACCGATGGCGGCCTTGGTCCAGTTGCCATCTGCATCCTGGGCAATCTTCTTGGCGGGACCCTTAACTGACTCGTCAATATCTGGTTGCTTATCACTTAAACCATGAATTAGCAATGCCAGCCGCCGGGGAGTTGCAAATTCTTGAATATCGTCAAACGTAATCCGTTGTTCCTTCAGGTAATCAGCAACCCGCTGGTGTAACTGCTTAATACTTGGCGTTACAACATGGGCAGGCATTTCTTCAACACCGACTTCTAGTAAATATGTGTTAGCCATCTTACTTGTCCCCCTTTTGTGCTTTCTTTGCAGCTTGCTTAGCTGCGCGTTCCTTCGCCTTTTCAGCTTTCTTAGTATATTCATCAACCGTCTTTTGCCGTAACTTTTCATCATGAATCAACGGGAAGCCCCGCTTCCGCCGTTCTTCAACAAAGGCCTTCGCAATTGACTTTGCCATGATCCGGATCCGGTGAAGGTAGCCGGCCCGTTCAGTAACGGAGACAGCGCCGCGCGCATCCAAGAGGTTGAAGGTGTGGCTACACTTTAAGACGTAGTCATATGCCGGGTGAACAAGGCCAAGACCGATTAGCCGCTTAGCTTCTTTTTCGTAGTCGTTGAAATCTTCAAGCAGCATGTCCTGATTACTTTCTTCAAAGGCGTACTTAGAGTGTTCGTATTCCGGTTCCTTGAAAATATCACCATACAAAACACCGTCTGCCCATTCCAAGTCGTAAACTGAATCAACATTTTGGATGTATTCGGCTAGCCGTTCAAGCCCGTAAGTAACTTCGGCCGCAACCGGGTTCATCGTTAACTCACCGACGACTTGGAAGTAGGTAAACTGGGTTACTTCCATCCCATCGAGCCAGACTTCCCAACCAACACCGGCACAACCCATTGACGGGTTTTCCCAGTTATCTTCAACGAAACGAATATCATGTTCGAGCGGGTCAATCCCCAGTTGCTTTAAGCTTCCCAGGTATAGTTCCTGGATATTATCTGGGGATGGCTTCATCAATACTTGGAACTGGTGGTGCTGGTACAAGCGGTTCGGGTTTTCCCCGTAACGACCATCAGCAGGCCGCCGGGATGGCTCAACGTAGGCCACGTTCCATGGTTCTGGACCGATTGCCCGGAGGAAGGTGTACGGACTCATCGTCCCCGCACCCTTTTCATTATCATAAGCCTGCATCAACATACAACCCTGGTCAGCCCAGTATTGTTCCAGTGTAAAGATAATATCTTGCACCGATAATTTCTTTGTCATATTTCTTTCTCCTTTCAAAGAAAAAGCCCCTACAATCTCTACTACCATTGTAGACATTGTAGGGACGAAGTTAATCGCGGTTCCACCCTACTTTTTTACATTCCTGTAAAACAGCTTAGTTTCGTTGGCTGCTGGAGTGCCGGAAGATGACCTCGTTTGGGGCTTTCACTGTCCCCCAATCGCTGCAAAATGGTCATCTCATAATCTCCGTCATTGCCGATATTCAATTAAACACGCTCTTATCATAAAAAAACATTGGTCAAAAGTCAATCATTCGTGGTCAACTTTCCCATTTTTTGTTCCCACTTATTCATCTGCCGGATAAAACGCTTGGCCTTTAAGTTCAATCCGACCTGGTTATCATAGAGGGTATCGAGGACTAACTGTAGGCGGTACTTTGTTCCCTTATTAATCCGGATTGAATTTAATTTTTGTAAATTGATAGTTGCAAAACGTTGCAGGTAGTAGACAGTTTGCCGTTCTAAATGCATCCGGTGTTCATCTAAATGCCAATGGGCGCGGCAAATCATCCCCCCATATTGTTCAGAAAAATCAAGGGGTAAGTCAGTCCGGCCGCAAATCGCACATTGATCCCAAATGGGGGCTACCCCAAAGGCTGTCAGAAGCTGGGTTTCAATAATATTTGTGATTACCTGCTCATCTAGTCCCTTATCAATTAGGGCAAGTGCTGCTGCCACCTGGTTAAACCACCCGCCGATGCTTTGCCCATCACGAAAGGCACTATCGACCAACGCAAGGATATAAGTAACATAAGCGTTCTTATTAATATCGCTTGCAATATTTTTGTACTGGCTCGTATCACTGGCCACATTGATAAAGCTAAGGCCATCATCAGCAAGCGAACCGATATAAGTACCATGGGTGAACGGGAGGATATCTGCCGTCATCTTAAAGCCACGCTTCTTCGCGTTTTTCACGAAAAACATTGCCGGACCAATCTTATCCGTCAGCATCTTAACCAGCAGGTCCCGTTCGCGGTAGTCCTGACGGTACATAATGATCCCTGTAAATTGAGTGGTTACCCGTGACATGTAACCACCCCCTTAATATTAGTAGTCCTTATTGCGGTAACCGTAATCTTTTAGCATGGCCGACTTATCGCGCCAGCCGGGAACAACCTTAACCCACAATTGTAAGAAGACCTTGTCACCAAGAAGGCGTTCGATATCCTGCCGGGCCATCGTGCCAATCTTTTTCAGCATCTTTCCGCCCTTCCCAATGATAATTCCTTTTTGTCCCGGGCGTTCAACAACAATATTCGCCGAAATGTGTACATGTTTTTCGTCTTCCCGCTTAACTGAAGTGACATCCACCGCCACTGAATGTGGAACCTCTTGTCTCGTCATTAAAAAGACCTTTTCACGAATCATCTCCGCAATAACGAACCGCTCTGGGTGGTCACTGACCTGGTCTTCCGGATAGTACTGCGGCCCGGTTGGCAGCATCGTAACTAATTCATTGATCAAGGTATTGACATTATTCCCCTGCAAAGCAGAAATCGGCACAACATCGTTAAATGGTAAAGCATCCTTGTACTGGGCAACAATGTCTGGCAAATCATTTGGGTTTACCTGGTCAATCTTATTGACTACCAAGTAAATCGGTTGCTTAACGCTCTTTAACCGTTCAATGATGAAGTTGTCACCAGGGCCCCGTTTTTCCGTTGCGCTTACAACAAATAAGACGGCGTCAACTTCATCCAACGCTGACATTGCTGACTTTTCCATAAAGTCACCAAGCTTGGTTGCTGGCTTGTGGATCCCCGGGGTATCGATAAAGACGATCTGCGCTTCTGGGCTCGTATAGATTCCCTGGATCTTATTTCTCGTCGTCTGCGCCACGTTACTCATGATCGCGACCTTTTGACCAACAACATAGTTCAATAACGTCGACTTCCCAACATTGGGACGCCCAATAATTGCAACAAAACCAGATTTATAATTTGGATTATCCATTAAAAAACTCCTACCTAATAATTGCTAAAAACCGGGGAACAAAAATGATGAGCCCCACTAACACCGCGAAAAAAGCCGAGATAAGAACACCACCGGCCGCCACATCCTTCGCCTTTTTTACGTTTAAGTCATAGTGATGGTCAACAAGTAAGTCGGTAACTGCCTCAGTAACGGTATTGAGAAATTCCGCCGTAAAAACAACAAAAATTGCCAGCAAGATCCACAACCACTCCATCGCTGAAATCTGCAATAAAGCCGCAACAAGGCAAGCAAGCACAGCCGCTGCTACATGAAACCGCATGTTCCGTTCTTCTTTGAGGACCTGTTTGATCCCGTCAAGGGCATGGCCCATCGCTTGTAGTAAGTGGTGATTTTTACCCGTCTGATGATTATCGTGTGAGTCCATAGTCATCTAAGATCTCCCGTTGTAAGCTAAACATTTTGGCTTCATCTTCTGCTTGTTCGTGATCATAACCGTTGAGGTGTAAGAACCCGTGCACCGCTAAAAAGCCAAGTTCGCGGTCAACTGAATGACCCAAAAACTTCGCTTGCTCTGCGACTTTATCAATTGAGATAAATAAGTCCCCCAGGTTTACCGGAATTTCGGCCGCTAATTCCGGATCCATCACGATTGGCGATTCTTCACCAGTCTCTTCTTCAGCAAAACTTAAAACATCCGTTGCCCGGTCAACTCCCCGGTACTTAGCATTCATTTCTTTAATTTCCGGATTATTGACAAAGGTCACCGACATTTCAGTATTTTCGCTAAGGGATAGTTTTTGCGCCGCAAATTGTAACAGTTCGCTAACCATTGTTTGCTGGGCGGTACTAACCTGGTTATCGGTATGGTCAAAGAGTTCTAGTTCCATTACTTTTCTTCCTCTTTTTTCTCTTCTTCACGCTTATCTTTTTCTGCTAAGCGCTTTGCTGTCTGAGTCTCATAGGCAGTGATGATCCGGGCAACTACTGGGTGACGGACAACATCTTCCGCACTAAAGGTGACAAATTTAATCGACTTGATGTTTTGTAAGATTCGCTGCGCACTAACCAACCCACTCCGCGAACCACGGGGAAGGTCAATCTGTGAAATATCACCATTAACGACCATCTTGGACCCAAAGCCCAGCCGGGTCAAAAACATTTTCATTTGCGCATTGGTCGTGTTTTGCGCTTCATCAAGGATAACAAAGGCACCGTCAAGGGTCCGTCCCCGCATATATGCTAAGGGGGCAATTTCAATGATCCCCCGGTCGATTAACCGTTGGGTGTGATCTGCCCCGAAGATGTCATTTAACGCATCGTAAATTGGCCGCAAATATGGGTCAACCTTTTCTCGTAAGTCACCTGGTAAAAAGCCAAGGCTCTCACCTGCTTCAACGGCTGGCCGCGTCAAGATGATCCGTTCCACTTCGCCACGCTTTAAGGCAGCCACTGCCATTGCAACGGCGAGGTAAGTCTTCCCCGTCCCGGCCGGACCAATGCCAAAGGTAATATCATTATGCTTCATCGCGTTAACGTATTGTCGCTGGCCAAAGTTTTTCACGCGGATTGCCCGTCCCCGGCGGTCCTTAATGATCGTTTCGCTATATAAGTCAGCAAAATATTCCAAGGTCCCCCGGTGGGCCATCTTCATTGCACTAACAATATCCGTACTATGGATCCGGATTCCTTGGTTAAGCAAGTTAATCAGGGCATGGAAAACATCAACCGTCAGCTTGACATCTTCTTCTTTGCCTAGCACTTTTAAATTTTCACCAAAGGGATTGATCTCAACATCCATCCCCTGTTCAATCAGCCCCACAAACTTGTCCTGGGTGCCGAGTAACCCGACTTCGATTTCTGGGCTATCGATTTGAAAAGTTTGTTCAAATTTATCGTTGTTTTCTACCAATTAAGCAAGCTCCTTTAAATTTAGCAGATTTTATTTTCTAACCAATTATATCATAGCATTAATAACGATGATATTATGCGCCCTTGAGCAATTTTACAAAAAAACAGGAGACGGAGAATTGCTTTCTCCAGCCTCCTGTTTTTCTTGCCAAGTTTCGCAGTAATTGCGGGCTTTCCTGCTTACTTGTTGTTTGCTAGTAGTTCTTTTGCTTCCGCAATTTGTTCGCGGACCTGGGCAAATCCGGTGCCACCATAAGAGTTCCGCCGTTCAACTGCTACCTTTGGTTGCAAGCAGGTGTAGACGTCTTCTTCAATCTGCGGATTAATCTTCTGATACTCGGCAAGTGGAATGTCGGCAAGGTTGGTTCCCGTCTTTAGCCCCTTCAAAACCAGTTCCCCAACAATCTCATGGGCCTCCCTAAACGGAATCTCCTTCGTTGCCAAGTAATCTGCTAGCTCCGTCGCGTTTGAAAAGTCATGATGGGTGGCGTGCTCCATCTTGTCTTTTTTAACCTTGAGGGTCGCCATCATCCCCCGCATGATCTTGATGCTTGGCAAAATGGTCTTAACGGCATCAAACAAGCCTTCCTTATCCTCTTGCATATCCTTGTTATAGGCTAAGGGTAAGCCCTTCATCGTCGTCAATAACCCCATCAGGTCGCCAAAGACCCGGCCAGTCTTCCCCCGGATCAATTCCGCCATATCCGGGTTCTTCTTTTGAGGCATGATTGAACTACCAGTTGAATAGGAATCCGCCAGTTCGATGTAGCCAAATTCATAACTACACCAGTAAATTGTCTCTTCACACAACCGTGATAGGTGCATCATCAAAATGCTAGCATTACTTAAAAATTCAAGAACAAAGTCACGGTCTGAAACAGCATCCAGCGAATTATGGTATGGCTTAGCAAAGCCTAAGTACTTGGCACTCAATTGCCGGTCAATCGGGAAAGTCGTTCCCGCTAAAGCAGCAGCACCGAGTGGTGAAAGGTCGGCATGCTTCATGTTAAAAGCAAACCGCTCAACATCCCGCTGAAACATCTGGAAGTAAGCCATTAAGTAGTGCCCATATGAAATCGGCTGGGCATGTTGCATGTGGGTATAGCCAGGCATGATTGTCTCAACATTATCTTCGGCCTTAATAACGAGTTCTTCTTGAAGCGCTTTTAACTCGTCAATGATTACTGGCAAACGCTTCTTCACATAAAGGTGGAGGTCTGTTGCTACCTGGTCGTTCCGACTCCGCCCGGTGTGAAGTTTCCCCGCAACCGGACCGATCTCTTCAGTCAGCAGCGCCTCGATATTCATGTGAATATCTTCGTTGTCAATTGAAAATGGGAGACCATCCTTAGCTAATCGCGCACTTAGTTTTTCCAGGCCGGCAATGATCTTATCAGCATCAGTGGCCGGTAAAATCTTAGTTTCCTTTAGCATCTTGACATGCGCCAAGGACCCTTCGATATCCTCGTGGGCCATCTCCTGGTCAAAGCTAATTGAAGCATTAAATTGGTTAACTAACTGGTCACCGGCCTCTTCAAACCGGCCACCCCACATTCTCTTAATGGGCATCGCTTGTCTTCCCCTCTACTTTATTTTTATTTTGCACTTGAGCATAAACCTTGTCTGGTAATTCCCACAGCTTGATGAAACCAGTTGCTGCTTCTTGGTCAAATTCATCAGCGGAAGTGTAAGTTGCCAAGTTCTTATCGTACAGTGAGTTTGGTGACTTCCGGCCTTCACAAATGACGTTGCCCTTAAAGAGCTTAACCCGCACAACCCCGTTAACATCCTTTTGGGTTTGTTCAAGGAAGGCTACCAAGGCCTTCATCAGTGGCGAGTACCACAGGCCGTTGTAGATCAATTCACTCATCTTTAATTCAATTTGGGGTTTAAAGTGGGCAACCTCTTTTTCCAGCGTCAAGTCTTCAAGGTCCTTGTGTGCTGCTAACAGAACTGTTGCTGCCGGGCATTCGTATACTTCCCGGGACTTAATCCCGACTAACCGGTTTTCAACGTGGTCGATCCGGCCAATCCCGTGCTTTCCGGCAAGTTTATCGAGCTTGATGATCAATTCATCAAGGGGCATTTTTTCGCCATTAATTGCTGTTGGCACCCCTTCTTCAAAGCTAATTTCAATCGTTGCCGGAGTGTCTGGGGTTTCTTCTAGTGGCACTGTCCGGTCATATGCATCTTCCGGTGCTGAAGCCCATGGATCTTCAAGAATTCCACATTCGTTAGCCCGCCCCCATAAGTTTTCATCAATTGAGTATGGGCTTGCCTTGGTGATTGGTACCGGAATCCCGTTGTCCTTAGCGTATTGAATCTCTTCTTCCCGTGACCAGTGCCAATCCCGAATTGGGTCTTCAATCTTCATATCAGGAGCAAGGGCATGGATTCCTGCTTCAAACCGTACCTGGTCATTCCCTTTCCCGGTACAACCATGGGCGATCGCTGTCGCACCGTACTGGTTAGCAACCGCCACAAGCTTTTGGACAATTAATGGACGAGAAAGTGCTGACACTAGTGGGTACTTTTGTTCATACATTGCGTGAACCTGTAAGGCTGGTAAAACAAACTGTTCAGCAAAGTCGCGCTTGGCATCAATAACAACTGACTTCCAGGCACCAACCTTCAAGCCCTTTTCCTTAATTGCTTCAAGGTCCTTTCCTTCACCAACATCAATACAGCATGCAATCACATCGTAACCCTTGTTCTTAAGCCACGCGATTGCTACAGATGTATCAAGACCACCAGAGTAAGCTAAAACAATTTTTTCTTTTGACATATTCTCGTCCTCCATTTATTTTCTTTCGTTGTTTATAAATATACGAGCATCGTGAATAAAAATCAAGCGTTTTAGCATATTTTTTCAAATTTTCCATCTTTTATACAAGTAAACGTGCATTTAGGTGTATAAATAAACGGAACTAGCGGATAATTACGCTAGTTCCGTTCCTTAAGATATTAGTTTTGGTAGTTAATTGCCTGGTCAGTTTTAAGGGCATAGGTGATTAATGCACTGCTGTCCAAATCTTCTTTATGCATATCAACTGCATTTATTTGGTTATTATCATAGCTAGTATAATAGAAGATTCCCTTCGTCAAGTTAGTTCCATCTGAATAAATCGTGTATTCAAAGGTATTCGGGGCAACCTCATCAAGGCCCTTTTGCTGCTCAACTGCATGCAGAATATGGAAGTAATTGGTGATGTTTTCCCCTTCGCTCTTCCCCGCTGGTGCATGCATCTTGGTAAATGTCTCCTTTACGAAGCGACTTGCTGAATCCATCCCCCCTGGTAAAAAGTGGGTTCCAAATCCCCGACTATAAGTATCAAGCTTTACCCCCGGGGTAAGGGTATTTTGGGGGTCTGCTGGTGAAACACTTTGGTAATTGCTCAGGTTAAGCAATTGCTTAGGAAATTCCGGATTGTTTGTCAAAACACCAACAGGGTTATCGTAAACGTGCAGGCCAGTCCTCGTCGATTCAACGACAATTGCGGCCCCACTCTTATCAGCAATCAACCAGTGCAACGGTGAGAGTTGGAATTTATCAGAAAAGTTAATGTTAACCAGGTTAAGGTTAGCTAAGAGTTTTTTGGCCTCCTTAACATCCTTACACTGCCCTAATAGGTACGGAATAAACTCAAATGGCGAAACATTATCCTTTCCTTCAACAACCGGGAAGTAGTGAGCAGGGCCATCAAAATTCAAGCCAGCCATCCCCAGGCCTGCTTCGTTAACCCCATCAAAGTATAATGGGTAACCATCCTGGACGAGGGCCATCCCAATAATCGCATAGTGGTGGTCAATCGTTGGCATCTGCCGAAAGTTAAACGCAAAGTCGCGGGGACTGATCACGACTTCCTCCCCAAAGTCAATCTCCAGGTCAAGATTTCGACCAAAATATTTGTCCCCTGCATTATAAATAACTGATGTACACATGACATAAATCTCCTTTTAGTTGATAAATATCATTATAGTCCTTTTACTAAGAAAAAAGGCCACGAATTTCTCCGTTGGCCAATTTTTTCATCAGATAATATTTGAATATTTAAAAGAAGGTGCGACTCTTCCACCAGTAACGGTTAGCTCAAGCTGAAATGATTGTGTAAGAATCACTTTTCTTCCTTATTACTTATTGCTCAGCTGTTCTTTAACAGTCTGATTGATTAATTTACCGTCAGCCTTCCCCTTTAACTTCGGCATTACCGCCCCCATTACTTGGCCAAAGTTCTTCATGCTATCAGCGCCAAGGGCAGCAATCGTTTCCTTAACAACCTTCTTGACGTCTTCAGCAGAAAGTTGCTGTGGCAAGTACTTTTCAACAACTGCCAGTTCCTTTTTGGTTTGGTCGACCAGGTCTTCCCGCCCAGCCTTTTCAAATTCCGCTAGTGATTCTTTCCGCTGTTTGTATTCCCGGGACATTACCGCAATCTCTTCGTTTTCGCTTAGGTCATGTCCTAGTTCAATCTTTTCATTTTGCACGGCCGCCTTTAGCATCCGGACAACCTTTAGCGTATCCTTATCGCGATTTTTCATCGCCGTCACCATGTCAGTAGTCAATTGCTTCAATAAACTCATCTGAAATACCCCTTTCATAATAAAAATGCTCCCACCAGCTTCAGGTGAGAGCACATCTTTTAATAACGACGACCGCGCTTGTTCTTACGCTTCCGTGCCGCTTCAGATTTCAACTTGCGTTTTACACTTGGCTTTTCGTAAAATTCACGTTTGCGGTATTCTTGCAAAGTTCCGTTACGTGAAACCGAACGTTTAAAGCGTCGAAGAGCGTCGTCTAAAGATTCATTCTTACGAACGACTGTTTTTGACATGTTGATTCCCTCCCTCCGAGCTTAAAGTTACGTATCGAGGTAACGGCCAAACCGCTTCCCTTTCACTACAAAAAACATTGTACCCAACATGTCTTTTCCTGTCAATATTACTTTTAAATAAAAATTAATTATTTCGGCAAAAAAATTATTCAAAGATTCCGTTCAGCGCTCATCCCCACGATAGCAACAAAGAAGTCGCTTACATTATTCTGCATAATCGTTCCTAATAAGTGTATATTTATACTTTTTATCAGTTTTCTATTGCATATTTAGTCAATTAAGCGTATATTACATTACAACAAATCGTAATGATAAAAAATTACTTAAAGGAGTTATTGATGATGAAAGGTTTTAAGCATTTTTTGATGTTAGTGATCCTGACATTTCCACTATTATGTTCACCGGTCACTGCATTCGCTGCTGAATCCAGCAGCAGTTCAAGTAGTTCTGCTAACAACAGCTCACAGGTTGCTAGCAACGACTCAGTAGAAAAGATCAAGCAAAAAGGAACCCTGGTCGTCGGGATGAGCGCCGACTACCCACCATACGAATTTACCACGAAGAAAAATGGTAAGACTGAGTATGTCGGCTTCGAAGTTGACCTGGCCAAACAATTTGCCAAGGACCTGGGAGTTAAGCTAGTAATTAAGAACATGGACTTTGACTCCCTGCTAGTTGCCCTTGAAACTGGCAAAGTTGATACCGTTATTTCAGGGATGAACATTACCAACGAGCGGAAGAAGAGTGTTGATTTCTCTGATACTTACTACGCTGGTGATAGTTACTTCCTTGTTAATAAGAGTGACAAAGATAAGTACAAGAGCGCTAAAGACTTTGATGGCAAGACAGTCGGCACCCAAAACGGGACCTTACAGTCAACCATGGTATCCAAGCAAATGCCAAAAGCAACTGGCAAGGGCCTTGCGAAGATTTCCTCACTAGTCATCGGCCTGCAATCACATAAGTACGATGGGGTATTGATGGATGCTGCGACTGCGCAAGCATACGCTGCGAACAACTCAAACCTCTATGCCTTTAATTCAAAGCTTTCTGCTACTGCTGGCGGGATTGCCATGGCTTTCCCAAAGGGTGACACCTCCCTGGTTAACGCCGCTAACCAAACTGTTGCAAAGGTAAAGAAAGAAAAGCTAATCACTAAAGAATGGATTCCAGATGCTGCCCAGTACATGGAAAGTTACAAGAAGCAAAACACCGTTCTTAGCTACTGGCAATACTTTGCTAAGGGGGTTGGCTACACATTAATCATCTCTGTTGTCTCCGTCTTCTTTGGGATGATCCTTGGTACCCTCTTTGCCTTAATGCGGCTTTCAAAGAACAAGTTACTCCACGCAATTTCTGTATGTTACATTGAATTCTTGCGGGGCACTCCAATGATGGTCCAGATCATGTTCGTCTACTTCGGAATTGGTGCAATCATCCAGTCGATGCCAGCGATCATCGCCGGGATCATCGCTGTTTCCTTGAACTCGGGGGCCTACGTTGCCGAAATCATCCGGTCAGGGATCCAATCACTTCCGGCTGGCCAGACTGAAGCTGCCCGGAGCCTGGGGATGAGTAAGAATGAAACATTCCACTACGTCATCATGCCACAAGCCCTTAAGAATATTTGGCCAGCGCTCGGGAACGAATTAATTACCCTGGTTAAGGATAGTTCATTAGTATCCGTTATCGGGGTTACCGAATTGATGTACCAAACTCAATTAGTTCAGACAACAACCTATAAAGGTGTCTTGCCACTGTTCATCACAATGATTATTTACTTTGTCATCACCTTTATACTTTCCAGAGTTTTACTTTACTTCGAAGGGAGAATGAAACATGCCCACTAATATGATTGAAATTAAAAACTTACAAAAGAAGTTTAAGGATAACATCGTCTTAAAAGACATTTCAGAACACGTCGATAAAGGGCAAGTCATCTGCGTGATTGGTCCTTCAGGTGCCGGGAAGAGTACCTTCCTTCGTTGCTTAAACGCATTAGAGCAGCCAACTTCTGGCCAGGTCTTGTTTGAAGGCGAAGACCTTGTCGGCCTCGATGATGCTAAACTTGATAAGCTGCGGGAAAAGATGGGGATGGTTTTCCAGGGCTTCAACCTCTTCCCTAACATGACCGTCTTAAAAAACATCACCATTGCCCCCATTAAGGTAAAGGGGATTGCTGAAGATGAAGCTGAGAAGACTGCCATGTCCCTCCTCGAAAAAGTTGGCCTTGCCAATAAGGCGGACCAGTATCCAGACCAACTTTCCGGGGGACAAAAGCAACGGGTTGCGATTGCCCGGGCCCTGGCAATGGATCCGGAAGTAATGCTCTTTGATGAGCCAACTAGTGCCCTTGACCCAGAAATGGTCGATGAAGTCTTAAAAGTTATGCGGGACCTCGCTGATTCTGGAATGACAATGGTTGTTGTAACTCACGAAATGGGCTTTGCCCGGGAAGTTGCTGACCAAATCTGGTTTATGGCTGATGGTTATATCCAAGAAACTGGGAAACCAGACGACTTCTTTAGCAACCCGACCAGCCCGCGGGCAAAGGATTTCTTAAAACGGGTTCTGAAGTAATAAAGATAGATTAAAAAATGCGTTGCGATTCAAATGTCGCAACGCATTTTTTTAGTTATTATCATCGTCATCTAACTTGTAGTCAACCTGGTCGTCAAACTGGATTTCCAGGTCATTAAGTTGTTGTTGACTAACCTTTCCTGGCGCAGCTGTCAGTGGTTCTACTGCCTTAGAGTTCTTTGGGAATGGGATAACATCACGAATGTTATCCGCTTCGGCAAGGAGCATTACCCACCGGTCAAGTCCAAAGGCCAGTCCACCTTCTGGCGGCATCCCCATTGTCAGGGCCTTCAGCAAGAAGCCAAACCGTGCTTCTGCTCGTTCCTTCGTGTAGCCGAGGGCCTTCAGAACCTTTTCTTGCACCTTTGGATCGTGGATACGGATTGATCCTCCACCGATTTCTTGACCATTCAAGATGATGTCGTAACTTTGGGCGTGGGCCTTATGTGGGTCTTCGCCGTCCTCAAGATAGTGTAAGTCTTCTTCGTTTAACATCGTGAATGGGTGGTGGGCCGCAATCCACTTACCAAAGCCTTCATCGTATTCAAACATTGGCCAGTTAACAACCCAGAGGTAATTCCATTGGTCATCCTTGATCATTCCTTGTTCCTTGGCAATTGCCCGCCGTAGGTAACCAAGGGAATCAGCAACCACGTGGAAACTAGCGGCAACAAAAAGAATCAAGTCACCTTCGTTTGCGTCCATTTCAGCGTTAATTTGGTCTGCCTTATCGTTTAAGAATTTTGCAACTGGTCCGTTGTAGCCATCAGCCGTAACCTTTACCCAGGCTAAGCCCTTGGCACCATAACGCTTGATGTAGTCTTCCATCTTCGTAATGTCTTTCCGGGAGTACTTGTCAGCACCGCCAGGAACACAGATTGCCCGGACAAAGTTACCAGCAGCAACCGTACTAGAGAAGACCTTAAACGAGCTGTCCTTAACGATCTCGGACAGGTCATGAATAAGCATCCCAAAACGGGTATCCGGCTTATCCGAACCATACTTATCCATTGCTTCTTGCCATTCCATCCGTGGGAACGGGGTCTTAACATCAATCCCCTTAACTTCCTTCATTACCCGCTTGATTAACCCTTCGGTTACGGTCTGGATGTCTTCAGGGGTGGCAAAGCTCATTTCGGTATCAATCTGGGTAAATTCTGGTTGCCGGTCACCACGAAGGTCCTCATCCCGGAAACACCGTGCTAATTGGTAGTACTTATCTACCCCAGCTGCCATCAACAATTGCTTAAACAACTGTGGTGATTGTGGGAGGGCGTAGAAATGCCCAGGGTATACCCGTGATGGCACAATGTAATCCCGGGCCCCTTCAGGAGTTGACCGGGTCAAATCAGGCGTTTCAACGTCCATAAACCCTTCCCCATCGTAGTAATTATGAACGATGGAGGCAACCTTACTCCGCAGCTTTAAGTGCTTCATCATCTCTGGCCGCCGCAAGTCAAGGTAACGGTACTTCATCCGCAAGTCCTCAGATGCGTCAACGTTATCAGTAATGTCAAACGGGGTCGTTTCCGACTTTGCTAAGACCGTGATATTTTCAACCGCGACTTCAACTTTCCCGGTCTTCATATCGGGGTTGATTTCTTTTTCTGCCCGCAATTGAACCTTCCCTTGCACTTCAAGGACATACTGGTTACGAACAGCATTGGCAACGTCAAAGGCTTCCTTATTTTCCTTTTCGTTAAATACTAACTGGACAATCCCTTCACGGTCCCATAGGTCGATAAAGATTAAGCCACCGAGATTACGGCGCTTAGCCACCCAACCCTTTAATACGACTTCTTGGCCAACCTGCTGTTCACTAGTATCGCCAGCGTAATTAGTTCTCTTCATTCTCCGCTTACCTCTTTCAGTGTTCTTAATAGTTTTAAATAAAAAAGCACCCTTGTATATGCAAGGGTGCAAATGCACGGTACCACCTTGGTATCACTCAATGATAACGTCAATAATGACGGGGACAAGCCCAGCTTCAAAAGGGTCAATCGAGTGGGGATCTTTGGAGCTTCCACTATCCTCCAATCGCTTAAATACCACCGGCTCGAGCATTCTTTATCGTCAGCTATTAATATTTCTTAATTTACATTTTTACCTTACTCGAAACATTCCTAAAAGTCAATACTTCGCCCTGCTGATAATTATTGTATGATTAAGGCAGGATTAACAAAGGAGGATGAAACATAATGAATAAGTTAAATTCAGCATGGTTTTCCAGGCTGCCAATTAACGACTTGGCAAAAATCAAACCGGTTAGCGGCGGCGACATCAACCTTGCTTACCAAGCAACGACCAGCAGTAACAAAAAATACTTCATCAAGGTCCAGCCAGGACACCCTAAAGAATACTTTGCTCATGAAATAAATGGGCTCAAAGCGATCGGAAAAGTCGTCAATACCCCCACCCCCATTACCCACGGTGAAATCGACGGCAATGCCTTTCTGATTCTCAATTGGCTTGATGATTCTTGGGGCGACCAGGCCGCCCTCGGTCTTGCAGTAGCAAAAATGCACCAGCAAACAAATGATAAATTTGGCTTTGTCGATAACCACCAAACAAAAGCCTTGCTAAAGGATAACTCGTGGAACGATAGCTGGCGGGATTTTTATATCAGGCAACGACTGGAGCCCGAAGTTGAAGTTGCCGCAAGCCGCGGCCGCTGGAACAAGTGGCGGCAATCTCATTTCCAGCAGATGGTCAATAAGTTTAATGCTTACTACCAGGAACACGAGGTGCAGCCAAGCCTCTTACACGGGGACTTGTGGTCCGGAAACTTTATGTTTGCAAATGACCCTCAGGATAGTTCCAGCACCAACGAGCCTTACCTAATCGACCCCGACGCTGTGTATGGCGACCGCGAATTCGATCTAGCGATGACAACTGTCTTTGGTGGCTTTGATGACCGCTTCTACCAGGCATACAGCAGTATTTTCCCCTTTGACGACCAGCTTGATGACCGGCTTTCGTGGTACCGTTTCTACTACCTTTGCATGCACTTAGTATTGTTCGGGGAAAGCTACGGGGGAGCCGTCGATAATATTTTGCAGCAGTATTAAGTTGGATAAGACACAAAAGAGGCCATGGAGAATTGCTATTTTCCATAACCTCTTTTATTTTTAATATTTTGCAGGAAAAAACTTTTTGCTTACCGCCCTTATTTTTCATAAATAATTGTCGTTGGCCCGTCATTTTCAAGGTCAATCTTCATCATCGCACCAAAGTGACCGGTTTCGACGGGAATTCCCGTCGCCGCCAGTTTCGCATTAAATTGTTCATAAAGCGGCTCCGCAATTTCTGGCCGGGCAGCTTGCGAAAAGCCGGGGCGGTTACCATGTTTTGTGTCCGCATAAAGTGTAAACTGCGAGACAGAAAGGATTGCCCCATCGACGTCCCGGAGGCCCTTATTCATCTTCCCGTTTTCATCTTCAAACACCCGCAAGTTAACAATCTTATGAACTAAGTAATCGATTTGTTCTGCACCATCATCTGGGGCAAAGCCAACCAGCAAGAGGTAACCCTGTTTAATCTTGCCAACAACTTCGCCGTCAATCGATACTGCTGCACGGTTTACCTTTTGTAATACAACCCGCATTACCTTGTACCTCCTAACGAATAATCCGCTTCACAACGTAGACATCAGGAATATTCTTTAGCCCATCCATAATCAACTGGAGCTGCCGCAAGTTACGGACACCAATGATCAGACTAATCGTGACCATCTTATTGTGGTCGACCTTCCCGTTAACAGAATTAAGGAAGCGCGTACTGTTATTGATTGACCGTAAGACATCATTTAATAAGCCGTTCCGATTATAGCCTTGGACCTCAACATCTGCATTATAGTTGGTCTTATCGCCATTAGGGTTGGCCCAGTAGACGCTAACAATTCGTTGACCATTTTTCTTGGCCGCCTTGATATTTGGACAGTCGTCACGGTGGACTGAAACTCCCCGCCCCTTAGTAATATAGCCGGTGATTGCATCCCCGGGGATAGGGCTACAACAGTGACTCAACCGCACAAGGAGGTTATCTACCCCTTCGACAACGACCCCTTCACTGGATGCCTTTGCCTGCTTTTCTTTTTCCCGTTCGTTCGGCTTGCCCAGCGTCTGGTGGTCTTCGAGGAGGGCTTTTTCAGCAGCCTGCTGCCGGTCGTTCTCCGCTTTTTCACGAATATCGGCAGTAAAGCGGTTCCGGATACCAACTGGCGCTAAGTCTCCAAAGCCCAGCGCAGCAAACATATCGTCACTGCTTGTGTAGTGGGTCTCCTTAGCAACCTTTTCACACTTTTCTTCGGTCATCAGCTCGCTCGGGGTGTAGTCAGCTTCACGAAGCTCGTTTTCAATCATCTGCTTGCCAAGCTCAATGTTCTTCTCCCGGTCATGGGCGCGGAAGAACTGGCGAATCTTGTTTCGCGCGCGTCTCGTCGACACAAGGTCGATCCAGTCACGGCTTGGTCCTGTCGAAGACGTTGAGGTCAAGATATCGACAATATCCCCATTCTTGATCTCATAATCAAGCGGCACAATCCGCCCATTTACCTTTGCCCCCGTAGTATGGTTACCAACCTCGGTGTGAATCTGGTAAGCCATATCAAGTGGCCCGGAGCCCTTTGGCATTTCAATGACATCGCCCTTCGGGGTAAAGGCATAAACCTTGTCAGTAAAGATGTCACTTTGGATCCCCTGCATAAACTCGTCAGTACCATGGCTTTCACTGCGCATTTCGAGGATTTCCTTAACCACGTTCAGCTTTTGACTATCCTGCGTCTGGCGGATACCGTTAGTCTTTCCTTCCTTGTAAGCCCAGTGGGCAGCCACCCCATATTCAGCAACTTCATGCATCTGGTGCGTCCGAATCTGCACCTCAAGCGGCCGGCCTTCTGGACCAATAATCGTCGTGTGCAATGACTGGTAACCGTTGGCCTTCGGCATTGCAATGTAGTCCTTAAACCGGCCGGGCATTGGTTTCCAATTAGTATGGATTGCCCCTAATGCCGCATAACAGTCACGAATTGAATCAACAACAATCCGAACTGCCAAAAGGTCATAAATCTGACTAAATTGTTTATGCTGGGTGACCATCTTCCGGTAAATTGAATAGATATGCTTCGGGCGGCCGTAGATTTCAACATTCGGGCCAAGGTCCAAATCAGCGATCGCTTTTTTGATTAGCTTAATTGAGTCTTCGATGTAGTCAACCCGCTGGTCACGCCGCGAATTCATTAAGTGAACGATCCGGTAATACTGCTGGGGATTCAAGTAGCGTAAGGAGAGATCTTCAAGCTCCCACTTAATCGTGCTAATCCCTAGCCGGTCCGCAATCGGGGCATAGATTTCAAGGGTCTCATTGGAAATTCGCCGCTGCTTATCTGGCCGAAGATGGTTAAGGGTGCGCATGTTGTGGAGGCGGTCAGCTAACTTAACGATCATCACCCGGATATCCTTGGACATCGCTAACAATAACTTCCGGTGGGTCGCCGCCATCTGTTCCTTGTTTGACTTATAGCTGATCTTGCCCAGCTTAGTATCACCATCAACAATCATTGCAATTGTTGGGCCAAACAATACCTTAATGTCATCCAGGGTTGCCCCAGTATCTTCAACGATATCATGTAAGTACCCAGCAGAAACCGTCTCAGGATCCATCCGGAGGTTTGCCAAAATTCCCGCCACTTGAATCGGGTGGATAATATACGGCTCCCCTGACTTGCGATGTTGGTCGTGGTGAGCGACTTCCGCAAAATGGTATGCTTTTTCAACTAGTGCAACATGCTCCTCGTTCATGTATGACGAAACAATTCTTTTTACGTCTTCATGTGTTAGTTCTTTTTCCTTGGACATTAAATGCCCCCCTTTCAGTTAATTTTGTTGCCGTAGTGACCAGGATAGGTAGGCAAGCGCAAGGTAGGCAATGCCAAAATAATAAGTGTAGTTCGGCATAAAGAAGTATGCCATCACCAGGTAAAGCAGGGGGAAAATAAATAATTCTCCCCAGTGACCCTGCTTTTGATAAATGCGATAACCCGTCCAGATACTAAACCCACCATTAATTAAAATTAAGACAAATTCAACCATGGTTACCCGGGTAAGAAATGGTAGCTTTGTGACGATAAAAGTAAGCACAAGGCCGACCACAATACTCCAGAGCCACAATTGCTTGTCGATCTTTTGCCAAATTCTTTTCATAAAATTCATTCTCTCTCAACACCTATTAACCGATTTGAGTTGTCATAATTTTACCATAGCAGCTATTGATTAGCTTAGCCGCGGCATAATTTTTTCATGGTTTATCCGTAATCATCAGGCACTACTTTGGCGTAGCTGATAATTCAAGAGCATAGGAAAGCGCCGCCATGAAATACAATGGCGCCGTTTCCGTTCGCAAGATCCGGGGGCCAAGACCAGCCGGAACCACGCCGGCTTCTTCCATCGTCGCTACTTCCTGTGCGGTCAGGCCGCCCTCGGGGCCAAAGATCGCTAGCAGCGAATCACCAGGCGCTAGTTGGTTAAACTGCTGTGCCAGTGCACTCACTTCGCCTTGCTTGGCCGATTCTTCCCACGCAACGACCCTCCTGGTTGCCGGATAGGTCGCCAATAATTCCTTTAGGTTGGGACAATATTCAACTGTTGGTAGTAGGTTACGGTGCGATTGTTCTGCCGCTGCTTCCGCAATTTTATTTAGGCGGCTAATCTTTCGTTCCGCCTTTTTATCATTCCAGTGACTAATCGACCGGGCAGATTCAAAGAAAACCACCTTACTTACCCCTAGTTCCGTTGCCTTTTGAACGATTAGTTCGGGTTTCTCCTTTGTCTTTGGAACCCCGCAAGCAAGGATCGCAGTTACCGGAAGCTCACTATCATTAGGCAGCTGACGGATAATCTTTACCGTTACCGCCGGGGTAATTGTGGCAAGCTTAGCAAGGTAGACGCGGTGGTCAGCAAGGACGACTTCAATCGCGGTCCCCGCGGTTGCCCGCATTACCTTAACCAAATGGTGGGCGGCATCAGGCGGTAAGGTCACTAGTTTTTGCGGTTGGCTGGCAATGAAATAGCGCTGCATCTACTTCACCTCTACTGGTTTATGGGCAATCATCCCGTGCCAGTCCTTCATTGTCTGCTCATCATCAATGACGAAGCCTTGCGCAGTGAGCGTTTCTTTAATTAACGCCGCCTTATCATCAATAATTCCTGAAACGAGGAACTTGCCGCCTGGCTTCAGGTTGGCATATGCCTGAGGAACTAGTGGAACGATAATTTCAGCAAGGATATTAGCAACAATAATATCGGCATTTGCTCCGGTGATCCCGTCTAAGAGGCTGTTTATACCGACATGTACGTCTTTGGCAACCGGGTTTAAGGCCAGGTTTTGCTTTGCCGACCGAACGGCAACATCATCAATGTCATAAGCATCAACCTTACCGGCCCCTAATTGCTTTGCCGCAATGCTCAACACCCCAGAACCAGTCCCAACATCAATTACGTATTCGCCGCCCGTAACAACCTTTTCCAAGGCCGTAAGCATCAAGCGGGTAGTTGGGTGCGTCCCCGTCCCAAAGGCCATTCCCGGGTCAAGGAAAATCAACTTCTCTTGCTGGTCAGCCGGGGTGTAGTCTTCCCATTGGGGGACAATCGTGAGCTGGTCAGTAACCCGTAGTGGGTGGTAATACTTTTGCCAAACCGTTGCCCACTTTTGATTATCAACCTCCGCGGCCGTCACTTCATTTGCTCCGGGATTAAGGCCAAATTCACTAAGTTTGGCAACCCGTTGGCGGATTGTTGGGATTAGTTCGGGCACAAAGACGTTTTGCGGGAAATAGCCGGTCAAAGCTGCCCCATTTTGGCGGTGGGGAATCTCTGCGGGGTCAATGATCTCACCGTGTTCACCATACCGGCCTGGTTGAAGGTTTGCGAAATCTGCCGCATCATCGATCTGCACTCCCTGTGCTCCTTCATCCGTTAAAATGTAGCTAACGGCCTCGACCGCTTCGCTTGAAGTGATTACCTTAATTGCTGTCCAGTCCATTATTTTCCTCCTTATATAATAAAATCGTGACCACGATAATTCTAATGGTCACGATGCTTTGCGTACACATAAGCCTACTCTTCATCAGTCTTTTTAATATGTGGTCGTTCCTCTTCACGCTTTTTCTCTTTTTCGAGATGGTGCGTCAAGTAATTAATCAAGTCTGTTTCCGTTAAGAAAATCCGAGGGTGGTGCTGGTGATGAAGTCGCACATCGATTTCGTTAATCTTTAGCCGCCCCGTCCAGGTATGAGAATAACGGACGATAACCCGATTATTTAATCGGTGCTTACCAAAACGAAATACATAGACGTGTTGGGGTGTCATCATTGGCCGAATGTACTCTTTTTTATACATTAAATCATTGTCACGCATAAATTGCTTAGTTCTATTCAGAATGGTAGCCACCTCCTCTTTACTTAATTTGATTAAATGTTTTTCAGATAGTTATATTTTAGCACAGGTCACGGTCGTTCCAAAGTTTAATCTATGTTTAACTTTTGATTTTATTAATCAATGCTATACTTGCTTAATAATAAACAAACGAGGTGGTTATTAAATGGGGTTATTACTCTTACTTCTAGCCTGCTGGCTGCTATGGAAGTTAGGTATTTTAGCGGTAAAATTTATCGGCATTATCTTTGTCTTTTTACTAATCGGCCTGTTCATCCACGTCCTTCTGTGGCCCGCCATTATTATCGGCGCAATCGTCCTTTTTTACGGGGCACTAAATAATTAGTAAAGGACTTGCGAAAAAATTTATAGAATTTTTCACAAGGAATGTTATAATCTTTTATGTGAGAGAAATCTCAAATACTGTATTTCATAGGATGAAAGGGAGACTGTTTATTATGTCTAAGAATCATCAAAAAGTTGTTCTTGTCGGTGACGGTGCTGTAGGTTCAAGTTACGCATTTGCAATGGCTCAACAAGGACTCGCAGAAGAATTTGCGATTGTTGATATTGTTAAGGAGCGTACTGAAGGTGACGCATTAGATCTTGAAGATGCTACTGTTTTCACTGCTCCAAAGAACATTTACGCCGCTGACTACGACACTTGCAAGGATGCCGATTTAGTTGTTATCACTGCTGGTGCTCCACAAAAGCCAGGTGAAACTCGTCTGCAATTAGTTGACAAGAACTTGAAGATCATCAAGTCTGTTGTTGAACCAATTGTTAAGTCTGGTTTCAATGGAATCTTCTTGGTTGCTGCTAACCCAGTTGATATCCTTACTTACGCTGTTCAAAAGCTTTCTGGCTTCCCTAAGAACAAGGTTGTTGGTTCAGGTACTTCACTTGATTCAGCTCGTCTTCGTGTTGCCCTTGCTAAGAAGTTCCACGTTGACCCACGCGATGTTTCTGCCAACATCATGGCTGAACACGGTGACTCCGAATTTGCTGCTTACTCAAGCGCTACTATCGGTGGCAAGCCATTACTTGACATTGCTAAAGAAGAAGGCGTTTCAGAAGACGAATTGCTTAAGATCGAAGATGGCGTTCGTAACAAGGCTTACGAAATCATTAACCGCAAGGGTGCTACCTTCTACGGTGTTGCCACTGCTTTGATGCGGATTTCACGGGCAATCCTTCGTGACGAAAACGCTGTTCTCCCAGTTGGTGCACCAATGAACGGTGAATACGGTGTTAAGGACCTTTACATCGGTACTCCAGCAGTTATCAATGCTTCTGGTGTTGACCGTGTTATCGAAGTTCCACTTAACGACCGTGAACAAAAGGCAATGGACGCTTCTGCAAAGGCATTGGAAGAAATTGCGAAGAACGGAATGGCTAAGTTACAAGGTAACAACTAATTTAACCAAATGCTAAAAAAGGCTACGACAAATGTCGTAGTCTTTTTTTGTCGCAGTGCTCAATTTTATGCTTCTTACGTTACTTAGCAAATGAAGTAAACCGCAGTTAACAATATTAAGAAAGAACTTAATCTGGAACATCGACACCAAGTTCTTGGCCGATTTCTTGCATTTCTTCATAAGTCTTCTTATCGATAAGAACTCCCTTGGTCTTATTCTCTGCCAACAACCGGTACTCCCGGTCACCAGGAATCCAGATTTTTCTTCCCGGAACGTGGTCAAGGTGACGAATGCGGTTAAACATTTCTGTTGCGTCCGCTGCCAAGGTTGCCGGGTCACCAAAGAACGCGGGGTCAAATGCCATCAAGAACTGGCTAAAGTCATGGTTGCCCTTAACAGTATCGGCTGAAATCGACCCCTGAGCAAGAATGCCAGTCAACAATTCAATAACGATGGAATTTCCCATGCCCTTATAGTTGCCGTTTACCTCATCCTTTCCACCAAGGGTCAAAACACCGCCGCCCTTTTGCTCTCCTTCAGTAAAAGCAGCGGTTGCTAAAATGTCTTCTGCCTGCGCGGCGTTAGATACAACTTGACGTTTCTTATCAACTGCCCATTCACCAGGGAGGTTCTCCCCATTCTTCGCGTGTACCTGAATCTTGCCGCCGGAGACAACGCAGGTCGCACCATCAAACATAAAGGGATGCGGAGAAGCGGGAAAACCAAAGGCAAAGGCATTGGAACCAAGAAATGCCTGCGTCGCATTAGTCGGTACCACCAGTGGGCGGGTATTAGTTAGCGCAATCCCCACTAACCCGGCTTTTAAAGCAAGGCGGGCATAATAGCCAGCAGTTCCAAAGTGGTTGGAATTGCGGATAACGGCGATTGCAACCCCTGTTTTTTTTGCCTTTTCAATAATTTTCTTCATTCCAAGGACAGCAGCTAGTTGCCCCATATTTTGGTTCGCATCAACTAACACTGTTCCTGGCAGTTCTCGAACTATCTTAGCGTGATTTTGCGGTTGAATTGTCCCCTCCTTAATCATTCGCTGGTACCAGGCTAATCGTTGGATTCCATGTGATGAAATTCCGCGGAGGTCTGCGTCAACCAGCGTATCAGCAAGTAATTTACCACCTTCGTCTGTAAAGCCCAGTTTAGCAAAGACATTTTCTAAATATTGTCGTTCCTTTGTTGAATCAATCCGCATATTCAAACCTTCTTTTAATTTTTTAATCATATTTTAATCTTAATGAGCTGAAAGTCAAGGTTGGCAGGAAATGTTGATTACTGCTACAATGAAGGCAGTAATATAAAGAAGGTGAATTAATTGACTGATGAGCAGCAACGAGCACATGACTTTGCTATTGCCTTTGTTCAAACCCTAATGAGCCAAATGTCAGCAAGTGAAATGCGTGATGTCCTTAAGGAATTAGCAGACCCCGACACGAATAATGACATGGAAAGTGTCTACACGCTTGCCTATAACGGTTTTATTAAAAAACTCCGAATGCGCAACCAAAAGTAAGTTAAAAGCCAGAATTGATGAAGTAACTGGATTGCAATCTTATCTTTAATTGCTATATGGGCATAGGTAAGTGAATTAGGAAAATAATATAGGATAACTTATTAAAAAAGCGCCAACCGAAGTCAGCGCAAAGGTCACTACTTGAGCAGCCATTTGATTAGATGTTTTTATGTGCTTACTAGGCATAATGAGAATTAGTACGCCGGTACGGTTCCAGTTGATTACTTGAACCGTACCGGTAAACGGGATGCCTTAATTGGCATCTTTTTTAGTTTTAAATTCAATAATTATTGTCCACCCGCATAGCAGGTGTTTTTTTGTTTCGCATACTCAACCAGGTCTAAAGACACTAAAAAGAGTGAAAGTCCAAAGGCTCTCACCTCTTACCGAAATGTTATTTTACCTAAATCTATCAAGAGCGAAAAACTCAAACTGGTGGAAAAGGGTTTATCTTCTGCACTTCACACGGTACCCCTATTCAAACTTCGGCAATGAATACTTTTTTACGTACTGCAAAAAACAATCTAGGTATAGATAAGCCATTGAGTAGTCATATTTTTAGACACACGCATATATCTAAACTTGCAGAATTAGGTGTTCCCTTGTATGTTATTCAGCAAAGAGTCGGCCATGAGGATAGTAAAATCACTAAAGGAATTTATTTACACGTCACTCAAAAAGCAATAGAAAAAGAGGCGCCAAAACTCGATAAACTTTAATTTTGCTAACAATTTGCTAACAAACAGTTTTTTCGAGTGTTTCACGCCTCTTTTTTATTAATATAAATAAATTTAAAAATAAAAAGAACCCTTGCTACACAAGGGTTCCACACTACTAGATATCGCGACGACGTTCAGCGATACGAGTAGCTTTACCAGTACGTTCACGTAAGTAGTAAAGCTTAGCACGACGTACACGACCGTGACGAAGAACGTCAATCTTAGCAACTCGTGGTGAGTGTACTGGGAAAGTACGTTCAACACCAACACCGTTACTGATCTTCCGCACAGTGTAAGTAGCGCTGATACCAGCACCGTGGCGCTTGATAACAACACCTTCGAACATCTGGATACGTTCACGTGAACCTTCAACGATCCGGGCGTGAACACGAACAGAGTCACCAGCACGGAAGTCTGGAATATCATCCCGTAATTGACTAGCAGTAATCTTTTCGATTAACTTGTTTTGACGCATAATTAATTTCTTTCCTTTCGCCGACATTCATGTCCGTCTCAGACAGCGGAACACCGTTATTCACGGCTAAACAGCCACTAACTACTATACATGGTTTTCCACCTTGTTGCAAGGCTAATCCCTATTTTTTCTGATTAATAATCGAATGACGGATTCCGTAAACAAAGTAAATCAGTAGGCCGATTACAAACCAGCCGATCATCAAAATCTTGGCATCCGCATTCAAACCCCAGAAAATTACCGCAGAAAAGATTGCGGAAATTGCAGGTAAAACGGGATACAGGGGCATCTTAAACTGGGCAGCTGGCAAGTCCACCCCTTCCCGTGGCCGCAGAGCATAGATCCCCAGGGAAACAAAGATGAAGGCAACCAAGGTCCCTGCCGAAACCAGGGTAGCAAGGAAGGTAAACGGGAACACTGAGCCCAAGATCATCGCTAAAATCGTAATCATCCATAAGGCATGGTTAGGAACGTGTTTATCGTCGATCTTCCCCAATGTCTGTGGCAATAGCCCGTCGCGCCCGAAGGCATAAATTAACCGGGAAGATGCCAGCAGGATTGCAATCAGCGCTGAAAAGATCCCAACAATCGCAACGATTGATAGCATGTTTGCCGTAATGTAATGGCCTGAGTGGCGCAATGCCCAGGCTGCCGGTTCCGCGTTATTCGCGTAGCTACTGTACTTAAACATGCCGACAAGGACAAGGGAAACGGCGATAAAGAAGCCCGTTCCTAGGACAAGGGTCCCAATCAGGCCCCGCGGCATTGTCTTTTGCGGATTAATTGTTTCGGCCGTATTAGCAGCAATCGCATCAAAGCCAACGTAGGCAATGAAGATCTGTGCCGTCCCGGCTAAGATCCCTTGCCAGCCCCCAAAGGCCGTTCCTGGCTGGTGAGGAGGCAAGAATGGGACGTAGTTTTGCGGGTGGATGGCCGTCGCTCCGACAACAATAAACATCAGGATCACCAGCAGCTTAATACTGACAATAATGTTTTCAATCCGACTAACTTGATGAACACCGCGGGAGATTAATACCCCAACGATAAGGATTGCAAAGGCAGCAAGGATATCAACATAAGACCCGCTATGGGGATTAAAGCCCCCGGTTAAGGCATGGGGGAGCTTAATGCCAAAGCTGCCGAGAAAGCCCTGCATATACGCAGACCATCCCGAGGCGACAAAGGCCACCGAGATAAAGTACTCAGCTAACAAGGCCCAGCCGGCGATCCAGCCAAAGAACTCCCCAAAGAGGACATTGATCCAGGAGAAAGCGGAACCGGCAAATGGTAGGACTGACGACGTTTCGGCATATGCGAGCGCCGCTAAACCTGCTCCGATAGCGGCCACAATGAAGGCCAAGGGTACAGCAGGTCCCGTGTGGTCCGCCGCGACAATTCCTGGTAAGGTGAAGATTGCCGTCCCGACAACCATCCCCGTTCCCAGACCAATCAAATCTTTCGTGTGCAAACTCGGTGTCAATTGGGCATCCTTCGCCTGGTAAACGCGTGGGTCCTGCCGCCGTAACAAACGTTTAAGTAGTTTTTTCATCTAATCACCTAGTCCGGTACATCTGGATCTTCATCCAGTTTAATATCTTCCAGCATAATCTGCTGCTCACGGCTTAGCTTCGCCGTCTTCAACAGGTCTGGCCGTCGGTGAAGGGTCCGCCGTAACGATTCCTTCATCCGCCATTCTCTAATTTTCTGGTGGTTCCCACTGGTTAACACTTCAGGAACCTTCATTCCTCGGAAGTCCGCTGGTCGGGTGTATTGTGGGTATTCAAGCAGACCATTGCTAAACGAGTCGCCCATTGGGGATGACATGTTACCGAGCACGCCCGGAACAAAGCGGACGGTCGCATCAATCATCACCATGGCAGCCAGTTCACCACCGGTCAAGACATAGTCCCCTAGGGAGGCTTCATCAGTGACCAGCTGGCGGATTCGTTCATCATAACCCTCGTAGTGACCACAAATAAAGGTCAGGTGGTCTTCTTGGGATAGTTCCTGAGCATAGGCCTGGTCAAACTTCCGCCCGGCTGGGTCCATCAAAATCACCCGTCCCCGGGAATACTGGTTCTTCGTCTGTTCTTCAATCGCGGCCATCGCGTCAAAAATCGGCTGTGCCTGGAGAAGCATCCCTGCTCCCCCACCAAACGGCGCATCATCCACGTGGTTATGCTTGTCAGTAGTGTAGTCGCGGAAGTCGGTAACGTTAATATCTAAAAAGCCATTATCCTGGGCTTTCCCAATAATCGATTCACCCAGGGTTGCTTGAAACATGTCAGGAAATAGGCTTAAAATGTCAATTCGCATTATTCAAGGCCCTCCAATAATTCAACTTCGACGAGCCCCTTCGCAAGGTCAACGTCTTTTACAACATCATCAATCACCGGTAATAACAAGTCCTTTTGTCCCGGGCGGTCAACGACCCAGACATCATTTGCGCCAGGCGACAAGATTTCTTTGATCGTACCGAGCTCACGGCCATCAACCGTTTTTACAGTCAAGCCAATGATCTGGTGGTAATAGTACTGGCCCTCTTCTAATGGCTGCTGGTCCTGGTCGCTAACCATCAGCTCAAGGTTGCGAAAATGCTGCACATCATTGATATTATCATAGCCGACAAACTTAACAAGGATAAAGCCCTTATGCTGCCGTGCCTTTTCAATCTCTAATGCTTGTGGCTGTTCTTTTCCCTGCAAGTAAAGCGTGTTGCCAGCTGCAAAACGTTCATCAACAAAATCAGTGGTTGCCAATACCCGCACTTCACCGCGAACACCATGGGTATTGACAATCTTACCAACGTTATAAAATTTCATATATTCCTCCAAAAAGATAAAAAACTCCCACAGATTAGTGTGGGAGTTTTTATTTAGTGACGATGGTCATTAATCAGTAACCGGACCTTCTTAGAGTTAGTCCGTCGAGAACGCGCACCCTCAACAATAGTCCGCAACGCGGCGGCAACGTGGCCCTGCCGGCCGATCAAGCGGCCAACATCATCGGGAGCCACATCAACCACGTAGCGATGATAACGCAAATCATCTTCCTGAGTGATTGATAAAGCCTGCGGATGCTTAAGTAACGGGGTTACTAAACTACGAATCAACGTCTCTATGTTTGTCTCAGTCATGATTAACTATCACTACTTCTTTGCGTACTTAGCTTCGTGGTACTTCTTCATAACGCCAGCCTTTTGAAGCATGTTACGAACAGTATCTGAAGGTTGAGCACCCTTTTGTAACCAGTCCATAACGGCGTCTTCGTCGAACTTGACTTCCTTAGGAGTAGTCAATGGGTTGTAAGTACCTAAAGCAGTAATGAAACGACCATCACGTGGGGCACGTGAGTCAGCTACAACGATCCGGTAGAATGGACGCTTCTTTGAACCCATGCGCTTTAAACGAATTTTAACAGACATTCTTTGCACCTCCCTGATTTCTTTTAACAGATTATAATATACCAGTCTTCCAAAGGAATGTAAAGTATTTTTTCTTGACAGGCTTAAATTTTCTCAAATTTATTTCTTTTTCCGCAATTTCCGGAGTTTCTTAATCCGCTTTTGCTTATCCTTCTTCATCTTGCGGGCCATCCGGTTCATTGCCATCTGCCCCATCTTACCGCCCGGCATTTGGCCGCCGAACATGTTTTGCATCCCGTTAAAGTTACCGTTAGTGACCTGCTTCATCATCTTCCGCATTTGGTTAAATTGCTTAATCATCCGGTTAACTTCAACAATTGGCCGCCCGGCACCAGCTGCTAACCGCCGCCGCCGACTAGGGTTCATCAAGTCAGGATTTTCCCGTTCCTCTGGTGTCATTGAAAGGACAATCGCCTTAATGTGGGCAAACTGCTTAGGATCAATGTTGAGGTTTTTCAGGGCAGGGTTATTCGCCATCCCCGGCATCATCTTCAAGATATTTTCAAGCGGCCCCATCTTGGTAACCTGGTCCATTTGTTCCAAGAAATCATTGTAGTCGAAGGTGTTCTCCCGCATCTTGTCCATGGTTTCTTGGGCTTGTTCTTCATCAAAGTTCTTCTGGGCCTTTTCGATCAGGGTCATCATGTCCCCCATTCCCAGAATCCGTGAAGCCATCCGGTCGGGGTGGAAGACATCAAGATCCTCCATCTTTTCCCCTTCACCGACAAACTTAATTGGCTTACCAGTAACCGCCCGGATTGACATGGCGGCCCCACCACGGGTATCACCATCAAGCTTGGTGAGGACTACCCCGGTAATATCGAGCTTATCGTCAAACCCTTCTGCAGTGTTAACGGCGTTTTGCCCGGTCATCGAGTCAATTACAAGTAAGATTTCATCCGGATTGGTTAGTTCCTTGATGTTTGCCAACTCATCCATCAACTGCTCATCAATTTGCAGCCGCCCGGCGGTATCGATGATTACGTAGTCGTTATGGTTTTCCTTGGCAACTTCCATCCCCGCCTTGACAATGTCAACCGGGTCAACGTCGGTCCCCTGTTCAAAGACTGGGACGTCAATTTGCGCAGCGACTTGTTGCAACTGGGTGATGGCGGCTGGCCGGTAAACGTCGGCCGCAATAAACAGTGGGCGGGCGTGGTCCTCGTTCTTCAAGCGAAGGGCTAATTTACCCGCAGTAGTCGTTTTACCGGCCCCTTGCAAACCAACCATCATGATAACGGTTGGAATGTGCTTCGCCTTGTTTAGGGGAACCGCTTCTTCCCCCATCAGCTTTGTTAATTCATCGTTAACGATCTTAACGATTTGTTGGGCTGGATTTAACCCCTTCAAGACGTCTGCTCCGGCCGCCTTTTCCCGAACGGTCTTGACGAAATCCTTAACAACCTTGAAGTTAACATCGGCTTCAAGCAATGCTAACCGGATTTCTCTCATCGTTTCCCGCAGGTCCGCTTCCGTAACTTTTGGTTTCCGCCGTAGCTTTTCCATCGCCTTTTGTAGGCGTTCAGTTAAACCTTCAAATGCCATTATTTATTCTTCCTCCAAGCTTTCCAGGTGGCTAACCATGTGGTTTAGCGTGGCGTCATCTGGATAGTGTTCACGGACGTATTGCTGAATCTCGTCTGCCTGGCGATTACGTAGCTGAAATTCTGCATATAAGTGCAACTTGTCCTCGTAATCTTCCAGGATGCTCTCCGTCCGTTTGATATTATCGTAGACTGCCTGCCGACTGACGTGAAAGTTTTCCGCAATCTCGCCTAGGGAATAGTCATCCCCGTAGTATAGCTCGAGGTAGTCATTTTGCTTCTTCGTCAGTAGGGGCTGGTAAAACTCAAATAGCGAGTTTATCCGGTAGTTCTTCTCGATTTCCATTCGACCACCTGCTTAATCAACTTCGACAAGTCCCTTGAATAATCCGTATACAAAGTCACCGGCATCAAACTTCTGCAAGTCATCAACCTTTTCACCCAGGCCAACGTACTTGACTGGCAAGTGGAGCTCATTACGAATTGCCAAGACAATCCCCCCACGAGCAGTCCCGTCCAGCTTTGTCAAGACAATCCCACTAACGTCAGTACTTTGCTTAAAGAGTTTGGCCTGATTAAGGGCGTTTTGCCCCGTCGTCGCATCCAAGACTAGCAATACTTCATGCGGTGCGGCGGGAATCTCCCTGGTAAGGATTCGCTTCATCTTTGCTAACTCGTTCATCAAGTTAACCTTATTTTGCAGCCGCCCGGCGGTATCAACAAAGAGGATGTCGTAGTCTTCGCTCTTGGCCTTCTTAACCGCATCAAAAACGACTGCCGCTGGATCACCATTTTCGGGACCAGTGACGATATCAACACCGTCACGCTTGGCCCACACGTCTAGCTGCTCAGTCGCCCCCGCCCGGAAGGTATCAGCCGCGGCTAATAAGACTTTCTTGCCCTGCTTTTTAAAGAGGGCAGCCATCTTACCGATAGTAGTCGTCTTCCCGGCACCGTTGACGCCGACAAACATGATGACGGTTGGTCCTTCCTTCGCCATCGTTAAGTTGGGATTTTCATCCTTGCCCGCCTCATCATAGAGGTCAACCATCTTTTCAATGATGACGTTTGAAACATCCTGCTTACTCTTGGCATTTTGCAGCTTAACTTCTTCACGTAACTCATCACTGAGCTTCATCGCCATGTCATAGCCGACGTCCGATTCAATCAGCATGTCTTCAAGGTCATCAAAAAAGTCTTCATCAACGTGACGGAAGTTGGCTAAGAACTTGTTAAGACGGGCACCAAAACCGGTCCGTGACTTCTCAAGGCCATGGTCATACTTCTTTTCTTTTTCAGCCGCCGCATCAGCAGGGGCTTCTGCTGGCTTTTCTTCAACATCTTCAGCAACTTCTTCACTGGTAGTTACAGCCGTAGCTGATTCTTTGACTTCAGCGACGGCTTCATCAACAGTCGCTGACGAGTCCTCTGTTTCTTCTGCTGCGGCTGGTTCCTCTTCTGCAGAACTAGCGGGCGTGTCAGTTGCGGAAATAGTAGGCGCAGTTGCTTCTTCACTGCTTGCTGGCACTTCTTCGCTCGTCGTTTCTGCCAAGTCTTCAACCGTAGTATCTTCTTCGACACTAGCAGAGGCGGAAGCTTCACTTGGTGCTGGCGTTTCTATGCTTGCCTCAGCCGGTTTTTCTGGAGTGACGGCTGTACTAGTCGGCTCACTACTTGCTGGTTCTGCACTAACCGCCGGGGCCGGTGATGCACTGGCCGCTGACGTTTCTTCCGCCTGGCGGTCAACGGGTGCTTCCGCCTCTTCCTGGCTGCTTGCCGGTTCATCATCTACTGCCGGTGGTAATTCCCCCTCGTGCTGGATCGTCTTCCGTTGACCATCCGGGCTAATCTCGTCAACTTCAGCAATTGCCGGTGGGATTTTTACCGGCTTCTTGTGGCCTGCTGAATCTAGCGGTGTTGCTGATTGGGCAGAATCACTCGCGACGGCTTGTTCTTCAACCGCACTGCTTGCGCTTGAGACTTCATTTTCATGTTTTTCCTCTTTTTTCTTATGACGACGGAAAATATCAAATAGTCCCATGTCATCGCCTCCTAATTATCCTGATTTTCTAATGTGTCAACAACATCAACGGAAACCATCTTTGAGACTCCGGATTCTTGCATGGTTACCCCGTACAAGACGTCGGCCCCCATCATAGTTCCCTTCCGGTGGGTGATGACGATAAATTGGGGACCGTGCGTGCCAAACTGGTTAAGGTAGTGGGCAAAACGCTGGACGTTAACCTCATCTAGCGCCGCTTCCGGTTCATCCAAAATGGCAAATGGCACCGGCCGAACCTTTAAGATCGCAAACAATAGGGTAATTGCCGTCAAAGCCCGTTCCCCACCAGAAAGAAGGCTGAGGTGCTGGTTCTTTTTGCCCGGCGGCTGTGCCATAATGTCAACCCCAGAAGTCAGTAGGTCATGCGGATCAGTTAACTCTAGTTTAGCATGACCACCGGCAAAGATTTGCTGGAAGGTCTCGTCAAACTTCTCCGATACCTGCTTGAAGGTCGCAATAAACCGCTTTTTAACTTGGGCATCCATCTCGCCCATCGTTTGGTTAAGCTGCTTGCGGGAAGCTAATAGGTCGTCTTGCTGGCCCTTTAAGAAATCATACCGCTCCTTAACCCGCTGGTATTCTTCAATTGCGCCGACGTTAACTTCGCCAAGGTCATCAAGCCCCCGTTTGAGGAGCTTCAACTTTGTCTGCAGGGTATCATCATCAAGGTCGCTTAACTGTTGGCGGGCCTCATCAATGGTCATTGAGTACTGCTCAGCCAAGCGGTTAAGGCATTGTTCGATTACCGCCTCACACTTAACCTTTTCTTCACTGAGCTTATTACGGTCATCAACTGCCGCCCCTTGCAACTCTTGCAAACGCTCATGATGAGCTTCGGCCTTTGATAACTCCTGCTCTAGCCGGTCAAGGGCGGCATCATTATCGTCTTGCTTACGCTTGGCAGCCGCCTTTTGTTCCTTCGCAGCGGCTAAGGCGGTGGTTGCCGACTCTTCACTGGATGACTGATTTTTAATTCCGGCCGCGATTGCTGCTAGCTGCCTGCTTTCTTCAGCGAGTTCATCCTGGAGGCGTTTAGCTTCCCGTTTATCGCCCTGTTCTTGCCGCAACGATTGCTGCAAGCGTTCATCGGCGACAGCCAGCCATTGTTGCATCTGGGCAAGCTGTTCTACCTGGGCCGACTCACTTGTCTGTAGTTCCGCAACCTGTTGTTGCATCGTCGCAATCTGCTCCTTAACCCGGCTTAGCTGGTCAGTTGCCACTTGCTCCTGGCTCTTGTTTTCCGCAACTTGCTTTTCGTAATCCTGGTGCTGAGAGTCTTGCTCCTGGGTCTGCAAGGTTAAGGTCTGGACCTGCTTAGCCAACGCAGCTTGCTGACTTGCCGTTAACTGATAATTAGCCTGGTCAGTATGCAGTTGATCCTGGAGAGTCCGCAACTGTTGCTGACATTGCGCAATGACTTGTTCATTGGCCTCTTGAGCGTGCTGTAATTTAGCGACTTCTTGCTCAAGGGTACTTGTCTTTTGCTGTTGCTGTTTCAACTCACCGGATAGTTGCTTGGCCATTTGTTTTTGGCTCAGCAAACCAGCCTGCCGATTACGGGTTGCCCCACCGGTCATTGCCCCACTGGCATTGATCAACTGCCCATCGAGGGTTACAACCCGTACCATGTGGCGACCAGCCCGGGCAATCTCTGTCGCGTGGTCCAAATTATCGGCCACCACCGTCGTTCCAAGCAGGTGGTCCGCGATGATCTGGTAACGGTCATCGTAAGAAATCAGCTCCGTTGCCCGGCCACAATAACCCGGCAAACTCGCTAATTGCGCCCAAATATTAAGCGGACGGCGGTGACTAAGGGTGTCCAGGGGTAGAATGGTTACCCGTCCGCTCCGGTTGCGGATCAGGAAGTTAATAATTTGCTTGGCCGTTGTTTGCCGGTCAACGACTAATTGTTGCAGCTGACTGCCGAGGACCGTTTCAATCGCCGTCGTATAGTCTGCAGGAACATCAAACAGCTCACTAACTGCCCCGGCCAGGCCAGGAAATTGTTGCCGCTGCCGCAACACACTCTGTACACCCCGGTAATAACCACTATATTCATCGGCCATCGACTGGTAAGCCTTAATCCGGGACTTTAGCGACCGCACATCCCCTAAGGCTTGGTACCACGAACGCTGACTCTGCTGGTACTTACTCGTAAGTTCGCGTTGGTGCTGTTGTTCAGCGCTTAATTTGCTCTCCGCTGTTGCTACCGCTGCCTTAGCCTGGTCAATCTTTGCCTGCTGGTCCGCCAGCTGGGTATTGACCCTTGCTAGGTTGGCCTTGACTTGTGCCATCTCGCTTGTGCTTTGCTTATGCTGGTTCATCGTCTGCTCATGATTGCGGGACAGGAACGCTTTGTTATTATGCAGGGTGGTAAGTTCTTGCATCAAGTTAACCTGCTGGTCACGGAGCTCGTCAATCTGCCGGTTGAGCTTCTTGATCCGCTCCTCACTACTCATTTCCTTTGCCGCCAGTAGTTCAGCCTGGTGGTCTGCGATTTCTTGCTGCTGGGCAGTGATTTGCCGCTGGTTAGCTGCCCGTTGTTCTTCCAACTCTGCCAGCTGCTTTTGTAAGGCTGCTTGGCGCTGGTGGTGCCGTTGCTGGTCCTGGAGCTGTTGCTCACGCCGGACGCTAGAAACTGATTGCTGGTTATTTAATTTGGCAATCATCTCGGTTTGGTCAAGAATCGTCGCCTGGAGTTGGTCCTTAGTTGCCAAAAGGAGCCGCCGTTGGTGTTTCAGCTTATCTAGCTGGCGGGCATCAGCATCGGCCTGCTTTTTATAGTCGGTAACCATTTCGTTGGCCTGATTTAGACTAGCAACCAGTTTTTTCAAGTGCTGCTGTTCACTATCATGCCGGCGAACAGTCTGTGTCCGGTCGAGGACATCAAACTGCTTTTTTTGTTCAACATAATCCTGCGCAAGGGCACTCTGGTCCGCCAGTGGCTCTAGCTGCCCCTCCAATTCACTGATAATATCGTTGACCCGGTTAAGGTTGTCCATAGTCGTGGCCAACCTTTTCTCAGCGGTCTCCTTATTCTTTTTATACTTTGCTACCCCGGCAACGGTCTCGATGATCCCCCGCCGGTCAGCCGGCTTCCCGTTAAAGATCTCCTCAATCCGTCCCTGCGAGATAATTGAAAATGACTCCCGACCAAGGCCAGAATCGATGAACAAGTCGGTAATATCTTTTAGGCGGACGTTTTGGTCATTAATCAAGTACTCGCTGTCACCATTACGGTACAACTTCCGGGTAATCGTCAATTCTGTAAAGTCACTAGCGAGGTAGTGGTCACTATTGTCAAGGGTAATTGAGACCAGTGCCCGGTTAAGCGGCTGACGGTCGGTTGAACCGTTGAAAATAACGTCAGCCATCCGGTCACCACGCAAGTGCTTGGCAGACTGCTCACCCATTACCCACTGGATAGCTTCGATGATGTTACTCTTTCCACTACCGTTGGGCCCGACGATTCCTGTCATCCCTTGTTCAAATTTAATGGTTGTTTTCTGGGCAAAAGATTTAAACCCGTCCAAAGTTAAAGACAATAATTGCATCGGTTAATTCCCACTTACTATTTATTTTGACTACGAAGTTGATCCAATGCCTGTTGGGCTGCCTGCATCTCGGCATGCTTCTTAGATGAGCCACTGCCCTCACCAATCACTTCACCATTGGCCGTGACGTTGACCTTAAATACCGGGTCATTTTCCGTCCCACTCTCTGCTAACAAGTGGTATTCGATTGCCACGTCGCCATCGCGTTGCAAGAATTCCTGCAAACTAGTCTTGGCGTCAACTGCATGGTCGAACCATCCCATGTCAAGCTTCGGGAAAATTACCCGGCGGACAAATTTTTCCACTGCCGGACGGCCCTGGTCGAGATATAGGGCCCCGACGAATGATTCAAAAATGTCACACAACAGTCCCGGACGTTGGCGCGCACCGGCCATCTCTTCACCATGGCCGAGACGAATGTACTGGTCAAAGTGACATTCCTTAGCAAACTTCGAGAAACTATCCTCACAAACCATCGCTGCCCGCAAGCGGGTTAACTTTCCCTGGGGCAATTCTGGGTAACGTTTATAAATATATTCAGAAACGATCAGTTCCAACACAGCATCGCCAAGAAATTCAATCCGTTCATAGAACTTCAACCCTTGTTCGGGATGCTCATTAACATACGAAGCTTGCGTAAATGCTTCTGCTAATAGTGCAGGGTTATCAAAGTGAATATTAAATTCCTTGGCCAGGTAGTCTTGTAATTCTTCGATCATAAAAAATTCCTTTCATGTATTAAAATAAAAAATGTCTACCGCCTATTATACTAGACAACAAGCGTTTCCGCAGTCAAATTTAATGATATTTATGACATTAACGCAAAGAGACCGGGAAAACTTCCCGGTCTCTTTGCGCTGTAAAAAAACTTCACCGCCAGTTCAAGCAGGAAAAGTACTCCCCGCTGGCGATTCCATGGTTAAGTTAGGCAGCAGTGTGTTGCTCAATGTAGTCAACAACTTCGCCAATTGTACTGAGCTTTTCTGCATCCTCATCGTCGATCTCTTCATTAAATGTGTCTTCAAGTTCAAGCACAAATTCAACAAAGTCAATTGAGTCCGCATCTAAGTCGGTCTTTAAATTTAAATCATCAGTAATTTTAGCACGATCAATATCAAAATGGTCTGCTACGATTTCTGAAACCTTATTAAAGATTTCTTTCTTTCTACTATCAGCCATGATTATGAACCTCTCTTTAACTAGTTGCTACTATTCTATTCGTTTTTCGCAGAATTGTCCATATCTTGTGCGGGACTGAAGAACTCATCGGCCTTTTCCACGACCCCACTGTTTAGCATCGTCCAAATCTGACTGATGGTATTCTTTACTGCCAAGGCATCAGAAGCGCCGTGGGTCTTGACAACGGGTGCCTTAAGTCCAAGCAGAACCGCACCACCGTATGTTGAGGTGTTCATCTTTTGCCCAATTTGGTGGAAAACCGGCTTAAGCAATAAGTAGCCCAATTTGGCCCGCAAACCACCCTTTAAAATTCCATCACGAATGATAGTTAAAAACATCTTGGCCGTGCCCTCTGTTGCCTTTAAGGCTGCATTGGCAGTCCAACCGTCGCTAACGACAACGTCTGCCTTACCGTAAAGGAGGTCGCCGGATTCGATGTTACCGATAAAGTTAAGGTCATCTTCGGCATTGAGTTTTTGCCATACATTCTTGTGGAGGGTGTCACCCTTGTCTTCTTCTGCCCCGTTGTTGAGGAGGGCAATCCGGGGATTAGCCACCCCCAAGACATTTTCTGCATAGAACTTTCCGAGGTAGGCATACTGAACAAGGTTTCTCTCCTTACTCTCAGCATTCGCCCCACTATCAAGGTAGACAAAGTTATGGCGGGCTGCTCCCGGCTGAGTGATTGGCAAGACACTAGTTAATCCCGGCCGGTCAATTCCCTTGATCCGACCAACGATGAAGAGACCAGCGGCAAGGATTGCGCCGGTATTCCCGGCAGAAAAGAACGCGTCCGCCGTTCCTTCTTTAACTGCATTTGCTGCCCGGACAATCGAAGAATCCTTTTTCCGCCGGATTGCCCGAACCGGTTCTTCACCCATTGAAATTTCCTCGGTGGTTTCGACCATCGTCAAGCGCTCACTATTTTGAATCAATGGCTGGACCTTTTTGGGATCGCCATAGAGGATAAATTCAAGGTCAGGGTAGAGGTCCCGGGCCTGCTCGACCCCTTCAATAATTGCTTGAGGGGCATTATCGCCACCCATTGCGTCAACTGCAATTTTCATTAACAACTTCCTCCTTAGTCAAAGTGTGTCTCTAATTCATGCCGCTGTAAGTATAGAACTAACGGCTGGTTTTCATCAATTTCATCCCAGTGGGGGGTCGCCAACAAACTGCCCGCATCGGCCCGCGCAATTTGGAGCATCTTTAAGTCAGCAACTGGGTCACCGACTTTAAATTCCGGCATCCCCGACTGCTTACTGCCAAGGACATCACCGGCCCCCCGCAAGCGCAGGTCTTCTTCAGCAACCTTAAAGCCGTCGTTCGTTGCCACCATCGTCTTCATCCGGGCCTTCCCATCATCGGTCTTCGGGTCCGCAATCAAGAGGCAGTAACTCTGGCGGTCACCACGGCCGACCCGGCCCCGCAGCTGGTGGAGCTGGGCGAGGCCAAACCGGTCGGCATCATAGATTACCATCACGGTCGCATTGGGGTTGTCAACCCCCACCTCAATCACGGTCGTTGCCACCAGGACCTGGATCTCGCCATCCTTAAATTGGCGCATCGTTTCATCCTTTTCGTCCCCGCTCATTCGCCCGTGCAAAAGGCCAACCCTGTATTCTGGTTGGAGGTCCGCGGACAGCTGGTTATATAAGTCCGTCGCGTTCTGCACATCGAGGGCGGCAGACTCCTCAATCAGGGGACTGACCACATAGGCCTGGGCCCCACTGGCTAACTGATCACGCAAAAAGTGAATTGCCTCGGCATGCTGGTTGGACTTGAGCCACTGGGTCTGAATTGGTTTTCGTCCCGCTGGTAGCTGGTCAATGACTGAAACGTCCATTTCACCATAGTTAGTGATGGCAAGGGTCCGGGGGATCGGGGTCGCCGTCATGGCTAAAACATCCGGGTGATCACCCTTTTCCCGCAATAACTGCCGCTGGTTAACCCCAAAGCGGTGCTGCTCATCGGTAATGACTAAGCCGAGGTTGGCATATTCAACATCGTCTTGGATTAGGGCATGCGTCCCAACGACGAGGTTGATGTCGCCCCGCTTGATCGCGGTCACAAGCTCCCGGTGCTGCTTAGCGGTAAGTGAACCGGTCAATAAGCCGACGTGAACGTGGGTGTCTTCAAAGACCCGCGATAGTTTTTCAGCATGCTGGGCCGCCAAAATTTCCGTTGGGGCCATCAGGGCCGCTTGAAAGCCCGCCGTTATTGTTGCATAGACCGCGATTGCAGCAACAACCGTCTTCCCAGAACCGACATCCCCTTGCAAGAGCCGGTTCATCTGGTAAGGCTGGCGCATATCACGACAGATTTCATTAACAACCCGTTTCTGCGCTGTCGTCAGCTCAAAGGGTAAGGTTTTAATAAACTCCTTAAGTTCATCATTATGGTAAAGGATTCGTTCACCGTCCTGCTGGCGGTTAGCCCGGCGAATTGCTTGCAAGCGCAACTGAAAAAGGAAAAACTCCTCATAGGCAGCGGTTCGACGGGCGGCCTTGGCGGTCGACTGGTCCTTGGGGAAGTGGATCTCCTTGATCATTGTCCGCCGATCAAGCAAGCGGTAGCGTTCTCGTAACGTTTCCGGTAGTAACGTCGGGATGATCTTGTGGTATTCCTCGTAGGCTTGGCGGATAAAGCTGCGCAAAACGCTCTGGCGAATATGCTTATTCACCGGGTAAACCGCCCCAAACTCATTTTGCTGGTCAGGAGTATTTTTCAATAGCTTATTGGCGGTCACCTGGCGGCGGGTAGCATCCCACTTACCCATTACCGCTACCTGGCCATTAAGGGTTAAACTCTTTTGGACATATGGCTGGTTGAAAAAGGTCACCAGCACCACATCACGGCCAACTTGCATTCGAAAGCTCAGACGGTTGCGGCGGTACCCGTAGCGGGTCAGCAGTGGTTCTGAAACAACCGTCCCCCGCAACGTAATTTTTTGCTTGTCCTTTGCTTCTGCCAAATTCGTCGGTGTAAAGTCATCGTAACGTGTCGGATAGTAGGTCAGCAAATCAGCAATTGTATCAATGCCTAAAGTAGCAAGGTCAGCTACTCGTTTGGGGCCAACTCCTTTTAGGTTTGACACCGGATCAGTTAGGCTCTTCACGTTACCACTTCCTTCCTTTACGATCTTCTCATGAACAAAACAAAAGTGGGATGTAGAGCCTCACGTGCTCATTACCCCACCCGCTAAGAATAATTAAACTCTTTATTATTCGACTGAAATCAAGTATGGGTAAACTGGCTGACCACCATCATAGATCTGAATTTCCAATTCATCATCCATCTCTTCTACCGCACTCTTAATCTCTTCTGCAGTTGCTTGATCGCCATCTGCACCATACAAGATCGTGACAATTTCACTATCTTCATCCAGCATTGCCTTAACCATCTTGATGGCTGCTTCCTTCAGATCTGGGTCTGTGTCGACAATCGTGCCGTCAACAATTCCCATGTAATCGTCTTTCTTAATCTCCCGGCCATCAATGGTAGTATCGCGAACAGCATTCGTCACTTCACCACTGGCAACAGTATCAAGGTTGGCTTCCATGCTGGATTGGTTATCGTCAATTGAAGCTTCTGGGTTGTATTCAAGCAAGGCACTCATCGCCTGGGCAATCGTCTTACTGTGAACAACCTTCGTCGGGATATCCGCTACTTCGGCTGCCTGGTCAGCAGTCATGAAGATATTCCCGTTGTTTGGCAATACAAGCGCTTGCTTAGCGCCACTAGCGTTAATGGCGTCAACGATATCCTGGGTACTTGGGTTCATCGTCTGCCCCCCACTGATAATGTGGGTAACACCAAGGCTCTTCAATAACTTCGCAATCCCATCACCGGAAGCAACGGCAATGACCGCCGTCTTGAGTTCTTCTTTCTTAGCCTTGGCAGCCTTTGCCCGTTCAATTGGTGACGGTGCTGGCTCACCAGCATTGTCTTCTTCTTCATCATGTTCCATGATTTCTTCTTGTTGCCAAACCATGTTGTGAATTTCAATTGTCTGCAGGTCCCCAAACTGTTGACCCCAGCTCAAAACCTTGCCCGGGTGTTCAGTATGAACGTGAACCCGGACAACCTGGTCATCATTTAAGACTAGCAAGCTATCACCAAGGTCAGCAAGGTAGTTGTAGAAGGTATCATAATCAAACTTCTGGGTAACCTGCTTCCCCTTACCAAGCCGGACTAACATCTGTGTACAATAAGTGTACTTAATATCTTCTGGGTTTAACTTTCCCTGGACGCTTTGGTGGTCCATGGCGTTAACCATTTCATCAATCTCGGCATTATCTGGCTTGTATTGCTCACTCTTATCAACCCGGCCACTCAGGGCTTCATCAAAGGCTTGTAAAACAAATACTAACCCCTGACCACCAGAGTCAACGACACCGACTTCCTTCAATACTGGAAGAAGGTCAGGAGTCTTTTGCAACGCTTTTTCACTGGCTTCGTAAATTGCGTGCATAATCTCAACAAGGTCATCAGTCTCCTTGAGCTTATTCAGCCCTTCTTGTGCAGACTCACGAACAACTGTTAAGATTGTCCCTTCAGTCGGCTTCATCACTGCCTTGTATGCGGTCTTGGCACCATTAGCGTAGGCATCGACAAAGTCCGCCGCTGATAGTTCAGCCATCCCGGCAGTTGCCTTGGCAAAGCCCCGGAAAATCTGGGAAAGGATAACCCCGGAGTTACCACGGGCCCCCATCAATAGTCCTTTTGCTAAAGCAGCGCTCAAGTCGCCAACCTTCTTGCTCGTCTCATTACGCTCATATTTGGCGCCACTAGCCATTGAAGAAGTCATGTTTGTCCCGGTATCACCATCTGGAACCGGGAAAACGTTCAATGAGTTAATGAAGTCAGCGTTCTTACCGAGCTTGTCGGCAGCAGCTTGGACCATCTTGCCAAATTCAAGATTAGTAATTTTTGTTACAGCCAATTCGAAATTCCTCCCCAATGCTCACTTAGTCTTCTAATGTCCGGACACCCTGAACACATACGTTAACTGAGTTTGCCGTAATGCCGAGCATTGTTTCAAGATTGTATTTTACTTTTGATTGAACACTCTTCGATACTTCAGAGATCTTCGTGCCATAGCCGACGATAATGTTAACGTCAACGGCAACACCATTGTCTTGCTGACGGACAACAACGCCCCGGGCGAAGTTTTCCCGCCGCAAGATCTGGTTTACCCCGTCACGCAATGGATTCCGACTTGCCATTCCAATAACACCGTAGTTATCAGTCGCAGCGCCACCAACAACTGATGAAATCACATCGTTATCAATGTCAATTGTCCCTGACTTAGTTTTGATTTTTACTGCCATCGTCATGGCCTCCTTATTAAATTGCCAGCATTAGTAAATGCTGCTTCCTATCTCCAAACTGGCTAACGGGTTTCCCCGACCAGTTTTAAATCAATACCATCATACCATAGCATAAAACAGTTAAAAAGTAATCCCGCGAGATTTTTCCATTTAGTTAACGGGGTTAATCATTTAAGAATAAAAAATAAGCCGCCCAGCTGGACGGCATCATTTTTTATGAATTAAACCCGAGTCACTTTACCTGACTTCAAAGTACGTGCTGAAACGTATACCTTCTTAGGCTTACCATTTACTAAAATGGTTACCTTTTGCAAGTTAGGCTTCCAGCTACGCCGACTTGAGTTAAGGGCGTGAGAACGCTTGTTACCAAATTGCGTCCGTTTACCGTTGATAAAATCTTTAGCCATTGGTGGTACCCTCCTCTTTATTTTTTCGTTTACGCAAAACTGCGATGTAACTCACCTAATTAATCTACCATAGGGACCGGCACAATGCAATAGTTTTCTTTCAAGTAATTTTCCTTGACAGTAATTTCTGTCATTTTGCCTGACCAGTTAAAGACGGTCAGCACACTGAATGACGGCAACTACTCCCTGTTCAAAGGTAAAGTGGTTTTGGGGCGCCGTAAATTCATTGCTTGTCCACGAAAACGGAATATCACCATCCCAGTCCGTTAATGGGTATTTCTCATCCACCAGGGTCAGCCCCTTGACCGGGGTTAGATTGACAAATGCCAAGTACTTTTTCCCTGCTTCGTGGTCGACCGTATAACTGCCTGGCAGATAATAACTGACCGTATTTTGTACGTCAATTAGTCTGATCTTCGGTAAATAAGCGATGAACTCCTTTTGTAGTGGCAAGAAAATATTTGCCAGAAGGTGGTCAAGCCGCCCACCGGTCGCCCCAAAAACATCAATTTGCTCAGGCTGGTACTTGTTAATCGCCAGTTTAACCCCAAGCTGCGTGTCAGTATAGTCCTTTTCCGGGGGGTAAACGTCCACTTGCCGAAGGTCATCTTGCAAGCTTGCAAGCGCGTTACTACTAATTGAATCAAAATCACCAATTGCTGCCGCGGGAATAATGTTATTTTCCACTAGGGTGATCGCCCCCCGGTCAACACCAATCCACACTTCTGCCTGCCGTTTTTTTATCATCGCTAACGGCAAGAGGTCAATTGGGCCTCCCACCAAGACATTTACCCGCATTTAGGATCTTTCCCTTCTTGATAAAAGTAAAAAGAGGCTGATCTGCCAGTCTCTTTTATCATCGTTATTTACTTGGTAGCATCTTCAAGGGCCTTAACCCGTTCAGCAGGGTCATCAGCGTTAAAGACATATGAACCAGCAACGGCAACCGTTGCCCCAGCCTTTGCACAGTCAGCAACTGTCTTGTCGTTTACACCACCATCAACTTCGATATCAAAGTCGTAGCCCTTGTCCTTCTTGATGGCATCTAATTGGGCAATCTTTTCAAGCGTTTCTGGCAAGAACTTTTGTCCACCAAAACCAGGGTTAACAGTCATCACTAACACTTGGTCAACCATGTGTAAAACTGGTTCAATCATTGCCACTGGGGTTCCAGGGTTGATTACAACTTCGGCCTTAACCCCACCGTTTTTAATAATCTGTAATGCCCGGTGAATGTGTTGGGTTGCCTCAACTTGGACACCGATAATGTCAGCTCCAGCATCGATAAATGCAGGCAAGATGTGTTCAGGGTTTTGAACCATCAAGTGAACATCGAGAACCATCTTAGTGATTGGCCGAATGGCCTTCACAAAACCTGGTCCATAAGAAATACTTGGCACAAAGGTACCGTCCATCACATCGATGTGTAGGTAAGGCGCACCAGCCTTGTCAACCTTTTCGATGTCCTGTTGTAAGTTTACGTAATCTGCACTTAAGATTGATGGTGCAACTTTAATCATTCTTATTCCCTCATTTCTTATAATTTGGTTTCTGATTAGCAATCAACTCATGGAATTGAACATAATCATCATACCGACTCTCCATGATTATACCATTGTTTACCGCATCCTTAACAGCGCAATGTGGTTCTTTTAGGTGCAAGCACCCGCGGAATTTGCATTGCGGTGCTAAATCAGCCATCTCTGGAAAGAGGGCCGGCAGCTCATTTACCGTCATGTTAAAGGTCTCGTAGGATGAAAAACCAGGAGTATCCGCAATCAATGCGCCATTTACGTCGAGCAGGCTAACTTTTCTCGTCGTGTGCCGGCCCCGTTGCAGTGCTTGGGAGATTTCACCCGTCGCTAATTCTAGCTGCGGAGCTAGGTGGTTAAGTAAAGTTGACTTACCAGCCCCAGTCTGCCCCATCATTGTGACAATCTGTCCCTTTAATAGGGTCATCAATTCAGCAAGCTGTTGCTGGGCGAAGGGGTCCTGGTTCGCTAAAACATGGTAGCCAATTTTTCGGTAGCCGTCAATCACAGGACGCAAGTTTTCGTCCTCCGCATCTGTAAGGAGGTCTGTCTTTGAGAAGAAGATTACCGGCGTGATTTGTTGCGCTGCTAAAGCAATCAACTGGCGGTCAAGCAAGTTGGCAGAAAATGCTGGTTCCTTAGCAGATGTTACCACTACCGCCATATCGACATTGGCAACTGGTGGCCGCACCAGCTGGTTTTCCCGTGGCAAGATCTTCAGTAGGTATCCTTCCTGCTGGTTTTCCGCACTAAACTCGACGTGGTCACCAACGACCGGCTTGATCTTTTTCTGCCGGAAGTTCCCCCGTCCCCGGGTACGATAAATCTTCCCGTCAGAATAAACATCATAAAAGCCACTTAGTGATTGTTGAATTGTTCCTGTTTTCAAATGGCACCTCCATTAGCCTGTAATGTTTGTTGCACTCATAATCGTCCGCCCGTTGCGAACAACCCGGTACGCACCCATCTGGCCGCGCTTCAGGGTAAACGGCACATTAATCGTTGTTTCCTGATTGATCGTGATATCTTGATACTCCATCGTTAAGTTATGGTTGGCGTCTTTGATATAAACCTGCACCCGGTTTTCCCGTTGACCACCATTACCATCAAATGGAATATTAATTTGAATATTGGTTGTCTTAGTTTGGTTGCCAGAATTGGCAATTGCGACTGTCAACGTATCACCGTGGTTTAAGACGGAACCAGGCCGCGGCGTTTGGCTAACAACGTGATTCGTCGCAATTGTCTTGGACCGCTTTTCCTGCGTCGTCAGCTGGAGCTTATTTTCATTAGCAAACTGTTGAACCGCACTAATGTCCTGGTTCTTAAAGTCAGGAACCTTGATCGGCTTTTTACCGGCACTAACCCGAAAGACAATCGTGTTATCTGCCGGTTTAACGATGGTTCCCTTCTTGTGGTTTTGCCGCATGATTTCGCCCTTGCCAACGTGGTCCGAATAAACCTTTTCATGGTGAACTTGGAATCCCTTATTGCGCAGTGACCGGGCAACTGGTGCATAATCATCACCGACATAGTTACCCATCTTCCATTGCTTCACCCCGGCACTTAGCACAACATCGACCGAGCTATTTACCCGGGCCTTATGGTTAACATCCGGCTTTGTCTCCACAATGCGGTTCTTCGCCACTGTTCGACTATTTACCCGGGTAATGTTGCCAAGGCGGAGATTATGTCTGCGGAGACTACGCTCTGCTTGAACAGGGGTCAACCCCTCCACATCAGGCGTGATCACTTGCCGCATTAAGAACCACCAGCAAGCAAAAGCACCAATAATAAGGACCACGACCAACGAGCTGACCGCTAGGTATTTCCGCCAGCGTGACGTTTTTTTCGTTGGCTTTCCCTTTTCCTTCGCTGGTTTTTCTTCCTCATCTTCACCTGGGCCTTGCTGTAAAGTGTCTTTAAGGTGCTTAATATCAAGGACCTTGGTCTCACCATTGTCATCATGGTGAATTTCAACCCGCGGCTCATTTGCCCGCACCGGGTTGAGGGCCGTCTTAAGGTCAGCCGCCATCTCGTCGACTGACGAATAGCGGTCTGCCGGCGCCTTAGCGGTTGCCTTGATAATTACATTTTCCAACGACTGCGGAATTTTCTCATTTTGCTGTCTTACTGACGGCACCTCTTCGCGGAAGTGCTTGAGGGCAATCGAAACAGCCGTCTCCCCTTCAAAGGGAACCTTCCCGGTCAATAACTCATATAAAATAATTCCCAGCGAGTAAATATCCGACTGCTTGGTCGCAATGCTCCCCCGCGCTTGCTCCGGCGAAAGGTAGTGAACAGACCCCATCAAAGTATTCGTCTGGGTCAGTGAGTCTTGTGAAACCGCAACGGCAATTCCAAAGTCAGTAATTTTTATATTTTTATTTTCATCAATTAATATATTTTGTGGTTTAAGGTCCCGGTGGATAATTCCGTGGGCGTGAGCGGTGCCAACGGCTGCTAATACCTGCGTCATAATATCGACTACTTGGGGAAGCGAGATAGGAAAGTTTTTCTTAATGTATGCTTTCAGATCCGTCCCCTTCACGTATTGCATCACCATGTATTGCAAACCGTGATCCTCACCAACATCATAAATACCAACAATGTGGGGATCATTCAGCTGCGTTGCCGCCATTGCCTCACGGTGAAAGCGCCTCTTGGTATTGGGGTCATCCCGCAGGTCAAGCCGTAATAGCTTCACTGACACATCACGGTCAAGAACCGTATCATGAGCCAGGTAAACATTTGCCATCCCACCTTCACCAAGAGAACGAATTATCCGATAACGGTGACCAATCTCATATCCAGGATTCATCTACTAACCCTCCTGGTCATTGTTAATCCCGATTAACACGGTGATATTATCAGGGCCACCAGCCTTATTAGCCATCTTGATAAGCTTATTACACTTGTCAGTCAGCGGCGTCTCGTCCACCAAAACCGCAATAATCGCTTGACGGTCGACCGTCTTAAATAAGCCATCGGTGCACATCAAAAGAATGTCACCCTGGTTTAAGTTAAACCGGTTGACTTCGACCCGGGCATCACTAGAAATACCGATCGCCCGGGTAATAATGTTACTTTGTGGCAGCTTTAAGGCCTCTTCTTCCGATATATCACCGGTCTTAACTAACTCATTTACGAGGGAGTGGTCAATCGTGATTTGTGTCAGCATCTGCTGGTGCAGGATGTAACCCCGGCTATCACCGATGTTGGCAACAACAATTTCACTGTCGAACACAATTGCAGCTACCATCGTGGTGCCCATTCCCCTGAGCTTTACTTTTTTCTTTGATTTTTTGACAATTTGATCATTAACAATTTGCGTTTCACGAGCAAACCACCGAATTGCCTCTAACGGCGTTAACGGTGGTTTCTTTTTAAATTGTTTTCCAAGAGTCGTCACAGTATATTCGGCAGCAACGTCGCCACTGCGATTACCACCAATCCCGTCAGCAATAACTAATAGCTGGTTGCCACGGTCATTTGTAAATACGTTCACGCGGTCCTGGTTTTGTTTTCGCTGGTGACCGATGTCCGTTTGATAAGCAACTTTCATGGATTATTTTCCCTTCTTGAGGCTACTAATAAAGAAGCCGTCAGAGTCAAAGTCACTCGGCAAAATGGTTAAAGTTGGTGAGTGACGCTCGTCTTTAATCTTCCGTGCCGTCTGTGTTTTAACCAGGCTAAATTCTGGATGGGCCGCTAAAAAGGCCGTTACCGTCTCCTCATTTTCCTGCTTAAGGATCGTACACGTACTATATGTGATTATACCGCCTTTTTTCAGTTTGGGGGCAACTGCATTTAAAATTGCTAGCTGGATTTGGTGCAAATGGGCACTATCTTCCTTGGTCTTGGTATAGCGAATTTCTGGCTTCCGCCGCATCAGCCCAATCCCACTGCAGGGGGCGTCAACTAAAATCTTGTCAAAAGTTTCATCGCTAAACGCAGCAGCTACTTTGCGGGCATCAAGCGCATGGGCAGTCACTCGGTCAGCAAGTCCTAACCGGTTGGCATTCTTTTCTATCAACCGAACCTTGTGAGGGTGAATGTCGAGGGCGTCAACATGACCATCTCCCGTAAGTTTGGCGGCAATCTGGACTGTTTTACCACCAGGCGCTGCACATGCGTCCAGCACCCGGTCATTAGGCGAAACTGCCATGCTCTCAACCGCTAGCATCGCACTCTCATCCTGGATGGTAATCAAACCTTCCTTAAATAGCGCTGAAGTAACCACCTCCCCCTTGCTAATGACAAGGGCGTCTTCTGCTACTGCACTTTCACTAAACTGGATTCCCTCTGCTGTTAATGCCTGCTGAACCTCTGTCATCGTGGTCTTGGCCCGGTTAATCCGTACGACTTGATGGGCAGGCTCATTAATGGTTCTAAGAACTGCTGTGGCTTTCTCCTTGCCATATTCAGCAACCAATTCTTCCACTAACCATACTGGCACACTCGCCTGAATGCTCAACCGTTCCACCGGATCGGTAATATCTTGCAAGTCAGTTAGGCCCTGCCGCAAGATTGCGTGCAAGACACCAGTCACAAACTTCCGAATTCCGGGATTACCACGGTGCTTCGCAATTTCAATACTCTCATTTGTAACCGCCCAGTCAGGAACCCGTTCAAGGTAGTGGTATTGATAAATTGCTGACAAGAGCAATACCTTGACCCAGGAATCTAGGCGCTTACCGTTAGTAACCGCGGCCAGCCAGTATTCAAGCGTCAGCTTATGTTGCAAGACACCATAAGTGATGTTCGTGGCAAGGCGGCGGTCCTTATCAGCAAGTGGGTATTTCTTTAGGAGCTGGTCTAACTGGAGGTTTGAATACGCCCCACTCTGCTCAACTTGTTCAAGGGCAACCAGGGCAAGCTCCCGGGCATTTGTTGGGGTAAACTTCTTAGTCATCAGTTACGATTTGACCTCCCTCACTGATTCCTTGGTGGCCGTTAAGGTAAGGGGTGATCTCCATCATCTTCTTCCCCGCAGGCTTTAGCTGGTTAATTTGATAAGTGGTATTGTCACCAGCAGCAATTACCAGCTGGTGTTTGGTGACCCGCACTACTTTTCCTGGCTCCAGGTCGGTCTTTTCGTCAAGGGGGGTGACATCGTAAATCTTAGTCCGCACCCCATCAATGACCATGTTGCCGAGAGGCGCTGGCCGTAAGCCACGCACCTTAGCATCGATCAAACGGGCTGGCAAGCGGTAGTCAATTTGTTCTTGTTCACTACTAATATTTGGTGAAAAGACTACCTTTTCAGGATCCTGGGCAATTGGTTGGACATCCCCGCTAATCAATTTTGGCAGGGTTGCTAGAAGCAAGTCCCGGCCAAGCAGGCTGAGCTTATCAAACATCGTTCCACTATCATCATCAGCCTCAATTGGAATTGACCGCTGGGCAATGATGTCACCGGCATCCATCTTCTTGACCATGTACATGATCGTAACCCCAGTTTCCTTATCACCATTGATAATCGAATACTGGATTGGCGCACCACCACGATACTTTGGCAGTAGTGAGCCGTGAACGTTAATGGCAGCAATACGGGCAGCCTCGAGAAGCTTGGTTGGCAAGAACTGCCCATAGGCTGCAGTAATCAGTAAATCCGGTTGCAGGTCAATGATCCGTTCCATCTCAGGACTCTTGCTAAGCTTGGCCGGCTGGAGTACTTCGATTTCGTACTTCTTCGCTAATTGCTTAACTGGTGACTCGTGGAGGGTCCGTTTACGCCCAATATGGTGGTCCGGCTGGGTCAAAACTGCTTTGACGTCATAATCAGGGCTATCGATCAGGCTCTGTAAAATTGGCACGGCAAATGATGGTGTTCCCATGAAGACAATTGAAGTTGACATATGAAAAATCCTTTCCTATTTACATAAAGTACTGCGGATCCGGGTCAATGCTGACTTGGACATCCTTATATCCCTTACTCTGCGTGTCTTGAAGAATATCAAATAGTAGTTCATGCAGGTGCGGGTCCTTTTTATATTTAATTACAATCTGGTAGTAGTAACGGCGCTTCATCCGTGCAATCGCCCGGGGAGTCGGCCCCAGGATAATCGTTGACGGCATTAAGCCCCGTTTTAGGCGGTCATGAATCTTCGCCATCGCTTTAGCGGCTTGCGCTTCTTCAGGATGGCTCGCCATCAAGCGCACCGTAAAATAATAGGGTGGGTAACCCGCCTGGTGCCGCAAGCCCATCTCCTGCTTGAAAAAGCGGTCGTAGTCGTGGGCCTGAGCATCCTTTATCGCATAATGATCAGGGTTATAGGTCTGGATAATTACCTGTCCCTGCTTATTAGCCCGGCCAGCCCGGCCACTGACCTGGCTAAGGAGGTCAAAAGTACGTTCACTTGACCGAAAGTCTGGCAATCCTAAACCAGTATCGGCGTTTAAGACACCCACGAGGGTAACGTTGGGAAAGTCAAGGCCCTTGGCGATCATCTGGGTGCCCAGGAGAATATCCGCCTGGTGTTGACCAAACTGCCGGAGAAGTTTCTCGTGCATCCCCTTCCGCCTGGTCGTATCAACGTCCATCCGAATTATCCGCGCTTGTGGCAACAGTTGTTGTAACTCCTGCTCAACCTTTTCTGTTCCTGTCCCATAGTACCTAATCTGGCGGCTATGGCAGTTCGGACAGACTTGCGGGATTGGTTCCTCATGCCCGCAATAGTGGCATTTCATCGTCCGTGTATCCATGTGGAGGGTCAGTGAAATATCACAATTAGGACACTTTAAGACTGCCCCACAGTCCCGACACATCATAAACGAAGAAAAGCCCCGTCGGTTAAGCATCAAGATACTCTGTTCCCGCCGTTGTAGTCGTTGGTCAACTGCTTGTAAAAGCTCACGCGAGAAATTGCTCTCGCCGTATTTTTTGACTTGTTCACGCATATCAACGACTTGAATTGGCGGAAGCGGTTGCTCGTTTACCCGGTGTGGCAAACTCAACAACTGATACACCTTTTTCACCGCCCGTGCCCGACTCTCAAGGCTAGGTGTCGCAGAGCCAAGGATTACTGGGGCATGGTGGTACTTTCCCCGCCATTTGGCAACCTCGCGCGCATGGTAGCGGGGTGACTCATCCTGCTTATAGCTGGCTTCATGTTCTTCATCGAGGATGATGATCCCAATCTTTTTTAGGGGAGCAAAGACAGCCGAGCGGGCCCCAACAACTACCTGAGCCTCGCCACGTTCAATCCGCCGCCACTCATCAAATCGTTCCCCATTCGATAGACTACTGTGTAAGACCGCCATTTTCGAGCCAAAGCGGCTGCGCACCCGGTTGACAATCTGGGGGGTTAAGGAGATTTCTGGTACTAGCATTAATGCGGTCCTGCCCTGCGCTAATGCCGCCGCAATCGCCTGCAGGTATACCTCGGTCTTACCACTACCGGTTACCCCCTGCAAGAGAAAGGTTGGCGACTCCTGCTGGTCAATTGCACGGTCAATCGCCTGAACAGCAGCTGCCTGGTCATCATTGAGCGTCAATGGCTTTGCTAAGTGCTGGTCGTCTGGGGAAGGCGTTTGTCCCAGTGGCGTTCGGTAAACTTCCACTGGCACCTTTTCTAACCAGCCTTTCTTTTGCCCCTGGTTAAAGGTAGCGGCCTTTAAGCCGGTCAACCGTTCGGCCTCTTTAAGCTTGACAACCTTTTCCCCAATCGTTTGCAGGTAGGAAAGCAACTTATTCTGAGCATGGGCGTTCGAATGAAGACCCAGGCGCTCGTCTTCTAACTGCTCAAAGGTAAGCCGGGAGCGGATCCCCGTGACCGTCTTTGCCCGGGCGCGGTCTTCAATCCGGTAATCAATTGCTACTTTCCCGGCCCGTTTAAGCTTTAGTAGTTGGCTGATAATTGCCGGCTGGTCTTGGACTGTACTCAAATCCAGCTCGTCTTTACCGTGAAAAATATCAAAGAAAACGTCCTCACTGACCTCGTCAATAATTCGCACAATCCGACTAGTCTTGGCCTTTAAGAGGTTCGGCAGCATCGTGTACAGACAGGAAATCCAAAAGGAGTAAGTTGTGTCAGCGAGCCACTTGCTAAGGGTCAATAGTTCACGATTAATCACTGGCTGCAGATCCATGACCGCTTGGATTGGCTTTAATTTACCATCATAATCAGTGGCCTGGTCCAAACCGACGACAAATCCCTGGACAGTGCGGGACCCTTTGCCAAAGGGGACGACCACCCGGACCCCTAGCTGGATCTGCTTTTCAAGGGTCGCGGGAATCTGGTATGTATACGGCTGGTTTGTCTGCATTGTTGGAACATCAACGACTACTTGTGCCAACTCGGGCATCTAATCACCTTGCTTTAGTTTTGTCCTAATCAATTCAATTAACTTGCTTGCAACCCGGTCCTTGCTCATCCGCGCCCACTTCACCGGCAGATGGGCTTTTTCAAGGATCGTCACTTCGTTAGTGGTACTGCCAAAGGCGCCGTTTACCCCGGCAACACTATTGGCGACGATCAAGTCCGCATTCTTTGTTGCCAGCTTGTGGTCGGCATTTTTAAGCAGGTCGTTGGTCTCTGCTGCAAAACCGACAACCAGCTGATCAGCCCTCTTATGCTGGGCAACCGTCTTTAAGACGTCAGGAGTCTCCGTCAAGTGAATCGTTAAGTGGGGGTCATCAGCTTGTTTTTTAATCTTCTTAGTGGCGGGACTGACGGGCCGGTAATCAGCAACAGCGGCGGCCATTACAAGTACGTCTGCCTGCGAAAATTCATCCGTCAAAGTAGCTAGTAAATCTTCCGTACTAGTCACTGACCGAATAGTGATCGCTGGACTAGACGGTAACGGAACACTAACTTGACCCACAACAAGGGTTACCGTTGCTCCTGCCTGGGCTGCAGCCTTAGCAATCGCAATCCCCATTTTGCCAGAAGAGCGGTTACCGATAAAACGGACGGGGTCAATATCTTCCCTTGTTCCGCCAGCTGTAACAACTACCCTTTTGCCCGCTAATTGCTGGTGCTTATTTAACTGAGCTGCGACGAACTGGCAAATATCATCAGGAGCAGGCAGGCGCCCCTTTCCATCATAACCTTCTGCCAGCCGACCAGTCGCTGGGGTCATTACCGTCACCCCATCTTCTTCCAATTGTTTAAGGTTGCGCTGGGTTGCCGGGGCCATCCACATATGGTTATTCATCGCGGGAACCACTATTTTCGGCGCCGCGGTAGCTAACAGGGTCGTCGATACTGCATCATCAGCTAGCCCAGTAGCCATTTTTGCAATAATATTAGCAGTCGCAGGAACAACCACTGCCAGGTCTGCCCAGTCAGCCAGTTCAATGTGGGGGATTGGCGTAGCGTGTTCATCCCACAAGTCCGTAAGCACTGGTTCTTTTGTTAAGGCAAAGAGTGTCGCAGGTGAAATCAACTGACAGGCCGCATCAGTCATTCCAACCCGCACCGTGTGACCCATCTTTTGTAAACCCCGTACAACTTCAATTCCCTTATAGGCAGCAATGCTCCCTGTAAGGTATACCGCAATTTTTGTCATCCTTTCACCCCAACGAATTTATTTATCCATTTGATTATAGCATTTAATCCCCGCCAGCTGAATTTTTAAGCCAACTCCTGACCTGCGTATTAACTTTAAAATAATAAAGAGGCCGGTCTCCCAGCCTCAATGGTCATTAAAATTAGTCTTGCAGGTCTTCAGTGTGGTCTGGGTCAATCGTCACCTTACCGGCAAGGATTTCTTCAAGCGCCTTCCCAACCGACTTGCTTGATTCATAGTGTTCAAGCAGTGGTGCGGCACCACCGTCTAGTTCGTTTGCCCGCTTACTTGCTAGCATAACGAGGGAATAACGTGAATCAATATGCTTTAACAATTCATCAACTGATGGAAATAGAATCATTTCTCTGAATCTCCTAACATTTCAAGATAACGTGGCATAACACGGTGGACACGGAGACGCTCACAGCGAATAATATCCTTGATCTTAGCTACTGCCCGTGGCACCTCATCGTTAACAACCGCGTAATCATAATTTTGCATCATCTGGATCTCACCGAATGCCTTATGAATCCGCTTATTGATAACATCCATACTATCTGTACCGCGGTGGATCAACCGTTGCTTTAACTCATCAAGGTCTGGCGGGGTCAAGAAGATAAAGACGCCGTCAGGACACTTTGAGCGAACTTGCATCGCACCGTTTACCTCAATCTCAAGGAAAACGTCTTTCCCGGAGTCCAATGTATCATTTACATATTTTAAAGGGGTACCGTAATAGTTGTCAACATACTTTGCGTATTCCAACATTCCCCCAGTTTGAATGTGATGTTCAAATTCTTCTTTGCTGACGAAGAAGTAATCAACCCCATTTACCTCACCCGGGCGAGGCTTCCGGGTAGTCATTGAAATTGAGTACTGAAAGTCATTATCATTTGAATCAAAAATTGCCTTCCGTACGGTCCCTTTTCCTACACCTGATGGGCCAGAAAGAACAATTAGCATTCCACGATTTGCCATTATAACGCTCCTATTTATTTTGTCGTATTACTACTATAATGCACTAGATTATTACTGAAATCAAGCAATGTAATCAAGAAATTAATTTTATATTTTCTCTTGCAATTCTGAACACCCGTTTGTATACTATAATCACAAACAAACGTTCGGAGGCGCAATCATGCAAATTGAACAAAAACCATTTTTTAAATTAACGCCACAAATTATCAGCAATAAGTTCCACCACTTATTCGATACCCCTACGACTAAGCACTACCCGGAGCTAATGCAAGCCCAGCCACTTTGCCAGCGACGCTTATTTTTAAAGCGAGCAATTACTGACAAGCTCAACGCAACCTTTCAGCTGACCCCCGTCACTGCTGAAGGCCACCCGGTTAATGTTACTGGCAAGGTCTCCCAACTGGCGGACAGCAACCGTTACCTAATCGTCAATAAAAATGTTAATTATGTTGTGCGCTTTGACCAGATTAGGTACATCGCTAACCTCTAGTAAAGGTGTAACAGATTAACAAGGTTTGATTGTCTATCAATATTTTCACCTCTTTCATAGATAATTGAATGGCGGATGACAAGTAATTGTACAGTTTCCCTTTTTAGCTAGCTCACGATAGTCAATACCGCCCTGCTTTTCCTTCGCCTGAATTAAACCAGCTTTTTCCCAAGGGATAAAGCTGTGTTGTTCAATGTGCCATTCCTGCTTACCATCCCTGTCTTGATAGGGATACACGAAAGAAAGTGCAGTATTATCTGAGAACATTGAATAGTCAAATCCGATATAAACGTCACGACCTCGAATGTCAAAGCTTGGAATAACGGCTCGCTCAATATCAGATAGCTTTAGATAGCTATTAGTAGCTTCTTGTAACCACAGATTAAGGTTCTTATTTTAGAAGTCATCGACCGTTCCGGTGAGCATATCAGCGTCATGTTTATCACGTAAACCATCCAAGAAAATATCATGCTGACTAGGTAATCCGAGCAGCGGGTTCGACTTAATCCACGTATCTTCCTTAAAAGTTTCGTCCAGGCTATCCTGATCCCAAATTAAACCTAACGTCCGGTCAGCTACTCGACTGAAATCTTGTTCCATGACTTGTTGAACCATTTTCTGCTCTTCATGAAACGGTACAGAAGGATCGGGATAAGAAGTCGAAATCTCAATGTATTGATAATTAGGCACGTTAACTTGCCCGGAAACAATTTTCTTAGTTCCTTCACGTGACTTAATATTACCAACCTCATCAAAACCGCTGTCGTAAAGTGGCAAGAGTCATACTTACCAGCATTAAACGATAGCGGCCTAAGATTGTTATTAAATTTCCGCATTGAAATCCCGGTATGTTCATGAATTACCAGGTCATCTTCTTCAGCCAGTTTCTTAAAAGCTGGTTGCTGGTCAATAATACTCTTAATCATATTCGCAATATATCCGTATAGCTTCCCTGTTTGGTTGTCCGCAATACTGACAGATGTAATACGTTACCTTAGCTCTTGCCATTGCTTAGTTCGATAGAAGTTGTACTGGTCTGACTTAGTATTATTCCGATACCGTATTACTGTATTGTATTTGCGTTGATACTGTTTGCCACATTCTCTTGCCCATCGCTGTCTGTTTTGCTATGTATTCCGCTTCATTTTTAAAGTGCTTACTGCAATAGTGGTTAGGTAGCTGCACCATTGCATGGCACCCTGGTTGTCTGCAGTGTCTAAACCTTGGCATCATTACTCATCCCCTTTCATAACAAAGTACGTGTTAAATATGTATTTTTCTCTTAATACACGTATTAAACACGTGTATTATAATAAGTGTTGAAGGGAATTGAATCATTTGGTACAACGTCGTAAGGTTGAAAAGAAATTCAAAGATAGCGGGTGGTACTTCGTTAGGCATGGTGGCAATCATGACATCTGGTCAAATGGTAAGATTAAAACTCAACGGCACCCAAAGTTCAATGACAAACTCTACAACGCTTTGATTAAAAAATTCAACCTAAAGTAACAAAGGTAAGGCTCCTAGCCGAGTCTAGCTTTTGTGTGCCAAATTTGAAGGAGGAACACTTATGGACGAAATCAAAGTATTCCCAATCATCATTACTAAAAGCGAAGATAATACTGATCATCCTTATTTTGTTAAGATTCCTGATATTGATGGAATGACAGAAGGTAAATCAATTGCTGACGCGATGGAAATGGCAAAAGATTATATTGGTACTTACTCACTTGAAGATAAATTACCTGAATCTAATACTGACTTGCCAAAAGCTGAAGATGGAGCAACTGTTACTCTGGTTACTGTTAATGTTTCTGAATATAAGCGCAAACATGATAACAAAGTAATCAAGAAAACTATTACCATTCCTAACTACTTAAATGAATTAGGAAAAGAAAATGGTGTTAACTTTAGTGAAGTAATGACCACTGCACTAAAAGAAAAACTTAGTGTTTAACTTTGTTGCTAGCCGACTCCAAATAGTTTTATGGGGATGTTATAAATTTATGTACTAAAAAAGCGCCAACCGAAGTCAGCGCTAAGGTCACTACTTGAGCAACCATTTAATTAGATGTTTAATGTGCTTACTAGGCACAAACAATATGATAAGCCAAAAATGGCTCATGGGGTTCACCCCCAGTTGCACTTACAATTTGAGATTGGTGGTCTCGGAGTGCTTTCTTATTGTACCATAGAACTTTTATGTTATAATGTGAGTATCAATATGATAAGCCGGAGTGCAAAATGGAACCAGCTGGTTACTTGTTCCGTACCGGTAAACTGGGTGCCTTAATCGGCATCCTTTTTAGTTTTAAATTCAATAATAAAAGACGGTAGCGAATGCTATCGCCTTTTTTAATTATTTAATCTTTTGTATGTACAAAAGAAAATGGGAAACCTGTAACTCCCAATTCGATTAAGTACTATGCAAGTAAAGTAACCGAGGAATTAGGTTTCCCATTTAATTTCCATAGTTTACGTCATACCCACGCAACTATGCTGCTAGAGGCAGGTGCATCACCTAAGGAAGTACAAGTTAGGCTAGGTCATACAAAGATTGAAACTACCCTTGATACTTATGTCCATTTAACGAATCATAAGAAGCGAGAAACTGCCAATCTCTTTGACAACTTAACAAAGTTTAATATAAAAGAAAAGTAGACTAATATTCTACCTTTCCCTTAAAATCCCGCATAAGGGAAAATTAAGGGGAAACTAGTAAAATATTGGTCTACTTTGTGATTTTTAAAGATGTCAATTCCTATTACACCAACGTTTACTTATCATCAACTTGCTCATCGGTCTGCAAAACGGCCATAAAGGCAGCTAATTGAATGGGTTATATTTAACGATTCCTAAAATACTTAATAAGAGCTTATAAGCCTTGGTAAATATGGACTTATAAGCTCTTATTTTTTATATAGATTTCTATAATATTTTATGAATTTTCAGCAACATTTTGTTTATGTGGGCATTTCGTGGGCAACTCTTAAAATAGTATTTCTTTAATCATTTTCATCATTATCATACGATACATGACTTACTGCTTTAGGAAATAGTTGGTCTTCAAGATACTCAGCTTCACATGGTTCTGTACTATCCTGATCCTTAGCATCATCATACGCTGAAGGATTATTTATTCTTGCATTTTCTAAAATATCTTTTTTACTAAAACTTAAGTCTTTAATATCAGCTACATTAAAGACATATTTATCATCATTATCTTTAATAGAAACTTGAGATACATTTGGATTAAGTTTTGTCTTTTTCACAGCCAAAATAGCATGATAGTAATAAAATCCACTAGCATATATTTCTTGACGATCAGGCAATTTTATATTAACCTTCAGCATTCCATTCCTATTATCAAGTTTAACATGATAATACTCTTCATCTCCATCATTACCAACACTATCAAAATATTTTTCCAAATTTTCTTTATATAGTCCAACGTTACTATCAGCCTTTACCACAATACCTAAATTAAATAAAAGAAATCCTAACATAATTGCTAAAATAAATTTTATATATTTTTTCATATACATCACCATATTTATCTTAACAAATTCATAATACTAGAAAAAGTCCTAGTAGTTAGTCACAGTTTCTTAGAACTGCAGCAACTACTAGGACTAATAATTTAAATCTGAATTGTTTGGCCAACATAAATTACATTAGGATTTGAGATTCCATTCTTTTGTGCTAATGCTTGCCAAGTTGTATGGAATACACTAGCAATTCCACTTAATGTGTCACCTGCCTTGATCGTATAAGCATTAGATTGGCCATTACCAGCTAAGTAAATCTTTTGACCGACATAGATCACATTCGGGTTAGCGATATGATTGCGGCTTACTAAGTCAGATACCGTTGTACCAAACTTAGTCGCAATTCCGGACAAGGTATCGCCTGCTTGAACGAAGTAAGTATTTTCAGTTGTTGGTTGTCCGGTTACCTTGAGGACTTGACCGACTTGGATCATATTTGGATTACCGATGCTGTTGATAGCAGCAAGGTTTTGGTAAGTGGTGCCGTACTTAGTGGCGATGGCGGATAGCGTGTCACCTGGTTGGACGATGTAGGTTCCGCTTGCTGGATGGCCGACGTGTTGAACCGGCTGGGGTTCTGGAATAACAACTTGCGGAACATTACCTGATACAGAACCCGTCGTAAAGGCACCGTCAAAGTCCAAGCTAGTATCAATACCCATGATACCGTGATCTGAGTATTGCCATGCAGCGGCATTATCAATACCAAGTTCAGTCACACCATAACCGGCAATCCAAATCTTTCGGGAGCCGAATCCATGAGAATTAAGCGTGTCACCAGTAAAGAAACTTTTCATGGAATAGATACCAGTATTCTTGTAACCTAATGCTTCGACTTCTTGAAGGAATGCTAAGGAAGCAGACTGATAATCAGCTGCAGAATGAACTTCTGCATCATCAATCATGAGAGTATCGTCATACATACCGAACTGCCGGGCAATTTTAACGAAGAAACGGGCTTCATTTTGTGCATCGCCAACAGAAGTATAACGGGCAAAATGGTAACAAGATACTCGTAAACCGACTGCAAGGGCATTACGGATTTGAGCTGCTGCACGCGGGTTAACGTAAGCAGAACCGTCTTCGGATCCTTCCGTTAACTTAACAACAACACCTAATGCCCCCTGATTTTTAGCAGTTTGGAAAAAGGCAACGGTATCTGGTTGGTAGCTCGAAACATCAATAAATTGATTACGCATAATTATTTATCCTCCTTCATTGGATCGATTGCAGTTGCTTGGCCGGCTGGAATAGCGGCTGTTTTAGTAGGTTGTGCTTGTTGTAATGTCGGATCAACGGTTGGTGTCAAGGACGACTTTTCATAAGCTGATTGAACAAGCGTTTCAATAGCATTAAGGTCAATGTTCTTAATACCCTGCTTTTGAAGAGCCTGTTGAACAATATCCGTTGCTTGATGGAACTTCTCATGACCTGCCATATCTTTGCCAACTAAGGAAGCAACTGCATCATCTGCAAGTTGTGCAGCACATGACCAAGCGGCACGAGATGTTGCAGTTTTAGCATGGATGACTTTGGCGTGAATAAATGATTGACTCTGTTTTAAGGCAAAATAAAAGACCGTTGAGATAACGGCCGTCATGATATAGGTTGGAATTGCGTTAATGATATTCATTTGTTTTCTCCTCCAAGTTTGTAATTCTTCGTTCGTGATCTTGCAACTGCTCATCATGATGGATAAAGTGCTTATCTCCATCTTCAAAGCGTTTATTAGCATGTTTATGCCATTCATTCCAGTCTTCAATGTTCTTATTAAGCTTTTGAAGATTCTGATTAATCGGATTAAGGACTTTATCAATTAGGTTGCCAATTAACTTATGCGCCCCGCCAAATACTGCTGTGCCAATCACAAGAATGGATCCCCACTCGGCCCAACTAAGACTGAGAAATGAATGGATTGTAAAGATGTGCATTGTGCGTTGTCACCTCCTTGAGGGTAAAATAAAAACGCCCTATATAGGACGACGCATTATTGATTTGATTCTCTTTTTCTAACGATTCTCATTATTTCGTTATCCTTAAGCATCTCCGCGTATGCTTTGCCGAGCATTGGAGTATCTTCTTTTAAGTTATTTAACATTGAATAAATGACATAAATCGTATTCTCTTTGTCTTCATTGTACAAAAAATCTTTATAGATAAACATACTTATTTTCGTAAAAATATTATGTACTATTTCTTCTTGAACAACAGGTTCGACATCATTCGCTATTAGTTTTTGAACATCTAATTCAATAGAGTCTTGAATTTTTGTTAACCACTCAATATCTTGAGATCTCAGCTTAAAGTATGCTTTGTCTTGCTTCTGTTTAAGAGCGTCAACTTCACTTTTTAATTTTTGTAAACTACTGAGATCATATTTTTCAGCAATTTTCTGTATGGTTTCTGTTCTTAATTGATTCAATTTTTTATCATTTATTTTCCATTGAATGATTCCAAAAATAGCAAGAGCTAGCGTAATTACTAGAGTAATAATTCCTAAATAGTTACTGTTCTGCTCCTCTATTATATCTACCAATTTATCGTTCATAGCTGACTCACTTATTAAAATAATCATGACACAGTTTTTCTCCTAATAGATTTCTTTTTTCTTCATACAGAAAATATTATTTTTAACATATTCAACAAGACCATTAGTTTCCATTCTTTTACTAATTTCATTGTTTGAATTTTTAATTTTGATTAAAATCAAATTAATATATTTAAACGTCCGTATAATAGTAAAGGATTTTGAATACTGCAAGATATAGTTAATGTTTACTTGAAGTATATCAATATCATCCTCAGTTAAGGAAAGATCTTGATTCCACTTTTGGCTATTACGAAATACGTTTACCGCTTTTCTTAACTCCTTTATTCTATTTTGCTCAATCCGTCTTGCAAATTTTCTCTCTTTTGTAGCTACTTGAAAGTTGAAAACAGTCATCAGAAATGTACTCACTGAAACTATAGTAGCAAATATTGCTCCAGCATTTTGAAATAATTGCTCATGATATAAGCACACCATATATCCTATTATAAAAATAACAAGTGTATAGCAAATTAGTACCAATTTATCTCTCGATTGCATCACACGTTTCCCTTTCTTAATTTAATAACAGAAAATATATTACTGGATTTTAGGTATGTTAACAATAGCCGCCCATAACAAAAGCCTCACTCAAACGAGCGGGGCTTTTATTATGTACTGTGTATTTCTACGGCGACTATGATGTTTTCTATTAAGCTGTTTTGTTCTGCAACTCTTTCAATTGCAATTCAAAGAAATTCCTTACTAAATCGACAAAATTGCTTAATTCTACAGATGGAATTGGTTCTAACTTGGAATAATGTTTTTCCATAACTAAAATTTTCAATAAAATTTCTCGTTCAGCTGTATTTTCGTCATGAAATAAATATAAACGAATTAAAGTAATTTGTTCCTGGATATCATTGATACTTTTCTCTAATTCTTGGATATCATTTTGGTTCTCAGCGATTTGTTTTTTAGCGTCTTCTATACTTTTTATATTATTTAATCGCTCAGAGCTTGTGTTTTTCTTTGTCTTCTCTATTTTTCTGTTAATAATAGTGCAATTTCTTACAAATTTAGCAATTAATTTTCTTGTTTCATTCCACCAATCTAATTGACTTTGATAAAAAAGCTTTTCATCTTTTTGCATTTGCGCAATCTCCCTCTGCGTTTGGATCGTAGCTTCATTATTCTTGCGTTGTACTTTTAATGACTCTTTAGTGTTTTTATTTTGAAAATAAGCTGTGATACTATAACCAATTAGGCTCACTACTCCTGATACAAGAGCGGCAATTAGGCCACTATATATCACTGCTGAATTACTAGAAGATGCATGGCTAACTAACAATATCATATAATCTACCCCTCAATATTTAATAGGTAAATTATACCTTTAGTTATTTATTACTCAAAGTTGGAATTCAAAATGTCAATAACGGCCCCCCCATAATATTTTAGGCCACTAAACGGTGATTTAGCAGCCTTAGTTGTAGATTTTGCTGTCATAATCTATGCTCCCATCGTGGTTTCAATATTATAGTCTTGACCTGTTACCGTCTTATAGTCTTCTTTGCTGATAGCCCCACACTGAACATAAACTTTGTAGAAATTGACATCATGATTTCCCCAGTCATTCCAAAACATTTGTAGCATTTGTAATTGCGTCATCATTGTTGAACTTCCTCCTTTGACTTAGCGATGGCTTGTTGCTGATTAGTCTGCATGAACATTTGTTGCAACTGCTTAATTTGATTTGCTTGTTGTATATTTGCAGCTTGAAGTTTAGCGTTGGTTTGATTTTGTTGCATAACAGTACTTTGTAGCAAAGTGATTTGTTGTGATTGCTGCATCAATAACCGTTCTGTTGGTGATTGGCTATGAATAATCTCTGGCTGAGCTAACAATTCACATGCTTGTAACTCATAATTGTCATTAACTTCCAAATGATGAATACCAGTTTCATCTACTCTATATATCGCTTTCATTTCAATCACCTCAAACTTGAACCCAAAGATTTCCTACTCGCAAGAATTCAACCGCTTCATTAACCTGACACTTGTAATCAGTGCTTCCTTTCATAACAAGGTGATTATCTCCAGCACTGTCAAGATTACCAGCATGATGGAAAGTAATTGGATTCCAGCAAACGCAAACTAATCGCCGGCCGTTTTGATATTGATAATCAGTTGCTGGAGCAATCGTCGCAATTGTTCGATCCTGACCATTGGTTGCCAGCACTACATAGGATTGATAAGGATCAAGTACGACTAGATCATTTGTAGAATTATCTGCGGCATAATTGGAATAGCTTTGAACGGATGCATAACCCGAAGAATGCTGATTCATCATATCTTGATGGCTGATATTTTTACGTGCCATTCCAGCAAACAGCGCATTAACTCGTGAGTAACCATTGTAATGAATATTAGCTACTTTGTCATAATTTGCCTGTGTATTACTATCTAAATATGTTTGAAAGAAGGTCGGTTGAAGATCAACCGCACTAATCCCATCACGTGTCTCTATCCAAAGTTCAACTTCAAATTCAACGGTCTCACTTCGAGAAGTACGAGTCCAGAATACATAAAATTTATAAAATTCAGAAGTATCATAAAACCCTGTTAATGACTTAGTACCAATATTAACAGCAAGGTGGTCTGGTTTATCAAAATATGCTGAAATATAAACATCACTGACGTTATGAACCATATTATCATCACCGTTTGCACACCGTAAAGCAAGTGTAAATCGACGAACCTTACGATCGGTCTGACTGACAATCTGCGTTGGGTCGTTTTGCAATTTTAGTGAACCAAGATAAGTACAGTTATTCTCATCAAACGCTGGGGTTGTGTAGACCTTGTAATGATCATATTGAGGTAACAGATTTGTATTAGGCCCAAGCGTATCACTTGTATAATTCGTTGACATTAAATAATACCCCCTTCAATTGAAGATTTGAAAATATTTTCCGCTGGAGAAAGATTCGTAACGTCTTGGGCTTCGTCAAAAAAGTTAAACGGCTTTCCAGCGTGCCACCAGGCAAAGCCAATAATATTCTTATCTTCTTTTAAGAAGTCGAACATCGCTTTCATTAGAAAGGCAGTTACTTCATAATCATTAGCACCATTAGCGGAATTAAAATCATCTGGTACTAGTTTAGTTAATCCCTTAATCGTTGGAATACAGCCCGTTTCCGTCATAATTGCATTCTTATTATACTTTTCACAGGCTTGGTCAATGCAAGAAGCAATGTTAGTCCCATCAAGGGTGTTAGAGAACGATTGAACTAAGTAACTTGTAGTTAGCTTATCGCTATAATCGTCAATGATGTAACCCGGATATACATTCAAGCCAATTAAATCAAGATACTTTAGTAATTTAGTATGCTCATCATCCACAATTTCAAAACCCATATATGCCGCTGTTAGTAATAGATGAGGATACTTAGCTCGAATGCTCTCAATAATAGTCCGCCAATAATCAAGATACTTATTTTGTGTTAGCAAATATTGTTCAGTTTCAATACATAGAATAGGAACATTATTTTCATCGCAAACTGCTGCATACTTCATTAGAATTGCTCCCCAGGCATTAAAGAAACCTGAAATATCGCTTGGCATATACTCTGCTCGATAGAAGTTGTCCCAATAATCAATTCCTAAGTGCGGCTTAATCATTGTAATTGGGACATTATATTGCTTACTCCAAACAATAGCTTGCTGCAATTGCTTGCCGTCACTCTTTTGAGGGTTTGAATCGTTCTTATCAGTTATCCCCACCATATCAACAACAGACATCGTAGCGTGAATTGCTTGCAGATGTTTGACTTGATTTTCAGTTATAGTGCTATTTCGACCGTTTGGATCAGTTGTCACAGTTACCATCTTGTACTGCAAAAGCCCCGCATTATTGCGCCCCATTTGACGAATTGCTTCAACCGAATTGGATAAATCAGCAATTTTCTTATTTATATCAGCAAGTTTAGAATCAATTAACTCAGAGAATTTATCCAAATCTGCTTGGGTAAGTAGATTGTTTTGCTTAATCTTCTCAATCAATTGTTGAAGCATTGTTTGCTCAGTTGTTAGAGTAGTCTTAACATCTGTACCTAACTGTGTTAATTGCTCGACAGCATCGTTAAGCCGTTTAGCTGCTGTTTCATATAATGCTTGAGTATCAGCCTTGAATTTCTTTTCTCCGTCAAGCAATTGATTAAGGATGTCATTAAAAGGATTAATGTAGTCTGCCGGCACCATATCAGCAAAAACGAAATCTTCTAAGACAGATAAGTCAAACTCTAATGTTGCGATGCACTTATAATCAGACAATCTAATCAAGCGGAAATAAGCCTGCTTGTATGCACCAGCAACCGCAAAGGCTTGCACTGGGAATGTATAACGGAAACGCCCATGTAAGCCATCAACGACCACTGAACTATTATCAATAACACGATACGACTGTTGCTTCCCATCAAATGGTGTTCGTCCACAAAATTGGAGAATATAGCCAGTTATATCAAATGGTTCGTTGTCCTTCCCTTGTTGGATATTTACGAAAGTTTGCCGTAAATTGTCCATCTGCAATCGTCCTTGAACCCAATTATTACTTTGAACATTTACACCAGAACCATTGCCAAACGTTAATTCAAAGTCTTTAAGCGACTGGGGTTTTAAGGGTTCACGGCGATCTTCTGTTAAATTAAAAGTTAATTCCATCATTTTTCCTATCACCCCTTAATAATACTTTTTATTAAATCTTTCATTTGCGTGTCTTTTAATGCTTCGGTTAGCATGGTTACAAAAGTTGAGCCATCAGAACCCCAAGAAACACGTTCAGCTTTATGGTCCATATAAGACTTCGCCTCTTCAACTTCATCTCGTGTAGCACGAGTTTGTTCAATTTTTCTGCACCGATCGTTAACACTATCAATCCGGCCGCTGAGCTTATTATCCGCACTATCACGGTCTCGAACCTCATTGTTAACTTTTTTATCTAAATCATTGATAGCTTGCTCAATAGCTTCAAAATTCTCAACCATCTGCTCTCTAAATAATTTGCCACTATTCATTGAGAGGTCATCTGTATGTAACTCTTTCAAAAAATCATCACCTTTCAAGAATAACTATTTTCACTTCAAACTACCCCAATCCGTCACTCTATAACCTAGGTTTACCTGGGCCCGTGATACGTATGCTTTACCCGAACCGGAAACATCGAAAATTAATCTTCCTTTAGTAGTGCCGGCTGGAATTTTAATGTTGACTGTGCCGGCAGATTGCCAAGCGCCGTTATTGACGATATAGACAACATTCGACTTGCCGGCAGAACTGCCATCGCTCTTTAAGAATTCAACATAAGTAGTGGCAGAAATTGAATTATCAGTCACACTTAACTTAGCCATGAGACGACTTGAGATGGAGGAGACACCGTTGAGATTAAATTCATTGCTTCTGAGAGTGCCTTGTTCAATCTCGATTACTGGACTATCATTATATTTTTCGCTGGAAGCAGTTCCGCCGGTCATCGTAGTTACTAAATTATGCTGACCATTTTGCATCCAGTAAATATTCTGGTCCACAGCCTCCATATTCTTATCTGTCTCTTTCTTATCATTTACGACTTGCGTTAATGATTTAGATTGCTGATCCATGCTATTTGCTAATCCACTAATCCGAAGTCGTTGTTCTTCAAGAGCTTCTTGCAGGCGTTTAGCTTTCTGGTTTTGATAATCTAAAATAGTCGTTTTTGAATTATTTAACGTAATCTGGTTATCCTGTCCCTTGGCTTCCGGATAAATCGTATAGCCAACAGTTTTATAACTACCTGAATATTTATCACGCGCAAGCACCCTTAGAATTTCACCAGCAACAGGTATAAATGAATTTCCCTGGAGTGTAACTTCAATATTTAAATCCGGATCAGGTTTGAGAGTAGTTAAGGCATATTTACGCATTGCATCTGCATCTTGAAATCTTTCATCAACAAGATCAGGTCCAGGATGTTCTCCCCATTCGTCAATTGACTTTTGATCAACTACCATAAACGGTTGGAAGTAATACTCTTCTTGTGATTCTGTAGTTGTATCATTTCCGACAGTATCATTAGTTTCTTTACCACCGATACCATCACGAATAACTTGTAAGGGATCAAGCCACGTTCCATCATTTGACCAGGCACTTTTCAAGGCAGTCATTAAATTCTTTTGCTTAGTAATTCCAATATGAAGATGGCTAGTATCACGGTGGCCAATAACATCCCCCGTTTTAACTTCTTGCCCAACTTGAACAGTAATATCGCCTCGATTCAAAAATGCTTCCTGGTAGCAAATTAAATAATCATTCGACACAATAGTTATATAGTTTTCCAATCCAGCAATATATCCAATATCCTGGACTTTCCCACCATGAATCGCATGAACATCGCGCCCAGGATGATCGACAGAACCAAAATCAAGGCCATCATGAAAACCATTAGTTCGCCCTACTCCATCTTGAGGGTGTGTTCCAAAAGTTTGCCCCAATGAAAAATGACCTTCTCCAACATCTGGAAAAGGCCATCCCCACGAATTAGGTGGTGAAATGATCAATTTATCTTTCGTAATTGGAGCGCCATGTGGACTCCAACCAGTAACACCGTTAATTTGTCCTAGTGCATTAGGAATATTGAAAAACGCAACTAATGTATCAAAGCCATGTTTAACATTAGTATATGGTTCTCGACAATAATAATTAAAAGTCTGTTGCTTAAATTGAAGTAATCCAAGTGCTGGTCCTGTACCGTCTCCATCTGGGTCAGCTCCAGGTTGTTGAGCATCTTGCCGGCCGCTTGATTCATGTTGAATTTGTGCCCGTAAAACATTAAGTTGCTGAGCATTCGGTTTTATTCCATAAAGACTAGCAGCATACTGAATAACTGGTGTCCAATCACCATTAACTGGCTCAGTTGGCCCATTAGCATTAGTTCCACCTGTTCCAGTATAAACAGTGTGCTGAACTTCATGCTTACCACCCACACAACGAATCATATTAATAATTGATTGACTGTCCCGAGTAGTTTTAACTGACTTTGCATCCCTGGGAAAATCAATTACTCGGCCATTATCCTTATAGAACTCATCTTCTGAATAAACTCGTATCTTCTTGTTATCCGGATATATAACTGCACTTGGCCATAACTCAGTAATCTTACTAAGCATCTCTTTACCACTGCCGCTATCGAACTTAGAAGTTGACTGCTTATCAAAATTACCATGAACTTCATAGCTAAAACCTAGCTTATTGCCATCAATCCATGCCTTTAGTAAGTCCTCAACTCCATACGACTGATCTTTACTAGCATTGCTATCCTGATTGTTATTTAAGGTAAGGTCACTTCGTTTATAAATTCGACTAATCTCATTATAGACATGCCAAGCAGTGATATTTTTCGTATTAGTATCAAAGTTTTCAACACAATTTTTTACAATATATTCCTGTCCCTCAAGCACAATCGAACTTTCAACATCTAATGGATCATACAATGCTGAATCGTAATCAAATACTGAAAAAGTCAATTGAAAGGTCGAATTCTTAGACCACTCGCTTTGCATTGTTGGCCAGAGAATAATGTCTCCGATTGGCTCCTTAGTTGTCTCTTTATGAGGTGTCATCAATACTAAACTAATTGTCCTCACCTCCTAACCAAGATACATAAATGGGAAACTGAATGTAATTTCCAAATCATCTGCACCAGTAACTTCAAAGTCATTCTTTCCAGGCGCTAAAGTAATATACCCATAATCGGTATTGGCACTGTCTGGGTTATTATTCTTAAATGTTCGCCGTCCCTTTAGCAAGAGAGTATCGTTTCCAGATAGATTTTGATTGTACGTCCAAGAAGTATTAGTAGTTGTATTCTTTACTGTGAATTTTCCACCATTATGCTTAATAGTAATTTTTAGATCATGACGCTGTTCAACAGGATCGATTGTAATATCACTATCGTTAAGGATAGAAAACTTATTCTGGCCTTTGAAATGGTATGAAGGAGTTTCCTCATCCATGTTCATATTCAAGTCTAAGAAATCCTCATCTTTCATCTCATCCGTATGCAATTTACTAAATCGCATTCCGCTTGGATTTTCAAAAGGCACTTCAAACGTACAATAGTTAACTTCTTCTGGTTCGCTTTTAATCTCAAAGGAACTAGCCCGACAGTAACGGACAATATCCGGCTCAACTCCTGTTCTTAACCTAAAGATTCCTTTTTGTGCAAAAACGCGATAAATCTCATGCTTTGCCATCTTAAAATCTTTTCGATCAAAGAACTGCAATAAGAACTTAGCGGTGATCGTCGTTTGGCCATAACGGGAATAACTCCAAATTTGACCATCTTGTTGGGAATCATCACGATAATTATTAATAACACTAGGCGATTCAGTTAAGCCAAGAAAAGTTAAGTGGTCAGTAATATCTGTGCTGGCCACTTCTTTTTGATCATCAATTTTAATGTAAAGAATGTTTACAGCGATTACGACCACCTCCTAAAGATGCTGATTATCAAATAATGCTTGATCAGTTCCTTCAATCCCATAAAACTGGTTCTTATCAAAGGCACCGGCTTTAATTGCAGAAAGTTGAGCTGCGTTTAAGCCCAGCATTGTCCCAAAGCGGTTGAGCATCTGGTCCATCCGGTCTAACATCTCTTTTTGCATTCCGTTATTACTTTGGCCACCGTTATTGTAATTATTTACAACTTGGGTGCTTTGCATATTAGGCTTGAAGTTAGTTAATACAGAAACAGCATCATCAGTACCATTAGCATATTGTGGTAAGTGCTTAAACATCTTAGCAGTATCGCTAGCTTTAACAACTTTTGTTCCTCGTGGTGCTGGAAAGACTACATTACGCCCATAAGGAATAAATGGTGTTTCACCTGGGAATTGAACTAACTCACGAAAGACGGGGCCAGGTTGATCATTAACTTCCATCAATCCACCTTTATGGTAATTAGTTCCCTGAGCATGCTTTGATTTATGAAAAATAACATTAACTGTTTTCTCAATAGTATTAGGTATACTCATAAAATTATGGATTGCATCAAGTGCTGTTTTAATTGGCCCAGAAGCTTTATCATTAGCTTTTGCAATTTTTGCTGGTCCCGTATTTGATCCAGCAAAAGCATTTACACCATTGCGAGCACTATACATTGGTCCAGAGGCACTATCAATTCCTTGTGCATTTTTAGGACTACCTGGGTTTGAGTTAGCAAATACATTAACACCACCAGTAGCATTTCTCATTGGTCCACTAGCATTATCAACGGCTAAAGCATTTTTAGGAGCGCCAGGGTTAGCACGTTGCCAAGCAAGAATTGCATCATTAGCAGCCTTTAAGTTTCCACTGGCTCTATCTTCTGCAACAATTTGCTTAACTGCACTTGCTGGCATTCCTTTCCAAAGATTGTACTTTGAAATTAATTCCCCTAATTGGCCGGAACCTTTGGCATTAACAATGGCTTCTTGTTGTTTAGGCGATAATCGATTCCATCGTCCGATCTTATTCAAAGCATCCATTACATCAGCAGTTCCTTTAGTTGTTACTAATGCTTGCTGTTGCTTAAATGTAAGATTATTCCATTGGTTAGCCTGTACTAATGCATCAACTAATTGTGGTGTCCCCTTAGCGTCAATAATCGCTTCCTGTTGTTTTAAGGTTAAATTATTCCACTGTCCGGAACTTTGTAATGCTTCATAAATTGGCTTAGTTGCCTTATTGGTAATTACTGCTTCCTGTTGCTTCAATGACAAAGAATTCCATGCACCTGATTCAAGCAGAATGTCGGCCATTTCTTGTTTACCCTTAGCTTTAACAATAGCTTCCTTGGTTTGAAGATCAAGGTCATTCCATTCACCAGACTTTTCTAATGCTTGAACAATTGTTTCACTAAAACCATCCTTCAACCAAGCCTTTTGTTCTTTCCAGGACATTTTGTCCCATTTACCATTTTCAATAAGAGCAGCAGCCACCATTTGTTGGGCATTGGTACTTAACTTTCCTTCCTTTTTAAGTAGCTTGATTTGGTTCCATTGGTCTTTAGAATTAACAGCTTTGTTAACCTCTTCTTGAGCGTTCGTACGGACCTTACCAGTTTTAGGGTCGAAAACTAAGTCGTTCCACATATCAGCCGCCTTTTTTGCTTTTCCACCTAACTTTGTGGTATCAACAGCTAAACTTTTAAGATTTGTTTCAGCGGCTTTAGTCTGTCGTTTAATTTCATCAACACCGTCAGAATAACTAAGCCCCATGCTTTTAAGATCATCTTTTATTAACTTGGTACTCTCACCATTGGCACGCGCTAAACGAATATATTCAGCCGCTGCTTTATCGGTATAATCAGTCAATGCTTTTTTATTAGCTTTCATACCTGCCTTATATAAAGCAGTACCCTTACCATAACGCTTAGCTAAAATATCTGACTGTTTTTTATACTGCTCCTGCATATCAGCTGTTTCACTTGTTATGTCGCCTAAAGCATTTGACCGCTGTTGTAGTGACATATGCTTTATATCATTATTTAGAACAGCCATTGCTTTAGCACGTTTATCTCCACTTAATTTCAAAACTTTCATTTCGTCATTAAGCATTGCTTGCTGATTATTTTTCAGCATAACTCTTTGGCTATCATCTAGTTCTGAAATTTTTTTATTGTGATTGGATAAAATTGTTTGAACCTTCTGATTAGCGCTATCCGCATCTTGTACATAGGCATTATATTGATCTTTTTCTTTCTTCAATTCTTTATCAATCGCTGAAGAAACATCAGGAGATAAGCCCTTCTCAGCTTTTTTTGCATTGCTGAAGTGCTCTTTAGCGCTATTTTCAATATTAGAAAATTCTTTATCAAAATCATCAGCCAGCTTCTTAGTTGAAGTGGATGCAGCAACATCCATATCCGTAAGGGTTGCTTGAATACCTTGAGATGTAGATTTCATTTTACTTAAGGCTTTATCAGCAACTGCTCCAACATCAGAACCCCAACGGTTAGTCCGTTGAGCAGATGCAACAGCTTTCTTTCCCCATAGCTCCCAAACGGTAATTCCGCCAGCAATTGCTAAAGTAGCAACCCCGGCAACTGCAGCAATAGTCCCTAATGATGCACCGGCAACCGCAGTAGCAGCACCTGCTTCACCTGCAGCTACACTTGTTCCTCTTAAGGCAACGGTTGCAGCACCAACGCCATTAGCTGCCTGAACTGCACGACCACCGGCACCTGTCATAGTTGTTCCAAACTTAGTAGCTTGAAAGGTTGATTTTGAAAAAGCTGAACCGATTACATCTAAGCTACTGGCACCAAGCTTTGCAGCTGTCACTGCACGACCAATCCCTGCATTGAATTTCATAAATCCAAGCGCCGTTTTTCCAACACCACTGCTAAGCTTACCTAGAATTAAGAATAATGGTCCAGCACCAGCAGTAAATAGAGTAATTCCAACAATTGCTTTCTGCACTGCTGGTGAAAGTTCACCAAAGCTATGAGCAAGCTTAGAAACATCTTGAACCAGTGGAATAACTGCAGGTAGAACATATTTAGCCATATCCATTCCAGCATTAGTTAAAGACTCTTTAAAAATCGCTAATTGTGCTTTAGGAGATTTAAGATTCTTTTGTGATAAATCACCAATATAATCTCGCTTAGTTGCATTCTGAACTTCCTTATTTAATTCTTTCAGCCGGTTAGCATTTTCAGTTAAAATTGCACCAGCCTGTTGACCAGTCGTTCCGAATAAGGCATGAAAAATGTCATTCTTTTCATCACCAGTTTTACCCTTCATATGGCTATTTAATGTCTTAAAGATAGCTGACATCGACTTCAGCTTCCCGCTCTTTGTCAAAAAGTCTTTAGTCGTTAAGTTAATACTTGCTAAGGCTTTTTGACCGTTTGCAGTTGGCGTAACTAATGAATTAATAACCTTCCGTAATCCAGTGCCAGCTTTATCAGCTTCAAGACCGTTATTAGAAAGAATACCCATTGCGCTAGCAGTTTCAGATAAAGTAAATCCTGCTTGGTGAGCGGTTGAACCAACATAAGACATCCCCACACCTAGTGATTGAAAATCAGTTGAAGTTGCGTCGGCAGCATAGGCCAATTCATTTAACGTCTTAGTAGATCGTCGTTGCATGACTGCAGCGTTCTTGATCGGTCGGCCGGCCTTGTCGGTTGCCAAGCCGAATGATTCCATCGTTTGAGAGGCAACATTGATTACATCATTGAAATCATCCCCGGTGGCCACGGATGCCTTAAGCTCATTCCGCATGACTCCGATTGCCGCTTTAGAGGTGTAACCACGTTTTACCAAGTCTTGGTACCCAGCGGCGATCTTTTGCTGACTAACACCATACTCGTCAGAATACTTCCGTGCATCCGCGGTCATCTTCTTATAGGCATAGTTAGTTTCAGCGGCAGATTCTCCAGAGGTCCGGATAACATTTTTAGTCTTGAGCATCTGATCTTGGAAATCAACTAACTTCTTTGCAGAATAAACTAATCCCGCTGCAATTGGAGCTGTTAAATAAGTCGACATCCCACGGCCAATACCTGACATTTTAGAACCAATACTAGTAGTTACATTACCAAAGTGTTGTGCGCGATTTGCTAATTGTGTCCACTTGTTCGATTGTAATTCAATATCGCGATTAAGTGCCTGCATTCTTCCTTGAAGTCGTTGGATATCCGCAGACGTTTTAGCATACTGTTTAGCGGCATTTGACCGCGCCACTTCGCTATTTTTCATGTTGTCCATTATTCTTTTGGACTGTTGCAGTTGTGCGTTATAGTTACGCATTTGCTGACTCATCGTTGCGTACGTGGCTCGCATATTATTAATACTATTACTTGAACCTTTAATCGCTGCCTCTTGGGCTCGTAGAGCATTGGCTGTCGCTTTGATCTGTGACTTTAACACCTTTGCCCTTGCCGTAAACGGATCAATATCCAAACTAACAGTTGCTGCCAAATGTCCTAATGATTGAGCCATTATTCAACCTCCTTCCTTTTCCTAGAACAAGAATGGGAATGCTTTATCAATAGTTGTCTGTTTTTCTTCAAAGACATAATCCATTAATTTCAAATCAGCAAGTGTGAGCTTACTAATTTCATTCCACGTATAACCTTGACTGATTTGATTCTTAATAAAATCGCTGAGACTCTTGATTGAATCATCAATCATCTCAACGGTTATTTTTTTGCTGACTTTTTGGCTTTATTATCTTCTTCCGCATTGTAGCCAAGTGTTAAATTAACCGCTGTAACCATTTGATTAAAACCGTCAACAGCGCTAACACCTTTCAAGATGTCATCTTTGGTTAAACCTTGTCCCCAGAAACGTGAAGCAAATTCAGCATAGAGGTCCATTCGTTTAGTATTTTGCTCATCCGTTGGACCTTTATCTCCACCAAACATTTCAGTTTCAAGTCGTTGAATTTTTAATGCGTCTAGCAAATTCTCCAACATTGGCGGACGTTTCCGTTCATAGTCGGAATCCTTACCTTCTAGTTGAACTTTTAATTTTAATGGCATTCCTATCTCCTCCTTATCGTCTCACTTAACTCGTCTCTGTCCAATTAATTATTTATCCGTGATCAACAACAGTTCCTGACTTAGTACCATCTGCATCAGTTGGAGGAACTACTGGAGCGGTTTCCCCAAAGACCATTTTATGGAACTTAGTAAAATCAAATCCCTCATTATCTTCCCGACCGATTAAAAGAATGGTTCCAGTATCTGCATCCCCACGCGGAACAAAATTACCTTCGATTTCATCGGCCTCTGGGTCTGGTGCCCCATCTTGGGTTTTAGTAGAAATACCAGGTAGAGAGAACATTCCCTTGGTTAAACCAACCCAGCAATGTTTTCCATTAGAAAGCTTTGTCCGGAACATTGTGGCCACATAATTTGGCACAAGGTTCTTAGTATAAACTTCTGTACCATCTTGAATATCAATCCCATAGAAATCTTTCTTCATTTGGGAATCAACATCATAAATATTGATTGTCTCCTTAGCTTCCGTAATTCCACCAGATAGAACCAAATATGGTCCATCATCAGCGGCTAACGTTTTTAATTCATTAGTTAGCTCAAGCTTCACTTCGCTTAATCCACTAATTTTACGGGTATCTTTAATTTTTTCATTTTCATCTAGTACCCCATATTCAAAATTAGAGGCCCCAAACTTAGCAACTTTTGCATTTGGTGTTCCCATTAAATATCATTCCTTTCTTCAAACCCTTCAAAGTTGGCCGTAACCATTATGCAATTATCCAAGTCCGGATCCGGATAAGAATTCTTGTAGTAACGTTCAAAGCCATGACTGTGGAGGATTTCATATATTCGTTCTTGAATATCCATTAGCCGGTCATCATTCTCTTCACGAATCCAAAAATCAACTTGTACACGTGGGTATTCAAAAAAGCGAGCATCGTCACTATAGATCGCATCATCCCCAGGTATGGGAGTAATCCGAATCCACGGTGCTGAACTCGCTTTAATAAATGGATCATCAGGCGTACTAGTAAAAATTGGAACATATGATAATTTATCTTGTCGCAACTCATCCATCATTGTGACTAAGCGTTCATCATTCGTCAGATAATCGGCTACTTGTATCTCCGGAGTTTTCATACTTTCAAGTCCTCAATATATTTAGCAAGTATCTCTTTTTTAGATTGTGCCCGTGCTTTTTCAATAAAGTGCTGTGGATGTTGCTTAGAAGTTCCTGCATTAGGAAAGTGAGCAATCCAACCTTTTTCTTTGTCATAACCAACATCCATTGAATAATCACCATCACTAGTTTTCAAATTACCGTGTTTGGTATGTTCAGCTAAGGGGGTCATATTAGAGTGATCACCACTCTTTGCAACTGGAGTAACTTCTTTTAATTTTTCTTGAAAGACTTTAGCACCATCACGGGTTGCTTTTCGTGCTTTCTTTTCTTCCGTCTTTTCAAGTTTATTTAAGTTAGCAATTAACTCTGTTTCACCGGTCACTGCCATTTTGGATAACCTCCTGGGCAGTAATTTTAGTTAGATCTCGCTTTGCATAATCAGGATCCATCCCCGTGATTTTATACCATTTTCCTCGCCAGTTAATTAACCAATTCGATTGAATTTCCTTACGAGTTTTGAAGGCAATCAAAAACGTGGGTGATTCTTTTCTGAACCCCACGTTTGAACTGTTTTGGACAAATTCACGGACTGACAGCTTAGGAACTTCTGACCACACGGTAAATTCCTTAATTTTCTGATCCTTGATTGGTCGATGGGTTTCCGGATTGATCCCCATTTGAACTGAGTAAAATGTTATCCGTTCCGTCATGTTCCGTAGTTTCATCGGTATTCACCTCACTACTTATTTGATTGATAAGTCCATCAATTCCTGATGAAAGAACTGGCCGGTAACTATCTGCAGTAATTCCTCGTTCATAGAAGTCCTCTTTCACCTGCTTCATGAGAGCAATTTTGAATCGCGGTTCGTCAGAGTAGTCAGCAGGCTTACTCTCCCATTTAATTGCCCTTGCAATCATCAATGCGGCAGCATCAACAATTATTTTAAGAATTTCATCATCAAAGTCCTGGTCAATTTTGCAGTAGTTTTTTAGATTGGCAAAGAATTGTTCATCACTCGAGAAAGTGTGGTCTGTTTCCATCCTACTCACCTAGCTTTGCTAACAGTTGATCCTTAGTATCGGTTGAAGTATAGGCAATTCCATGATCATCTAAGTACTTTTTGATTGTGTCTACCGTATCAGCACTAGTCGGTTTAACGTCCGCCCCGTTGTCGGACGGCGTTATTTTGACGCTGCTGATGGACCAGTAACAAAGTAACCAGCGTTTTCATCGGCCTTCTTCACATCTAAACGAAGAACCGCTTGGAGATATTGACCATAAATGTCATTATCAACCCACCGTACCTGGAGATCTTTTCGATTTGCTAAAATAATTGCACGGTATGGATCACCAACAAAGGCATGAGCTTCACCCTTTGCTCCAAATAAGTCATCTTCAATTACAGCAACGTTGATTCCAGAGACCGCTTTACCAGACGGACTAGAAATACTATCTTGAAGTAAGTAACGTCCATTCTTATCTTTCAATGTATCAAGCCAGTTGTAGAAGCTTTGGCTAGCAATAATCATCTTATTGTAAGCCACATCTAAATCGACATTCCAAATTTTCTTTAGGTCATCGATTGCATTAGAGCCATCAACGGTCTTAGCTGAAAATCCCTTAAAAATTGTAGCAATAGCCGCATTCTTTGTATTTAAGGATTGTTCTTTTGCGTTTCGAGCAACTAATCCAGTTAAATCAATTGCTGAATCATCAATCGATTCTTGTGAAATAGGAATTGCTCCACGATAGGTCTCAATTTGCCATGCTACCTTAAGAAATTCAGGTTTTTGAAGATCAGGATTCTTTGCAAGTTCTTCAACAGTATGCATTTGAGCAGTTGCCTTTTTAAGAATTGGATAACTACCAGAAGCAGTTGTGGCGTTAAATACTTGAACAAATTGGCTAAGATCAGTTACTGTTTTAATTTCATTTTCAGGATTGTAAATGATTGATTCAGGAATAGTAACGCTTGCGTCTGAAGAAGTAATTCCAGTAGTACCATCACGATGTTCTTGGTGAAGATATGCATTGAAATTACGTTTTTCTTCATTTTCGTCCTCGTTATTTTGGGAACGCTTATGAGGATCTGGAGCTGGATTACCCTTAGCTGCTTTACGGTAAAGCTTAAGGTCATCTTCAATACTCCGAACTTCCTTTTCAGCAGCTTCAATTTCAGAACGTAATGACTTAGCTCGTGTTAAGTCTTCATCAGTTGTGTCTTCATTTGAGAGTAGTTGGCGCATTTCATTAGTTTTTTCGTTAATTAATGTTCGCTTACCTTCTTTTTGAGCAAGCAATTCTTTAATTTTTTCGCGAAACATTTAATTTCCTCCTTCTAGTGTCTTCAATAATTCTTGTCGTTCTAATTCACGTAACATCTTTTTACGTTTCTGGTCAGTAGCATCTCTATTTTCTTTGCTTTGCATCTGCTTAACCATATTGATTGAACGCTGACCAACTTGAACTTCTGTATCAGGATAAGCAGGTGTCGTAACTACTGATACATCGAACAAACGCTCAATTTGTCGAATAGTGCGTTCATAATCAACTCCATCCTGGTCAGATTCTTCCCAATCTTGGGCCTCATCTGTATTGGCCACCGTAAAAGCAAAGCTGCATTGATTAATAACGCCTGCCTTGATATTGGCGATCAAATCACGGGCAAATGATGTATCAGTTGGCTTAACAGTGAATTTCAAGCCAATTGCATCAGAAGATAAAGTCAGATTCACCCCTGATCGTCCCAATACCTGGTTAGGATCATGATTGATCGTTGCCACTACATTTGACATATCAGCATCATCGAACGCTCCTGGAGCAATTTGCTCAATAAAACGAGTAAAGCCACCCAAAACTTCGGATGGCTTATTGTATTTGGCTGCATAACCTTCAATTACTGGTTCATCATCTTCATCAGTTGCCGTTCTCATCTGAATTGGCATCATTAACTGTCGAGTTTCCAAGTCGCTTGTCATCGATTCCACCTCCCTTCGCTGTTGATTGTTTCTGATACTCTTCTTTTTTATCAAGGAAGACAGTATTCAAAGTTGATTGGAAGCGATCTAAGTCTGGATTATCAGATTTGACTAATCCCATCCGAACTCGTCCCTCATTAGGAGTAATAACGTTATTCGTAACTCCTTTTTGTACATCATCCATCGACATCCCCGTTTCTTTGCGAGTATCAAATTCAATGTGGCAGTTATGACGTTGCCGATCAGTCAGCATTGTCATTTCCAGGTTACTTGCAATCGGCTTGAAGTAATAAGGTAAATCAGAAGTAATGAAGTCTTCATTTAATTGTTTAATCGATTGGTTAGGACTATTAACTGCTAATTTATATGCCGGAATATGCAACGCTTTGGCAATTTGAGCAGTTGAATAGTTGTTGCTATTAATTAGTTGCAAAACATTAGTGTCAACTTCAATTGGTGAATATTCAAATCGATCATCAATAATAATGGGACTACCTGCATTACTATTACGTTGGGAATATTCAAAATCTTTTCGTGTTTTAAGCCGCGCTTCCGGACTTAACTTACCCTTAGCTTTTAGCAATCCACCTTTAAGACCTGATTTAAAGAACCGCCGTAATGTTTTAATTCCATCATCCTGTAACCCAATCTCATCAGCCAAAGACAACAATGGCGACCGGCCATGAATACCATCGTAGGTAAAGAACATAAAATGAATTACATCTTCAGCCGGCACAACGATTGTTTGACCACCGCCTTTTTGATTGATGGGTGTAAATTCGTACTTAATATTCATTACATCAGAATCATCAATATAGGTTTGCGATGGTGGAAAATATTGTATTTCTAACGGTGCTTTTGTATGAGGATCACGAATTATCCGTGAAAAACCATCCCCTGTTAGAATCGCATTAACTGTCATTAGGAAACGCCAATGATAAGCAGATAACATATCGTTTGGGTGCTTATTCAGCAAATAATCAACACTTTTGATATTCTTTACCGCATTCTTATCATCATCCAAAATGACAATCGGAAATCGGGCCACATTACTAGCAACATGAGAGACTGCAGTTAGCACATCAGAGTTTCTAAGAGCACCGATTCCACTATAAGATGGCATATTGCTAAACCCAGGAAGAATTCCCTTATCGATATAATCTTGTGCCCAGTCGCGTTTCTCGGTATGGAATAACACTCAACTTCACCCCCTTTCATAAGAGATAAAAGCCATTACGAATAATTCAATTGAGATAATCAACAAGCCAATCTTCGTGGAAAATAAAAAGCCTGTAACTGCTAAACAGATACAAGCTAATAAAAATAGGAGAATTGGTTCATTTAGTTTCCAGAATTTCATTTAATTCACCTGCAGTCTTATCCCTAAGTGCGACTCGTTCTTTAGTAAGACAAATATTAATCTTGAACGTTGAAATATATGTCATTAGTTCTTTAACGGGAAGTAATTGTATTGCCGAAGTATCTACTTCTAATTCGTCTACCTTTTCAATACCATCAGCAATTTCTGGGTAAATGTAATGGTACACTTCATCGTTAATATATATAAGGCAATTAAATTGTTGAACGGTAATAGCTCCATAGTATGAAGTAAGCACATGAATGTCGCGGTTCATTCTTTTATGGGATTCCTTACTATTGGCACACAAAATATATTTATCATATTTTTCCTCAGTCTGATTAATAAGTCTGATACCTCCACTAAAATCCGAAGTCATCATTAAACACATCCTCATCTGTTAAATAATCATCAATGTTTTCACGAAAACAAATTGCATAGGCATCAAGTAAAGCATCAGCAGCATCAATCTTATTTGAATAACGGTTCTTATCAATCCGCACACCATTATTATCTGATTTAAGAATTGCGTTAGCCATTGCACCAGTTAAAATTTCATTACCAGAATGACGAATTCGTTTATCTAAAACGTCATCCCTAAATTGTTTAGTCGGCATTGAAAGAGTTATCGTTCCTTGTCGAACAGATATTTGTTGCCATTCTGGGTGTCCCTTTTCAATCTGTGTTAATAAGGTTCCGTATTGAGCTGGGTCATAGCAAATAGCCTGAACATCAAGGTTATGTTCTCTGACAAATCCATCTAACCATTCATAAACTCGCTCAACATCAATTACCCCTGACTCAAGTTTCGTAATTTCACATTGGCCCATCCCCTGTAATCGGACATAATCTAGCCGGTCTGCTTTAATCTTGGCTTCCAAACCATACTTAGTCCCAACAAAGGCATAAGAATTAGCATACCAATACCCTTCTTGCGGAATTAGCCAGCTAATGGCATATAAGTCAGAAGATTTACCAACGTCAATTCCAAACCAAACCCGTTGTCCATCAATGTCAATTGGATCAATTTGCGCTGCATTCCAAGTATCTATATCCATATAACTATCCTCTTCGGCTTGTCGCCACATATTAAAATTCTTAACTAGAACAGAATTCTTTGTTCCTTTCTGTTTAGCTTCTTTCCACCGCTTTGCTAAATACCCATATACTTGGTCTTGTAAAGCTGGGACACTCAGTATTGGATTAGATTTAATCCAGGTACTTTTATCATCAACTTCTGATACATTATCTTGTTCAGCAATGTAGGCAAAATAAGTATCATCAGTAATTTCACCTTTCAAAACCTTCGTCGCATAGGGATATTCAATTGTATGCATTGGAACATTCAAGTCAAAGCCGGCTGTTGAAATAATCATAATAAGTGAGTTATGAAGTAAAGCCTGACCGGATTCTAGTAATTCCATCATTTCAGTGGTCTTACTTGCAGCATACTCGTCCAGGATTCCAACATGAGGTTCAAAACCATCAACCGTTCCAGTTTCCTTAGAAAGAGAACGAACATAAGAATAATCATCTAAGTTACTAATAAGGTCACGGTTAACCTTTGTTCCACGTTTTGTATCACCATCACTAGAACGTAGAGCATTCAAGCGTTTCTTAATCATATTAAAAACGATATTCGCTTGCTTTTTGTCGTTAGCAGTACAAAATATTTGCCGAGAGAATTCGGGTGAGTTACCCATCAAGAACTCATACAATGCAATTCCGGAAATAAGAATCGACTTACCATTCTTTCGAGCCATTGATAGCATTCCTTTACTAAAGCGTCGTTCAGATGGTTTATCCTTCTTCCACCAGCCATACATATTTGCAATGATGAACCGCTGAAAATCTGCTAAAGGATATGCTCGCATTGTTTTTGGATCTGGAAGTATCTCCATGAATTGAATAACTTTATTAGCTCGTTCATTATCATAAAAGTGAAGTGCCCTACAATTGTTAGACAAAAGTCTAATGATTGTGGAGGCACTTTTTTGTATGACCAAATATAAAGCGGAACTGAAAGCCCAAATCGTCCATGAATACCTTTCAACCTCTCAAAGTACTTATGATTTAAGTAAAAAATATAAAATTAGTGAACGACGTATCGCTGAATGGGTACAAAGATACCAGCTGAGCGGTGTCGACGCACTTAAAAAACGTCAACACAAACGAACATTCACCACTGATTTTAAATTAAATGTGATAGACTACTACCAAACTCATGAGGAATCAATGGCTGAAGTAGCGTCTCGATTTGATATTTTAGTAGCTCAAATCTCTACTTGGCGCTCACAATTTGCGCGAGACGGCATTACAGCCTTGAAGCCTCACCCGAAAGGTAGGCCGTCTAAAGTGAAACATACTAAGAAGCAGGTTCGTCAACTCGCCAATAAAAGTGAGTTAGAACGATTGAAGGAAGAATTAGCGAAGAAAAATCAAGAACTTTACGATACCAAGTTGGAGCGGGATATCTTAAAAAAATCGCTGTCCCTGTTCGGACCCTCAAAGCCAGAAAGAAAACCCAAATAGTGGATCAGATCAGGGACGATCAATCGCAACGCCCAAAGAAACAACGTTATAAGGTTGGCGATATTCTCAAAGCTATCGAACTGCCCAAGGCAACCTATCATGATGAACGTAACCGAATCGCTAATCATCATGATAAATATACTGAAGTAAAGAAAGTGATTCTTCAAATCGCGCAGCGATTTCAGTTTCGCGGGCGTTGGATCGCGGGCTATCGTCGTATTCAAATGGAACTAGATAAATTAGGAATACACTTGTCTGGTGATACGATTCGCAAGTTAATGCACGAATTAAACATTCAAGTAAGTTTATATAATCGCCATCGTAATGGTAAATATTCATCTTATCAGGGTACGATTGGTAAAATTGCGGATAATAAATTGAAACAAAAATTCAATGAGAAACGACCTTACCGTGTTATCCATACTGATGTAACACAGGTTCGCTTAGCAGATCGTCAATGGGCTTACATCTCAGTAATGATTGATGAAGCTAGTCAAGAAATTCTGGCCCTTCAGATTAGCAATAGCCCGAATAAGGATCTAATTACACGAACACTAAAAGAATTAATTAACAATTTACCTGATGCCGCTCACCCAATCATTCATTCAGATCAAGGGTGGCACTATCAGTTAGGTTACTATACCCAAAAATTAGCCGAGCATCAGTTTATTCAAAGCATGTCGCGCAAAGGAAACTGCTTAGATAACGCACCAGTTGAAAGTTTCTTTCACTTATTCAAGACTGAATTACTGGCTGGTTTCCCACCATGTAAAGACATCGCGGAATTAACCGAGCTTGCGCAAAAATATGTAGAGTATTTTAACAATGTCAGAATAACCTTAAAAACAAAAGGCATGACTCCAGTTGAATACCGGAATCACACCTTAGTAGCTTAATAATTTAATTTTGTCTAACTTTTGTCTTGCACTTCAAAGTATTCAAAGTCATCATTATCCGCTTTTTTAAGGTCATTTAAGTATCTTTTTGCAGCTAAAATCACCTTTTTACCAGCAATTATTTTGCCAGCCACGACCTTTTCAGCATAATCTTTAGCGTAATTCATCATGAAATCCTAAACTTATCACGCAAGGATTGATGCTCTTCCTTGTCGGTTTGTGGCATATTCATCTGCAGACGTGAATTAACATTAAGTCCAAGATCAGATGCAAGGCCTTTGATTGCCCTAGTCGCTTTATCAATCGTCTTAATTGCATTATTGATTTTAGCAATGTTCTTTCTTTTCTTGGACTGTTCCTTATTTAATTGAACGGAAGCATCTTTATAAATGCTGTACCAAGTACAATACAGTTCAAGTTCGCTCCGGTCCAAGTTACGCAATGGCAGTTTTCCGATAGAACCAATAATTCGCCGATATTCCGCTTTGGCCACTTTATCTAAATGTGCCGGCGGAGTCTTTTGTAACTCAGGTAAACCATCAGCAGCCATAAATTCTGCCTTATATTTTGCTTCTTGTTCAACCACTCTAAGGTGGCCCGTTGACTGTGATAATAATTTTTGCTTTCTTGCCAAAAAGCTCACCTCCGTGCTATGATAAAAGCATCAAGAAACGCATATCCTCAAGCTTTTAACAGCTTGGGGATTTTTTAGTATCTGGCCAAAAAATGAAAAATTGTTGGAATTTATCGTGCAAAAAAGTCGATGTGCGTTCCAGCGTTTTGAAAAATCTAACCCCCGTTCAAAATGAAGGGGGGCTTATCCATTCTTGACGACCCGGTAGCCGGTAAAATCAGCCGTTTTGAAGCCGTTCAAAATCTTCTGAAATGAAATTTGTTCTTTCCGTTCACGTAATCGTTCCTCACAGACGTTTGGATCAGTCATGATAACAATATGATTGATTCGATGATAGTTACTAAGCAATGTATCAATCCGCTTATCTGGTAATGTCTTAATGATCCAAACATTATTGAATGTCTGTTCTGCCTTTAGCTTTCGTAACATCTGGTCAAAGAATAGTGTAATGTAATCGTGGATATCGTGATTGCTTTGTTGCATTGGTAAACCAGATAACGCATGCATTAACTCATCATAATCATAAATAAGATCATGCTCAGTCATGTGTCGCTTTACATATGTTGTCTTACCACTTGCAGGCAAACCACAAACAATATTGATATTCATATAACGTTCCAATCCTTTATGATGTTTCATCCATTCACGTTTCGTTTTAATCTTATGACATCCCCGACAGAGTGATTGTAAATTGTCATCGTTAAGTCGATCATTCCAATCGTCCTTGCTGGGGATGATATGGTCAACCAGTTCTGCATCCATTCCACAACGCTGACACAATCCATAATCACGTTCAAGTATCTCTTGTCGCTTATGCTTCCATTCTGTTGAGTGATAGAACTTAACGTAATCATTCTCTTCAACATTACGATGAAAGTTATATGCTTTGTCGTTATCCTTGCGAACTACCTTGTCATAGGATACTAGTGTTGGCTTCCCATTGACAAAGGCTAGCTTGGTTGGTTTCAATATACTCATCCCCTTTCTGATATATGTATGGCCGTAAAGATCTTTGTTGCAGTAAAGGCGCTTGGCTCGCAAGAGGCAAGAGCCTCCTTGGGGTCAGCTTACTTCTTGACCTCAATTAAAATAAGTAATAGGATTAATAGAGTAAAGTTTAAGTTATTCATTGGGAATCACCTCCTCACAATTTACTTGGGAGGTGATTCCTATTTTTTGTTACCTAGCCGACCCCAAATAGTTTTATGGGGATGCTTTTATGTTGAGTGCAAAATAAAAGACGGTAGCCATTTTCTATCGCCTTAATCATCTAATCTTTTATGTATTAGTTCGTCTAATTCTTTCAAGTCGTCATCAGTAGCCAAATCACGGATAAACTTACGAGCGTATGAACGGTAACGATATATCCGGTTCTTATCCTTGTTCTTATCGTCCCACTTCTTCTTGGCCCTTTGTTGTGCTTCACTAACCATAATATCGACCTTCTAACATTAATATGGTATACTGTATATGCAAAAGGACAAGAGCTGCTACCTCTCGTCCCTTTGCGATCCGGAAAAACGAGTTTGCTGGCTAACCGCTATTTGCGATTAGCTTTTTTTATTATCGCATATGCAATTGCAAAGTTGATACTTGCAATTGATATTGCTACGAGAGCATTAACGATAACTGCATCCTCATATTTCCAGATATACTCTTTCATCCATTGAACTCGCCTCCATCCGGATAGAAAGGCTGTCGCCGGATCGCTGTAGAATATTGATAAGGTCGCGACTCCTTACCTCATCTACATCTATCATTATACCTTATTAACATATAAACAACAATAGAAAAACAAATCTTTTTGAGTATAAATTTAGCCGGCAAGCGTTGACCTGTCGGCTTTTTATTTGCGGAATAAAAGACGGTAGCCAATCAGCTATCGTCTTAACTTAACCTCTCATCAATCATCTTGCGTAGTTCTAATAAATCATCCTGGCTTGCAATATCTCGTACATACTTACGAGCATATGAACGGTAACGGTAAACACGCTGCTTATCTTTATTTTTATCGTTCCATTTCTTGGCTGCCTTTAATTGTGCTTCGCTTGTTTTATTTTCTGCCATGTCACTCACCTACTTTAATATCCAAGTGGCAATACAAATAATAATAGCTAAAATAGAAAGCACAATTGAAATGTTATCCTTAGTTTCTCTTTTCATAACAGGCAAGACTAGAACATGGTATAATTTATATACACCTAAACAAGGGCTTTGTTGGAACCCTTGCTGGTGTCAGATTACTTAAATAAGAACGTCAAGATGGATATTATGAAGCTTGCAATGCTGAGATAAAATTTAATATCTTCTCGACGTTCTTTTTGTAATCTCTTACGTCTATCTGTTCTAATCTTTATCCCTCCCTTCACTTATTATAATACTACGTTAGTAACGTATAGTCAAGCAAATTAGGGATAAAATTCATGTATTTTTGTGTACTTTAAAAGCCGGCAAGCGTTGACCTGTCGGCTTTTTATTTGAATTTTTCAACCAACTATAACCTAAATTCTAAATATAGTAGATATTAGTTGTACCTATTTGCTTAGCATCTTTTTTTTCAAAAATTAAGTCCTGTTTCGATAATCTTGTAATTATTATATTACCATCACCAAAAGAGTAAATATGATAACCAACTGCAATTAGCATTACATTATAATATACTGCATTATTCCCTACAAAATATATACCTTCTATAATAATTAGTATTAAATTCATAATAATTGACGGCAAACTTTCAGGTTTTAACGAAAGTATAGGAATAATATATGTTACAAAATAATTTAATACATCTGAATCTTTTAGAACATAATTATCTACTTTAACACTCTTATTTTTTAATCTAGCTTGTTTTTTTAATAGACAAAGCCAGAAAACCAAAATCAATAAAGATACTATTGTTAGTATAATCAATACCCACCAAAAAACCGGATTAAGCTTCCATGCCTTTTTAAATTCAGTTAAAGTAAACTTTTTTAAATTTGATAAAAAAATCATTATAAAAATTGGGATATAAGATGAAACAAATAATACCCATCTAAATACCAAATCAGGCATCTTGCTAATCATTATTATCGCCTCTTATCCATACCTTTATGTTTCCCAATTAACGTTTGATAATACGCATCCTGCATTAAACCTATGAACGATGCAACCTGACTTTCTCCACGGAAGACTAGCTTGTCACCTGCCTCATTAAATTTAATATCTAAATTAAAGTCATTAATTACCTTTTTAGTAGCATCTAAGTCTTCCAAAAATAATGCTGCATCATTTTTCCCTTTACTCAGCTTTGCGAGTCTTTTGACATAGCTTTGATTATCTAAAGCTTCTTCCCTCAGTTTGTCAAAATTCTCAATTTTATCGGCTAATTTTGTATTACTTAGTACAGACTTAGCCTTCTCAACAAATTTACTACGAAGATTAAAGATTCTTTCAAAAGAAATATGTTGAAAAATATAAATATCCTCTTCATCCATAATAAAGTCAATATATTCATCTGTTGCAAGCATGTCACTATTTTTTAGTTTTTGAAACGTTCCAGCATTTAGGTAACCTATAAATCCCTTCTTGAAACTTTTAAACTTTTTTGTTCGTCTAAAAACTAGCAGAGATTTTAATTCACCATTCTTATCTTTATATGGAAATTCATAAATAAAACAGTTAAAACTATCATTATTAAAATTAAATTTTTGAAGTGGCTTATCCAAAGCTTCTTTTAATGTACTAATCGGTTTTACTGATTTAACTTTAGCTTTTTCTACAACATTATCAAGCGTTCCAGTTGGATTATACTGAGCTTGAGGGCACCCTTCATACCTAGTTAGTTCATCTTGCGCAATAGATTGAAGCTGCTGCTTGAAAGTATTCCCAATTGTTGGGTTTACTACACTATAGCCTCTTCCTTTTATACTATTAACATTGTGAACCATATAAAGATTCACATCATCTGAATCAACTTTTTTAACAACGTCTAGCATCTCATCAAGATTCATATCATTCTCTCCCAATTTATTATTTCATTATCATTTTACCAAAAAAAAGAGAGCAACTAAGCTCTCTAAATGAAATAATATCGGGATATAGTTTAGCGTCATCGCGGACAATAGCTAAGAGACAGATTCGAACTGTACTTTTGTCACACAAGACTGAGTAATGTGTGCCCACCGTGGATCTTAGCTAGCAATGTGACCCGTTTACATTGCTATATACCATAATTATCAATGTACGGGTGAAGAAGGAGCTGCAAAATTTACCTCCTTTCTTCTGATAATCATGATATAAAAACTTAGTAGGGCTTTGCACCCATACAGCCTTGAAGCCTAAGTATAATCAGGACCACACAATCACCGCACCCGGTCGTAGTTTTCCGCCTACTCCTGTAACAGTATTGCTGTCCATTCATACGGTAATCCTTTAGCCGCTGAGTTAGATTACGTACTCTTCTGCTGATCACAGCACGGTTGCTACGAGACTATCAGAGTAGCATGTAAATTTAATGATAAAGGAGATCTTCCAATCTTCCAAAACGCACAAACCAAATTTAATCGTTACCGTAAATTTATTTTTGAAGTTAATGATAGTCTCAACGTGGATTATGGGGCTCAGACCCATCAGTCAGTCAAACATCTGATCCACACTCAAGCTTAACAAGAGATCCCGTGTGGTATTAAGCATAGAAATCTCTTTCCTTAAAGCCAGAATCCTAAATTTGAGTAGTTAAAGGCTTGCTCAGGCACAATTGGGGGTCACAAGGCTACATCGCTAACCTTCCGACAATATCATTTTCGCACTTAAAAACGGTCTTGAAGTTCACTCATAGTTCACTGTTTGTTCACTTTTTTCGTTCTTGTATGCATGAAGGTCTTCTAGTAAGTCAGCATCCCCGAGCAAACTAGTATATCTTTCCAGCGTATCCGCAAACTCACTACAAGCAATTTTTAAGTAATGATAATAGCGTGTTTTCTCATAACCAATCTGATTAGCTACTTCCCAATCTTTTTTATTTTCAATAAACTTAGCAATTAATATTCGCCTACTTCTAAGACTGCATGCGTTGAGTGCTTGAGCGATTGTCTCAACCAAGAGATGGTAATTAGCAACTTTAACCATTTGATTTTCCATCGAATTACCAGTGGCACTTGCTCTTGGCATTCCGTCAATTTGTGGGGATGTTAGCTTGATTCCTCCACCTGCTAAGCGACATAAGCGTGCATATTCGTCCTTGAAGAAGTAACGAACATTGTCAGTAGTTCCGTCAACATCTAATTCTTTCAAAAGCCCCACTTTTAGCACTCTCCCCATTTTGATATAATATTTATGTTTGATAATTTGAAGGAGCGTGCCATTACTGTGGTGCGCTTTTTTATTTAGTATCTAGATAATACTAGAACAATAATCAATGACACTACCGAAAAGATTAATGCAAAAGATTGAAGATTCATTATTGCTCATCCCTCAGATAAATAATTCTTGCATCCAAGCTTTCTAAATAAGCTTGCATTAACCTTAGCTGTGCATTTAGCATTGTTAATTCTAATGGGGATGAAAGCTTTGGTCCCTCTTTAACAATAAATTGAGCTAATCGGTCGATCTTGCCTAACAGATACTTTCGCTCCTTTGATAATTGCTGAAGTACTTTTCGTTTACTTGTCATTGTATTTCCTCACTTGATTAGTTCGCCGTTCCTCAAAGTTTGCTTGTTTTATCGATAGGACAGTTCCCAAGATAAAACCAACCGTAAAAATTAGGACGGCGCTGATAATTAATAGTTCCGTCATTTATTTCATCCCCTCTTCTGCTTTTCCTCAACTTTTCTCAATTCCCAATAAAGTGAAGAATTAGCTAACCAGTGTTTTTTGCCACGATACTTTGTCCCCTTGTAGAAGGGTAGCTCAAATCTTCTTGCTTGGTCTTTCATCATTAAATGATTAATCCAATACACTTTTCTTCTCTCATCGCTCTTCATTAATTTTTGATACTCAACAAGGATTTTATGTAAAGTTCGTCGATTAATCTTCATGGTTTACTTCCTCATTAACCAATAGCAACGAGTTTAGCCATATCATCGTAGTTAATTCTGAAATGCTCTAAGTGGCCAAGATTAAATCGAGTAACAATAATCTTGTCACCATAAAGAGATTGATTAATAATCTCCCTGGTAGTTTCTCGTACTGATAATTTAAGACCGTTATGAAAAATTATTTGTGTCTGCATTAAGCAATCACCGGATACTTAATCTCGCCAAATGTTTCTTGTTCTAGTTGCTGAATATATCGTTTAATATTATTCTTTGCTTCCACTTGCCATTGGTTGTTATCAGCCATGAATAATGCTGATTGCATCCCCTCACGCATCCGGAAGATAAATTTACTTGCTGGCTGATCAACTTCCTGGAATGTCCGGAAAGGAATTAACTTAACGGGATTAGGAACTTTCACTTCATCAACGCTAGCAACACCAGAATTGATTTGAACACTTTGGCTTACACCATCATCAGTTTGTTGGTGAATGCTTTCATCACGAAGATTGCTAACAACTTTCAAAATGATATTCCGGTCATCATTCTCCTCAAAATGTGACTGCAGCATAATGATCATGCTTTCCTGGTCTAAGTAACTTTCTAAGTCAAGACTATCAACTACTGCCCGAACCTCAGCGAAACAAGGACGTTGACCACCTTTCGCTAAGTTTCCAATTACCTCAACCTTAGTCGGACTAACCACATGGATTTTTAGTGCATCGTTAATTGACGATCCTTCACTTTCCAACCACTCGATCAAGCTAGTTAATTGGTCCAGTTGGAGGGGATGAGCAATGATCGGATCATTAAGTAAAGCTGCATCCCCATCATGATCAAGAAGATACTGCCGGCCGTTTAAGCCTGTAATGAGCTGATTGCCATTAGCATCATTTATGAGTTGTTCAAATTGGGTTAATTCACTGTTAATCTTAGTTTCCATAAGTTAGTTCTCCTTCTTTTGCAAATCAATAACCTTACGTTTCTCTTCTTTCTCCACTTCTTCTACTGGTTCGCCAGTGTCTGTCTTAGCCTTACCATCATCTGGATCGATGTAAGTTTGACCTTTAACTCCTGACTTCAACTCGTTAACGTGAACCTTACCGTTAATATCACGGCCTAAAAGCATCGTAGTTGGTACTCCCACTTCTGGAGCAAGGGTGGTCTTAACTTCAACCGTGACATCTGAGGCATCCCGTTTTTCATTGGGAGCTAAGGTGATGTTAAGTTGCACCTTCCGCTTTTTAGTTGGGTCCGTATTAGGATCAAGGATATTATCTGCTACTTGTTGCAACGCACGGTTGAGTTTAACTTGTACCCCCCCATCTGCAATTTCTGATAAATCAAAATTAATAGCTTTCTTCTTACTCATAACACTCGATCTCCTTTACAATGCGCGTCGTTGAAGCTTAATAAATGGCAATTTACCCATTACATCAATTGTCTCATCATAGGTGAATGCCTTAGCTTCTGAGCGTTCTTGTGTGACTGAAAAGTTAATATTTACGCCTTGGTATTGAGTATTAACTCCAGGGACCTCTTTTAGGTAACGTGGGGATGCTGCATAGCTGCCACCTACTTCTAGGCAATACATTGGCTTATCCCGTTCATCTAATTCAGTTAAGGAATACTCCATCACAACCTTAGCAATCTTTTTTTGAACCGACTTAGATAATTTAGGACGGCCATACATCTGAAACCGGCCTACTCTTGTTTGACTTACTCTTGCTACTTCGTAATAGTCAATCATTACCATCAGTGCGTCTTCGATCTTACTTTGTTTCAAATTCAAGCCAAATTCAGCCATTTTATTTCTAAATTCTGATGTTTCCATTTTCTTATTTCTCCTCGCTTACCTTTTTTCTAAATTTAAGTATTTCTTGTAGCCGCCAATCATCAGCCGGCAAAAGTTCTTCTGCTCTCAGCCGACTGTATTTCCAAAATTCCCCGTCAAATGTGTGGTAATTTTCTAGTTCATCAAGGGCATCACTTAATTTGTCTGTTATGAAATCAGTCAAACTTATCAACCCATTCGGAAATGTTATAAAGCTCTTTTAGCTCCGTAGTGTGGGGCATTTTGATAACTCCACTAAACGCTAAAAAGTCACCTGTATCATTGCAAATAAAATAAACATCCTTTGCCTTCCTGCTTAACGAATCACATTGGATTGCTACTCCATTCATCCCCCTAATTGCCATATTGAATAGCAAGAAGGGAATTGCTCTATCGGACATTTCTTCTGCCTGATACCAATAAGCTCTAGGGTCATAAGTAAAGATTGACAAGAATTTTAAGTTAGGATCAGCATGTAATGGATTACCAACCCGATCATTTGTACAGTCATCCCACCAGCGCTTGATTAAAATTCCACCTGTCCCTGCAGCTACCTCGAAATAGTGGCCATTAGATTTATCGCTATCAACTAAGCTATTAAGCAAGGTCGCAATGCTATCAGGGGTAAAATCCTGCTTCTTGCTTTTCCGTTCAGCTTGCTCATCTTCAAAATATTCATGGAACCAGTCAAACTTTAGGTCCGTTGAAACTTCTAGGAACTTCTTAAAGACTTCTGGACGCTTTTGATCATCAAGCATTAGCTGCAGCATTCTTTCCGGAGCCTTATATGACTCGTCAATTTCTAACAGCTTATTAACGGTTTTTGTATCAAACTGCATTATTCCACCTCAAATCCCTGTCATTACAGACATAATCTTGTTGTTATCCTCGTTTGCTAGCTTGTCTAGCAGGTGGATATAGACACGTTGGGTTGTTTCTGTATTGCCGTGGCCTAACCGTTTAGCAACACTTTGAATTGAAACACGGTTAGCAATTAGCAGGGATGCATGAGTATGACGCAAACCATGAACTGAAATTGGTGGTACTCCCGCCTGGTCACACATTTCCTTTAACTCTTTATTAAACACTGAATTATAAATGTGATTACCACCTCGGGTATTAGTACGAGAGTCACTAGCATACTAATGAGCCCAGATTGACTCATCTTCATTTACCCCATCCAGGTGGCGTTGTAAGTCAGTTAATGCCTTAAAATCAATTAGGATTTGCCTAACAGAATACTTGTTCTTAGTCGGCATAAAGTCCCCAGGTTTAACTTGAGAGTAATCTATTTTCTTGTAGTTCAGTGTCTTATTGACGTAAATAGACATGTTATTCATATCAACATCAGCTGGAGTAAGGCCAAGAACCTCAGCAAATCGCAAGCCAGTACGTAACGTAAAATCAAAGAAGTCACCATATCCGCTTTGATCAGCATTAAAGACTTGTTCAAGTTTATGAACCTCATCCATTTCTAGCCACTTCTTAAGCTTCTTTTTCTTCTTAACTTGAGAGGTAATACGAATCTTGTAGCATGGATCACGGGAAATCCATCCCTCATAGACCGCATCTCTGATTGGTGCTTCTAGTAAGCGATAGAAATTACGAACAGTTACTTTTTCATGCGTTTGTCCATAAGCATTGATGAGCTTTTGTATATCAGCTCGGGTTATTTTATCTAGCATTAGATCTGGAGCAAGTTTCTTAATTTGTTTACCTGTCAAAATATATCTTTGGTAAGTAACATCACGGACATCCCCGTATTTGTAGGTTTCATACCATTCCTTGTAATACTTCCAGAACTTAATAGCTCTCTTTTTTCCAACTTGTACCATCGATGCTTATTCCCCCAGATGATAAACAGGAATCTTAGGCTTAGCACCAGTAACAACAACTGACTTACCGTTATAAACATCATTATCATGTTGAACAGCCGCAAGATTAGTTAATCCCTGTTGCTGATAACGATTTAAGATCGAACGTAAGTATGCAAATGTTGGACGATCAGCATTCTCAAACATGGAAGTGATGGCAAATGCTACTACATCACGACCAAGTTCATTCACGAACGCTTTTAATTCGTTTTGTGATTTTGGGGATGCGAGCTTTTTATAATATGAATTAAGAGTAGTACTAGTAGTAGTATTTAAATTATCTTTACTCTTACTTAACTTAACTCTATCCTTACCTAACCTAACCTGAGGATCCATTTCGGTTCCATTCTGGTTCCAATTTGGTTCCATGGGGTTAAAGCCTTGTCCCTGTTGAGGTTGAGAGTTTTCATTTGAAATTTGCTTTTTATTTTTGGAACCACTTTGGATACAGTTTGGTTCCATTTTGTCTCCATCTTGGATACATTCTGGAGACATTTCGGTTCCAACTTGGTTCCGTTCTGGTTCCAAATCGGATACAAATTGGTACCGTTTATTCTTATCAAGACCAATTAATTTCATATCGTCGGTATAAATTGTCGGGGTATATCGATCCTTTTTAACATAGTTGGAAACTAACCAATCCTTAATAACGACTACGCCATCATCAAAGACAATTAAATAGTCCTTCTCAACCAATGCCTTTAGATCATCTTCACTAGCGCCAATCATGCGTTTAATTGACTTGGGATTGCCAACAAAACCGTCATCATCAGCATTCATCCCCAAATGGAAGTAAAGTGATTGAGCGGTAAGCCCCATATCAAGAAACTTATCTGTCTCAGTAACCTTCTGACTAAACATTCTGCGTTGTGCCATTTTGTAACCCCCCTAGTTGTCCTGGTAAATCTGCTTAACCAATTCATCGAAGTCTTGATATTTGCTTATGCGTTTGAGGTGGTAAGCAATATCCTTAGCTAACTTTAGATGATGGCTGTAAGTTTCAGCGTGCTTAAATTGATCGCATAAATTACAAATAAAAATAGCTTGATCAATCACATTGTTAGCAAGTTTTTCAACTTTTACTGCAGTATCTTTTTCTGACATATGTTATAATCTCCTTGTAGATTTCTTATCCAGTTAATTGGATTATTTAGCATCGGTGTCGTCAGCATCGGTGCTTTTTTCGTTTGACCACCACTCTTGGGGTGTATCAGCTAAACAAGCCCACAAGAGAATTAAAGCTGAAAATAAAGCAAATGGAACATTCGCATTAAACAGACTAATCATCATCGCAATTGTGCTTGCTACTGCAATTAAAGTAATCATTTAACTTTCTCCTTTCGTGCTACTTTGCCAAACTTAACTAAGTTCTCAAAGTAACGAACCTGCGTCCATACATAATCATCGGTAGGTTGCCCACCACTAAGGAAGTGCCAGCCAAGGCGATAAAGAATATCATCAATCGCTTCAAGAGGAAAATCGTATTCCTCCATTAATTCGCGAAGACGCTTGGTACCATCTTTCATCTGAACATCCGCTTTCTGTTATGCTTTCCGCGATACTTCTTCTGGAATACTTGTTCATGGCGGATGCCAATGCTGTAAATAGCAGCAAAGGCAAAACACCCAAGAATTACTAAATACGGCCACACATTATTCATCTCCTATAGATGGACGATCTTTTCGTCCTTAACTTCATGCTCTCGCTTGGCTTGTTCGAGAGCATCCTCAATTGATTCTTGACTATCAGTCCACTTACTAATGAACCGATCTAATTCCCACTTAGGATACTTTCTTGCACCTAAATCTAAAGAATTGATGAAGCCATACTTACGCAGATCAGCTAATGTACTATTATTGATTCGTAAATACTTAGCAGCTTCTCGTTCCATAAGCATTGGTGAATTAATTTCTTCCCTTGTTCTCATAGTTTCTCTTGTTTTCATAATTGCTACCCTCCTTTCATCGTCTGCTATACTTAATTCATCCCCTACAAAGGAGGTGAAACTAATGTCACGACCTTCTAATGAACAAATTGCTCATGATATGGCAATGGCCTTTATTCAGGCTGATCTAAGTTCTATGAGTGGTAACGAGCGACTTGAAGAAATCGAAGCAATTAAAGATGATGCTGATCCAGCCAAACCAAATACATCGACAATCATCGATAACTTCAATCGCTATTACCAAATCATTCTTAAAGATCTTCGGTAATTCTTTTAACTTTCTCAAGATATGCTTTCCTGTCAAATGATGGGAAACGTTCACGTAAATAACTTGTATCACTTGCAATTTGATGAAGCTGTTCTTTGCTACCGCTAATAGCATTGAGCAGCTTTTTAATAAGCTTTTCCTGTCGCTTTGTTAGCTTCTTATAGAAAGCCAACTCAGATTGAAGAATACTCAGCCTTTCTTTATCTGATTGGATTTTTTCTTTTTGCTTATCTTTCACCATTGCTACCCTCCTTTCATCGTCTGCTATACTTAACTCATCCCCTACAAAGGGGGGTGAGCACAAATGATCAAAATAACCTTCGCAGACGGTACTGTTAAAACAATTAATGAATCAACAAAGATCGTCGCTTGGAAAGCTGCAGATGGGGTTATCAATAAAACACCCTTTTATAGAGAAATGGCTTTTGAGGGCTCCTATAACGACGGAACCGAAATTGCAACTAAAGATCCTTTAAATGGCATTAGCGGACTAATTGGATCAACAGACTGGTTCTCCATCGGAAAAGATAGAACTCTTTACAAGACATCTGCTGTAGTAAAACTAGAACTTATTGATTAAGCGCAATTTGCTCCAATCGCTTAACCATTAAGAATATAAACTCGTGTGTTTCTGGCTTAGCTGTATTGGCTAGTTGTTCTTGAAGAAATGCGCGAGCTTTTTTATTACTATCAAATTCATCCAGAAGTTCAATAGCATAGTCATTGATTAATTTGTCGTAACTTTCAGATGCTTTCTTAAAATTATTTATGTTGTCCATCATTGCTACCCTCCTAGCACCGTTTGTATAACTTTAAGTTGACTTACGACCAAAATTAATAACCTCTATAGGAATAGAGTAAATCGTAGAAAAACCTTGGCCAAATCCAGGTGGGGTTTGCTGCGGATTTTCTTCATATTTCATAACACGTTGTCTTGAAATTTTCATACCAAAATACTTACTAAGTTCCTTTGCAGCTTCGCCTTGCGTCATATTTGCATTAATACGAGCTGCTCTCAATGAAATACGTGTACTATTCGGCATTTCTTTTCCCCCTTTCTTCATCAATATAATAATCTAACTTAAAGTTATAGTCAACTCTTTTTTATATTTTTATATAACTTTACGTTTATTTAGATAACCAAAAGTTATATAATCAGATTAAAGGGGTGGAACTCTATGGTTGAAAACACGATAGCCTCTCAATTAAAAAGACTAAGAAAAAGTAGAGGTTGGACACAAACACAATTAGCAGATAAATTATCTGTTTCTAAACAAACTATCTCTAACTGGGAAACTGGTACAAAAGTCCCTCGCATGGGATCATTACAAAATTTAGCTGATCTATTTCATGTGAAAATTGGTGAAATAACTAATGCATCAATTATCAAAGAAGAGACTCAGAGTCACTTACCAACTAATATCGTCTACCCGCTAGGAGATGATTTTGAGCGTATCAGCATTCCCCTCATTGGTGAGATTGCCTGTGGGGACCCTATCACAGCCGAAGAAAATATTGAAGGCTACGTTGAAGAGATTTTTGAAAAGCCTGTTCCAAAAGGCAATCTCTTTGCTCTACGTTGTAAAGGCAAAAGTATGGAACCAACCATTCATGATGGATCAATTGTAACCATCAGAGAACAACCCACAGTGGAAGACGGTGAAATCGCCGCTGTCCTTGTTGATGGTGATAATGAAGCAACTCTGAAAAGAGTTAAACATCAAGGAAATCTTACTATGCTAATGCCAGATAATAAAGAATTCGACCCAATTATCTTAGATAAAGATAATCCAGGCCGAATTGTTGGTAAGGCTGTTCACATTTCATGGAGTATTAAATAATAATTTACGTCCAAATACTGATCGACGTTAAAAGCTGTTATTTATATTAGGGAGGAAAACTTATGACTGTTTTAGCTGCCATAAGCACACTTTTTTATGTTGTTACATTTCTAGCCGTTTTAGTTTTAGTAGGTTTCTTAATAACTTTACTAGTCGGAAAGCTATCAAAAAATATTAAAACTAAGAAAGTTGGAAAAATCGGATCTTTAATCACTGTTTTAGTTGCAGTGTTAGCATTAATAATTGCTGGTATAACAGATGCGAGTTACCGACAAGTAGCAACAAAACATAATCAGAGATTCGATTACTACGCTCAAAAATATGAGGTGCTTTATATAAAAACAGCTAAAAAAGCAGAAGAAATTGGTAACTCAGAAACTGAAAAATGGTCAGATGCTATCGACAATAGTGATAGTGCAGATGATTTTGATGTAGATGAAACTATTACTGATGCAGTGGTAGACAATGCAGGCGATATCGCTGATATAGATGCGAATATGAAAAAAATTAAAGAATATACTGAAGGAATGAAGGAGAACGAGACTCCAGATAGGAGCTTTGCTAAATATAATAAGTCATATAAAGAACTTAAAAATCTGACTAATTTAGTTACGTCTCCTTCAGGTAGTTATAACAGCTTTTCTGATAGTTTTAATAAATATGATACTTCTGCAGCTAACGCTTATAAAGATTTGAATCAGTAATAAATTACCGTGACTGATGGGAGTGATGAATAATGAAGAAAGAAACAGATTTTCGCATTTATTTATGTGACATTGCAGGTTCATTACTTCAAGGTGGTCCTCTTGAGCTAGAAGGAAATACTTACGTTGGTGATGAAGCCCGGAAAAAGGGAATGCAGATTGTCGATCTCATTCGTGTGTTAGATGTTTATTTTAAGGGCAAATAGTTGAGGGGAGTTACTTAATGAATAAAAAATCTACTGCAAATAGTAACAACCAATCTAAGATAGAAACTATCCACGCCTCAATTGACCCAAAAGCAACTGAGGAAGAACGTAAAGAGATTATTAAATGGATTGAGAATCTAAAGAAGCAGAAGCAGAAATAAATTTAAGCCAAGGATTATCCTTTTTAGATTTAATACTTTATCTATAGCTATAAATAATCTTTAGTTTCTTGACATTTATATATAATCAAGTATCATGAGTGTATAAGCTGAAAATCCCGCTAACTAAGCAGGACAAAAACACCTCATGATACTGAAGTATTGTGAGGTGTTTTTTGTTGGGCAAAAAGCTAAAGCAGGTAAAGTTTCTTACATATGAACAAATGGTAGATAACCTAAAAAATAAAAATTTAAGTATTTCAGATAAGAAACTAGCAATTGAACTAATTAAAGCTCGTGGATATTATAATCTTGTAAATAGATATAAAAATCATATTTATAATTCTGACAGGCACTATCCTAATCATACCCATTTAACTGATTTGTATTTATTTCAGGTAATGGAATCAGATCTTCAAGATATATTATTTCAAGCAACAATTAATTTTGAACACAGATTTAAAGAGGCAATGGCCCATTCCCTTTCGAAAGAATTTGGAATTGGCGAAGCAGATTATCTTGATCCCTTGAAATATAAACGCAGAAAACGTAATAAAGCTATTAGTATAACAGCATTTTTACTAGATATTGCCTATCATACTGATAAAAATCCAACTAGATATTATCGTAGAAGGTATGACTGTATTCCGCCTTGGATTCTTATTAACAATGTAACTTTAGGTCAAGTCAGGATGTGGTTTTCAATCTTTAATTCAAAAATGACAAGTACTGTTGTTTCTGAAATGTTACCAATTGATACATATCCGTCACAGATTATAGTTGGTAATTCCGGTGTTGGTTCTCTTGCATTAAGACAAATGCGAATGAAATCAAGGCCAGGAGAGTACCGTGATATATTCGGCTTTTTTCATGACCAAAGTGCTGAAGAAGTAAAAAAGTTAGAAGACGAATATCAAAAAGATTTCGATAATATAATTAATTTATTCAAAAACATGTTAAGTATTATTCATGATTTTAGAAATAATTTAGCTCACGGAAATGGTCTCTTTGATTTTAAGTCAAACTCCTCTTTACTTTTGACTCCTTTAAGACTTTTTGCATCAACGTCAGTAATTACCAATCAAGAGTTTAACAGTAGATTTGGTAAAAATGATTTGCTATCTTTTATGATTTCGTTAATACTAACTCTTGATAAATACGACTCACTTAATCTAATTAAGCACCTAAGAGACTGGAGAAATAATAATAATTCCACACCTGAGAGAAGCAATGCACTTAATCTTTTCCTAAAAGGATTAAACCTACCTACAAACTTCATAAGTAGACTAGAACATATAAATATAGAGTTAACACACGAGCAATATCGACACCGAATGCAACTATTTTAAATATAGCTTACTAATTAAATAAAACCTCAATGATCCAACTTTGGCCGGCTGATCATTGAGGTAAGTGTTGAGATACCAGGGGTGGAGTACACCCTCAGCATGTTTTTATTATAACAGAAAGGAGTTTTACTATGAATGGTAATGTTAGAAAGCGTGGTAAAAAATGGTACTACCGCTTTGATATTGCTGACAAAGACGGAAAAAGGCGACAATACGAACGAGTCGGAGGCGATTCTTACAAGGAAGCAATGCACCGATTACGCGTTGCTTTAGAGCTTTATGAAAATACAGGAGCAGTTACCAATACTGATAAGATTTCAACTCATGATTACTTTGAATTTTGGTATGACAATTATGTTAAGACTAACTTATCTAAAAACACTCAACTGAATTATCGGCATGTTTTAGATAAATATGTGCAACCTACCCTCGGAATTTATCAATTATCTAAAGTCACCCCAGAATTAATTCAAAAGACTATTAATAAGATCGCAGACTCTACCGAATATAAACCTGATCATACACAACTACATGGCCATACTGTCGAAATTATTCTTATGGTTATCAAGGAAGGTTTTCGACAAGCGGTACATCCCTGGCATATTCTTACTCAATCACCTGCAGAATACGTCCGGCAGCCAAAATATAACCATCCTAAAACTACACGAGAAGATCTAAAAATTATTACCCTACAACAATTTAATCAACTTTTAGAGCAATTTCCTCTTGGCCACCCATTTCACCTTCCCCTTTTAATCAGCTTTTATACTGGAATGAGACGTGGAGAAGTAGCCGGTCTTGAATGGGATAATGTTAGTTTACCAGATGCTGAAATTAATGTTACTCAGCAAATGAAACAATATTCCAAAACTGATGTTCGACTTGGAAAATTAAAAACAGCCGCCAGTTATCGAACAATTGCAATCGGTGATCAACTTATCCATGCGCTTAAAGTTCAGCGGCGATTACAAAATGAAAATCGTTTACGATATGGTAAAAATTACCATGAATCTAACTTTGTATGTACAAAAGAAAATGGGAAACCTGTAACTCCCAATTCGATTAAGTACTATGCAAGTACCGTCACTAAAGAGCTAGGTTTCCCATTTAATTTCCATAGTTTGCGTCATACCCACGCAACCATGTTACTAGAAGCGGGTGCATCTGCTAAAGAGGTCCAAGTACGATTGGGCCATAACAAAATTGCCACCACTCTAGATACCTATGTCCATCTTAGCAATAAGAAGAAACATCAAACAGCAAATCTATTTGATCAAATAGCTAAAATGTAAAATCTTGCCCACCATTTGCCCACAAAGTATCTTACGTCTTGCCCACGAAGGTACTTCATGTGGGCAAATGGTGGGCAAAACACTTTAATTGGTATATAAATTGGTCTACTTTGTGAAATCCAGCAAGTTAGAAATGCCTTTACATCAATATTTACTTTTCATCCAATTGCTCATCGGTCTTCAAAACGGCCATAAAGGCAGCTTGTGGAATCTCAACTTTTCCAACGGCCTTCATCCGTTTCTTACCACGCTTCTGCTTTTCCAATAACTTAGCACGCCGGTCGGGGTCCCCCGTGTGGATCCGGGCGGTAACGTCTTTCCGGTAAGCCTTGATATTTGTCCGCGCGATGATCTTTGAGCCAATTGCCGCTTGAATTGGAATTTCAAAGTTTTGCCGGGGGATAATCTTCTTTAGTTTAGAAGTGATCTCCCGTCCCCGCTCAGCAGCGAAGTCCTTGTGGGCAATAAAGCTTAACGCATCGACCTTGTCCCCATTTAAGAGGATGTCAATCTTAACCAGGTTGCTTGGCTTGTAATCATCAACTTCGTAGTCCATGGAAGCATAGCCACGGGTTGAACTCTTTAGTTTATCAAAGAAGTCAAAGATGATTTCTGACAATGGCACATGGTAAATCACGTTTACCCGGGTGTCACTCAGGTATTCCATCGTTTCAAAGATTCCCCGTTTCCGTTGGCATAACTCCATGACTGGTCCGACATAGTCATTCGGGACCATGATTGATGCCTTGACATATGGTTCCTTAATCGCCTTAATCGAAGAAGCATCGGGCATTTCTGCCGGGTTTTCCACCTCAACCGTGCTCCCATCAGCCAGCTCAACGTGGTAGGTTACTGATGGTGCAGTTGTAATTAAGTCAAGGTTAAATTCTCGCTCTAACCGTTCTTGAACAACATCCATGTGCAGTAATCCTAAGAAACCACAACGAAAACCAAAGCCCAACGCCTGGGAACTTTCGGGCTCAAAAACCAGCGCCGCATCATTTAATTGCAGCTTCTCTAACGCCTCCCGCAGGTCGTTAAACTTTGCATTGTCAGTTGGGTAAAGACCCGCGTAAACCATCGGCGTCATCTGCCGGTAACCCTCTAATGGCTTAGCAGTAGGGTTTGTCGCGCTTGTGACCGTATCACCGACCCGGGTATCCTTGATATCCTTAATCGCTGCGGTGATGTAACCAACATCACCAGCCATTAAAACATCCCGTGCTAATGGTTTTGGTGAGTTGATCCCCACTTCTGCCACCTCGTATTCAGTCCCACTGTTCATTAACTTAATCCGGTCACCCTTTTTTACGGTCCCTTCAAAGATCCGTACACTAAGGACAACCCCCCGGTAGTCATCATACTTAGAATCAAAGATCAATGCCTTTAAGGGAGCCGTCAAGTCACCGGTCGGGGCTGGAACATCCTGGACGATCTTTTCTAGGACCTGGTCAACTCCCATCCCCGTCTTTGCACTGATATCAACGGCATCCTCAGTATCGAGGCCAATCTCATCTTCAATCTGCTTCTTTGTCCCGTCAGGATCAGCGGATGGCAAGTCAATCTTATTAATAACCGGGAGAATCTCCAGATCATTATCCAGTGCCAGGTAGACGTTCGCGAGGGTCTGCGCTTCCACCCCCTGGGTCGCGTCAACAACTAAGACTGCGCCTTCACAGGCCGCCAGCGACCGGGAAACTTCATACGAAAAGTCGACGTGACCGGGCGTATCAATCAAGTGAAAAATGTAGTCCTGTCCATCCTTAGCATGGTAAGTTAAGGCAACAGCATTTAGTTTAATTGTAATTCCCCGTTCACGCTCAAGGGGCATATCATCAAGGATCTGGTTTTTCATCTCCCGCTTGCTGATAGAATCCGTCATCTCTAAGATACGGTCTGCAAGGGTCGATTTCCCATGGTCAATGTGCGCCACAATCGAAAAATTACGAATGTGTTTCTGGCGCTCTTTCATTTCTTCTAAGTTCATGCATAAGACTCACTTTCAACGAATATTCTTTTAATAGTATACCAAATCAGTCCCGCTAATGGAAAGGGAGGCGGTTGGCAAAGAAGCTAAAAAACTAGGGGCCGGAAAGAAACTATTTTTCTTTCCGGCCCCTAGTTTTATCTCCAAATATTACACAGTAATCGCGGGAAAAAAGCGAGCCCCTCAAGGGTAACTACGGACAAACGTCGGCCCGTGCCGTGCCAACGTCCGTCCTAGGTTACCCCACCGGGGCTCCGAGAAGCTTTTTCCCAGCTTGTTTTATTTATCTTCAAAAGCGTCTTTCAGCTTATCGAGCACGCTCTTCTTAACACCTTTCACGTCTTCACCACTAGCAGCCGCAAAAGCTAACATGGCTTCCCGTTGCCGCTTGTTTAAGCTCTTTGGTGTCTTCACATGGACAGTTACGTGTTCATCACCATTACCATTGCCGTTGAGGTGGGGAACACCTTTGCCACGTAAGCGGAAGTTGGTTTCTGATTGCGTACCAGCTGGAATCTTAAGGTTAACATCACCATGGACGGTCTTAACCTTCACCTCATCCCCCAGGGCTGCTTGTGCAAATGAGATATCACGGTCAACGTAGATCGTTGAGCCATCACGCTTAAAGTCGCGGCTTGGGGTTACCCGGAAGACAATGTATAAGTCCCCGGCAGGGCCGCCGTTTTCACCAGCATCCCCCTGGTTTTGTAACCGCATCTGCTGACCATCGTCAACACCTGCCGGCACCTTAACTTCTAGCTCATGCCGCTCATGAACGTGGCCAGCCCCATGACAGGTCTGACACTTATCTTCTGGCTTAACGATCTTCCCGGTCCCGTGACATTCTGGACAAGTCGTCTGCGTCTGCATATTGCCCAGTGGGGTCTGCCGAACATTGACAACCACCCCACTACCGTGACAACGAGAACAAGTAACTGGTGACTTGCCCGGCTTTGCTCCGGTCCCGTGACAAGTTTTACACTCGGCATCCCGATCGTACTTGATTGTGGTCGTCTTGCCAAAAACTGCATCCATAAACTTAAGGGTCATGGAGTACTGCAAGTCACGGCCAGGCCGGGGCGCCGTCGGGTCCTGACGAGAACGACCACCGCCACCAAAGAACTGGCTAAAGATGTCATCAAAGCCACCGCCAAAGCCTTGACTGTAGCCTTGACCACCGCCAAAGCCACCAAAACCTTGGCCCGCTTGTGGACCAGCAGAACCAAATTGGTCATACTGGGCCCGCTTTTGACTATCGCTTAGTGTTTCATAAGCTTCATTGATCTTTTTAAACTTCTCTTCAGCGCCTGGCTCGTGGTTAACATCAGGGTGATACTTCGCTGCTAACCGCCGGTATGCACGCTTAATGTCAGACTCGGAGGCATCCTTTGAGATACCTAAAACGTCGTAGTAATCTTGTTCTGCCATATAAATACCTCGCTAATTTAATGCTTGTTTAGTTATACCACAGGCAGTAATCGAAAGTAAAAGCCAAAGTCCTCATTTGCTTGGCCTTTGGCTTTTACATTACATCTTAAGACTGTTATATTATCGACTACTTTTGGTCGTCTGGTGTAACATCCTTAAAGTCACCATCAACGGTGTTGTCATCATTGCCATTACCGTTGTTTTGACCATTGTCGTTCGGGTTACCACCAGGTTGGCCGTTAGCAGCACCGCCTTGCGCACCTTGCGCTTGTTGGTAAAGCTTGACAGAAAGGTCTTGGATAACCTTGTTTAAGGCATCCTTCTTTGCCTTCATGTCGTCTAAGTTGCCGCTTTCCTTGGCCTTCTTCAAGTCATCACGGGCGCTTTCAGCCTTCTTGATGTCGTCTTCAGGAACCTTACCCTTGACTTCCTTTAAGGTCTTGTCGACTTGGAAGAGTTCTTGGTCAACTTCGTTCTTCAAGTCAACTTCTTCCTTCTTCTTCTTGTCGGCTTCGGCGTGCTCTTCAGCATCCTTCTTCATCCGTTCGATTTCTTCATCACTCAAGCCGGAGTTAGACTTGATCGTGATGTTTTGCTTCTTGTGAGTACCTTGATCTTCGGCAGAAACGTTAACAATCCCGTTCTTGTCAATATCAAAGGTAACCTTGATTTGAGGAACACCACGAGGGGCAGCTGGAATGTCTGTCAGTTGGAAGTTACCTAAGGTCTTGTTATCAGCAGCCATTGGCCGTTCACCTTGGAGAACGTGGATGTCAACAGCTGGTTGGTTATCAGCCGCCGTTGAGAAGATTTGACTCTTGGAAGTTGGGATGGTCGTGTTCCGGTCAATCAACTTAGTGAAGACCCCACCCATGGTTTCAATCCCAAGGGAAAGTGGCGTAACATCAAGTAAGACAACGTCCTTAACATCACCAGTAAGAACCCCACCTTGAACAGCAGCACCAAGGGCAACCGCTTCATCAGGGTTGATGGAGTGGTTAGGTTCCTTGCCAGTTAATTCCTTAACCATTTCTTGAACAGCAGGAATCCGGGTTGAACCACCGTTTAAGATAATTTCATCAATATCATCAAATGAAAGGTCAGCATCCTTCAACGCATTTAATACTGGTTGCTTTGTCCGTTCAACCAAGTCATTAGTTAATTGGTTGAATTGTGCCCGTGTCAACGTCTTTTCCAAGTGGAGCGGGCCATTTTCACCAGCAGAGATGAATGGTAAGCTGATTTGGGCTTCTTGAACACCAGACAAGTCCTTCTTAGCCTTTTCCGCAGCGTCCTTCAACCGTTGAAGAGCCATCTTGTCTTGAGATAAGTCAACCCCATGTTCTTCCTTGAAGCCTTCAACTAACCAGTCGATGATCTTTTGGTCAAAGTCATCCCCACCTAAGTGCGTATCACCGTTAGTAGAGAGTACTTGGAAGACCCCGTCACCTAATTCAAGGATGGAAACATCGAAAGTACCACCACCAAGGTCGTAAACAAGAATCTTTTCGTCTTTATCTTGCTTGTCCAAACCATAGGCAAGTGATGAAGCAGTCGGTTCGTTGATAATCCGCTTAACATCTAAGCCGGCAATCTTACCAGCATCCTTAGTAGCTTGCCGTTGGGCATCATTGAAGTAAGCAGGAACCGTAATAACGGCCTTGTCCACTGTATCACCAATGTAATCTTCCGCGTACTTCTTCAAGTATTGCAAAATCATTGCGGAAATTTCTTGAGGAGTGTACTTCTTGCCATCTACTTCAACGGTGTATCCGGCTTCACCCATGTGACTCTTGATTGATGAAATCGTGTTGGGGTTAGTGATTGCTTGCCGCTTAGCGACTTCCCCAACTTGGGTTTCACCATTCTTAAATGATACGACAGAAGGAGTAGTCCGACTACCTTCTGGGTTAGTGATGATCTTTGGTTCGTTACCTTCCATAACGGCAACCGCGGAGTTAGTAGTACCTAAGTCAATACCAATAATCTTATTACTTGCCATATTTTATTCCCTCTCTTATTTAGAATTATTGAGCTACGATAACCATTGCTGGCCGTAGTACGCGGTCCTTCAACTGGTAACCAGCTTGGAGGACTTTAACAACTGTTTCAGGCTTTTGTCCCTCTTCAACCGGAACTGTCTGTACTGCCTGGTGAAGGGTCGGATCAAACGGCTTATCTAGCGCTTCAATCTCAGTAATCTCATGGTCATCAAAGGCCTTTACTAAGCCATCATGAACCATCTGGATCCCCTTTTTCAGTTGTTTACCATTTTCATCTGAAACGTCAATTGCTAATGCCCGCTTAAGGTTATCAAGCACTGGCAACATTTCTTTTGCCAGATCTTGACCGTCATACTTCAAGAGCTGTGCTCGTTCCTTATTAAAACGGGTCGTCATATTTTGAATTTCCGCTGCAGCGCGTAAATATTTATCATCTTTATCTGCCAGTTGCTCTTTTAAGTCCGCAACTTGCTTTTCTAATTCAGCAGTCTTATCAACTTTTTTCTTTGGCGCATCATCTTTCGCTGGTGCTTCCTGCTTTTTTGCTTTTTGCTGATTTTCTTTTTCCTTGGCCAATTAACTCGCCTCCTATGAATCGTAATAGTGACGGTAGAAATCAAGCAACCGCTTTGCTAATTCCTGACGAAAGGCATTAACAATCCCGATTGTCCGTGAATAAGGCATCCTCGTTGGCCCCAAAACAGCAATAATTCCTTTGCCGTATTGTTCCACATTGTAACTAGCAGTAATCAAACTATAGTCGTCAAGGAGCTTATTGCTTGAAATTTCCTGACCGATTTTAACCTTAACTCCATTATCAGGAGCATCACTGGCCTCCAGCAGGCTCGACAGATTATCATTTTGATCAAGCAAGCCGTATAGTGCCTGGATTGCGTGCGGATCATGATTGTTGGAAAAGTCGAGAATATTAAGTCGACCACCGACAAAGAACCGCTCGCGAGCCGCCTGGGACAAGATATCGTCAAATATATCAAGGAAGCCGTCCGGACTATGCATATAATGGACGACCCGCAGTGGGATATCGTCTTTTAAGCGCTTAATGACCGTCGTCAATGGTAGCCCCACCAGTTGGTCATTAATCATCCGGATGACCGCCTGCATTGCATCGGTATCAAGGTCCCGCGGTAATGTGAACGACTGGCTCTCGACTTCCCCACTATCCGTAACCAAAATGGCAATGACCTTCTGATTACCAAGGGGGACAACCCGGAACCCACTCAAGCGAACATCTTCTTGTTCCGGCTTTAGTGTGAATGCCGTGTATGAAGTTAAGTTTGATAGGATATCTGCGGAGTGTGATACAATCTCGTCAATCTTTTGAAAACCCGTGCCCAAAGAATTTTGGATAACCACCAGGTCATTATCAGTAACCGCCTGCGGATCCAAGAGGTTATCGACATAGTAGCGGTACCCCTTCTTTGATGGTACCCGGCCAGATGAGGAGTGCTCTTTTAAGATCAAACCATTTTTCTCTAAAACAGCCATCTCATTGCGCACTGTCGCTGAACTAACCTTAAACGGTAACTTTTCAGCTAAGTGTTTTGACCCAACAGGTTGACCAGTTGACGTGTATTGACGTACAATCGCTTGCAGAATCTTCTTTTGTCGTTGTGTTAGCATGAATATCACTTCCCCTTTTAGCACTCATTAGGGTCAAGTGCTAAACACACTGTATAATATACCAAGGACCATCCTAAAAGTCAAGAAACGTCAAAGATTTTAAAGGAGTTTTTTCAACAATGAAACACAAGGAACAACGGTACGTTCAACCGCACAATGCGGAGGAAGCAATGCTGTTAATTCAAAAACTATTTAATAAGTACCGTAATGCCCCCCTGACTGACAAGCTACTTGAGTACCACAATAACCTCGTCTACCGCCTCCAATCAGACATTAAAGCAGCGGCGGAAAAAGAGGGGAATCCGAACCGCCTCAAAGACCTTGATACCATGACCAAGGTTATGCGCAATTGGACAACCCTCCGCCTCAATGGCAAGCCCTTCAACGGTAAGATGCGCCATTTTAAATTTGTTAAGGACGGCGGATTTAAGTTTGAGCGCAATATCCATAAGATCAACCAAACAACTAGTCACCGGGGGAGTCGACATTAAAAAAGACCGCCAATGGTTAAAAGCCATTAGCAGTCTTTTTTATTTGGGTGCCAACTACTGCAAGTCATAGTGAACCGTCGTTAGTTCACGCAAATCTTGCCGGGAATGTTGCTCATCTTTTCTCATCTGCGCAACGAGCTCGTCAGCGCCCGCAAACTTTTCTTCGCCCCGCAGATACTTATACCAGCGCACCTTAACTTGTTCACCGTATACCATTCGGTGAAAGTCAAAGAGGTAAATTTCAACTGTCAATTGGTTGGTATCACCAAAGGTAATATTATGGCCCACACTCGCCATCCCCTCGTACCAGTGATCACCAATCTTAACCGTGACCGCATAGACCCCAATTTTAGGAATTCGTTCTTCTGCAGGATGTTCAACGTTAATCGTCGGAAAGCCAAGCGTCCGCCCGCGCGCCAGCCCATGCACAACAAGGCCAGTCGTCTGGTAGACATAGCCCAGGGCATGATTAGCCGCCGTTACGTTACCGTCATCAATTAGTCGCCGGATTTCCCGGGAGCCAATCTTAATCTCACTATTTTCTTCTGTTAATTTGGGAACCGCAACGACTTCAAAACGGCCCTGCGCGTACTTTGGCAATAATTCCATTGACGCAATCTCTGCTGGCCCATATGTATGGTCAAAACCGGCAACTACTACCGTCGCATGGAAGTTAACCAGGTACTGGTCAACAAAGTTTTGGGGCGTTAGATTAGCAAAGGCCGAGGTAAAACTTGTTAAATAAACAAGGTCAACCCCTAATTGCTCAAGTAGGTCCAATTTCCGTGCAGTCGTTGATAGGTACTTAAAGCCGCCCTCGTACTGGCGATAAACAACCCCGGGGGCGTGGTCATAAGTCAATACTGCTAACGGCAGTCCCCGTTGCGCAGCGATCTCTTTTGCCCGTAAAATCACTGCCTGGTGCCCACGGTGGACACCATCAAAGAAGCCCATCGCTAGCACAACTTGCCCTGCTGGAATTAATTCTTTTTTTAATGGATGGCGAATTTTAATGACTCGCAACTACTCCACACTCCTTATTTAACCGCGAACATTTTTGTCGGCTTGTATACCTGATCTTTTTGGTCAAAGTGATACAAGGCCTTTACTTGCCCATCAAATGATAACACAATTTCGCGTTCACTTGTATCAAGTTCGCTCGAAGACAACCATCCCCCATTTTGCACTTTCTTCCACGTAGCGGCGCGAAGTTCCTGGTGCGGGTAATTTTGCAAAGCATAATCGAGGGGATAAAGATATTGCTTAAGGGTCTGATTGGCAACCGCATCTTGGACATCCGTTAAGCTCAATGTCTGTTCCAGAGTAAAGCCGCCACTCTTTAGCCTGGTCAAAATGCTCATTACCCCGGGATAGCCTAGCTGATTAGCAAGGTCGACGACTAAGGTCCGGATATAGGTTCCCTTGCTACATTCAACATTGAACCGCACCCGTTGCTGTTTCTTAGCCGAATCATACTTTGTACTGAGTAATTCAAATTTACTAATCGTGACTGTCCGCCGCGGCCGCTCCACCTTTTCACCAGCCCGCGCATATTCATAAAGCTTCTTACCATTTACCTTGACGGCAGAATACATCGGTGGAATCTGGGTAATTTCACCAGTCATTTTCGCCATCGCATTGCTAATCGCCTGCGCGGCAATTGGCTGGTCAACTGGTTTTTCAGCAACCGTTTCGCCTTCTAGGTCCTGGGTGGTTGTCGCAAAGCCAATCACGAGTTCCCCCTGGTATTGCTTGCCCGACTGCATCAGGTAATCAACTACCTTCGTCGCATTTCCCACGCAAATCGGCAACACCCCGGCAACCGCAGGATCAAGTGTCCCAGAGTGACCGATCTTTTTCGTCTTTAATATTTGTCGTAAGCGGCTGACACAGGCAAAGCTGGTCATCCCCCGTTCTTTATATAAAGGAATAATTCCGTCCATTATTGTTCCTCCAAAAAAGCTGGGAAGAAATCATTTCTCCACCAGCTTTTTAACTTAGTTATTTTTCTTTTCGGTGTAATTCGTTAATTAATTGGTCAATCCGGCTACCATAGGCAACTGATGGATCCTTAACGAATTTAATCTCTGGTGTCTTAAAGATGTTCAGCCGGGCCCCTAATTCACTCCGAATCAACCCGGTTGCCTTATCTAAACCAGCTTGAGCTTTTTCACCATCAGAGGCGAGATCAGACAATAAACTGTAATAAATAGTTGCTTGTTGAAGGTCACCGGTAACGTCAACACCTGTAATCGTGATTCCTTGTACACGGGGGTCACGAACCCGCTTTAACAAGATCTCATCAACATCACGTTGAATCTCTTGCGCTAAGCGGTCAACCCGATATTGTTTACTTGCCATTTATCTTTCTCCTCAGTTTACTTAACCGGAACTTCTTTCATCTTGTAGGCTTCGATAACATCCATTTCCTTAATGTCGTTGTAGTTTTCAATTGTCAAACCACATTCAAAGCCCTGCTTAACTTCCTTAACGTCATCCTTGAAACGCTTAAGACTACCGAGTTCACCTTCATAGATAACAACTCCGTCACGAACTAAGCGGACCTTAGAATCACGGGTAATCTTACCAGAGGTAACCATTCCCCCAGCAATCGTCCCGACCTTTGAAGCCTTGTAGATTTGACGAACTTCAACTTGTCCGATTGTCTCTTCCTTGTAAACCGGTTCAAGCATCCCCTTCATCGCATCTTCAACTTCTTCAATGGCATCATAGATAACCCGGTGAAGACGAATATCGATGTTGCTGGAATCAGCCATGCTCTTCGCAACAGCAGTTGGCCGCACGTTGAATCCAATAATAACAGCGTTTGATGCTTCTGCTAATGTTACGTCGCTCTGGTTAATTGCCCCAACAGCTTGGTGGATAATATCAACCCGGACACCATCAACCTTGATCTTTTGCAAGCTCTGACTAAGGGCTTCCACTGATCCTTGTACATCGGCCTTGATGATGATTGGCAAGGTCTTCATTTCACCCTTCTTCATCGTTGCAAAGAGGTTGTCCAAGGTAACATGGGAGGTCTTTTGCCGTTCTTTATCTTGGGCCCGCTTTGCCCGTGCTTCACCAGCTGCCCGGGCAGTCTTTTCGTCATCAAAGACAACGAACCGGTCACCGGCTTCTGGAACGTCATTTAACCCGGTAATTTCGACTGGTGTTGATGGCGTTGCTTCCTTAATCCGGCGACCATTTTCATTGGTCATCGTCCGCACACGGCCGAAGGTATTACCAACAACAATTGGGTCACCGACATGGAGCGTCCCTTGTTGAACAAGGACAGTGGCAACCGAACCACGACCCTGGTCAAGCCGAGCTTCAACAACGGAACCAGCAGCGTTTTGGTCTGGGTTGGCCTTTAATTCGAGCATTTCTGCTTGCAGAAGAATCATGTCGAGCAATTCGTCGAGGTTCTTACCAAACTTGGCAGAAATCTTTACAAAGATTGTGTCCCCACCCCAATCTTCGGGGATCAGGTTGTACTTCGCTAATTCTTCAGTTACCCGGTCAGGGTTAGCCCCTGGCTTATCAATCTTGTTAACCGCAACGATAATTGGCGTCTTGGCTGCTTGGGCGTGGTGGATAGCTTCGACTGTCTGTGGCATTACCCCGTCATCAGCAGCAACCACTAAGACCGTAATGTCGGTGATATTTGCCCCACGCGCCCGCATTTCAGTAAAGGCCGCGTGTCCCGGCGTATCAAGGAAGGTGATTAACTGGTCGTTGTAGTGGACTTGGTAAGCACCGATTTCCTGCGTAATTCCCCCTGCTTCGTGTTCCGTAACGTGGGAGTGACGAAGCTTATCAAGCAAGGTCGTCTTACCGTGGTCAACGTGACCCATCACAGTAACAACCGCTGGCCGAGAAACTTGGTTTTCAGTATTATTTTGTTCGTCTTCAAACATCTTGTCGATATCAGAAACATCAACTTCAACCTTTTCCTTAGCTTCGATGCCGTAATCAGTTGCCAACAGTTCAATCGTATCCTTGTCAAGGGATTGGTTTTGGTTAATCATTACCCCTAACATGAAGAGCTTCTTAACAATTTCCGCTGGGGAACGGTGCAAAATCTTACCCAGGTCTTGTGCGTTCATCCCATCAGAATATTCGAGCACTTCTGGAAGCGGCTTGTCCTTACGCTGTGTTGGTTGCTTATGAACAACTTCTTTCATCCGCTTATTCTTATTGTGCTTCTTGTTCTTTTTATTCTTCTTGTTAAAACGCTTGCCGTTTCGATCATTGTTGTTTAAGCTGCCACCAAAACGACCGCCCTTGTTATTGTTACGGTGTTGGTTGTTGTTCTTCTCACCATTGTTAGCTTGACGATCGTTTTTCTTTTGTGGCCGCTCATTTTGCACCTTCTCGTGGTGCTTTTCATGACTTTGCCCATTGTCATGGTGGTTACCATGATTCTTTTGCGGATGTTGTTGGCCACCCTGATGGTTCTTTGCTTGCCCTGCTTGCTTCTTCGCTGGTTGTTGTCCACCACCGTTAACAAGCTTGCGTAACTTTTGGGCCTGTTCTGGTGTCACTGAAGACATGTGGCTCTTAACTTCCATCCCTTGTTGGTTAGCAACATTAACTAAGTCCTTGCTAGGCATCTTTAATTCCTTAGCTAATTCATAAATACGTTCCTTAGCCATATGCTCACGCTCCTTAATCCATTGTTAGTAGTTCCTCAAACTTTCTTGCAAAACCTGATTGCATCACACAAAAAACGGTTCTTGATTGTCCCGTTGCCTGACTGAGCTGGTCTTTAGTATAAGCTGTCGAAAAAGGAATTCCATAAAATTTACACTTATCGGTAATCTTTTTGGCACTAGCCTTTCCGGCATCCGCAGCTAAAAACACAAACTTTGCCTGTTGAGTTTGAATATTTTTGATTACAATTCCTTCACCACTCTGCAGCTGACGTGCACGACGCGCTAAGCCGAGGAGGTTTAAGACTTGCTGATTATTTTTGATCATTGCCAAATAGTTCTTGCCGGGCTTGTAAGTGGTCGGCATACTTGATTAGTTCATCATAAAATGAATCATCAAGTTTGATGTGAAAGGCCTTTTCAAAGGTCTTTTCCTTCTTGGCCCGCTTTGCAATATCAACATCAACCGCAATGTAGGCCCCGCGCCCTGGCTTCTTCCCCGTGGGATCTAGTGACACTTGATCTTCCTTATTTTTAACGACACGAATCAATTGCCGTTTCGGCATCATTTCTCCGGTAACAATATCCTTACGCATCGGTATTTTTCTCTTTTTCATCTTTTTCACCCCGCTGCTTGATAAATGATTTTAGTCTTCGTCTTCGGTAGTTGTTGAATCGTCAACGGAAGCTTCGTTTGCTTCTGCTTCCTGGTCAACGTCTTCCATTTCAGATGCTGACTTGATGTCAATCTTGTACTTTGTCAACCGTGCGGCTAACCGCGCGTTTTGTCCCCGCTTACCAATTGCTAGTGAAAGTTGGTTATCAGGTACAACAACGGTACATGAACGTTCCGCTTGTTGTTCTGCAATTTCTTCGCCATCAACTTCTTCAGCTTCGTTCTCTTCACTAACGACTGGTTGGTCTTCGTTAAAAATAACGTCGAGAACTTCTGCAGGATTTAAGGCGTTGGCAATGAACTTGGCAGGATCCTTTACGTATTCAACAATGTCCATGTTTTCCCCGTCAAGTTCGTTAACGATTGCTTGAACCCGGGAGCCTCGTGGACCAACGCAGGTACCAACAGGGTCAACGTTTGGATCATTGGAGTAAACGGCAACTTTTGCCCGGTCGCCAGCTTCACGCGCGATGTTTTCAATCAAGACCGTCCCGTCCTTAATTTCAGGAACTTCCCGTTCAAATAACCGCTTCAAGAGTTCTGGGGCAGTCCGACTAACAAAAATTTGGGGACCACGACGATCATCATTCACCTTTGATACATAAACCTGGATCCGGTCATGAACATGGTAGTGTTCACCAGGCATCTTATCCCGGAAGCCCATTGCCCCTTCAACGCCATCACCGAGATCGACATAGGTAAAGCGCCGGTCTTCACGAGAAACTTCCCCGGTGATAATTTCGTTTTCATAGGTCTTGTACTTGTCGTAGATGATCTTTCGTTCTTCTTCACGCAAGCGTTGCATTACAACTTGCTTAGCAGTTTGGGCAGCAATCCGCCCAAAGTCGCGTGGCGTTACTTCTTCACGGATTTCATCACCGACATCGTAGCCTTGCCCATGCGGGAGCTTTCGTGCGTCTGCCAAGCTCATGAATTCGTTACCGTCAGCTTCAACTGCTTCTTCGTCGTCGGTAATCGTCTTAACAGCGTATACCTTAATATTACCGGTCAATGAGTTGAATTCTACTTCAACGTTTTTTTCACCGTAATTTTGCTTGTATGCAGATTCCAAAGCCTGTTCTAGTGCTTCGATCACTACCTCTTTTTTAATACCCTTTTCTTTTTCAAGATAATCAAGGGCGCCAATCATTTCGGTATTAATTTTTGTCTTGCTCACCTTTGTGACACTCCTTCAATACTAAAACTTAATTGCTAACCGCGCTTTAGCGATTTTCTTTCGATCAATCGTGATTTGCCGATGACGTGTCTTATCCAGATAGTCCAACGTCAATTCTTCGGGGGTCAGCGTCGTTAATGTTCCTTCGTATACCTTTTGCCCATTAATCTGTTGGTAAAGCGAAACGTGGATGTAATGGTCAACCGCCCGCTCATAGTCCTGTTCACTCTTCAGGGGCCGTTCTGCGCCTGGCGAAGAGACTTCTAAAAAGTATGCTTGCGGAATCGGGTCCGGTTCAACATTATCCAATGCTTCGCTTAACTCATCGCTAACCGTGGCACAGTCTTCAAGTGTAATGCCGCTATCCTTATCAATGTAAACACGTAAGTACCAGCTCTTCCCTTCCTTGACAAACTCAATGTCGTACAAGTAAAAGCCATGATCTGCCAGAATCGGGTTAACAAGATCGGAAACGGTCTCAACAACAGTGCTCAAATGTGTCACCTCCATTATTTGCAATAAAAAGAGCGAGCATCTCTGCTCACTCCCACGAGTTATTACCATTAGTAATTGTAGCATGTAACATCCGCGCTGGCAAGCTAACAGACAAAGTCGTCCTAAAAGAGGCTCAGTTGATTCTCATCAGGAAGCTGGTCTAAAACATGATTATCAGTCAGGAAGTTAATCAGCGTCTGTGAAACCTTCCCCCGCTCCGCTAAGTCTTCTTTAGACAGGAATGGCCGTTCCTCTCTGGCGGCGACGATTTGCTTAGCAACGTTTAACCCCAGACCTGGTACTGCCCGGAATGGGGCGATTAATGAGTCACCATCAATCAACCAGTCAGACGCATCCGACCGTTCAATATCGACCATCTTAAACTTAAAGCCCCGCTCTAACATTTCGTTGGCCAGTTCAAGGATGGTCAAGAGGTTTTTATCCTTTGCACTAGCATCATTTCCCTGGTCATTGATTTCCTTCATCCGTTGCTTAACGGCGTCTTTGCCATGAGCCATTGCAACAACGTCAAAGTCATCAGCCCGCACTGAGAAGAAGGCACAGTAGTAGACCAACGGGAAGTAGACCTTAAAGTAGGCAATCCGCAAGGCCATCAGCACATAAGCGGCAGCATGGGCCCGCGGGAACATGTACTTAATCTTCAGACATGAGTCAAGGTACCACTGTGGAACATTGGCATCAAGCATCTTCTTTTGCCAATCATCCGGGATTCCCCGCCCCTTCCGCACGTGCTCCATCACCTGAAATGAGGTTTCAGAATCAAGGCCGTAGTGGATCAAGTCGGTCATAATGTTATCACGGCAGCCGATCACGTTCGCAATCGTGGCAATTCCTTGCTTAATCAATTCCTGGGCGTTATCCAACCACACCCCTGTCCCGTGTGATAGGCCAGAAATCTGCAGTAACTGGGAATAATTCTTTGGGTGGGTGTCTTCAAGCATCCCCCGGACAAAACGGGTACCGAACTCCGGCAAGCCGAGTGTCCCGGTCTTACTTTGAATCTGCTCTTCCGTCACCCCTAAAATCTTCGGGCTGGAGAAGAGTGACATCACCCCTGGATCATCCATTGGAATCGACTGCGGATCGACCCCCGAGAGATCTTGGAGGGCACGAATCATGGTCGGGTCATCGTGGCCCAGGATATCCATCTTTAAAATATTATCGTGAATCGAGTGGAAATCAAAGTGCGTTGTTTCCCAGGCAGCCGATTGATCATCAGCTGGGTACTGAACAGGGGTAAAGTCGTAGATGTCCATGTCATCAGGAACAATTATGATTCCAGCGGGGTGCTGCCCGGTGGTCCGCTTTACCCCGGTTGCCCCCTTGGCTAACCGGTCTTCTTCAGCCTTGCGGAATTCTTTTTCCGTATCCCGCTCATAAGCCTTGACATAACCATAAGCAGTCTTATCGGCAACCGTTCCGATCGTTCCCGCCCGGAACACGTTCTTTTCACCGAAGAGGACCTTCATGTAGTTATGGGCAATTGGCTGGTAGTCCCCGGAAAAGTTTAAATCAATATCTGGAACCTTGTTTCCCTTAAACCCTAAGAAAGTTTGGAACGGGATATCGTGGCCATCTTTGACCATTAATGTTCCACACTTTGGACAATGCTTATCCGGTAAGTCAAAGCCAGAACTATATTCACCCTTGGTATAGAAGTGACAATACTGGCACTGAGGACAACGGTAGTGCGGTGGTAAGGGGTTAACTTCGGTGATCCCTGATAAGGTGGCAACCACACTTGAACCAACCGATCCCCGTGAACCAACCAGGTAACCATCTTTATTTGACTTCGCAACTAGCCGCTGGGCAATTAGGTAGTGAACTGAGAACCCGTTTTTCACGATACTGTTTAATTCCAGTTCAATCCGGTCCTTCACCAGCGTTGGCAGCGGGTCACCGTACCATTTCTTTGCGGTGTGCCAAGTCCGGTCTTGAATTTCTTGCTCCGCCCCCTTCATGTGTGGCGGGTAAAGTTTATCCTTTACCGGCCGGATATCGTCGTCAATCGCATCTGCAATCTTATGCGAGTTATCAACCACGATTTGATGGGCCTTTTCTTCACCGAGAAAGGCAAACTCTGTTAACATCTCATCGGTCGTCCGGAAGTGAACATCTGGCCGGTGCGTCCGGTTTAACGGGTTAGCGCCCCCCTGTGAATTAATCAAGATCTTCCGGTAAACCCCGTCATGTTTGTCAAGGTAGTGAACATCACCGGTTGCAACGACCGTCTTGTTCAGCTCCTCGCCCATCTTCACCATGTTTTTTAAAATATCTTCAAGGTGGGCATCGTCAGCAATTACGTGCTGTTCCAGCAAGGGCGCGTAGTTTGGTTTGGGCTGAACTTCAATAAAGTCGTAGTACCGGGCCTTTTTTAATGCCTCATCGTAGCCCTTCTCCATCATGGCCGTAAATACTTCGCCAGACGAGCAGGCGGTTCCCAGTAATAAACCATCCCGATACTTACTTAGAACGGTCCGCGGAATCCGTGGTACACGGAAGAAATATTCCACGTTCGATAGCGAAACTAGCTTGAAGAGGTTCTTTAGCCCTGCCTGAGTTTTAGCAAAGATCGTCACGTGAAATGGCCGGGCATGCCGGTATGCATTATTTTCTTCCATGTGCTTGTTAAGGTCATCAACATATTTAATGTCATAACGCGCTTCGGCATCCTTTAAAAACTTGTATAACAAGTGCCCGGTAGCCTCGGCATCATAGTTTGCCCGGTGGTGGTGTTCAAGAGCAACCTTAAACTTTTTACTCAAAGTGTTTAAGCGGTAACCACGCATGTCAGGATACAGGAAACGGGCCAGTGGCAAGGTATCAATCACTGGTTCAGTAATTTCGGCCATCTTGTGTCGCCGGTAACCGGTATTCATAAATCCCATATCAAAGGAGACATTATGCCCGGCAATAATGCAACCTTCACAAAAGTCCTTAAACATCTGGAAAACTTCTTCTTCAGACTTTGACCCCTGCACCATTTCGGTCGTAATACTGGTCAAGTTCGTTGTTTGCTCTGACAAGGGGAAACCAGGGTCAATGAACTCATCAAAGCGTTCAAGAACATTACCGTCTTGCATTTTGACCGCTGACAATTCAATCACCTTATCATAAATTGCCGATAACCCCGTTGTTTCCACGTCAAAGATAACGTAAGTATTATGGGCCAATAAGGCATGGTTTTCGTTATAAACCAGGGGGATCCCATCGTCGACCACGTTTGCTTCCATCCCGTAGATCATCTTGATCCCCGTCTTTTGGGCAACCTTAAATGCTTCGGGGAAGGCCTGGACATTAGCATGATCGGTGACGGCAATCGCCGGGTGTCCCCACTTATGAGCACGGCTGGCTAATTCGGTAATCGAATTAGTCGCGTCCATTTGGCTCATTTCCGTATGCGTATGCAACTCGATCCGTTTATCGTCAGCAGGCGCCTGGTCTTGCCGCTCGGTATGCCCAATCTCGTTAATGTCATATGCGGAAATAACAAGGTCCCTCATCCAGGTATCCTCTTGAACTGGGCCACGGACCTTTAGCCACATTCCCGGCTTAATGTTGGCAAACTGTGCTTCCTCTTCAGCGTTGCGGGAAAACTTCTTAACGGCAAATGAAGAAGTGTAGTCAGTGATTTCAAAAGTTAATAATTGGCGGCCAGACCGCAGTTCGCGGATTTCGGCATTAAAAACGTACCCTTCGACAACAACCGACCGCTCTTCACCTTCAATATCTTTCATCTGAACGACATCAAACTTACTGTCAATCACCCGGCCTAACTGAACTGGCCCATCAGCCGGTGCAACTGCCTCATCTTTTTTCTTTGTCTTTTTAGCGGCGTTGCTCTTCTTAATCCGGGCAACTGCCTTGGCAGCAAGCGCAGCATCATCTTTTTCGTGCTGGGCCTTTAGCTCTTTAATCTTCGCCTGCGATGCTGACTCATCAACAAACGGGTGAATCCGAAAGTGCGGAAAACCAACTGCTTGATAATTTTTCTCGATCGTATCAAGTGCTTTTTGTGCCAAGACATCCTTAATCACTTCGTTTTCTACCACTAAGTTAACCCGCCCGTCACTTACCTCAGGGGCCGTCTGCATACAAGCCTGGAGAAGCATTGGGGAATCATTTACTGCATGGTTGATGATGTATTGCCAATAGCTACCGATTAACTGTCCATCAAGATCGGTCATCGGGGTACTGATCTTAACACTAACATTGGCAATGTCTTTAAAACCCATTGCTAAGGACTGGTTAAGCTCTTGAAATAGCTGGTATGGTAGCACCTTGCTAAAGGTCAGGTGAAATTCCCAGTTGCGTGACTGCTTATGCACGATCACCGACTGGACCGTCCCATCATTAAACGCCGAATTGTCTTTTTCGGGAAAATGAATTTGTTCCAGTAATTTTTCAAATAATTCATGCCGACTTAATCCCACGTCACAATCCTCCTAGCTAAAAAATGTGGTGCAAAATAACGTTACTTATCATAACATTGCAACCACATTTTTTGAAATTATTTATTTTCTTCTTTTAATTGTTTGAGCAAGATTCCAATCGTGTTGACGAGTTCTTCTTGCTTGACTTCAATTGTCTCGCCAGTCTTCCGGATCTTCACTTCAACAATCCCATCCTGGGCCTTCTTACCAATTGTGATCCGGATAGGAATCCCAATCAAATCAGAGTCGGCAAACTTAACGCCGGCCCGTTCTTTCCGGTCATCGACCAGGACATCATAACCAGCAGCACTTAGTTGTTGGTCAATTTCATCAGCCATTGCCATTTGTTCGTCTTTCTTCGCGTTAATTGGAATAACGTGAACATCGAATGGGGCAATGCTATCAGGCCAGACAAGCCCATTTTCATCAGCATTTTGTTCGGCAACTGCTGATAGCAAGCGGGTAACACCAATTCCGTAGCTTCCCATAATCACGTCGGTCAGCCGTCCGTTATTGTCGAGTACCTGGGCGCCTAGTTTGCTGGAGTAGTGGGTTCCCAACTTGAAGATATGGCCGATTTCAATTCCCGGAGTGAACTTAAGGGGCTTCCCGTCAGGGGCAATTTCCCCTTCCTGAACATTCCGGAAGTCGCCAAACTCATCAACCCGGAAGTCACGGTCAATGTTGGCATTAATGTAGTGATAGCCGTCTTCGTTAGCCCCACAAGCCATGTTGACGAGGACCTTGACATAGTTATCAGCAATAATTTTTACCTCTTCGCCAACACCTACCGGGCCCAGTGAGCCAGGGTGAGCATTAAGGTACTTCTGGGTGTCTTCTTCACTCGCTAATTCGAGGTCTTCGCACCCTAACACATCCGTTACCTTTGCCTCATTGACCTCATCGTCACCGCGCATCAACACAAGGACCGGTTGAACTTCATCTTCACTCATCTTCGCCATGTAAAGCATTGACTTAACCACTTGGTTCGGGTCAAGGTTAAGGCTTTCGGCCGCTTCGTCAACTGAGTGCGCACCAGGAGTGGCTTCCTTTGTAAGTTCTGCTGGGGCATCTGTCTGTTGAACACCGGTAAACTTGCTTGTAGCCTTCTCAAGGTTAGCAGCATAATCACCATCAGTGTAGGCGATAATATCTTCCCCCACTTCAGCAGGTGCAGAGAATTCTTGGGAGTTCTTTCCCCCCATTGTTCCAGAGTCTGCCAAGATTACCTTGTAGTTTAGACCCACCCGGTCAAAGATATTGCGGTAGGCCTGAGCCTGCTTGTTGTAGGCTTCATCAAGGCCTGCCTGGTCAGCAGAGAAGGAGTAGCCATCAAGCATTTCAAATTCCTTTCCCCGCAAGACACCGTAGCGCGGTCGATCTTCGTCACGGAACTTATCCTGAAGTTGGTAAACAACGAGTGGTAACTTCTTGTAGGACTTAATACTGTCACGAATAACTTCGGTGAAGGTTTCTTCGTGTGTTGGGCCAAGGATAAAGTCCCGTTCCCGCCGATCTTTTAGCTTAAAGAGGTTTGCGCCATAACTTTCATACCGGCCAGATTCTTTCCACAAGTCTGCCGGAAGAAGCCCTGGCATTAACATTTCGACAGCATCCGCCTTGTCCATTTCATCACGGATGATATTTTCAACTTTCCGGATAACCCGGTAAGCCAATGGCAAATAGGACCAGACCCCAGCGGATACTTGGTAGATGTAGCCTGCCCGAATCATCATTTGGTGGCTAAGGGCTTCGGCATCACTTGGTGCCTCTTTCTTCGTTGGAATTAAAATTTTCGACTGCTTCATTATAAAATTTCTCCTTTAATCTCTCCAAATAGTTAACGAATAAAATATCTTTGAATATCATTCCAGGTCACAAGAATCATTAGGGTTAACAAGATTAGGAACCCAATCATTGTTACAATTCCCTCTGCCTTTTCAGGAATTGGCCGCCTTATTATTGCTTCAATGATATTTAGCAACAGTTTTCCCCCATCCAATGCGGGAATTGGCAATAAGTTAACAATCCCTAAGTTAATTGATAAAAGGGCGAGGAAATTTAAGACCCCGTTAACTCCCAGCGCGGTCGCTTGGGATGTCCCCGCATAAATTGCAACGGGGCCTCCCAAGTCGTTAAGGCTAAAGCCATGGGTAACCATATGGCCTAAGACGCTGAAAATCAATGTCCCTGCTTGAACAAATTGTTGCCAGCCAAAGTTGATCCGGGCAGCAAAGCTCGTTGCGGTCTCTTCCATAATACCAATCTGGCCAACCTTTTGGTGGTTACGTTCAATAGCCTTCGGGGTTAGCTTTGTTTGACGACTCTTACCATCACGCTGGTAGGTAATTGTTACTTGCTTCCCCGGGTGGCTAGAAATACTTGTCGATAAGTCAGTCCAGTCACTGATTTTGGTATCATTAACCTTCGTAATCCGGTCACCACTAGCAAGACCAGCCTTGGCCGCCACGGAGTTGTCATTAACTTTCCCTAACTGGTTACTATTGGTTGGCACGCCCGCTAGCGTAAAACCAAGAATGACAAAAACCACTAGCGAAAGGATGAAGTTATTCATCGCACCGGCAAAGTTTGTCATCATCCGGGCCGGGAGACTGGCTGATTGGAATTGAACATCCCGGGGGGCAATTTGGACTTCTGTTCCATCGCGTTCAATGATCATCGCATCATGGTTAACGTGATAAAGCTTAACCTCACTCTCATCACCGTTAACGTATCCTTTAATCCACAACTCGTCTTCGAGGTCACAATCGACCAGCTGGAGCGGGATTCCTTGAAAGAGGGTTGTCTTATCACTAGCGTTAATGCTCGTAACCTCGTGGCGATCGTTCAGCTGGATGGTTAACGGTGTCCCTGGCTTTAATTCATCCTGATCTTCATCATCAGCACCCGCCAGCCGGACATAGCCCCCCAGCGGGAGGATTCGAATGGTGTAGGTTGTGCCATTTTTTCGTTTCCACCAAATTTTCGGTCCCATTCCAATTGAGAATTCACGGACCAAGATTCCTGCACGTTTAGCAAAGAAATAGTGACCATACTCGTGAACAAGGACAAGGATTCCAAAAACAATAATAAATGTAATAATTGTTATTATCAAAAAATCTCTTCCTTACGTTTAATTTAGATGATCCCTAATAAGTGGAGCATCGGCATTACAACGAGCATACTGTCAAAACGATCAAGGATGCCACCGTGGCCCGGTAAGATCTTACCGGAATCTTTTACCCCATAGTAACGCTTTAGGGAGGATTCGATTAAATCACCGAATTGCCCAAAGATCGACAATACGAGGGTCACCACGATCATCGTAAGCCAGCCGTTAACAACTGGGAAGAAATGACAATAGATGGCCAGGATAACTACTGCTGCAAGAGTCCCACCAATTGAGCCTTCCCAGGTCTTATTAGGACTAATCTTTGGTGCCAGCTTATTTTTACCGATCTTGCGACCAATCAGGTAAGCGCCACTGTCGGTAATCCAAACAATGAACATCCCGTACAGCAAGGTCTGAAGGTTAATATCCCGGGCACCGATAAAGAAATGGAAGCCCATCCCGATATAAAGCATCGCGAGGGTTAACACCCCAGCATCATCGAAGGTAAAACGCTGCTTACGAATTACCGTATGCAATAAGAGAAGCAATACCAAAATATAAAAGCCAAACCACCGGGTTGCAACACTCGGCAAGAATGTTAACCAACTATCCGGGAGCACCAATAAGGCCACTCCCAAGTAGCTAATAATTGCTTCAAATGAGATGACAAACATCCTTTTCATCACCAGCACTTCGGACATCGCAACGATTCCTAAAACAACCGCTGCCAGCGTTAGTGGCCAGTGACCGTAGACAATTAGCGGTATAAAAATAGCGAGGCCAATAACTGCCGTAATAATTCTTGTTTTCAAAACTATTCCCCCATCTATTATTGATTTTTCAAGCCACCGAAGCGACGGTGACGGCCTTGAAATTCAATGATTGCCGTCTTTAATGACTCACCATCGAAATCAGGCCAGTGTTCTGGTACAAATTCTAGCTCACTATAGGCAATTTGCCAAAGCATAAAATTACTAATCCGCTCTTCGCCACTTGTCCGAATTAGCAAGTCCGGATCAGCATACTCCCCCAGCTGGGCAGACATCATGTGCTGGCTCAGCATTTGTTCGTCAATCGTCATGGGGTCAATTTGACCGTCTTTTACCGCCTGACCAATCTTCTTCATTGCACGGGTAATCTCATCCCTGCTCCCGTAGTTAAGGGCAAAGTTCAAGATCATCCCATTGCAGTCAGCTGTGTCAGCAATCGCATCTTTAACCGCCTTTTGGGTCTGCTCAGGGAGCTTAGTGATGTCCCCCATCACCGCAACCTTAACGTTATGTTTAACCAGGTCGGGCACAAAGGTCGAAAAGAAGCGAATCGGCAACTGCATCAGATAATTAACTTCTGATGACGGCCGTTTCCAATTTTCGGTTGAAAAAGCGTAGAGTGACAAGACCTTAACGCCAAGATCACTTGCCGCAATGGTTACCTTTTTTACGGTCTGCATCCCTTGTTTATGACCTGCAACTCGTGGAAGGTGACGCTTTTGAGCCCAGCGGCCGTTACCATCCATGATTATCGCAATGTGGTTAGGAATGCGTTCCAAATCAAGCTGTTGATCATTTGCTTCACTTTTATTTTTGGAAAACACTAACTGTTCCTCCATTACTATTTAGTTTTAATGGCGGACGAGCCGTTAAGTTAGCCTTAACATTGACCCTTCCTTGCCCATTAATTATAGCTTTTATTATACCAGACGCAAAATTCATTGTGCCAGTTAGCCTTAATTTGTCGGGACTTTTTAATTCAATTTTCCCGATAAATGTCAAACAAAAAGGGAAGTTGCGATCAAGCCACCGCAGCTTCCCCCTTTTAGTTTAGCCTTCCATTAATTCCTTTTCTTTTGCATCTGCAATTGTTTCAAGGTTTTTAATGCCGGCATCGGTCTCATCCTGAACCTTCTTTTCAAGGTCGTGGAATTCATCGTCGTTAAAGTCACCGTTCTTGTTACCCTTCTTTAGGTCATCCATTGCTTCACGCCGGACGTTTCGAACAGCGACCTTGGCCTTTTCAAGTTCCGCCTTAACGTCTTTTACTAGTTCTTTCCGCCGATCTTCCGTTAATTGTGGAATAATCAACCGAATTGAACTACCATCGTTTTGCGGGGTTAAGCCAAGGTTTGAAGCATAAATTGCCTTTTCGATTTCATCCAATACACTTTCATCGTATGGTGAAATCAAAAGTTGCCGTGCTTCAGGAATGGTGATTGAAGCAACCTGGTTCAATGGTGTCGGGGCACCGTAATATTCAACCTTGATTGGGTTTAACAAGCTGGCATTTGCTTGACCAGCCCGAATGTCAGCTAATGTCCGTTGAAGGGCATCCCCTGACTTCGCCATCTTTGTCTTGGCATCATTTAAAATATCTTTTCCTGTAGCCATATTATTTATCTCCCTCAATTGTTGTGCCGACTTCTTCACCAGTAACAACCTTCATGATGTTCCCTGGCGTATTCAAGTTGAAGACAACCAATGGAATATGGTTGTCCATTGATAATGAACTAGCAGTCGTATCCATTACATGCAAATTCTTTTCGATAATGTCCATGTGAGTCAAGTGGTCAAACTTAGTAGCACTCTTATCCTTATTTGGATCAGCAGAGTAAACACCATCAACACCATTCTTCCCCATCAAGATCGCATCAGCGTTAATTTCAGCTGCCCGCAATGCGGCGGTGGTATCAGTTGAGAAGTATGGACTACCAGTCCCGCCGGCAAAGATTACAATCCGGTGCTTTTCAAGATGACGAATAGCCTTGCGCCGAATGTATGGTTCAGCAATCTGCCGCATTTCAATTGACGTTTGCACCCTTGTTGGGACATCAATTGATTCAAGCGCATCCTGTAACGATAAAGCATTCATAATTGTGGCAAGCATCCCGATGTAATCTGCTTGTGCCCGTTCCATCCCGAGCTCGGCACCAGTGACACCACGCCACATGTTACCACCACCAACAACAATCGCAATTTGTACACCTAGGTCGTATACTTCTTTTAATTCTTTTGCAACATCCTTTAACACAGGGGGGTTAATTCCAAAACCCTTGTCGCCGGCTAATGCTTCACCACTGAGCTTTAAGATAACTCGCTTGTACTTAATGTCTGCCATGCTATATCCTCCTTGAATTTGCAAGTTAATTTTTAAAAAAGGACGCACTACATTGAGTACGTCCCCCTAGTAGACCGAACGCTTAGTTCATTTGGTCCTTAACTTCTTGAGCAAAGTCGTCTTCCTTCTTTTCGATTCCTTCGCCGACTTCGTAACGGATGAATGACTTCAACTTACCATCCTTGCTTGAAACGTATTGTTCAACAGTTTGGTCTGAATCCTTAACAAAGTCTTGGTCAGCTAAGCAGATTTGTGATAAGAACTTGTTTAAACGGCCTTCAACAATCTTGTCAACGATCTTTTCAGGCTTACCTTCGTTTAAGGTTTCTTCCTTAAAGATAGCGCGTTCGTGTTCAAGACGGTCAGCAGGAACATCATCACGAGTCATGAATTCTGGGTTGATTGCAGCGACGTGCATTGCAACATCCTTAGCAACAGCATCGTCAGCACCATCTAAGACAACTAAGGCTGCAATTTGACCACCTTGGTGTAAGTAGGCACCAAAGCTGTCGCCGTCGTTCTTTTCAACAACCGTGAACCGGCGAAGGCTAACCTTTTCACCAGTCTTTTGGGTTGTGGCAATAATGTCATCGTTCAATGTGCCGTTTTCAGTCTTGATTGCCAAGGCTTCTTCAACATTAGCTGGCTTGTTTTCGCTGATTAACTTAGTAACCTTCTTTAATAAGTCCTTAAATGGGTCACTAGCAGCAACGAAGTCAGTTTCTGAGTTCAATTCAACGATTGCCGCAGTGTTGCCGTTAACTGCAATATCAGCTAAACCTTCAGCAGCAACACGGTCGCTCTTCTTGGCTGCCTTAGCGATTCCCTTTTCACGAAGGTAATCCATTGCCTTGTCCATGTCACCATCACTAGCAACTAATGCCTTCTTGGCATCCATGATACCGGCACCGGACTTCTTACGTAATTGCATAACTTGAGCAGCTTTAATTTCAGCCATGATGAAATCTCTCCTTTATAACCTATCGATTTTTATAAAAAGGGCTGTTTAGTACTCAGGCCACAATGGTCCGTACAAAACAGCCCAAGAATTAATAACAAATGTTAGTCTTCTTTGCCTTCAACACTGTTCTTCAAGTTCTTTAATGAATCTTCAGTAACAGTTTCGTTAGCGTCGTTGTCGTCAGCAACTGCTGGTTGTTGAGCGTCATCTTGACCTTGCTTACCTTCAACAAAGGCATCAGCCATCTTTGAAGTGATCAGACGTACGGCACGAATAGCGTCATCGTTTGATGGGATAACGTAATCAATGTCGTCTGGGTCAGTGTTGGTATCAACCATGGCAACGATCGGAATGTTTAACTTTTGTGCTTCCTTAACAGCAATTTGTTCCTTGTGTGGGTCAACGATGAACATAACATCTGGGATCCGTGGCATATCTTCAATACCACCAAGGAAACGTTCAAGCTTTTCACGTTGCTTAGTCAAAACAGCAACTTCCTTCTTTGGAAGGACATCAAAAGTACCGTCTTCGCTCATTTTCTTGAGTTCCTTCAAGCGAGCGATCCGTGATTGAATCGTCTTCCAGTTGGTCAACGTACCACCTAACCAACGGTGGTTTACGTAAAATTGACCGGCACGAGTTGCTTCTTCTTCAATTGCATCTTGTGCTTGCTTCTTCGTACCAACGAATAAAGCAATTCCGCCATTAGCAGCAACATCCTTCATGTAGTTGTAAGCAGCATCGATCAACTTAACAGTCTTTTGTAAGTCAATGATGTAGATACCGTTACGTTCAGTAAAGATGTATTCTTCCATCTTTGGGTTCCAACGACGAGTTTGGTGACCGAAGTGGACACCTGCTTCAAGCAATTGCTTCATAGTAACTACAGACATAAAAAATACCTCCAAATTGTTTTTTCCTCCCCAGTCTTCACCTGGCAATGGGACTTATAAAGCACCCTCATCACCATCATCCTGGGTGTGAAATTGGCGTGTGACACCGACATATAGTATACAAAAAAGCTTGCTAGCTGACAAGCTTTTTCCCCACTTAATTTCAAGATTAAAACTGAACTAACTTATCAGAGGTCCCCGTCGTGATCAAGTCCAGGTTAGCTGACAAGCTCATCTTAACCATATTTTCGATTGCCTTATCCGTATAAAAGGCAATGTGCGGCGTTATCAAGACGTTAGGCCGGTTGACTAACTTCTTAAAGGCCGGATAGTCAACTGCTTCCTCACTGATGTCTTGGTTAAAGATCTTGGTTTCCTCAGTGAGAACATCAAGGGCCGCGCCCCCTATTTGACCACGATCTAATGCCGCGATCAGGGCATCTTCATCAATCAATGGTCCCCGCGCAGTATTAACAAGCAGCGTCCCCGGTTGCATCATTGCGATTGTCTCCTGGTTAATCATCTTATCGGTTGCGGGGACGTGGGGGAGGTACAAGGAAATAACCGTCGCCCGCTTGTACAGTTCTGGCAGGTCCACATATTCGACAATCCCGGCCAATTCTGGATTGTGGTGCCGGCTATAAGCAATCACCTCTGCACCAAAGCCCGCAAAGATCTTCGCAGCCGCCGCCCCAATATTACCGGTCCCGACAATGCCGACAACTTGCTGATTCATTTCTGCCGCAATCGTCGGTGCCCAGTGATAATTACCCTTGGCCATCTTAAGAGAAAACTCCTTCGTCCGGCGTAAGAGGTTCATCGCCTGCGTTACCGAAAACTCCGCGATGGCAGCTGGTGAATACACCGGTACATTGGTAATTTGAAAGCCAAGTTCCGTGGCTAACTGGTGGTTAATGTTATCAACCCCGACATTCCGCAATGACATTTTGGTAATCCCTTTTGCCGCCAGTTGTTTCAAAGCCGCATCCGGGTAAGGTGCCTGTTGGAAGACGACAACCCCATCGCTCCCCAGTGCCAGGTTAACACTGTCCTCATCCAACTGCTTGGTGGTTGTTGAAACGACAACGTCTGGATGGGCCGCTTTCCATTCTTCAATGAATGGAACTTCGTCTGCGTAAACCCCGTAAACATAAATCTTCATGATAATCTTTCTCTCCATTCTGCAAGGTTAATGCCGTGCTCGCGTAGGTACAATTCCTTTTGCCGCCTTGTCTGGTGCTTAAAGTGGTATTCCGCACTAAGCGCATCATGTTTAGTACTGAACTGCTCAGAATAAAGCAGTCGTAACGGGTGCCGCTTCTTTACCTGCGTATATTTGGCCCCCCTATATTCCTGGTGGGTCTTAAACCGCCGCGCTACATTATCGGTAAAACCACAGTACAAGCTATCATCAGCACAATACAAGACATAAATATAATAACTTTTATTTGCCATAGAGCAACTCTTTTACTTCCGGCAAGTAATTATCCTGGTCATCACTAACCACTAGTGGCGGGACAACTTTCATCCCCCCAGGCTTACCATCTTTAATTACTTCTAATAAGAGAATATTCGCATCCCTGTCAGCTTTCGGGTGGATAAACCTAATCCTCTTCGGTGCCAGGCGACTCTTTTGACACTGGGCTAAAATCTCTGCCAACCGATCTGGACGGTGGACTAAGTAGCCATGCCCATTCATCTTCAACAGGCCACTCATCTGCTTTAATACCACCTGCAAGTTAGTTGCAATCTCGTGGCGGGCAAGTGCAAGGGCCTGGTTCGGATTTTTTTGGCTCTTCGCCGTGACGGGAAAGTAGGGTGGGTTGCAAAGGACCACGTCAGCGGAGTCTTTGGGAATGTAATCATTAACGTCAGCGATATCAATGTTTAGCACCGAATACCGCTTTGTCAGGTCATTTAATTCGATAGTTCTCTTTGCCATATCCGCAATTTGTGGCTGCAACTCGACTTCGGTGAAGGTCCCCCCTAGTTTGCGGTGCAAAAAAAGGCCGATTGCCCCATTGCCAGCACACAGGTCGACCACCCTTAATTTATGGCGGTGATTAGGACGGACAAAGTCGGCTAATAAGACTGCATCCAACGAAAATGCAAAAAAATGCGGGTTCTGAATAATCTTGACGTCTTGACTATAAAGTTGGTCAATTCGTTCGTCTTTTTGCAATAAATTTGTGTTCTCCATAACTCTCTCCATTGATATTCCTACTTGCAAGATTGGCAGATATTCGTCATACTGATGGTCAGAAACCTAATTTGTAATAGATTGGAAGATCAGTATGCTTTATACATTCCTTGTAAGAATCGTTAATCCTTTTTTAACGTTAATTAACGGGCGCGCCAAAATCTACAACCGCGAAAATATTCCTAGCGGCAATTACATTATCGTTGCGCCCCACCGGACATGGATGGACCCCGTTCTTCTTGCCCTGGCAGTCTGGCCGAAAAAATTTAGCTTCATGGCCAAAAAAGAGCTGTTTAAAAACCCCCTTGCAAATAAATTCTTGCGGGCCCTAAACGCCTATCCAGTTGACCGGAAGAATCCTGGTCCGTCCGCGATCAAAAAACCTGTCACCCTGTTGAAGAAGAGTGACCTGTCAACAATTATCTTCCCTACCGGGTCAAGATATTCGGCCAAGCTTAAGGGCGGGGCAACGGTAATTGCAAAGATGGCAAACGTCCCCCTTGTTCCAGCAGTTTATCAGGGACCATTAAAGTTTAGCCAGCTCTTTTCGCGGCAAAAACGGCACATTGCTTTTGGAAAGCCAATTTATGTCGACCGCAAGCAGCGGCTGACCCCTGAAGTCCAGGCAGATCTTGAAGCAAAGATGCAATCAGCCTTTGATCAACTTGATCGGCAAATCAATCCAGATTATAAATACATTATGCCTCCTAAGCCCAAGGACGATAATTTCTAAGTTAACAAGTAATATAAAAGGATGTGATAAAATCACATCCTTTTATATTACTTACGATTTGACTTTTTAGCTTGTGCTTGCATCGCTTGCATCATTTGATGTAATTTACGATTTGATGGCTTTTGTCCCATTTGGAGCATCATCGTCCGCAGCATATCTTCCGAAATCGGTGGATTATTGCGGAGGTAGTTTTCCATGTACTTACGTGCACCAAAGAAGCCAATAACTAAACCAACTAATAGCGCAAGGATCATCAGCATGATTGTCATACCCACAATTACTTCCTCCTTTGCTCATTACCTTTCCATATTACACGAAAGAATATTTTTTGAAAAGAGCAAATCACTATTAATCGTCACGAAGGCCCTTTTTACGTTGAACTTCCCGGACCTTTTCCGGTGTAACTTCATTCCCCTCTTTGTCAAAGATTCGCATCATTTCGATGTTGCTGCGCATCGCTTCTCTAAAGTTCTTCAAGTATTCCTTGCGAAGACGAGCCCGTTCTTTGGTCTCCTCTTCTGTCAATCCTTCTTTTTTGTTTTTATGAGCGAGTTCATTGATTCGCTTCAGTAGTTGTTCTTGTTCTTTTGATTCAGCCATTCTTACATCTCCTCTAACTGATTAGATTTTACCGATTTTACCAAAAATGTGCAAATCGCGAACGTACGTTTGAAAAACACTGGCAACTATGATAAGCTTAACACAATTAATAATAATGAGGTGTCAATATGGGAAAGCCAACAAAAAACAAACAAATGGCTGTACTTAGTTACATTCACAGACAAGTAGAAGATCACGGCTATCCACCGACTGTCCGCGAGATTTGCAGTGCAGTCGGCCTCTCTTCAACTTCCACCGTCCACGGCCACATCAACCGCTTAATCGAACAAGGCTTCTTGCACAAGGATCCTTCTAAGCCCCGTGCTTTAGAGATTACCCCCAAGGGATATGACCTCCTCGGTGTCAAGCCCTTGCAAAAGAAGATTCCAATGCTTGGGGTTGTCACTGCCGGCCAGCCAATCCTTGCCGTCCAAGATGCAACAGAATTCTTTCCTATTCCACCTTCAATCCAAGACAATAATGACCTCTTCATGCTGACGATTCGGGGAAGAAGCATGGTAAAAGCAGGGATTTTCAATGGTGACCAGGTAATTGTTCGTAAGCAATCGACCGCTAAAAATGGTGACATCGTCATTGCAATGAACGATGACAATGAAGCAACCTGCAAGCGTTTCTTTAAGGAAAAGAACCGTTTCCGTTTGCAACCTGAAAATGACACAATGGATCCAATTTTTTTACCAAACGTAACAATTCTCGGAAAAGTTATTGGCTTATTCCGTGACCATATTTTTTAACCATCAAAAAAGTGCGACTCATCGGTCGCACTTTTTTATTTCCGCTCATAAAGTCGTTGATGGTTTTTCTGCCCTTTTAAGACAAAGGGGAGTGGATCATTTCTGGTATCAAATTCAACATCGTCAGCATTCATCCCCAGCTGACCGTTAAACATCTCCTCGTATTCTGCCACCGAAACTTGGTGGCGGTTTGCAAGGTCTTCTTTAACATTATTCATGTAGTTTTGATAACCTGGCTCAAGAATTCCCGTATAGAATTCTCCTTCTGCCCCTGAGCCATAGCTGAATAAGCCGAGACGGTCACCAGCCTTTAATTGCCCATTTTGGAGGAGCGACATAACACCAAGGTACAGCGACCCAGTATAAAGGTTCCCCACCTGCCGACAAAAAGCCTGACTCTCAGTAAGGTGTTGCCGGAGACGATCAGCAACCTCGTCGTTGCGGTCAGCAAGAAGAGCATCTAACGCCTTTTTCCCCATCTTAGTAAATGGCAAGTGGAACGCGATTGCAGTAAAGTCGGCCAAATCACGCCCCGTAATTTGTTGGTAACGGGTAAATGTCTGCTTGAAAAAGTCGATATAGACATTTGTCGAGTATTTTCCGTCCACCATTGCTTCACTAGCATAGACTGGCCGCCAAAAATCCATTACGTCCTTGGTATATGAAACCGTCGTCTCCTCCAGGCTTAAAATATGAGGGTCGCGAGAGATCAGCATTGCAACGGCTCCGGCCCCCTGGGTAACTTCACCAGCAGTATTGAGGCCGTACCGGGCAATATCTGATGCAATCACCAACACCGTCTCCTGCGGATTCAATGCCACTAGCCCCTTTGCAAACTGGATTCCTGCAGTTGCAGAGTAACAAGCCTCTTTCATCTCCACCGTCCGGGTAAAGTCGTCCAATCCTAATAAGTGTTTGATGTAAATTGCACTAGCTTTCGAGTTGTCGATTCCCGACTCAGTCGCCACAATCACCGTTGACACACGTTTCGCCAATTCTGGCGTTAATAACTTCTTGGCAGCAGTTGCCCCGAGAGTAACGATATCCTGGCTAGCAGGAACTACCGCTTGCCGATCCTGGCCGATCCCAATCGTGAACTTATTGGGGTCAACTCCCCGCGCGGTTGCCAAATCGACCAGGTCTAAGTAATCATTCGTCGTCGCAAATGCCATCCGATCAATACCAATTTTCATCTAATTTCACCCTCACCTTGTGTCGTCTGATAAGTATTATATATCACAACTAATTCATTTTATCCATTGTTTGGTTTAGCAATTCGTCAACCCGGTTATTTCCCGCATTGCTTGCGTGCCCCTTCGTCCAGTCAAAATGAAGGGCTGGAAACAAGGGCAGCACCGCCAATAATTCGACCCATAAGTCCTTATTTGCTACCGGCTTGCCAGCAGCCGTTTTCCAACCACGACGTTGCCAGGAACGCAGCCACCCCTTCATGATCGGGTCAAGAACATAGTGGGAGTCCAGAATAGCAAGGATGGACTCATTTTGCAGGCCGAGCTCTTGCAAGCGTTCCAGGGCCATTAACAAGGCCGTGATTTCCATCTTGTTATTAGTGGCCCCTAATTCACCAGCCGTTCCCTCGTAACGGTGACCACCTGCTTCAATTAGGTATGCCCAGGCGGCCTTATCGTCACTCTTTACGTGTTGTCCCAGCTTATTACCATGGTTTCGCGATCCCCCATCGGTATAGAGACGGACTGTCGCTTCACTTATTTCTGGCTGGGAAGCGGCTACTGGGCGCGCCGTTGCGGTCAGCCATGATGTCGCTTCTGCTTGTGTTGCAAAGCCCTTAAACTTAGCACCTGGGTAACCGGTAACCTGGCGCTGACATTCTGCCCAGGTCGTAAAGATTCCCGTCTGCCGGCCAGCCTTGACCGCGTAATACTTCTTTGCCATCTTTTTCCTCCATTTTTCTCAAGTGCTTTCCCATTATATCATTAACTAGTGCGGTAACGCGGCAATAAACCGTTGGCCGACCGCACGGAGTTTAATATCTTTTCGCCATACCGCCTGGACAGTTGTCTGCCACTCTGCACACTCAACGGCCACCACTTTTTTATTTGCGTAGCGGGCGGCAATTGATGCTGGCACCAGTGCCACGCCCATCCCCTGGTCAGCCCATAAAATAGCTGTTCGCGCGTCATCACACTTCACCGCATAAAAGGGGACTACCCCATGGTGGGCAAATGTATCATTAAATAAGGCGGCAAAACGACGGTAGAGGATTAGCGGCTGTTGCCCTAGGTCTGCTAGCGTTAGTGGTCCAGCTGGCAGATCAAAGTGCTGGGAATCAAAAACGGCCACCATTCCTTCCGTGATTAGCTTTTTCTTCATCAGTCCCTGCATATTAAAGGGGGTACGGACAATTGCAAGGTCTAATAAGCCATTGTTTAACATCCGGGTTAGCTCATACGTATTCCCCTCCGTAATCTGAAACGTAACTGCGGGATAGTAGCGGGTAAAGTTTTTTATTGCTTGATTAAAGAGCAACTCACCTGCCGATGATATTAAGCCCAGGTTAATATTTCCAAGGGTCCCCGCTTGCCCCCGTTGCAACTCTTCTTGAACGTTATCCGTTAAGTTAACCATTTTTTGGGCATACTGCTGAAAGATCTTCCCTTCCTCAGTTAACTCAATTCCGTGCGCTGACCGCAAAAATAGCTTTACTCCCAGTTCCTTTTCCAATTGCTTCAACTGGTAAGAAAGAGGTGGCTGGGTTGTATATAAAAGCTTGGCGGCTGATGTAATCTGGTGTTCCTGGGCCACCACTAGGAAATAATGTAATTGCTTTAAGTTCATGGTTTACCTCAAGATATCTAATTATTATATATCTCTTATAATAAAATGGTATTTTATTTTATACAACTCCTCCGGTAAACTTTAACTTGATTTACCAAAGGAGAGATACAATCAATGAAAAATCAACGGAGTCAACATCTTCATCACCATAAATTAAAGTGGCTAGTTCTTATATTAGTCAGTTTAATACTTATCGTGGTCGGCTATGTCCACCAGCGAATTTCTTCTGCCAGTAAGGAAATGATGACCAGCCAGGCGGCCGCTTTACCCCAGCAGCTAAAAGAGAAAAAACCATTTAGCGTCCTCGTCATGGGAACAGACGTCGGTGCGCTTGGCCGGGGAACAAGCTATGCAGGGAATACCGATACGATGGAATTAATTACCGTAAACCCTCAGCAACAACGCACAACGATGATTGCCATCCCCCGTGACACCCTCGTCCGTGTTGATACTAAAAAAGGACCCGACTATGTCAAAATCAATGCGGCTTACGCCATTGGCGGGGCTGAACAAGCAAAAAAGCAAGTCGCCGAACTACTCGATGTTCCGGTTGACTACTATGTCCTTACTAACATGGGGACCCTGCAAAAGATTGTCAATGCCGTTGGCGGGGTCGATGTCGATAATCCATTTGCCTTCACATACGAAGGGCACCATTTCAAAAAGGGTCAGCAACACCTTAACGGGAGCGACGCGCTGAAGTATTCCCGGATGCGCTATGACGATCCGAACAATGATTATGGGCGGCAAAAACGGGGGCAGCAAGTCATTGAATCCGCAATTTCTTCCTTCAAGGACCACGGTTCCGTGAGCGCCGCTAATGAAATTATGTTAGCAATTCAAGAAGGCGTGCGGACTGACCTCCCCGTCAATAAAATAACCGCCCTGTATCTCAACTACCATCCCGCGATGAACAAAACAGTAAAGGACCATTTACAGGGAAAGGATGCTATCATTGAACAAACATCATTTCAAATTGCCCCACCTCGTGAAATAAGCCGGGTCTCAAAGCTGGCACGTCGCTCGTTAGGCTTGGCACCAAAAGGTAAGATCAGTAACTATGAAACTGCCATGTACAACGAGCAAACAACGTGGAACGGTTACAACCACTTAAAGTTTACCCTCCCAAACGGCGCCAAATATAACTGCCCAGGTAGTGGCAATTAAATCTACTACCCGGGAGATAAAATTTTCTAACCAAATACAAGTTAAAGGACACGTGCCGCCTAAATATCAAAAAGCACCCGGTAAATGTTATCGCAGCATTTACCGGGTGCTTTAGTCTTTAAAGGAGACAGGGGGATTTGAACCCCCGCACGCTTTTACACGCCTAACGGTTTTCGAAACCGTCCTCTTCAGCCACTTGAGTATGTCTCCATTTCAACTTTTTTATTGTAACAAAAAACTCAAGAAGCGTAAAGTAAAAACGGCGGGGAATTAATTCCCGCCGTTTTACTTTAGTTAGCAATATCGTAAGTCATCTGCCCGTCCTTTGCGGTATAGAGTGCCTTACTTGAGTCACCAGGGTTCATAATACTGATTGAGTAGCCACTCCCCAGGGCCTTCGTTAATTGACCTGAGTTACTCTTGATTGACTTCGTCAGGTTTGACCAGCCCATTTCACTAGCCTGGCTTGGGTCTTGGGCCAACGCATTCAGTGCTTCAACCGTATTATCGTCAGTTGGGGTAATTTGGAAAGTCTTGTTATCCTCATTGTAATCAACCGACCCAAGCTTAGAGTACCCCTTTTGCATCTGCCGCAGGACTGCCATTTCTTTACTTTCCTGCTGGGCGGAATTCATGCTTGAATTGCCGATTGCAAAATTATTGGAAAATGACGAGATATTCCCTGACTGGGCAACTTGTGACGAAGAGGTTGCCTGCTTAGCTTGGTTATTATCCTTGTGAAAGTATGGGAGATTAATTGTCCCGTAAACGATTGCCGCAATACTTAAGACAACAATGATCGTCCCACTCTTCCATTCACGGTACTGTTGCCACGAGTTTGCTAAGTAAAATCCACCAAGGATTAAAAACAGCGCACCCATTATTACTAGGAAAATCATAAAATAACTTGCTCCTTTTTCATATTACATACTGTCATTGTTGCGCAATCACATCAAAGATGCAATGGCTTAATAAAAATGTTTTTAAAATTAAAGAAGCGGCACTTTTTCAGGCCGCTACTCAATTAGAATTCCATCAATGCTTTCATGTCGTAGTCTTTAATCTTGTCACGCCCATGAAGGTCTTTTAATTCAATTAAGAACGCACAGCCAACGACAACGCCGCCCATTTGCTCAACCATATCAATGGTTGCAGAGATGGTCCCACCAGTTGCAAGTAAGTCATCAACAACTAACACCCGTTGGCCAGGCTTAATCGCATCAGCTTCCATCTGCAAAGTAGCAGACCCATATTCAAGGTCATAAGTTGCACTGATCGCCTTTCGCGGTAATTTTCCCTTCTTCCGTGCCGGGGCAAATCCAACCCCGAGCTCCCGGGCAATTGGACAACCAACAATAAATCCCCGTGCTTCAGGACCGACAACCATGTCAACTTTCTTGTCCTTGGCATAATCCACCAGTTCATCAGTTGCTTGCTTAAAAGCAGCACCATCTGCCATCAATGGTAAAATGTCCCGAAAGATAACCCCCTTTTCAGGATAATCAGGAACACTGGCAACATACTTATAAAGGTCTAAAGCCATGATATAAATAGTCTCCTTTAGTTTAAATTAAGAAATTGTAGTAACCATTTTGCAACGGTCGCAGCATCGTTAAACAATAACTGTTGTTCAATCTGATATTGGGCTAGCTGTTCTTTATAACGCTTCGTTTGTGTCAAGTCAGTCTTCTCATTATCTGGGCTAAAGCTCAACACGCCACTCTCTATTGTAACAAATCCTGCCTCAGAAAACACTTGAATCATGAAATTTAATCGCCTTTCATTGATTTTTAGGTACTCACTCACTGCCCGGCGCTGCTGTGGCCAATTAAGCTTCTTTTGCTGGTAAATAAATCGGTAAAGGATGGCAAAGTCATTTCGTGACGGCATCCCTGCTAAGTAAGCGCTCCGGCGTTGGTACAAGAATAACCGAATGCTGGCTGGCTGCCCTTTATCATTAGTGAAGATGTCCCGTAACTCTCCCGCGCTCGGTGGACAATCAACAAGGGTGACTGGGCAATCAGTAAAGTCTTTTTGCTGCGCATCAGCAACGGAGAGCACATGTCCCGGGGTAACGTGTGGTGTAATGTTTTCCCGCAGTTTATCGTCATTCACTACATAATAGTCATTACTCGTGAATAACTGGGGACTGAGCTTATTCGTCCGTTCATCAATCACTACCGTTCCCGTAATTTGCAGGTCCTCAAGCATTAACTGAACCGTCCGCTTCCCCCGCCATTCATTGATGCCGATCTTGAAGACAAGACTGACCTTCCCAGTTGGCGAGGCAAGTAGTGGTGCTAACTGTCCAGCCCCAAAGGCAATCACGGTAATGTTTCCCTGGTCACCAGCAACCATAAATTTTAAGTGCTGGTGATCCTGTCCCATTGTCTTAACATCGGTAACCCGGACATCGTTCATGATAAAAAGTGGTTCATCATTCCCCGGCCCAAACGGCGCCAAGTGCTGAATCTCGGTGAAGAGTTGCTCGTTTATTTCATCCGGCATTACTTCTTGGGAAACAACGAGGGGCTGTTTGCTGGTGGGATCAAAGTGCTGCTTGTCTGCTTCAGCGTTCAATGCCGCTTGCAGAGCAGGAAGGTTTCCCTGTTCGATCGATAGCCCACAGGCTGCTGGATGGCCCCCAAAGGTCGTTAATAAGTCCCGGTGAGGATCCAGTGCCTTAAAGAGGTTAAAGTCAGCAAAACTACGCCCCGACCCCTTTAAGACATCCGGATTACTCTTATCAACAGCAGCGACAATTGTCGGCTTACCGGTTTGGTTCATGATCCTACTAGCAACAATTCCTAAAACCCCCTGGTGCCAGTCATCACCAGTGATCACTAGGACTTTGTTTTGCTGGTTTTCCGCTTTGGCTGCTTGCTGGGTGGCTTCCTTCATAATATTGGCGACCAGTTCCTGCCGCTGTTTGTTGGCCTGGTCGACCCGCTGGGCTAACTGCTGGGCAGCATTCTCGTCAAGCGTTGTTAAGAGTTCAACCCCTTCACTAGCATCAGCGATCCGACCTAGTGCATTGAGTCGGGGAGCAATGCCAAACCCAATATCTTGCCCGGTTAGGTTGGTCGGGTTAATATTGGCCAGCTTCATCAGCGCGGCAAGTCCTGGGCGCATCCCCTGCTTTAACTGCTGAATCCCGGACGCAATTAAGCTACGGTTTTCGTCAGTTACATTTACCACATCGGCAATTTCACCAATTGCGACCAAGTCAAGTTCCTCCACCGGAAATTCATCCGTTAATGCCCAGGCAACTTTAAGAGCGACCCCTACTCCTGATAAATCAGCAAAGGGGTAGTCACTGCCCGGGTAACGGGGATGGACGATGGCAACCGCATTCGGCAGTTCTGCCGGTAATTCGTGGTGGTCAGTAATAATAACATCAACACCATCAGCCATCACCTGGTCAATCACGTCTTTGCCACTCACCCCATTGTCAACGGTCACAAACAGCTGGGTGCCGTCATCAATCAACCGCTGGTAAGCTGCCAGATTGGGCCCATAACCATCCGTAAACCGGTTTGGCACGTAGTAATTGACATTAGCCCCCACCATCTCAAGTGTCTCGTACATCAACGCGGTACTTGTGATGCCGTCAGCGTCATAATCACCATATACCGTAATTTTTTCATTATTCGCCACTGCTTGTTCAATCCGTTCAACCGCCTTATCCATGTCATGAAGCATGTGGGGGTCATGAATTGTTTCCATTGACGGCGTAAAAAAGTCTTGTGCCTGCTCTGCGGACGTAATCCCCCGCTGCACAAGAAGGGTTGCAAGAACCCGGGAAACTTTTAGCGCACTACTTAAATTCCCCACTGCTGTTGCTGACGGGGCTGGCGCTAGCTGCCATTTATATTTTGAATCCACCATCTAAGTTAAACCACCATTTCATTGCATCCTTAAATCATAAAGCTAATTGAGGTTCAGAAGTTAAAAATAAACATTCTGAACCTCAAATTATTATAGTTCGTTCTTATCCTGTTGGAAGTCAAAGAACTTCTTAATCGCCCAGTCACCAATTCCTGGCATTACCTGATAGGCCCAACCAAGGTAGGCAACATAGCCTGGAACGTTGATTTCACGGGTCTTGTAACCAACATTGTTCCAAATCTGCCGGGCTAAGTCTTCCGGCGAAATAAAGAGCCACTTTGGTAAGTGTGACCGGTATGTCGAATCACTATCCGCCTTATCAAAGAATGGGGTGTTGATGGGCCCCGGATTAACCGTTAAGACCTGGACACCATAGTCGGCGACCTCCATCCGCAAGACATTGTCGAACTGGATAACTCCCGCCTTAGTCGCCGAATAAATGGCACTGTTAGGGGTTGGCAGTTTTCCGGCAATCGAGCCCATGTTAATAATTGCCCCGTATCCCTGGTTCATCATCTGCTTAGCAACACACCGACTAATATACATCAAGGCTAACAAGTTTGTCTTGACCATTTGCGTCATCTTTTGCTGTGATTGCTTTACTGCCGGAATAAAATCACCGAGCCCAGCCGAATTAATCAATACGTCGATCCCCCCAACCTCGTGTTGGATTTTATCGAGAACCGCATCGATTTGGTCTGGCGAAGTTACGTCTAGCTGGTAGGCAAAGGCTGGGCGGCCAGATAAAATCAGACACTTTTTCGCAACATCTTGTAACTTGTTTAGGTTCCGGGCAGTCACAACGACAATTGCCCCCCGGCGTGCGGCCTCAAGGGCTAATTCCTTCCCGATCCCGCTTGAGCCACCCGTTATTAAAACAACTTCATTCCTTAAAAAGCGCAATGTTTTTACTCTCTTTAACATTTCTCACACATCCCTTTTTCATTTCTTGAATGGAATATCAATCACGTCAAAGTCATTTACTACCCGTGTATCGGGGAAAAGATTCCGAACCTGGTATGCTAACTGGTAAGCAGCCTTTCCAGCATACCGGGCCGAGATATGGGTCAACAGCAACTTCTTTGCGCCAGCCTTTTTAGCAACTTCGGCGGCCTGCTTACTGGTCGAATGGTAGTAGCTATGTGCCATCTTTGCTTCGTCCTTCGCGAAGGTACTCTCGTGAACAAGGACATCGGCATCTTTGGCGAGCAAGACCGCATTCTTATTCTGTCGGGTATCACCAAGAATTGTAACTATTCGGCCTGGCTGTGGTTTACCAATAAAGTCATGCCCGTCAAGGACCCGGCCATCAGGAAGTTCCACTGTTTTACCAGCCTTTAGTTGCCCGTAGATTGGTCCTGACGGCACATTAGCTGCCTGGAGTTTATCAACCAACAATTCACCTGGATGGTCTGCTTCTTCAACCCGGTAGCCAAAGCAGGCGATCTTATGGTCAAGCTTTCTTGCTACAACGCGGAAGCCATGATCGTTAAATATTTCGCCCTCATCAGTCAACTCCACAAAGTGCAGTGGGTAGCTTAGCCGGGATTCACTCACTTGTAGCGCAGTCAAGACAAAATTTTTAATGCCAACGGGGCCATAGATCGTGAGTGGCTCCGTCCCACCTTGAAATGATCGTGAACTTAACAAGCCAGGGAGGCCAAAAATATGGTCCCCGTGGAGGTGCGTGATAAAGATTTTTTCAATCTTGCGGGGGCGAATAGTAGTATTTAATATTTGATGCTGGGTCGCTTCACCAACATCAAATAGCCAGATTGCGTTGCGCTCTTCTAATAAGCGGAGGGCAACGCTTGTTACGTTTCGTTGTTTACTCGGCGATCCTGCACCAGTTCCTAAAAATTCAAGCTGCATTTATTCTTCCTACCTTTGCTACAATTTTACTGGATAAATTCAAAAACAAACTTTTCAATTCGCACGAGGTCCCCATCCTGGACACCCTTTGCCCGCAGTGCATCATCAACACCCATGTGGCGAAGCTGCCGGGCAAATCGTAGCTGGCTTTCTTCATGCGTCAAGTCGGTCATCTTAAACAAGCGAATTAGCTTCTCACCGCCAAGAACCCAGGTGCCATCTTCATCCTTCGTAATCGTGAAGTCCGCGCTGTCTTCCTTTTGTGGTGCAGCGGCCTTGTATTCGGCAACCAATTCCTTATCGTGACTCTCACTATCAAAGGCAGGTGTCTTATCCAATAGGTCCGCCGTCAGTTGCATCAACTGTTGAACCCCCTGGTGGGTAACCGCAGAAATTGGGAAAATCCGTGGCTTATCGGCTAAGGTCGTATCGGTTGCTAAGTCTGCCTTAAATGTTTGCAGGTTCTCCGTGGCGTTTGGGAGATCCATCTTCGTTGCAACAACAATTTGCGGCCGCTTTAGTAGTTCCGGATCATAATTAGCTAATTCATGGTTAATCTGTTGGTAACGCGCAATTGCTTGGTGGGCATCCTCACTGCTCATGTCAACCAGGTGGAGTAATACCCGTGTCCGTTCGATATGCCGTAAGAATTTAAGGCCTAGCCCGATTCCCTTTGAGGCCCCCTCAATCAGTCCGGGCATGTCGGCCATCGCGAAATCACGTCCATCTGGGAGCATAACCATCCCCAAATTAGGGGTCAATGTAGTAAACTCGTAAGCCGCAATTTTAGGCTTAGCACCGGTGACAACGGAAAGTAAAGTTGATTTACCGACCGATGGAAAGCCAATCAAGCCGACATCAGCCAGCATCTTTAACTCTAATTCAAGATAGTGGTCCTCACCCGGTTCACCGTTTTCGGCAATTTCTGGTGCTGGATTCTTGGCACTGGCAAAGTGAATGTTTCCCCGGCCACCGCGGCCACCCTTGGCAACCACTAATTCCTGGTCCTTTTCAACTAGGTCACCAATTATTTCACCAGTATCAAGATCACGGACAGTCGTTCCTTGTGGCACCGCAATCACTGTATCGTCCGCACTTGGGCCGGTCATCTGCTTACTCATCCCGTTACCACCGTTTTTGGCCTTAAAGATCCGGTGGTAGCGAAAGTCCATCAGCGTCCGCAGTCCTTCGTCAACTTTTAAGATAATACTGCCACCGCGGCCACCATCACCACCAGCTGGGCCACCATTGGGTACATACTTTTCTCGACGGAAGGCAACCATTCCATCGCCACCCTTACCGGCATGTACTTCAATTTTTATTTGATCAACAAACGTGTTCATAAATGAGTGTCTCCGTTCTTTAGTCTAGTACTATTAGTATATTTAAGAAATTTAAGTGTGTCAAAATCAATCGTGACTGCTCCCCTTGGCAACCTCAGCATTCTTCTGGAGCGAAACCTTGATTAGTTGCGCGGTCGACCGGTTAATCCCTAAGGAATGGATCTCATCAACCGGGGCCTGGGCAATTTTAGTAATTGAGCCGTACTTTTTAAGAAGCTTTGTCCGGGTGCGCGGACCAACCCCCTTAATCTCATCTAATCGTGAGCTCAATGAATGCTTAGTGTGGACACGCCGGTGGAAAGTAATTGCAAAGCGGTGGACCTCATCTTGGATCCGCTGAACCAGGTAAAAGCCCTGGCTCCGTGGGTCCAAATTAACGTGCTGGTCATCATCGCCAAATAACAGGTCCGCTGTCTGGTGCTTATCATTTTTAACCATCCCAATAACTGGAATATCAAGGTTTAATTCGTTTTCTAAGACATCTTTTACCGCATCCATTTGAATTTGGCCACCATCCATAAAGATCATGTCCGGCATTGGTTTATTCTCTTTTAGCAGTCGTGAGTAACGGCGCCGAATAACCTCCCGTGTACTTGCCGCTTCATCAGCATGGTCAATGACCGTCTGAAGCTTGTATTTGCGGTAAAGTTTCTTTGCCGGTTCACCATCGACGAAGACTACCATGGCACTGACCGGGTCGGCCCCCTGGATATGCGAGTGGTCAAACGCCTCAATCTTGTGACCGGCCGGCAACCCTAATGCGTCGGTAATCTCCTTCATTGCCCCAGTAGTCTTACTTTGATCCATCTCCAACAGCCGGAACTTTTCATTCAGGGATAGTTCTGCGTTTTCATGCGCCATTTCAAGAAGGTCCCGTTTTTCTCCCCGCTCGGGTGTCCGGACCGGTACTCCAAGGATTTCGCTGATTTCCTTATTTGGCAACCCTGCCGGCAAGAGGATCTCCCGCGGTAAGATATTATTCCGCCGGTTGTAAAACTGGAGGATAAAGCTAGTCATTTCTTCTTCCGCCGTATCAACAATTGGAAAAAGGCGTTTTTCCCGTTTCATCAACCGAGCCTGCCGAATAAAGAATACCTGGATGGACAGCCAGCCCTTATCCATGAAGAAATTAAAGAGGTCCCGCGGTGTCTTATCGTTTGAAATAATCTTTTGCTTTTCGACCGTCACTTCAATGTAGTGTAGCTGGTCACGGATTTCTGCGGCCCGTTCGTACTCCATTTCTTGCGATGCCTTCATCATCTTCGCGGTTAGCTGGCGCTTAACCGTTGCGGTGTTCCCATTTAAAAAGGACTTAATCCGTTTAATCTGCGCATCATATTCACTGCTTGGGACTTGCTTAAAACAGGCACCCAGACACTGCCCCATGTGGTAATACAAACACGGCCGTCCCTGGTAGCCATTACAGCGGCGCAACGGATAGACCTTTTGGATAAAATGCATTGTCTCTTCAGCCGCATAGACATTCGGATACGGGCCAAAGTAGTAACCGCCATCCTTTTTTACCTTACTAACAATTTTTATTTGCGGGTCGCGTTCGTTGGTAATCTTAATATACGGGTAACCCGTCCCCTTTTTCAGCTTGATGTTAAAGTAAGGCTGGTGTTTTTGAATCAAGGTAATCTCAAGCAAAAATGATTCCTTATTGGTGGAGGTAACAATCGTTTCAAAGTCCGCGACTTCCGACACCATCTTGGCTACCTTACCAGTGTGACTGCTCTTGAAATATGACCGCACCCGGTTTTTTAGGTTTTTCGCCTTGCCGACATAAATTATTTGATCGTTAATGTTTTTCATCAGGTAACAGCCAGGTTTATCTGGCAACAACGCTAGTTTATGTTCGATATGTTCACTTGCCATAGTACCCCTCCGAAAATTTACTAACACTATATTATATCTGAAAAAGCTGGCGGAAGGCAAAAGAAGTGCTACGACTTATCCATTGTACTTTTGTAAAAATTTATGCTAGCATTTTCTAAAAGACAGAAAAGGAGCAAGTGTAATGGGATTAGTCACTAGAAGAAATGAACAACTTGATAAGTTATTTGACCAATTTGCTGTTGACCCCAAGAAGCCAAAGGCAAAGGTAACCCTTAAAAAGAAGGACCAGCAAGAAAAAGATCAGCCAAAAAAAGAAGAAAAATAGTTCACTCAAAACAAAGAGGCCGTGGAAAATACGTTTTTTTCCACGGCCTCTTCGTTTCTAATGCGCAGGAAAAACAATCAGCTAGCGCCGCGTCGCCGCGGACTGCTTTTCGCTGTTTTCCCAGTGTGTTTAGTTTTTCTTATCAAATCCCGTTGGGTAACGACGGTTTAACTCATCAATATTATCCCTTGCAACTTCGTCAAACGGAATGTCCGCCCATTCTGCAATTTGGGATAGGTACCAGAGAACGTCACCCATTTCATGAATCAATTCGTTGCGATCCAACTTTCGCCCACGAAAAGTATAATTCTTAACGAGATCAACCACCTGGCCAGACTCCCCAGCCAGGCCTAGCGCACAATTAGTTAGCACTTGTTCATTACCGTATAATGTCCGCTTTGCAGCATTTTGGTATTCATTAAAGTCCAATTTAATTCTTCCCCATTCGCTCTTCAATCCATTGCCATACCTCATTTTTTCCCTTTTTGGTTGCGGCAGAAAAGAGGATAATTGGCGTCTCGTTATCCGCTTGTAGCGTCTTCTTTATTAAACTAACTTGCTTATTCCAGGCGCTTGCTTTGACCTTGTCAATCTTTGTTCCCACGATTAAGGTTGGCAGGTTATAGTAACGAAGCCAGTTATACATATCAACGTCATCAGCAGTCGGTGCATGACGCGCATCAACTAATTCGATCACGCCTTGAAGCTGTTCACGCTGGGTTAGGTATTGCTCAATCATTTGCCCAAACCGTTCCCGCTCCTTCTTTGAAACCTTCGCATAGCCATAGCCAGGAACGTCGACAAAGTACAATTGCTCTTCAACATTGTAAAAGTTAAGCGTCTGCGTTTTTCCTGGTTGGCTTGACGTATGGGCAAAGTTACGGCGGTTAATCAAAACATTAGTTAGCGAGGACTTCCCAACATTTGACCGTCCAACCAAGGCAATTTCTGGATAAGGCGTGTTAGGATACTGCTCATCACTGACCGCACTGATTGTTAAATCAACATTATGAACTTCCATGGTCATCTTCTCCTATGATGCCTTTTCGTCTTTCATTACGTACTTCGGATCGCTATGCTGGGTTACGCAACGCTTGTCAATAATAACCTTTTCAACATCCTTCCGGCTTGGGAGGTCAAACATCACGTCACGCATTACGTCTTCAATAATTGACCGTAATCCCCGGGCACCGGTATTGCGCTTAATCGCTAATTGGGCCATTGCACGCAAAGCCCCTTCGGTAAACTGTAACTGGCTGCCGTCAAGCCGAATCAACTCTTGATATTGTTTAACAAGGGCATTCTTTGGTTCAGTAAGGATCCGGACAAGGTCATCTTCATCAAGCATTTCTAAGGCTGTTAATACTGGCAGGCGGCCGATAAATTCTGGAATTAGCCCAAATTTTAATAGGTCTTCCGGAATGACGTGTTGCAAAATGTTCTTCTCAGTGACTTCGTCTGCTTCATGCGAGTCAGTTCCGAAACCAATCGTCTTGTCACCAAGGCGTTCCTTGACGATTGTTTCAATTCCGTCAAAAGCTCCCCCTACGATAAACAGGATGTTCTTAGTGTCCACCTGGATAAACTCTTGTTGGGGATGCTTTCGACCACCCTGCGGCGGAACATTGGCAATCGTTCCTTCCAGGATCTTTAAGAGTGCCTGTTGAACACCTTCACCAGAAACATCCCGGGTGATTGAAACGTTCTCACTCTTCTTCGCAATCTTATCAATTTCATCGATATAGATGATTCCCTTTTCTGCCCGTTCAACATCAAAGTCCGCTGCCTGTAAAAGCTTCAAGATGATGTTTTCAACGTCTTCACCGACATAACCAGCCTCCGTCAAGGTCGTCGCATCGGCAATTGCAAATGGTACATTTAAAATCCGGGCCAGCGATTGGGCCAAGTAGGTCTTCCCCGAACCAGTCGGCCCGATCACCGCAATGTTACTCTTTTGCAATTCTGTATCATTATTATCGCCGGTCATCATCGCATTGACCCGCTTATAGTGGTTATAAACTGCCACTGCTAAGGTCTTCTTTGCATCACCCTGGCCAATTACGTAATCATCCAAGTCGCTAACGATTTCTTCAGGAGTTGGAACCCGAAAAGCCTTTTGCGCTTCATCTTCTGCTAGTTCTTGGTCAATGATTTGCTTACATAAGTCGACACACTCATTACAAATGTAAACACCAGGACCAGCAACAATTTTTTTCACTTCGTCTTGGGACTTACCACAAAACGAACAATGAACTGAATCCATTCCACTGGTATCTTCAAACATAAGTGGACCTCCTCTAAGATTTACTATCAAACATAATAACAAAATTACTGACTAATTTCGACTAAAGGAGCTTGGTAATTTTGCTAATTAGTGATAAAAAAAACGTCCAATCGCGTTGATTGGACATTTCCCGTAATTTAAATAATTACTTGTTAGATGCTTAGTCCTTCTTAGCATCCTTAACTTGCTTTGCTGAATCAGCAACCAAGTCAACAGCCTTCCGGATCTTGATGTCGTGAGTAAGCATTTCGTTTGATAATGCCTTCTTAACAGCATCTTCTTCCATCCCGTATTGCTTAGCAAGGTTCTTAACTTCTTCAGCAATTTCGTCTTCAGTTGCGTCTAACTTAGCATCATCAACGATTGCTTCTAAGACAAGGTTGGTCTTAACCCGTTGTGCTGCGTCACTAGCGAATTGCTTCTTCAAGTCTTCTTCCTTTGTACCAGTGATTTGGAAGTACATTTGTGGACTGATTCCTTGTTGTTGCATTCCTGCTAAGTATTGTTGCATTTGACGGTTAGTGTCATCATCCAACATTGCTTGTGGGATGTCTTGGATTTCAGCGTTTTCAACCGCCTTGTTGATAGCAGCATCTTCAATTGCAGCCTTGGCTTGGTTTTCCTTGTCTTCTTGAAGTTGCTTCTTAGTCTTTGCCTTTAATTCATCAAGGGTATCAACATCTTCGTCAACATCCTTAGCAAAGTCATCATCAAGTTCTGGTAATTGCTTTTCCTTGATTTCGTGAATCTTTACCTTAAAGATAGCATCCTTACCGGCGAGGTTCTTTGCGTGGTAATCTTCTGGGAAGGTTACCTTAACATCAACATCTTCGTCAGCATTGTGACCGATTAATTGGTCTTCAAAACCAGGGATGAATGAACCTGAACCTAATTCAAGTGAGTAGTTGTCAGCGGAACCGCCATCAAACTTTTCACCATCAACGCTACCTTCGTAGTCGATAACAACAGTGTCACCCTTGGCAGCTGGCTTGTCTTCCTTCAATACAAGCTCAGCTTGTTGTTGACGCTTCTTTTCGATTTCAGCATCGACATCAGCGTCTGATACAGCAGTATCTTGGGCAGGAACTTCCATTCCCTTGTAGTCACCTAACTTAACTTCTGGCATAACGTCAACTTCAGCAGTAATTACCCATGGTTGACCCTTTTCCATGCTCTTGATGTCAATCTTTGGTTGATCAACTGGTGAAATGTTAGTTTCCTTAACAGCTTCATTGTAAGCATCAGGTAATACATTGTTTAACGCATCTTGGTAAAGTGATTCTTCACCGTACATTTGGTTAAAGATTTGACGTGGGACACGACCCTTCCGGAATCCCGGAACAGTGATCTTCTTACGAGTTTCTACGAAAGCTTCGTCAATCCCCTTGTTAATAGTGTCGACATCAATTTCAAATGTCAATGTACCTTTGCTGGCATCGCTATCGCGTTCCCATTTTGCTGACATTTTATTTCCTCCAATAACAAATCAATTTGACTAATGACTAATAATCACCAGTCTTTACATACTTTATTAGTTTACCGTAGGCGACAAGTAATTGCAACTCATTGCCCAATTATCATGACTTTATTTTGATTTTTTCATAAAAAAAAAGACCCGGGTAAAACCCAAGTCTTTTAGTGCTAATTGCACTTGAAATTAGTCTAACACTTCTGATACAACACCGGCACCAACAGTGTGTCCACCTTCACGAATAGTGAACTTAAGACCCTTTTCAAGGGCAACTGGCTTTTGCAAGTTAACAGTGAATGTAACGTTATCACCAGGCATAACCATTTCTACACCATCTGGTAATTCGATAGTACCAGTAACGTCAGTTGTGTGGAAGTAGAATTGTGGACGGTAGTTTGAGAAGAATGGAGTGTGACGGCCCCCTTCTTCCTTGGTCATAACATAAACTTCACCCTTGAAGTTCTTGTGAGTTTGGATTGAACCTGGTTCAGCCAAAACTTGACCACGTTGGATTTGGTCGTGTGAAATACCACGAAGAAGTACACCAACGTTGTCCCCAGCTTCACCAAGGTCAAGAGTCTTGTGGAACATTTCCAAACCAGTAACAGTTGACTTAAGAACGTCTTCAGTCAAACCAACGATTTCAACTTCGTCACCGACCTTAACAGTACCACGGTCGATACGACCAGAAGCAACAGTACCACGACCAGTGATAGTAAATACGTCTTCGACAGGCATCATGAATGGCTTGTCAGTAGGACGCTTTGGAGTTGGAATGTAGTCGTCAACAACATCCATCAAGTGAAGGATAACCTTTTCTTGTTCTTCGTCACCTTCAAGAGCCTTGAGGGCAGAACCACGAACAACTGGAATATCGTCACCAGGGAAATCGTATTCGCTAAGTAAGTCACGAACTTCCATTTCAACCAAGTCAACTAATTCATCATCGTCAACCAAGTCAGTCTTGTTTAAGAATACAACGATGTATTCAACACCAACTTGACGGGCAAGAAGAATGTGTTCACGAGTTTGTGGCATAGGACCATCAGTAGCGGCAACAACAAGGATAGCACCATCCATTTGTGCAGCACCAGTGATCATGTTCTTAACGTAGTCAGCGTGTCCTGGGGCATCGATGTGCGCGTAGTGACGCTTTTCAGTTTCGTATTCAACGTGGGCAGTGTTGATAGTGATACCACGTTCCTTTTCTTCTGGAGCAGCATCGATATCAGCGTAATCTTCTGCCTTTGCCAATCCCTTTTCTGCCAATACCTTAGTGATAGCAGCAGTTAAAGTAGTCTTCCCATGGTCAACGTGGCCAATAGTACCAATGTTTACATGGGGCTTTGTACGTTCATAATGTTCTTTTTCAGCCATTAATGAAAACCTCCTGTTAATTTACAAGTATAATGCCAGTCACCATTTATAATGACTGACACACCTTATACATATTGTACAACTTCTTTTCGCCAATTGAAAGCTTTAATCTTAGGCTCTGAAGAAGAATTCTTAAATATCATATCAACTATCTTGTCATTTGTAAATGAATTTGACTAATGTTTTTCTATTAATTCATCAATCATTGTTGCCAAGCGCTCTTGCCACTCACTCACCCTTGTTGGGACACTGATTTTTTGTCCCTCAAGCCGCGCAATCAAGAGGTCAACCCAGACATCAACATCAGTAATTACCGTCTCCAGCCGCGGGTACAAGAACATCACCTGGAGCTGAAATTCTTGAACTGCCGCCTGCGCTGTCTGTGGATTTTGATCACCAATTTGATGGTTGATCTCCCTTTTTCCAGCAATCACCAGTGGATGGTCCTTTAACGGTACTAACGCAGTCGGGACCACCGGGTATTCTTTTTTATCCAACCAGTAGTAAGTCACCTGCTCATCCACCCGTAACTTGCACAAGAGTTCAACTAAACTAGACTTAACCAGGGGGTGGGTAAACGGGTCACGTAAGAGAAATTTTGCCCCGGTTAAAAACTCCGCAAGCGGCAGTTTGAATGCTGCCTGTAACCGACTTTGCTGTTCCGGTAACGGATAATCACCAAGATGGTAAAAGTCACGTAGCCGTGTCTGCATTGTCTCCTGGTATTTTGATTCCGTTCTTTGCTCGCCCGCTTCAATTAGTGGCATCAATTGAGCGCGCCATTCTGGAAGGCTGTTTACCACTTGCCGGGCAAGGATAAATAATTCATTTTGGACAAAAATATCCACCGCTATTTGCGCATCCGCCAATTCTTCAACCATTAAGTCAAGGTACTCAAATAAGTAACTGCATGCCCTGGTATACTGCTTGGCATGATAAAGAGCAATAATCGTCAACCGGCCAACAACTGGCGAATCAACATCATTGACTAGCCCTTCCAACACCTCGCTTGCTGGTTGCCACTGCTCTTTAGCAAGTAATTCTTTTGCCTGCTGAAAACTAGCTTGTTGCTCCTCATTCATCTTGTTCACCCTTTCACCGAACATCCTTTGCACAGCGTCCTAATCCTGACTCACTAGCACGTTTTCGTCTCCTATGTTTAAACGGCAAAGAGGCTGGTATCCCAGCCCCCATCTTAATTATTTATTTTCTTTGTTTGCCCGTTTCTTACCGCGGCCACGGTGGTGTTCTTTAGTCGGACGCTGCTTTTTCGCAGGTGCTTCTTTCTTTTCACCACTGTTATTCTTTTTATTCTTCCGTGCATGCTGGTTAATTTCCATAATTACGGGAAGAATAACTGGGTGCCGCTTTGTCTGATCAAACAGGAAACGGTTCAACTTGTCGCGAACATCTTGTTTAAGATGGCTCCAGTCAAATTCTTTTTGATCAAGATTTTCCTGGACAATCTTTTCTACCAGGTCCGCACTCTGGTTCATTAGTTGCCGGTTAGTCTTAACAAAGACAAAGCCACGGGAGGTAATTTGTGGCCGAGCAACGATCTTTTTCTTCTTGCGATCGATCGTAGCCACCACGACAAAGATCCCATCTTCGGAAAGAACCCGCCGGTCACGAAGAACAATGTTTCCAATGTCCCCCACCCCAGTACCATCAATCATGGTATTACTTACGTCAATATGCTCACCAACGTGGAACTTAGCATTCTTATAAGTTAAGACATCCCCCTTGTTAAGGATGAAGATGTGGTCTTTCGGAACACCAATTTCTTCGGCTAATTCCGCGTGACGGTCGAGTAAACGGTATTCACCTTGAATTGGAACAAAGAACTTCGGCTTCATAAAGTTGAGCATCAGCTGTTCATCATTTTGGTTAGCATGCCCTGACGGATTAAGGTCATCAGAAATAAACTTAACCTCGGCCCCCGTCCGGTAGATCATATCCTTCGTCTTTTGGACCTCTGTTTCCTGGGCATAGGAAGGCGTAGTCGTTACGAAAACAAGGTCTGTATTAGATAACTGCAAGTTCGGGTTGTCACCATTAGCAATCTGCTGGAGTGACTTAATTGGTTCACCCATCTTGCCAGTCTCTAAAATAACAACCTGGTTTGGTTCAAGCTTGTCTGCTTCCTTACGACTGATAAACAGGTCTTTTGGTAGTTGCAGTTTACCAAGGTGCATTGCCGTGTCGATAATCTGTTCAATATCTTCACCAGATAAGACAATCTTACGGTCAACCGCTACTGCCGCATTAATAATCTGCTGGACCCGCATGATGTTGGACGCAACACTGGCAACAATAATCCGGCCATTTTGGTATTTAAATGTTTCCTTGATGTATTCACCAATATCTTGTTCCCGCGTTGATGCACCAGTGATGCCTGCCCCAGCTGAATCACTAAGCAGGACAAGGACCCCTTGTGAACCAATCTCCGCTAACCGCGCAAGGTCTGTCTGGTAACCCTTCTTGGCAGTTTGGTCAAACTTGAAGTCACCGGTATAAACGATGTTACCCGCTTTCGTCTCTAAGACAACCCCCAAGGTCTCGGGAATAGTATGAGTTGTCTGGAAGAAGGACACCGTCACATCGTTAAAGTCAATTGCTGTTGTCGCGTCAACAACATGGAAGTCCTTAAACTTCTTAACTTCCTTATGGCTCTTAACGGCTAACTTTGCGAGGGAAATCGTCATCTCGCTACCGAATACTGGAACATTAAAGTCCATCAAAAAGTATGGGAGGGCCCCAATTGAGTCCGCATGCCCATGTGTCAAGAATACCCCGACAATCCTGTCCTTGTGTTCACGTAGGTACTCCCAGTCTGGAATTACGACATCAATTCCCATCAGTTCATTTTCTGGATACTTCAGTCCAGCATCCAAGATGAAGATCTGGTCTTCTACTTCAACGGCGTACATGTTTTTTCCGTTTTCCCGTACACCACCAAAAGGAATAATTTTAATATTATTATCCATTGATTTGGCTCCTTTGATATTTAGTTTTGAACCCCTTATTAGCACAAGTACGTACCAATAAGAATTTTAGATCGTTCATAATAGCTATAAACATCTTACCACAACCACGGCGGATATTGGAATAAAAACAAACGGATCACCCAAATCTGGATTAGGCAGTAAAAATGGCCACAAAAAAACGGCCGAGCAGAATGCCCAGCCGCTGGTAAATAATATTACCGACGCAAACCTAACTTTTGGATAAGGTCACGGTATGCGTTTAAGTCAGTCCGACGTAAGTAAGCTAAGAGGTTACGACGGTGACCAATCTTCTTCATCAAACCACGTTGTGAGTGGTAATCATGCTTGTGTGTCCGTAAGTGATCGTTCAATTCGTTGATGTCTGCAGTTAAAACAGCAACTTGAACTTGGGTAGAACCAGTGTCACCTTCGTGAGTTGCAAATTCTTTGATGATTTCGTTTTTACGTTCTTTTGAAATAGCCATGCTATTTTCCCACCTTTCAAATATATGTCCGCCTCAGTTCTAAGTATAACGTCGGTGAGGATCGCTAAACTGAGAAGAAGGCATAATCGCTTTTGCGACCTCTATCAATATACATAAAAAAGGCAATAAATGCAACTAATTTCATGAAATTTCACGTTCACCCCTCGTTAGCTATTGCATTGCTAGCGAGTCTTTTGTATAATGACAAATGTTGAAAATTCTGGTCAACTGAAAATCGGGTATCGGAGGTGAAACTCATGCCAATTATCAAATCAGCAATTGAACGTGTTCGGACTAGTGAAAAAGCTGAAGCACGTAACGCTTCACAATTAAGCCACATGCGGACTGCTATCAAGAAGTTCGACAAGGCTAAGCTCGCTGGCGCAGATAACCTTGATGATTTATACAAGGCTGCTATCTCAGCAATCGACCGTGCCCACTCTAAGGGCCTTATCAAGGCTAACAAGGCTGCACGTGACAAGTCACGTCTCTCAGCACGTTACGCTAAGTAAATAAAAAAGCAACTATTAGTTTAGTTGCTTTTTTATTTTTAAATATTTTAAGCGGCCAAGGGAAATCACCATTCCCCTGGCCGCTGATTTTTTACCGTAGGTTGTACCGTAACTGCCAAAGCCAATGTAACAGCAAAAAATCCCTAACAGCTAACCAGCACTTTACCTTAAGCGCCCGGCTGCTGTTTTTGCTGTGAATATTGCAGCATAAACAGTTGAAATAATAATGCTGGGTCGCGCTGGGTCGTTTTGAGTGACTGTTCAATCCGAATTAGTCCTAAGTAGGCATTTTCTAGCGCGATTAGTGAAAATTGCCGAACCGTTTGCAGGCCTAATTTGACCCGGTAGGGGTGAACATTTAGCTGACTAGCTAGGTTGCCCTGGCTCAACCCCCGCTTACTCAACACCTTAATCTGAATTAGCAGCCGAAACTGGCTAACTAAAACCGCGTTGATCCGTAACGGCTGCTGCTGCCCCGCTAACAACTGTCGATAGAGGTCTAAAGCCCGCACCTGATTATGCCCGAGGACCGCTGTCACGAGGTCAAAAACATTCTCATCAAGCGACTGGGGCACTAATGATGCCACCATCTGCTTGTCGATTGCCTTTTCCTGGTAAGCGAGGAGCTTCAGTTTTGCTAGGTTAGCATCCATCATCCCATAGTCAGCATTAGTCCGCTGAACAAGCTCATCTAACGCGTCCCCACTAATTTGAAAGTTATCTTGCGCCAACTGGGCAACTACTTTTTGCCGGGCTTGTTGTTCGTTTAACGGAGCCGCATCGACTTGGACTGCTACTTTTTTTAGTTGTTTAACAATCCCCTTGCGGCCGTCAAGTTTCTCGTATGGTGCCGCGAAAACCAACACCGTTGTCGGCTCCGGGTGTTCCAAATACTGCTTCAAACTGTCCAGGTCATGGTCAATTTTCGAGCGCTTTTTTTCACCGGTTAAAAAGTACGGCTTATTGATAATCACCAACCGCCGTTCACCAAAGAATGGAGCGGCCATCGCATCATCTAGGGCCACTGCTAACGGCGTCGCTTCCATATCATAGCGGCCAACATTCATCACCTGCTCATCAGCCGGAATCAAGTTAATAAAACTATCAATTGCTTGTTGTTGCAAGACCTGCTGCGTTCCTAAAACCAGGTACACCATTGCTGGCGTCTTTGTCTTTAATTGCTGAGACAACTGGGTAATGTCCATTTTAATTCATCCCCTCTCAAGTAAGTCTTAATTTTTCCCTTATCACGGTAATAGCTATATTTTATCATTCCATACTGTTGTGTCGACAGGGGAATGATATTTGCCTGCCGTAAATTCGTGATCGTAATGTCATCGGGGTGGTGGTAACGGTTAAACCGCCCAGCTGAAATAATCCCATACTGTGCTTGCAATTGGCGGAGAAATACCGGATCAGAGGCAGTCTTACTTCCATGATGGCCTAATTTTAAAATATCTGCCCGCAGGTTAGGATACTTTTCCATAACCTTCTTTTCATTTTCACGATCAAGGTCACCGGTAAAGACAAAGCGCGCCCCACCAAACTGCCCTGCAAGAACTAACGAGTCCTCGTTCTTCGCTTCTCCCGGGGCAAAAGGATGCAAAATTTGTAACGGGAGCGTCTGCAGTTGGACCTGATCCGTTACGGGGACCAACGACGGTCGGGAAGTCCCTTCAGCTAACCGCTTCAAGAGCGCTGGTTGCTTTTCCATCCCTGCGGGGACAACAATCTGGTCGACCGTTAAATGAGCCAAGATTGATGGCAAGTAGCCGATATGATCCGCATCGTGATGGCTTAGGAAAATTGTATCAAGGTGGTCAATCCCCTGACTCTTCAAATAGTTAACAATTATCCGCTCACCATCATCGCGACTACTGACAGGCTTTGCCCAGCTCGGGCGACCGAAATTGACCTTTCCACCGGTATCAATCAGTAACACCTGGCGGTTAAACGGCTCCCGAATAATAATTGCATCCCCCTGGCCGATGTCAAAAAAGACTACCTCCCCCTTAAGTGGAACGTGGATAAGCGCCATCGTCAGTAAATAGGTGCCTGCGACCATTAGCCACACCCGTTTCAAGGAACGGTGATCACTTGCATAAATCGTTAGAATAAAGAGCAGTAGTGCCAGAAACAGTGGTGGCTTTCCAAAAAGAATTTCTCCTGGCAACCGAGAACACCAGTCAAGAAGCCGGTGGAAAATCAATAAGCCGTCATTAATTAGGTAAGTCACTGCCGGCATAAAGCAGTAGCAGCAAGCAGCAATAATCACCGCCGGGAAGATAACAACCGCAAAGACGGGGATTACAACGTAACTGGCAAGAAAACTCAGTAGATGGAGTTCATATACAAAGCTCAAAATACTCGGCACACTAACCAAGTTTAACAACACCGCCTGCTTAAACGATGTTAACTGCCGTGGTAATACTTGGAGCATAAACGATAGCAGGTAACTCAACTGGCCACCAAGGGTCAACAGCAGTAACGGGTCAATTACCAGCCCCGCCAGCAGACTGATTGCCCACCCATCTAGCGCATCCAGGTGAAGATACCGGTGGAGAAGGCCCATTTCTGCCATAATTGTTGCCCGAATCAAACTCGTCGCCCCACCACCAATAATTAGGTATAACGGCAGTAAACAGATTAATAGCCAGTCAATTACTTCCCGGTCCCACCACAAGTACACTAATAGTTTGCGCAAAAGGACCGTCAGCAACACAACATGCATACCAGAAATACAAAATAAGTGCAGTAAACCGAGCTTTTTGACACTAGCAAGTAGGTCGGTGGTTTCTTCACTCGCTTTACCAACAATTAATTGCAGGCAATAAGAATCTAGTGGCGAAGGCATGGTAGCAAAATAGTGGCTAAGACACGCACGGCGGTAATGGCAGTTACCAACAATCCCCATTTTTTCAACTGGGACTACTTCTTGCAATTCATTAATTTGAACGTGAGTGGTAAGTCGACGGTGATAGTTGTAACGTTGGTAGTTAAACTGGTTTTCGTTTGTATTAGGCAAAAATGGCTGCATTTTTCCGCTGATCTTCCAAATGACTGGCCGTGTTGACTCCGCTAACTCCCTTGCAACTTGCGCACTCTTGACTGTCATCGTTAGCGATTCGCGCTTGTTTGTCGTCAGGTCCTTTCCGACAGCCGTCATGAAATTCCCCTTAACCGTTAGTTCATCAGGGTAAACTAATACCATCTGGGTGACCGGGCCAACTTTACTATCTTGCTGCCACATCCATTGCCGACCAACACAAAAGAAAAACGTTACCCCACAAATCACCACTGTCAGTAGTAGCAATGCCGGTTGCTTTAACGTTACAATCCGCCACATGAAAAACAATAAAAGCAGCCCGAGCCAGTGGGCGGAAAAGAAACTAACAGTTACCAGGCCGGCGGTGATTGCCGGAAAAATCCATCGGTGTTGGATCGTTTACTTCTGCTCTGGATTAATGTATTGATCCAGGTCCACTTCTTCAAGAATATTATCGTCTAATTTGATTTGGTGTAGCGTGACCTTTTTTAGGTCAATTAGCTTCATTGCATAGTCGTCATTGTGGTAATTACGGATGTAGTTGATCTCCCGAATCCCCGTCTGCAACAGGCTCTTGGTGCATTGTAAGCACGGGAAATCCGTGACATACAGGCTGGCCCCATCGGCAGAAATCCCAAACTTAGCACACTGCAAGAGGGCATTCATCTCCGCATGAATTGTCCGGACACAGTGACCGTCACGTAAGTAGCATCCCTCATCCAGGCAGTGTTCATCCCCAGCAACCGCACCATTATAGCCGCCGGCAATGATCCGCTTGTCGCGAACTAATACTGCCCCTACCGAGAGGCGGTTGCAAGTACTGCGCGATGCCAGTAGTGCTGCTTGGATCATAAAATACTGGTCCCAGTCAATCCGTTTTTTCATAATCGTCACTCCTTTAATTTGAAATATAGTATAGCAAAAAATCGCTCTAAACCAAAAATTAGACTGATAAGTGTTCCTTCATCTTTGCAACAGTTTTTTCACCAAAACCATTAATTTCTTTTAGCTCGTCAACCGTCTTAAACTGGCCGTGCTCTTGCCGGTATTGGAGGATCAAGTCGGCCTTCTTATCACCAATTCCCGGAATCTGACATAGCTGTTCCTTGCTGGCAGTATTCAAATTGATGTTACTAGCCGGACCATTGAGCTCCCCACTAGCAACCGAACTCGTCAGTGGATCGGTAACCGTCTCCCCCTTCGTTGGGATATAAATCATCTGCTGGTCGGTCAGTTGCTTCGCAAGGTTCACTTGCCGAAGGTCGGCTGATGCTAATGCGCCACCCGCGGCATTCACTGCTTCATTGACCCGTGAATCGCTTTTTAACTCATAGACGCCGGGCTTTTGCACTGCCCCCTTGATGTCAATCGCCACAACCGTCGGCAAATGATGCGCGCTACTTTCGCTGCTACTACTAACCGCGACGGCCTGGCTGCCAGCTGTCGTGATTGGTTTACTCATCGTTGTCGATGCGTAGTAGCAAAGAGCAAGTGCTAGCCCGCCGGCAACAAGAATTTGTAGTCTGTATTTATCCCATAATTCAATTAATTTCTCCATTGCATTTCCCCCTCTATTATTTAAATACGTAAAAAAATCGAAAATGCACGAAAAAAATAAAAAAAGTGGCGGTGACCTCCTGAAAAAGCAACATCGCTTTTTCAGCGGATCAACTACCACTTTTAATGTGTTCGTAAATAATCAACTGCCTGGTCAAAGGATGATACCGGAACAACCTTCATTTCCGGCGCATATTTTTTGGCGGCCTTTTGAGCCATTTGGTAATTCGTCAAGTGACCTTCTTCGTATTTGAGAATTTCTTTTGATGGTTTAATGTACGGAGCAAAGAAAATTGAGGCCCCTGCGCGGTGAGCGGCAATAACTTTTTTATCAATTCCGCCAATTTCGCCTACCGAACCATCAGCGTTAATCGTCCCCGTCCCGGCAATCTTTCGACCGCGCTGGAGATTTTCACCACTGACTTGTTGGTAAATCTGCAAGCTAAACATCAAGCCCCCAGAAGGGCCCCCGTATTCTTGGGCATTAACTTTGACCGGAATATCCGTCTTAACCTTCATGTTGTTGGTCAAGATAATCCCGATGCCTGGCCGGTTGGTGGTCGTCAGCTTGACGAGTGGCTTAGTCACCGTCTTCGTCTTGCCATCACGGGTATAGGTTACTGCCAATGGGGTGCCAACCTTTTTCCCCGCAATATAATTTTGAAAGCCCTGGGCGGTGTTAAAGTGACGCCCATCGACCTTGGTGATTGTATCGCCGACGTGAACGTCGTGTTTAAACTTCGAATTTTTCTGAACCTGCAAAACATAGATCCCTAGGTACTGACGGGTAACCTTCTGGTGAGCTGCTTTAAAGGCAACCGCAATTGCTTCATTGATGGAACTGTCCATGTAGAATTTTTGTACCCGGTCATATGTCGCGCTATTCTCCCCACCAGTGACGTCTTCAGCGCTTTCGACCGACATGTAGGGAACTAGCTTAGCGCAAAGGTAAGTTGCCGGTGTCGCCCTGCCAAGCGAAACAGCCGTAATCATAAAGCTCCCCTTGTAGCGGTCAGGATGCCCCTTCACCTTAACAAATGATTTCAGGTCAGCTGCCGCCCCTGGACTTTCAACATATGAGTTCAACGGCCAAAATAAGAATGCCCCGAGTAAGAGAACTACTGCCAGGACAATCCCTATTCGCCGCATGATAATACTATCTTGCTTCTTCATTGTGCTCCTTAACCTGTAACATCTTCTTTTCTGCGAGCCGTTTCTTTAATGCCTCATTAATATTGGCTGGTAAATAGGCGGAGATATCCCCACCAGAAGAGGTTACTTCCTTGAGAATCGTACTGGAAAGGTGTTGATACTCGGGTTTGGCAAGGAAGAAGACCGTTTCACACTGGTCGTCTAAAAAATTGTTCATCGCCGCAATGTCACGTTCATACTGAAAATCAGTCGTGTTGCGCAGTCCCCGCATCAAGTAATCTGCACCGATCCGGTTCATTAAGTCGACGGTTAAGCCAGAGGTGGTAATCACGGTCACGTTATCAAGACCCGCGACCGCTTCCTTAATCTGGGCGACCCGTTCGTCCACGGTAAACAGTGGCTCCTTATTGACATTCGTCATGACGGCCACCGCTAACTGATCAAACAAGGCACTTCCCCGTTTAATCAAGTCAAGGTGTCCCAAAGTAAGGGGGTCAAATGATCCCGGAAATACTGCTACTTTCATTTGCTAACTCCTTTCACGTTGGTAAATTGTCAAAACGGTAATCCCATATTCCTGCCGTTTAATTAACTTAAAACCAGGTAACTCAGTTGGCAAATTTGCCTCCTGGTTTGTTTCAGCAACAATAATTGCTTCATCGCTAAGTAAATCATCAGCAACCATCTTATTGATGTCATCGATAATCTTTTGCTTGGCGTAGGGCGGGTCTAAAAAGACTAGGTCGAAACGCTCACCATTTTTTTGTAAGACGTGCAACGCCTTTTGCGCATCCATTTTATAAACAGCGAATTTTTCTGGATGCTTTGTTACCGCAATGTTCTTTTTAATCGTCTTAATCGCTTGGTACTGCCGGTCAATTAAGACTGCCCGGTCAAAGCCACGGGAGACCGCTTCAATGCTTAAACCACCGCTGCCCGCGAATAAGTCTAAGCTAGTTCCCCCGTCAAAATAAGGGCCAATCATGTTAAATAACGCTTCCTTGACCTTATCCGTGGTTGGCCTAGTCGCCATTCCAGGGACCGCACTAAGCTTCCGGCCGCGGAAATCACCAGATACAATTCTCATTTCTTATCATCCTCATCGTGTAGTTGGTAAACACCAGTTAATTCAAGGTCAGCTAAGGTTGGATCGAGGTCCGGTCGTGCTGAAACTTCGACCCGCCGAACAGCGCGTAAGTGGCTGATTTTTGCTTGGACCTCGTCAACATCAGCTTGGTTGACGTATAACACCACATAATGCATCCGGCGGGAAACATACTCAATTATCCCGTAATGACGGAGCGCGCGAACAACCCGGTTACCGTTGGTATAAACAATCAATGCCCGTCGCGGGGTTAAATTAAACATGGCTCTCACTCCCATCTACAACGTACGGATTACCTAGTACTAACCGTTCCCGGTTCTGCTGCATACTGATGTTCATAATGATGCCGACGACGGCAGATAAAATGATCATACTCGATCCACCATAACTAATAAACGGGAACGTAACCCCGGTAATCGGCAACAGGCCGAGCACCCCACCAATATTAAAAAATGTTTCAACTGCAAAGAAGGTTGCCGAACCGTAGCAAACCAGTGTTTCATAAAGGCTATTAGCCCGAACACCCACTTGGATCATCCGGCAAATCAAGGTCAGCAGTAAAATCAAGATGAAGCTAACCCCAACCAAACCTAATTCTTCACTCGTAATCGACATGATAAAGTCAGTATTTGGTTCCGGCAAGTAACCCAGTTTCTGGATACTATTCCCAAGGCCAACACCAAAGACGCCCCCATTACTGATGGCGTAATATGAATTGACCAGCTGACTCCCTGAACCACTAGCGTTACCAAACGGGTTCAAAAAGGCAACAAACCGGGCAACCTGGTAGCCGCCCCCCTGTAGGATCCCACTTTCTACCATTCGCTCTAACGCAAAGTAGCCAATAGCGGGAATCCCGATGATTGTTGCTAAACCAACCCCCCACTTATAATCAGCAGCTAAAAGCATTACGATGATGATTGCCCCGTTAATCGACATCCCACCGACATCAGGTTGAGCAAGGATCAATAGCAGGAAGAAAAAGACAATCATCCACGGCCCCAGCGCGGACGTTGTAAAGTGCTGACCACGCTGGCGGACCTTATCCATCCGGTCGGCTAAATATAAGATGAAGTAGAGCTTACATAATTCCACCGGCTGGATATTAATTGGCCCTAGGTTAAGCCACCCCTTCGCCCCATTGACAGCCCGACTAAAGGCGAGGACAAAGAGGAGCATAGAACCAATCAAAAAGGTCGAAATTTTCAAAAACCGGGGAGTCCGGTAGTGTCGTAACGGGTAATTCGTCAAAAAGGTCATTACCCCGACCCCCATCAAAACAAAAATCGTCTGCCGAATTAAATAACCTAGCGGCGTTCCCCCATTTTGCATTTCAATCGCTGCACTTGAAGAATACACCATTACAATTCCAATCAGGCATAGTGCAAGATATGGAACCAGTAAATAATAATCTAGGTAGCGGATATCATTCCATACAGAGCGAATCTTATGGAATCTCAATTTCTTCTTTTTCACAAAGCGCACCTGCCTAAAGTTAAAATACAGTCACTATTATACAACAAATAAAAAAAGCCTGGGCAAGCACCAGCTCCCCAAGCTCTTCAAATTAATATTTACTTCCGTGAAGCAGCACGACGGTGTTTTGCATCCTTTTCACGTGCGTTAGTGTTAAGAATCTTCTTCCGGAGACGAATGTTTTCTGGTGTAACTTCACAGTATTCATCTTCGTTTAAGAATTCAAGTGATTCTTCCAGTGAGAAGTGCGTTGGTGTCTTAATGTGGGCCATTTCATCGGAACCAGCAGCACGAACGTTGGTTAAGTTCTTACCCTTGGTGATGTTAACAGTAATATCATTTTCCCGACTGTTTTCACCAACAATCATCCCTTCGTACACTTCTGTACCAGGATCGATCAAGAGACGACCACGACTTTCAATTCCCATCATGGCGTAAGTAGTAGCCTTTCCAGAGTTCATTGAAACAAGGGTACCCTTTTGCCGACCAGGGTTCCAGTTCTTAATAACTGGGGCATACTTTTCGAAGGTGTGGCTCATAATCCCGTAACCACGAGTCATCGTCATAAATTCGGTTGAATAACCGATCAACCCACGTGATGGGGCTAAGAAGATCAACCGTGTTTGCCCGTTTTCGCCAGGTTCCATGTTTTGCATTTCACCCTTCCGCTTAGACAAACTATCGATAACAGAACCACTGTATTCATCTGGCGTATCGATTTGTACTTCTTCGTATGGTTCGCACATTGTTCCGTCAATTTCGCGGTAGATAACTTCTGGACGAGAAACTGACAATTCGTAACCTTCCCGCCGGAGGGTTTCGATTAAGATTGAAAGGTGTAATTCACCACGACCAGAAACAGTCCATGCACCAGGATCGTCAGTGTCTTCAACCTTCAGTGAAACATCAGTCTGCATTTCCCGCTTCAACCGGTCTTCTAGTTGCCGGGCAGTAACGAACTTCCCTTCACGGCCGGCAAATGGTGAGTCATTAGTCCGGAAAGTCATCCGTAATGTCGGTGGATCAATCCGTAATGGGGTAATTGCTTCTGGGTGAGCAGCGTCAGCAACCGTTTCACCAACGTTGATATCTTCCATCCCAGAAACCGCAATCAAGTCCCCAGCCTTCGCTTCTTTAATCTCTAACCGCTTAAGACCGAAGAACCCGAAGAGCTTTGTAACCCGGAAGTTCTTTTGTGAACCATCAAGCTTCATCAGGGTAACGTTATCCCCAACCTTGATTGTTCCCCGGAAGACACGACCAATCCCGATCCGGCCAACGAAGTCGTTGTAGTCTAAGATGGCAACTTGGAACTGAAGTGGTTCATCGGAGTTGTCAACTGGCGCTGGAATGGTCTTAACAATCGTGTCAAACAATGGCTTCATCGTATGTTCTTGAGTAGAAACATCAGAATCATAACTTGAAGTACCGTTCATCGCAGAAGTGTAAACAACAGGGAAGTCAAGCTGGTCTTCGTCAGCCCCTAATTCGATAAAGAGGTCGAGCACTTCGTCAACTACTTCTTCTGGGCGGGCACCCTTCCGGTCAACCTTGTTGATAACCACGATTGGTGTTAAGTGTTGTTCGAGGGCCTTCTTTAAAACGAAGCGGGTCTGCGGCATTGTCCCTTCAAAGGCATCAACAACAAGTAATACCCCGTCAACCATCTTCATAACCCGTTCAACTTCACCACCGAAGTCAGCGTGTCCTGGGGTATCCAAAATATTAATCTGGAACTTCCCATACTTAACAGCCGTGTTCTTAGAGAGGATAGTGATTCCCCGTTCACGCTCAATAGCGTTAGTATCCATCGCACGATCTTCGATTGAGAAGTGTTCTGGTAAAGTATCTGATTGCTTCAACATTTCGTTAACCAAGGTAGTCTTACCGTGGTCAACGTGGGCAATAATCGCAATGTTACGAATGTCGTCACGTGTTTTCAAAACTAGATTCTCCCTTTCAATTTTTCTTTTTTATAAAATCGAACAGCAGCGCCTGTAATCAACAACTGATTTCATAAAAAAACTGTGACATCGCGGTCACAGCCTCGACAACTAATTGATGATCTGTCGAATGTCTCGACTAACTTGACTCGTTGCTACTAATACAAGATTAGATGATAACACATTAATAGAACCACCGTCAATTGATTTCACAATCAAGCCTAATTCTTCTGCCAACATTCGGCCCGCAGCAAGATCCCATGGTTTTAAATGTGAGATATAAGCACCCAGTTGGCCGGTAATAACACCGATCATCTCAATCCCGGCACTACCGTACATCCGGAGACCAATTGCGGTTTGCGCAACCTTTCTTATCGCCTCATCGCCATTAAGAACCAGGCCCCGGTTCATTGCAACCAAACTTTCTTGCAGGCCTAAGTCGCGGGGCGTCGATAAGCGCTGATCATTGACAAAAACTCCATGGCCAGCCCGCCCGTGATATAGGCGGTGGTTGATAACGTCCATTATGTAGCCGAGGACTGGTTGCCCATCAACGTACAGGGCAAGCATTACTGCAAAGTTGTTATGCTGTTTAACAAAGTTCATCGTGCCATCAATTGGGTCAACAATCCAAACGTGGCCAGCCAGACTACGAATCCCTTTATCACCAAAGCCTTCTTCGCTTAAAATTTTACTAGCGGGGTCAATCTCGCGAAGGCGTTTATTGATTAACTGCTCGTTTTCGCGATCAATGGTTGTTACAAGGTCAGTATAGTTAGTCTTCGTATCAACCTGGTAGCGGGCATCCATTTTTTCAAGCGCGTTTTGCGCCGCCTGCCGAATAATTTCCTGTGCTTGTAAGTCTAAACTATTAATATCAGTCATTGTCTTTACCAGCCATTTTAATTTGCTTATTAGCCGAATTTTGTGCTTCTTTTACTACCCGATATAAGACATAGCCAGAACTATTTTCAAATTCACGGCCAATCTTCTTTTCTTCTGCCTTGGAGGAAACCACTTGCTTAAAAGCATCATACCGTCTTAGGATCTCTTGACGATCAATCCCAATTTCATAAGCATCTTCAACCGCCCGCAGCATGGCGATAACCTGTTCCATTTCAGCGGTCGTCCATGAAGGATCAAGTGGGTAACTGTAACTTTGTGAATTCATTTTTAGCCTCCTTTGTAAACACTATTCTTATTATACAATCATGTGCAAAATTATAAACAAAAAAATAAGGGGCTAAGAATAAACTTAACCCCTTATTTTAATGGATTGGAAATTAGATGTGGGTTGGGAAGCCCATTGCGATATCAGCGGCTTCTTGAATTGGTTCATTCAAAGTTGGGTGTGGGTGGATAGTTAAGGAAACATCCTCAACATTCATGCCACAGTTAACAATGAGTGATAATTCACCAGCCATCGTACTTGCCTCTGGACCAACACACTGTGCACCAACAATGTTCTTCTTATCCTTCGTGTAGATAAAGCGAACAAAACCATCTGGTTCATCAAGGGAAACTGCCCGTGCATTACCAGCAAATGGGAACTGAGCAGTTGCAACTTCAATTCCCTTTTCCTTGGCAGTAGCGACGTTCATTCCAACTTCAGCTAATTCTGGATCAGTGAAGCAGACAGCTGGTACACCTACCCAGTCATTAGCCGTCTTCTTACCTGCAATCGCACCAGCAGCAGTCTTTGCTTCAAAGAATGCCTTGTGAGCAAGGGCTGGACCAGGAACAATGTCACCAATTGCCCAGATGCCTTCAACGTTAGTCCGTCCTTGGGCATCAACAATTACTTGATGGCGGTCATTGAGCTTAACACTGGTCATGTCTAAGCCAAAGTTGTCAGTATTTGGCTTCCGTCCTACTGAAACCATGCAGTAGTCAGCCTTGATGGATTGTTCCTTGCCGTCTACTTCATAGGTAACAGTAACACTCTTGTCATCTTGTTCAGAATTCTTTGCCATTGCACCGGTAACAACATCGACACCCTTCTTCTTAAGGTTCTTTTCAACAACCTTAACCATGTCGGCATCAAAACCGTTAAGAATTGAATCAGTACCTTCGATAATCGTTACATGGGCACCGAGGTTAGCGTATGCTCCTGCTAATTCAGTCCCGATGTAACCACCACCGATAACAACGAATTCTTTAGGAATTTCCGGAAGGTTTAACCCACCAGTCGAGTCGATAACCCGTCCTTCAAACTTGAAGTGCGGAATTTCAACAGGACGACTACCAGTAGCAAGAATCAAGTTCTTCCAAGTAATTGTCCGACCAGTGTCATTGTCCATGAACTGCTTTGGGCCTGGCTTGATTACCCGTAATTGGTGGTCGTTATCAAGGATTGCTTCACCATCGATAATTTCAACCTTGTGCTTCTTCAAAAGCATTTCAACCCCACGGGTCATCCGGTCAACAACCTTCTTTTGCTTCCACTCTTGGGTCTTCTTAAAATCAATTACAACATTGCTAGTAGCAATCCCGTAAGTAGATGCATCACTAGCATCTTGCAGACGGTGTCCAGCTGAGATCAAGGCCTTGGAAGGAACACAACCTACGTTTAAGCAAACCCCACCTAATCCGGGGTCACCCTTTTCAATTAATGTAACCTTTTGACCTAATTCTGCAGCCCGAATGGCAGCAACATAACCACCAGGACCTCCACCGACAATAACCGTATCCTTTTGTTCAACATCAGCCATATTTACTAACCCTCCATCATTAACAATTCTGGATCATGCAATAACTTGTTCATGTAATTTAATGCATGTTGAGCAAGTCCACCATCGATTAACCGGTGATCGTAAGTCAATGAAAGCTTCATCATCCGGCCAACAACGATTTCACCATCTTCGTTAACAACTGGCGTCTTTTCGATCCGGCCAACACCAAGGATAGCGACATCTGGTTGGTTGATAACTGGTGTGAACCAGCCACCACCGATTGAACCAATATTACTGATTGAAATAGTCCGACCAGCCATTGATTCAGGGCTAAGCTTATTATCAAATGCTGCTTGCGTGTTTGTGCTAATTTCCTTAGCGATTTCAAACATGCTCTTTGAATCAGCATTCTTAATGTTTGGATTGTATAATCCGTGATCAGTGTTCGTTAAAATACCAACATTGTAGTAATGCTTGTAAACAACTTCACTCGTGGAGTCATCAATTGAAGCATTAAGTTCTGGGAACTTCTTGCAAGTTGCAACCAATGCCTTAACGATGTATGGCAAGAATGTCAAGTGAATATCTTGCTCTGCAGCAACGGCCTTGTACTTCTTCCGGTTTGCCATCAAAGCAGATACTTCAACTTCGTCAAATGATGTAACGTGTGGTGAAATATCCTTCGACTCACGAGTAGTCTTAGCAATGATCTTCCGCATGTTACTCATTGGTTCACGTTCTTCGAGGTCAGCATTGTATGGCTTGATAGTGTTACCAACTGCCTTTGGTGCGGCAACACTTGCGGCTGGAGCAGCAGCGGTTGCTGGAGCACTTGCAGCAGCACCATTAAAGTTATCGATGTCTTCCTTCAATACTTGACCATGGTTACCACTTGGTTGAACTAAGCTAATGTCAACACCCTTATCACGTGCGTATTGACGAACAGAAGGCATTGCCATTACGAGCTTGTTTGGTTCAGCTAATGGAGCAACGCCGCCGTTAGCTGGCGCAGCTGGTGCTTCTTCTTTAGCATCATTGTTGTCAGCTGCTGGTTCTTCTGCAGGTGCTTCTTCAGCAGGGGCATCGTCGCCACCTTCAACTTCAACATTCGTGCTTACGCCATCGTTACCGTCGTCGATTAAGAGAAGGTCATCACCCTTTTCAACGTGATCATCTTCCTTAACGTTCAATTGCTTAACAGTTCCGTCAACTGGTGAAACAAGTTGCGTGGTTGACTTATCAGTTTGAATTTCAATTAATGGATCGTCGGCCTTAATTGCGTCGCCTTCCTTAACAAGCCAGGAAGCAACGTCACCTTCAGTAAGACCTTCACCCATTTCTGGGAGTCTAAATTTGTATGCCATATCGAATTATCTTCCTTTCTTCCACTGGGTACCCGGATTAGTAGTTGACTGCTTCGCGAACTGCTTCTTCAATGTCAGCAGCACCTGGAAGCCATACATTTTCACCTTGTGGGAATGGGTAGACAGAGTTTGGTGCAGCTACCCGCATAATTGGAGCATCTAAGTACATAATTGCCCCTTCAGAAATAGCAGAAGCAACTTGTGCACCAGCACCAGCCATCTTTTGGGCTTCTTGAACGATTACTACCCGATGAGTCTTCTTTAATGATTCAAAGATAGTGTCTGTATCAATTGGGTAGAGTGAACGAAGGTCGATAATTTCAGCTGAGATGTTGTCCTTAGCCAACTTGTCGGCGGCCTTTTGTGCTTCAGAAACTTCACCACCGTAAGCAACAATGGTTACGTCAGTACCTTCTTGAACAACCTTTGCTTTGTCCAACGGAACAGTGTACTTGTCGTCAGGAACCTCACCCTTAACAGAACGGTAAAGACGAAGGTTTTCTAAGAATACAACTGGGTCGTTACTTTCAATTGCTGAAATGATAAGACCCTTAGCATCATAAGCTGAACTTGGGGCAACTACCCGGAGTCCTGGTACCCCAATCAGGAAGTTTTCAAAATCATCCCCGTGGAGTTCAGCAGTATGAGTACCACCACCGTAAGGAGTCCGAATTGTGATTGGTGCAGTCCTTCTTCCTTCGTATTGGAAACGCATCCGTGACATTTGTGAAACAATTGAATCAAGTGCTTCAAACATGAATCCACTAAATTGGATTTCAGCAACTGGACGCCAGCCAGTAACGGCTAACCCAATTGACATCCCTAAAATACCTGATTCAGCTAATGGCGTACTAAATACGCGATCTTCACCGTACTTGTCTTGTAAACCGTTGGTAGCACGGAATACCCCACCATTTTTACCAACATCTTCACCGAAAACCAAAGTCTTAGGATCTTCGGCTAAAGCAATGTCAATACCTTCAGTAATAGCTTTGATATACGTCTTCTTAGCCATGATTACTTCGACTCCTTTGCTTCGTACTTCTTAATTTCTTCTTTAATATCAGGGGTTGGTACTTCGAAAGTCCGCTTGAGCATATCAGTAACCTTTTCTGGTTCTACTGCATCAGCTTCCTTCATTTGTTCCTTGAAGTCAGCCTTGCATTCATCAGCGTACTTTGCTTCTTCATCCTCAGACCAAAGGCCCTTATTAGTTAAGTACTTGCGAAGCCGAATAAGTGGATCCTTATCGAACCATGGCTTTTCTTCTTCTTCGGTACGGTACCGACTAGGGTCATCACCAGCAGAACTGTGAGCACCAAAACGATAAGTTAAGGTTTCAATTAATACTGGACCGTTACCGGCAGCAGCAAATTCACGAGCTTCCTTAGCAACTTGGTAACATGCTAATACATCCATCCCGTCAACTTGAACGGCTGGAATACCAGCAGCAACACCCTTTTGGGCAATTGTCTGTGCATGCGTCTGGTGGTCACGTGGGTATGAAATAGCCCAACCATTGTTTTGAATAATAAATACAGCAGGAGCTTGGTATGCACCAGCGAAGTTCATCCCTTCGTAAGTGTCACCTTGTGAAGAACCACCTTCACCAGTGTAAGCAAAGGCAACAGTGTCTTCTTCACCGTTCTTCTTAATACCAAGGGCAGCCCCGGCCATTTCAACCATTTGGGCACCAATAATAATTTGTGGACGTAATGCCCGTGCATCAAAGAGATTTCCCTTAATGTGTCCCTTTGACCATAAGTACATTTGTGCAACAGTCGCACCATGTTGGATCAGTTGAGGTAAGTCACGGTATGCAGGGAACATGAAGTCTTGCTTCTTAAATGCAGAAACAGTCCCCATCTCTGATGCTTCTTCACCCCAAGTAGGAGCATAGAAGCCCAACCGTCCTTGTTGGGAGAAACTCATTGTTTGTTCATGCAATGCACGTTCCCAAACCATCTTTTTCATAAGATCAACAAGTTGATCGTCAGTAAAGTTAGCCATCAAATCTTTATTAACAACGTTTCCATCATTATCAAGAATCTGAACTGGCTTTGCGTATGGAGCGCCTTCTTCGGCTTTAATCTTTGCAAAGTCTACAGCTTTGGCATTAGCCATATAAAACATCCCTTTCCAAATCCAATTAACATCATGTAAGCGATTGCTTACCTACATTTCTAGTATAACTGATTACGGACATATTACAAGCGCTTTCACCAACTTATTGAACAAAAATTGCGATTTATTTCAATTAAAGTAAACGTTTTCTCGTGAAAAAATTAACAATAACTTACTAGCTACTTATTAGCAATTTTGCCGAGGTATGATAGACTGTACTATGATTGAATTTTTAATTTGGAGGCATAGTGAGTAATGTATTTAATGAAAGATATTACCCGTGACGGTAACCCTGTCCTTAGAAAACGGGCGGCAAAAGTTTCATTTCCATTATCAGACGAAGACCAAAAACTGGCGAAGGAAATGATGAAGTACCTTGAAGTCAGCCAAGATCCTGAATTATGCGAAAAGTATAAATTACGTGCTGGTGTCGGCCTTGCTGCTCCACAGGTTGGCGTTTCAAAACAAATGGCAGCGGTCCTCGTTCCTGCACCAGATGAAAATGATGAACCATTGTTTAAAGATGTGATCATTAACCCAGTAATCGTTAGTGAATCCGTCCAATATGGCGCGTTAACCGAAGGCGAAGGGTGCCTATCCGTTGACAAGGACGTTCCAGGTTATGTTCCCCGTCACGATCGCATCACTTTACGCTACCAAGACGTTAACGGTGAAACCCATAAGGTGCGCTTGAAGCACTATCCGGCAATCGTCTGCCAACACGAAATCGACCATCTCCACGGTGTCCTTTTCTATGACCACATTAGCAAAGATGACCCATTTACTGCACCGGACGATACGGTAATGATTTCCTAAATAGAGGCTGGGAAAAAAGTCCTAGTCTAAAACTAAAAGCCGGACGATGAGCCATTTTTTGGTTCATCGTCCGGCTTTGTGTATACACAGAAAATCGTTCCTGATATTATGTAATTACCACAAAACAAAAATAAAGGAATGATTTTCATGTATCAAAATTATATCACAGGACAAACTGAATTCGTATTAAACTTTGATTTTAACGTCCCTAAAACGCATTTAGTTCGGTTGATCGATGCCTTTGTCGACTCGATCCCGGCGGAAGTTTTATTATCAGAAAAAGTGGCGACTACCGGTCGCCCACTTTCACATCCGGCAATTATGCTGAAAATTTTATTATTTGCCTATGCTCGTCAAACATATTCGGGACGCAAGATTGAAACTATGCTGGTCGAAAACTTACCAATGCGGTGGTTAGCTCGCGATCATACCTATAGTTACCATACCATCAATAACTTCAGAAGTAGTCAACACGCTGCTAACTTGATCAAGCGTGCGTTTGTTTACTTCACGATGTCCCTAACTGATCATGGCTTGGTCAAAAAAGATGCTTTGTTTATTGATGGAACTAAGGTTCAAGCAGACGCTAATAAGTATTCCTTTACTTGGCGGAAATCAGTTGAGAAATATCATGCTAAGTTAAAGCAAGACATAAACGCAATGTATGATGAATTGATCGAGAAAAAGGTTATTCAGGCAATGAAACCAGAACTCATTGAATCATCAGAAGGCTTGGAAACGATGACTGATCAATTAGAAAAACAGATTGGGCAGCTCAACGAAGAAATAAAAAAAGAACTGAAAGTGATCAAGGGTGGTTCAGTTAAGAAACAACGACGTCGTTTCTTAAAAAAACTACATCGAAAACTTAAGCAAGATATGGTCCCGCGGGCAAAAAAATATGAGGAAGCTGAGACAGTCTTTCAGGGCCGTAATAGTTTCTCTAAAACTGATCACGATGCGACTTTCATGTGTATGAAAGAAGATTCAATGAAAAACCGCGAACTAAAGCCCGGCTATAACCTTCAGATTGCCACTCATAATCAATTTGTCCTTGATTATGCCTTGTTTAGTAATCCAACCGATACAAGGACATTAGTTCCCTTCCTCAAGCAATTCCATTGTTTAAATTTCTTTGAACACATTGTAGCTGACGCTGGCTACGGAAGTGAGTACAATTACACGACGATTATTGATCAATTTGAAAAACAACCAATTATTCCTTATACAACTTACCAGAAAGAACAGAAGCGCAAGTTCAAAAATGATTCAACTAAGCCACAAAATTGGCAGTACAACGCTAAAGATGACTATTATATAGACCATTTAGGCGTGCGTTTTGGTTTTGCTCGTTACAGTCAACGAACCGATCGGTACGGTTTTACGCGTGATCTTAAACTTTACCGTGCTGATAAACATCAATTATCGGCAGAGTTAGATCAACTAGCGAAGACTCCTAGTGGTCGTTTGCGTTACATCCAGGTCAATCCTACTTGGAACTATTTTAAAGCACAAGTCAAAGAAACCCTCTCTAGTGACGAAGGACAAGCAATTTATCGTCGACGCAAGTTCGACGTTGAACCTGTTTTTGGTCGCATGAAGAGGGATTTTGGCGTACGCCGAACCCACCTTCGCGGCCAACAGACAGTGGAAAACGATATTGGATTGGTCTTAATGGCCATGAATTTAACCAAGTTAGGCAAAATGATTACCAATTATCCGGCAATTTTAAAGAAACAAGTAAAAATCCGAACCACAATTTTTGTCAAAACAAAAATCATGGTTCGGATTTTCATATTTAGAGGCTTGAGGAATTTAGTTTTTTCCCGGCCTCATTTATTATTATGATGGTTTAACCGCTTCAAATCATCGATATACTCAACAGTTGCTTCATTTATTAAGTATGCAACATCAATGTGGAGGATTCCTTCATATGTCCACCAATCAGTGATGACAAATGGCTGGGCAGCGTTTTTTGCTGTCTGAAGGTCATTTCTTTTTGCATATGCGTTTAAGCCTTTTGCTAACTTATCCGCGGTAAATTCATCAAGGTTGACTTGCTGCTTTTGATAATCGAAGTGATACTCAAATGCCAAGACACCCTTGCCCCATACATCAGCAACGATTTCTGATGACAAGACCTTTTGCCAGGCTAAAATATCACCGATGGCTGCATTTACGGCCTTGTCAGTCTCTTCTTGCGCCCGCCGCCTAACCATAATTGTTGCCCGGTTTATTAGCAAGCGGTGGATTACCATGTACAAAATTGCAACAATTATCACTGCCAACAAACATATCCAAAATAGTCTCATAACTTCTCGCCCCTTTACGGCCTTACCTTTATTTAATAATACCATGTTAGGAAAATTTAGGACACTTTGGTTCATATGTGATAGAATAAATAGAGCAAATTACTGCATAATATCTTTAATTAAGGAGTTTTTAACAGTATGACTTTCAAAGTATACTACCAAGCCGACAAGACTGCGCGTCCAGTTCGGGAAAATACTCAATCATTATATATTGAAGCGGAATCTGAAGCGCAAGCATTATTAATGGTTGAAGAAAATACAGATTATAACATCGAATTTGTTGAACAACTTGATGACAAGGCACTTGCTTATGAAAAGCAAAACCCCAACTTCAAGATGACGACGTTTTAATCTCAATTATTGACAGCCGGGATACTCTCTCGGCTGCTTTTTTTCAAATTTACCATTATCAAAGGAGGAATATTGATGAACTATTCAATCATCCTCAACCATCATGCTGGTAATGGCAATGCCGATAAAGCATGGTCGTTAATTCAGCCTTTCTTAGACCAGCAAAAGATAAACTACCGGCTTGAAACCACTAAGTATCCCAACCACGCTACCTATCTCAGCAGTCGGATTGCCCAAGTGCGCCCCCACGATGAGACAGTTGTCATTGTTATCGGTGGTGATGGCACCCTCCACCAAGTGATTAATGGCCTGATGAAGACCGCGCGGGAGCAAAACCGTTCACCATTGCCGGTCGGTTATATTCCTGCAGGGGCGGACCATAACTTTGCCCTTGGCTACGGGATTGCCTTGCAGCCACTCAAGGCCCTCCAGCAGATTCTCGCGGCCACTAGTCCCACGATGATCAATATCGGTCACTACCACGAGGCGATTCGGGGGGAAGACGGTTACTTTCTTAATAACCTTGGGATTGGCTTTGACGCAGAGATTATCAGTCGGACAAACACCGTTAAGGCCCGGCACAAGACTGGTAAGGTCCACCGGCTAACATACCTTCGCAAGGCACTTGGGGTAATGTATGACCAAGAACCATTTACCCTAATGGTACAAGACGGGATCCAGCGATTTCTTTATTCAAAAGCCTATATCGCAATCGCCAGCAACCACCCCTTTACTAATGGTGGCTTCCGGGTTTCTTCCGGCACCTCCCTTGCTACTTCACAACTCGAACTAGTTGTCGCAGAAAGAAAAAACTGGCTAATGACTAGTTGGCAACTTATCCAGTTTGCCCGGGGAAAACTAGATAAGTCCCATTTTGCGCATCACTTTCAGGGTAATGACCTGCACTTTACAACCTCGTCGCTTGAATTCATCCAAGCTGATGGTGAGGAAATGGGAAACCGGTTTGTGGACATGGCATTTGATACTGCCCTATACCCAATTTGGCAAACCGCCCAATAAATAACAAAAAACGAGCGACCATGGAAAAAGTCTTTCCATGGCCGCTCGTTTATTTTTTATCAACTTAATCTTCCGAAGCTTCCATCGCTTCTAAAATAATTCGCAATTGGCTACACTCTTCGCGCAGTGCCTGCATCTCATCACCGTGTTCTGGTTGAATCGTAATCGTCTGCATTGCACTCTCCAAATGAGCTTCACCCCTGCATAAATCATCGAGCCGTGATTGTGCTCGCTGCAGGTCTTCTTCAATTTCATGTTTGTTACTCATCTTAACACTCCCCAATAAATGTGAAATATCTTTCGAGCAATACTGGAATTGCAATACAAGTAACATAACACAGGTATCCGCAAATGTTAACCTTTGCTGGCGTTACATCTTTGTTACCATTCGATGAAAAAGTTTTAATTGTAATTGGAGATTACTTAACCGTCCCGGCAAAGCTTGGTTGGAAGTAAGGACTGATTGTGTATGAAGCAACGTTTGTCCCTGGCTTAGCGGCAGCAACATACTGGTTGTTACCAGTGTAGATTGCAGTATGGTAAGTTGAACCATGGTTACCCCAGAATAAGAGGTCCCCTGGCTTAGCTTCACTTACGGCATGCTGGCTGACACAGTTTTCCAATGCACCGGTGTAGTGTGGCAACTGTTTCCCCTCAGCATTAGCGTAAACATACTTAACCAACCCAGAGCAGTCCATTCCGTTGAGACTTTCGCCACCCCAAACGTATGGAACACTATTGCTGTTTGCAATCTTAGTAGCAAGACTAACAACTGAACCATGTTGAAGGTCCTGGCTTGCACTAGTTGTTTGCTGTTGTGCTGGTTGGCTAGTAGCAGGTGCTTGTGATTGTTGTGGCTGCGCTGGTGCTGGTGTCGCAACTTGCTGACTTGCAGCAGCACTAGATTGCGGCGCTGCGCTTACTTGACTTTGCGTAGTTGCTATTGATTGACTGGCCTGGCTTGCAACTGGGGTAGTGGCAACATATGATTGACTATTAGCTGCCGCTACATTAGTGTTTGCACTGCTCATCTGTTGGCTAACTGCAGTTACTTGGTTCGGCGTTGCGCTAGTGCTTGCTGTTTGGCGAACTGTTGCTGTTGATTGACCAGCAACTGTCGGCATTACAACACTAGTTGAAGCTGCTGACGTCTGGGGAGCAACCGCACTGGCCGCACTTTGACTGGCAACTACTGGTGTTGCAGACGTTACCGGCGCAGCACTATCACTAACAGTAACGTTGCTGTTAGCTACTGATGTACTTTGCGCTGCTACTGCCGGGTTAGCAACTGCTTGGCTCGGCGCTGCTGATGAAGTAGGTACCGTCTCTTGTGGTGCCGCACTAACAACTGGTGCTTCCATAGCAGCTGAGGCACTTTGTACCGGCTGTTGAACTGGCGTTGCGACAACGTTGGCTGCTGGGCCAGTAATACTAAGTTGTTGGCCAATGTACAGTGAATCACCTGCACTCAAACCATTCCAGGCAATTAATTGGTCAACGGAAACGTTATAACGGTCAGCAATTGTGCTAAGAGTATCGCCTGGCTTAACCGTGTAACTACCATCAGCATTTAAGTCGGCACTAGCATCGTCTTGTGTTGACGGCAGGGTCAATTGTTGCCCAGCCGTGATTAAGTCGACACTGTCACTGATCTTTTTAATCGATGGGTTTGCCTTTTCAAGCGCGCTAACCGATAAGCCGTGCGCTTTGGCGATATCCCAAACGGTATCCCCCGCCTTTACTGTCAGCTGTTCCGCGTTAACTACTTGGGTCGATACAGCTAATAACCCCAGTGCGCTAACCGCTCCCGTGACAGCCTTCCGTGATCGATGACTATTTGAATGATGTGCTTTTTTTGTCATATTGAATAAAACACCCTCCCAATAATTTCAAACATAAATAAACAATAATAGCAAATAGTGAAATACACATTTTTAACTTTACCATTAAATTTATAAACCGTATACAATTTGTTACGGACTTCTTAACAATCATTACCTTTTCTTAATTATTAAGAACACCTTACTGTAGCATGTCGTTTTTCACCTTGTCCATCCGGGCAACGAGGAATAGCTCAACCAGGGTGATAATGCACATCAACAGCTCTGAATAACGGGTCGTCCTAACAAAAACAATGATTGCTAAGATGCATAAAACCCAGTTTAAGTGCTTTTCTTGTTTAACCACCCGGATAAACTCCTTGCTCACCTTATCAGGCCGCTGTTGTGCCAAAAAGCCAAGCTGGGCATGCAGGCGGTTTTCAAAAATTACTAGTCCTAAAAAAACTAACGAAATAATAAATGTAATTAAACTATTCATCGCTATCCTCATCTTTTGCGTGGATTGTCTGATTGTCGGCCTGGGACTGGTTATAACGTGCGATTAGGATCTGCTGGTACTTATCCATAATCACCCGGTCAACTGGCGTATCATCAATTTGCGGGTGGTCTTTTCTAATCTTATCAAGGACTTCATCAGAAAAATCGAGGGTAGTTGCTACCTCCTTCTTCCCTTCTAAGACTGCCAGCGTGTCATCATAATCCAGCACCTCGACATCCCGCTGTGTCCGGTCAGCATCGGGTTGGTGAAGGACATCCGGGTTATCCTTGAGGTCTTCGCGAAAGCCATTTTCATCATATTGGTAATCTTCTGTCATTAAATTTCCTCTTTATTTCCAGTTTTTCTTACCATATTATACCAAGTTTCACCCGCATGGCTAGACGGAGAAATACCCGCTGTGGCAAAACCATTGCGCTCATAAAATGGAACGTTTTTTGCCAATGAATCAAGCGCAATTCCCTGGCACTGGTAATCTTGCGCCAGCTTAGCAAACGCTGCTAGCAAGCTGCTCCCAACTCCCTTATGCTGCCAAGCTGGCGCAACCGCAATTGATAAGACCAGGAGATAATTTCCCGTTGGCGGATTAGGATTAACATGTTCATAGTAGGCATCATCAAGTGTCGCCGTGTCTGCAACAATTCCAACAATAAAACCGACAATCTGGTTATTCATCCGGGCAACTAAAAAGGTATCCGGAATCGTTTGAATTCGCTGGGCAAAGGCTGTTTGACTTCCGGCTTCAGCTGGGGTAAACCCGGCTAGTTCAATTTGGTGGACCGCAAGGAGATCCCGTTTGTTTACATGGTCAATTTTCATTTATTATCCTCTTTTTCTAATAAAAAAGGCCGCAGATTTTGCTGGCCTTCGTTTTATTTTAAATGTTTATTTTCTTAAATCAAATCATTAGCAACAAGTCGTTCCGCATTTTCAACCGTGTTCCAGGCTGCGCCCTTCAACAAGTTGTCAGAAACAACCCACATGTTAAAGGATCCCGGATTTTCCGCATCCGCCCGCAAGCGACCGACAAAGGTATCCCGCTTGCCGACAGCATTGATTGGTTGTGGGTAAATCTGGTGGGCCGGGTCATCTTCTAAGACAACCCCTGGTGCATCCGTTAACGCAGCACGCAATTGATCGACGGTTACTGTTGGATCATCAACGGTAAAGTAAACTGATTCCCCGTGGGCAATCGGTACGGGAACCCGCACACAAGTTGCGGTTACCTTAATGTCCTTGGCGTTCATATCATTTAACATGATCTTCTTTGTTTCGTGGATCATCTTCCATTCTTCGTGGGAGTAGCCATCATCTTCAAAGACATCGATCTGGGGAAGCAGGTTAAATGCTAATGGGTAGTGCTTCTTATCACCCTTGGTTGGCAAAATTTTTGCGTCAGCCTGCATCTCCTTGCCATCAAGGAAGTCCTGTGATTCCTTGTAAAGCTCGTTTAGTGCTGATTGGCCGGCACCAGATGCTGCCTGGTAAGTTGATACAATAATTTGCTTCAAGCCGAATGCCTGCCGAATTGGTTCTAAGGCAACAACCATTTGAATTGTTGAACAATTCGGGTTAGCAACAATCCCATGATGGTTCTTCAGCGCTTCCTCATTTACTTCCGGAACTACTAGCGGAACGTCAGGCTCCATCCGAAAAGCACTAGTATTATCGACACACACTGCCCCACGCTTAACTGCTTCAGGAAGGAACTTCTTTGAGACAGAACCACCGGCAGATGACAAGACAATGTCAACCCCGTTAAAAGAATCCGGCGTGGTCTCTTCAACAGTCACTTGTTCTCCCTTGAAAGTTAATTGCTTGCCTGCAGACCGAGCAGATGCTAATAACTTCAAGCTCTTTACCGGAATTGTCGATTGTTCCAACTGCTGAATCATCCGTGTTCCGACAGCACCAGTTGCCCCTAAAATTGCTACATTATATTCCTTACTCATATTAGTTCCTTCTTTCAGCTTACAAATTATTCATAAATGCTTGTAATCGTTCAATTGCAGTATCAATTACTTCATCAGCAGCCGCATATGACAGGCGAATATGTCCTTCGCCCCCCGGGCCAAACGCGTTGCCAGGAATGACCCCCACCCGGGCTTCGTGGGCAAGCTTCCGGGCAAATTCCATGTCGTCTGTCCCAAACTTAGCGGGAATCTTCGCAAAGATGTAAAATGCCCCATCTGGTAGCGCAATTTCAAAGCCCATCTTCCGCATTGCCGTAGCGAGACGATCGCGCCGTTTCTTATAAATCTGTTTAAATTCTACCGGGTCCTCATCACCATTGTTTAACGCTTCAATTGCGGCTGCCTGTGCAGTGTTATTTGGCGCAGTTACCATAAAGGAATGCATCTTCGCCATTGTCTTGATAAAGTCGGCCGGTCCAGCGACATACCCTACCCGGTAACCCGTCATCGCATGCGACTTTGACAAGCCCGAAATTAGGATCGTCTGTTCACACAAGATACTTGCTAACGAGTAAAAGCGGTGGTCATACATCAGCGAACTATAGATCTCATCGACAATTGCGTATAGGTGGTGTTCAGCAATCACCTTTGCCAGGGCTGCTAATTCTTCTTTGGTGTACGAACGACCAGTCGGGTTATTCGGGTAGTTCAATAATACTGCCTTTACTGCCGGTCCCTCTTCGGCCAATACCTTTTCAAGGCGGTCAGCAGAGAGGAGGAAGCCGTCATCAGAAGTATCGACCTTGACTGCTTCCGCCCCCGTTAAGGAAACACTGGGGAAATAAAGGGAGAAGGCTGGCGTTGGAATGATCACTTTATCACCCGGATTCAGCATTGCAAAAGTTGTTGCGGTTACCGCTTCAGTTGCACCGACTGTTACGACGATCTCTTGCTCAGGATCATAGCTTACATGGCGAGTTCTCTCTAGGTACTTACTAATCGCCTGACGCAGTTCGATCTTCCCCTTGCTAGCAGAATAATGAGAATCGTTATCTTCAATACTCGTGATTGCTGCTTTCTTAACATGGTCCGGCACTGCAAAGTCAGGTTCTCCCAGCGTGAGCTTTACTAATCCAGGCACCGCGGAAATTTCTTCATCAAAGGCCCGAATCTGTGCTGGTGGAACAGCGGCAAGGCGATCATTAATAACGTTTTTTAATTCTGCTTGTAGTTTTGGCATTTTTCCACCTCTTACAAAATATTTTCTAAACCAACCACTAAGTGTGGCAACTGGTCAACTTTTTCTAAGGCAACTTTCACACCACTCATAAATGACTGCCGGTCAAAAGAATCTTGCCGGATCGTCAACGCTTCACCAGCACCACCAAACAGAACCTGTTCGTGGGCAATGTAGCCTGGCAGGCGGACAGCATGGATCTTAATTCCGTGGTAGTCACCGCCCCGCGCTCCTGCTAGACTCTCCGTTTCCGCCGAATTGGTCTCATGTTTTGGCCGTACCTGATCAATCAGCTTAGCCGTACTCAAGGCCGTCCCAGATGGTGCATCCTTCTTATCGCCATGGTGCATTTCAATAATTTCGACATCAGGGAAATACTCTGCTGCTTCTTTGGCAAATTTCATTAGTAACACTGCTGACATGCCAAAGTTAGCGGCAATTAATCCCCCCAGCTGCTTTTCTTCGCTTAACTTTACTAGCTCTGCTTGTTGGTCGTCCGTCAATCCCGTCGTACCAACAATCGGCATAAAGTTATGCTCGAGGGCAAACTTCACGTTCGAGTACACTGCATCTGGTAAGGTAAAGTCGATCCAAATATCAGCAATTGCTTCATCTACTTGGTCCAGTTGCTGGTAAGTTGCAACCGTTTCAGCAAGCTGATATTGGGCTTTGTTGTCAGCAGTTAGGTGCGGAGCGAGCGCCGCCGTCAGTTGAAAGTCCGGTAACGAATTGACAAGGTCAACTGCCTTTTGCCCCATGGCACCAGTAGCACCAGCAATTAATACTTTTTTCATTATTATTCCCCCAGGTTAAGTGGTAAGTTCTTCGCGGTTAATGAATCTGTTGGCAAGGCTAATGCCTGTTCCAGTTGGCGCTTTTCTTCCTCATTCAATGACAAAATCGGCAGGCGGCAACCACCAGCTGCAAAGCCCTGCGCATTAAGCACTGCCTTAACTGGCGATGGGGATGGGAACATAAACAAGGCCGCCATCCGAGGCGTCAACCAGCGTTGTAATTTACCAGCAGTTGCGAAATCCCCATGATAAAGGACATCGTACATTTGCCGCAGCTGGTCAATGTAATTGTGGGCGGCAACGGAAATTACCCCGTTGGCCCCTAATACCCGGGCAGTTAGTGCCTGTGCATCTTCACCAGTAAAGACCGCAAATGATGGTTCCTTATGGTCAACAATGTATTCTAGTTCTTCTAATGATGCACACTGCTTAACCCCCGCGATGTTCTGGTGGTGGGAAAGCTCAACAACCGTTTCTTGAGCCATCTTCACCCCGGTCCGGCCAGGAATGTTGTAGATCACAATAGGGATATTAACGCTGTCCGCAATCGTGGTGAAGTGGGCAAGCATCCCCCGTTGGTTCGGCTTGTTATATGGTGGAACAACTACCAATGCGTAATCAATTCCGTCGATCTGGGCAACTTCATTGGTGAAGGCGATCGTTTCTTTGGTGTTATTACTCCCGGTTCCGGCAATCACTGGTACCCGGCCGTTAACAATTTCACCAAAGCGTTGGTATAGTTCAATTTTCTCATCGTGGGTTAATTCAGGGGTCTCGCCAGTTGTTCCGCCAACGACAAATCCCTTACAGCCATGTTCGATTTGATAATTAGTCAACCGCTCCAAGCTACTAAAATTAATTTTTCCTTCTTCATCAAAGGGGGTCACGATTGCCGTCATTAAGTCTGCATCTGCTAATGTTGTCATTTTTCTTCCTCCATCTCAAATTGCCACTATCCCTGCATCCGGTATGTCAAAAAGCCCGTAATTGCATCAACGCCCCGTTGAATTGCCGCCTCGTTCGGGGTCAGCGTTGCGGAATGAAGCTGGGAGTCATCGTCAACCCCGAGCCAAAACATTGTCCCAGGAAACTTCGCGAGTAGGTAGCCGAAGTCCTCTCCTGTCATGGCCGGTGCGGTTTCAACAAAATTTACTTCCGGCTTTTGCTCCATGTAAGTAATAAAGCGCTTAGTTAATTCGGGATTATTCTCAACTGGCCAGTAGCCACCCTGGTTGAGTTCTAATTCAACATCCATGTTATAGCTACGACCAATCCCGTGGCAAAGGTCCTTCAGCCGTTCATCAATTTGTTCAATCATCTTCTGGGTCAGCCCCCGAATTGTGCCTTCAATTCGGGTATGCCCGGCAATTACGTTGCGGATCGTTCCCCCATCAACCTTTCCCAGAGTGATTACCCCGCTTTGGATCGGGTCGATACTGCGAGAAATAATGGTTTGAATCTGCATGATCAACGCAGCGGCCGCAACGACAGTATCGTTAGCGTCCTGGGGGTAAGCGGCGTGACCACCTTTTCCGTGTAAGTCAATGTTGACCTCCGTCGTTCCCGCAAATAGGGTTCCCATCCGGCAACCAATTGCGCCAGCAGGCAGGTCAGGATTATCATGCAGGCCATAAAATTCATCCGGTTGCCACTTGCCAGTAAATAGGCCTAGCTCATATGCCTGCTTACCGCCACTCTCGCTTTCCTCCGCTGGTTGGAAGAAGAAGAGCAGGTTATCTTTCGGTTGGTGTTCACTAAAGTAGTCTAACACCCCCAGGGCAACCGTCATATGAATATCGTGACCACAGGCATGCATCACTCCTGGGTGGGTCGAGGAATAGGGCAAGCCGGTTTGTTCTTCAACTGGTAAGGCATCGATATCTGTCCGGTAACCGATAGTCCTGTGTGGTGCACTCCCATGAACTAGCACCATCAAGGCGGTCGGTAGCTCTGCTGGCGTCCGCACTTCCAAAAAGTCCTGGTTGAAATGGGCAATAGTTTCCGCTAAGAATGCATGGGTTTCTGTTTCATGCAAGGCCAATTCAGGAATCTGGTGAAGGTGGCGGCGAATCGTAATTAACTCTTCCGTAGTTAACATCCGCATCCCTCCTATAGTTTCCGCAGATCGTCTTCGAGCTCTGTCTTGCCGGCGGTCTGGTCATCAACATTCTTAATAAACTTGGCGGGTACGCCTGCAACCATCGTATGTGGTGCGACATCGTGGGTAACAATTGCACCAGCAGCAATCACTGCTCCTTCACCGACGTGGACGCCTTCAATCACCACCGCATTAGCACCAATCATCACGTTATCGTCAATCCGGACCGGTTGGGCAGATGCTGGTTCAACAACTCCCGCTAAAACAGTCCCTGCACCGATGTGGCAGTGACGACCAACGATGGCCCGGCCGCCGAGTACTGCTCCCATGTCGATCATTGAATCGGCACCAATTTCGGCACCAATATTAATTGTTGCCCCCATCATAATTACCGCATTATCACCGATTAGGACCTTATCACGAATAATTGCTCCTGGCTCAATCCGCGCGTTAATTCCCTTTAAGTCCAGCAGTGGGACAGCAGAATTACGGGCATCATTTTCAACGTGGAATGATTGAATCTCCTTGCTGTATTTCTTCAACAGGGGCTCAATTACTGCCCAGTCACCGAAGATAACGCCGGTATGTTGCTCTAAATAAGTTTCAACATCAGCCGGAAAATCTAACCCTGCGAGTTCCCCCTTTAGGTAAACCTTGACCGGAGTCTTCTTGGGGGCGTTACTGATGTAGTTAATAATCGTTTGTGCGTCTAATTCTGCCATGTTTCTTACCTCTTTCTTCCTTTATATAAGTAATTTATTGCCGATATGGTTGATCTAAGCGGGTTAGGTCAGCTAAGCTTTCCCGCTTGACGACTAATTGTGACTGCCCATTCTCTGTAAAGACAACGGCTGGCCGGGGGTTACGGTTATAGTTAGAGGCCATTGAATAGCCATAAGCACCGGTGTCAAGCATCGCTAAGACATCGCCAGGCTTTGTTGCCGGTAATGCTTGGTCTTCGCTAAGGATATCGCCAGACTCGCAATACTTACCGGCGATCCGGACGTGTTCAACTGCCGGGGCTTGTGGATCGTTTGCCAGAACGGTTTCATACTGGGCCTGGTAAAGGGCGGGGCGAATGTTATCGCCCATCCCCCCATCAACGGTAACGTACGGCTTCAATCCTGGAACATCCTTTCGTGACCCCACCGTATATAGGTTATAACCAGCCGGGCCAACAATTGAGCGACCAGGCTCGATCCAAATTGCCGGCATTTTCAGGGAAGTCTTAGCAATTTCCTTTTTAATTGCCTTAATAATGGCATCAACAAACTGTTCCGGCGCTAATGGGTGGTCGTCTTTAACATAGCGGATCCCGAAGCCACCACCGACATTGATAATTTCTGCTTGGTAGGCAAATTTTGCTTGCCAGTGAGCGGCAACTTCGACTAGTTTTTTTGCCACCCCTTCAAAACCAGCAAGTTCAAAAATCTGTGAACCGATGTGGGCGTGCAAGCCCTTCATATGCATCCGTGGATTAGCCAAGATCTTTGCCAATGCCTCGTCAGCCTGGCCGGATTGCAGGTCAAAGCCAAACTTGCTATCAACCTGCCCGGTCTGAATGTACTTATTAGTGTGGGCAGAAATTCCGGGGGTAATCCGCATCATCACGTTGGCTGTCTCATCTAACTCCTCAAGCACCTCACTAAGGAGCGTGATTTCATAGAAGTTGTCAACCATGATCATGCCGACATGATTCTTAACTGCCATCAGCAGTTCTTCTCTTGACTTATTGTTGCCATGAAAGCTGATATTTTCCATCGGAAAGCCTGCCTGTAAGGCCGTGTACATCTCACCGGCGGAAACAACATCGGCGTGACCACCTTCAGCCTGGACTAGCTGGTAGATTGCAATTGCTGCAAAGGCCTTGCTAGCGTAGCTGACTTCATAGTCAACCTTATTTTCTTCAAAGACCCGCTTGAAGGCGCGGATTTGGTTACGAATTTGCGTCACGTCATAAACAACCAGCGGCGTGCCGTACTGGTGGGCTAATTCGACGGCATCGCAGCCACCAATCATTAAGTGCCCTTTGTCATTTATCTGTGCTGCTGTAATCTGTTCATTCATCATTATTCCTCCACAAAGTTATTGGTGAAGAGGTCGCATAAAAAAATCCACCGTCTGCGCAAACAAACAGTGGAACCATCATTTATCCATTCAATTTGTCGATAGCGCACCGCAGGCTCAGTTCGTCCTGCGACAGTCCGCAGCTTATTCAACTACGCCCCAGCCCCTCAGCCGTGCCAAGCCAAGTACTTCGGCAACCGCCCTGTTCAACTGACCTCACTGTCCGGCCGACTAAGTCAGTTTACTTGTGTTGGTTGCGCCTCTTCGATTTATACATAGCTTAAGAGTCTTTAATGAGAATGTCAATAGAAAACATTAAATTTAAAAGAGTTTTTTTAATTTATATATTGGATAAAAAGGCATTTTAGTTAATTTTGAAAATATAACCCTTGAAAGTCACGGGCAATATGTTAAAATTCGATTAAAATATTTAAGAGATCAATTAGCATAACTAATGATCGTAAAGGAGTAATTTACCATGAAAGTTGTAAAATTTGGTGGAAGCTCCCTTGCAAACGGGGAAGCCTTTCAAAACGCGATTAATATCATCACTGCCGATCCTGAGCGCCGTGTAGTTGTCACCTCAGCACCCGGAAAGCGATTCGCTACAGATACGAAAGTCACCGACCTGTTAATCAGTTATGCTAACAAGACAATTGCTAACGAGGACCCCACAAAAGTAGTTGACGAAATTTTTGGCCGCTATCAAGCAATTGGCGCCTATTTTGACCTACCAGTGGAAAAACTGGCACCGTTAAAAGAGCGCCTGCTAGCATTACCCGAAAAAAAATACCCGAATAACAATTACCTTCTGGCAACCTTCAAAGCCCATGGGGAGCGGCTTAATGCCCATCTAATGGCCCTGATTCTCCAACAGCTTGGCTATCGAGCACGATTCGTCACCCCCGAAGAAGCCGGCATCCGGGTAACGGGAACGCCAAACAACGCTTGTGTGCTTGCCGAAACATACGAAAACCTGAGTCACTTTTCATTTAATAAGGATGAACTCTTGATCTTTCCTGGCTTTTACGGGATTACCCTGGCTGGGCACATCGCTACTTTCTCCCGGGGTGGATCCGATATCACTGGCGCCATCCTCGCACGGGGGCTCCACGCTTCAATCTATGAAAACTTTACCGACGTTGACGCGATTTACGCTGCAAACCCAAACGTGGTTGATAATCCCCAACCAATTGCGAAGATGACCTACCGGGAGATGCGGGAGCTATCCTATGCCGGTTTTTCTGTTTTCCACGACGAAGCCCTCATTCCAGCAATCGAGGGGAATGTCCCAATTAATGTTAAAAATACCAATAACCCTGAAAAGCCAGGGACAATGATTGTTCCTGACAAGGACTTCCAGCCAACGGATATCATTACCGGGGTCGTCAGTGGTAAGCACTTTGCTGCCCTCTACCTGCATAAGTACCTTCTTAACAAGCAGGCAGGTTTTACATTGCGCATTCTCCAGATCCTGGCAAAGCACAATATTTCCTATGAGCATATGCCGTCAGGGATTGATGATATCACCATCATTTTGGACCGCAACGCCATCGACGACCAGTTAGTAGATGTAATTTGTAACGAAATCCAAGAAGAAATTAATCCTGACCGTCTTGAATGGATTGATAACTACGCCATCATCATGGTTGTCGGGGAAGGAATGCGGAACCGGGTTGGCGTTATCAATGACATCCTGATGCCTCTTGCCGAAAAGAACATCGCAGTTCCAATGATTAACCAGGGTGCATCACGGATTACCATCATGATTGGTACTTATGATATTGATGCAGACGAAGCCGTGCGGGCAATCTACCACCGCTTCTTTGCAAACTAGGAGGAATAATATGGTCGAATTATTAAAAGTTCATGGTTCACTAAACGCATTCTTTATTCTTGATCAAACGAAACTTACCCACCCCCTCACCGACCCAGAATTAGTTGCTTTCACTCGTAAGATTACTGATCCGGCAACCGGGATTCTCGGCGGGGCTGACGGCGTCCTAGTCGTTAACCAACCAACTCGTGCCGGCGCAGTGGCGGAAATGCGGGTCATTAACGCGGATGGTAGCGAGGCATCAATGTGCGGGAATGGCTTACGAACGGTCGCCCGTTATGTCGCTGAACGGGACCAATTAACTGACTTTAAGATCGACACGATGAATGCCAGCCTTCGCGTGCGACAACAAGATGACTTTGCCGCCGGAGTACCCGCCTTTGCGGTCGAAATCTCGCCCGTAAAATTTGCTAACACTGCCTTGCCTTACGAGAACCTGGGCCATCAGCGGCTGATTGACGACCTTGTTCCGGAACTGTTGCCCGGTTTACGGTTTACTGCTATTGCTGTCCCGAACCCCCACTTAATTAGCTTTGTCAGCAAGGAAGAACTGGCTGGCGATGACCTTGGTGAACTTGGTCACCGGCTAAACACTGCCAATCCGTATTTTACTGACGGGGTTAACGTAAACTTTGCCCATATCCTTGGCCACAATTCTTTATTCGTACGGACATTTGAACGGGGTGTTGGCTTTACCAACGCTTGTGGTACCGGGATGTCGGCTACCAGCCTTGCTTTTGCCCTCACCCACCCTGATCAAGCAGATTTTGACAAACCCCTGAATGTTTACAATCCGGGCGGGATGGTTAAAACAATTGTCCACCACCAGCAAGGGCAATACTGGATTGAACTAATTGGGAACGCAACTTTCACCCACACCCTTGAACTTAGCGAAGAAGCTCTTCACCAAGCTGACCTCAGCCAGGTTAACAATATTAATGAAACCGGCGAACAAACAAACTACCAACAGTTTGTCGCAGGATTGCCAAAGCTTGACTTTTAAAATTTATTTACAAAAAAAGGACGATGCTCGTTTTGAACATCGTCCTTTTTAGGATTACTTCCGGTTAAATAAAGTATCAATTGATTGGTGGTTGTGGATCCGCACAATTGCTTCTTTTAGCAGGTCATCAACAGATAGTTGCACCAACTTCGGGAACTTCTTTTCTGCTGGCAGCTGGATTGTATCAGTAACAATCATCTTTTCTAATTGTGAATTTTGCAAAGTATGAACAGCATCACTTGATAAAACAGCGTGCGACGCAATTCCGTAAATCTTCTCGGCACCGAACTTCTTTAGGGCATCTGCCGAAAGCTTCATCCGGATCCCGGTGTCGACGATATCATCAACGACAATCGCAGTCTTCCCCTTGACGTCACCAATGACGTATTCTGGAATTTCCTGCGCTGCACGTTCCCGGACTTCATCATTGCGGTTATCAATGATTGCGATGCTGGACTTAATCCGCTCAGCAAACTTCCGTGCTAAATTAACCCCGGCATGGTCAGGAGCAACGACAACCACATCATCACCGTCTAAGTGTTGGTCTTCGATATACTTGGTGAATAAGCTCGTCGCCTGCAAGTGGTCAACGGGGATATCAAAGAAACCTTGAACCTGCGGAGCATGGAGGTCGATCGTTACCAAACGGTCAATCTGGTCCATTTCAAGCAGGTTAGCAACAAGCTTGGCGGTAATTGGCTCCCGACTGCGTGCCTTCCGGTCTTGACGGGCATAGCCATAGTAAGGCATTACCACGTTAATTTTTTCAGCACTTGCCCGTCGTAAGGCATCGACCATAATCAATAACTCCATCAAGTTGGTGTTAACCGGGTCAGAAACTGACTGGATAACGTAAACTTCACAGCCACGAACACTCTCGTCAATTGTCACCTTAATCTCACCATCAGCAAAGTGGTCAATTGATGCCTTGCTCAACGGAATCCCAATCAGGTCAGCAATCTGTTCAGCAAGTGGTCGGTTTGAATTTAACGCAAAAAGCCGGACATTATCAGCATTTTTAATCTGGGTCATTTTTGTACTCCTTTAGATTCCACATAATCATCCTTAATTATGACAACAAAACACCGTTCAATCAAGCCTTAATTTGCCTGATGCAAACTTTGTAAGCTAATCCCTGCCATCCCAATTAACGGGTCAATCTGACCACTATTAATCAAGTCGGCCGTCAAGATATAATCTTGCTGGTCGCTTGGGGAACTCGTTCCCGGTGCCAGCGACTTTGCTTGGTCATCACTAGTACTACTGGCATCTGCCTTTGCTAAGTTCGATTTTAGCGATTCGGCTGGCTTGTCGAGGGGTGACGTTAACTCATCATGGCGTTGCCAAACCTGGGTCAGCCGCTCAACAAGCGACGTCTGCCGGTTAACAGCTTCATTTTCTACACAGGTCATCACCGCATAAGGCTCACCAATTAACACCAGCTTTTCCGCCGCCCGCGTGATTGCGGTGTAGAGCAGGTTTCGTTGCAGCATCCGGCTAAACTGGTTAACAATCGGCAAGAGAACCATCTTAAACTGGCTCCCCTGCGACTTATGGATTGAGATGCAGTAAGCTAGCCGGATCTGACTCCATTCCATCCGGCCATAGCTGACCTCGTTCCCGTCAAAGTCAATTGTGATCGTCTCGGTGCGCTTACCACCGGTCTTGCTACTCTCAATCGCCGTGATCCGGCCAATATCCCCATTAAAAACATTATTTTCCGGACTGTTGACCAGTTGCAACACCTTATCACCGACCCGGAAGACCTGGCCACGGAAATTAACTTCCTGCTTACCACTGGTCGGCGGATTGTAGGCCTGCTGAGCCAGTTCGTTGAGGCGGTCAATTCCCGCCTGTCCCCGATACATTGGCGCAAGAATCTGGATGTCACCCGCAGTGTAATCTCGCTTTTTCGACAGGTCGATAATCTGCTGGATAACACTTGGTACCTGGTTAGCATGGCAAGAGATAAATGACCGGTCAGGAAGTTTTTGGGTTAGGTCTGCTGGCAGCCTTCCCTCTTTAATGGCGTGCGCCAACGGAATAATCGTTGAATCCGCGGACTGTCGGTGGATATTTGTCAACTCCACCTTCGGCAAGGCGGCAAACTCAAGCAGGTCATGAAAAACTTGCCCCGGACCCACTGACGGCAGCTGGTCCTTATCGCCGACCAAGACGACATGCATGGAAGTCGGAATCGCCTGGATAAGGGTCTTAAACAGGAGCGTGTCAACCATCGACATCTCATCAACGATTAGTAACGACCCTTCTAAATCCCGCGCATTAAGGTCCGTTGGCATTTCCCGCCCATTGAGCCCCAGCAGGCGGTGAATCGTGCTGGCCGGCAAGTCAGTCGCTTCACTCATCCGTTTAGCGGCCCGGCCGGTTGGGGCGGCTAATAAGACGGGAAATGACTTTTCCTTATAATCACCGACATCTAGTGAAATATCATGGATCCACGCATAACTGGCAACAATTCCCTTGATAATTGTCGTCTTTCCGGTTCCGGGGCCCCCGGTCAGTAGCATCACTTTACTATTGAGGGCGGTCTTAATCGCGGTTGTTTGAATCTGGTCATACTTGATTCCTGACTTATCAGCTACCTTCGCAACCGCTTTCTCGACCGTTTTTGCCGGCAACTTATCATCCTTAGCACTCAACAAGCGGTGCAGGTGGTCTGCAATTTGCCACTCTGCCTTGTAAAGAACCGTCGGATAAATCTTCTCATCAACATATTGGATGCCGTGATTGCGTTCTAGCTCAACAATCCGTGAAGTAACCAGGTCCGTCTGTACCTGCCCACCGCTTCCCTGGGCCAGCAACTGGATTGTCTTTTGCAGCAGTGGCTTAGCAGTCGTATAGGTATCCCCCGTCTCCATCGTCAGGTCATCGAGGGTTTGGATGATAGCGGCGTCGATTCGCCGGGGGTCATCTGGCGCGATGGCAAGCTTATTCGCTACTTGGTCGGCACGGTTAAAGCTAATCCCATCAATCTCCTGTGCTAATTGGTAAGGATTTTCGTGGATGATGTGCAAAGTCTCATCCCCGTACTTGTCAAAGATGGCGCTGCTCAAATTACTACCAAAGCCCAGGTCATTGAGACCGATAATAATCTGGTCCATTCCCTGGTTTGCCCGCAGGTTATCAACAAGCGAATCCTTGACCGCCTGCCGCAATTTAAGTTTGTCAAGAACATGGGGGTCGGCGACGATCTTGTCGATTGCCCCCGTCCCTAGTTCATCAACAATTTTTTCCGCCGTCTTTTTCCCCACGCCAGCAAACTGCTTGCCCGACAAAAAGTCAACCAGACCGTCACGGCTCGTCGGCCGGTTAGCGTGGTAAGAACTAGCTTGAAACTGCTGCCCGTAGCGGGGGTGTTCAACAATCTTTCCCTCAAAGCGGTAAGTCTGGTCATCACTCAGGTCACCAAAGCTCCCCGTCACCGTGATCTCCGGCTCGTGCCAGTCAAAGTTTGCTTCTTCGACTGAAACCACTAGCACCTTAAAGAAGGAGTCGGGACTATTGAAAATTTCTGATTGCACTTGACCAATAAAAAAAGACGGCTCCGTTGGCGTCTTAAATAGGTCCATCTCCTCAGCCATTGAAGTCATCCTTTCATCACTTAACGTTAATCATTTTTTTGTGTCGCCTGGAGGGTCTTTTCAATCTCGGCCAGGCGCTTCTCACTCTTTTGATAATAACCAGGGTTGAGCTGCTTAGCCTGGATTAAGTAGTCCTTATATGGCTCTCCCAACACCATTGCTACAATCCCCCGGTTAAACTGGGTGTCTGCCCGGCCAGGGTGGTGCTTCAAGATTGCATCGTAGTAGGTCTTCGCCTGGGCAAATTCACCAAGGGCTAAAAGGGAGTCCCCAATTACTTGGTTGATTTCCGGGTCTTCTTGCCGCAACTCATGCGCGGTCAGGCCATAAGCAACTGCTTGCTTGTGCTGCCCCTTCTTCATGTAACTCTGGGCAAGCATCAGGTAGGAATCAGCCTTGATCTTCGGGTCATCAATCTTGTTGTACAAGTTAATGGCTTCGTTGACCTTTCCAACTTCGTAATACAAGTTTCCCAGTCCGTAGTTTAACAGGTTAAGTGCTTCCTGGTCATTCTTCGCTTCAAAAATCCCCAACGCCTTCATAAATAATTCTTCAGCTTGTTGGTAATCATTTAAGCGGGTCAACAACGAACCGAGGTCATAATAATTGTTAACCTTTTCTGGGTGTTTGTCGATTGCCTCAATCAACTTGTGAACTAACTTTTCTGTCTCTTTCTTCTCAGCGTCACGAAAGTCTCTTTTTTCTGTCATTTATATCACCTCTTAAATGGTATCAGTCGGGTCAGCGTTGGTCTTATGCAGGTAGGAAGTATCATTCCACTTTGCAAGGGTAAAGTGAGTTGCATCATCGGTTGTAAGGATTGTCGTTGAGGTATTACTCAAACCGCCACGATCTTTTAAGTGGGCCAGGGGTGTCCCGATGAGGGCGTTGATCGATGCATTAAGGGCAGCACCATGGGAAACAATTAAGATATTAGCCGTCGGGTAGGTCCGGCAGTACTCGCTTACTGCTGCGCGAAAGCGAGTAATCACTTCAGCAAAGCTCTCCCCCTCGACTAGTGATTCATCATACTTATCAGGGTGATGACGAAAGTTTTTTAATACTTCTGGCCACTTCTTTGCAACCGCATCAAAATGCATCCCTTCCATTTTGCCGAGGTTAAATTCCTTTAAGCGGCTATCGATTGTCAGCGGAATCGATTGACTGAGGTGGCCGAGCAACGTCTGGGCAGTAACTCGTGCCCGCTTTAATGGGCTAGCGTAGGCATGCGCAAATTTAATACCACGTAACGATTCTGCTAACAATTCAATTTCGCGGTAACTATTCTCTAACAACGGTGAATCGCCGTTTGCCCCCTGGTAACGAGATTCAAGGTTCCATTGTGTTTTACCGTGTCGAATTAAATAAACTTTTGTCATCTTTGTCCCTGCCCTTTTATTTCTATCTTACCAAAATTTTCGGTAATTGTTTATCACAGAGTTATTAAAATATGTATATTAGGCTGAGCAAAACCCAACCTAAGTCGTAAATTAATAGCGCTTAGACTATTAACATTAAATATGTGGACGGCAATGATTAAACGTATTGCAATTGCCGTTGATGGTTGTATGCCCGGTCAATAATCGCACTACCTAAACATTCCTGACCGTCGTAAAAAACAACGGCCTGCCCAGGAGTGATTGCCCGTGCTGGATCATCAAATTCAACCGTTACCAATTGGTCATCATCTGACAAGTGAACCGTAACACCGACGTCTGTCTGGCGGTAACGGAACTTAGCCGTACAGTGGAAGTCCCGGCCGTAGCGACTAACGACATCGTCAACCCAGTGGATATCACTGGCCTCAAGGTGGGTCGCATATAGGTGATCGTTATGGTAACCCTGACCAACGTACAAGACGTTCTTACTGGTGTCCTTGCCAATTACAAACCATGGTTCGTTACTTTCCTTATTACCACCAAGGCCCAGGCCACGCCGTTGACCAATCGTGTAATACATTAAGCCCATGTGCTTGCCGACGACCTTCCCGTCAAGGGTCTCCATGTTTCCTGGCTGGGCAGGAATGTATTGGCTTAAGAACTCACGGAAGTGGCCGTCCTCACCGATAAAGCAGATCCCCACTGAATCCTTCTTGTCAGCGGTTGCTAAGCCCGCTTCCTTAGCAATTTCCCGAATTTCCGGCTTCGTGTAGCCAGCAAGGGGGAACATCACCTTATCTAGCTGCTTGTAATCAAGCTGACTCAGGAAGTAAGTCTGGTCCTTATGCTGGTCCTTTGCCCGCATCAAGTGCATCCGGCCATCACTGTCCCGCTTGAGGTCAGCATAATGCCCGGTTGCTACATAATCTGCCCCTAGTTGGTTGGCATATTCAATGAAGGCCTTGAACTTAATTTCTTTATTGCAAATTACATCAGGATTAGGCGTCCGCCCCTTTTTGTATTCCGCAATAAAGTACTTAAATACCCGGTCCCAATACTCTTTTTCAAAGTTAACAGAATAATATGGAATCCCAATCTTAGCGGCAACCTTAGCAACATCCTTGTAGTCTTCGGTCGCGGTACAAACACCATTTTCGTCAGTGTCATCCCAGTTTTTCATGAAAACCCCGACGACATCATAACCTTGTTGCTTTAGCAGGAGAGCAGTAACTGATGAGTCAACACCACCACTCATTCCCACAACAACACGAGTATGACTATTATCCGCCATTTATTATCACCATCATTTCGTAAAGATTCTGGAATAATCTACGATTGAAGGTCGCATGCATCCAGTGTTACTCATTGTACCAGAGTATTGCAACGACTGCACTGATTTAACGTTATTTTGTAAAGACCTGCCGGTTGACCATCTCATCTAAAATATAGTGATATTGCTCAACAAATTCCGCTGACCGTTGGTGGTTAAAAATGTTAATCTTGCGGAGACCATTTCCGGTTAAGGTCTCCATTTTGAAACCGTCAAGGTCCGCATTAATTAAGATCCGTAAACGGGCAACTGGCTTGAAGGGGTTGTCAGTGTCAAGGCTCCCCTTGTATTCAAAGTTACCCCGCCGCGTTTCTTCAAAGCCCAGGTCTAGTAGGGCATACTTCTTCACTGCTGGACTAATGGTGTACTTATCCTGGTCACCTGGAATCTGAACTGTTTTGGCAAATTCCATCGTCACTATTCCCCTTTCTTCAGCTGCTTTAGTTTTTCAACCGTCTTGATAATTGTTGCAATCAACTGCGCAATTTCTTCATCGGTATTCATCACCCCAAAGCTAATCCGGATAGACTCACTGACGCGGGGGCTGTCTTTACCAAACATTGCCGTTAAGACGTGGGAAGGCTCAATGCTCCCGGCCGTACATGCCGATCCCCCCGAAACAGCAATCCCTGCCAGGTCAAGGTCGGTTTGCATAACATAGGTCGAGATCCCCTTAAACCACAGGTTCAACACGTGGTTTAAATTATCTGGCGCAACTTCCCCATTAACTGCAAAGTCAATGCCGGCATCCGTCAGGGCTTGCACAATCTTTTGTTTGAAATGGTAGTACCGCTTTTGCCGGGCTGCCTTTTCTTCTGGCCCATCGGCTGCTACCGCCTTAGCAAATGCCGCAATGGCCGGAACATTTTCCGTTCCCGCCCGCCGCTTGGTCTCCTGGTCGCCCCCCTTAATAAAACTAGGGAAGCTAATCCCATCGCGACGGTACAAGAAGCCCATCATTTTAGGACCATTTAGCTTATGGGCAGACGTTGAGAGCATGTCAATGTGGTCGGCTTTCACATCAATTGGCAACAGGCCGTACGCCTGCACCGCGTCCGTGTGAAACCATGCCTGGTGGTCTTTTAAGATTTCACCAATTTCATGAATTGGCATCCGGCTGCCAACCTCATTATTCCCCATCATAATTGTGACGAGAATCGTATCGTCACGAAGGGCCTGCTTAAAGTCAGCGATTGAGATATTACCATGCTCATCGACTGGCAGGTAAGTTACCTCAAAGCCATGCTCTTCCAAAAAGTGGAGGGGCTTAAGAACGGCTTCATGTTCGATTGCCGTGGTAATAATGTGCTTCCCCAGCTCTTGGCGTTTAAACGCCGTTTCAATGATTGCCATATTATCACTTTCGGTTCCGCCACTGGTAAAGATAATCTCATTATCGTCAGCATTGATGCTCTGGGCAATCACGTGCCGACTATTTTCCATTACCAACTTAGCATGGCGGCCATAGGAATAACCAGTCGAGGCATTCCCCCACGACTCCTTCATTTCCTTTGTCATCTCATCAATGACTTCTGGTGTCATCGGCGTAGTAGCCGCATTATCTAAGTAAATCTCACGCACTAAAATTCATCCTTCCGCTTAATCTTAATTATCGAGATCCTTAAAGAGTTGTAATAGCATATTGGCTGACCGCTTACCGGCGTCAATGATGAAGTCGTCAAAGCTTACGCCCGCCCCTTCATCACCAGTGTCTGACATGGCCCGCACAACGACGTAGGGGATATGGTGATCTGTTGCCACTTGGCCAACTGCCGCCCCTTCCATTTCACTTGAGAGCGCATCAGGGAAGTGGCGCATAATTTCCGCAATCGCCGCCGAACTGGCGATAAACTGGTCACCAGAAACGATCAGTCCCCGTTTAATATTTAAGCCGGTCTTTTCCCCAGCAATTTCAAGGGCTTTCCCCCACTTTTCAGACGCCTTAAACCGTGGCTGTTTTCCCGGAAGTTGACCATACTGGTAGTCAAAGGCAGTCGCATCAACATCATGGTAGGCGGTCTCACTAGAGATAACGACATCCCCAACGTGCAGCCCTTCGCCGATTCCGCCTGCAGACCCAGAATTAATCACAACATCTGCTTGGCAGTCCGTGATCAGGTGCTCGGTGGTAATCCCCGCCTCGACCTTACCAATTCCCGATTCAACGAGGACAACATCCTGGTTACTAATTTGGCCAGTTAGGTACTCCTTGCCCCCGATCAGTCTAGTTGTTTGACTTGTTAGCTGGTCTTTTAGTTCCTTTAGTTCTTCTGGCATCGCACAAATAATTCCAAAGCGCATAATCATTTCTCCTTTATCCAACGTAAAATAATATTAAGTACACAATAATAATTGCAATAATCAAGGCAACAATTGCAATATTTAATTTCTTCTTCAAACTGGCGGTCTTTTCAGCTGCCGACTGTTCATGGCGTTCACTAGCAGTCGCCTGTCGACTGTACTGGTCACTTTCAGCCTGGTTAATCTCTGCTGGCGGAACTTCCTGGTCACTTCGCTGTCCAGCACTCGCCGCTTGTTGCTGGCGATACTGCTGACGAGACATCCGCGGCTGGTCTTGTTCTGGTGAATGACGGTTATCCACGGGTATTCATTCCTTGCCAATAATAGATTGCCATAATCGTCTTGGCATCCTCAATCTCACCACGGTCAATCATTGCTAGTGCTTCCTTTAGGCTAACCGTTTGTAAGGTAAGGTTTTCATCCTGGTCTTGGGGCAGTTCTGTCGCCACTGGTTGTAAGCCAGTTGCCAGATACAGGGTCATGTATTCATCAAGGCAGCCAACAGACGTATAGAACGAAGAAATCTTGGTTAACTTACTTGCTTCATAACGGGTCTCTTCATTCAACTCCCGCTTAGCAGCATGGATGGCACTATCGTCATCACGACGGTCTAATTTGCCTGCCGGAATCTCCAGCGTGGTCTTAGCAATTGGTGACCGCCACTGCTTTTCTAAAATCATTTTATTATCAGCAGTGAGTGCCAAGATAGCAATTGCTGGTGCATGACGAACAATCTCTCGTTGGGTAACATTCCCATCTGGTGTTACTACTTGTTGAACTTCCACATCAATTAAGTGGCCATGAAATACTGTCTTGCTGCTGATTGGCCGTTCTTCAAATTTCATTAAAGATTCACCCTTTACTTGATAATCCGCACATGTGCTGCTTGGGGGCCTTTTTTCCCCTGGACGATGACAAGCGAAACTTCCTGCCCTTCACGGAGGATCCGTCTCCTTGTCCCTTCAATCCCACTGTAATGAACAAAAATCTCCCCATCATTAGGAACTGTGATAAATCCCCAGCCTTTTTGCTCATCAAAACTCTTTACTTTGCCTTTAAGCATTCTTTCACCTACTCAAAAATAAAATACCAAGCAACATGCGTCACTTGGTATTTTACACCGCAGCATATTAATTGTCATTTACTGCGTTACGAAATTAACTCTTTATTATTTTTCTAAGCCTTCTGCAACTGTTTCCGGGAAGTTCTTGCGAACAATCGCTGCACAACGAGCACAAAGCGTCGGGTAAGCGTCATCGCTACCAACATCTTCCTTAATCATCCGACAACGAGCACAAGTCTCACCTGGAGCCGGTGTAACCTTAACGGCTACCCCATCATTGTACTTATCTGCGTCGGCTGGTGCTTCATTTTCCGCATGGATGTGCAGTGCGGAAACGCCCAGTAATAACTGAATATTTTCATCAAGACTATCAAGCAGTTGCTTTTGACTAGCAGTAAGGTAGAGGTCAACTTGGGCTTCTAATGACTTCCCAATCATCTTCGCATTCCGGGCTTCTTCAAGACTCTTCAGCACGTGTGAACGAACTTCCATGAAGTCATTCCACTTTTCTAAGAGCTGGTCTTCACCATCAAAGCTCCGGGCTTCTGGAATGTCTGTCAGCTGGACAAATTCTTCTGGTTCGTCCATGTAACCCCATACTTCTTCCGTGGTGTGTGGCAGAATTGGTGTTAATAGCTTAACCAAGCCGAGTAAGATGTCATAGAAGACCGTTTGCATTGACCGGCGAACTTCTGAGTTTTCTGCTTCAATGTACAAGACATCCTTGGCAATGTTCATGTAGAAGGCAGAAAGGTCATTGTTGACAAAGTTGATCAATAACTTGTAAGCATCCAAGAAGTCATAGTTGTCAAAGTCTGTCCGCATCTTCTTTAGGAACTGGTTGAAGTTAACCAGCATGTACTGGTCAACAGATTGGAGTTTCTCGTAAGAAACCGTGTCCTTGGCGGCATCAAAGTCAGCCGTGTTTGCCAGTAAGAAGCGGAAGGTGTTCCGTAGTTTCCGGTAAGCTTCAGAAATTTGTTGGAAGGTTCCTTGTGATACCCGCACATCAGCAGAGGTATCAGCGCTCATTACCCAGAGACGGATAATTTCGGCCCCCATTTGTTGGACAACTTTGTTTGGATCAATCGTGTTACCAAGGGACTTACTCATCTTATTGCCCCGCTTATCAAGCGTGAACCCTTGGGAGATGATTTCCTTGTATGGGGCATGGCCGGAACAAACTACACTAGTGATCAAACTAGAGTTGAACCAACCACGGTACTGGTCAGACCCTTCAAGGTACAGGTCGGCAGGGTAGTCTAAGTAGTCCCGTTCTGCCAAGACCCCTTGGTGGGAAGAACCAGAGTCAAACCAAACATCCATGATGTCCGTTTCCTTGGTGAACTTACCATTTGGTGAGTGTTCGTTGCTGTAGCCTTCTGGCAGGAGGTCCTTCGCATCGCGTTCAAACCAGACATTTGAGCCATACTTAGCAAATAAGTCGGCGACGTGGTTAATCGTTGCTTCTTCCATAATTGGCGTCCCATCTTCGGCGTAGAAGATTGGCAGCGGAACACCCCAGACCCGTTGCCGGGAAATTACCCAGTCACCACGGTCCTTGATCATGTTACGCAAGCGGACCTTCCCCCATTCAGGGTGGTAGTTAACATCTTCAAGGGCGTCAAGGATGTTTTGCCGCATCTTTTCAATTGACACAAACCACTGGTCAGTTGCCCGGAAGATGATTGGCTTCTTGGTCCGCCAATCAAATGGGTAGCTGTGCTTTAGTGGTTCTTCGAGGAGTAAGGCGTTGTTTTCTTTCAACTTTTCCAAGGAGATATCATCAGCATCTTGGTAGAAGACACCTTCAAAGCCGTCCCCATTTTCCTTGCTCAAAATCCCTTGGTCATTGATTGGCGCAAAGATTGGTAAGTCATACTTCTTCCCGAAGCTGTAGTCATCATCACCATAGCCAGGAGCAGTGTGGACAAGCCCCGTCCCGGCATCAGCGGTAACGTAGTCGGCAAGACCAACTAATAGCTCCCGATCAAGGTATGGGTGCTGAGTTGTCATCCCTTCCAGGTCTTTACCGGCAACATTCTTGATTACTTCATAGTCTTCCCAGCCAAGCTTTTCGGCTAATTTTGCAAGAAGGTCAGTCGCAACAACAAACTTCCGGTCATCATTGGCTGGCTTGACCACTGAATAATCAAACTTAGCATTAACGGCAACGGCTTCGGAGGCGGGAACTGTCCACGGTGTCGTCGTCCAAACAACAAGGTAAGTATCAGTATCTAAGACGCCCTTACCATCTTTAACTTGCTCAACAAAGAAGGCCGTCTTTGCTGTCACATCATGGTATTCAACCTCAGCTTCTGCCAACGCTGATTCCGACGACCATGACCAGTAAACTGGCTTCTTAGCTTGGTACAGTAAGCCCTTTTTGGCAAATTCACCAAACACACGGATTTGGGCTGCTTCAAATTCCTTATCAAGGGTTAAGTATGGGTGGTCCCATTCACCACTAACCCCTAACCGCTTAAAGTCAGTCCGTTGCTTGTCTACCTGCTTTAATGCATAGTCCCGGCAAAGGTCACGGAATTCCGTTAAGCTCATCTTCTTCCGGTCATAGCCAGACTTGGTTAACTGGTGTTCAATCGGTAACCCGTGAGTATCCCAGCCAGGTACGTACGGCGCCCGGTAACCAGTCATTGACTTATAACGCACAATGAAGTCCTTTGAAATTTTGTTCATTGCGTGACCGATGTGAATGTTCCCGTTGGCATATGGTGGGCCATCATGAAGGATGAAGGTTGGCTTTCCTTCGTTTAACTTTTGCCGTAATTCATAAACTTTATTTTCTTCCCACAGCTGTTCCCGTTGTGCTTCAGTTACTGGTAACTTACCACGCATTGGAAATTTGGTGCGGCCAAGGTTTAATGTATCTTTAACTCGCATTGCGGTTTCCCCTTTCATATCTTGTAGTATTTTAATAATAAAAAAGCCCCGTCCACTCACTGGGACGAAGCTTTTTTCGCGGTACCACCCGGATTTAAGATCCGCTTAACGGACCTCCTCAAATCATTAGTTAACGGTAATGACCCGACCTGTTCTACATATCGAACAGGTACTCCGAGATGATTAGACATCGCCAACACCATCAACCTCTCACCACTTGTTGACTCGCTTGGGTGTCGATTCGCCATGCCACTTCTCTTCAACGATTTATTAAAATACTGGTTCTAGTACCCTACTTATTGCTGTCTGGGAAGACAACAACAGTCTCAGGTGAAGCGGAACCGTTATTATCATCTGCTTGACTGTCTTCAGCACTAGCTGCTGGTTGTTCTGGAGCTGGTGTAGCAGATTCAGCAGGTGCTGGTTCCTCACTAGAAGTTGTTGCAGTTGATTCTACACTGCTATCAGAGTTACTGTCAAGACGACTCCCTAAAATTTTCTCAATTTCATCATACTTGGATAAGTCATCGTTTTCTAAGATCTTATCCCATTCGTCGCTCTTAATAACTTCTAATTGTGATTCAAGCATCACTTGAAGGCGTTGACGGAAGATCCGGGTTTGCTTACGAAGGTCATTGGTCTCACTTGTTAACTTCCGCGTTTCGTTAGCCGCATCTTCAATTACTTGATTAGACTTGTCATTAGCTTCTGACACGATATCAGTGGCTTGCTTTTGGGCTTCACGAATCATGATGTCAGCTTCCCGCTTAGCATTGTTCTTAACCTTATCAGCTGCTTCTTGGGCAACTAAGATTGACTTGTTTAATGAATCCTTTAAGTCCGCGAAGTACTTGATCTTGCTATCATTAGCCCGTACTTGTTCTTGTAAGCTATTGTTTTCCGTAACAAGTTGTTGAACTGTTTGGGAAACTTCTTGAAGAAATGCTTGCACTTCTTCAGGGTTATACCCACGCATCTTAGTACCGAATTCTTTGTTATTAATTTGATCAACCGTCAAACTCATGAATAATTCCTCCATTCAAATTACGCATTTACTACTGAAATGGTAACTCTTTCTTTATCTTTTTTTGTTTTTCCATTGGTCATATCAATTCGCAACCGACCAGCGTGCCGGACAGAAATCAAGTCATGCACGACAACCTGATAGTCCGGTCGGTCAATTTCTTCCCAGTTTAAGCGAACCTGACCATGCTCTATTAATTGTTTTGCCCGGTTTCGGGAGTAGTTAAAGCCCGCGGAGACGACCACATCTAACCGCAGTGATGAAACTGTGGTTACTAGTGGAACCCACTCTTCTAATGGCTCGACTACAGTCGTCTCATCGACGGGAACCCATTTTACCTTTATCCGACCAACGTGGTCGACGTTTTTCCGCAGGTACGTCGCCATCGGTCTAGTGACGATCACCTGCCAACGGTGGCCATCTGTCAGAATGTCCCCAAAGGCATTCCGTTCCATTCCTTCACCAATTAACGTCCCCATAATTTGGCGATGGTGAAGTTCCGAAAACTTAGTCGGGTAGTTTAGCTCTAAAACCTGGAGGGTAAAATCATCCATAGAGGGTTCATAGTAAGGCGGATAAATAAGAACTCGTTGCATCTCTGCACCTTGCCACCCACCATACATTTTTATTTTAACATTGTTATTGCGATTAACAATCGTTCTCGCAATAAAACGTTCCCGCGGATTTAAAAAAGGGGTAAGAACTGGTCGATACTGTCCCTCAGCTGTCGCTACCCAGTCGCCTACCTGGTCAATCAGCGGGGCCTCATCAGGCCGAAAATGTTGTTTTATGTTTTGCTCGTCCATTGCAATCCATCCTCTATTATCTTAAAAGATTGCCGAAAGTGCTGCTAGTCCAGCCTGAACAAAGTAAAGAACTAAAATAGCAATCATCGGGGCAAAACTAATTCCACCAATTGGCGGGATAAAATCAAACCACCGCATGTATGGCTCAACAAGACGGTCAACAATCTCACCTAGTCTTGAAGCCCGGGCATTAGGAAACCACGACATAATACACCATACAACAATCACAAGAATGTAGGCCTCCACCAGCCGGTATAACGCCCACAATAAAAATGCGATCATACTTACTCCTTTTAGCGACTAGAACTTGTCGCCATCACTTTTTAGATTACTCGATAGGTTGCCAGAAATTTCGTAATTCTTTGGTGTGCATAAGAAAATTTCCTTACCAATCCGCTTCATTTCACCATCAATGGCAAAGACCGTCCCGTTTAAAAAGTCCACTAATCGGGCAGCAACGCTCGAATCCATTTGGGTAAAATTAACGATCACGGCATGCCCTTCCAATAGTTGTGACGCAATTTGTTTTACGTCCGCATATAGCCGGGGTTCGTATAAAGAAATCTGACTTAAGCGGCTGTTAGCAACCCGATTATTGCTAAAGGAAACTACTTTATTGCTCGAATTAGTTGCGGGAGCTGTGTTTTGGTCAGTTGCCTCATAATAATTTTCTTGTTCATCGATCTCTTCGTCGCCGAACAAGCTCTTTAAGAAGTTTGCTGCCATCTAAATAACCTCCTCCTTTAGATTAAAGACACAAAAAGGCGGAACTCAATCCACCTCGAAATACCATATTTACTTACGACGATTCTTAAAGAATGGTGGGGTCGATAAGTTAGTATCGTCATTGTCATCCGTGTTCGCTGCGTCATCATTAAAGACATTGAACTCTGGCTTTGTTACGTGGGAGAATTCGTTGTCAGCACTTTGTTGTTGCGTGTTCGTTGAATCAGCAGTTGGATCATTCCAGCCATCAAAAGGATCACGTTGCTTATGTTCTTCCGTCGGTTGACTTTCCCGTTGTGCAGAACGTGTTACCCGTGGTGCTTCAGTATCAGCAGTTGCTGGCTTTTGCTGTTGGATCTTCTTTTTCTTGTCAATTCCAGTAGCGATTACCGTTACCCGCACTTCGTCACCCAATGACTCATTCAAGGACATCCCGAACGAAATATCAACATTCGTCCCGGCAGCTTGCTTGATAACATCAGAAGCTTCTTGAGCTTCAAACATTGAAAGATCCTTGCCACCAGTAATATCCATTAAGACATGTTGGGCACCATCAATAGAAACTTCCAGCAATGGTGAGGAAATTGCCTTCTTGGTTGCTTCGGTTGCCCGGTTTTCGCCAGTTGAAGAACCAACCCCCATCAGCGCAGAACCTTGGTTAGACATTAAGGTCTTGATATCAGCAAAGTCCAAGTTGATGTAACCAGGGGTAACAATCAAGTCAGAGATACCTTGAACACCTTGCCGAAGAACATTGTCAGCTTCCTTGAAGGCTTCCATCATTGGTGTCTTCTTATCAATCATTTCAAGAAGACGGTTGTTGGCAACGATGATCAAAGTATCAACATTACTCTTTAACTTTTCCAATCCTTCAGAAGCATAACGGGCCCGCCGTGGACCTTCAAATGAGAATGGGCGCGTAACTACCCCGACGGTTAAAGCACCACTATCCTTAGCGAGCTTAGCAACAACGGGCGCAGCACCAGTACCGGTACCACCACCCATTCCGGCAGTAATAAATACCATATCAGCGCCTTCAAGTGCCTTTTTAATTTGTTCTTCACTTTCTTGTGCGGCTTTTTCCCCTACTTCAGGGTTTGATCCAGCACCGAGCCCCTTCGTTAACTTAGGCCCTAAGCGAATCTTTGTTGCTGCTTGTGATGCATTTAATGCTTGTAAGTCAGTGTTGGCAACGATGAAGTCAACCCCCTGAACCTTTTCAGAGATCATCCGGTTAACAGCATTACCGCCACCACCACCAACACCAATTACTTTAATTCGTGCTTCGGCGAATTGGGTCTCAGTCGTGTTCGTTTCATTATCCATAGCAGTGTTCCTCCGTTAAATTAATCAAATAAATTATTAAAAAGATTTTTAAACCGGTTACCAATTGAATTTTGCTTTTGCTTCTTTGGCTTTGGTGTCGCAGTGACTTGTTCTTGCTGTTCCTGCCGTTGTGGTCGCTGTTTAACCGGCGCACTCCATCGCTGACTATTATTATCAGCATTAGCTGGCTGCTGGGCTTTTTCCTCGTGAGGACTCTTGATCCGATCAACCCGTTGCACGGTCTGCTTAATCAACCGATCGATGTCTGATAAGCGGTTTTCATACATTCCCAGGGCCAAACTGACTGCATAACGAGGATGGCGAATGCCCATCTGCTCTGGAACATTCACCTTAATATTACCAGTAAAGTATTGTTCAGCAAGTTCTTTGATTCCTGGTAAAGCGGCGACTCCACCAATTAAGACCACCCCACCAGGTAATTCTGGGGCGTGGATAGCTTGGAGTTTACTTTGAATCCGGTCAAAAATTTGCCGTACCCGGGCTTCGATAACCGCTGATAAGTACTGCTCAGAGTACTGGACCGGTTCGTTTTGTCCAACGACATCCACGTCCACTTGGACCTCATCATCAGCTAGTGATGCCATTGCATAACCATGGTTAAGTTTGAGCTGCTCAGCGTTTTTCAACGATGTGTTCATCACCGTTGAAATATCCTTGGTGATGTATTGACCACCTTCTGGATCAACATATGTATACTTTAATTGATGGTCGTGAATAATGCTAGTGGTAGTTTGCCCACCACCAAGATCAATCACTACCGTACCAAAATCTTGTTCGCCATCATTAAGCAAGTTGAAATCGGTCGCAATCGGGGTAATGACAAGGTCATTGATGTCATAGCCTGATTGCTGAACCGCTTTCTTGGTGTTATGGATAATGGTCTTAGGTCCCGTGTAAAGAGTCCCTTTCATCTCAAGGCGGACACCAACCATCCCACGTGGATCCTTTATCCCCGAAAAACCATCAACAGTAAATTCTGTCGGAATTAAATCAATCACTTCACGTTCAGGCGGAATACTTTGTGTCAGTGCTTCTCGTGCAACATCGATAACATCCTGGTTGACAATCTCGCGTGACTGTCCCCGTGTTGCTATCGTAATCATCCCGTGAACCCTTTGCATTTGTAAATAATTTGCCGGTAAGCCAACTACCACATTTTTGATTTCAACGTTGGACTTTTCCTCGGCCTGTGCTACCGCCGCCGAAATTGCATGGGCGGTCTTATCAATGTCAACAATTACCCCACGGTTAAGCCCCGCTGATGGTTCAACGCCAACACCAATAACTTTCAACTGACCCTTAACACTTTCACACACCAGTGCCTTGATCGAGGTGGTTCCAATATCTAATCCAACGTATACTTCTGAATTATTCATTCTAAAAGGAACCCTCCTAAGACTTTTATTAACTGAATTAATTTTTTTGTATTTTATTTAACCTACATAAGATTTTACCACAGATAAACAATGACAAAAAAGGGAATTATCAAGGTTTTCGCAAAATCATTTGTCATGTGAACCATAGCGATAAGAATACGCGCCAACTTGGAGGTCAATAACTCCTTTTTCTTTCATGCTGGCAGCAATTCCCGGATAATAAGCCATCTTATCACCAACGGTATTAATATCGGCATAAACAGTATTACCATCCCGCATATAAATAATCAAACGATCGGGATATTCCTTCGTTGGCTGATAATTAACACTTGAGATTCCGTTTCGGACAGCCGGCTTGAGTTTCCCAATTTGGCTGGCTGTCTTTTCCAGTGCCGTCTTATGACCGTCAAAGCGCTTATATGCGGTGCCGTTGGTCGCAACCCGGGAACGTTGTAAGTGCCCATTGGCTAAAACTGCATAAGTGTCATTATTTAACACCGCTGTGCCAAGCAACGCATTTTCTTTCACCACAATTTTCATTGCTTGTGGTCCTTCAAGCGTAATCTGGAGGTCTTTAATTTGTGGATTATTAAGCTTTGCCTCCCTCGTTATCTTCTGCCGTTCAAGGTAAACACCCCAGATAAATCGTCCAGGATAGATCTTCGTTTCTTTTTCCACCTGCTTCACGGTTAAATCGTTATTACCGGTTACCGTCAGCTGGTCAATTTTACTCCACGGCGAAATGATATAAAGCATTAGCAGGAGAATAACCGTAAACAAAAGGACTAGCTTTATTACGCGCTCACCGTTAAAGAGATAACGCTTGACCTTTATCCCGCGAATCTGATTACCAATGTAAGCTTTCGGCGGTTTCTTTTTCAACTGTCGTTGACGCGCGGCGGCACTCCGTTTTTCTAATTCCGCTAACCGTTGTGAATATTTTTTGTGTTCTGGCGCCTGCTCTTTTTTGGCGATGCTATTCCCCTCCTCTCTAATCCTTTAACAAATAAAATTAATGTTCGTCGATTGCCTTATGTAAGACCTTAATCAAGCGATCGGCTGCATCTGGACGCCCCATCTTCTTTGCCGCTGCTGCCATTTGCTGGCGCAAGTCTGTATCTTCCATGATTTTATCTGCTTGGACAAGCAGAGAACGGGCGTCTAGCTTATCTTCAGTGATCATCAATCCCGCATTATTATGGACAAGCGCCTGGGCATTTTTAACCTGGTGATTTGCAGTCACGTACGGACTTGGGATCATGATTGTCGGTACCCCCAAAGCCGTCACCTCCGCAATCGTGGTTGCCCCTGCACGTGATACTAATGCAGCAACTTTCGGCATCTTGGCAGGCATGTCCTTGATGTACGGAACAACCTTGACGTTATCACCAACTTTGACCCCGGCTAGCAATTTTTTTACATTATCATAACGCTTCTGCCCAGTCGCAAAAACAACTTGGTAGTCCCGTTTGTTGAACTCTGGAATTGCTTCCACGACTGTCTGGTTAATCTTCGGGGCACCTTGACTACCACCGAAGACCATCAAGGTCGGCAAGTCATCACTTAGTCCATAACTCGTCCAGGAGAAGTCACTATTCTCCTGTGCTGCAACTTGTTGGGCCCGCGGGTTACCAGTCATTGTGACCTTTTCGCTTGGAAACTGGCTTCTGGCATCATCAAAGGCAATCGCAATCTGGTCAACGTAGCGGCTCAGGAATTTATTCGTCACCCCAACAACACTATTTTGTTCATGAATAACCGTTGGAATATGCTTTTTCGCTGCCGCGTAGAGAACAGCACCACTGACATAGCCACCAGTCCCTAAAACAACATCTGGCTTAAAGTCGTTAATAATTTTTTTGGCATGGTGAACAGAATTTAAAAAGAGGTAAATTGTCTTGAAGTTTTCAAGAGAAAGGGACCGTTTGAAGCCCTGCATATGCATTGTCTCAAGCTTTATTCCGGCATCGGGAACAATTTTATTTTCCAGCCCCCGGGTGGTGCCGACATATAAAACTTCAGTATCTGGTTCAACTTGTTGCAGTCGTTCGATTAAGGCCAGGGCTGGGTAGATATGACCACCAGTCCCCCCACCTGATACTAATAAGCGCATTGTTACTTCTCCTTTCGTCCAGTTAATTCTTCAACTGCCGCAATAAACTTATCACCACGGACCTCAAAACTCGGGAATTGATCCCAGCTAGCATTGGCTGGCGAGAGTAAAATCACATCACCAGGCGCACTTAATTTCCATGCTTCTGGCACTGCCGTAATCGCATTTTCACTCTCAACGATTGTTGGCACCCCTGCCTGCTGGGCCGCGTCCTTCATTTTATCTTTACACTGACCGAAGACAATAATCGCTTTAACATGCTTCTTAAAGTATGGAACCAGGCGTTCAAAAGTGTAGCCCCGGTCAAGCCCGCCGGCTAAAAGGATCACCGGCCGGGTAAAGCCTTGAAGGGCCACCTCTGTCGCCTCAATATCAGTTGATTTTGAATCGTTATAAAATAGGCGGTCCTGGTACTCCATTACGTACTGCAGACGGTGGCGAACCCCACCAAAGGTAGTCAAAACTTTAATAATGGCATCGTTATTAACACCACTTAACTTGGCAGCGGCAATTGCTGCCAGGGCATTCTCAACATTTTGGGGCCCAATTAAACGGATGTCTTCCGCCTTCATAATTGCTTCGCCACGCCAGTAAATAACCCCATCTTCAACGTAGCTTCCTTCATGGCTCTTATTTAACCGGGAAAATGGCACAATCGTCGCTTGCGAACGGTGGGCAATTTCTTGCCACTTTGCCCGGTCCCAGTTGATAACTAGGAAGTCGTCTGGTGTCTGGTTCCGCGTAATGTTTAACTTCGCATTGATGTAATTTTCGCGGGTCTTGTGGTAGTCAAGGTGGTTAGAAAAGATGTTGGTAATAATCGCAATATGTGGCCGGATTGTCGGTGCCCCAAGGAGTTGAAAACTAGAAAGTTCCGTCACCAATGTATCGTCAGGGCCAAGTTCTTCGGCTACCTTACTAAAGGACACCCCGATGTTGCCTGCATATTTTACTTGGTGCTTAGCGTTTTCGGCAATCATCAGCTGGGTTAAAGTCGTCGTCGTTGTTTTACCATTACTACCAGTTACACTGACCAGGTGACCGTCAAAGATTTCCCACCCTAATTCGGCTTCAGTAATAATTGGCGTCCCTTGCGTAACAAATTTGGCAACCAGCGGGTTATCGTACGGGATCCCCGGATTTTTAACAACAATATCAAAACCGTCATCTGCTAGTGACAACGGATTAGAACCAGTGATGACCTTAATACCATCAGCGGTTAAGTCCTCGACAATTGATTCATCCTTCGGTGTTGCCTGGTCATTGGCAGTGACATTGGCCCCCAGCTTAACGAGGAGGTGGGCAGCATTAAGGCCACTGATTCCAAAGCCCATCACTAACACTTTTTTCCCTTGGTACTTTTCAATCTCTTTCATTTTAACTTACTCCTAACCAACTAATAAGATTGTGGCCACAGCAATAATGGATGCAACTAGGCCGACCAACCAAAAGACAATGTCAATCTTCCATTCACTCCATCCACACATCTCAAAGTGGTGGTGGATTGGGGTCATCTTAAAAATTCGCTTTCCAGTAGTCTTAAATGAAGCAACCTGTAAGATCACACTGGCCGTTTCACAGACATAAATAATCCCAATGACTAAGAGCGACCATTCATGGTGCAACAAGAGGGAAACTGCCGCAAGGGACGCACCGATTGCTAGCGATCCCATGTCCCCCATGAAGATTTTTGCTGGTTTATGGTTATAGGGGAAGAAACCAGCTAAGGTTCCAATCATTGCTAAGCAAAAGAGAGCAATCTCTGGGTAGCCTGGTTGGTTAAGGTTGACCAGGGCGATCACTAGGTAAGCGAGGAAGGAAATGATTGATAACCCACTTACCAACCCATCTAAACCATCCGTCAAGTTAACAGCGTTGGAAAAACCAACCATCCAAAAAATTATGAATAGGCCGTATAACCAGCCAAACTGGCTAGTCCCAAAGCCCATTTGGAAGCCCTCATGCTGGTAAATTACCGTAAAGACCATTGCGGCAATCACCTGGCAAAGAGCCTTTTGCCACGGTTTAAAGCCTTCGTTTTGGTGGTGGAAGATCTTAATGCTATCATCCCACATCCCAATCAAGCCATAGACAACAAGGACAAACAAGAGTGACCATAGTGTATTGGAGATTAAGCCCTGCCATCCGGCAACCCATAAGACGGTCACAACGGCAGAGATGATAAATAGCAATCCCCCCATTGTCGGCGTCCCAGCTTTTTTTGCATGCCAGGTTGGCCCTTCTTCTCTAATCTGTTGCCCTTCTTTTTTTGCGCGAAAATATTTAATTAACGACGGCATCAATAAGAACGTGATTAAAAACGAACTTATAATCGTCAAAACTGCACTCAAGAAATTCATATTTACCTCCACTGGTTAATTCTTTGCTTCATATTGGACAGTTAGGCTGGCACCCTTTTTGATCGTTGCATCAGGTGCAATGCTCTGCCTTGTAACGTAGCCATTGCCACTTTCCTTTACAGTTAAGTCAAGGAGCTTGCCTAATTGCTGGACATCAGCTGCACTCCATCCATTTAAGTCTGGCATCTTGTAGCTACCACCGGTATCAAGGATAATTCGTTGGTCAGTTAATACTTGCTGATCAGCATCAGCCGATTGCTGCTTAACTGTCTTTCCTGAACCGATCACTACGACCTGCATTCTCTTTTTCTCTAATTGACTCTTTGCTTGCTCAGTATTTTGGCCAACAACATCCGGCATCCTTACGATCTTTTTCTTTGCCTTTTCAGCAACCTGTTGCTGGCTTAGTAACATCTTCATTGTCGGATTGAAGACACTCGCAATTTGTTTAGTTGCCGGCTTAGTAAGGTTTTGGGGTTGCCGTAAGGTGATATAGATGATATATTTCGGGTCCTTTGCGGGAGCCATTCCGGCAAAGGAATAAAGATAGTTCGTATCCCCAGTTGAATAACCGTGGGCCCCACCTATCTGGGCCGTGGCAGTCTTTCCGGCCACCCGGTAACCCTTGATCTGGTAGTCATGGCCCAAGCCTTTTTGGTCATAGACGACCCCTTCCATATAACCACGAACCTTTTTGGCCGTTGATGCCTTGATCGGGTGACCAACAACCTGGGGCTTCGTCTTTTGAACAGTTTTCCCTGTATTACCATCCACAATGCGGTCGATAATGTAAGGTTTCATCATCTTGCCGTCATTACCAATTGCACTAAATGCCTGCATCATTTGCATGACATTAACGGTAATCCCTTGACCAAAGGCGGTGTTTGCCTGGGTCAAGATCCCCTTAAAGGTGGTATAACCACTCACTTCATTGCCCATTCCAACAACATTTACCTTTTTGAGAAGGCCAAAGCGTTTGATGTACTTCATCCATGTATCGGCCCCCATGTTTTGTTCCACATGGGCAAAGCCGACGTTACTGGACATATCAAAGGCTTCCTTGTAAGAAAGTGGTCCCCACCCAGAGCTTGACCAATCGACGATCTTTCCACCACCCATTGCCCAGGTCCCAGAGTTAAAGGTTGCATTCGGGTCAAAATGACCGGTATCAATTGCTGCTGCTAGGGTAAGGATCTTCATAACAGACCCTGGTTCATAAGCATCCTGAACTAACATGTTTCGCCAAACTGGATTTTTCTCCGAGCGAAGGGTAGGCCGTTGGGTCGCCGCAATGATTTTCCCCGTCTTGACTTCCATTACGACCGCCGTCATTGAGTTAGCATTTGCGCTTTTAAATACTTTGTTGACCTTTGTCTCAAGGAAGTGCTGGGTCTGGGAATCAAGGGTTGTGTAAATATTATCCCCGTTAACGGCCTTTTTCGTTACCTCTTTAGAATTAGCAATCTGGTAACCGTAAACGTCCTGCTTGGCTTTTCGCAATCCGTTGGTCCCCGTCAATTGCTTGTCAAAGTACCCTTCCAGGCCTAATTGACCTGCGAGGTAGGTCTCATCCGTTCCATTATTGTTTCTTGTCTTGGGCGTTGCCATCCCAATGATTTGTGAAGCAAATTCCCCTTCTGGGTACTGGCGCGCCGGGGTGGCAATGAAGTCAATTCCTGGGAGGTGTTCTTTTTTAATCTTTTGCATGGTCGAAACAGAGAGGTTACTACCGGCACTACCAAACTCAACCTGGTATGCCTGCCCCTTTGGTGTTAGGGTCTTTTCGATCTTTTCTGCGGGAAGGTCAAGGTACTTAGCAAGCACGCGGGCAGTCTTTTTCCGGTCCTTCACGTATAATGGCTTCCCACTAGGGGTCTTTTGACTCTTATCAAGGACCGCGTAAACCGTGTACTTACTAGTATCGGTTGCCAGTGCATCCCCATCCGCGTCATAGATATTTCCACGACGGGCCTGAATTGTCCGCAATTGGGTATAAATTTGTTCCGCTTGCGAACGAAGATTAACGTGTTGTACATCCTTATTTATCGCAATATACGCAAAACGAACGATAAATAAGGTGAACAACCCAACCGTAATCAGAAAGAGCCATTTTCCAAAGGTCCCTCGGTTTTTCTCATGTTCCCTATTTTTCGTTCGTTGTGGCTTCTTATTCATTATTTATTAACGTTCCTTACATTTGAATTTTTATCTGTTAATCCATATTTTTGCGCTGCTGACTTCAAATGCGATTGACTCGTCAATTCAGCAATTTCTTGCTGTGAACTTATATTACTATTTTTAGCTTTACTAATCTGGGTCTGAACATCCTGGAGGTGTCGTTGCTGGTTATTAATTGCCACCTTCGTCGACAGCAAAGTAATCATCAATCCTAGCGTGATCAAACTCCCCACTACCACGAGTAGTCGTTCAAACTTTGACCAGCCGACAGGTCGCGGAGCAATTCTTACCTGCCGTTGTTTCTTTATTTCTGTCGCTTGCTGAGGCTGTTGCTCCCTGCTTAACTGCCTTGCCGCATTTGAAGCCATATTGTCACTTTCCTTCTTTTATTTTCTCAATTATTCTGAGCTTTGCACTATGCGCCCGGTGATTTTTCGCTAGTTCCTCGTTACTTGCTACGATTGGTTTCTTATTGATGAGCTTAAAAGCGGGTTCCATTTCTGTTGGAATCACTGGTAATCCTTGCGGGACGTCATCGCTTAGGGACGTCTTTTCGCGAAACATTGTCTTTACCAACCGGTCTTCTAATGACTGGAAGGTAATTACGCTAATCCGGCCCCCAACATTTAACAATGCCAACGCTTGCTCAAGTGACTCTTCTAGTGCACCGAGCTCATCATTGACCGCAATCCGGATTGCTTGAAAACTCTTCTTCGCTGGGTGACCACCATGTCGCCGAGCTGCCGCTGGAATTGCATCTTTGATCACGTCCACTAATTCAAATGTTGTCCGAATTGGTTGGACCTTCCGGCGCTGCTCAATCTTGCGGGCAATTTGCTTTGCAAAGTGTTCTTCCCCGTAACGGTAAAGAATTTTTACCAACCGTTCGTACGGCCATTCATTTACTACCGCCATTGCAGAAAGTGACTGCTCCTGATTCATCCGCATGTCCAATGGTGCATCGTGCTGGTAGCTAAACCCCCGTTTTGCATCATCAAACTGTGGTGAAGAAACCCCCAAATCATATAAAACACCATCGATACCGCTGACCCCGTAGTTTGCTAGTTCCGTTGTCAAGTTACGGAAGTTATCCTCAACAAGGGTCACCTTGCCAGCATCAATTGCTGTTTTTAAGTGCTGCTGATTATAGCGAATTGCCGTTTGATCCTGGTCGAAAGAATATAGATGACCACCCGCGAGCTGCTGTAAAATCGCTTGCGTGTGGCCACCACCGCCTAAGGTTGCATCAACATAAGTGCCAGTTGATTGCACATTTAATCCTGCTACGGCCTCCTTTAAAAGTACCGTTACATGTTTAAATTCTGCCATCAACCAAAACCTCCATTAAAAGTCAATATTCAAATCTTCGGCAATCTCGTCAAAATTATCAGCCGTATCATTCGTAAACTTAGTCCAGCGTTCATCGCTCCAAATTTCGAGCCGGTTGGACACGCCCACGATCACACACTTCTTAGTGAGGGCGGCATGCGTCCGTAGGGTCACTGGAATATTTATCCGGCCCTGCTTATCGATCTCGCAATCGGTTGCTGCTGAATACAAAAATCGCACAAACGCACGAGCGTCGCGCTTTGTCAGTGGTAAAGCTTTTAATTTCTTTTCTAATAGGGTCCACTCGTCTAATGGGTAGCCAAAAAGGCACCCGTCAAGCCCGCGCGTAACAATAAAGTGTTCACCTAATTGTTCACGAAATTTAGCGGGAATGATCAGGCGCCCCTTGGCATCAATCGTGTGTGTAAATTCACCCATTAACACGCCACAGACACCCCTTTACCACTTTATAGGTCAAGTCTACCACAATCCCCCACTTCTCACCACGTTAATTTGTGAATTTTATTAAAAACTAATAGATAATCTCCTACTAACCAAAAATAACGCGACGATTAGAACTAATTGTCCTCACCGTCGCGTTGATTTAATTATTAAATTAATGGTAACCAGTTAACAGCCACGAGCCCACCAACATATACCAGCAAAGCATAGTATGCGGAATAACGCCAAAAGACTGGCCAGTAACGTCGGTAGATAAACTCATGGTTATGAACAACTTGAATGAAGATTAACAATAATGCCAAGATCATCCACAAAGCAAGTGGGTAGGCGGGCCAATAGTAGCCGAGATTAATCACGATCATTACCCATAAGGTCAGCGTCCACCCCCACCAGAGGTGTCGCTGACTGCGTTTTCTTGTTGGCCGAAAGATCCGTAGTAATAAACGCTCCGCCACCCCCGCGATTATTAAAAAGATAATTTCTAAAATGACAAGCCGATAATCAATTGACAAGTTTTTTCAATTCCTTTCTACGCAAAACACTATTCCTAGTTTACCCATATAAATTTGAAAAAACAATCGGAAATGAGTTACACTACTATTATTGAAATAGGAAGGACGGTTAATCATGCAACGAAAGAAGAAAACCCGTTTTCAAAGGATTACGATGGTTGCAATTTGGCTAATGCTTATTGCTATGCTTGGCTCATTAATCTTTGGCGCGGTTGCATCATTAAACTTAATTTAAGACAGCCCACAATAATAATCACATAATTAAAAAGCCCCGATTGGTTAGGCAATAACAAACGTCAACTCATGATAAGTTGATGGTTACGCTAACCTCTTGGGGCTTTTCTATTCTTCTGCTTCCTTCTTCTTGTAAACTTCCCGGGGTTTAGAGCCGTTTGCCGGGCCGATAAAACCGCGCTGCTCCAAATCATCAATAATCCGGGCAGCCCGGTTATAACCGATCCTAAAGCGGCGCTGGATCAGCGAGGTCGATGCTTTTTGCTGGTCAACGACAAAGTCAAGTGCTTCGGGGAACAGTTCATCCTCTTCCTCCGCTTGCTCTTCTTGTTGAATTTCATGGTCCGTTACCACCATCTTATCATCATACTCTGCTGGTCGTTCATTTTTAATGAAGTCAACAACCGCCTCCACATCCTGGTCGGAAATAAAGGCGCCCTGAATCCGGACAGGCTTGTTCTGGTCAATTGGCTCAAATAACATATCACCACGACCAAGAAGCTTTTCCGCCCCGTTAGTATCAATAATCGTCCGCGAATCAATCCCACTGGAAACCGCAAAGGCGATTCGCGATGGCACGTTTGCCTTGATCAAACCGGTAATAACATCAACTGATGGCCGCTGGGTTGCTAAGATCATATGAATTCCTGCTGCCCGCCCCATCTGGGCAATCCGGACAATTGCATCTTCAACATCATGGGAAACGGTCATCATCAAATCAGCCAATTCATCCACGATTACCAACACTAATGGCAACGACGGCTGTGGCTCATCAGGGTGGGCATCATTTTGCTTTTGGACTAACTCGTTGTAGCCCTTAAGGTTACGAACGCCAAACTTAGCAAAGAGTTCATAGCGGCGTTCCATTTCTGCAACCACCTTCCCCAATGCCCGGGCAGCCTTTTTCGGCTCAGAAACGACCGGACTGAGCAGATGGGGAATCCCGTTATAGACACTTAGTTCGACCTTTTTCGGGTCAATCATCAGCATCTTAACTTGGTGGGGCTTGGCCTTTAGCAGGATGCTGGTAATGATCACATTGATCGCCACCGACTTCCCACTACCAGTCGCTCCGGCAATTAACAAGTGCGGCATCTTCGTCAAATCAGCCATCTTGACATCCCCAGTAACGCTCCGCCCTAGTGGAACATCCATTGGCTTATCGTCACTCGGGGCATTTTCAATCATGTCCCGAAACCCAACCGTGGCAATCTGCTGGTTAGGAACTTCGATCCCAATCAATGACTTTCCCGGAATCGGTGCCTCAATCCGAATATCCTTGGCGGCCAGCGCTAGGGCAAGGTCATCAGCTAAGTGGGTAATCCGGCTTACCTTGACCCCGACTGCGGGGCGGAGTTCATACTTCGTCACTGACGGTCCCAAGTTAACATTTTCAACGGTTGCGTCAACCCCAAATGACTTTAGTGTCTTTTGTAAAGTCTGCGTGTTCTTTTTAATGTTATGAAGATCCTTTTGCTGGTCAGTCGCTTTGACCTGGCTCAGTAAAGTGACCGGCGGCAGCTGATAATCGTCATCTTCCTTGGCGTCAACCCCTGCAAGGGCAATGTCACTATCGTTGTCCTTGACAGGTTCATCTTCGGTCACCGGTGTAGCTGCTGACTGGTTTTGGTCATGTAGTTGACTGTCGCTAGCCACCCTGATCGTCGGCTCAGCAGCCGGTACTGGTGCCTCCTCACCCGTTGAGCTTGCCGGCGTTTCATGACCAACTGGCTCACTATCAATCAAGAAATCCTTTACCTGCCGACTTGCTCTGGCAAGGGGTTCTTTAATTGATGGTTTTTTAGGAGTGCTGACGTCAACTTCATCAGCCCGCTTTTCAACAAGTTGCTGGTGGGCATCCGCCACGGCCTGGCCGGACTTTTTGATGCCAATTCCTAGTTTTACCAGGAAAGTGCGCCACGGTAAGGCTAAGAAAACGATCACGCCCACAATCATCAATAGCCAGGAAAGGATCGCCGTCCCAACTTCCGAAATTAGGACATTACTCCCGCTATACAAGTAGGCCCCAATCATCCCCCCACCAATTTCAACAGTGGAGTCACCATTAAAGAGCACCTTGCTTAGGTTGTTCCAGGTTGCGGTCGGAATATTGGTGTGGAGGTTGAGCTGCTGAAACATCACTGTGTGAAGCCACATCAGTAAGCCAAGGTAAAAGATTACTGTCCCGGCAACCCACCGTTTCTTAAAGTGTGGCCAGTGGCTGTAAAGGGCAAAACACAAGCCATATAAGAACACAATGACCATTGCAAGGGGGTACGTTTTCCCGACAAAAATTTTAAAACAGTTGTCCAAGAACGTCCCTAAGGCACCGAGACTAAAGATCCCCACCAGCATCAATAAACAGATGATGATCCCCATTAGGTTATCAATCAGCCGGTACTGTTGCTTTTTTGACCTTGCTGGACTCTTCTGACGGCGGGATGATGACTTTTTTCTTCTCGCCATTACTATCCTGCCTCCCTACTTAAGCTTATCAAATTGGTAGCGATGAACCCGCGCTAAATTAGGGAAACTTTGCTGGCGCAGTGCTTCGTAAATTACAATTGCCGCGCTATTTGAAAGATTTAGTGCACGGATATTATCATCATTTTGCGGAATCCGAATTGCGTTTTCCGGATACTTCTGCATAAACCGTTCTGGCAGGCCGGTCGTCTCCTTCCCAAAGAGGAAGTAGTGGTCACCCTCACCGGTGTAATCCACATCAGTATAGTCATGAGTGGCAAATTTAGAAACGATAAATAAGCGGTTAATGTCAGGAAGCGTCGCCATAAACGAAGGAAGGTCATCGTGGTAGGTAATCTTGACCTTATCCCAGTAGTCAAGGCCAGCGCGCTTCATATGCTTATCATCAGTTGAAAAACCAAGCGGCTTGATCAAGTGCAGCTCGGTGTTTGTCCCCGCACAGGTCCGGGCAATGTTACCGGTGTTAGCCGGGAACAGTGGTTCAAAAAGGACAATGTGATTTGTCATTATTAATAATCTCCTTAAGTAAATAAAAAAAGCAGGGTCTCGGTGTGGGCACGGCGAAACGCTGCTTTAATGAAGTACTCCTTAGTAGCCACCAACGAAGCTTTGTCTTCGATGTTAACTACCAAACGATTTCTTATAGTACTTTAGCACCATTTTGTCTTTTGTGCAATCATTTTTTTCGGGCAATCAACAAACTGACGTCAACCGTCACTGCCGTTAAGGCAGCTAACTCTTGGTCTGTCAACTGTTTAGCGTTCTTTCCCCAGTGAAGGGGCGTCATCTCCAGTAGCGCTTCTTGCATCCCCGCTGGCAAGTTGAATTGGTATTGTACCCGCTTCACTTGACTATTTGGATAGTGCTCACGAAAAAGGTCAACAACGGCTGTATTATCATAATGATAATTGCGATCCCCCTCCCCGTAAAGGAGGTGGCGGAGCTCAACCAGGTAGTTTGCGTTGGGGATAACCTTTACTAACATCCCATCATCTGCCAACACCCGGTTAAATTCCTGGTAATCTGATGGCGAAAAAAGTTCTAACAAGAGGTCAAAACAGTGGTCAGCAAAAGGGAGCTGCCGCAGGTCTGCCACGCAGAAAAACGCGGTCACCGGCAGTTGGGTTGCTAACGTCACTCCCGGCTTGGAGATATCAAAACCAACCATCGTGTCACCTGGATTTTCGCGCAGCTGGGCTAGCTGGGCCAATGGGGTCCCCTCACCGGTTCCGACATCCAAAATATTTAACTCTCGCGCTGGTAATAACTGGTTAACTGCGCTAACGATTGGTTTAAACAAGCCAGCGGTTAACAACTGCCGCCGCGATTCAAACATCGACCGCCCGTACTCCGTATTCGCTGCCCCGTTAAGAAAGTGCAGGTAGCCATGCTTATTAAAGTCAAACTGGTGTCCATTCACGCAGGTTAAGCTGTTCTCAACAACCGCTGCCATTGGCTGGCGACAAACTGGACACCGAAATAAGGCAATATGCTGTTGAACAAACCGCCGCTGCCGTTCTACTTTTTTCACCTTAACTCCTCCTCGTACTGAAAATTACTAATAACAGTGTATCATAGCTAGAATTACCATGGGCAAATTGCTATTATATAGGTAGTATTTTCAAAGGAGGAAAATCATCTTGAGTGAACGATTTTTAATTGGAACCTATACTAAAAAGACCAGCAAGGGGATGTATGCAGTTACCCTTGATCCGGTCGCTGGAAAATTAACCGATGTTAAACTAGCCATTCCTTCCCAAAAGCCGGCTTACCTGCAAGTTGGCAACGACGGTCGGGTATATGCCGTCAAGCAAGTCGACGACCAGGGAGGAGTTGCGTCCTACTCACTAGCCGATGACAACGCGAAAATGCTTAGTGAAGTTTTGGCTGCTGGTGCTCCACCAGCTTATGTTGGCCTCGATGAAGAACGCCAGCTATTATTTAGCGCAAACTACCATACTGCGAAGGTAGACGTCTTTAAAATCAGTCCCGACGGCCAGTTGACCCAGACAGATTCAGTCCTTCATGAAGGAGCTACTGGCCCGCAACCAGAGCAAGAAGCTCCGCATGTTCACTACGCGGACTTGACACCGGACAAGCGCCTAGTTGTTTGTGACTTAGGAATGGACCTCGTTGTCGTTTACGATGTTTCTGCGGACGGAAAGCTCACGGCAGTCTCCCGTTACAAGTGTGAAGACGGCTTTGGTACCCGCCACATCGCCTTCCACCCTAATGGAAAGTACGCCTACCTGCTTGGTGAATTAAGCAGTAAGCTTGAAGTTCTCAAATACAACGCGAAGGATGCTTCATTTACCCACCTGCAAACAATCAAGACCATTCCAGCAGACTGGACGGCCCACAATGGTGCTGCTGCCATCCGGATTTCACACGATGGTAAGTTCGTCTACACCTCAAACCGGGGTGAAAACACCATTGCGGTCTTCGCCATCCAACCGGATTTCACGGTTAAACACATCCAATCGATTTCAACGGAAGGTGACTTCCCACGGGACTTTAACCTAAGCAAGGACGAACACTTCCTCCTTGCTTCAAACCAAAATTCGGACAACCTTACCCTCTATAAACGTGATGCGGAGAGTGGTAAGCTAACCTTACGCCAAAAAGATGTTGCTTGCCCTGAACCAGTATGTGTTATGAACTGGTAGGATAAGCAAATTAAAAAGAGCAAAGATGCTTTTTCAGCAATCTTTGCTCTTTTTAATTTGCTCTTTAATTCCAATATCCCAGCTACATCAACTCGTCAACTGCATTTTGAAAATCAGTTGGCAACGGTGCCGTCACTGTTATATTTTCCTGCTTAAAGGGACTATAAAACTGTAGCCAATAGCAATGAAGGGCTTGCCGACTGATAATTGGCGATGCCTCCCCGTACATGTCGTCACCGACTAAGGGGTGGTTGAGGTAGGCAAAGTGGACCCGGATCTGGTGGGTCCGCCCAGTATGCAGCCGGATTTTTACTAAGCTAGCCTGATTGCTGGCTTCACGTAACCAGTATTCCGTCACCGAAGGCTTACCATCCTTGCCGACCATCCGTTGCACAAAGGACGCTGGGTCCCGCTGAATTGGGGCATCAATATACCCATGCGATGCTGCTACGCGGCCGGTTGCCAGGGCCAGGTAATTTTTCTTCACAAGGTGCTTCTTTAGCTGGTCATCGAGGACTGCATGGGCGAAGCGGTGTTTAGGAAAAACTACCAAGCCACTGGTATCCTTATCAAGTCTTGTCGCAACATGCGTGACCTGGTTTTCATATTGCTGCCGCTGGTAGTAACCCTTCACCCGGTTTACGAGGCTATCAGCAACCGCCACATTATGGGCGGGAACGGTCGCCACCCCTGCTGGCTTATTCATGATCAAAAAGTCGCGGTCCTCATAGACGATATTGATCGGGGCATCACTAACATCAACTGCCTGATTAGCTTCTTCCGCTGGTAACACCAGGGTGATCCGGTCGCCATAATGCACCTGGTCGACCGCCCACTTATCGACCCCGTTGATCTGCATCTTACCACCGTGGTAAATGGCAACTTTTAACAGGGTGGTCGTTACCCCATTCATCTTCAGGGCTGCCCGGAGCTTGCGGGGAGTCTGGTGATCGTATATCCAATTAAACTCCATTAACGGACGCCACCGATAAAGGAATCCCGTACCCGGTTCCAAAAGTCATTATGCCGGTACTGAGCAAAGTTAATCCGTTGCTTTGAAACACTATATGCCAGCTCAGTTAAGTAGCGGTCATCGGTATTTTTGAGAACCCACTGGTCACGGTCACAGGTTAACACGTGCCCATTTTCTTCCCGTAATCGTAAAATCAGCTTACTATCAGCACTAAAAATAATTGGCGAACCCAGTGTCCGGAAGACACGGTTATTTAACGAGGCCATCTCAGCTAGCTGGAAACCAATACACTTCGGGTCCATGATTGCCCCGCCAACAGACTTGTTATAAGCCGTTGACCCCGTTGGCGTTGAAACACAGAGCCCATCCCCCCGGAAGTTTTCAAACAGGTGGTTATTGATGAAGACATCACACACCATTGTCCGGGTAATATTTTTAATCGTCGACTCGTTCAGGGCGACAAAACTTTCCACTTCACCATCAGAATAAGTAGCCTTCATATCAAGTAAAGGGTAGGAAACAGATTGTCCACTGTCTTCTTGTAAGCTCTCAACAAGGTCGTCGATTTCAAAACTCCGCCAGTCGGTGTAAAAACCAAGGTGTCCCGTGTGAATACCGACGAACCGAATTTTATCCAGTTGCTTTTGGTAGTGGTGAAAGGCAGACAAAAGGGTACCATCACCGCCGATTGTCACCACCACATCGGGATCGTGGTCGGTATACGCCAAGCCAGTCCGTTCCATCTCCGTCCGCAGTAATTTGGTTACCCGTTGTGATTCAGCGGTTTCGTTATTGTAGATTCCAATTTTCATTGCTCAGTCGCGCTCCTTTGACGTGGCAGAATCACTTACTTGCCCACTTGAATTCCTGTTAGAAAATAATGTTTGTGCTTCCTTGATTTCTTCGCGAATCTCTGACATTTCGTTGTCCAGCTTAAACGCCGCCGCGGCAGCCCGTTGCAACCGTGCCGACAATTCTTCTGGAAATGCCCCCTGGTACTTGTAGTTAAGCGAGTGTTCGATCGTTGCCCAGAAATTCATCGCTAACGTCCGCACCTGAATTTCGGCAAGGATCCGTTTTTCCCCCGTCACTAATTGGACAGGATATTCGATTACGATGTGGTATGAGCGATAACCACTCGGCTTCACATTTGTAACATAATCCCGCTCTTCAAGAATTGTCATGTCGCTGCGTTGCCGGAGCAAATCAACGACCTTATAAATATCTTCAACGAACTGACACATTATCCGTAAACCAGCAATATCTTGCATGTCCCGCTCTAGCCGGTCTTCTTGAACGTGCCGTCGAACCATTTTCTCTTTGATACTATCAACTGGCTTTACCCGCCCAGTCACAAATTCAATCGGTGAATGCTGTTTTTGGTCCTGAAACTGCTTGCGCATCCCCCGTAACTTGACCTTTAATTCATTTACGGCTTGTTGATATGGCAAAAGAAAATGTTGCCAATCTTCAATCATAATTCAGCCTCCTATCAAACCTCCGTATATTTTAGCACATTTCGGAAAATAACACCGCCCTCGCTTACGAAACTAATTTCTTTACAAATCAGGGGATATTTGTAAGAATAACAATGTTCACACCATTAGGGTTTTGAGTATACTAACGATCGGAGGGGTATTCATGCTCGAACTTCACCTGTTTGTGAATCCATTAGGGATGCGTTGTTTGCGCTGTGAAAAAGATGTTTTAAGAATTGACCGCAATTTAAATACGAAGATTAACTATCAATTTGTACCGCTATTTAATATGCGGACCATTGATAACACGATTGACATCTACCACTTAAACCCGCGCAACCTTGCAACAAGGCAAAAAGTCTCAACAACCCTTAACCAGGTAATTCTCGACTACAAGGCCGCCCTTTTCCAGGGAAGAAAGAAGGGCCGCCATTACCTACTGCTACTCCAATCAGCAATGATTAAGCATAATCTCAATTATAATGAAGACCTGGTAAAAGAACTCGCCAACGATGCCCATCTCGATTTAGAGATGTTCTTTGAGGACCGGCAAAGTTCACTAACCAAGGAAGCCTTTTTGCAAGACCAGAAAATTGCCAATGAACTTGGTGTCTCAGAAACCGCAACGGCCGTTGTTTTTAATACCAACGATTCCGACTATGGTCTAATGATCCCTAACTTTGACTACGATACGCTTATCAATGCATTTAAAGATGGCGAATTTGACAAGGGAACAACCCTAACGGACCTCGCAAAGCATTACCAAACCCCTAAATTACGGTTAATCCAAAAATAATAAGTAAGGGCTCTTCGTCAAGAAGTACTGATAGAAAAAATTAAATAACTTTTCAAGCAGCTCGTGCCAGACTTTTGGTATGGGCTGTTCTTTTGTTTTTCCAATTGATGGCAATGTATGAATTTGGTAAAGCGA
>NZ_FTOY01000008.1 GCF_900156885.1 Limosilactobacillus caccae
GAGAGGACAAGTAGTGTGGTGATGATGGCTTGAAGGATACACCTGTTCCCATGCCGAACACAGAAGTTAAGCTTCAACACGCCGAAAGTAGTTGGGGGATCGCTCCCTGCGAGGATAGGACGTTGCCGCGCGAATAACAAGCTTTGGCACCTGGTTCATATTATGTGCCAGGGCTTGGATACTGGAGAGTTGTCCGAGCTGGCCGAAGGAGCATCATTGGAAATGATGTATACGGGTTAAAGCCTGTATCAAGGGTTCGAATCCCTTACTCTCCGCTTCTATGACCCGTTAGTCAAGTGGTTAAGACACCAGCCTTTCACGCTGGTATCGTGGGTTCGAATCCCGCACGGGTCACTTTTTTGGAGGATTAGCTCAGTTGGGAGAGCATCTGCCTTACAAGCAGAGGGTCACAGGTTCGAGCCCTGTATCCTCCATCGCAGCGCCATTATTGTTATGGTTGTTGCAATTTAATTACCCATGAAACACGATGGCTCGGTAGCTCAGTTGGTAGAGCAACGGATTGAAGCTCCGTGTGTCGGCGGTTCGATTCCGTCCCGCGCCATTTATGGGGGAGTAGCGAAGTCTGGCTAAACGCGACGGTCTGTAAAACCGTTCCTTCGGGTTCGGTGGTTCGAATCCACTCTCCCCCACTTTATAGGGATATAGTTAAACGGTATAACTACGGTCTCCAAAACCGTCATTGTGGGTTCGATTCCTACTATCCCTGCTTAACTGAATATTTTGGCGGTATTGGTGAAGTTTGGTTAACACACCGGTTTGTGGGTCCGGCACGCGTGGGTTCAAATCCCACATACCGCCCTTTAATTAAGTTAATATACTTAATTGTAACTATTTGGTGGTATAGCCAAGTGGTAAGGCAGAGGTCTGCAAAACCTTTATCATCGGTTCAAATCCGATTACCACCTTTTAGTTAGCTGTTATGCCTCTGTGGCGGAATTGGCAGACGCGCTGGACTCAAAATCCAGTTCCCGTTGAGGGAGTGTGGGTTCGACCCCCACCGGAGGCATATTACAAAATAGTCAGCTAAGCTAATGAACAAACTCTAATCCTTGCTATAACAGGGGTTGGAGTTTGTTTTTTTATTTTAAGTTTTCGGTTGATTTTAGTTTTTGTGCATCACTTTTTGAATGTAAGGTAAGCAGTCAATATCCATACGTGTTGAAAAATAAGGATCATGAGCACCGGTATTTTTGTACTTCATGATCATAAGCAGTCAATATCCATACGGCTAGTCTAGCTGGCAAAGATCACCTATACTGAGAGGATCAAATCAGTGAGGAGACTTTTCTTATGGAAGAACAACGTGAAATTATTACTCCACTTTTCAAAAGCAAGTCAAGCAATTTAAAAAAGCATGCATTTGTGACCCGGCCAGCAGTTAAAGTCCAACTTAATATGATCTAATTAACTAGCTTTAAGGTAGTCGACGAGAATAACGAAAAGGACAGGATCATTTATAAATTAGTACGCTAGCCACTCTGTATTAACTAAATATTATGCCATAAATCACCTTTGCCAATATAAAACCGGGTGATGAACCAGTTGCTAGTTCATCACCCGGCGACCTTATTTAACTCGAAGAGGTTGATTCATAGTTCTTTAGTAGGGCTAATCGTTACTAAACAATGACGTGGTGCCGTGAGTAGACGACGTAGATCAAGCAACCAAAAATTAGCCAGGCAATATAGGAAAGCCATGCTTCTCTTGAGATGGTAATCAAGAGGACAACACAGATAACCATTGCAAGGATTGGAATTGTCTTTCCACCGGGGACAATAAATGGTCGCGGTAGGTCTGGATATTGTTTTCTTAACAAGATTACCGTTACGGCAACCAGGAAGAAGACAAGAAGCGAACCAACATTTGCGATTAATGCCAGGTAGTGGAGGTCAAATTCACCAGCAAGAAAGGCTGCCAAGCAACCGTTCAATAACAGGGCACGGTTAGGACTACCACTTCGTTTGTTGATCTTTGACCAGGAAGATGGTAGGAAACCACCACGGCTCATCGCTTTCATAATGTTTGACCCTGCGTAAATAAAGGCATAAACAACAGCGATGATCCCTAAAATGGCACCTGCAGAGACAATTTGTGAAACCATCTTATGACCATGAACAATTAGGACATAGGACATAGCTTCCGATACATCAAGCTTTGGATACTTGACCGTGCCAGTCATTAGCAAACCAACGATGATATACAAGCTGGTTGATAGGAGCAACGAATAGACAATTGCCCGTGGAATATTGTGCTGAACATTTTTAGCATCTTCTGCAGAAGTTGCTAAGGCGTCAAACCCAAGGAAGGAGAAGAAGACTGCTCCTGCTCCGGTTACAACGCCTTGGGCACCGTATGGGAAGAATGGGTGCCAGTTAGCAGGGTTAACGTCGCGGACACTGACAACGATGAAAAGGATAATTACTGCTAGCTTGACACAGACCAGACAGTCGTTAACAAACTTACTCTGGCCAGTCCCTTGCATTAACAGCAGGGTAATTAGTAACACCATAATCACTGCCGGTAAGTTAACAATCCCGCCTTTTCCTGCTGGAACTAAGAGGTTATTGGGGAGGTGGATATTAAGTTCGTACAAAAATGATTTTACATATCCAGTCCACCCATTGGCAACAGTAGCAGTTGTGGCAACATATACTCCGAGGAGCGTCCAGCCAGTAAAGAAGGCTGGTAGCCGGCCGATTGAGACCCAGCTATAAATATAAGCACCCCCGGAGTTCGGAATACTCGTTGTCAATTCTGCGTAACATAAACCGATTAAGCAACTTGCCGTCGCAGCAATTAAGAACGAGAGCGTAACTGCCGGCCCAGCATCCTGGGCAGCAACAATTCCAGTTAATACGAGAATCCCCGTCCCGATAATCGCCCCGACACCTAAAATCGTTAGATCAAACAGGCCGAGGGTTCGATCTTTTTCAGCCTTTTGTGCGTTTCGCAAGACCAGGCTAGGGTCTATTCGATTTTTACCCAATTAACTCGTCCAAGGAAGTGTAATCTAACTTAAGGCTATCGGCCACCGCCTTGGAAGTCATTTTCCCGTTGTAAGTGTTAATTCCAGTTGCAATTTCATTATCAGCCTTAGCAGCAGCATCGATTCCCATGTTGGCAATCTTCAATGCAGGGGCTGTAGTTGCGCTAGTCAATGCTTCAGTCGATGTCCGCGGTACCGCGCCAGGGATATTAGCAACGGTATAGTGGACAACGCCGTGCGATACATAGATTGGGTCATCGTGAGTTGTTGCGTGGGTGGTAGTTTCGAAAATCCCCCCTTGGTCGATTGGAACATCAACGACCACGGAGCCATCTTCCATACTGTCAATCATTTCAGTCGTAACAAGGGTAGGCGCCTTTGCACCAGGAATCAAAACGGCACCGATTACTAAGTCAGATTCCTTAACTGCTTGAGCAATGTTATGTGGTGTCGACATCAACGTTTGTACCTTGCCATCAAAGATGTTGTCGATGTATTCAAGACGAGCGGCATTGATATCCAAGATCGTTACTTGGGCACCGAGGCCAACGGCAATCTTTGCGGCGTTGAACCCGACAGTACCACCACCGATTACGGCAACCTTCCCGCGAGCAACGCCGGTAGTCCCGGAGAGCAGGAGGCCTTTTCCGCCGTGGGGTCCTTCAAGGAAATGGGTACCAACTTGAGCAGCCATTCGGCCAGCAATTTCACTCATTGGGGCCAGTAATGGTAGGTCACCGTTACGGCCAACCATTGTTTCGTAGGCAACACCAATAACCTTCTTTTCGAGCATTGCTGCCGTTAACTTCGGATCAGCAGCCAGGTGAAGGTAAGTGTAAATAATCATTCCTGGACGGAAGAAGTGGTATTCGGCTTCAAGTGGTTCTTTAACCTTGATTACCATTTCGGCTTGCCATGCTTCATCGACCGAACCGATCTTGGCACCGACCGCGGTATATTCGTCATCTGCAAAACCACTTCCGACACCGGCGTCATGTTCGACGATTACGTCATGACCACCAGAAATTAAACTAGCAACCATACTTGGAGTCGCACCGACACGCTCTTCTTGGTTCTTGATTTCCTTTGGAATACCGATTAACATAACTAAGATGCTCCTTTCGTTAGGCGTCTCCCTTTTGCCATCTTTAAGATAATATAACTTTGTGAATTTCACAAGCCCATTAATAGTAAGTGCTTCCATAATTGGCGTGTCTCTACCTATTTAAATTGCTCGGGAGTAATCATTTCACAAGCGAGGAGTTTGTGAATTCACCTTAGCGAAGGCGACCATCTTTCTCGATTCGCCATTCCATCACGAACGAGTTATTTAAGTATTGATGTCTTGTCTTGCGACTATATCGACGAAGTGGTTCTTTAAATAGAAACTGATTAACGAAGCCGCCTATTGACAATAAAAAAGCCGTCACCCATTAAGGTAACGGCTTTTTTTTATTAGTGATTAATCAAGCTTTTCATTACGCTGATCTTGCATTTTAAAGGTTAATAAGATTGCAATTACAATTAACACGATTGCAAAGTAAATTCCGTAATGGAAACCATTGGTAAAGCGAACGGCTGAAGAGCCAGTAGCAGCTTTACTACCTAAGGCCAAGCAGCTCGTAGCAAGGGCAGTTGATAGGGCACCGACTACTTGTTGCATGGTGTTCATGATGGTACTACCATCACCTGACTCCATTCCTGACAAGGCATTTAGGGCACTTGTTTGTGAAGGGGACATTGCAAGAGGACAACCGATCATTAAAATGATGTGTGCAATTACAACGTAAACGATTGAACTTTCCGCACTCGTGAAGGCTAACATTAAGCCACCGACTAGCGCGATGATAAAACCAAGCATCGCTGGTCGTTTTGCCCCGACACTATCGTATAGGCGGCCGGCAAAGGCAGAAGTGATTGCGTTAATCACCCCACCTGGCAACATTACCAACCCGGTTAAGGCAACAGGTAAGAGCAACCCATTTTGGTAGTACATTGGTAATAGGTACATTGTGGAAAGGATGATCCCAAAATCAAGCATCACAAGTGAAGAGCCAACTGCAAATGCTGGAATCTTGAAGATTTTTAGGTTTAGAATTGGCGTTGCAATATTTAATTGCCGGTGAACGTACAGAATTAAGACTACAATCCCGATAATCAAGGCACCTAAAACTGGTACTGATAACCAGCCGTCACGGCTTGAAAGGGAAGCCCCGATAACAATTCCTGAACAACCAACGGCTGATTCAATGATCGAAAGAACATCGACGTGCGGCCGGGTAACGTCCCCCACGTTCTCCAGTGATGTAATGGCGAAAATCAACGCGATGGCGAGGAAGGGAACAAATAACCAGAAGATCCACCGCCAAGAAAGCTTGGCCAGTACCAGCCCGGTTAGGGTAGGACCGATTGCGGGGGCAAACATAATGACGAGGGCACACATTCCCATTACCGCCCCGATTTTCTTTGGTGAGAAAATTTGCATAACGACCGCGAACATTAATGGAAGAATTAAGCCAGTACCAATCCCCTGGATCATCCGCCCAACCAAAAGAATTGCAAAGCTACCTGCCATTGCGGAGATACATGCACCAACAATGAAGTCGATTAGGGCAAAAATAATCACCTGGCGAGTAGTAAACCATTTAGTAATGATACTTGATAGCGGGAGAATAATCCCGATAATTAACATGTAACCAGTAACCAGCCATTGAACGGTTGCAGTATTAATTTGAAATGCGGCCATCAATTTTGGCAGGGCGATGTTTAGTGATGTTTCACTAAACATGCCGACAAAGGCACCGAGTAACATGCTGACCATCGCTAGTTTTGGATGGGCAACATGCTTACGGGCCTGCATTTTATTATCCATATATAAACACTCCTTCTTTCTTATACACAATTGCTTAGTTTAGCAAAATCGCGAGCCCTTCATAAGTTATTTTTTAAATAAATAATAATCTTAATTTAAACACTTAATAATATTAAGCAGGACCGCAAAATCGGTGATTTGAGCTGGCATTAAAAGATTGCCAGTGGTCGATTCTTACATATAAAAGAATAAATTTTATAAAAGGAGATAATGCTGTAGAGGTCGATAGGGTAAAGATGGAACTGATTCCAACAAACCACAATATATAGTATTTTTAAAGTCAACCCTTTCTATAAGTTGTATTTTGAGCTATGATTAAATACGTTAAATTCGAGAGGGGAAATGAAAGATGAAAGTGCAACTAATCAACGAAAATGATCTTAACACCTTAGCTGACCTTCAGGTTATTAAGCGTGACGGGACGGTTACGCCTTTTTACTCATATAAGATCAACCTAGTATTAAAATCATTGGGTGCTGATGATGCGACTAAGCGTGCGGTATACATGGCATTGCTGGACGGTTTAATAAAGCAGTCAGCAGTTGATACGACGATGATCGCGGATCTTTTTGCGGCGGGCTTAAAGCAGGCCGGTCATGAGGAACTTGCACAAATCTTTCGCGATTACCGGCGGCGGGATGAGGAATCATTTGCGGAAGCGACGAATCCCCAGCATAAGCTAGAGCAGCTATTTGACCGTAATTCGCGGGTGGTTCATGAGAATGCTAATAAGGATAGCCATGTTTTCAACACCCAGCGGGACTTAGAAGCCGGGGTAGTGAGTCGTGCCCTTGGTTTGCGGATGCTTCCTGGCATCGTTGCCAAAGCGCATTTGCGGGGAGACATTCACTGGCATGACCTTGATTATTCACCAGTTACGCCAGAGACCAATTGCTGCTTAATTGACTTTGACGAGATGCTCAAGCACGGCTTTAAGATTGGTAATGCCTGGGTGGCTTCACCGCGGTCTATCCAGACTGCCACTGCCCAGATGTCGCAAATCATTGCGAATGTTGCCTCTTTACAGTACGGTGGTTGTTCTGCTAACCGGGTGGACCAGTTACTTGAACCATACGCAAAGCTCAACTATGAAAAGCACCTGGAAGATGCTAAAAAGTGGATTGCTCCTGATAAGCAAGACGAGTTTGCAAGGGAAAAGACCAAGAAGGATATCTATGATGCGATGCAGGCCTTAGAATATGAGATCAACACCTTGTACTCCAGCCAGGGACAGACCCCATTTACCACTGTGAACTTTGGCCTAGGAATCAGCTGGATCTCACGGGAAATTCAAAAGGCAATCTTGCAGATCCGGATTAAGGGATTAGGCAAGGAACACCGGACGGCAATTTTCCCTAAGTTGATCTTTACCGTTAAGCGGGGACTAAATTTAGCGCCAGAAGACCCTAATTACGATATCAAACAACTAGCACTTGAATGTTCTACTAAGCGGATGTACCCCGACTTATTGATGTACGATAAGATTAAGGAAATTACGGGGAGCTTTAAGACACCGATGGGCTGCCGGTCGTTCTTGCAGGGCTGGACGGACCCGGAGACCGGCAAAGAAGTTAATTCTGGCCGGATGAACCTGGGAGTAGTAACGGTCAACCTGCCACGGATTGCCCTCGAAGCTAGTGGTAATAAGCAACTCTTCTGGGAAATTTTCCAGGAAAAGATGAATATTTGTAAGATTGCCTTAGACTACCGGATTAAGCGGACAAAGGAAGCTAGGCCGGAAAACGCCCCATTGTTATACATGTATGGTGCGTTCGGTAAACGGTTAAAGAAGGACGATAGTGTTGATGAAGTCTTTAAGAATAGCCGGGCAACCGTCTCCCTTGGTTACATTGGCTTGTATGAAGTTTGTTCCACATTTTATGGCCCTAACTGGGAACATAATAAGGAAGCCCATGACTTCGCCCTTTCAATTACCAAGGCAATGCACGACCTTTGTGCCAAGTGGGAAGACGAAGAAGGTTACCACTTTAGTCTATACTCAACGCCTGCGGAATCACTGACTGATACATTCTGCCAGGACGATTTGAAGAAGTTTGGGCGGATCGAGGATGTTACTGATAAGGAATACTATACTAATAGCTTCCATTATGATGTTCGGAAGCACCCGACCCCATTTGAGAAGTTAACGTTTGAAGAGGACTTCCCACAGTATGCTGCCGGGGGCTTTATCCACTATTGTGAATACCCCAACCTGCGGCAGAACCCGAAGGCGCTTGAAGCAGTCTGGGATTGGGCTTATGACCATGTTGGCTATCTCGGCACAAACACTTCGATTGACCAATGCTTTAAGTGCGGATTCAAGGGCGAATTTGAAGCAACTGCCCAGGGCTTTAAGTGTCCACAGTGTGGCAACCATGATCCGGCAACCTGCGACGTGGTTAAGCGGACTTGTGGCTACCTTGGTAACCCCCAACAGCGGCCAATGGTTCATGGACGGCATGAGGAAATCATCCACCGGGCCAAGCACATGGATCCGGGGATGATTAGGAATGCCGCCGCCTTTGAACGAGACCGGCAGCTGGATGCGAAGGCGCACGCCAACATTACTGGCGACCAGATTTAGTGAAGTTATTTAAGGAGATGACAATGAGCGTCCCCTTTTGTTATGGAGGGAAATCATGCCAAAACAACGTTTACCAAAAAATCCCCAGCCAAAAGAGTGGTTGGCCAAGGATCATTCGTTACAATACATTGCGGACTACAAGCCATTTAATTTTGTGGATGGTGAGGGGGTCCGGTGCAGTATTTATGTTAGTGGTTGTTTGTTTAACTGTCCGGGTTGTTACAACAAGGCGGCACAAAACTTCCACTATGGTCAGCCGTATACCCAGGAGTTAGAAGACCAAATAATTACTGATCTTTCGCAGTCCTATGTTCAGGGACTGACCCTTCTTGGTGGGGAGCCCTTCTTAAATACCCAGGTTTGTTTGAAGTTAGTGCGGCGTATCCGCCAAGAGTTTGGCGATGACAAAGACATTTGGTCGTGGACAGGTTACACTTGGGAAGAATTAATGAAGGAATCTGCGGATAAGAAGGAATTACTGCAAAATCTTGATATCCTGGTCGATGGTCGCTTCCTTCTTGCTAAAAAGGACCTGACGTTGCAATTCCGCGGAAGTTCAAACCAACGGATCATCGATGTGCAAAAATCGCTAGCGGAGAATGATGTTGTAATCTGGGATAAGCTTGTCCACTAGCAGCTTTTCATTACAGAAAGGTTACAAAAAAGAAGCAGAATCATGAAAGAAGACCGTAAATTGGCCCACGCAGGGTTTAATTTACGGTCTTCTTTGTTCTTATATTACAAGTTTCGGTAATTGTGCGGGGAAAGTTCGTGGTCCCGAAATTGCCCTAAGGTCGGCAATGCAAACGGGTGTTTCTTAGTTAAGTTACTTTCTTTATTACAATCTGTTACGTTTAAGGCGGGAAATGATATTTACGGGTAACCACCGTGTAATTTTCAAGGAGTATATTAATAACTGTTGATTGAGTTGATTAATCAACGCCTTAACAAACAAGATAATAATTAATTAACTAAAATATGAATTTATAAAAAAGGATGGGACTTATCTCTATGAAGTTATCGAAGAACATCGCTAAAGTTACCGCTGCAGTAGCAGGTGCCGTTGCAATGGGAACCATTGCTACTGCAACTACTGCTAACGCCGACACAATTTACACGGTGCAAAGCGGTGACACATTATCAGGAATCTCATATAAGTTAGGCCATGATTTAACTTATGTTGATTCATTAGCTTCTAACAACCAAATTGCCAACAAGAACTTAATCTTCGTTGGTCAAAAGTTAGTGATTAAGGACGACGGTGAAGTTGCCCCAGCGACTGCCCAACAAGCAGCCACTCTACCAGCAACCAGTGCTGCCGGACAAGAATCAGCTGCTAGTCAAACAAGCCAGGCACCAGCAGTCAGCCAAGCACCACAATCATCAGCTAGCCAAACTGGTGCTAACCAGGCCCAAGCAGTAGCCCCAGCGGCTGCTAGCCAAGCCACGACACAAACGACAGCCCCAGCTACTTCTAACTACACTTCTGCAGTAAGCGGTGGTGAAGCAGCAGCGAAGGCATGGATCGCCGGTCGCGAATCTGGTGGCAACTATGGTGCCCGGAATGGCCAATACGTTGGTAAGTACCAGTTGTCAGCATCATACCTTAACGGTGACTACTCTGCTGCCAACCAGGAACGGGTAGCGGACCAATACGTACAAAGTCGCTATGGTTCATGGAGTGCTGCCCAATCATTCTGGCAATCACATGGTTGGTACTAAAATTTAATGAAAAATACGAAGGGAGAAAAAAGTCCAAAATCTTGATTTTGGACTTTGTCTTTCGACGCGAAGCTAGCCTTTAGGGAACCCCCGCGAGGATGGCTAGGTGTTCTGGGCGTTGATTTATCAACGTTCAGACTAGCTTCGCGTCGCAGCCCGGCTACCGCGCTGTAACATTAATATTTTTTAAAATAGTAAAGAGGCTGAGTTTATTCCCAGCCTCTTTTTGCTTTAAACTAGCACTTGCTAGCAAAATCAGCAGCGGAGATTTTAAAATAGAAAAGGGGCCACATTAGCAGCCTCTTCATAATTATTTGTCATTCATTAACAAGTCAAGTAATTCAGTTGCGGATTCCTTCAAGGCATCCTTGGACTTGTCATTACCCAGGTGGGTATAAATTTCACCAACGTAAACGCCCTTGTCGAATAGGTTAGTAAATACCTTATCAATAACGGGCTTCGTCTTTTCTGGTTCTTGAACAGGGCCAAATGGGTTGGCGAAGAAGGTGGTACTCATACCTACTTCATCGGTTGTCCCGAGGGCCTTCCGCTTACCAGCAACAAAGACTTCTTCCGCTTCTTCCTTGGTGGCAAAGCGGTGGATCCCAACTTCATCGCTGTAATTGTTAGCATACAGCCACATGTCAACTGGGTGGTGTTCAATAACCCGGTCGTAGGTGTCAGCGGGGATAATAACCCGGGCGTTCTTACGTTCAGGGTTCAGGTAAACACCCCGGTCCATGTTATTGAAGGCTACTGCACTAGAAAGGTCATCAAGACGGACAAATGCCCCGGTTTCTGTCCCTTGAGCATATAGTTCACCGTTATCTGCAATCGTGAAGCTTCCCATATCGTCAAAGATCGTTTCCATTTCAACAATCTTATCATCGGCAAGTTCTTGCAGGGCTTCAATTGATTCTGACTTTCCGGCACCGGAGTCACCGAAGAAGACAACGTTCTTTTCCGTCCCGTTAGTGAAACGGATCCGCAGCATGGAACCGTGGATTGGTAAGTGACCGTTGTAAATTTGGTGAAGGTTGTGGACAGTTAAGCACATCTTCTTCATGTAGCCAAAGTAAGTGGTCTTGTCAGTGTATGGAACTTCCCCGATCCAGATATCATTAGCTTCGTCGTGGTAGTAGTGAGAAACCATGCCTTCAGTCTTTTCCAGACCAAAGAAGATGATTAAGTCTGGCTTTTGGTCCTTGTAGTCTTCAGGGGATGCCAATTCAAACAGGTTGGAGAGGGCAATTCCGTTAACAAGGTAATCAACGTTAAAGTAGATAAAGGCTAAGCTTTCACCAATCCGGGCAGGGTAGCAGTACCACTGGCCCTTTTCACCGTGGAATCGCTTGACGGGGTTCTCATTAACTGCGGAGAAGACACCTTCCCGCTTGTTACTCTTGGTGTGCATCATCATTGGTGGCCGTAACATCACGGTGTCAATAAATTGGATGTCTTTTAATTGTTCGTAGCCGGCAGGAATCTTCCAGTCTTCGTTTTGAACGAGCATTGAAGCATTAGTCGCAGCGTTAACTTGCCGGTATGTCCGGTTAGTAAAGCCCTGGAGCTTTTCTTCGATGATCCGGTAAGTCTTCCGCACTAATTCATTAAAGCTAGTATCGACGGTCTTGAATTCACTACCAACGATTTTGTTGTCATTATAATTGAGAACAGAGACCCGGAGAAGGGAACGGTAGAATGAGTAGAGGTCTTCGAAACTTGCGAGGATATCTTTTGGATCAAAGTCATCGTAAGCACTGGCATCGTTGACCAGAATCTTTTTAAGGGTTTCTACGTATTCTTCGGGGCTAGCATTGTCAAACGCATCTTCATCGGTATCATGGTTTAATGAGCCGAGGTACAGCTTGACAATACTTAACACTTCGTCACTGTTAATTAAAGAATAGATGTCTGTAAAGTAATCTTGACTCAGATTAAGGGTTGCAACTCCCCGGTCGAGGTTTACATATAGGGAGTCAGTTTTAATAATCTGACTGTCTTTGCTTGTCATATAGTTCTCAATCCTTTCTTATATCCGTTGGCTTTTATTATAGTCTATTTTAAAAGAAAAATGAAAAGAAAATTAAAAAGATATTATATCCATTTCAAAGCATATCTAAATGCGAATAAATCCTTATATGGTAAAATGCTATTAGATTAATAATGTAAGGGGTTTAATACTATGGATATTAAATGTAATGATACGCTATCGGTATCAATGCACCGGGTGTTCAATGCGCATTTAAATGAGCATGGGACAGTCTTTGGTGGTGAGATTTTGAAAATCGTTGATGGGGAAGCGTCAGTAACTGCAATGCGGGTTGCCCGGACAACCGTTGTTACTGCGGCGATGGACCACGTGCAATTTTTACACCCCTTCAGACTACAAGATTCAATGTGCATGGAATCCTATGTCACAGGGGTCGGGACCCGTTCGCTGGAGGTGTTTGTGAAGGTCATTGGCGAGCACCTGATGACTAATGAACGTTTTCTAGGCTTTACTTGCTTCTTAACCTTTGTGATTGAAGACCCACAGAAAAAGCTCAAATATGACCGGGTGGTTCCACAAACGAAGGAGCAAGCGTCACTACTGGCAGGGTATGAGAAGCGCCGGCAACAACGGCGGCAAAACATTGCCCACCAACAGGAAATATTGGAATCAATCACCGTCGATAAGCCGTGGTAATTATTACAGTTTATTACAGACATGACGAAAAATGATAAGTGCTGGTAACCCATCCGTAACGGTAATCTTGTATAGTATTAATCGTTGAAAGAGAAAAACGATTAATTAAGAAAAGGATGGATTAATTTATAATGAAGTTATCTAAGAAAGCAGCCAAGATTACAGCAGCGATTACCGGTGCAGTTGCACTGGGGACAGTTGCTACTGCAACCACTGCCAACGCCGATACTGTCTATACGGTGCAAGCGGGCGACACCCTTTCTGGAATTTCTTACAAATTAGGTCATGACTTAAGCTTTGTGGATACCTTAGCAAACCACAACCAAATTGCTGATAAAAACGTAATCTACGTTGGCCAGCAATTAGTAATTAAGGATGATGGTGAAGTCGCTCCGGCAACTGCCGAACAAGCAGCTACTTTACCAGCTGCCGTTACTAATGAGCAGCAAACAGCGCCAGCAGCTAGCCAGGCACCGGTTGCTAATGCCCAAAGCACTACCCAACAAGGCACTTACACTGCGCCAGCACCGCAGCCACAACAAAGCACCCCAAGTTATTCTTCTGGTGTTGCTGGTAACGATGCTGCTGCTAAGGCATGGATTGCTGGCCGGGAATCCGGTGGTAACTACGGTGCACGTAACGGCCAATACATTGGTAAGTACCAATTATCAGCATCATACTTAAATGGTGACTACTCTGCTGCCAACCAAGAACGGGTAGCAGACCAATATGTTGCTAACCGCTATGGTTCATGGAGTGCTGCCCAAGCATTCTGGCAATCACACGGTTGGTACTAAGAACTAGCAAAAGCTGAAGATAGATAATCAACCACTAACGGTCGGGAAAGATTCCCGGTCGTTTTTTATTTGGCTGGAAAAGAGGGACAAGGATAGCAAAATTAAGTAAGAAAACTGTGAGAATTGCGGTGCCTAATGGCTTTTAACTTATTCTAGGTAAGCTGGATGGGCTGGGGATAATAATTTGTAAAAAAGGAATATTATTAATCAAAAATTATCTTAGCGCGATGTTTACCCCGATAATCCACCAAAGTAGATCGGTTATCCGGTGACTAGCGGACTGGAGCGGTGAGAACCGTGTTGCTGGGGGCTTCTCGCTGAATCAAAGGAAAAACCGTTAGTGCGATGTGGAAATACAGGTTATCTGTTACGGCAAGTGATTAATATTCCTCTTAAGAATAATACTAATCGCTTATGAAAACGCATTCATAAAGTGATTGTGAACGGAATAACAAAAACGGTGAAAGATAGATGGAATAGAACTATTCCAAAAGTATATAACCAGCTATTAATATTAATGATAAATGGTTGAGAATAGCTGAAATATTGCCACTTGTACTATAAAAATTTAAATTGTACTATTGGAGTGTAGAAAAAGTGATATTCATCACTAAGTTGTTAATTATGAAGTAAGCATAACTTAGAGGAGGTTACCTTGATGACTTCAAAGTATGAAACAGAGCCAAAGGGCTACACAATGTCAACGGTAATGCAAGAAGCTGCACGTTGCCTTTTGTGTCATGACGCCCCATGCTCACAAGCATGTCCAGCCCACACTAACCCAGCAGAGTTTATCCGTAGTGTTCGTTTCCGTAACATTAAAGGTGCGGCGGAGACTATCCGGGAAAACAATGCGCTAGGCTCAATTTGTGCCCGTGTATGTCCTACCGAGCGGTACTGTGAATCAGCATGTACCCGGGCAAAGATTGACGGGCCAATTGATATTGGTGGGATTCAGCGCTACGTTACCGATATGGAACGTAAGCTCAACATGAAGATTTTGAAGGCTGGCAAGCCAAACGGCATGAGCGTTGCAATTGTTGGTAGTGGTCCTTCTGCTTTACAAGCTGCGACGACCTTACTTGAAAAGGGTTATGCTGTTGATATTTACGAAAAGAATGCCAAGGCCGGTGGTTACCTAACTTATGGGATTCCAGAATATCGTTTGCCGCAAGAAATCGTGGATTATGAAGTACAACGGATTGTTGACCTTGGTGCCAAGATTACTTACAACACCACTGTTGGTAAGGACATCACGATGGATGAATTAAAGGCAAACCACAATGCCGTGATTGTTGCCATTGGGACTAGTGATGCCAAGATGTTGCCAATGTTTGAACACAACATTTGCACTGAATCTGCTATCTCATTCCTCGCCCGTGCTAAGGAAGCGAAGGGCAAGCTTGATGACTTACCTGATAATGTTCTTGTTATTGGTGGTGGGGATGTTGCAATGGACGTTGTTACAACCCTCAAGAAACTTGATGTGCCTTACGTAACCGATGTTGTTTATGAACAATTTGCAGAATTCAAGGCTTCCAAGAAGGAACTTGCAGGGGCACAAAAAGAAGGAGTTACCATCATCGATGGCTACGAACCGAAGGAAGTACACCAAAACCGGGCTACTTTCGCCCACCGGAAGATTGACAGTGAAATTACCATTACTGCCGATAAGATTATCCTCGCCGTTGGACAAAAAGCTGATGCGGAAGGCTTGGATATTGATATTCAGCACAATGAAATTCCATTCCGTGACGCTCGTTTCCACACTAAGGATCCAAAGGTATTTGCTACCGGTGATATCGTTGACGGTGACAAGACGGTTGTCGTTGCGGTTCAAAAAGGTAAGGAAGTTGCGGAAGAGATTGACCGGGTGTTAGGAGGACAAGATAATGATTAAGAAAGACTTATCAGTAGACTTTTTAGGAGTTCATTTTGAAAACCCATTCTGCTTGTCATCTTCACCAGTTGGCAACTGTTATGAGATGTGTAAGAATGCGTACGACGCTGGGTGGGGTGGAATTGTTTATAAGACTCTTTCACCAGAACACTTCAAGATTGATGAAGTTTCACCACGGTTTGATGAATTAACCAAGGAAGACACACCATTTGTCGCCTTCAAGAACATGGAGCAATTGTCTGAACACCCATTAGAACAAGACTTAGCTGACATGCGGCGCTTGAAGAAGGAATACCCTAACAAGGTTTTGATTGCTTCGATCATGGGGGAAACCTTTGATGATTGGACATATCTGGCTAAGCGGGTAACAGAAGCTGGCGCTGACATGATCGAATTAAACTTCTCATGTCCGCAAATGACTTCCCACACGATGGGTTCAGATGTTGGGACCAACGCTGAATTATGTAAGAACAACTGTATCGCGGTTAAGAAGGGGACTGACTTACCAGTCCTTGCCAAGATGACCCCTAATATCACGACGATGGTGCCGGTTGTAAAGGCTTGTCTTGAAGGTGGCGCTGACGGTTTCTCCTCAATTAACACCGTGAAGTCTGTTACTGACGTGGACCTTGAAAAGAAGGTTGCTTTACCAAACATTGATGGTAAGTCATCCGTTTCTGGTTTATCAGGGAAGGCTGTTAAGCCAATTGCCTTGCGGTTCTTACAACAATTACGGACTGCCTCAGGGCTTGAACAATTACCAATCTCAGGTATCGGTGGGATCGAAACCTGGGAAGATGCGGCTGAATTTATCTTGATGGGTGCTACAACCCTCCAAGTTACGACCGCTATTATGCAGTATGGTTACCGGATCATTGATGACTTGACCAATGGGTTGATGCACTACATGGACGAACAAAATGTTGACCACTTGCAAGACCTCGTTGGCCTCGCAAACAAGAACATTATCCCAACTAACGAATTAAACCGGAACTACAAGGTTTACCCGAAGATTGACTGGGATAAGTGTATCGGTTGTGGACGTTGTTTCGTATCATGTCAAGATGGTGCTCACCAAGCTTTAACGTGGGATGATGAAAAACGCCTGCCTGTCTTTAACAAGGACAAGTGTGTCGGCTGTCAGTTATGTGCCCTTGTTTGCCCAGTTGGCGCAATCAAGCTCGGGGTAGTTGAAATGAAGCCAGGCCGGGAAGGTGACCCAAGTAAGATTGATGTTGCCTCACAACGGCTGCACACCTACCACCCCGAAGAAGCAAAAGCGGGAAATTAACAGGATAACAATCTAAATAAAAAGAGGCTGGGAATTAACTCAGCCTCTTCGCTATTTTAAAGATATTAATGTTACAGCGCGGTAGCTGGGCTGCGACGCGAAGCTAGTCTGAACGTTGATAAATCAACGCCCAGAACGCCTAGCCATCCTCCCAAATAGGCTAGCTTCGCGTCGGCGGGGGTTCCCTAAAGGCTAGCTTCGCGTCGAAAAACAAAGTTCAAAATCTTGATTTTGGACTTTTGTCTCACGCTCTTTTTATTTAAATCACTGCTAATGGTTCCTTTTTAGTTGGTGTTGGGAATTCCTTTTGCAATGCTAAAATTTCATCATCGCTTAGGTCAATTTCACCAGCGTTGAAATTAGCCATTGCGTGCTCTGGATTACCACTCTTTGGAATCGCTAGGACGTTCTCAATTCGCAGGACCCAGGCTAACATGATCTGTTGGACACCTACTTGGTGATTTGCGGCGATTTCCTTGATGACCGGGTTGGTATAAAGGGTGCCAGAAAGAGTATCTGCTTCAGCCAGTGGTGAATATGCAATCAGCGGTAGTTGGTGCTGTTTCATTAGTGGGAGCAGGTCATATTCAATTCCGCGGCGGTCAAGGTTGTAGAGATCTTCATTAGCAACACAGTTAGTACCATCTTGGAGCTTCCACAGTTCTTCCATATCAGCAACATCGAAGTTTGATACTCCCCAAGCCTTAATCTTGCCCGCCTTTTTAACCCGTTCAAGTTCATTAACGGTTTCTGCCAGCGGAATACTTCCCCGCCAGTGAAGCAGGTAAAGGTCAAAGTAATCAGTGCCTACAGCTTTAAGACTTTGATCGAGACTGTGTTCCAATTTAGCTTTTCCAGCATTAGAAGGAAGGACCTTATCAATCAGGAAAAGGTCATGCCGGTCAAACGGCTTGATTGCTTCGCCAACGAGCCGTTCTGACCGGCCGTTGCCATACATTTCAGCAGTGTCGATCGCCCGTGCACCAGCGTTGATTTCGTCTTGAATCGCTTTGATTTCTGCCGAACGCTTCACTGCGACATCCCCCATGTTCCAGGTGCCGATCCCGATTGCTGGCATTGTAATGTTATTAATTGTTACTTTTTTCATTCCGATGGCTCCTTTCAATGCGTCTGCGCTTCTCTTTTATTATATCGTTTTTAATGAAAATTTTTAGCAAAAAAATTAGCACTCCCCTTGCACGAGTGCTAAAAATGATTACAATAGAAGGTGAATCAAGGAAATGAAAGGAAGCATTATTTATGGCTAACGAATTACAAAACCGTAACTTATTTGATAATTTGATGAACATGCGTAATTGGATGAATGATGACTTCTTCTCTGATTTGACTCCAGCAGCCGACCACATGAAGACAGACGTTGCTGAAAATGATAAGAACTACAGCGTTAAGATTGACATGCCGGGCTTTGATAAGAAGGATATTCATATTAGCTATGCCAATAATATCTTGACAGTTACCGGAAAGCGGGACACTGTTGATGACGAAGCTGATAGGGATGGCAATATTCTTCACAGCGAGCGGCGCTATGGTCAAATGAGCCGGCAATACCGCTTGCCTGATGTTGAGCGGAAGAACATTAAGGCCCACTATGATAACGGGGTCTTAGCAATTACGCTACCAAAGCGGGTAGAGAGCGTTGAAGACGACGGTCATATTGAAATTGACTAATTTAGCAGAAACAAGGATTGAAGAGCCGTGAAAGTTCACGGTTCTTTTTTATCGTTTTCACAGAACAAACGTTTGATTAACCTGTTAGATTAAAGTATAATGATGCTACTAATTAATCGGAAGGGGCGTCACCATGTCAGCAGAAAAAACTTATTTAGCGATTGATCTAAAGTCATTTTACGCTTCGGTTGAGTGCGCAGCACGAAATTTGGACCCGCTAAATGCTAACTTGGTAGTAGCAGACCAGACGCGGACGAATAAGACAATTTGCCTGGCGGTTTCACCCGCGCTAAAGCAGTTTGGCGTTCCTGGGCGGCCACGGTTGTATGAAGTGGAGCAACGAGTGGCCCAACTTAACCGTGCACGAGCTAAAAAGGCATCCTACCACCACCTTGCTAAACATGGCTCAATTTTTCGTGGCAAATTGTTGAAATCGCCCAACCTGCCAATTGAGTATCGGGTAGCCAAGCCACGGATGAATTTTTACCTACAAAAGAGCGCAGAGATATATGAGATCTACCTGCGTTACCTTCCGCCGTCGAAAATTCACGTTTATTCAATTGACGAGGTAATGATGGATGTCACCGATTATTTACGTGAATACCAGGTGACAGCGCGGGCACTGGCAAAGGAGATAATTCAAACAATCAGTGCGGAGACACGGATCACTGCCACGGCGGGAATTGGGACGAACTTATACCTAGCCAAAGTTGCGATGGATATCGTGGCCAAGCGAATTCCGGGAGACGAGGATGGTGTCCGGATTGCAGCGATGGACGAAATGACCTACCGCAAGTATCTCTGGGCCCACCAACCATTAACAGATTTTTGGCGGGTCGGCCGGGGATACGCAAAACGACTTGAAAAGTTAGGGTTGTCGACGATGGGCGACATTGCCCGTTGTTCGATGGGAACATTGTCTGACAAGCTGAATGAAGAAGTATTATACCGCGAGTTTGGTAAAAATGCAGAGATCCTGATTGACCATGCCTGGGGGTACGAGTCAGCGACGATTGAAGATATTAAAAACTATCGCTCCGCGGAGCACGGAATTTATTCGGGCCAGGTGTTGATGAAGCCGTATACGTATTCTCAAGCACGGCTAGTTGTGAAAGAGATGGTCAACTCCTTGGCCTTGCAGTTAACTAAGCGGCAAGTGGTGACGGACCAAGTCGGGCTGACGATTGCTTATGATATTTCTAACGTCACGAAGGGGTATGGCGGCGCAACAACGACGGATTTTTATGGTCGCCGAGTGCCAAAGCCACTGCATAAAACGCTGCGCTTTGACCTCCCCACGGCTTCCTTTACAGAATTAAGTCACTACTTTCTACAGCTATATGATGGGCAAGTGAATCGTCGGTTGACTATCCGTAAGATTACGGTTATTGCTAACCACCTTGTTTCTGCTGAGGAGGCCCAGCAGGTTGCTCATAGTGAGCAGCTTGACTTGTTTTCCGACCCAACGCGCCATGAGCGTCAGCTGTCAGTAAAGAAAGCGATCCAGGAAAAAGACCAACGAATTCAGCAGTTGATTCTCAATCTGCAAAAGAATTTTGGGAAGAACGTAATCATTCGCGCGGCTGATCTTAAGCAGGGGGCCACGTTAAAGGAACGGAACAACCAGATTGGGGGGCACCAGGCCTAATGAAGGATAAGGAACGAATCGAACAGGCGTTATTTAGTGACACTTCGCGTTATGATGACATAATGGCTGCCCCACGGCATGTTTCGCGGGCGCACTTACCAATGCCGCGGGAAGACCGGGCGGCCCAATTTGCCCCATTTGCAGCATTAACCGGTTATCATAAGCTACTGGCAGAAACAGCGAGCCGCTACCAACGGAAGCATTATTTGAACCAGGCAGAGAAAAGGGTAATTGAAAAGCAGGTTGCTGAGATGCAAGACCACCTCCCACTTGAAGTTAAACTAGAGTATTTTGATGGGCAAAGTGGCTATTACCAGGAATATTCTGGTGAACTACGGCACGTTGACCGTGACCGCCATAAACTAGTCTTTACTGATGGGCTGGCAGTTGCGGTTGCTAACCTAAGAAAAATAAGGGTTCAAGAATCGTAAAAATTCTTGAACCCTTATTTTTTAGAATGCTTGGATAACTTTCATTACCCCAAAGATAATTAAGAATGCTGAGATCAACCAAACAACAGTCATTGCTGAAAGCAGTGGACTGAAGAGAAGGACTACCCCCAGGATCAAACTGATGATTGATAAAATCAAGATGAACCAGTAGTAGCCACGGTGGAAGGCCTTGAAGAACTTAGCACTCATCAATTCAATGATTGAGTCAATGATGAACCAGATGGCGAATAGGATTGCGATAAAGATAACGCCCAAGTCTGGTTGAAAAATGAAGATAACCCCAAGAATAATATCTAAAATTGCTGAAAAAATAAGCCAACCAGATTTTTCATTGAGCAGTTGGTTAATCCGTTGCCGGAACCATAACTCGTAAATCCCCCGAAAGATAAATGAAATCCCGGTGACAATTGCTAAGAAATGCAAGGTCTTGTCGGGATGCTTGATTGAAGCAAAGCCGGCAATCAAGAAAAGAAGGCCAACAATCAGACTAAACCAATCGAAACGCTTCTTTGTTCCTTCAAACATATATAAATTCCTCCTTAATCAGTGCTCCTTATTTTAAAGGTACTAGCTAATAATAACACAATCAGCGCTAAAAAAAGCAAAGGTGGGGAAATAAGCTAATTGCTGAGCTTGATTCCTCACCCTTGCTAAATTATTACCCGGGAAATTAAATGTGTTCTTTGATTCCGTTTGGAAAATCTTTGTCAATTTCCTTTAGAATCGGTAATAGTGAATTGACGTATTCGTGATAAGCGGCAATTGGTTTTAAATCCTTTGCCCGCGCCTGTAGTAATGTTAAGGCAATATCATGTGCCCGCTGTTCATTTGAAATCATCTTTTACCACCTCAATTACATAGTTTATCAGATTTCTCCTTTTTGAGCATGAATTGTTTAATCACCTGGTGGAGAATTGTCTGATCAAGGATAATCATCAAGGCAAAGCCAATCATTGTTCCCAGCGTGTTGCTGATTAAATCATCGACATCTGCGACTCGGCCGATGTGGAAAATGATGTCGCAGACAAACTGGTTAACTTCGATAAATAGGCTGAAGCAAAAACCAATCAGGCTAGCTTTAGCAAATGAAATTTCGTGGTTTGCTAAGTATAGATAAATGCCAAGCGGGAAGGTCATGATGATATTGAGGAAGAATTCTTGGCTGAATCCCTGGAGGGGGATTAGGTTATAGGGGGCACCGTGAAAATAGAAAAGCAACTTATCCGCCGAGGAAAAGTTGAACATTGTTGGGGTTAAGCATAGCCAGTTGATGGCGATGATATAGCAAAAGAAGGTCGCAATGGTAACCCGTTGGGCCGGTGCAGAAAAGCGGGACCATAGGCGGTTGTGGGTGATGAGGAGGGTATTAGCAAAAAAATAGACAAAAAATGGTATCCAGTGAGTTAAAAGTCGCAAAAGTTAGCACTCCTTATTTGCAAAAAGGTATACAATATAATTTCGATGCAATTATATATCATAGTTGAATTATTAATTAATGACTAGGGCTAATCTCCGACATTAAGAAAATGTTCAACTATTTTAACAGGAGAAAGAGATTATGGCAGAAAAACAAAGAAGACTGAAGAGTCGTCACATTCAGTTGTTAGCACTTGGTGGAACGATTGGGACCGGTCTATTCTTGGGGGCAGGGAAAGCAATCCACGTAGCTGGCCCGGCCATTTTGTTTGCGTATCTGATTACCGGAATTGTTTGCTTTGGGATCATGCGAGCGTTAGGCGAACTGCTACTGTCGGACTTGCATTACCAGTCGTTTATGGACGCAATTCAAGACTACCTCGGCAAGCGGGTTAGCTTCGTGGTAGGCTGGGCTTATTGGGCCTGCTGGTTAGCATTAGCGATGGCTGAAGTTACCGCGATCGGTCTTTATTTTCAGCTATGGCTACCACACGTTCCGCAGTGGGTGCCAGGTTTATTAACCCTGGTGGTATTACTATGTTTAAATTTGATGACTGTTAGTACTTTTGGTGAGCTGGAATTTTGGTTTGCGTTAATTAAGGTATTAGCAATAATCATTTTAATCGCTGTTGGGATTATCATGGTGGTTGTTCGCTTCCATTCAGCTAGCGGTTACCTAGCGACGCCAACGAACCTAGTAAGATACGGTGGCTTTTTTGCTACGGGCGTTAAAGGGTTTATGCTATCGTTTCAGATGGTGGTCTTTGCCTTTGTCGGGATTGAAATGGTCGGCGTCACAGCAGCAGAAGCGGAAAAGCCGAAGCTAGTTATCCCCAAAGCAATTAACGGCATTCCCTTACTGATAATGCTTTTTTACCTAGGGGCATTGGCGGTAATCATGTGCATTTACCCCTGGACGAAGTTATCGCCGAACAACAGTCCATTTGTCCTTGTCTTTCGGGATATCGGTTTACCAGGAGCGGCTAGTATTGTAAACTTTATCGTGATTACAGCTGCGGCTTCAGCTTGCAATAGCTCTCTCTATACGACCGGGCGGATGTTGGCAGAATTAACAGCCAATGCCCACCGGCCGGCAATCCGGCAAATCAGTAAGCTATCAAAACACGCCGTACCAGCAACGGCAGTTATCATTTCCGCCTTAATTATTGGGATTGCAGCAGTCTTAAACTTAGTAATGCCAGCGGGGGTGTTCACCTTTGTTTCAAGCATTGCGACGACGAGCTTCTTATTTATCTGGGCGGCAATTATCTTTGCTCACTTGCGTTATCTTAAGGGGCGGCCAGGTGAGCGACCATTTAAAATGCCAGGAGCGCCAGTTAGCGATTACCTGATTTTGTTATTCTTGGCAGTTATCTTTGGTGTCCTCTGTATGGAAACCCAAACCTTGACCGCGCTACTGCTGACCCTATGCTGGTTCGCGGTTCTTGCCATTGTATCCATAACCCAGCGTAGCTAAAAACTGCTAATTTAGATCAAAGAAGCGACCATGGAGAAATTTCCACGGCCGCTTCTTTATTGGTTAACGATTTAAATGTAATTTGCGCTGACAATCCGGACAGAGCCCATGGACTTCGATGTTGTTACCAGTCACGAGGTAGCCTGTCTTTTCACGGGTCATGACTTCCATCTCTTTGGTGATTTCAGTGAAATGGTCATCAAAGACATCGGAAATCTTGCCGCAGTTGTCGCAGACGACATGGTAATGAGGGTGGCCAAAGTAGTCAAAGTGGGTACTCCCGTCACCATTCTTAAGTTCAATTACCAGGTTGTAATCGACTAAGAGCTTTAGGGTATTGTAAACAGTTGCCATACTGATATTATCAACGCTGTCTTTTAAATCTTCATAAATCATTTCGACACTAGGGTGCGTGTGGTGGTTGATCAGGTAGTTAAGGATGACCTTCCGCTGGGGAGTTAGCCGGACCTTGTTCTTCCGTAGCTGTTCAAGCGCACGATCAAATTCTGCCTCTGCCATAAGCCGTCTCCTTCCTTTTTAAAATTGTTATAATCTAATAGTATTATATCATTTACAACCGTGATTTCAAAACCTATAATGAGTAACGCATAGATAATAACAGTTCTAAAGAGGGAGAGACGAATATGGAACAAAATATTGACCAACACGGTAAAACTTATAGCCGTTTTTGGTTTATCTTCACGTTACTTGTGGGGACGTTTACGATGTCAATTAGTCAGTCGTCGCTGTCAACGGCGTACCCAACATTAATGAACGCGTTTGGCATTTCAGCATCAACTGTTCAGTGGTTAACGACTGGTTTTATGCTGGTGATGTGCGTCAGTATGCCGATTAGCCCGTGGATGCTAAACAATTTGAGCTTTAAGACGATGTTTGTCGGTGCGTTAGCACTTTTTGATATTGGGTCGTTAATGATAATTTTGACCCCGTCGTCATGGGGGACGAGTGGCTTCTGGTTTATGATGATCGGTCGAGCAATGGAAGCATTTGCTGTGGGGGTTTTATTCCCGTCCTACCAGACCGTCTTGCTAGAGATCACCCCTAAGTCCAACCGGGGGACGACGATGGGTATCGCCGGGCTGGTAATGGGCTCGGCGCTTGCTTGTGGGCCAATCGTTTCTGGAATTGTCCTTAAGTTCTTCGACTGGAAGAGCTTGTTTATCCTATTTATGATTATCATCACCCTGATAATTGTAATGGCTGCTAGTGGCTTAATTCGGGACGTTATGCAGCGCCATGAAAATAATCTGGACTGGCTTTCCGTTATCTTATTAGTGGGCTTGATCGGGATTATGTATGTCGTTGACCAGACGGGGAAAAAGAATCCCGACTGGTTGACCAATGGGGTTATCCTATTGGTTAGCGTCATCGCAGTTATTTGGTTCTGTGTCCGCCAGCTTCACCTAAAGCAGCCCCTGTTGGAATTGCGGGTAATGAAGACCTTTAACTACGATTTAGCAATCCTTCTTACCTCAATTTCATACATTGCCTTGATTGTTACCACGATCATTTTCCCACTGTACTATCAGGGGGTCTTGAAGGTAAGCCCGTTTGTGTCGGGGATGTCACTAGTTCCCGGAGCCGTATTTTTAAGTATTTTAAACCCACTGTCAGGAAAATTAGCTGATAAAATCGGCTTTAAGCCAACGATGCTTGTTGGGATGGTAATGATTATTGTCGGCTGGACTGCTGGTACGTTAATGCTTAGTCACCTGAGCTTAGTAGCGATGATCCTATGTGCAATGGTCATCGAAGGGGGGAATGCCTTCGTAATGATGCCGGCCGTTACCCTTGGTGCGAATGCATTGCCGGACGAATTGGTTCCACACGGGACGGCCGTTATTACGACTGTTCGGCAGGTCCTCGGCTCGGCGGGGGTAACAATCTCCACATTGATTTTGACGGTTGCCACAGCTAACGCTATCGCCGGTGGGGCAAGTCAACAGGCTGCTTCACTGCACGGCTACCAACTGGTGTTTGGCGGAATGATTATCGTTGAAATTATTGGCTTAATCTTAGCCCTAATGCTAAAAAATACGAAAAAAGAAAGTGCAAAAGCATAAAAAATACGTATATATTAAATAGGGGCCTGGTGGCAATCTAAAAGATATGTACGAATTGGCCCGGCGGTAGATAGTTTGTTTACTGCCGGGCTTTTATTAAGGAGTGAAGCTAATGATGAAAAGACCAGCGTGGGCAGAAAAGACGCCGTTAATGCAAGACTATTACGACCACTACTGGGGGATTCCGGTTCATGATGACCGCCAGCTATTTGAGATGTTATCGCTCGAGTTGTTCCAGGCGGGGTTAACCTGGCAAACGATCTGGCAGCGCCGGGCGGCCTTTCTCACCGCTTTTGCTAATTTTGATATCGGAACGGTCGCTGCTTTTGGGGCCGCAGATATTGAGCGCTTATGTGAGAACAAGGAGATCATTCGCAATCGCCAAAAGATCAACGCAGTGGTTAATAACGCCCAGGTAATCATCCGGATTAGGGAAAATAAAATGTCGTTTGATGAGTACATTTGGCAATTTGTTGATTACACCCCCCAACGCCTGATTTTAAAAGCTGGTGAGAAGTTACCGGCGCAGACGACAGCGTCACAGGCGATGGCCAAGCAATTGAAAAAAGATGGCTTTAAATTTATGGGGCCGACGATTGCCTACTCTTTTATGACGGCCGTTGGCTTAGTTAACGCGCGTCTTTAAGGGAAAGTTTAGTTAGTGAAGTGGTTGGTCATTGATTGTTAGGCGAAAATTATGCTATGATGGTTCTCGTTATGAAGCAAATTCCCGATAGGATTCACGTCTAAACGTGAAGATGCCTTGTAACCGCAACTACGAACTCAAAAAGTTTCAATAGAATATGGGGGAATTAGAAAATGGCAGAACGACATTTATTTACATCCGAATCAGTTTCAGAAGGGCACCCAGATAAGATCGCGGACCAAATTAGTGATGCAATCTTAGATGCCCTTTTAGAAAAAGATCCAGACTCACGGGTTGCTGTAGAAACATCGGTAACGACCGGCTTGGTATTAGTCTTTGGTGAAGTTTCCACGAAGGCTTACGTAAACATCCAACAAATCGTGCGTGACACGATTCGCCAAATTGGTTACACCGATGGTAAGTATGGCTTTGACGCTGACAATTGCGCTGTGATTACCGCCATTGATGAACAATCAGCTGATATTGCACAAGGGGTTGATGACTCCTTAGAGACCCGTGAAGGGGACGCAGATCCGCTTGACCAGATTGGCGCAGGTGACCAAGGACTGATGTTTGGTTATGCAACTGATGAGACACCAGAATACATGCCACTTACACTGGTATTGAGTCACAAGTTGATGCGGAAAATCGCCCAATTGCGAAAGGATGGGACGATTTCATACCTGCGTCCTGACGCTAAGGCAGAAGTTACCGTGGAATATGACGAAAATGATAAGCCATTGCGCGTTGATACAGTTGTATTGAGTACCCAACATGATCCGGAAGTATCATTAGACCAGATCAAAAAGGACGTGATGGAGCAAGTTATCAAGGCGGTTATCCCAGCCGAATACCTTGATGACAAGACCAAGTACTTTATTAACCCCACGGGTCGTTTTGTAATCGGTGGACCACAAGGGGATGCTGGTTTGACCGGTCGGAAGATCATCGTTGACACTTACGGTGGTGCTGCTCACCACGGTGGTGGGGCCTTCTCTGGTAAGGACGCGACAAAGGTTGACCGTTCAGCCTCATACGCTGCCCGTTACATTGCCAAGAACTTGGTTGCTGCTGGCTACGCGAAGAAGGCAGAAATCCAAGTTGCTTATGCGATTGGGGTTGCTGAGCCGGTATCAATCATGGTCAACACCTTTGGCACCGGTACTAAGAGTGAAGAAGAGTTAATTGCTGCCGTTCGCCAGGTATTTGATTTGCGGCCAGCAGGAATTATTAAGATGCTTGATTTAAAGCGGCCAATTTATAAGCAGACGGCTGCATATGGTCACTTTGGCCGCACAGACATCGACCTTCCGTGGGAACATCTTGATAAGGTCGATGAATTAAAGAAAATCTTAGGTTAATTTAATTAACGCTTGCAATCTAGAATTGAGGTTGCTAGAATAGGCGTTAAATATTTGATCGTAATAGAAATAGTAGCTGTTAACCCAGTGTGCAGAGATCTTGTGGCGGTGCAAACAAGAGACTGGTTAGTAGTGAACTCATCTAGGATGATTGCCATTGAATTGAGTAGGTGGTGACGTCTTACCGCGTTAAGGTATCAAGTGCCATGATATCTCATGGAACACGGGTGGTACCGCGGATTAGATTTCGTCTCGTAGAATTATTTCTACGGGACTTTTTTATTACGATTTATGCAAGTGATTTAAGGATAAGGAGCGAAAATAATGGCTTACGATCATACGACGATTGAAAATAGATGGCAAAAATTCTGGAAAAAGAATAAGACTTTTAAGGCCGACCTTAACAAGGACCAAAAGAAGTACTATGCCTTAGACATGTTCCCATACCCTTCTGGACAAGGCCTTCACGTCGGTCACCCGGAAGGTTATACCGCCACCGATGTAATGTCACGGATGAAGCGGATGCAAGGTTACAATGTTTTACACCCGATGGGTTGGGATGCCTTCGGTTTACCTGCAGAACAATATGCTTTGAAGACGGGAAACAACCCCAAGAGTTTTACTAACAAGAATATTGACCACTTCCGCAAGCAAATCCAGTCATTAGGCTTCTCCTATGATTGGGACCGCGAAGTTAACACGACAGACCCTGAGTACTACAAGTGGACGCAGTGGATCTTTGAACAACTCTATAAAAAGGGATTAGCCTACGAAAGTGAAATTATGGTTAACTGGGCACCTGACTTTATGGGCGGGACAGTTGTTGCCAACGAAGAAGTTGAAGACGGGAAGACTAAACGGGGCGGTTACCCGGTTTATCGTAAGCCAATGAAGCAATGGGTCTTAAAGATCACTGCTTACGCTGACCGCTTGATTGATGACCTTGACCTGGTTGATTGGCCAGAAAGCGTTAAGGAAATGCAACGTAACTGGATTGGTCGTTCTGAAGGGGCCGCTGTCTTCTTCCCAGTTGCTGGTGATGAAGATACGAAGATTGAAGTCTTCACGACCCGTGCTGATACCTTGTTTGGGGCTTCATACGTTGTCTTAGCCCCTGAACAAGACCTAGTTGACCAATTGACGACCCCTGAACATCAAGAAGAAGTGGCTAAGTACAAGGAAGAAGCTTCCCGGCGTTCAGACCTGGAACGGACCGACCTCAATAAGGATAAGACTGGTGTCTTCACTGGTTCTTACGTGATTAACCCAGTTAATGGTGAGAAGCTCCCAATCTGGATTAGTGACTACGTGCTTGCTTCATACGGGACTGGTGCCGTGATGGCCGTTCCATCAGGTGACCAACGGGACTATGACTTTGCCAAGAAGTTTGACTTGCCAATTAAGCCCGTGATTGAAGGGACTGACCTTGACAAGGGTGCCTTTGATGGTGACGGAAAGCACATCAATTCTGGTTTCCTTGATGGCTTAAACAATGCTGATGCGAAGAAGAAAATGATCGACTGGCTTGATGAACACAATGCTGGTCACAAGAAGGTTAACTACCGCTTGCGGGACTGGATCTTCAGCCGGCAACGTTACTGGGGTGAACCAATTCCAGTTATTCACTGGGATGATGGGACGACTTCATTAGTTCCGGAAGACGAATTACCATTGCAACTACCAGACACTGATAACATTGAACCATCAGGGACTGGTGAAAGCCCACTTGCAAATGTTGAAGACTGGGTAAATGTTTACGACGAAAACGGCCGTCACGGTCTGCGGGAAACCAACACGATGCCACAATGGGCCGGCTCATCATGGTACTGGTTGCGTTACACTGATCCGCACAATGATAAGGCCTTTGCTTCTAAGGAAGCCTTAGACTACTGGTCACCAGTTGACCTTTATGTTGGGGGCGCAGAACACGCGGTCTTACACTTGCTGTACGCTCGTTTCTGGCATAAGGTCCTCTACGACCTGGGCCTTGTTCCGACAAAGGAACCATTCATGAAACTAGTTAACCAGGGGATGATCCTCGGGGCAAACCATGAAAAGATGTCGAAGTCAAAGGGGAACGTTGTTAACCCTGATGAAATCGTCGATAAGTATGGTGCTGATACTCTGCGGCTCTATGAAATGTTCATGGGTCCACTGACCGAATCAGTTCCGTGGGATGAAAAGGGCCTTCATGGTTCATACAAGTGGATCCAACGGGTATGGCGGTTGTTAATGGATGATAACAACCACCTTCGTGACCGGATTTCAAACTATAACGATGGTAAGCTGACAAAGGTTTACAATGAAACAGTAAAGAAGGTTACCGAAGACTTTGAACGGATGCACTTTAACACGGCCATTTCCCAATTGATGGTCTTTGTCAACGAAGCATATAAGGTTGATGACCTGCCCGTTGAATACATGGAAGGCTTCGTAAAGATGATTTCACCAATCATGCCCCACATGGCAGAAGAATTGTGGAGCCAATTTGGCATTAGTGACACAATCGCTTACCAACCATGGCCAGAGTATGATCCACAGGCACTGGTTGAAAGCAACGTTGAAATGATCGTTCAGGTTAACGGCAAAGTGCGGGCAAAGGTTAAGATGGCTAAGGATACTGACCGTGAAGAAGCACAAAAGATTGCCTTGGCAAACGAGCATGTGCAAAAGTTCACCGAAGGAAAAGACATCAAGAAGGTCATCGTTGTTCCAAATAAGATTGTTAACATTGTTGCTAAGTAAGCAGTAAAAATTGATTGCTGAATTAAGGGTTAAATAATAGTGAGGCTGGGAAGAAACTTTGGTTCTCCTCAGCCTCTAGTTTTATCTCCGAATATTACACAGTAATCGCTGGAAAATGCGCGCCCTCAAAGGTAACTATGGACAAATGTCGTCCGATACCGTGCCACGTCCGTCCTCGATTACCCACCGGGGCGCCGAAAAACTTTTTTGGAGGTAGTTAAATGGAAATCGTAAAGTACCCCGCCTTTTTTACCCCAACCGCAAGTGAAATCCAAGTTGACTTTCCTGACTTGCCGGAAGCGTTCACCCAGGGGAAAACGATGGAAGAGGCGTTAGATTTTGCTAAGCTGGGCCTAGCAATTACTATCAATGATAAGCTTGGTCACTTTGAACCAGCCCCCGTCGCTAGTGATCTTAAAAAGCTTAGAGAAGAAAATCCAACTAAAATTATTAAGATGGTAACGGTTGACCTCGACCAATACTAAGTTAAGGAAAACTTAAAAAGTTTAAATCAAATTGCACGGGCGCTTTATTCACGATAAAATGATTAGGATTGTTTATACGAATAAGAAAAAAGGTAGGGTTATCACAAATCATGGATGAAAACAAGACAAGTGATTTGAATAGTACCGTTACCAATAAGGATTCAAAATCAAAAATGATTACCGGGTCCGCTTGGATGACCGCTGGTAGTATCACTTCACGAATCTTAGGCGCTATTTATATCATTCCCTGGGTTACCTGGCTGGGAGCTTACAGTAATGAAGCCAATGCCTTGTATGCTCAAGGGTACAATATCTATAACCTGTTTTTGGTGATTGCAACGGCGGGAATACCATCGGCAATCTCTAAACTGGTGGCCCACTATAATGGGATCAACCAGTATGGTGTTAGTCGCCGGCTATACCATTCGGGGATGTACGTGGCGATGGCGATGGGGATTATCTGTACCACGGTGATGATGTTTGGGGCTCGGCTGATGGATAACGGGGACCCCAACATGATCCCGGTCATTCGCTCACTGGCCTGGGCAATCCTAATTATTCCGGGAATGTCGATTACCCGCGGCTTTTTACAGGGATATAACTGGATGGCCCCCTCGGCAATCTCCCAGTTCATCGAACAACTTTTCCGGGTGATTTACATGTTAGCGGCGACTTATTTTGTCATGAAGATTCAAAAGGGGAGCTGGGTAACCGCTGTTTCGCAGTCAACCTTTGCTGCCTTTATCGGGGCGATTGGTGCCGTCCTTGTCCTGGGGATTGCCTGGATGCGGCACCAGCGGGAGATGAATATGCTGGTCGCCCAGGGAGAGGTTAATGAGGAGGTTTCGACGCGGTCATTAATTTTTAAGATTATTTACCAATCGATTCCGTTCATCATTATTGAATCAGGGGTCACAATCTTCCAATTGATTGACCAGTATACTTTTAAGCGGATGATGCCACTTGTCGGTCACTTTACTAAGTACCAGATGGACGTCACCTACGCTCTGTTTGCGTTTAACGCTAATAAGCTCTACATGATCGTTATTTCGCTAGCGTCGGCATTAGCTGCAACGGTTATTCCATTGCTGGCAACCGCACGGGCGCAAAATGACCAGGAGGATATGCGGAAACAAATCCAAAACGTTCTTTTACTGTTTTACTTTGTGATGATTCCGGCAGCCCTTGGCTTATCAGCCGTTGCCCAGCAAATTTACACGGTCTTTTACCGTTATGATGCGGCGGGAGTCGTTGTCTTACAGTTTGCGGCCTTTATTTCAATTCCCCTGGGCCTTTACACTGTCGCTGCGGCGATGATGCAGGGGATCTCAGAAAATAAGCGAATGATGAAGTTTTTGGGGATTGGGCTGCTTGTCAAGCTAATTATTCAGTTCCCATGTATTTGGGCCTTCCAGGGGTTGGGTCCCCTGATTGCGACGGGGATTGCAATGTTTGTAATTAATTACTTGATTTTGCACTCCTTTAACATGGAATTTACCCTGCGCTTTGATAAGATGGCAGTTCCGACTAACCAGATCCTGGCATATTCACTGGTCATGTTTGTCGGGACAAAGCTAGTGATGCTGCTAATTGGCCACTTTGTGAGTCCGTATGGCCGTTATACTGCTTTCTTTTCATTGATTCCTGGCGTGATTGTTGGGGTGGTAATTTACCTCTACCTAATTCTTAAATCCCGCTTGGCGGACCGCTTGCTCGGCCCCCGGGTGGAGCGCTTGCGGACAATAATGCATATTAAGTAAAAAAACAAGGTCGAGAAAATTTTCTCTGACCTTGTTTTTTAATTTAAGAAGCCAATTTGGTGTTCGACGTCTGCCTTTTCCATCTTCTTCATGAAAGCCGGGAGGGCACGACTGATCTGGTGTGGTAAGACGATGTACTGGGTTTCAGCAATCTTTTCGGCAATTGCACTGTGCGCGTAGACTGCTGCTAACACTGCCTTTTCTGGGATCTTGCTAAATTCGGCAGTAAAGCCACCGACCATCCCAGCAAGGGTGTCACCCATGCCACCAACTGCTTGAGCGGGGGTCCCAATCGGTAGCTGGTAGACCTGGTCGTTGGTATAAATTTCGGTGTGGTGCTTCTTTAAGACAACCGTTGCCCCGAGCTCTTTTTGCACCGTAATATTATTTTCGACGGTTTGTTCACCCATCTTAATGCCTGATAGCCGTTGCCATTCCATCTCGTGGGGGGTATAGATGATGTTCCCGGCAGGTTGCTTGAGTCCTTCCCTTGCCATCAAAGTGATTGCAGAACCATCAATGATGACATTTTGCTGTTCGTTAGTGTTTGCAAAAACGTTTTCGAGAATTTGCAGGCTAATCCCGTCATCGCCGAGGCCAGGGCCAACGACAACACTTGTCGCTGCACTGACTAATGGTGCTACTTGTTGTTCAGCGGTGAAGTCAGCAAACATTGCTTCTGGTAGTTGTGAATGTAAAGCGCTAGCGTTGCTTTTATCTGTTGCCGTGGTGACGAGGCCGGCGCCGGCGCATACCGCGGCCGTCGAGGCCATGATGATGGCTCCACCAAAATTCCGGTTACCGCCAACTAATGTTACTTTTCCATAAGTTCCCTTGAAACTGTTGTCCGGCCGGGGAGTAATGACTTCTTTTAAGATTTTATCTGTGAGCTTTTCCACGTTAAAGACTCCTTATTATTTTATTTAATGGTCACTTTAATGGTATCATTAATTCTAAGTGAAGTAGAAACAAATGGAGGGATAAACTTGACTGATTGGTTAAAGGCTGCAGAAGCCCAAAAAGAAAATTATTTAAACGACTTAATTGCACTGATGAAGATTCCGAGTGTTCGTGATGACTCAGCAGCTAGTGATGAATACCCCCTTGGCCCTCGTCCCGCTCAAGCATTAAAGGCATTTTTAGAAATGGCGGAACAAGACGGGTTTAAGACAAAAAACATTGATAACCTCGTTGGTTATGCTGAATGGGGCGAAGGGGATGAGACCCTCGCAATTCTTGCCCACTTGGATGTGATGCCAGCAGGAAAGGGCTGGGATACTGACCCGTTTGACCCGGTAATTAAGGACGGTAACTTGTATGGTCGGGGTGCTTCTGATGATAAGGGCCCAGGAATGGCGGCCTACTACGCTTTGAAGTACTTGAAGGACCAGGGCGTTAAGTTTAATAAGAAGGTTCGCTTTATCGTCGGAACTGATGAGGAAAGCGATTGGACGGGGATGCACCGTTACTTTGAAGTTGAACCGGCACCGACTTTTGGTTTCTCACCGGATGCGGAGTTCCCGGTAATCAATGGTGAAAAGGGACAGGTTTCCTTACTACTCGATGTGCCAGCAGGCAACGGCGATGCTGCCTTGCAGTTGCTAAGCTTTAAGTCGGGATTACGGTTTAACATGGTTCCGCGCGAAGCTGAAGCCGTAGTTAAGACAGATGATGCTGACCAATTAGCCGCGGATTTTGCGAAGTATATTGAAGCTAACCCGGTTACGGGGACGGCAGAAGAAACTGCTCAGGGCTTGCAACTCACGGTGATCGGTAAGGCGGCGCACGGAATGGAACCAGAACAAGGAATTAATGCTGGTACTTATCTAGCAAAGTTCCTTAACCAGTATTCGTTTGCTGGTGGTGCAAAGAGCTTTATTAAGTTCTTAGCAGAATACCTTCACCTCGACACTCGGATGCAAGGCTTTGACAGTGCATACACTGATTCAGTGATGGGTGAATTGACGATGAACTGCGGGATCTTAAACTTTGATGCAGAAGCCGGCGGCAACATTGATATGAATTTCCGTTTTCCAAAGGGAATCACCCCGGATGAACTAGAAGCAAATGTTAAGCAGGTCGCGGAAAAGTTGAATATCAACGTTAAACAAGGTTCTTCGCAAGCGCCACACTATGTTGACCCTGAGGACCCAATCGTTAAAACACTGATGAATGCTTATATTGACCAAACTGGCGATCAAAATGCTAAGCCAGAAGTAGTCGGTGGTGGTACTTATGGCCGCCTGATGAAGCGGGGCGTTGCCTTTGGGGCGTTGATGCCGGCAACACCAAATACAATGCACCAGGCCAACGAATTCCAGCCAGTTGATGACTTAATCAAGTCGATGGCAATTTACATGGAAGCAATTAATGGGCTGGTAACGGACTAATAAGCGGTTGCATGTCTATTTTATGGTAAAATAAAGGTAGGATATGGAGGTGTTAAGGATGAGTTATCAAAAGATCTTAGTTGGTATTGATGGTTCTAAGCAGTCAGCAATGGCCTTTGAAAAGGCGGTTGAGGTTGCAAAGCAAAATAAGGCGAAGCTATATCTCCTTAGTGTAATTAACGGTGAACGTTATCCAACGACTAGCCCTGGTGGCTATGGCTTTGTCAGTCACAGTGTTTATGATTCGGCAGTTGAGACGATGAATGCTAAGTTAACGGACTACAAAAAGAAGGCGATTGCCGCGGGAGTTAGTGATGTTGAGACGACCGTTGAGATTGGTAATGCGAAGGTTGAATTAGCTGAACGATTCCCGAAAGAAAATAACATTGATCTGATTGTTATGGGGGCCACGGGATTAAACGTTGTTGGCCGGTTGATTGTTGGTTCAACGGCGGCATACACCATCCGGGAGGCACCTTGTGATGTAACCGTAGTCAAGACGGATCAAGATAATAAGAAGCTTGAGATTAAAGAATCTAGTTATCCGGAAATCTAGTTTTAAAGGACTGGGGAAGTTTTTCTCCAGTTTTTTTATTTTTAAAAGTGCAATTTCGCAAATTTTACGTATATAAATAATAGGGAGTTTGCGAAGGAGCGAAAAAATGATAAAGAAAAAAGTAATTGTCGGAACAATCATTATGCTGGCCTCAACTAGTAATAGTATTACAGCGATGGCTGATAATACGGTTCAAGAGCAGGCACGCGAGGATGCAAAAGCATTAGTACTAGGTCAGCAGCAAATTGACGAGGAGCAGTTGCACCGTAGAAGTCCAGACTATGTTAATGCCTTTCTCGCTGCATTTGAAGAAGAGGCGCAGTGCTTTGCGGCTGCTTTTCAACAAGGGCTAGCAGATGCAAAGCAACGACAGGTTCATAAGTATTCGAGCGCAATTGCTTGTGCAGGTTATCAACGGGGCTATGACCAGGGACAACGGTTAATGGCTGCACTGGCGCCAGATAAAGGGGCCGTACAAGCGCCAAGCAACATTTTACCAGTGGCCCCTCCTGATCCTACTGGTCAGCCACCGCTGTTAGATGATCAACAGACTTATCCAGTCCAGACCCCGACAGGTCGCCAGGCAGCATTTATTAACCGCCTAGCAGGGGCAGCACAACAGATTGGTAAAGAGTACGATCTATTCCCGTCAATTATTATTGCGCAAGCCGCTCTTGAAAGTGACTGGGGGACCAGCACATTAGGCCGAGCACCATACTTTAATATTTTTGGGGTTAAGGGTTACTTTGCTGGGCGGACGGTCAACCAGCCAACGAGCGAGTATGATGCAACTGGTAAAAAGTATCAGATAAGCAGTAATTTCCGCCGCTATTCGAGCGATTACGAGGCACTGAAAGACTATGCAGAAACATTACAAGCTCCCTTATATAATGGTGTCCACCGACGAATGGCAAAGGACTACCGGGCCGCTACCCGGGCATTGGTGGGGAAGTATGCGACTGATCCGCACTATAACCAAAAGCTTAACCAGCTAATTGATAGTTATCAGTTAACAAAGTATGACCATCCAGACCAGCCGGGAACAAAAAAGGCACAATGGGCAGAGAAAACGGTCCAGCCGCCGTTATCGACAGAAGATGACATTGTTAATCATTCAGAAAAAGTTGTCAAGGAAAAGCACGGAACGAGTCCGTGGATTAAGTGTTTACCGGTTGTCGGTGGGGTGGGTTCGGTTGGGATTATTGAAGTGATTAAGCGGTTATTGTTAAGATGATTAATATTTAAAATATAAAAACGACCAGGAAAATCCCAGTCGTTTGTCGATTAGCGTAAGGTCTTTAATCGTTCGTCGATCATTGCTAAAACAGTGTCGACATTTTGGGGGTTCTCAAGGTCGTAAGTCTCAAGATCAATCTTCATCTTTGGACTTGCATCGTAGTCCTTGTACCATTGCTTGTAGGCACTCCACATCTTGTAGTAGTAATCCTTAAGCTCAGGATTTGTGTCGATTTGTTCGTAATCCCGTCCCCGTTTTTTGATCCGGTAAAGGATTGTTTCGAAGTCGGTCTCAGAATAAACCATTAAGTCCGGTGCCCGCTTCGGCAGTTGCTGGAGATCGTTCATCATGTTGTCCAGTAACTTGAGGTAGACTTCAAGTTCGGTATCACTAATGTTCCCTTCAGCGTTGTTTTCCCGAGTAAATAATGCATCCTCATAGATCGAGCGGTCGAGCACATTATTATCATCAGTTAGTGCCTGCTTGATCATTGAGAAACGCTTATTTAGAAAGTAGATTTGAAGTAAGAACCCGTATTGCTTCGGATTCTTATAGTAGAGCGGTAAAACTGGATTTTCACCGACTGGTTCAAAAAATGCTTTTGTATGTAAGTGTTCAGCAATTTTTCCGGTTAGGGTAGTCTTGCCGACACCGATCATCCCTGCTGTAATAATCACCATAATGGCCCCTCTTTACTTTTTTGTCACAGAGACCATCTTACTACAAAATATTGGGGAATAACATACCTATTTTCCCAGATTTGGTGGTTGCTACTTTTATTTCGGAAGTAAAATGGTATCATTTTGCGGATCAGAACGATTATAATAAATAAAAAGATAATTTTAAAATTTAAGGATAGTAGCATGAAAAAAGAACAAGAAAAAGACATTCGCGTCCAGTTGACGATTGCTAAGCAGCAGGGAACGTTGATTGAGGTTCATAACTTGCCAGATGACGAGTACTTTAACGTTGGCTTTGTCGTTGCCCTTGACCCCGTTTTTTGTTTAATGATCAGCATTGATTGGGATGGTAAAATCAATGGTTTAATCGCTATTCGGATTAGCAGTATTTACGATACGCAACGACGGAGCGATTATTTGACGACGATTTCGGAAAAGACAAAGGTCGCTCATGATTATCATTACTTTGACATTTGGCAGGTTCAGCAATTTTTAGATGACCACCCCCAATTGATGGTGGGTGATCTCCTGGACAACGTCTTGCAAGATTCGTTTACCAACCAACTGCCGGTGGTCATTGGAACGCAGAAATACAAGGGGAAGGATGATTTTGAAGGGTTGCTTACCCGGCTAGATAAGATTCAGCTAACCCTGCATTACTTTAACGATCATGACCTGTCTTCACTATGGGAGTACCGAGTTTTACGGGCACAAATTGACTATGTCCGGGTAAGGGGGACCCAGATGGCGACGAGTAAACAAATCCTTCAAGATATTTTTAATGAAATGTGATTGCAAAGAGGGACGTTTTAGTTTATGGTATGTAAAAGGAAAAGTTCAAGTAAAACTGTTTACTAAAGGGGCCTGGTCAAGATGAAAAAGAAATTTACGATTCGTGATTTAGCAAAAGAGGCAGGGGTTTCCGTAACGACTGTTTCCCAGATTCTTAATAATAAGGGTGACCGTTTTAGCAAGGCGACCCAGGAAAAGGTGCTGGCTTTACGGGATAAGTACAAGTACGTTCCTGACTTCAATGCCCGTAACTTAATCTTGCGAAGTGCTAAGACGATCGGCGTATTGGTACCCAACATTGCTAATCCGTTCTTTGGTACCTTTATCGAAGGGGTGCAAAGTGTCGCCAGAAAGGAAAAATTTATCCCCCTTGTCTTTAGTGCAAACCGTGATCCTAATTTGGAGAAGTACTACCTTTCGCAGATGATTGAGCGGTCAATCAGTGGCTTGGTAATTGCGAGTGCGACGATGACGACGGATACGATTAATGAGGTAATTTCTTTTAATGACATTCCATATATCCTTTTTGATCAAAACCATACTCAACAGGGGGATCGTGTGCAAACCAGCGACTTTTTAGGTGGTCAACTAGCGGCTAACCACTTGTTAGATTTAGGCCACCGTCATATTGCTATTTTGACATCAGATAACCCCTCAGAAAATTTGAATCACCGGATGAATGGGTTTAAAAAAGCAATTGCGGACCACCAATTAAACTTTGATGAAGTTAGGGATGTTATCCAAGCCCCATTAACAACAACTGGTGGCTACCAGGCAACTGACCAAGTGTTAAAGACCGGTGCCTCGGCGGTTTTTGCGGCTAATGATGAGATGGCGATTGGTCTGTTGCGGGGATTGCATGAGCGCGGCGTGAAAGTTCCTGCAGAGATTTCCGTAATGGGTTACGATAACATTTACCTTGATGACTATGTATATCCCCGGTTGACGACAGTTCAACAACCAATCTTTGACTTGGGGGTTGGGGCAACCGAGATGTTGATTGAATTGATCAATAGTGATAATAACGAAGACCATGTCCAAAGTTTCCCAGTAAAATTAATTAAACGAGACAGTACAGCTCCCTATAAGGGGAACTAATATGGTATTATATTATTATCAAATAACGACGATCATTTAAGGAGGAATCGGATAGATGACAAATCGTGTAACAATCGTTGGGAGTTTAAATGTTGATACTACAATGCGGATTAAGCGGATGCCATTGCCCGGAGAAACAATTTCTGCTTTAGATAAGACCAATGCTGCGGGTGGTAAAGGTGCCAACCAAGCAGTTGCGGCCGCTCGGTCTGGTGCTGCGACAGCGTTTGTCGGCCAAGTTGGTGATGATGCCAATGGTAAGATGATGATTAAGTCATTAAATGAAGACAAGGTTGACACGACAGGGATTAACGTTGACGGTAAGGCAGGGACTGGTTCAGCAGCTATCTTGCTTGACGATGATGGTCAAAACAGTATCTTAGTATACGGTGGTGCTAATCAAGAATTAAGTGTTAAAGAAGTCGAAGCTGCCAAGGAACAAATTGCTAATGCCGACTTCGTAATTGCCCAGTTTGAGACCCCGCAAGATGCCACCTTACGGGCTTTCCAAATTGCGAAGGAAAACGGTGTAAAGACAATCTTAAATCCAGCACCAGCTCACGAAATTAACCCTGAGTTATTAAAGTTGACTGACTTGATTATTCCTAATGAAACGGAAAGTGCATCATTAACCGGGATCATCATTACCGATGAGACTTCAATGTTAATGTCCGCTGCGAAATTTGCCCAGATGGGTGTTCGCAACTTAATCATCACGGTTGGTGCTAAGGGAGCCTTCTACTGCACTCAAGATGGTTACAACTTTGTTCCAGCATTTAAGGTTAAAGCAGTTGATACTACCGCTGCCGGTGATACTTTTATCGGTGCTTTATCTTCTCAATTAAAGCCGGACATGAGCAACATTGAAAAGGCCTTATCTTACGCCCAGCGGGCCAGTTCATTAGCTGTTCAAAAGCTTGGGGCAATGCCATCAATTCCAACTCATGATGAAGTAATTGCTGCTTCCAAAAACTAATTAACTAACTTCAAAATCGCAATGAGCTAGGAGACCGGTCGACGGTTATCAGCTTTCATTGCGGTTTTTGCGTTTATTTAGTAAACTATGAAAAAAACAGTGGAGGTTTTGGTACGTGAAAGCAGAATTTATTCTAAAAGTAACTATTCCACCGCTTATCATCTTTGCGGTTCTCGTCTGGCTGACGATTGCAAATTATATCTCTGGCTGGACAATGTACGTCTTATGGATCATTGGTTTTATCGTCGCCAACGTTATTGTGACAAAGGTGTCAACCAAGTGGAGTATCCAACGAGTACGCGAAAAAAGGGCAAAAGAGGAACAGCAGAAGAATGAAAATAATCAATAAAAGTTCTTGGCTGTACCGGGTGCTAGTAATCGCCTTATTTTTTATCGCAATTCAAGTTCCGCCGGTTGCCGTCCAGTTGGCGAACCACTATTCTGCCAACGAGGTAATTGTAGCTGCGTTTGTCGCGTTGTTCTTAGGATTAATGTTAGCGATTATTTGGTTAGCTAGCCATACCTACCAGGAGTACAACCAACTAGGGAAACCAGCAGGGATTAAACTACGGTGGATTATCGGGGGCTTTTTAGTAATTATCCTCGGTACTGATATATTAAGTGTTCTTAATAAGGTGATTTATCACCAGACAGAGACGGCTAATAATGCGGCACTCGGCAATCTGCTGGGGCATAACCAGCTTGTAACAATCGCCTTTATGTTTTCCGCAATTGTCCTCAGTCCCATCGCGGAAGAGTTCATCTTTCGCGGTAGCCTTACCAATATGTTCTTCAAAGTGACGAATATTTGGCCAAAAGTGTTCCTATCAGGGCTGGTCTTTTCGGCGGGGCACATGAGTACAAACCCCGTTAGTTTCCTGATCTATGCATTCATGGGGATGACATTGGCCTACGTCTATTTGCAAACACGTGATATTCGCAATTCAATGGCGATCCATATGCTGAATAACTTGATAGCGATGTTTGTATTATTTACACAAATAAGTTAGAAAAGGTTCTTGTAATCGCTTTCAAAAAATGGTATATTATTAGTGAGGAAGGATAGCGAATGAGGACATGATGAGTCATGAGGATCCTCCTACTAGGTTAAGCGCCGAAGAGAGTTATAGAGTAGGCTAGAAGCAACATAAGAGTGACTAGAAACCTCGAGTTAAGTAATCTTTGTAATATCAAGCATGGAGTCACCAGGGTGCACTTAACCAGTAGTTTAATATAAATGCGACTTTGCGGAAGTTTAGAATCAAAAGTAGTTAATCATAATTAGTTCCAGAGCAAAGTGGCAAGATTCCTTCCGTAAGAAAAGAGACTGGAAATCCACCAGTCTCTTTGTTATTTTAAAGTGAAGAGGGGAGGAGGAAAAGATGTTTTTATCAACCGAAGGATTTCCGCAAGCACACCAAATTTTAGGGATTGTAAATGCGACGAGTCATTTAGCGATGCCGAGTGAAGCAATTGATTCATTTGAATCGATGGATCAGTTGTTTAGTGACGTGCAAGAAAAGATGAAATTAAGGGCAAGTGAAAAGGGCGCTGACGGAATTGTTGAAGTCCGTTTTACTACTGATGTCGCTAATATGCAGGTTGCACCAAAATTCTTAGTTTTAACGGGATACGGTACAATGATTAAGTTTATCAAATAAAAAGATTGGAGCCCGTGAAAAGCTTCAATCTTTTTTTGCGGTTTGTTCTGCTGTTAATTTCTTTATTTCTTCTTTTAATTCTGCATTTGATTCTTCAAGCTTGGTCAATTTATCAAGAACCTCTTGCATCCGGTCGCTTGTATGGTCCTGGATAAAGAAGTTTGTAATCGAGCTGGTCAAGACCCCAACAAAGCCAATCCCGATGAACATTAACAGGATGGCGGCGAGTTTACCAATGAAGGTGTGGGGGGAGATGTCACCGTAGCCGATTGTCGTGGCGGTTGCGATTGCCCACCATAAGGAATGACCAAAGGTAGCGTGTTCACTGATTGAATACATCGATGCTGAGACGACAAGGATGCAGAGGCTGGTGTACATCACGTAGATAAGCCCACTTGTCTGTAAGAGGCGGTTTAATTTACCGGTAAGCCCAATCAGGCGCACAATCCGGAGAACACTGACAAATCGTGCAATCCGGGCCATCCGGAAGATTCCCAAAGTGGTGCTGACCGGAATAATAGAAATCAAATCAAAAATATTATTCTTAAAAAAAGTTTTTTTATCCTTAGCAAGGTAAAAGCGAACAAAGTAATCGATTGTAAAGACGATTAGGATCGCATTATTCAGTAGTTCTGGATATCCCTTGTTGAGGTTGATTATGGACCCGTAGTCAAGGATAATCAACAGGATTGAAATGATCGCCAAGATGACCATACATGCTTCGTAGATTTTCTTTTTCATTTGTATCAATGTCCCCGATTTTTGTTAATCTTAATTAAAGTATAATAAGGATTTAAATTGATCGCAATTAGTGGGTGAAAAATACTTGTAATTTTGTCAACTTTCGGTATACTTAATAGTGTTGTAAATATCTATGCCCAAGTGGCGGAATTGGCAGACGCGCAACGTTCAGGTCGTTGTATGGGTTTCCATGTACAGGTTCGAATCCTGCCTTGGGCATTTTGAAAGCTCGGTAATCGTTGATTTACCGGGCTTTTTGCTTATTCTATACATCAAATTGACCACCAATAATCAAGAAATGGAGGGATATGATGCGAGCCCTATCGATTCATCCGGAATATGCGATGGCAATTTTAACCGGAACAAAGACAGAGGAATATCGTACATGGACGACGAAACACCGTGGCGACTTATTGATCTGTAACTCAGCAAAGAAGACACATGGTGCAGTGGCAGGATATGCCTTATGTGTCGCCAAAATTACGGGGATCCGAGAAATTAATGATGCTGGTGGCGACTACTATGGCTGGCAAATTGCCCCTTTTGGTCCGCATGGTTCTTATTGGATTGAACCACTGGCGGTAAAGGGTCAATTACGGCTCTTTAACGTTGATGACGATTTGATCCATCCCGCACCATTTACGGATATCCAATCGCCCGCTGCCAAAAAGTGGTATCAAGAAAAAATTAGCCCTTTAATTTATCCATAGGGAGAGAAGGCAGACATTGATGGAGAAACAGTTTATCATTGCGACCCATAACCAGAAAAAGGGGCAAGAAATTATTGATATTCTTAATTATTACGGACAAGCAGGGGTCCTTTACACTGACAAGATTGCCCAGGTAAATTTTCCAGTAGAGACAACGACCAGTTACTTAACCAATGCCACGGTTAAGGCAGAATTTATTAGCCAACGCCTGCCCAGTTTACCAGTCATTGCTGATGATTCGGGCCTTGAACTAGCCGCTTACCCCCACCATTATGGCGTACAGACTGCCCGGGAGTTAAGAGCAGAGTTGCCGACGGGGAACTTAAACACGTACTTGATTGACCTGGTCCGGGACAAAGACCGCCAGTTCACGATGAAGACCACCGTTGTTTTGGCCCGTGGTGGTCAACTAGTTAACGTTGGTCATGGTCAATTAGAAGGAGAAATTGCCATGAGTGAGCGGGGCAATAATTCAACGGGCTTTGATCGGATTTTTATTCCCACTGGTCAAGAAAAGACCCTGGCAGAAATGGACCGGGCAGGACGATTTTCTTACCTTCATCGCGCGCGGGCAGTTAAAGATCTCCTGACTAAGCTCAACTAAAAAGACCTCACAAGCAGTAAAACTTGTGAGGCATAATTATTTATAACCAACAATAGCCGATGACCAGGATAATGACCAAGCAGGCAAATAGTAAATGGGTTAGGTGGGGGTTACCAAAAGTCTCTCTCTTCAACCGGAAGGCCGTCTCTAACAAGATGTAGACAATTATTAGCAATAAAATCCAGAGAAGGTCACCTAATCCGTGAAGTGAAAATCGTAATATTAAGTGAATAACTGAAGCCGTTAACAGGATAAAATAAAGAATCCGGCTGATTACGAGCCAATCAGTTACCTTTTTCTCAATTTTAGCATGGAGGCCAGCGGTAGTAGTGACCAGCAATAAAAGAATTATGGCGGTCACTGTTATTTTTATCATGCGGATAAACTCCTTTCGGCTTTGATTTTAGCATGCTTAGGGCCAACTGACCATATTCTTTTGGGTTGAAATAACGGGAAAAAAAGTGTAAAGTACGTATATTGCTTGCAAAGTTAACAGAAATTAAAAGAGGTGAAATTTAGTGGCAGATTTTGAAATTGGGGATGTCGTTGAAGGAAAGAAGTTTGGACCATTAGAACACGACTTTTCCGGTGTTGTCGAAAAAGTCTACACAAATTCCATTATGGTTTCAATTCAAGACTTTGATCCCGCAGATAAGAGTGGCGTCAATGAATTAAATGGCCGGGCAGTTATCCGTCAAAAAGAAGCAAAGATGATTAAGGCGGTTCCTCGTGAGGAAAAGGCTGATGAGGACGATGATAGCCAGGACGAAAAAAAGGCAAAAAAATCAAAAAATCAGCAAAAAAAGATGACAAATAGTTAAAAAGGGTATATACTAACTAAGTGTTATGACTTAGCTAGTTAATGCGGGTATAGTTTAGTGGTAAAACTTAACCTTCCCAAGGTTGCGTCGCGAGTTCGATTCTCGTTACCCGCTTATAAAAAAGACTACGGAATTTCCGTAGTCTTTTTTTATATCTTTAATAGTTAATATTAGCAAGGACTTCCTGCATGGCCGTGGCTGATTGCTGCATCTTTGCACGTTCGCTTGCGGAGAGTGGGTATTCAATTACCTGGCCGATTCCCTGGCTGTTGATGACCGCCGGTGAACCGAGGTAGAGGTTGTCAATCCCATACTCCCCGTCAAGTGGTGCGGAGACGGGCAACACGACATTGCGGTTTTCAATGATCGCGCTAGTAATGTACGCAAGACACTTGCCAATTCCATAGAAGGTAGCGCCTTTGTTAGCGATGATCTTGCCACCAGCTTGGTGAACGGCTTCCTCAATTCTCGTCTTATCCTCGCTTGAAAGGGTGGTCCGGGCAGTCAATGGCTTGCCGTTAATGGTAATTTCATCAAAGGCCGCAAATGAAGTATCCCCGTGTTCACCCAGAATCTGAGCGTCGATTGCGTTGACGGATAGGTGGAGCTTCTTGCTCAAGAGGACGCGGAGACGCATCGAATCAAGGGATGTCCCGGTACCAATGACTCGTTCTCGCGGAAAATTACTGATCCGCTGGACAAGGGTTGTCAAGATGTCCACCGGGTTGCTTGAGATAACGAAGACCCCGCTAAAGCCACTGGCAGTAACTTGACTGACGATATCATGCATAATTGCGGCATTCTTATTAACAAGGTCAAGACGGGATTCACCGGGCTTACGGGGCACTCCAGCGGTGATTACCGCGACATCTGCATCCGCTGTATCATCATAAGTCCCTGCATAGATTTTAACGGGACTAGTCAACGGGGTGATGTCAGCTAAATCATCCGCATCCCCAGTGGCCTTTGTCGCATGGCGATCAATAATTACGAGTTCGTCAATTTCATGGGTTGATTGCAAAAGGGAGAAGGCAAAGGCTGAGCCCACTGCCCCATCCCCGATTAGAGCAACTTTATGCCGATACGTATCGAGCATTGTTAAAGATCTCCTTCGGTTAATTCTTTTTGTGCTTCCCAATGATTAATCGGACCAAACTTATGACCAACGGTTAACGGGCTAGCAATCGCTGCATAGACCGCATTCTTAGCCTTGGTAACTGCTGTTTTAACATCATTGCCCTTCGCCAGTTCGGCAGCAATAATTGCCGAGAAACTATCGCCCGTTCCGTTGAGACGGTTGGTCTTAACGTACGGTTTTGAGAGCCAGAAACTATTGCCGTCTTCTAGCAGGACAAAGTCGTCCACACTCGCTTGGTCGTCACTATTATGGGCACCCTTAATAATAACATTTTTTGCCCCCATTTTTTGTAATTTATGGGCAGCGGCAACCCGTTCTTCCCTATTATCCATCGTGAAACCCGTTAGCTTTTGCGCCTCGTAAAAATTAGGGGTAATCACCTTGGCGAGGGGGATAATTCGTTTCCGGAAAAGTTCATAGGCGGATTGTTCGAGCAGCATTGCTCCGTGCTTGGTGATAATGACGGGGTCGACTACGAGGGGACCGAAGTCTGCTGATGAGTAATTATCAGCAACAGCATTGATCACGTCATCGTTTGCCAGCATGCCCGTTTTGGCAGCCTTGATATTAAAATCTTCCCGCAAGACCCTGAATTGTTCCGCAATAAATTCCTTGGGCATGACTTGTGATGCGGTAATTCCATATGAATTTCCCGAAACAGCAGCGGTAAGAATGCCGTGACCGTATACCCCGTCAGCAAAGAAAGCGTGGAGGTCAGCCGGCATCCCGGCACTACCATCTGAATCGTGACCGGCAATCGTTACGGCTTGAATTGTTGATTTTTTCATAATTAACTCATCAACCTTTCATTATTATTTAATGGTTAACATTGTAACATATTCTTAAGGGGCGGGAAGGCGATAAGGCTTGTAATTGGGTGATTTTTTGTTATAATGATTGAGTGAATTTGTACCTGGGTAGTAGTAGCTAGGCGACCTCATAAGCGACCCTATGGTGGTGAGAGTTAGGGGCTGGTGGCCTAGTGAAGGCGTGACTTGGGTTATCAGTATAGATAGTAAATAAGTGGAATTCTAATTCAATTAGAGTGGTACCGCGGGAACTCTCGTCTCTAGTAAGTATTATGCTTATTAGGGCTTTTTTTATACGTAAGGAGGATATACATGAGTGACAAGCAACAAGTAGTCGCAGCCTTAGCGAAGGCGTTGCCGGAGATGGCTGCTAAGGACATCGCCGATAAGATTGAACGGCCAAAGGATGGGAATAATGGTGATTTTGCATTCCCAACTTTCTTCTTAGCAAAGACTTTCCACAAGGCCCCCCAGCTGATTGCCAGTGAATTGGTTGAACAAGTTGACCAGACTGGCTTTGAAAAGGTGGTTGTGGCAGGACCATACATTAACTTTTTCCTTGATAAGGCCCAGGTCGGCGCAAACATCTTAAAGGCGATCTTAAACGACCCAGAACACTATGGTGAATTAGATATGGGGCACCAGGCCAACGTTACGATTGACTACTCATCACCAAACATCGCTAAGCCAATGGGGATGGGTCACCTGCGTTCAACGATGATTGGGGAAGCAGTTGCCCGGATTTTAGAGAAGGTAAACTACAACCTAATCCGGATTGACTATCTTGGTGACTGGGGAACCCAGTTTGGTAAGCTGATGGCGGCCTATAAAATGTGGGGAAGCGAAGAAGAAGTTAAAAAAGACCCAATCAATACCCTTCTCAAGTATTACGTCCGGATCAATACTGAAGCGGATGAACACCCAGAATATACTGAAGAGGGGCGGGCGTGGTTTGCCAAGCTCGAACATGGTGACAAGGAAGCATGGCGTTTATGGCACTGGTTCCGGTCAGTTTCCCTCGAACGGTTCCAACGGGTTTACAAGATGCTTGATGTTAACTTTGACTCGTTTAATGGGGAAGCCTTCAGTGCCCAGAAGATGGAAGAGCCAATCCAGTTGCTGAGGGATAAGCACCTGTTGAAGTCAAGCCGGGGAGCCCAGATTGTTGACCTCGATGCTTATCAGCTGACGCCACCACTGATTATTAAGAGTAACGGGACAACAACTTACATCACCCGTGACTTGGCAACCGCCCTTTACCGAAAGCGGATGTACGGCCATGCTAAGTCATTATATGTTGTTGGTGCTGAACAAGAAAATTACTACAAGCAGTTACGGGCCGTCCTTAAGGAAATGGGCTTCAACTGGTGGGATCAGCTTGAGCATATTTCCTTCGGGTTAATGAACTTGAATGGGCAAAAGATGTCAACCCGGAAAGGGAACGTTGTTTCACTTGAAGACGTGCTAAACGATTCCATCAAGTTGGCCCGGCAACAAATTGCAGAAAAGAACCCGGACCTTGAAAATGCCGATGAAGTTGCTAAGCAAGTTGGTGTCGGTGCGGTTATCTTCCATGACTTGAAGAATTACCGGCGGAACGCGGTTAACTTCAAGCTTGAAGATGTTGTTAAGTTTGAAGGGGAGACCGGTCCGTATGTTCAATACGCACGGGCTCGTGCTGAGAGTATTTTGCGCAAGGGTGGCATCCGGGACTTTAGCGATGTTGATCTTTCGCTTGTTAGTGGTGAAGCCTGGGAATTAATTAGCTTCTTAGGCCAATACAGCGAAGCAATTAAGCGGGCAGCATTAAATTATGACCCGTCAGTGGTTGCAAAGTATGCCCTTGAACTTGCCAAGAAGTTTAACCAATACTACGCCCACACCCGGATCCTCGAAGAAAATGAAGCACAACCTGCCCGCTTAGCGCTTACGCAGGCGGTGAGTGATGTCCTTAAGTCTGCATTAGCCTTGCTTGATATTAAGGCACCAGATGAGATGTAGTAGGCAATTAATTCAAGAAGTTGGGAAAACTTTCTTTTCCAGCTTCTTTTTTAATTTATCGTAAAACTCCTTGCGGTTTAGGCTTGAGACGGGCCGAATGTGATAAAATAATTGTCAGCTTTTTGAATTGAAAATGGAGACTTATGAATGAAGCATGAACCACAACCTAATTCTGATTTAAAAGAGCGACTAGTAAAGTGGCTAAAAGAGTCATGGCAAAAAATAAAGGTGTTCGTGAAGCATTACTGGGCACTGTTCGTTGCTGCGTTGAAGAAGTTTTGGCATCGTTACCAGCTGACTCGCTGGATAATTGTAATTTTGCTGGGGGTGTTTTTAATCACCAGTATTCACCTAACAATCGTGGCTAAAACGGCAGATGTGAAGAATCTCAAAAACCGTCTGCAGCGCTCAACGATGATTTATGACCGGAACAACCAAGAAGCCGGCAGCCTGTATGCACAAAAGGGAACCTATGTTGACCTTGATAATATTTCGTCCAATGTCCCCGCCGCGGTCCTTTCGACGGAAGACCGGAACTTTTACCGGGAACACGGCTTTTCTGTTAAGGGGCTTGGCCGGGCTGGCTTTTTACTAGTTCGTAATAAGCTCTTGCACCGTAACTATATCTCTGGTGGGGGAAGTACGTTGACGCAGCAATTGGTCAAAAACGCCTTCTTAACGCAACAGCAGACCTTTACCCGTAAAGCGCGTGAAATTTTTATTGCGATTGAGGTTGAAAACCAGTATAGCAAGAATGAAATTTTGACGATGTACCTCAATAACGCGTACTTTGGGCATGGTGTCTGGGGTGTTCAGGACGCGGCCAAACGCTACTTTAGTAGGAATGCCAGTGAATTGACGGTCCCGCAGGCGGCAACACTAGCGGGGATGCTGACTTCACCGGGAATTTATGACCCGATTGACCACCCAACGGCAACTAAGCAGCGCCGTAATACGGTTTTACAGTTGATGGTTGAGAATAAGAAATTGACCCAGGCGGCGGCAGACCGTTATAAGCAAACCCCGTTAAATATTACTAACGGCTATGTTCCTAACGACAGCTATAAGTATCCGTACTTCTTTGATGCGGTAATTGCCGAGGCAGAGAGTCGCTACCATCTTTCAGAAAAAGATATTATGAATAATGGTTATAAGATTTACACGACCCTTGACCAGAACCAGCAGCGGTCGATGCAGCAAACTTATGACGACGATGATAACTTCCCTCGCAATTCGGCTGATGGGACAATCGTCCAGTCTGCCTCGGTTGCGATGAACCCGAAAAATGGGGGAATCACTGCCGTTGTTGGTGGCCGGGGGAAGCACGTCTTCCGCGGCTTTAACCGGTCAACGCAGATGCGGCGGCAGCCGGGATCAACGATTAAGCCAATCGTGGTCTACACCCCAGCCCTAGAGCATGGCTACTTCTATGACTCAACCCTCCAGGACAAGAAACAGTCTTACGGGACAAATAACTACTCGCCAAAAAACTATGATGACACTTATAGTGGTAGTGTTCCAATGTATAAGGCCCTCTATGAAAGCCTGAATGCCCCCGCTGTTTGGCTGCTAAACAAGATTGGGGTCAATCGTGGTTATGAGATGGCAGAAAAGTTTGGTCTACCAGTCGAGAAGGGCGATAAGAACTTGGCACTTGCACTTGGTGGGATGACCAAGGGGGTATCGCCACAACAAATGGCGCGGGCATATGCGGTCTTTGCTAACGATGGGTTAATGCCGTCACCACATTACATCACCAAGATTGAGGATGCTTCAGGAAAAGTAATCGCCAAAAACGACGGTAACCGCAATAAGCGGGTCATCTCTAGCAAAACCGCGAAGGAGATGACTAGTATGCTAATTGGGGTCTTTGACCACGGGACCGGTGAGACTGCCAAGCCGAGCGGCTATACCCTGGCCGGGAAGACGGGGACGACTAATTCGGCGGTAAAGGGTGACACTTCTAATGACCGTGATAAGTGGATTGTCGGCTACACCCCAGATATCGTGGTCGCTACTTGGGAGGGCTATGACGATACGAACCAGAGTCATACCCTTAATGATATTTCCGAGCGGAGCATCAACTACCTGTATAAGAATGAAATGTCAGCAATCTTGCCAAATACAGCCGGCACGAAGTTTACGGTTCAAGATGCTCAGACCCGTGCCGAGAGCAAAGTGAAGAATAACGACAAGGGCTGGGGTTCGCTGCTAAAAGATGGTGGGAACCTAGTTGATAACTTTAACCAGTCGATCGACAATTTTGGTAACAAGGCAAGTCAGTGGTGGAACAATGTTCGCTCATTTTTCTAGGAAAGATATGATACAATAGGATAAGAATGAAAAAAAGGAGCAATTTCAATGGTTGTAAATATTTACGATACTGCAAATGAACTTAGTCGCCAATTACAAGAAACACAAGAATACCAAGGCTTAAAGACGGCTTTTGAAGCGTTAAAGGCTGATGGTGAGACATTCACCACCTTTAAGAAGTTCCAACAAGCCCAAGCAGATGCGCAACACAAGCAGATGCAAGGCCAACAACCAAGCGATGATGAGATTAAAAACATCCAAGAACTTGCCAAGCAAGTAAGTGGTAAGAAGGTTGTGCAAGACTTAATGAACCAAGAACGCCAAGTTGACAGTATGTTGCAACAACTCAACAAGACAATTACGAGTCCAATCCAAGACCTTTACAGCGAAGTAATGCCAAAGATGCCTGGACAAGAATAATTGTCACTAAGCACTGCTTATAAATAAGTGGCTGGATTTCCCTTAAAAGGAGTTCAGCCACTTATTGTTTATTTAAGAAAAGGAAGAATGTAAATGAAGTTCATTCATACCGGTGACCTTCACCTCGATAGTCCCTTTCGTGGACTATTGACAATGCCCCCGGCTTTGTGGAAGAAAATCCATGCCGCAACTTTTGCTGCCTTCAAGAAGATCGTGGATGATGCGATCACCGAGCAAGTTGATTTTGTGCTGATTGTTGGGGATGTGTACGACCGGGAACGGCAAAGCATCGCCGCTAAGGAGTTCTTTACCACCCAGTGCCAGCGACTAGCCGCAAACCAGATTCCGGTTTACCTCCTCTATGGTAACCATGACTACCAGTTGGTCAGTGCAGGAGAAGACTTGCCAACAAACGTCCATGTCTTGGGAAACCAGGTTAGTACGTTAAGATTAGAACTAGCTAATCACGAACGCGTTGCTATTTCTGGCTTTAGTTATGACCAACGCTGGATTGAAGAAGACGTAGTGGCCCGCTATCCCCAACGGCAGGACGATGCTAACTGGCATATTGGGATGCTCCATGGGGCGGTAAAAGAGCAGCGGGAGAACCACTACGCGCCCTTTACTACTGCTGAACTAGTGGCAAAAAAGTATGATTACTGGGCGCTCGGCCATATTCACAAACACCAGCTGTTAAATGAAAAGCCCCCAATTGTTTACTGCGGTGATCCGCAGGGGCGGCATCAAAATGAGGATGGCCAACATGGCTATTATCTAGTTGAGAGCCAGCAGGGGAAACTCGTCCCGACTTTTAAACCCGCAGGACAGGTCTTGTGGCAAAAGCTCACCATTACTGCGCCCAAAGTTGTGAAACTGAATGAGCTAGAGGAAGCGATTGTTGCAGCAGTGGCGAAGCAGGTATCGCCGGGAGACTTCGCCCTCGTTGCACTAACAATCAATGGAGTTGACCACTTGCCAGCCCGCTTACGGCACTTATTGGCAAACGGCGATGTCCTTGCTCATTTACAAAAGCGGCTGCTAATTAATGATGGTTGGTGGATTTTCCAAATCATTAATAAGACGATGCCGAATATGCCGACGATGACCGACCTTGACCAGCGATATTGGCAAGAAGCAGCGGCGAACGTCTTCACAACTAATGAGCTGCTGGGCTTGTCGTCTTCATTGACCGGGGAAAATTTTCTTGCGACTTATCTAGCAAGCCTAGACCCGGCGGATATGAAACGACAGGTTCTCCAGTTACTAGAACAAGGAGAGGTGCCAGATGATTATTAAAAAGGCCCATATTGACGGCTTTGGCAAATGGCGTGATCGTGACTTTATTTTTGCTCCTGGCCTGCAATTAATTTATGGACCAAATGAGGCGGGAAAGACAACTTTGATGAAGTTCTTAATCAGTATCTTGTTTGGCTTTGCCGATGGCCGGGGAAAAAATCGTTTTGAACAATATATTCCAAAAGACACCAGTAGCTATGGTGGAAGTATTTGGATAGAAGATGGCGGAAGTGTCCTGCGCATTGAGCGACACCGGGGAAAGAATGGTGGCCGGGTAACGGTGACTGATGACCTTGGCCATCGCGGTGGTGAAGAACGGCTCCAACAAATTTTACAAACGATGGACCGCCCGCTTTACCAGGCGCTTTTTAGCTTTGGGCAACGTGATTTAGCGGCAGTTGATGAACTTGACCGTGACCAGTGGCAACAGCAACTCCAACAGATCGGGGCGGTAGGGAGTAAGCGCTGGTCCCAGTTAGCAGACCAGTTGGCTGAGCAAGCGGAGCACCTATACAAGCCTCGTGGTCGCAAGTGGCCGCTAAATCAAGACCTTCGTCGCTACCAGCAGCTCACAATTAAAATCAACCAGGCACGCGGGAAATATGATGACTACCTTGCCCTTCGGCAGCAGCTGGCCCAGGCACGAGAGGATGAGCAAGTAGCGACCAGTCGTTTAACAGCAACCAAGCCCGCCCTGGCAAAGTTAGAACGCCTGCAACAACTTTGGCCGGTTTACCAGCAATGGCAAGCAAAGAAAACTCCCCGCAAACCGCTCCTTGCCCTGAGCGACCAGCAGGTAGTCAAAGCGCAGGAACTACAGGTGCGAATTCGGGAAGTCCACCAACAGCGTCTAGCAGCCCAGCAGCGCTTAGCTGTCCTGGATAATGGGAGTGGTCACTTGATTAACCTTAGTCAAGGCCGCCTATCAGCAGAATTAGCATTAAAAAAGCAGTTAATTCAACTCCAGGCCCAAAGCACCTTTCACCAGCAGCAAGTTGTGCGCGCCCAGAAATGGCGGGCAGAACAAGCGGCGTTGCGGGAGCAATATCAGGGGAAACTTCCCGCACCATTATCCCGGCACGCCCGGGGGCAGCTGGAAGAACTCATTGCTGAGAAGAGGGAGGGGAAGACGGGACCATCGCGCTACCACCTGTGGGGGATTTGCGGGGGCTTTTTGCTCTTTATCCTTGGCTTGCTGGTTAGCCGCACATTTTTGACGGTCGTTGGGGCAATTACCGTTTTCACAATTATGATGGCTAGCTACTACCAGTGGAACAGTGCGTCCTCCGCGGCAAAAAGCAGTGACCGGCTTGCCGCATTCGGGCAGGCACATGGTTTGCAAGGATTCCCACCATCCCAGTGGTTACCAATGCAAGCGGACTTACAGCGCAATGCGGAGCTAACGGACCAGCTTGACCAGGTACAACGGGCTGGTGATGAAATAACATCCCAGCTAGTTGCCATTAAACGACAGCTGCCACCAACGATCAATGGTGACGGGATTGGAGAACTAAACGCTCAGCTAGACCAACTAATTCAAACTCACCAACAACAGCTCCTAGAAAAAGAAACCGTGGCGCGCGAGGGAAGCAGTGTTAAGGACAACCTCAGTCGGCTGATTGATGAAGAGAATAAGTTGCAGCAAGAGAAAATGGCGCTTTTTGCGCAAGCCGGTGTTCATGATGATCATGAGTTTGCAAAGTACCTTGAAAAGCGGACCAGTCAGGCAACGCAAGCGGCGACGACGGCCGCTTATGGGCGACAACTTAGTGCCGCTGATCGTGCGGCCCTTGCTGAATTCACCAGTCAAGACCAGCTGACTAAACAGGTGGAACACTTGCAAAAGACGATTAAGCAGTTAAGCTTGCAGCAGGACACAGCCCGGGCGACGGTGCAGAAGTGTAAATTGAAGATTGCTAGCCTTGTTGAGGACGGGAGCTTGAGCCAGCTGGAGCAGGAGCGGGCAAACCTGGAAACGCAGATTGAAAACCAGGTGAAAAAGTGGCTCACTTACCAACTAGCAATAAAGTGGATAAACCAGGCGCTATCGCTAGCATCTTCTAACCGCTACCCGGCGATCATTAAGCAGGCAACTGATTATTTCAAAATTCTTACCGGTCAACACTACCAACGGATTAATTTGACCACCGCGGGAATCACTGTGTTGACTGCTGACCAGCAAGTCTTTGCTGTCGAAGAATTATCACAAGGAACAGCAGAGCAGCTCTACGTGGCTTTGCGGCTTGGCTTTGTCAGCGTGATGGGTGACCAGGTTAATTTCCCGGTGATTATTGATGATGGCTTTGTTAACTTTGATAATGTCCGTCGTCAGCGGATGATGGAGCTACTGGCGACAATTGCGAAGACAAACCAGGTGTTATACTTTACCGCTGATGATCGGATCAGTAAGCTGTCACCGACAGTCCTTAACTTAGCCAATGAAAATAATGAATAATTTATGAAGATGCGCTAAACATTTGGTGGGGACACTGGAATGAGAAAATAAGTGTGGTATATTGGATGAGTGAAGTTTTTCGAAAAATATAATAAGGGATGTGTAACATACATGAAGTCCAAAAAATTAATTGCAATTATTGCAACGGCAGCATTAATGTTGCCATTAGCTGCTTGTGGAAATAAGGCAGTTGCCACTACTAGTGGTGGTAAGATCACCGAAAGTGAATACTACAGCAGTATGAAGCAGACTAACCAGGGGAAGCAAGTCTTGCAACAAATGATCCTTGATAAGGTTCTGGAAAAGGAATACGGCAAGCAGGTTAGTGACAAGCAGGTCAACGCTCAATTTAACACTTACAAGAGTGAATACGGCTCACAATTTAATGCAATGCTGCAGAGCCAGGGGATGACGACCAAGTCATTGAAGGAACAGATCCGGTCTAATTTGTTGCTGACGGCGGCTGCTCGTGATTACTCCCACATTACAAGTAAGCAGATTAACAAGCAATGGACGAAGTATGAGCCAAAAGTGCAAACAGCAACAATTTTAGTTGGTAGTAAAGCTGATGCGGAAGACATCATTAGCCAATTGAATGATTCAAGCAACAAGTACAAGACATTTAAGAAGCTTGCTAAGTCCAAGTCAACTGATAGTCAGACGAAGAATAATGGTGGTAAGTTGCCAGCGTTTGACAATACCGATAACCAACTAGACTCATCCTTTAAGAAGGCCGCCTTCAAGCTTAAGACAGGTGAGTACACAACAACGCCTGTTAAGACGGATGACGGTTACCAAGTTATCTACATGATTGAACACCCAGCAAAGGGGAAGAAGAGTCAACACATCAATGACCTTAAGAACCAAATCGTCCAAGAAAACATGAACAACCAAAACTTCATGCACAAGGTTGTTTCAAATGTATTGAAGAAGGGGAATGTCTCAATTAAGGATAACGACCAAAAGAACATCCTTGATGAATACCTCAACTCCAACAGCACGACAAACGGCTCCCTTGGGCAAACCAGCTCAAGCAGCAGCGCTAAGTAAGCGCGGATAGCACGATAAAGTAACAAGAGGCTGGGAAGAAACATTGTTTCTTCCCAGCCTCTTGTTGTTGCTTTATCTCCGAATATTACACAGTAATCACGGGAACCAATAGGCTAGCTCCGCGTCGACAGCGAGCCCCTCAAGGGTAACTACGGGCAAACGTCGGCCCGTGCCGTGCTAACGTCCGTCCTAGGTTACCCCACCGGGGCTCCGAGAAGCTTTTTTCCAGCTTGCTTTTAATAATTACTTATTTTCCTTAGCATCAATCTTTAATACGTCAAGAATAATTTGAATACGGTTTAACCGCGGTGTCGTCTTAAACTGCCATTTTTTAATGTCGCGTTGGACACCGTCGCTGAACTGTTGAACACCCGTGAGTGCTTTTGTGAGCTTGGCCGTGTTATTTTTTAGACCGGTAATGGCGGTGCTAAGATTTTGCAACTCGGCTTTCATTTCAGTAAATGCTTGCATGTTACTCTTCCTTTAACTGGGCAATGATTGCCTCTTGGATTTGCTTGTACTTTGCTTCGTCATAATTGCCGGAGTTATCCTTAAAGATCATCTTGAAGTCATCATGGTCTGTGTACCGGGGGATTAGGTGGAAGTGGGAGTGGAAGACTGACTGGTAGGCCACTTCACCGTTATTGTTGACGACATTCATCCCCTTAATCGCAGGGTTAGATGCCTTCACTGCCCGGGCAATCTTGGGAATCCGAGAAAAGACTTCGGCAGCGAGGTCGGCATCGTAGGCAAATAGGTCTGGCACGTGTTTCTTAGGAATTACCAGGGTATGACCAGGAGTGCCCTGGGAAATATCAAGGAAAGCTTTGACGACGTCATCTTCGTACACCGTGTAACTAGGGATTTCACCCTTAATGATCTTGCAGAAAATACAATTATCCATCATTCTCACTCCTTAGTGGTACTAAACTAGTTCTAGTATACCGAAAAAATTAGCAACGTGCATGATTTAGCTTCAGAAAAGACCTATGATATAATCATATGATATGGTTAAATAAATTCACGGAACACTAAGAAGGAATGACAATGGCTTTAGAGATAAAAAACTTGGTCGGGGGATATTCGCAGCTCCCGGTCCTAAAAGATGTTAGCCTCGCTGTCCAACCAGGCGAGTTGGTCGGCTTAATTGGGCTTAATGGTGCAGGAAAATCGACCACGTTAAACCACATCATCGGCTTATTACGGCCGTTTTCTGGGTCGATTACCCTCAACGGATTAACGTTACAAAAAAATCCGGAAGAATATAAAAAGCAAATTGCATATGTACCGGAGACGCCAATCCTTTATGATGAGTTGACCCTTCGTGAGCACCTCGAATTAACGATGATGGCTTACCAGTTAAATCCAGATGAGACCTGGCCGCGGGCAAAAAAACTATTAAAGCTCTTTCGGCTAGATAACAAGCTTGACTGGTTTCCCGCTAACTTCTCTAAGGGGATGAAGCAAAAGGTAATGATCTGCTGCGCATTTATGACGAATGCCAAATTACTGATTGTCGATGAACCGTTCTACGGCCTTGATCCACTAGCAGTTCACGACCTGTTAAACTTGATTGCGGAAAAAAAGAAGGCCGGCGTCGGCGTGCTGATGTCAACGCACGTCTTGGATACGGCGCAACGCTACTGTGATCGCTTTGTCCTTTTAGCTAACGGGAAAGTTCAAGCCCACGGGACGCTTGATGAACTGCGGGCAGCTGGTGATTATGATGGTGAATCACTCGATGAGATTTATCTCCAATTAGCAAAGGGTGATCACCATGAATAAGCTGTTTAATAAGCGCCGCAGCCAACACTTCTTGCTTCTCTTGCGCTACTGGCGACTCGTGTTTAATGATCACTTTGTCATCGCCTTATTCTTCTTGTTTGGTGCATTGGCATACGGTTATTCACAATTGCTACCGCAGTTGAGCCCTAATCAGTGGCGGACACGGTGGGTACTCGTCATTTGGTTTACCCTTATTCCCCAGCTAGGCCGGCTAGCAACCCTGATCAAGCGGCCAGACCCAGTATTCTTACTCCCCCAGGTTAGCGCAATCCGTCATTACCTAAGTAGTGCTAAACTATACAGCCTAATCCTGGGTGAGATCATTACCGTTGTCGGAACCTTTATCGCCTTGCCGTTTGCCCTTACGACAGAAAAACTTGGGACTGGGGCAATTGTTGCGATCTTTTTAACGGCGGTAGTTACGAAGGCGGATTGGCTTCACCTGACACATAAGGCGATTACTCAACGCTGGGGCCACCAGCACCGCCGGACAGTCCTTGAGTACTGGGCAAACCCATTGCTAGCAGCATTAGCAACGTGGCTAATTAACCCGTTTGTCGGGTTAGGAGTGGCCGTGCTTTTGTACATTGCTGTTTGTTGCTATTACCGTGACCTCGACCTTGACTGGCGGTTGGCGGTCCAGAGCGAACAGGACCGGATGTACAGTGTCTACCGGTTCTTTAACCTCTTCACGGATGTTCCCAGTGTTCAAGGAAAGACAAGGCGCCGCCACTGGGCAGATGGGGTAGTCAACTGGTTGAGCATCCCTAACCACCCGTGGTCGTACTTGTATGCCCGGGCATTTGTGCGCAGTACCGAGGTTAGTGGAATCATTGGCCGCCTGACCGTCCTCGGGATGGTAATTGTCTTTTTACTGCCTGCTGGATGGTTAAATACGGTGATGGTTGCCTTATTTATTTACCTGATTGCTACCCAGTTGATGCCCCTTTATGACCAGTACCAGGCAAATGTCTTTACCCACATTTATCCGGTTGCTAGTGGCCAACAGCAAGAAGACTTCAAACAATTACTTGCGAAGGTGACAGCGGTTGAAGCCTTCCTGGTCGCCTTAGCGAGTGTTGGCTGGCAGCTTAATTGGTCACAACTACTACTTAACCTGGTAATTGCGATCATTGAAGTTGCAATCTTAACCCGGTTCTACTTTAGTGTTCGTGTAAAGAAATTAGTAAAGTGAGGATTTATTGATTATGCGTGTAAAACATAAAAAATGGGCAGACCCACTAATTGCTGCTCACCCAGAGATGATGATTGAGAATGCCCCGCAGTATAAGGGAAAGTGGCAGACACGGTTTGCTAAAGAACAGCCCCTCCACTTAGAAGTCGGCATGGGGAAGGGACAATTTATCATCGGCATGGCGATGGCCCACCCAGAGATTAATTTTATTGGCCTAGAGATCCAACGGACAGTGGCCGCCATTGCCTTGAAAAAGGCCCTTGAAAAAGAGCTCCCTAACCTGCAGTTAATCTGTGGGGATGGTGGTGACCTTGCTGAATACTTTGCGCCGGGAGAAGTCAGCAAGATGTACCTAAATTTCTCTGACCCATGGCCAAAAAAGCGGCATGCCAAGCGGCGGCTAACTTATAAGACCTTCTTAGCAAGTTACCGCAATATTCTTCAAGAACATGGTGCCGTCGAACTAAAGACTGATAACATGGGACTCTTTGAGTTTTCACTAGCCAGCATGAATAATTTTGGAATGCATTTTGATGGTGTCTGGCTTGACTTGCATAATAGTCCAGAAAATGAACATAATGTCGAGACTGAATATGAGCAAAAGTTCGCAGCCAAGGGGCAACCGATCTATAAATTAACAGCTAATTTTTAAATAACAAAAACCTGCTACAGTTCAAGGTAGCAGGTTTTTGTTTACTCCACACGTTTTAATTCTAATAAACTACCGGTGTAAGCATCGGCCACAAAAGTATAATCAACTTTTTGGTTATCTTCTAAGCGGGTGATTCCTCCTTGGTAGGCCGCTGTCTTTACCGCGAAGCGCTGAAATGGGACAACTTCATCACTAATCCAGCTACCACAAACGTCACCTTCGCTTGCAAAGTCGTCCTTGACTAGCTTAAGGATCCGGTCGGCTGAGATTTGCCGGTTGCCAAATAATTTGCCAGCGATAAAGCCGGCGATTCCTGACGCACCAAGGGTGACAGGGATCAACCAGGGATTAAGGGAGTTATTACTTGCGTTCATTTAATTGCTTCCTTTATATCTAAAGTTTCTTCCGTTCAAACATTAGGTCTATTCTATCATCTTAGGCCCTAAAATCCAAACATCATGCCACAGGCAAAATCCTTATAATAGATAAGTTCCATGGTATACTATCTTTAAGAAGTAATGGGAGGTTATTCCAATGGAAAGATTACCACAAATTAAAGAAGACCAGCTTTTAGCAAAAATTGGTCAGGGCAAGGTTGTCCTTTTCTTCACCGCTGATTGGTGCCCGGATTGTCAATTCATCAAGCCCGCAATGCCAGAAATCGAACAAGACTTCAGCGATTACCAATTCTACTTGGTCGACCGTGATGAAAACATTGATTTAGCCGCCGAATTAAATATTTTTGGGATTCCTAGTTTCGTTGTTTATAACAAGGGGCAAGAAATTGGCCGCTTAGTAAATAAGGACCGGAAAACTAAGGAACAGGTAGAAGACTTTTTAACTGGCTTGAAGTAAAATGAAGGGGCGATGCTTTCGCAAATGAAGAAATGCGATGGCCTCTTTTTTTATTTTGTGCCATAATGAAAAAGATAAAAGTTATAGGAGAGGAATATTTGATGTTAATTTCAAGTTACAATCCCAGTGAAATTGGTGATATTTTGGTTGTAATTACCGGTCAAGATACTGCTGAGCAAGATACCAAGGTTGCTGATGACGTTGCCCAAATCACTTCTGACAAGGGTGACTTGCTTGGTTACAACTTTATGAACGCTAGCAAGATTTTACCCGAATTGGTCGACCACAACGGGCAAGTTTTCTTGACTGATGAGCAGGTTGCAAAGTTAAATGACAAGCTGACCGCAGCGGGCTTTGATAAAATGCTTACTGCCGACCATGAGCCAAAGTTTGTGGTGGGTTATGTTGAAAAGATCAGTGACCACCCTAAGTCAGACCACTTAAAGATTACCCAGACCAAGATTAATGCTGACCAGACGGTCCAAATTGTTTGTGGATCGCCGAATGTTGCGGAAGGTGAGAAGGTCGTCGTTGCCCGTCCTGGAGCAATGATGCCTGATGGGAAGATTATTTGGCCTGGTCAACTGATGGGGGTCGACAGTGCGGGGATGCTTTGTGGTTTCCGTGAATTGCGGATCAAGAACGCCCCTGATGAAAAGGGCCTATTCATCATTCCAGATGACTGGCAAGAAGTCGGCGAAGCAGTTGACTTTGCCAAAGCGGATACCTACTACCCGGCAAAGTAAAATTTAGCAAATACTATTGCCAAAATTTTAGAATGCTTTATCATTTAGTGGGGGAAAACTAGTCGTGAGATTGCGCGCGGTGGACCCTCACCTTTATTTTTAAATTAATTGCATTGTTGAAAGGAAATTGGATTAATGGAACAAAAGACATATTATTTTGTTGGAATTAAGGGGACTGGGATGGCTGCCTTAGCACGAGTCCTCCATGACCAGGGCAACGCCGTCCTTGGCTCAGACATTGAAAAGGAAACATTTACACAGGCGCCACTATTAAAGGCGGGAATAAAGATATTGCCATTTGATCCAGCCAATTTGAAGCCGGGAATGGTTGTTGTCCAGGGGAATGCTTTTGATGATAATCACCCTGAAATTAAACGGGCGCATGAACTCGGCTTGACGGTTTTAAGCTATCCAGAAGCCGTTGAAAATGAAGTTACTAACCATACCAGCATCGGGATTGCCGGCGCGCATGGGAAGACCAGTACGACAGCCTTGCTTTCCCATGTTTTAGCAGCGGTTGAACCGACCAGTTTCTTGATTGGTGACGGGGTTGGTAAGGGTAATGATAATGATCGCTTCTTCGTCTTTGAAGCCGATGAATACCGCGACCACTTCCTCGCCTACCATCCTGACTATGCGATTATGACTAATATTGACTTTGACCACCCGGACTACTTTAATGACATTGATGATGTTCGTGACTCGTTTGCGACTTACGGTAAACAGGTTAAGCGGGCAATCTTTGCCTGGGGGGATGACCCTAACTTGCGGCAGTTAAACGTTGATGTTCCGGTTTACTATTACGGGACAAACCCGACTGACGATTTCCGGGCAGAAAACATCCAGCGGACACCGGCAGGGTCGACTTATGATGCCTACTTCCGTGATGAAAAGCTAGGGACCTTCACCATCCACTTGTATGGTGAACACAGCGTCTTAAATAGCTTGGCAGTCTTAGCAGTTGCCTACATGGAACACATTGACATGGCTGAAATTAAGAAGGAATTAGCTAATTTTACTGGTGTAAAACGCCGCTTTAGCGAGACGGATGTGGCGGATGCGACGATTATTGACGACTATGCCCACCACCCACAAGAAATTAAGGCAACAATTGATGCCGCCCGGCAAAAATACCCTGACCGGCAAATCATTACGGTCTTCCAGCCCCATACTTATTCTCGGTTGGCGGCCTACCTTGAGGGCTTTGCTAAGTCTTTGAGTCGTGCGGATAAGACCTTTGTTACGCCGATCTTTGGCTCAATCCGGGAAAATGCGGGAAATGTTTCTAGTGCCGACCTTGAACAACGGATTCCCGGTAGTGAAGGAATTGATATGGATTCAATGGATAAATTGTTGCAATTCCACAATGCCGTCGTTGTCTTCATGGGTGCTGGCGACATTGAGAAGTATGAAGATAAGTACAAAGAATTATTAAATAATTAGCTTAATACTTGAACGAGATGGTGGCCTTTGCTACCATTTTGATAATTAGTCAAATAAAGTCAAATTGAAATAGAAAGAAGGAGCTTTGATGAATAACTTCTCACAAGAACCTGGTCGCCGGGTTGTTACCGATGCGACTGGTTTGAATAGCTTTTTGACCCGAATGTATGGAAATATGACCCTCGCGGTGCTAGTTTCCGCATTCAGTGCCTACCTGACAATGGGGGTCTTTCGTAACGCCGTTTTCGGCTTTTTCGGTGCCCATCCGGCAATGGTGTGGATAATCCTCTTGTTGCCAATCGCCTTGTCAATGGGTGTTAGCTTTAGTGCTACCCGTAACCCGGTCGGCAGTTTTATCATGTTGATGCTGGTGGCGATTATCTACGGGGTTGAATTTGCAATCATCGCCGGAGTATACTCTGGCGCAAGCATTGCGTCGGCCTTCGTTTCATCTGCGGCTGTTTTTGTAACGATGGCGCTGTACGGGACCTTTACTAAGCGTGACTTGAGTACTTTTGGTTCGCACGCCACTGCGGCATTAATTGCCTTGATGATCGCTTACTTCATCAACATGTTCTTAAAGAGCCCCGCAATTGCTTACATCTTCTCATTCATCGCCGTTATTATCTTTACTGTTTTGACGGCATGGGATGCCCAAAAGATGAAGCAGATTTACCTAAATTATGGGGACCAGGTTTCCGTTACCGGGTTAGCAGTGTTAGGGGCATTGCAACTGTACTTAGACTTTGTAAACCTCTTTATCTCACTTCTCCAGATATTTGGAATGAGTGAACGCAACTAATTAAGATAAAGTTCAGTGTGAACGCAACTCACGCTGAACTTTTTTATTACCTCCAAAAGGATCCTTATTCGACAATTATCGCTTAATTCTTTAGTCAAGAAGCTAAACCATCATTGGATTCTTTGGTACAATTACTATTAGCGATAGAAGGGCGGGAATTAAATGACAAAGCAATTACTCTTAATCGACGGAAACAGTATTGTATTCCGCGCATTTTTTGCAATGCATAATCAAATTGATAAGTTTACTAACAAGGACGGCTTACACACGGCGGCAATTTATGGCTTTAAGCTGATGCTCGACCACGTCCTTGAAAACTTTAAACCAGATGCCGGCCTGGTTGCCTTTGATGCCGGCAAAGTTACCTTCCGGACAAAAATGTATGATGACTACAAGGGTGGCCGCAGCAAGACCCCGAGTGAGCTGACCGAGCAATTCCCCTATGTTCGGCAACTAGTGAAAGATTCCGGGCTCCATAGCTACGAGCTGGCAAATTATGAGGCCGATGACATTATCGGGACCCTGGCGAAGCAAGCCGATGAGGCGGGCTACAAGACCCTGATTGTAACGGGGGACCGTGATTTAACCCAGCTTGCCAGTGAAAACACGACCGTTGCAGTGACCCACAAGGGGGTAACTGATACGGAGCACTACACACCAGCGCATGTCGAAGAAAAACTCGGAATTACCCCGACGCAGATTATTGATATGAAGGCGTTGATGGGGGATACTTCTGATAATTATCCAGGGGTCACCAAGATTGGTGAGAAGACAGCAATCAAGCTGGTAAAGCAGTTTGGTTCAATTGAAAATCTGTATGATAACATTGATGACCTGAAGAAGAGCAAGATGAAGGAACACCTGGTGGAAGAAGAGGCAATTGCGCGCCAATGTAAGACTCTCGCCACGATCCTTCGTGACGCCCCGCTAGAGATTGGGCTGCAAGACCTTACCTACAAGGGCCCGCAGACGGAAGACCTAGTTAAGTTCTATCAGGAAATGGATTTTAACTCCTTCTTAAAGAAGATGGACGTTGACGCTGGAGATGACAGTGAAACGATTACGCCAATTAATTACACTGTCTTAACTGCGGCCAACCTTGACGCGGTTAGTACCCTCAAAGGAGAGGTTAGCTTTTACTTAGAAATGCCAGAAGCAAATTATCACACCTCTCCATTTGCGGGCTTCGTTATCGGGGCCGGGGACCAATGGTTTGTCAGCCGCGATGTTGAGCTTTTGAAGCAGGCACCGCTAATGTCCTTACTGACGGGCTCGACCATTAAGAAGAATGTCTTTAATGCTAAGGCGCAGATTGTTGGTTTAAATCGTTTAGGCATTAAGCTAACACCAATTAACTTTGACCTCCTGCTGGCCTCCTACCTATTAAACACTAATGATAATAGCAATGACCTTGGCCAGGTTGCCCACGAGCACGACTATGATGATGTGCTAACTGATGAGGAAGTCTATGGCAAGGGGGTTAAACGCGCTGTCCCCGAAGATGACCAGACCTTTTTCACCCACTTAGCTAATAAAGCCCGGGCAATTGAGCAGTTACGAAAGGCATTGTTTGCTAAACTAGACGACAACAAGCAGACCCCGCTATATACTGACATTGAGCTTCCACTAACGCGGGTCTTAGCACAGATGGAAATTACCGGGGTGCATGTCGATGCGCAGACCCTCAAAGAAATGGGGAGCAAGCTAACGGAGCGCCTAGCTGAAATTGAGGCGCAGATCTACCAAGAAGCCGGTGAAGAATTTAACATCAATTCGACCAAGCAGCTTGGCCATATCCTTTTTGAAAAATTGAAGTTGCCCGTAATTAAGAAGACCAAGACTGGCTATTCAACAGCAGTTGATGTGCTGGAGAAGTTAGCGGACCGGTCGCCAATCGTTGAGCAAATTTTAGAATACCGGCAGATTGCCAAACTCCAGTCGACTTACATTACCGGCTTGCTCAAGGTGATCCACTCAAGTGACCAAAAGATCCACACCCGTTACCTGCAAACGTTAACCCAGACTGGCCGGCTCTCCTCAGTTGACCCTAACTTGCAAAATATCCCGGTCCGCTTGCCGGAAGGGCGGCAAATCCGCCGGGCATTTGTCCCTAGTCATGAAGGCTGGCAGATCTTTTCATCGGATTATTCCCAGGTTGAACTACGGGTGCTTGCCCACATCACTGGTGATAAGAACTTGCAGGAAGATTTTAAAAACGGTGAAGATATCCATGCTAGTACAGCGCGGCGGATCTTCCACCTCGGACCTGATGAAGAGATTGACCGGAACATGCGGCGCCGGGCGAAGGCGGTTAACTTCGGAATTGTTTACGGGATTAGTGACTATGGCTTAGCACAGCGGATCCACGTTAGCCGTGCCGAGGCGCACGAGTTTATCCAAAATTACTTCCATGAATTCCCCGGGGTAAAGAAGTACATCAATGACACGATTGAATTTGCCCGGGAAAATGGTTATGTGGAAACAATTACCCATCGTCGCCGCTACTTGCCAGATATCCACGCGAAGAGTTTTAGCCGGCGGTCATTTGCCGAGCGGACGGCAATGAACACCCCAATTCAGGGAAGTGCTGCCGATATTATCAAGATTGCGATGATCCGGATGCAAGATGAGCTGACTAAGCAGGGGCTTAAGGCCAAAATGTTATTACAAATTCACGACGAACTTGTCTTTGAAGCACCAAAAGAGGAAATTCCAACCCTCCTAAAGTTAGTCCCTGCTGTAATGGATTCTGCCGTCAAGCTGGACGTACCATTGAAAGTCGACAGCAAGTTTGGTGATACCTGGTACGACCTAAAAAAATAGGAGGAATTTTTCATGCCAGAACTACCAGAAGTTGAGACTGTCCGGCGGGGCTTGATGCGCATTGCCGCCGGAAGAAAAATTACCGGCATTGATGTGTATTACGGCAAGACGATCACCAATGATGTTGAAGAATTTAAACAAGCATTGGTCGGGCAGACAATTGAAAAAATTGACCGGCGGGGGAAGTATCTGTTATTTCGCTTTAGCAATGATTTAACGATGGTTTCGCACTTGCGAATGGAAGGAAAGTACTTTAACCAGCCGAATGGTGGCCCGATTGATAAGCATACCCACGTCGTTTTTCACTTTACTGACGGGACGGAGCTTTGTTATCATGATACCCGCAAGTTTGGTCGAATGACCCTGGTGAAGACCGGGGATGAAATGATGGTGGGCGGATTAAAGACAATTGGCCCGGAACCGACTAATGAAGCGTTTAAGCTGGAATTCTTTAACCATGAACTAAAAAGGAGTCGGGGAAAGATAAAGCCATTCCTACTCAACCAGAAGCATGTTGCTGGTCTTGGCAACATCTACGTTGATGAAGTCTTGTGGCAGACAAAAATTAATCCGGAACAGCCAGCTAATACGTTGACTGATGAACAAATTGCCCGCCTACGTGAGAATATTATCAATGAATTGGCGACCGCGATTAAGTACAAGGGCACGACTGTTCATAGTTTTACCAACGCTTTTGGCGATGCCGGCGCATTCCAGAAACGACTAAATGCTTATGGCCATGCGGGGGATAAGTGCCCGCGCTGTGGTACTAAAATGGTTAAGATTAAAGTAGCAGAGCGGGGAACGACTTTTTGCCCGCACTGTCAAGAATTGAAAGAAGAGTAGTTATGACAAAATTAATTGGCTTAACTGGTGGAATTGCGACAGGAAAGTCAACGGTTAGCACCATTATTCGGCAAGCAGGGATTCCAGTAATTGACGCTGACCAAGTTGCCCGGCAAGTCCAGCTGCCCAACACGGTGGGCTTAACCGAGATTGTTAATGCCTTTGGGCAGCAGGTGTTATTAGATAACGGTGAATTGAATCGTCCCGCGCTGGGGAAGATTGTCTTTAATGATCAAAAGGCACGGCAAAAACTGAACGATATTATGCAGCCCTTGATTCGTGATGAAATTTGGCGGCAGGTAGCAGCATTAAAAAAACAGCACTTACCAGCGATAATCTTGGATGCCCCCTTGCTATTCGAACAGCACTATGATGAGGACTGTGACCAAGTAATCGTTGTCTTTACTGACCGGGAAAAGCAGCTCCAACGGCTGATGGCCCGCGATCATTACAGCCAAGACGAGGCCCTTAACCGGATAAAGGCGCAGCTAAGTTTAGCTGATAAAGAGAAGAAAGCTGATATTTTGATTGATAACAACGGCGATGAGCTTCAGCTGCAAAAACAGGTTGCCAGCTTGATTAACAAGTTAAAGAATAATTAATATGGTAAAATAAAGTACTTATATTAAATGAAGGAGGGGAACACATTGCGCTGTCCACATTGTCATAAAAATGGCTCGCGAGTAGTCGATAGTCGGCCGAGTGAAGATGGTAGTTTTATTCGTCGCCGTCGTGAATGTGTTCACTGTGGTTTTCGCTTTACAACCTTTGAACGGTATGAAGAGACCCCATTGCTAGTTATTAAAAAAGATGGTACCCGCCAAGAGTTCAGCCGGCAAAAGATCCTTAACGGAATTGTTCGCTCAGCAGAAAAACGCCCGGTAAGCATGGAGCGGCTGACTAAGATTACGGATAAGGTTGAAAAACAGGTGCGGAGTCTCGGTGAAAGTGAAGTTTCGAGTCAGGTGATCGGTAAGTTTGTCATGAATGAGCTGAAAAACGTTGACGAAATTGCCTATATTCGGTTTGCTAGTGTTTATCGGCAATTTAAGGATGTCGATGCCTTTATGAATGAACTAGAGTCAATGATGAAGACGGAACATAAAAAGTAAGCAGGGGGGATGACAATGGCTGCTTCAACAACATTTGATCCGCAGGCGGGGTACCTTGTTACAGCTAGTCCGTCATTTGTTAATTTTAGTGATGAGACACTTGCAACCTTTTACCAGCCAATTCTCGGCCCGGCGGCTTTTAGCCTGTTTTACGCGTTGAAAGCCCAATTGATCCCCCAACCGACGATTGCTGCCCGGCGGATGCAAAGTGGCTTACTTGCCCAGTTAAATGCCGGCGGACAGCAGGTTAGCCAGGCCCTCCATCGCCTTGAAGCCGTTGGGTTAGTACAGACATTTTTCCAGCATGATGACCTGGGGGATGTTTATGTTTACCAGCTTCAGTCGACGTTAACCCCTGAGCAGTTTGTTGATGATAACCTCTTAAGCATCTTGCTTTTAGAGGAGGTTGGTGACCAAGCTTTTACCCAGTTGGTCAGTCGTGGTCGGCAATTCCAGTTGGCCTCAGAGAATACCCAGCTGAAAAATGTCAGCCACCACTTTTTTGATGAATTCCATGTCGATTCCCGGTCAATCACCGCAACACCACCAGTGATTGCTAACTTGCGCAAGACTGCCCCGGTGGAGAAAAAGCCAGCAATTGATGAGCAAGTAGCGAGTGATTTTGATTGGCCAGCGTTAAATAGTTTGCTGGCTAACCAGCCGGTCGTTAAAGAAGACCTAGAGGCGCACCGTGACCTGATTCAAATCGAACACCAGCTATATGGAATTGATGAACCGACAATGAAAAGGCTGATTTTACGGTCGGTTGATTTGCGCAATAACCATTTTGACGCCAAAAAGTTTAAGCGTGTGGTTGCCTCAACCTATAACATCGTCTATTCATCGACCAAGGACAAGGATAAAGTTGCAGAAGACAACCGTGACCATGGTCAAGAGCAACCAGGCAATTTGACTGCCCAAGACCGGCAGCTATTAGCGAGTGTCGCTAAGTGGGCGCCAGTTGAGTTCTTACAGGTATTAAAGGGACAGACGGGCGGTTATGTTACTTCTGGCGAACGCTACCTGTTAACCCGGCTGGTTGAGGAAGAAAAGCTGCCAAACGATGCGATCAATGTGTTAACCTGGTACGTCATTGCTGACCAGGGAAAGTCAACCTTGAGTGCAAACTTTGTTGATGCGATTGCCAATAATTGGATTAGGAACAAAGTCACTGATGCTAAAGGTGCCCTTGTTCAGCTGAAGAGTCATAATAAGCAGGTAAAAGAGCCAAAGCAACGGCAGCCACGCCGGCGTAATAACTGGCGGAAGACGATTAATGAACCGATGCCAGAGTGGAGTAAAAAAGATAGTAGTGAGCTAACTAAAAAGGCATCAACGCAAGCGGTTGCGAAACTAAAAGAGCGGATTGCCAAGCGAAAAAAGGAAGCTAACTAAAGGAGGTGATAGCGATGCAATCATTGAACAAAACGCTTCAGGAGATGATGCGGGGACAAAACATTGCTGGTGCCTTGCAAAAGACAATGCAACAGGTCTATCAGGATAAGGATGTCCAGGAATTTTTGACGAGCAATCGTGACCGGTTAACTAAGGATGCCCTTAAACGGGGGTCATCAAAACTCTATGAATTTTTCCACGAGAAACAGTTAATTGCTCGCGGTGCCGCCTCGGTTGCCCCCGGTTATTCACCACAATTGATAATGAATGCTGGACAGATTGACGTGACATACGTGCCGACCAAGCAACTGATTGAAAAACAACATCGCCAACATATTCAGCAATTGGTTAAGTCAATTAATATGCCGAAGTTTATTCGTAATGCCTCCTTTGAAAATTTCTATGCTGATGAGGAGACCGGTACTAGTACCCGGGTTGCGGCAATCAGTGCCGCAATGGATTTTACTGATAACTTCCAAGCGGGGCATTTCCAACCTGGCCTATACTTATATGGTAATTTTGGGGTAGGAAAAACTTACTTGCTTGGTGCGATTGCTAACGAGTTGGCGAAGGGGCAGGGCATCGCCACCACGATGGTTCATTTTCCGAGCTTTGCGGTTGAAATGCGGAATTCAATTAAGGATAACAATACTGGGCAAAAATTGGATGCGGTAAAGAAGGCCCCAATTTTGATGCTTGATGATATTGGTGCTGATGCGATGTCCACCTGGGTACGGGATGATATCTTAGGTGTAATTCTCGAATACCGGATGCAAGAAGAACTACCGACTTTCTTTAGTTCTAACTTCTCAATGGATGAATTAGAGCATAACCACCTGGCGATTAATAGCCAGGGAGATAATGAACCCTTGAAAGCAGCGCGAATTATGGAGCGAATTAAGTTTTTATCTCGTGAGTTGCCGATGACCGGGAAAAATTTACGGGCAAAAGGATAATTGCCTTGACATTATAAAGACAGTTTAGTATGCTAGTAAACGTTGAAAGAAAAAGCAGAAGCACCCGCTTCTCGCCTAGGTGATTAGGATTGCCGGGCTGACGAGATGAAATATGGTCAGACATTGATGTCTGTTACTATTAAGCGGGGTGCAATCTGCACCCCGCTTTTTTGCTTGATCTTTCGCTAATAAAATTGGAGGTGCGTTGCCATAGCTCAAGATATGATTGTCAATAACGGTATTCGTGCACGGGAAGTGCGGTTAATCGGTCAAAATGGTGAACAATTAGGCATTAAGTCTAAGCGTGAAGCCTTACAGCTAGCTGAAGAAGCTAACCTTGACCTGGTATTAGTTGCACCAAAGGCACGCCCAGCTGTTGCCCGGATTATGGATTACGGGAAGTACCGTTTCGAGATGCAAAAGAAAGAGCGTGAAGCTCGTAAGAAGCAAAAGACGATAACGGTCAAGGAAATTCGCCTTAGTCCATCGATCGACACGAATGACTTCAATGTTAAGTTGAAGCGGGTTCGTAAGTTTATCTCCAAGGGTGACAAAGTCCGGATTTCACTACGGTTCCGTGGTCGTGCAATTACCCATAAGGATATCGGTCGTGACATGATTGAACGGATGGCTGAAGAAACTTCAGACATCGCTACTGTTGTTCAACGTCCGAAGATGGAAGGGCGGAGCATTTTCTTAACTCTTGCCCCAGCTGCTGATAAAGCAAAAAATTAATTTTACGAAAGTAGGGAATTACTTATGCCAAAGATGAAGAGTAACCGCGCTGCTGCCAAGCGTTTTAAGCGTACTGCAAATGGTGGATTCAAGAGTGCTAACTCATTTACTAGCCACCGTTTCCACGGTAAGACAAAGAAGCAACGTCGTCAATTACGTGGCTTGAGCATGATGGACAAGTCCAACGTAAAGCGTTTCAAGAAGTTATTACCATTCAAGTAAACTTCACTTAAATAAATAATTAATATACGTAGGAGGATTTCAACATGCGAGTTAAAGGTGGAACTGTTACGCGCGCACGTCGTAAGCGCATTATGAAGTTAGCAAAGGGTTACCGTGGGTCAAAGCACCGTCTTTTTAAGACTGCTAAGGACCAAGTGATGAAGAGTTACACTTACGCTTTCCGTGACCGGAAGGTTAACAAGCGTAAGTTCCGTGAACTCTGGATTGCCCGGATCAACGCTGCTGCCCGGATGAATGACATTAGCTACAGCAAGTTGATGCACGGTTTGAAGCTTGCTAACATCGACATTAACCGGAAGATGTTAGCTGACTTAGCTGTTAACGATGCTGATGCATTCAAGGCACTTGTTGACGAAGCTAAGAAGGCTCTTAACTAAGCTAATAATATTGACCACTTATGGTGCGTAAGCATGATAGAGTGGTCTTTTTTATTAGTTGCGTTTAAGTAAGAATCCAGGATATAATTAATCATTAGAGCAAATTATGATATTTTGATGAGGTGCTATTTTGTTAGAAATATTTAAGCCAACATGGATGGTTAAAACAATTTATTCTGTTTCCCCCGCACAGTTAAAGCAGCAGGGGATCCGGGCAGTCTTTAGTGATTTAGATAATACATTGATTGCGTGGAATAATCCCGATGGTACGCCGGAACTACAGAAGTGGATGCAAGAACTTCGTGATGCCCACATCCCGTTAATTGTGATTTCTAATAATAGTAAGGCGCGGGTAGCTAAGGCCACCCACAACTTGGATTTGCCGTTTGTATCGCGTTCTTTGAAGCCATTGAGCTTTGGGATCGACCGCGCCCGGCAAAAGCTAGGCCTCAGTAAGAATGAAGTCGTGATGGTTGGTGACCAATTGATGACGGATGTGGTTGCTGCAAACCAAGCAGGGGTTCGGAGCATCCTGGTCCAACCATTATTAAATACTGATAAGTGGGATACGCGAATTAACCGCTTCTTTGAACGACGTGTATGGAAGCAATTATTAGAAAAATATCCAGAATTAACATGGCAGGAGGATTTGAATGACTGAAGAAGGACAAAATGAAGCATTACGTTGCATTGGCTGTGGGAGTATTATCCAGACTGATGACCCCCAGGGACTCGGTTACACTCCTAACTCAGCTTTGGAAAAGGGGAAGGAGACGGGTGAACTATATTGCCAGCGGTGTTTCCGCTTGCGGCACTATAATGAAATTGCCCCCGTTTCCCTGACGGATGATGACTTTCTTCGGCTGCTTAACCAGATTCGCGATGCCAAGGCGTTAATCGTGTATGTTGTCGACATCTTTGACTTTAACGGGAGCTTGATTCCGGGATTGCACCGCTTTGTCGGTGACAACCCAATCTTGCTGGTCGGCAACAAAGAAGACCTACTTCCGCGTTCACTCCGGCGGCCGAAATTGCAGGACTGGATTCGCCAACAGGCTAACCTGGCGGGCTTGCGGCCAATTGACACGGTCCTTGTTTCTGCAAAGAAGAACCATGAAATTGACCAGTTGCTGGACGTAATTGAAAAGTACCGGCAGGACCGTGATGTTTACGTTGTCGGCGTGACAAATGTTGGTAAATCAACCTTAATTAACCAGATTATTAAGCAGAAGACCGGTGTCCAGGAACTGATCACTACTTCGCGCTTCCCAGGAACGACCCTCGATAAGATTGAAATTCCACTGGATGACGGGCACGTGTTAGTCGATACGCCAGGAATTATCCACCAGGAGCAGATGGCCCACGTTCTTTCGCCAACGGAACTTAAAATTGTGGCACCACAAAAAGAGATCAAGCCGAAGACCTACCAGCTAAATGCTGAACAAACATTATTCCTGGGTGGTGTCGCTCGCTTTGATTACCTCCGTGGTGAACGGAAAGGGATGGTGGCCTACTTTGATAATAACCTCCCAATTCACCGCACGAAATTGGCGAACGCCGATCGTTTTTATCAAAAACACTTAGGAACGCTACTGACACCACCGGTAATGGATGAACGGGAGAACTTTCCCGAACTGGAGCGGTACGAGTTCCACTTAGAAAAGAAGAGCGATGTTGTCTTTGAAGGCCTTGGCTGGATTACTGTTCCTGCCGATACGGCGGTGGCAGCGTGGGTGCCGAAGGGTGTCGGGGCACTTGTTCGCCGGGCAATGATTTAGTTTGAAAGGAAATTATTATGCAATTAAGAGGAAAACAAAAGCGTTTTTTGCGTTCGCAGGCTAACCACCTCCAACCACTTTTTTCAGTAGGAAAGGACGGCCTAACTGATAATTGGCTTGCTCAACTTGACGGTGCATTGGATCGTCGTGAACTAATTAAGGTTAGTATCCTCCAAAATGCGGATGTAACAACTGATGAGGTCCGCGAGATGATTGAAAGCAAGACCGATATTCAAGTAGTCCAAGTCATTGGGCGGGTGCTTGTATTATTCAAGGTATCCGCTAACCGTGATGCACGGGACTTATCATTGCGGGTTGCTAATATCTAAGTGAAGTGGAAGTGATTTTGTGCACAGCAATGAGGTAGTAGAAAATGTTCAAACCCAAGTACAGCCAGAAGTGAAAGTATTTAACCGTCGAAAACGGGTAGGGCTATACGGCGGAACGTTTAATCCTATTCATAATGCCCACTTATTTGTTGCTGACCAGGTCGGCCATGCCTTGTGCTTGGACCGGGTTGACTTTATGCCGGATGCCAAGCCACCGCATGTTGACAAAAAACACTCAATTGATCCCCAGCTTCGTTTACAGATGATCCAACTAGCGATTAAGGATAACCCGTTTCTTGGAATTGAGACTAGTGAGATTCGCCGCGGAGGGGTTAGCTATACCTATGACACTATTAAATCCCTCGTTGAGCAACATCCCGATACTGAATACTACTTCATTATCGGCGGGGACATGGTTGACTATCTCCATAAGTGGTACCGGATTGATGACTTGATTAAGCTGCCACACTTTCACTTTGTCGGTGTCCAGCGAGAAGGCGCTAAAAATGAGACTGCCTATCCCGTAATTTGGGTTGATGTCCCGGAGGTTGATTTTAGTTCAACGGCAATTCGGGAACGGATTAGAAATGGCCAGTCGATTAAGTATATGGTTCCAGATGCAGTTGCAAAATTTATTAAGGAGCATCAGTTATACCGTGACTAAAGAAATTAGTTATCAAAAAAATTATGTGCCACTGACTCGTGACGAGTTAGTTGACCGACTACGGAAGGCATTGCGGGAAAAACGTTTTCAGCACGTGCTACGGGTTGAGCAAACGGCAATTGAATTAGCAAAAAAGAACGGCGTTGATGTTGAAAAGGCCAGTATTGCTGGCTTGTGCCACGACTATGCTAAACAACGGCCTGCCGAAGACTTTATCGCTGAGATTAAGAAAAAGGGGCTTGATCCGGACCTCCTTAATTATGGAAATGCCATTTGGCACGGGGTTGTCGGGGCCGAGCTGGTTAAGGATGAACTAGGAATTTGGGATGAAGATATTTTAAATGCCGTTCGTCACCATACGACCGGGGCGCCGGTGATGACCAAGTTAGAACAAGTCATCTACATGGCTGACTATATCGAGCCTGGCCGTGATTTTGCGGGGGTCGATAAGGCACGTGAGATTACAGCAGCCGACTTGGGGGCTGGTGTTGCTTACCAGACGAAGCAGACATTAGAATACCTTATCACCCGTGCTAAGCCTGTCTATCCGAAGACAATTGAGACTTATAACGCGTGGGTTCCACAATATGAAGGGAAGATCGATTAATGAACAGTAAAGATTTATTACAAATGGTTATTGAAGCCGCTGATGGCCGGCGTGCTGAAGACATCGTGGCATTGAAAGTTGACGAAATTAGCCCGATGGCGGACTACTTTGTCATTATGACTGGTGGTTCGGACCGCCAAGTGCAGGCAATTACAAACGCAATTGTCGAAAAAGCCCATGAAAAAAAGCTTGAAATTGGCAGTGTTGAAGGGAAGAACCATGCTAAGTGGGTCCTAATTGACCTTGGTGATGTTGTCGTTCACGTTTTCCGTGAAGAAACGCGGCAGTTTTATAACCTTGAAAAGTTATGGTCTGATGCGCCACTAGTAGACATTAATGAGTGGGTTAAGGACTAATGATTTACCATAGCTTCGCCCAGTTATATGACCAGCTATTTGACCCTGCAATGTATAGCAAGTGGCGGGATTTTACGGTCGAGAATATTCCTGCTGGTGCTGATATTTTGGATCTGGCGGGAGGAAGCGGTCGTTTAGCAGTGATGCTTGCTCCTGACCACCAGGTGACGGTTGCGGATTTTTCAGCAGACATGTTAAGCCTCGCTGACCAGCATGCCGCTGCCGCCGGGGTGGATTTACAACTAGTTGAGGTTGATATGCGTGACCTCCACCAGCTACCGACTTATGATGCCATTACCTGCTACGCTGATTCGCTATGTTACCTGGAAAACCCAGCAGATGTACAGGCAACGTTCACCGAGGTTGCTAACCACTTACGGCCAGCGGGGGTCTTTTTGTTTGATCTCATCACCCCTTACCAGACTGATGAAGTTTATCCGGGATACATGTACAATTATCAAGATGATGATGGTCAACGGGCATTTATGTGGCAAAGTTATGCTAATGATGATGTTGAACACGGGGTGATTCATGACCTGACCTTCTTCAACCGGCTGCAAAGTGGCGACTATCAGCGGGTCAGTGAGACTCACTATGAACGAACCTATGACCTGCCAGTGCTTGAGGAGATGCTGAAAAACGCGGGCTTCAAGTCAATCGCTGTTGGGGCCAACTTCACAACGACGGCTTTACCAGCTAAGGCGCGCCGGTGGTTTTTTAAGTGTCAAAAGTAAAGGAGAAATTCGATGAAGGCAGTAGGGCTTGTTGTTGAGTATAATCCATTTCATAATGGCCACCTTTACCATCTCCGCCAAGCAAAGCAGCGGACAGGGGCAGATGTCGTTATCGCGGTGATGAGTGGTAACTTTACTCAGCGGGGGGAGCCGACAATTGTTGATAAATGGGCACGTGCCCGGGCAGCACTAGCAAATGGGGTTGACCTGGTTATTGAGTTGCCCATTTTTTATGCGGTTCAGCCGGCCCACCGTTTTGCCGCTGGTGCAATGCGGCTGTTGGCGGCGTTAGGGGTTGATACGCTAGTATTTGGTGCCGAGCATCCGGAATGGGACTTTGCCCAGCTTGTCAGTGCAGAGCGGGCATTTGACCAGGCAGGCTTTAGCAAGTACAATGCCACGTTTGCAACGCAGTTTAACGAGCAGCTAAAAGCACGCACCGGCGTGACCCTGGTTGACCCTAATGATATCCTGGCCTTTGCCTACACCAAGGCTAACCTGCAAAATAATTATGGGATGAAACTTTTGCCAATCCAGCGGCAAGGAAGTAATTACCACGATGAAGAGATTATTGGCAAGATTGCAAGTGCAACTGCTGTCCGTGAGGCTGTCCAGCGTCATGATCTGACCTACCAGCAGGCAGTTCCACCAACAATGGCGACTGCCTTAGCCAAGCAGACGGTTGTTCCAGCCTGGTCAGCCCTGTATCCGCTATTGCGGAATCAGCTTATTCAAGCACCGGTTTCTTACCTGGCAACAACCTACCTGATGGCTGAAGGATTGGAGTACCGGATGAAAGAAGGGGCGCAACGGAGCACGGATTTTGCATCCTTTATGAAGTATGTGAAGACAAAGCGGTACACCTATGCGCACCTTTTACGGGTTAGCCTATATACCCTGCTGCAGTTCAGCCAAGCGATTATCGCCAACCACGAGCAGGAGCCGTACCTTCACGTCCTCGGTTTCGATCAGCGGGGCCGCCAGTACTTACACGATGTTAAAAAGGACCTCGCCATGCCCCTAATTACGAAGGTTGACCAGGACTTGCGCGATAATCGATTAAACCTTGACTACCGGGCCGGCAAACTCTACCAATTATTTACCCCCGTTGAGCAAGACTTAAAACATCCCCCAGTTATATTTAATTAACGCCAGCGCAAATGTTTGATAAAATAAGAAGGGAAATTGTTACCCCAAAAAGGTTGTCAAGGAAAAAACATTGACAACCCTTCTAGGGACTAGTATAATTGCACATGTTGCATTAGGAGGTTAGTACGGTGAAATGGTCGTTAGCCGAATTACATCGTTATCAAGATGAACCACTTCATATTCAAAGTACTTTTGATCTGAACGCATCATTAACGAAGATGTTTCCAGAGACTATCTTAGCTGTTCAACCAGTTAAAGTTGATGGTTACGTTACTTATGACGATGGTGATGCGACGATTAGTGCCCACGTTAAGACGACACTGACCGTCCCATCCAGTCGTTCGTTAACACCCGTTCAATTACCACTCGATTTTACGTTTACTGAGACGTATACCGATGATCGCTCACACCTTTCTCGTTATGAGGACGAGAACGATGTTATCTTTCTCCTTGAAAAGGGGGAGATGATTGACTTCGATACTGCCCTTGCAGAGAATATCGTTGAGCAGGTACCATTGCGGGTCCTTTCTGCCGAAGAGGAGTCTGGCAAGCCAATGCCAAACGGAAAAGGGTGGAGCGTTATCTCAGAAGATGATTACGAAGCCAGTAAGCAGAAAGATAAAAAAGTTGATCCACGTCTCGCTAAGTTGCAAAAACTTTTTCCTGATCAGGATGATAAGAAATAGCGGACGGTTAAAAACCAATGTGGATAATTTCATTTCTTAGGAGGTGTCAAACATGGCTGTTCCAGCACGGAAGACTTCAAAGACTAAGAAGCGTATGCGTCGGGGTCACATCAAGTTAAATGTACCTGGCCTTACCCCTTGCCCAAACTGTGGTGAACTTCGCAAGTCACACATGGTATGCCCAAGTTGTGGTTACTACGATGGCAAGCAAGTTGTTAACACTAACAACTAATTAAGTTAAAAACTATCCTTTAGGCGCCGGACCTGGGATAGTTTTTTATTTTTAAATTTTTCTCAGAAATTAAGAAATAATCGTGTTATAATCTACATCTTTGATAAAACAATATTAAAAACATTAAGAATGCTGGGGTTTATTAGAAAATTGTGATAAAATTATTGTGTTTTATTAATACGAATACCAAATAAAAGATTATAAATAGTAGGTGAATTATTAATGAGTCGAATTTTAATTATTGAGGATGAGGAAAATTTAGCAAACTTTGTTGAACTCGAATTAAAGCATGAGGGGTACGACACTGATGTTGAATTAGATGGCCGGGCAGGATTAGATGCTGCGCTGAGCCAAGACTTTGACGTTATCTTATTGGACTTAATGCTCCCAGAATTAAACGGGATTGAAGTTGCTCGCCGGGTGCGGGAACTAAAGGACACTCCGATTATCATCATGACTGCCCGTGATTCCGTAATTGACCGGGTTTCCGGGCTAGACCACGGGGCAGACGATTACATTGTAAAGCCATTTGCCATAGAAGAATTATTAGCGCGGGTCCGAGCACTATTGCGGCGGATCAGTATTGAAGATGGCAACAACAAGGAACACCAGACAACGGTTAACTACAAGGACCTGACAATTGAAAAGGAAAACAGGGTTGTTCGCCGGGGGGACGAAGTAATTAACTTAACAAAGCGGGAATACGAATTGCTGCTGATTTTGATGGAAAATATCAATGTGGTAATGTCGCGGAAAGACCTCTTGAGTAAGGTGTGGGGCTATGACTCCAAGGTTGAAACAAACGTTGTTGATGTTTATATCCGTTACCTCCGTAACAAGATTGACCGCCCTGGTGAAAAGAGTTACATCCAGACAGTGCGGGGGACGGGATACGTTATTCGTTCCTAGGATGACGCGCCATGGATGAAAAAGTTGAACGACGGTTTGTGTCGTTAAAGATTAAGTGGGCATTTGGGACGGCTGTGGGGTCGCTAATCATCTTTATGGTGGTTGTCTTTGCCTTGTTTACTTCCTTTACCCAAAACCTGTTTCGCCAGGAACGGCAGCTCATCAATGAGGGGATGACAAACATTACCCGCCAGCTGGGGACGATTAACCAGCCGTTGACACGAAAAAACATCAGTCATTTAATTGATCCCAGCAATGACGGGACTCAGCTTATTTCCGGTGAGGAGTACCAACGGCCAGTGGTAAAAGAACTGAGTGACGGTCACCTGGTGGTCAACGTCTATAATCCAGACGGAAAAAATATTTTAAGCACGGGCCACTACATCAAGGCGCCACGTTTTTCGACGGCCCGCAGCATTCGGGTGGCCGAGGGGCCGGACCATGATGTTCTCGTTGGACAAGCTCCCGTATACGCGCAAAAGTCACGACAATTAATTGGTTACTTGCAGGTTGAAAATAACCTTAACTCGTATAACCGCAGTTACCACCAATTATGGTTGGTCTGCGTTTTGGCGATGTGTTTAGTCATCATTGCCAGTGGCTTGTTGGGGTACTTCCTGTCGCTCTTCTTGTTGCAGCCGCTGGATAACATCCACGACACGGTTAAGGAGATTAGCAAGGATCCAACTAAGGACGTGCGGGTACCAGTCGTTAATCGCAATGATGAGCTGGCTGAGCTGACTACTATGTTTAATGACATGCTTGATCGGATGCAGCGTTACATCGACCAGCAGAGTCAATTTGTTAGTGACGTCAGTCATGAGCTACGGACACCGGTAGCGATTATCCAGGGACACCTCGACATGTTGCAACGGTGGGGTAAAGATGATCCGAAGGTGTTGGATGACTCCATTAAGGCAACGTTGATTGAGATTAAGCGGATGAAAAACCTTGTTCAGGAAATGTTGGACCTTAGTCGGGCAGAACAAGTTGAAATTAATTTCCGTAACCAGCATACCGTGGTTAATGATGTTGTTCACCAAGTGTTTAACAACTTTAAGATGCTCTATCCGGAATTTACCTTCCGGCTAGACGATGACCTAAAGGAACCAATTACGGTCGATATTTACCGCGACCACTTGGAACAAGTCCTCGTAATTTTGTGTGATAATGCTGTTAAGTATTCAACAGAGGACCGGCAAGAGATCCACCTGATTCTTTCGCGGGGGATGAATACGGTTGAGATTGGTGTGCAGGACTTCGGTGAAGGAATTTCGCCGGAAAATGTTAAGCGGGTCTTTGACCGTTTCTACCGGGTAGATAAAGCCCGCAGCCGCAAGAAGGGTGGCAATGGCCTTGGCCTGTCGATTGCCAAACGGTTAATCGAGGGTTATCATGGATCAATTAGTCTTGAGAGTTCGGTCGGTGCCGGCTCACTCTTTAGAATTGTGCTGCCAATTGCCGATGACCCGGAGGAAAAAATCACTGCAAAGTAAAATGAGGCTGGGAATAAACTCAGCCTCTTTACTATTTTAAAAAATATTAATGTTACAGCGCGGTAGCTGGCTGGATTCTGAACGTTGATAAATCAACGCCCAGAACGCCTAGCCATCCTCGCGGGGGTTCGAAGACAAAGTCCAAAATCAAGATTTTAGACTTTTTTCTCACTCCATTTTCGTAATGCATTAAGCCGCTGGAAGATAATGATTGCTCCTAGGCAAGTGATTATTAACTCAGTGAAAGGAACAGCGGCCCAGACCCCATTGATTCCAGCAAACTTAGCTAGGAAGAAGATCGCGGGTAATAAGATGATGTAGCCACGTAAGATTGACAGGGTAAAGGAAGCTCTAGCAGCGCCGATGGCAGTTAGGAATAAGATAAACAGCAGGTTTAGCGCGCTGAAGAAGACACTGACGAAATAAATTGGCAGGCCGACGCTGGCGTAGGTAACTAATTGGCTTGAATGAGCTGTGTTAAATAGCTCAATAATTGGTAACTTGAAGGCGATTAAAATAATAAAACTGACTGCCGCCAACGAAAGGGTAATCACAATTCCGTTTTTGAGACTAGTGGCAACGTTGCGGTAGTCATGCAGGCCAAACTCACGACTGGCAATTGGCTGAACCCCCAGGGCAACCCCATTGGCAATTGCTAAGACGACAATTGCGATGTTGGAAATAACCCCATAGGCCGCCACAGCATAGTTATTCGCTAATTGAAGCAGGACGTGGTTAAAGAAGTAGATGCTAACCCCTGTGCTGAGTTCGTTTAGCGCGGCAGCCACCCCGAGGCGGGCTGCTCGCCAAACGTTTTTAATCCGGGGCATGGTCCAGTGTAGTTCGAGCTGCCGGTTAGGAAAACGCCGGTGGAAACTTAGGACAGCGAGACTGATTGCCGGCGAAAAGAGCACGGCGAGGGCTGCCCCCTCAATCTTCAAGCCCAAGCCAAAGATGAAGAACCAATCGATCACAATGACTGACAGCGTCTCAGTTAACGTGGCCTTCATTGTCAGCGTCGGGTTATTGTCGTTGCGGACAAAGTTAATCGAAATATAGTTGACCATGTACAACGGGCCGCTCCAAGAGATAATGCGTAAGTAGGTCAGGGCCATCTGGCGCGTCGCATCATCTGCTCCGAGGAAATTAACGACGGGAACCGCGAAAATGTTTAATAAGACGGCTAGGATTAGACCAAAAGTAGACGCAAAAATCATCAGTTGGCTGTAGAGCGACCGGACTTTTTCGGGGTGCATCACTTTGTTTAACGAGAAGATGGTCGCCCCACCAACACCCAGCAGTAGGCCGGTACCGTTGAACACGTTGAATAATGGCAACACCAGGTTAAGGGTAGTCAGCCCCATCGCCCCGGCGGCAATCGAAATAAAAAGAGTGTCAATGATAACATACATTGACATCCCCAGGGTGGCAATTACGTTTCGTAGGACATAGTGCCGTACTTCAGCCGAAATTGACATTGAAGAATTCATCTAAAGACCTCCACAAACTTATGCTCCCATCCTCCTTGTTGGACGCCTGTTTGAGAAGCATGATTTAATTTTGCGTAAAACCCGGCGATTTTACTTTCCCTATTTCATTCATTGTTATTTTAGCAAATTCATTTTTGCGTTTAAATTATAATCCCGTTACAGTGGTCAATCTCGTGCTGGACAATTTCCGCAGCAAAGTCGCTAAGGTTGAGTGTTTGCTCTTGCCAGGCCAGGTTGAAAAACTTAACGGCGATCTTCTTGAACCGGGTGGTCGGTCGCTTACCGTCAAGGGAAAGACAGCCCTCCTCCGTCTGGTAGGGGAGACTTTTGGCGGTAATTTGGGGGTTAAACATCACGACGTTCATTGGCCCGAGGCTAGCGATGATGATGCTTTTGTTAACGCCAATCATGTTAGCGGCCATCCCGACACACTCCGCCTGGTGGGCAGCAAGGGTGTCCATCAGGTCACGGGCAATCGGCAGGTCAGCCTTACTAGCCGGCTGGGCCTTCTTATTTAATTGCTGTTCGTCTTTAACAATCGGTTTAATCATCGATCAAATTCTCCTTATAGTAAAAGAAGCTGTCCCGTCATCTGGGCAACAGCTTCTTTTTTCGTTATTTTTTGTGGTGTTGCTTACCAGCATTCCGCTGCCGGTTACGGTTGCTATTCTTGGCGCTAGTTGCATTATTACGCAATTGATCAATCGCCTTGCTTGTGTCTGTCGCTGCCTTTGGTGAACTGGCAGGACTAGTAACCGGTGCTTCTGGCATCTTGATCGGGTTGTTCTTACTTTCTTCTTCAATCTTCTTGCGGATCCGTGGCCGGTAAGCATTGACCATCAGGGTCTGGAGAATCGCGAAAAGTCCGCCGATGAAGAAGTAGAGCCCTAACCCGGCAGAGGAACTAATGGAGATAAAGAAGGTCATTACTGGACTCATCCAAATTGCCATCTTCATTTGCTTTTTCTGTTCTTCGGGAACACCGATCAAGCCAAGGTAACTCTGGACAGCGTAAGCAATGAATGAAAGGACTGCTAAGATAAAACTTGGCTTCCCTAAGGCGATGCCAAAGAAGGTCGCATGGTAAAGGTCTGGTGAGTAGCGGATGGCAGCGTATAGGGCAGCAAAGATTGGTAACTGGATCAACAGTGGTAAACAGCCGATCCCCCCAGTCAGACTGATGTTGTTGTCCCGGTACAGGGCCATCATCTGTTGACTAACAGCTGCCTGTTCTTCCGGCGTCTTGGCGGCCTTTTGCTTGGCGGTCAATTCCTTAATCAGTGGTTGCACCTTTGCCATCTTTTCCTGGGTAATCGTTGACTTTTTCATCTGTGAGTACATGACTGGCAATAAGACAGTCCGCACAATCACCACAATCACGATGATTGCCCAGCCGTAGTTGTTGCCCATATGGCTGGCAAGCCACTCCATCAAGTGCTGCATTGGCTTAGCCATATACGTGTATACGAAGCCGTAGGGGCGGCCGCTCTTAGTAGTCCGCACACACCCACTCAGCACCATGAGCAGGGCAAAGAGACCACCGGCAATCGTAATTCGTTTCCGTTTCATATTAGTGAATCAAACTCCCTTTAATTTAAGTTGAAAATTTCAAACTGATAGTAGGTATTTTACCCTATCTAGCCGCTGAATTCTAGCGTTACTATCGGCTGATACTAAAAGAATTATTATAATTTGCTATTTCACCCCGGCTAATCTGGACGTCAATGACCTTGGCATAGGGGGTCGGTCCGGCTTTAATCTGGGTGATTAATTCTTTAACGGCAGCTTCTTGGCCCTGGAGTTCACAGTAGACACTGCCGTCAGCCTGGTTGCGGACTAAGCCAGTTAGTTGTTGGTGATTGGCGAGTTGAAAGACTGCCCAGCGAAAGCCAACTCCCTGGACACGACCGTAAATTGTTAGGTGATAATTAACCATTTTTTACCTCCTTTATAAAAACTTATCGCCTAAAGAGCAAATTGTCCACTCTGAACATGGTATAATTTAAATAAGAGAAGGAGTAATGTTATTAACATGGAACAACTTACATCGATTCACAATCAGCACGTCAAAGATTGGAAAAAGTTACAGACAAAAAAATTCCGCCGGCAAACAGGAACCTACCTCCTCGATGGCTGGCACCTGGTCGAAGAAGCGTCGAAGGCTGGAATTGAGCTAATCCAGCTAATTGGGACAGCTGGCCAGCTTGCCCTGCACAGCGAGCTAGTTGCTAAGGCAGCAGCGTCTTATGAAGTGACAGATGAAATTATGAAACACATTACTGACACGGTTACCCCTCAGGGAATCGCGGCGGTAGTTGCATTGCCTAATGCGCACCAGCTTCCCGCTGGCCCCCTGCACGGTGCATGGCTATTCCTTGACCGGGTACAGGACCCGGGTAATGTTGGGACGATGGTTCGGACTGCCGATGCTGCAGGTTTTACTGGGGTTGTTGTTGGGCAAAAGTCCGCAGACTTGTTTGGCCCTAAGGTAGTGCGGTCAATGCAAGGGAGTCAGTTCCACCTGCAGATGTTTGAAGGGAACCTCCGCAAGTGGATTACCGACTTTAAGCAGGTCAATGCACCGGTCTATGGGACTCAGCTTAATCCGGCCGCCAAGAACTTCCGCTCGGTTGACCCGGGAGAGACCTTTGCCCTGGTAATGGGCAATGAGGGGCAGGGGATGAGTGACGACCTCCTCACGATGACAACTGACAACCTCTACATCCCGATGCGCGGGGAAGCAGAATCATTAAACGTGGCAATTTCCGCGGGAATTTTAATGTTTCAGTTAAATAAGGACCTGGGCAATTAGTTTTTGATTAAATTGATTTATTTTTGCCGGTAAATCGTGTATGATTGATGGCAACAAATAGAAAAGGGGTATTACATGAAATCAAATAATGAATGGCGCAACGATAAGGAGTACGTAGCAATTGTTGCCGATTTATTAGCTCAGCCAGCTGTTAAGAAGTTAGCTAACTATACGCAGCATCACCACTCTAACCGCCTGCAACATTCTATTGCGGTTTCGTATGATAGTTATAAGATTGCCAAGAGGATGCATCTCGACTACCGGAGCACCGCCCGGGCAGGGTTATTGCATGACCTGTTTTATTATGATTGGCGGACGACCAAGTTTAACCTTGGAACGCACGCCTTCATTCACCCACGGGTAGCGCTTCGGAATGCCGAAAAGCTGACCCCGCTAAACAAAAAGGAAAAAGACATTATCCTAAAGCACATGTTTGGTGCGACGCTGGCCGTTCCGCGTTATCCAGAGAGCTTAATCGTTTCGTTAGTTGACGATTTTGAAGCGGAGCACGAATTCTTCGGTCCATTGCGTGCCAAGATGCGCCGGAAGATTAAGAAACGCCGGATGCGGACTACTTGGTAAAGGGAGGATTATTAATTTATGGAGCAATTAGTTACAGATAACGTGATTGATGGTGCCTGTAAATTATGCCCAAAGTTTACTCACACGTTTACGATTTTGGGAAAGAAATGGAATGGATTGATCATCGAAGTCTTATTAGAAAAGGGCAATATGCGGTTTAAAGATATTGCAAATAGCATTGCAAAGTGCAGTGACCGGGTATTGTGTGAGCGACTAAAGGAGCTGGAAGATGAACAGATCGTTAGCCGCAACACCTATGAAGGGTCGAGCCGGGTTGACTATTCGCTTACGGAGCGTGGTCAAGAGTTAGGGCCGGTTATGCAGGCCGTTCATTCCTGGAGTAATAAGTGGATTTAGGGTTAGGCAAATTTTTGCTTGACGCTTAGAAAATGATTGTCTAGAATATGTAATGAATTAAAGGCATTGATGGAAACTAGTAACCGGCAAGCCCTGGCAGAGAGCCACAGCGGATTCTGCAAGCTGTGGTCAGTGGCTGAAGGCGAATTTCATTTCCGGAGCTGATACGTAATGGTATTCCGGTTGATCACCGTTATTGATTAGTTTGAGTGTGCAGGTATAATCCTGCAAACTAGGGTGGTACCGCGAAGCCTCGTCCCTATGTGGGATGGGGCTTTTTGTTTTAGATTAAGGAGTGAAAACATGGGATTAAAAGAGAAACTTGCTGACCTTCGCAACGAGGGATTAGAAGATATCAAGAATTCAAAAGACTTGCAAAAAGTTAACGAAATCCGGGTTAAGATGCTCGGTAAGAAGGGCCCCATTACGTCTGTGCTGCGGGGGATGCGTGATTTAAGCGCTGAAGAACGGCCAAAGGTTGGTCAATTCGCCAATAAGGTCCGTGACGAACTGACTGCGGCGATTGAAGAAAAGCGGGCGGAACTAGAAAAGGCCGCAATGGATGCTAAGCTTGCTGCCCAGACGATTGATGTTACCTTGCCAGGGACCCCGGTTGACCAGGGGCAACCACACGTTATCCAACAAATCATTGACCAGGTAGTTGACCTGTTTGTTTCAATGGGATACGAAGTGGCCGTTGGTGATGAAGTCGAACAAGAAGTATATAACTTTGAAAAGTTGAACTTACCAAAAGACCACCCAGCGCGGGATATGCAGGATACCTTTTACGTTACCCCATCCGTCTTAATGCGGACCCAGACCTCACCAATGCAGGCGCGGATGTTGGAAAAGCATGACTTTAGCCAGGGGCCACTTAAGATGATCTCCCCCGGGAAGGTTTACCGACGTGACACCGATGACGCAACCCACAGCCACCAATTCCACCAGATTGAAGGGATGGTTGTCGGAAAGAACATTACCATGGCAGATTTGAAGGGCACCTTAGAAGCAGTTGCCCAGAACCTGTTTGGTGATAAGTTGCAGGTTCGTTTGCGGCCAAGCTACTTCCCATTTACGGAACCATCAGTAGAAGCTGATATTACCTGCTTTAACTGTCTGGGAAAGGGATGTGCAATTTGTAAGCATACCGGCTGGATTGAAGTTCTCGGTGCCGGGATGGTCCACCCAAATGTCTTGAAGATGTCTGGTGTTGACCCTGAAGAATACGGTGGCTTTGCCTTTGGCCTTGGCCCTGACCGTTTCGCAATGTTGAAGTACGGGGTAGATGATATTCGGAACTTCTACCAAAATGATGTTCGCTTCCTCAGCCAATTTGATCAGAAAGGATAATGTGCAATGAAAGTATCATACCAATGGTTACAAGAATATCTTGATTTAGATGTTAACCCCCGTGACTTAGCGGAAAAAATTGCCCGGACATCCGTTGACATTAATGATGTGTACTCATTAAGTGACGGGTTAAAAAAGATTATCGTGGGGGATGTGGTGAAGTGTGAACCGCATCCTGATTCAGACCACCTCCACGTTTGCCAAGTCGATGTTGGTGAAGATGAACCAATTCAGATCGTCTGTGGGGCACCAAATGTCCAAGAAGGCAAGAAGGTAATTGTCGCCCTTCACGGTGCCCGGATTGCTGATAACCAAAAGATTAAGCGGGGAAAGATCCGTGGCCAACAATCAAACGGGATGCTTTGTGCATTACAAGAAATTGGCTTCAGTGACAAGATTGCGCCGAAGGATTATGAAGACGGCATTTACTTCCTCCCTGACGATGCTAAAGTCGGTACCCCTGTCTTTAGTTACCTGGGGATGGATGACACAATTATCGATACTGATGTAACGCCAAACCGCGGTGATATGCTTAGCATTTACGGCAACGTCAATGATATTGCCGCCTTTTACGGCTTAAAGCCTGATTTCAAGGAGTTGACGGTCAAAGACGAAGCTGCTGAAAAGACCAGTGACTTCCTTCAAGCGGATATTACTGATCCAACGATTGCCCCAACATTTAAGTTGCGGCTAATTAAGGGCGTAAAGGTTGCTGATAGTCCACTATGGCTCCAAATCCGTCTGTGGAACAGCGGAATCCGCCCCGTAAATAACGTGGTCGACGTCACTAATTATGTCCTGCTGAAGTACGGCCAACCGTTGCACAGTTATGACTATGACCAATTACCTGGTCATGACTTTGCAGTTCGCCATGCTGAAGAAGGGGAGAAGTTTACCACCCTTGATGGCGAAGAACAAAGCTTAAAGGCGGATGACATCCTCGTAACTGCCGCCGGGAAGCCCGTTGCCCTTGCTGGAACAATGGGTGGTGAAGGGACTGCCGTCAGTGATCGCACCACAACGGTTGCCCTTGAAGCAGCAATCTTTGACTCAGTAATGGTTCGCAAGCAAGCACGGCGGTTGGACCTGCACAGTGAATCATCAATGCGTTTTGAACGGGGAATTAACCCGGCAACGGTTGAAACGGCGTTAGACGAAGCGGCTGGGATGATTAAGGAGTTAGCCGGTGGTCAAGTGACTGCCGGGATTGTTACCGGGAGTGAAGCAAAGGTTGCTGACAAGCCAATTAAGCTTTCCCTCAGCAAGGTTAACCATGTTTTAGGGACAGCATTGACAATGGACCAGGTAACGAATGTCTTTGACCGCCTTGCCTTTGCCTACCATGTTGATGGGGATGACCAGTTGACGGTAATCGCACCAGCTCGCCGGTGGGATATCAGTATTGCTGCTGACCTCTATGAAGAAATTGCCCGGATCTATGGTTACGATAACCTTCCGTCAACCTTGCCGGTAATGACGAGAAACCGGGGTGGTTTAACGCCACGGCAACGTTTCATCCGGGCAAGCCGGCATGATCTTGAAGGAATGGGACTTAACCAGGCAATCAGCTATTCATTGACAACGGTTGATAAGGCAAAGAAATTCCAGATTGACCCTGTTGATGAACCGATGAAGCTTGACTTCCCAATGAGTTCTGACCACGTTGCAACGCGGATGAACATTATCAGCGGCCTGCTCGATGACATTGCCTACAATGTTGCCCGGAAGGTTGATAACGTTGCCCTTTACGAACAGGGGCGGGTCTTCATTCCTCGTGGTGGTGAACGTCCAGAAGAGCAAGAACACATCGCTGCCGCAGTGACCGGCCAGATGGTTGCCAATAGTTGGAACAAGAAGGACCAGCCGGTTGATTTCTTCCAGCTTAAGGGAATCGTTGAACGCTACCTGCATAATATCGGGGTAGCGGGCAAGGTTACCTATACTGCCACGGCTGAGCGGTCCGATATGCACCCTGGGCGGACAGCTGATATTAAGATCGATGATCAATTAGTTGGTTTCATTGGTCAAGTTCACCCACAAACTGCGAAGGAATACAAGATTCCTGAGACCTATGTCTTTGAACTAAACCTGGAACAACTACTCGCAACTGCTAAGGTCGAAAACGAGTACACCCCGATCAGCAAGTACCCATCAATTACCCGGGATATTGCCTTATTGGTTGATTCAACAGTTGAAAACGCCACGATTGTTGACGCTATTGAACAAAAGGGTGGAGCCTTCTTGAAGAAGGTACACTTGTTTGATGTTTACGAAGGGGTTCACTTACCAGCTGGCAAGAAGTCCCTGGCTTACACATTGACTTACCAAGATGACAATGATACCTTAACTGAAGAACAAGTTAATAAGGCCTTTGATAAGGTTACATCATTCTTAAAGGAACAAGTTAACGCGGAAATCCGTTAATGTGGGTTGCTGCATTAACATTATCGAGAAAAGACTGGAAAAAATTCCAGCCTTTTTTCTATTTTAAAAGTGCAAAACCGTTTCAAATACGTATATATAAATAGGGGCCTAATTATTGCGAGTTGAAGTTTGCAAGATTATCTGCTATTTTATTAATAGTTTGATAAGGCTTTAGAAAAAAATTAATAAAAGAAGGAAACAGGAAAAATATGAAACCAACTACTAAAAAAATTCTTGCATCGTCGTTAGGAATGGCTGGCGCAATGGTCGTTGGGACCGTCAATGCCAAGGCCGACACTACGATTACCGTTAGTGCCGGGGACAACCTAAATAGTATTGCCCAGAAGTACAACGTCTCGACAGATGACTTAGCAGCTGCTAACAATATTCAAAATAAGGAGTTAATTTTTGCGGGGCAAAAGTTGACGATTCCTGGTGAAGATAAGGCCACTGATAACACAGCGGATAAGCCAGCAGTAAGTTCTCCAGTAACAGGACAAGATAAAAACAATAAGGGGGCGGACCACCTGAAGCAGTCCGTCAATAAGGCAATGTCGTACATCGGTACTCCCTATGTTTGGGGCGGAAACAAACCGGGTGGTTTTGACTGTTCGGGCCTTGTCCAGTACTGTTACGGGATTCCGCAGCGGACAACTTATGAGCAACAAGCGCTCGGACCACACATTCATGATAACGTCTTAAACGCGCCGTACGGGGCCCTTGTCTTCTATGGCTCCGATGATGCACCGTACCACGTTGCAATTTCCCTTGGTGACGGGCGGATTCTCCAGGCACCAAACGAAAATGAGACGGTGAAGATTACCGACCAGCAATACTTCCCTGGAAATTACTACGTGGTAATGCACTAAAATGTCTCTTTTAATAATTAATCTTGCTAGTCGTAATTTAACTAAATAATCAGCTTGCGGAACCGCGGTGAGTGCTATATACTATTTCAGATTAGAAAGTTTAATTGAGGAGATAAATTGATGAGCATTCAACAGAATAAGCGTCCCGTTGTTATTGGTGTTACGGGAGGTTCCGGTAGTGGTAAGACTACTGTAAGTAACGCAATTTACAACCAATTGCATGGTCAGGCAATCCAGATCATTACCCAGGATACCTACTACAATGACCAGTCAGAGATGACAATGGCGGAGCGGAAGGCGGTTAATTATGACCACCCGCTGGCCTTTGATACGGACTTGTTGATTGAGCAACTGGCCGCCTTACGGAATAACCAGGCGGTTGAGATGCCGGTATACGATTACAAGCAGTATACTCGTTCGCAGGAGACCGTCCATGTGGAACCGACAGACGTGATCATCTTAGAAGGGATCTTGATCCTTGATGATGAACGTTTGCGGGACTTAATGGACATTAAGGTCTATGTTGACACTGATGACGATATTCGGATTATTCGGCGGATCCAACGGGATATGGTTGAGCGGGGCCGGTCCCTTGACTCAATCATCAACCAGTACCTGGCAACGGTTAAGCCAATGTACCATCAATTTGTTGAACCGACTAAACGCTATGCGGACATTATTGTCCCTGAGGGTGGCGAAAACCAAGTGGCAATTGACTTGCTTTCGACAAAGATTCGCGACATTTTGGTTAAGCGTGGCCACACAGAATTACGATAAGTATTTACAAGTGTGACAAGAAATGTTAATGTGACACTGGATTAATTATGAGGAGTGTTTATTAAATGGCTGAAGAAAAAACTTTTCCAATGACTCTCGAAGGGAAGCAGAAACTGGAAGAGGAACTTGAAGAATATAAGATGAAGCGTCGTCCAGAAGTAATCAAGCGGATAAAGATTGCGCGGAGTTACGGGGACTTGTCAGAAAACTCAGAATACGAGTCAGCCAAGGACGAACAAGCAATGGTTGAAAGCCGGATTGCGCAAATTGAAAACATGCTTCAATATGCGGAAATCATTGATAACGAAGATGTTGATAAGGACGAAGTATCAATGGGCCGGACGATTACCATCCAAGAATTGCCTGATGAAGAACCAGAAGAATACCAAATTGTCGGTGAATCAGAATCCGACCCATTCAAGGGAAAGATTTCAAACGAATCACCAATGGCAAAGGGACTTCTCGGTCACAAGGTTGGCGAAGATGTCGAAGTTGAAGTGCCAAATGGGACAATCAAGGTCAAGATTCTTAAAGTTGAATAAGCTAATAAGGGGTACTAGCATACTGGGATTTTCCGGTTACTAGTACTTTTTTGATCAAGCAGATCACTTGGTTAATGGTGATGGACATGGTACATTGAAAAGTATGAAAGTGCTATCATGAAACAGTGGAGGTGTTACCGTAATGAAATTAGAAATTACAGATGCAGCTAGCAAGTGGTTCCAAGATGAGATGGGTCTCCGTCCCGGCGATGGAATTAAGTTTTACGGCAAGACATACGGTCGGACTGAGGTTCACCATGGCTTTTCCCAGGGCTTCACGCGCGAGGATAAGCCGGTTGAGCCAATCCTTGAATTAAAAAAGGACGGGATCAATTATCACATTGATTCACTTGATGAATGGTTCTTCTCCGGTTTAGTGACGACAGTTGATTACAGTGCCAAGCTAGACGGCCCGGTCTTTCACTTTAAGCATGAAAACGGGGATGATACTCCCGATGTGGCGGGCTTAAAGAAGGATGCAGATGACCACTCTGATAGTAAGGCTGATGCATCAACCAGCGCATCACGCAAGTATGAGGAATATTGGGAATAAAATAGCTAAGACTAAAAAGGGCGCACTCACAAGTCAGTTAGACATGCGGGTGCGCTCTTTTTAATAATGAGGCCACTTATTTTTTCGTTCGGCGACTAACAACAAAGAAAAGCTGATAAGACTCAGGAGGGTAATTATGGCACCGAGAATTAGGTATGGTGGCCGGTAATAAAAGACAACCTGGTGGGTCCCAGCAGTCATTGGCACGGCCATGAAGGTGTTGATTGCCGTCCGTGGCTTCACGGCATGGCCGTCGACCTTCACGTGCCAACCGCTTGCTGCCGGAATCGTCGTCATTAAGACTTGCTGGTTGTGGTGGAGGGTCACGGTCCCACTAATCTTATTGCTGGTGTATTCCTTGATTTTTAGTGGTGACCGTTGCAGGCTCTTAAGGCTAGCGGCAAATGGCCGTTGGTTTAACCGGTAGACGCTGACGTTTTGCATCCATAATGACGATTTTTTGAGCCGCAGGGTGACGGTGATTTTCTTTCCCTTTTGCTGGTGGGCGAGGTTGACCACCACCGTATTGCGGTAGGTATCGTACTGGGTAAACCGGTGGTTGTTCATGCTGATGCTTGCGTCGTCCTTGACATCAGGTCCCAGGGTTAAGTAGTACGAATCATTCGTTGGGGGAGTGAATTCTAACTCAACGCTTGCTGGCTTGAGGAGGTTTTGTTTCCGGAAGATTGTTCCAGTAATCTGCTTTGCTGTCTGAACATTGTTAAACTTAACGTTGGTAAAGTTTTGCACCGTAAAAAGGGGGTGCATGATTGGACGGCCTGCCAGTGCTTGGAATATTTGTGACTGGTAGTTCAGGGGGTCCAGAGTAGTGCGTCGCAGGTTAAGGATCGCCTCATTTGCCCCAAAGGCAAGGGGAAGGACGTGGTCATTTTGCCGGATTGTCACTGCCGGCGTTGCTGAAAAGATCGGGTAGCTGTACCAGTCTGGCCGGTAACCAGAAGCAGGGAGGGCATTACCGGCTTCATTTTCGCGGGCATTCATCGTGTACTTATAACCAAGGAGGGCGTCAGTAACCTGGGTGCCGTTTGCGTAAGTGATGAAGCCGTCGCCGTCTGGTTGCCCAATAGCGCCCATGAATGCCGGAATTGCTGGCTCTAAGGTTGATCCGAAGTGGTCGCCAGAGTTGAAATCGGCCTGGAAGGGGTCGTCCTTGGTCCGCATGAATGTCTTGGCGACGCGGTAAAGACCGTCATCCCCCTGTTTCACCTTATTAACGGCCTGGTCAAGCTTCACGGTGTAGTCGCCAAATTCCGGCTGTGATACATAGGAAATCTTATTCAAGGCAGTGTAACCGCTCATTGAAATGTCACAGACGGCAAGGAGAATCAGCAGCGCGTCGTATAGGCGGGGCGAATTGGCGCGGGGGATGCTGAGACAGCCAATAGCAATTAAGGCAAAGCAGAGACCAATATTTCGCTGATCGCTATTGATGTAGCTTAGCTTGAGGGTACCGAGATAAAAGTACAGGCTGACGCAAAGAACTACCAACGCCAAGCTGGCATACTTATTGAGCTTAAAGGCGGGCTGGATAACCGTGGCAGCAAGGTAGATGCACCAGAATGAAAATAAAAAGGAAAAACGATAGGGGTACCAAACCGGGAACTGCCCCGCGTGCCAGAGGAGGTCAAGTGGTTCATAGCAAAATGAAAGGATGAAAAAGATGGTGATAACAGCAGCAATCAAGCGCTGTTTTGCATCAATCCGCCGGGTGAAAAAGTAGCCTAAGGCGCCCATCATCATTACCATTCCGACATAAAAGTTAGGTTGCCCACTAGGCATCTGGCCGAAGTTAAATGCTCCCGGAACTAACTTGGCGAGCATCTTCGGGGCAAAGTATTCGAACCGGTTGTGGATGCTGGTCTCGGTATAAGTTCCCTTACTCTGCATGAGGGCATAGAAAGTCGGCAACAAGACGATCGCTGCCAGGCCGCCTGCGAGGAGTGAGCTGCCGAGGTAGTGGAGGCTAGCAATTTTGCGTTGCTGCCAATTTTGAAGTGTTGGCAGTTGCCAGACAAAAAAGAGGATGGTAAACAGGGCGATCATCCAGGCCATGTAGTAATTATCAACCATCATTACTGCCAGCCAGGCGGTATATGTCCCGAGCTTTTGCTGGTGAATTAGTTTGATTAGGCCCCAGATAATAAGGGGGAGGATAATCAGGGCGTCTTGCCAGAGCATGTTAAGCTGGTTAGCAATCATCCACCCGTTTAACGCGTAGGCGGTACTAAAGGCAATCGCCCGCCACCCCTGCTGTAATTCGGTCTTGTCAAGTAGCCAGGCGAAGCTGAGACCGGCAAGGCCATACCGCAGAATAGTAATCAGCGCGATCCCAAGAGAAAGATGCTGGGCGGGGAAAAAGAGGAAGATAAAATTGAGTGGGCTTAATAAGTAGTAAGCATTAGTTCCCAGCATCTCCCCGCCTAATCCCTTGCTAAAGGAATAAAAAAGGCTGCTAGGATGGTGTAAGATGGTTGCCCGAAAATAGGCAAAAAAGTCAACGTATTGCTGGCCGAGATCGACGGTCAAGAGGCTGCTGTCGCCAAATGGCACCATTTTTCGGTAGGCAATGTAGCTGGTCATTAGAATAACCGGCAGTAAAAAACTTGCGAGTAGTATAAAGCGTCGTTGCGGACGCGACTTAATATGCACGAAATAATTCTCCTTCTTCTTAAAATAAACGTATCGTTCCTATGATATAACGTTTGCCAATGATTATCATTAATGAACTTCGTTAAATTTAATTAAATCATTGGCATAAGGGATTTATTTTAGCTACAATAAAGAGTATGATTTCACGTTAGTAGTGGTAATCATCTGCACAGCCAGCTGATTTTTGCTAAAATAAAGAGCACTACGATGAAGGAGAACTGAAGAACTGTGAAATTCTTTGATCGAATGGTGAACTTGTTGGGTTCACGTACAAAAAAACGGCAAAATGCCCAGTCGATTATTCCGTCGCGACTAAATCTGTTGCTATGGATCGTGGGCATTTTGTTGCTAGCATTGACGATGCGCCTGTTTTACCTACAAGTTCTGAACGGCACTTCCTATAAGGCGGAGGTCAAGCGATCAGATACGAGTATTCAGACGAATAATGTTCAGCGGGGGATGATCTATGATTCCCAGGGAAATGTCCTTGTTGGTAACCAGACGCACCAGGCAATTACCTACACCAAGGGAGCTAATGTTACCAATGCGCAGCTTTACGCGATTGCTAACCGGCTAGGACGTTATATTTCAGTTTCTAATAAGAATTCACGCCTGACCGACCGGAATGAAGAGGACTATTACCTTGCTGATAAAGAACGGTTAAAGAGCGTCCTTAAACATGTTAAGACGACAGAGGATGATTCCGAAGACGATAAGTATGATAAGGCGTTAGATTACCTGAGTTCGCACCCCGATTCTTGGGAGCTGACCAGTCAGCAAAAAAACAATGCCCGGATCTACGCAGCAATGAGTGGGGCTTATTCGCTTTCGACTACCTATATTAAGGAGACGGGGGTGTCGGCAAAGGAACTCGCCGCCGTTGGTGAACACTTAAACGAAATGCCCGGGGTCAAGATTGGGACTGCCTGGACACGTAACTACCCACAAGGAACTGACATCCAGTCGTTGACCGGGACTGTTTCGACTACTGGTTTGCCGAGCGATAGCGTTAACTCCTTACTTGCCCAGGGTTACTCCCGGAATGATAGTGTTGGGCAAAGTTACCTTGAAAAGCGGTTCCAGGCGACACTCGCCGGGTCAAAATCCCAGACCCAGGTTACGACCAGTGGTAATGATGTTACTAAAGAAACCGTTAAGTACAAGGGAAAGAAGGGGGATAACCTCGTCTTGACCATTAACGCAAAGTTCCAAAAGCGGGTGCAAGAAATCCTGAAAGACAACTATGGGTCTGCCGGAAAGCAGTACTCTACCGGGGTCTATGCTGTTGTGATGAACCCGAATACCGGGGCAATCTATGCAATGGCCGGGATTGACCGCGACCCTGAGACCGGGAAAGAGACGCCCGATGAAATTGGGGCTATCAACCACCCGATTACAATGGGGTCAGTGGTTAAGCCGGCGATGGTCATGGGGGCGTTGATGGACGGGGTAATTACTCCTAGCAATAACACCCTGGTTGACCAACCGATTAAGGTTGCTGGGACCTCATCAAAGGGTTCTTGGTTTAACCACGGTGGGTCAGCAAACATGGCATTAAATGCCGCAACCGCCCTAGAAGTTTCCTCTAACTCTTACATGATGCAACTGCTCATGAAAGAAGGGGGGATGAAGTACTCACCAAATGCGCCGATTACGCTAAAACCAAGTATCTTTGCCAAGGCGCGGGGATACTTCAACATGTTTGGTTTAGGGGTTAAGACCGGGATTGACTTGCCTGGTGAGACCAGTGGTTATACTGGACCCGCGGACCAAAAGCATATCGGATCGGCACTGGACTTGTCCTACGGGAACTATGACGGTTACACAACAATTCAACTTGCCCAATACATGTCAACAATTGCGAACGGAGGTAACCGGATGCGGCCATACGTAGTACAGTCAATCCGGGGGACCAAAGCTGATGGTAAGTTAGGGCCAGTTCAATATACGACTCAGCCGCAGGTCCAAGCCACGATCCCGGCAAGTAAAGCCGACTTTGATGTTGTCCGGCAGGGACTTTACCAGGTTGTCCACGGTAGTAACCAGTACATCACTGGGCGGGCCCTCGCTTCTGTTAAACCGTCAATTTCCGGGAAGACCGGGACAGCGGAAACATACTACAAGAAGCACGCGACAACCACGCTTAGTTTTGCCGGTTATGCACCATCTAATAATCCGCAGGTGGTTGTTGCGCTGGCAATCCCCGGCGCTTCCGACTCTGATGGCGGCGCAAACCTTAACATGGCAAAGCAAATTTTCCAGGCATACTGGAAGATTGTCCAAAGTCCTAGTGACGTCAACAAGTAGTCAGGACTGTCAAGGAGATTTCCTTAACAAACTTGAACAAACTACTAGCCAAAAAGCAGAATAAATGATATAGTTGTACGAGTTAGGGTTACGTTATATAACCACGTTAAATAAATGAAATAGTTTGGAGGTCAAAAACATGCGTGTCAACATTACTCTTGAATGTACTTCATGCCACGAACGGACTTACTTAACTAGCAAGAACCGTCGTAACAACCCAGACCGTCTTGAATTAAACAAGTACTGTCCACGGGAACAAAAGGTTACATTACATCGTGAAACGAAGTAATGACCAAAAGCGGGAAGGAGCCAATCGTTTCTTCCCGCTTTTTTATTTACTTGCTTTTCAAAAAAACGCTTGCATAAATCTTAACAAGCGGTGATAATAAAATTTGATACCGTTTGTTATTTCACTGATAAAGGAGCGGTTGTAATAAAATGGCATATTCAAAGAAAGAATTACGGCAAGCATATATTGCCCGCTTGCAGCAGTTAGACCTTAATACACGGCTTAATGAAGAACGGCGACTGGCTTCACTGCTCTATGACCAACCGGAGTGGGGGAAGGCAAAGACGATTGCCTTGACGATGAGCCAATCCTTTGAGATTGACACTGCCCCGATGATCCTTCACGCACGTCATATGGGACAGCAAGTCGTTGTGCCACGGACGCTGCCAGATCGGCAGATGGAATTTGTTGAGTTAAATGAGGACACTGATTTTGACGAGACAGCATTTGGCATTTTGGAGCCACACGATGGTAAAGTATACTCGCCCGCCGAGATTGACTTAATGGTTGTTCCAGGAGTGGCATTTACTGCTTCTGGACGGCGGCTTGGCTTTGGTGGCGGTTATTATGACCGCTACTTACAAAACTATTCGGGAAAGACAATCTCGCTTGCGCTGACGACCCAGTTAGCCAATGACGGTGAGTGGGTTCCTGAAGACTTTGATCAACATGTAGATAAAGTATTGCACTTACCGGAGATATAATATGCGAGTTCAGCGAGTTAAATTAGCGCCGGTAACGGCTACATTAATAATTCTGCAAATACTGATCTATGGCATGGCAGTCTATTTTGATGGTACCGTTAATTCTAGTGTCCTTCTTAATATGGGGGCAAGAAGTACGCCCTTGATTAAGGAGGGACAGTGGTGGCGCCTAATATCGCCGGTTTTCTTGCATGTTAATTTAACGCACCTCATCATTAATAGTGTGACACTACTATATATCGGCCGCTATATCGAAGAGTTTTTTGGTCACTGGCGGATGATTGTGATTTATTTCGTGAGTGCAGTCTTTGGTAACCTGGCGAGTGCGGTCTTTATGCCGAATAATCTTTCGGCCGGGGCTAGTACCGCAATCTTTGGCCTATTTGGCGCATTTGTGATGCTTGGCATCTGTTTTCACAAGAATGTTGTTGTGCGGGTGTTGAGTCGGACATTTTTATTTTTTATAGTGATAAATATTGTAATGGATGCTTTCATTTCAGGGATTGACCTGGTCGGGCATGTCGGTGGTTTATTCGGTGGCTTTTTTATGGCCGCTGTTGTTGGGGCGCCAATTTTAGGAAATATAGACTTGATAAAGCGCTTCCTAAGTGGCACTATATTAACTGTGAGTTTGATAATCCTATCTTTGGAATTGAGGTGATTAGTTATGGCAGTCACCTCACGCGAATACCGCACACTTTATGATGTTCAACAACTGTTAAAGGAGTTTAACGTCTTTGTGTATGTGGGCAAACGGTTGTATGATATTGAGTTGATGGCAATTGAGCTTGACCACTTGTATCAGGCAGGCGTTATTGACAAGCAGACCTACATGAAGGCCAAGATTGTTTTACGCAAAGAGCATCGGGAAGAACAGACGAGAATTAAAGAGGGTAAAGAATACTAATTGCCCAGGAAAGGAATCATTATGGCTAAAAAATTAATTGGTGTTGACCTTGGTGGGACAACCATCAAGTTTGCAATCTTAACGGAAAACGGTGAAATCCAACAGAAGTGGTCATTACGGACTAATATTTTGGACGATGGTTCACACATTGTTCCAGATATTATTAATTCAATTAATCACCACCTTGACTTATACAAGATGACCCGTGATCAATTTGTTGGAATCGGGATGGGTACTCCAGGGACCATCGACCGGGAAGCTGGGACCGTTATCGGTGCTTACAACTTGAACTGGAAGACAACCCAAAAAGTTAAGGACCAAATCGAACAAGGTACTGGAATGAAGTTTGCCTTAGACAACGACGCAAACGTTGCTGCCTTGGGTGAACGCTGGAAGGGTGCTGGTAACGAAGGTGACGATGTTGCCTTTATCACCCTTGGTACTGGTGTCGGTGGAGGACTTATCTCAAATGGTAAGTTAGTCCACGGGATTGTCGGTGCCGGTGGTGAAGTTGGTCACATGATCGTTAAGCCAAATGGTTACCTTTGTACTTGTGGAAACCACGGTTGTCTTGAACAATACGCTTCTGCTACGGGGATCGTTCACATCGCCCAGGATAAGGCAGAAGAATATGAAGGTAACAGCCGTTTGAAGGCTATGATTGATAACGGTGACGAGATTACTGCCAAGATCGTCTTTGACCTAGCAAAGGAAAATGACTACCTTGCTAACACCGTTGTTGACGAAGTTTGCTTCTACTTAGGATTGGCAACTGCTAACTTGAGTAACGCGCTTAACCCTGAATACCTTGTTATCGGTGGTGGGGTTTCTGCAGCCGGTGAGTTCTTATTGAAGCGGGTAAAGCAAAACTTTGAAAAGTTTGCCTTCCCAACAGTACGGACCTCCACCCAGTTGAAGTTAGCTGAATTAGGTAATGATGCTGGTGTTATTGGTGCCGCTTCATTAGCACGTCAATTTGAAGATTAATTTATTTGTGAGGAGAAATTATTTTGGTACTTGGCATTAGTTCTGGCTTAATGATCTTGAATTTCGTTATTCTGTTCATTTTGCTAGTATGGATTTTTAGTTGGGCTTTTCAGGCATATCGGCGGAAGCGTTATGCGACGGTGATCGATCAGGAGACTTTCCGTAGTGGGATGCGGAAGGCCCAAGTGATTGATTTGCGCCAGGAGAGTGAGTTTAAAAAAGGACATATCCTCGGCGCACGTAATTTGCCTTACCCATACTTGCGGCAGCAATACGGTGAATTACGTAAGGACTTGCCCGTATACCTTTATGATGACACGATGACAATTAGTACCCAGGCGGTTTCCTTTTTAGGCAAGCATGGGTACCAACAGCTTTTCATCTTAAAGGATGGCTACCGTAACTGGGAAGGTAAGACTAAGAAGTCCAAGTATTAATAAACAAAAATAGGAGCGACGGCATTTTGTCATCGCTCCTATTTTTTATATAATATAAGTGATTGATTAAAGTTGGTGTGCAGAGCGACCCTTACGGATAGCTGCCCGACGGTTTTCGTCAAACTTTTCTTCCTCTTCTTCGGCTGGCTTGATTACAGTCTTATGGAAGGTAACAGCACCACTAGCAAGGGCAGCAATTGTCGCCAAGCTTCCAACAAAAATCCCTTTTGCAAATTGTTTCATAGCATAAAACCTCCTCGAATTTATAGGTTACTACCATTATGCAAGAAATAGCGGGGATTTACCAGTCTGAAGGGGAAGTTTTAAGATAAAATTTGGAAAAACGGAGAATGAATTATGACTAAAGTAATTGCGATTGTCGGGCCCACCGCTGTAGGGAAAACTGCGCTCTCAATTAAGCTGGCCCAGGCCTTTAATGGGGAAGTCATTTCTGGGGATTCGATGCAGGTATACCGCCACTTAGACATTGGAACTGCCAAGGTGACGCCAGCCGAAATGGCGGGCGTCCCCCACCACCTGATTGATATCTGTGATATTAGTGAGCGCTTTTCAGCTGCGCGGTTCAAGCAATTAGCCGGCAATGCGATTGATGAGATTGCGGGCCGCGATCACCTGCCGATTATTGCCGGGGGGACCGGTTTTTACTTGCAGGCTCTGATGCAAAACCTGGCCCTCGGTAGTGACCAGTTTGATGACCACACCCAGGCAATCCGTGACCACTGGAAAGAACTAGCAAAAGAAAGGGGGGCCGAATACGTCTGGCAGCAGTTAAAGCAGCGTGACCCCGCAGCAAGTGCCCAGATTCCGGTGGGAAATACCAGGCGGGTCATTCGGGCCCTCGAGGTGATTGAGCAGACGGGACAGCTCTTTTCTGACCAGCCCCAGTATGCTAGTGAAGATGACTTCCTTATCATTGCACTGAACACCGCCCGGCCGGTCTTATATGAGCGAATCAACCACCGGGTGGACCTAATGGTTGAGAATGGCTTGCTCGATGAGGCACGGTGGTTATTTGATCACGACGGCCAACACCAACCGGCGGGGAAGGGAATCGGCTACCATGAGCTCTTTCCTTATTTTCTGGGGACGACCAGCTTAGATGACGCCGTCGCCAAGATTAAGCAGGACTCTCGCCACTATGCCAAACGGCAGCTAACCTGGTTCAGGAACCAGACTGATGCCCACTGGTTTGATTTAGTGGAACGGCCAGCAGATATTAAGCAAATTAAGCAATTAGTCGGCGATTGGTTAAAAAAATAAAGCGGACTTACTTTATTTGCTTTTATTTGGATGAAATGGTCTAAATGGAATTGACTTATTAATAATCAATTGTTATCCTATCCACAGTGTTAAGGAGAAAGACAGATAGATTTAAGTAATTAATTGGTCTATTTGCCGTTATTGATGAAAGGGAATGAAGAATTTTATGGGTAAACACGTATTTACTAAGGATGAAGTACGGCAGATGGTAAAGGAAGATAACATCCACTTTTTGCGGGTGATGTTTACTGACCTGCTAGGGATGATTAAGAGCGTTGACTTGCCAGTTAGCCAGCTGGATAAGTTGATGGATAATAAGATTATGTTTGATGGCTCTTCAATTGACGGTTTTGTCCGGATTGAAGAAAGTGATATGTACCTTTACCCTGATATGTCAACTTGGCTTACATTCCCTTGGGGTGCTGAACACGGTAAGGTTGCCCGGGTAATCTGCAGTGTTTACAAGACTGATGGCACCCCATTTGAAGGTGACCCGCGGAACAACTTAATCCGTGTCTTAAATGATATGCAAAAGATGGGCTTCAAAGACTTTAACATTGGACCGGAACCAGAGTTTTTCCTCTTTAAGACCGATGAGATGGGCAAGCCAACGACCAACCTCAACGATAAGGAAAATTACTTTGATATGGAACCGGCCGACGTTGGTGAAGATTGCCGGCGTGATATCGTCTTAGCCTTAGAAAAGATGGGCTTTGATGTCGAAGCCGCCCACCACGAAGTCGCACCTGGTCAGCACGAAGTTGACTTTAAGTACGCCGACGCGCTTGAAGCAGCTGATAATATCCAGACCTTCAAGTTTGTGGTTAAGACGATTGCAAAGAACTACGGACTTCACGCAACCTTTATGCCAAAACCATTGTCAGGAATCAATGGCTCGGGGATGCACCTCAATATGTCCCTCTTCAAGCAGGATGGGACGAATGCATTTTATGATGAAAACGGTAAGGAACAGCTTTCATCAACGGCCTACCACTTCCTTGGTGGTTTAATGAAGCATGCGCGGAGCTACACGGCAATCTGTAACCCAATCGTTAACTCCTACAAGCGGTTGGTTCCTGGATACGAGGCACCAGTATATGTTGCCTGGTCAACTTCTAACCGGTCGCCACTGATCCGGATTCCAAGTGACCGGAAGATGGGTACCCGCCTTGAATTGCGGTCAGCCGACCCATCGGCAAATCCTTACCTTGCAATTGCGACTGTGCTTGAAGCAGGACTGGACGGCTTGCGGAATAGTTTGCCACCGATCCACAATGTTGATGAAAACATCTACGAAATGACCAAGCAGGAACGCGACGAAAAAGATATCCGCAACTTGCCTGATACCCTTCACAACGCCTTGAAGTCCTTGGCAAACGATGAAGTGATCAAAAAGGCAATGGGTGACCACTTATTCCACAGCTTCATGGAAGCTAAAACGAGAGAATATGCCTCTTACCGGCAACACGTTTCTGATTGGGAACGGCAACACTACATGGAGCAATTCTAAAAATAGACTAAACCAACGCCTGGGGATTAGCTTTGTTAATGCCAGGCGTTATTTATGCCAAAAGTGGTGGCTGGTCAATTGACAAATGTGTTCTTTAATATACAATAATATTTGTTGCAATGGGAGCTTCGCAAAGAGTGCGGGCTTTCGGGGGATGCTTTAGATCCCACCAAGAATCAACAAAGAGATATGATCTCGATAAGTTACTAAAGGAGAGTCTTAGACAATGGATAAAAAGGTCAGAGTTCGATACGCACCTAGTCCAACCGGTTTCTTACACATTGGAAATGCGCAATCAGCATTATTTAACTACTTATTTGCCCGCCACTTTAACGGGACAATGGTATTACGGATTGAAGATACCGACACCAAACGGAACGTTAAAGATGGTGAAGCCAGTCAACGGGACAACCTTCACTGGTTAGGAATTGACTGGGATGAAGGGCCAAACAAGCCAAATCCTGAATTTGCTCCTTACCGCCAAAGTGAACGGAACGAACAGGGAATCTACCACAAGTACATCCAAGAATTGTTGGACAAGGGGATTGCCTACAAGGATTACTCAACTGAAGAAGAATTAGCTGAAATGCGCGAACGGCAAAAGGCTAACAATGAACCACCGCACTACGATGGTCGCTGGTACGGTAAGAGCGAAGAAGAACAAAAGGCGGCGGAAGCAAAGGGCTTGAAGCCAACGATTCGTTTCCACTTCCCGAAGGACCGCGACTACGAATGGGATGATATTGCCCGTGGGCACGTATCATTTAACTCTGACAACCTTGGTGGGGACTTCATCATCGAAAAGAGTGATGGGATGCCAACTTACAACTTCGCGGTTGTTGTTGATGACCACTCAATGGACATTACCCACGTATTGCGGGGGGCAGACCACATTTCTAACACCCCTAAGCAAATTGCTATTTACGAGGCACTTGGCTGGGATCACCCAACCTTCTGCCACATTCCACTGATCTTCAACCCGAAGACTCGCAAGAAGCTCAGTAAGCGGGATAAGGACACCTTGCAATTTATCAACGAATACAAGAAGCACGGTTACCTTCCAGAAGCAATCTTCAACTTTATTGCCTTCTTAGGTTGGTCCCCAGTTGGCGAACGGGAAATCTACTCCAAGGATGAATTGATTAAGGTTTATGACCCTAAGCGGATGTCCAAGGCACCAGCATACTTCGACCAAAAGAAGCTTGACTGGATGAACGCCCAATACATCAAGAACATGACGATTGATGAATTAGCAGACCGGACGATGAGCCTGGTTAAGGATGGGGAGACTGACGAAGCCAAGCGTCTCCAAAGTATTCCTGAAGACCAGTTATTAGACTTGTTGAAGAAGACCATCAAGGTTCACCAACGGGACGTTAACAAGTTACTCGAAGTGATTGAATATGCTTGGAGTTACTACACCGTGCTTGATCAATCATTTGACTATGCCTTGTTGAAGGACAACGATGATTTTGCCAATGAAGAAGTTTTAGCCGTTATCAAGGGCTTGAAGGATAAACTTGAAAACGGTGGCGATGACCTTGATTACAGCCAAGCCATCAAGGAAGTTGGTAAAGAAACTGGTATCAAGGGCCGGGGATTATACTTCCCATTAAACCTTGCCTTCACTGGTTCAACGTCAGCTCCACAAATTTACGAGATTATGGCAATTTACTCTCGCAAGACAGATATTGAATTACTTGACCGGATGATCAAGGCATTTGAAGCATAAAACGGGTGCATTAAAAAGTGAAAGATTGATTAATCTAATTAAAGGTGTTAGCGATGATTTTTATCCTAAATTGTACAAAAAATGGTACAATATTATTAACAAGGAAGGGATGATTATATGGAAGCTGTTGCATATTCGAACTTTCGCAAAGGCTTAAAAGATTACTTTAAACAGGTTAATGATAATAGTGAACCATTGATTGTGACTAATAAGAATCCGGAAGATAATGTTGTTGTTATGTCAAAAGCCGACTATGATGCAATTATGGAAACATTAACTGTTAATGCAAACGATTATTTAATGCAAAAAATTGCGCGCGGCGAAAAGCAGTTTAAAGCTGGTGAATTTAAACAACATGACTTAATTGAGGATGACGATATTAATGATTAAAAGTTGGTCCGATGATGCGTGGAACGATTATTTGTATTGGCAGAATCAAGGTCAAAAGAAAATAGTAAAGAGAATCAATAAAATAATTAAAGATATTGATCGCCATCCTTTTGAAGGGTTAGGAAAGCCAGAACCGTTGCAATATAATTTATCTGGAAAATGGTCAAGAAGAATAAATCAAGAAGATCGGATAATTTATATGGTTGATAAAGATACAATCTATATTTACTCTTGCAAGGATCATTATTAGTGAAAGGTACAATTTAATAGTTTTAGTTATATGGTCACCTTATTTAGTAGTAATGAGGTGATTTTTTTGATGAGGTAAAAATGCCTTTTGCAACTTTAAAGTTGGTACATGGTGATTGATACAGAGATCGTTCGTAGAAGACACAAGGGGATAGCAAAACTCATCGTAATCGTGTCGTTTGGTATACTGGGAACATGAGCTACGATATAGACTAATATAATAAATTAAGGTTTAGAGAATATGAAAATAGATAAAAATTTGAATGTTATTCTAACAACATTGGGACTAGTGATTGTTGGTTTAGTTGTGTTTACTATTTTTAAGGCTGATAGTTCCGCTAGAAATAGTAACGATGCTGAATCTTCAAAGACCAGCAAACAAAAACGTTCCAAAAAAGACATGAAGAGCAAGCGAGAAAAAAATAGTGATAGTGACGTTAGAAGCCAGAGAGCTGACGTAGCTACTAATAGTGAGATCAATAAAAATCCTAACGCTGGAAAGATCTTAAAATTTAATAGCGTTGAAGAGGCTGAAAAGGCAATTAAACAACACGAAACAACTTGTCCTTATGAATAGGAGCCGTTTTACCCAGGGCTTGTCTACACAGGAACCTATACTTGTAAATGCAGCTTATTATATAATTTTTGGTGATAAGAGTGAGGTGGATGATAGAGGAAATTTTAGAAAATATAAGAGTGTAACATATCAATACCGGAATAATGTTGAAAATGAAATAAAGGGAAATTCACGTCGGCCAATCATTAATTTACAATGGCCTTTGAATGGATGGTATCAGCTGCCAAATTAGGGAAATGTGGTAAAAATCAGGATGGATAACTTATTATTACTCATCCACCACCTAAGAAGAAAAAGCTTTGATTAATCTTAGAACTAAAAAGCGTAGAATTGCGGTAATTGACCGTCATTCTACGCTGATTAAGTATTAAAATAGTAAACGCAAGGACTCTCCTTTATCACTTTAGTAATCAAAACAAAGCAAAAAGAAGCGCTTGCATAATGGAAAACAGGAATGAATTAATGTTAAAGGTCATTCCAAAGTTCCCTTAACTAGGCGTTATTACTTGGCTGTTAGAAGTTGTCTTTATTAGCAGCTTATAACAGATTATTGATTAGTCTGTATCTGTTTGGTGATAATCGGAACTTTGTTAACCAGGTTGTCCCTAACTGGACACGTTTCTTCCATGAATTTTACAAAGCTCTCAATTTCTCTCTTACTTTTAGAAGTCCGAAAGTGGATATCTAGGTCAATTGTGTCAAAGCCAGGGCGGTTATTAGAAATTTCTCCCTGGAGAAGGATGTAAAGTGAACTGTATTCAAATTGTTCCTTTTTATAAAAAGATTCAGCAACGATATCCTCACATGCACCTAAGGAAAAAAGTAGGCCTTCGTTAGGCGTAATCCCCTTATTGTAGCCGTTTTGTTTTTGAGTTGCTTCAAAAGTAGTTGTAAAGTCACGTGACTGAGAAACAAAAGTGAATGGTTCATCCGTGCTGGAAACAGTAGCCTTGAATGTTGTTAAAGACATTGCAAATTACCTCCTAGTCTTTAATGATATTACTAATATTTACATTGGTGCCGTTTGCAAGAGTGTCAAAGATAGGGGAGTTTTGCTCAATTAATTGTACGAATCTTTGACATTCTTCTTTACTATGTTGTGTTTTGAAATCATAGGAAATCCGAATTTCTTGGAAACCATTTCGCACGTTGGGGTCACCCATAAAGCCACGAAAATCAAGGTCACCTTCAAGAGAAATCACCAGTTTTTCGTAATTAAATAAATTATCATCAGCAATTTTTCTTGCTGTTTCTTGAAGAGAGGCTCCTAAGGCACCGAGTTCCATTTCAACAGGGTTGAGTCCTGTATTAGCCCCACCAATATCCTCTGGTTCATCAAGAATATTGTGGATTCCCCGAGTATGAGCATCTACTTGTAGACTAAGATTTGTTTTCCTAGCAGTCGCACTGTATTTCTTCATTTTTTAAGACTCCTTTCACGGCATAAAGCGCTTACATAAATATTATATTATTATATCAATTTAAATCAATAGTTAGTTAACTATCTATTTTAAAAACGTGATATGATGAAGACGGAGGATAAGAGCATGGAAAAATTCACTTTGCAAAGCTGTATGATGTTTACTACTAACCATGGTGCTAAGCTTTTTCAATCAGTTCTCACGCAAAAACTGAAAACAGTTGAAATTAATTACAATACCTGGCTAGCTTTATACTTCATTAATTCAAATAATAAGATAACTCAAAATAATTTAGCAAAATTGGTCGGCATTACGGGACCTAGTATGGTTAAAATTGTTGAAAAAATGAGGCAGGCTGGGTTAGTAGATGAAGAAAAAGACGAGCAAGACCATCGTCAAAAACATATCTATCTTACTAATCAAGGTATTGAAAAGTATGATCAAGCACTCAAAATTGTTACGGATTATCAAACCTTAATGACTTCAGGGGTAAGTCAATCAGACCTTAATACTGCTGCAACTGTTATAAATAAGATGATTGAGAACGCACAGCAGGAATTAGAGTGAGCTTACTATAAATAAAAAACGAGGCAGCGGATACTGTCTCGTTAAAAGTATAAGTAAGTTGCTTTAAAAAAGTTATTCGCTCAGTTTCTTGGCGTCAGCATCAATTCTTGCAAGGCCAGAACCATCTGGCTTCTTGCTGCCACGCTTTTCCATGGCCTTCCGTGCCATTTCCTTACGCTCTTGCTTACTAAGTGCCATTTCACTTCGCCTCTTTCCAAAAGCTTCGGGTCGCTAACATTTAGCTCCCGTGATCATTATAGTTCAGTATGCCAAAAATGCAAAAGCTTGTAGTTAACTCTTAAGTATTAGTTACCTAAATCAAGCATTTGATAGCCTGGTTATAATAGTAAGGATGATGGGTGAAAATTAACTAGGAGGATGCTCATGATCCTTAGCTAACGAATGAGTGGCACAAAGTAAAAGCGATACCTGAATTAAAAAAGGTGTCGTTAATTTGTATGAGGGGGCACTGAGGGGGCAACATTATGTTATTTTCTTGGAGTTTGTCGACATTTTCTCAGAAAAATAATGATTATAAATTTCCCTCAATCCCTTTGTAGACTTGAAGAAAGGTTGATATATATGAGTTTAGATACAGCGATATTTGCCGGCGGATGTTTCTGGTGCATGGTGCAGCCGTTTGATACTTATCCGGGAATTGAAAAAGTCGAATCGGGTTACACTGGTGGTCACGTTCCTAACCCGACCTATGAGCAGGTCTGCTCAGGAACAACTGGTCACACGGAGGCGGTCAAAATCACTTTTGACCCGGACCAGGTTTCTTATAAGGAGCTTGTTGAAATTTATTGGCACCAGACCGATCCTACTGATGCAAGTGGGCAGTTTCAAGACCGGGGCGATAATTACCGGCCAGTGATTTTCGTCAAGGATGAAGAACAGCGACGGATAGCCGTGGCATCAAAGCAGGCCCTGCAAGAAAGTGGGCAGTTTGGCGATGATAAGATTGTCACCACCATTGAAGATGCGCAACCATTTTACCCCGCAGAAGACTACCACCAAGATTTTTATAAGAAGGACCCACAACGCCTTGCCTTAGAAGAAGCTGGTGGCCGGCAGCAATTTATTGAAAAGCACTGGCGAGATAATAAGTAGGATAAAAGTAAACTTGCTTGTGTTAACTTTGGCTGTAGTGAGTGTTTTTTAGCGACCTTGTAGATCCCAGAAGTGGATATGCATTGATGAAATATTAGGAAGCGTGTGCCATTACAGTGGTCCATGCTTTTTTAGCTTGCAAAATATGGCTACTATGGCAAAATTGACTGTAGTTTGACTACTGATTTATAAAGTTTTTAAAAATAATTTAAAAATAGTGGAAAAACAGGGGGCAAGTTCTTTATTATAAAAGGTAGTTATTTAGACAAGGAGCATGCTTATGGCGAGTGTAGAGACTAATAGTGGTGCACTTGATGTATCTCAAGTGATTAACCAACAGATTATAACGAAGATTAAGTATTTGCGACAGTTCAATGATGCAATCTCTAACCACCGGGACCGGGAAATCTACCAATTATTAGATAACCAGCGGTACGCAAAAGAGATTGAACATCGGGAACAGCAGCCAAACGACAAGGGAGTAATGAATCTGGTCGATGATTTGGCTGACCAATTGAGCAACTACCTCAGTGTTAACCTAATTAAGTATTTAGGTAAGACCTACCCATTCTTTTACTACGAAGAATACCAAATGGGCCATTACCGGATTTACTTTGGTAACTGGTGGGACCGGCGTCAATTTGGGGAACTAGATGTTTTGAATGTCCGTTTTTCCTTTGACCAGACTGAATATGATAAGTTACAGACGGCATTTGAGCTGTCCCGTGACAATAAGCGTTACAATAGCGAACGGATCAACAAGATCTCCAGCGAAAATGACCGCCTGCAAGATTTGATCGACCACCAACAAGAACGAGAAGAAAAGCGGAACGAACTGCAAGAACAGCTAAAAGACGTTAGTTCTCGTTCTGGTATCTGGGAATCTAGTCGAAACAAGGAGAGCCGGCAAGAGATCGTTGACCAGTTGCAAAAGCTAGAGGAGCAAGAAAAGGAAGCCCGGACAGCAGTCCAAACGATTAAGGACAACGAACGGGTAGTGTTGTCCTTATCAAAGGAAAACACGATCCTCAGTTATGAGCAAAAGAGCATTATTGATACCTTTGGTAGTTTTGAAGACTTTGAACTAGCCAATCGCAACCTTTATGCTAACTACTTAGCAAGTCTTAACGGCGAAAACGGAAAGCAGGTGGATGACGATGAGCAATAATCGGATCGTTACTTCACCAAGTGAACGGGTACAAGCACTATCCGCTTCATTCAAAGATGTTTTAAGCCTTGGGCAGCGCTACGTGGCCTTACTTGACCAATTAGCAGCGACTGACCGGGCAGCTGATTTATTAGCGGCAACGACGAAGCTGGCGAAGATGGACCTCGCCAATGCCTTCGTTGATTTTCCACCGCACTACCGGGCTAACGACTATTACTTAATCTTTATGGACCGCCTGCTAAAGATGCACGGTGACACTGCCATTAAAGTGAGTGAAAATGAGATTAGCCACCAGTTTGAGGCGACCGCTGATTCTATCGGCGAGGAAGCAATTTTTAAGTTTGAGATTGACAGTCGGGGAGAAGCAGCCTTTACTGAGCAGAACCAGCATGAACCACTATTCTACTTGAGCCTGGCGGACCGGTTAATGCAGTTTAACAACCGGGCCCTAGTAAATTACTTCATCGTCTATGCATTGCAACATCATACTGACTTGGAATTGCGGGATGCAGTTAAACCGTTGATTGCCTTTGCTAAGTACCTTCAAGAAGACCTGGACTTTACGATTGACCTTGGTATCTTAGCTACCGCCAATGATCGACGCTTTATGCTTGATAAGCCGGACTTAGCCTTAACCGTGATCGACCGGTTATTCGTTGCGACGGCGGACCAGGACTATATGCTAATGAACTTACCACATAATAATGGGGCGGAGTTATTGCTTGACCATGACACCAAGCTGGACATTGCCTTTGACCCTGATGACTATAGTCAAGAATGGGCCTTTATGGTCAAGGATCCGGATGAGCAGATTTCGTTCTTCGATGTCTTGCTCCATTATGACCTGGTACGGAAGTGGTACCTTGATGATCGTGATGCCTTGGCGGTACGGACGGACCACATGGTTTTGGCAAGCGATGATGACCAGCTGCTTGACGAGCCGGTGAGTCCAGTTGAGGATTTGCCAGCAGAAGAGCCGTCGACTGATGAGCCAGCAGATGACCAGGAAGAACGCGCTGAAGACGACCAAGAAGATAAATAATCAATTGGGACTGCGACATCTGTCAGGTCCCTTTATTATTTAACTGGGAAGGAGAAAAAATGTTTAATATCACAAAGATGCTCCACGAAATTATTGACCTAGAGCTAGAAGTTGATGACGCTAAGGAATTGATGATCGGCCCGGACGCCCGCCGGCAGACGATTTTTGTTGAACTTGACCAGGCCTTGTCACGGATGGCCGCAGCGGCTGGCTGGTATAAGGTGGTTAACCCGGTCGAGCTGGACCATTCCCGGTTAACGAAAGAATATGCCCAGGCAGTGGCGTTAATGCTGTTATTCAGTGCCAAGATGCAGTGGACGCACCTGGATGTTTTAGATGAAGCGACGGCTAACCGCATTACGGCTGCTAAACAGTCGACCAAGCTGGCGGACCTTAATAAGTCTTACCTAGCAATTAAGCATTTCTTAAACGATGGCTATTACAACCACCAGCAGGAGAGCTTTCGCCATGCCTGGCACCTGTTATTAAAGATGGGCCTCGTTGACTGGCAATTGACAGTTAGCGAAGTCACTGCTGCTTATGAGAAAATGCTTGCTGAGCAACGTGCGGCACTATAATGAATTTAAAATAGGAAAGAGGCTGGAACCAATGATTCCAACCTCTTTTTATGTTGAACGGATAAAAGATTAAGCTTTTCGATCTCGTAAGTGATTGTTTGAAGCGCCGTGCTTGCCAGCCTCTTGATTGTTGAGGGTGCCAAACATAACTTCACCAATCACTGACGCAACCAAGATTAAAACAATAATAAAAAATGGTAGCATATAAATCACCTCAAAAAGCAATCTCTACCTAATAGATTAGGGTGAAAAATAAGCTTTTGCAACAATTCTGTAACATTCTTAAGCTGATTTAAGAAAATGTTTAGAAAGTTAATGGATCCTTTAATATTAAAGGTAAAATCCTTTTTAAAACAAAATGAAGCTAGCAAACACTAGCTTCATTGCTGATGAGGCGAGAGGGACTTGAACCCTCAACCCTCGGTTTAGAAGACCGATGCTCTATCCAGTTGAGCTACCGCCTCAGACAAAATTAAGTATATAATTTCTGGTCAAGCATTGTCAATGTGAAAAAGCAAATATAATTTTTTTCTTAAAATAAATTGCTTGTTTGACAAACCGCTTTCATGACAACTATACTTTAAATTAGTAGAAGTACGAAAGTGGGAAGAACTTAAGCTGGATATGGAAGGATGATGATTAAATGGCCGTAAATAAGACAGACCCGCGCGTAGTCAAGACACGGAATAGTCTACGCAAGGCGCTTGTTTATCTGATGAGACGTGAAAAGCTTGAAGACATCAGCGTCCAAAAGATTACTGAAACTGCCAACATCACCCGGGGAACATTCTACCTGCATTATAAGGATAAGCATGATTTTATTGAGTCCGCCATGCACGAGATCATCAATGAGTTCTTTAGCCAAGTAATGGTAGATAGTAATGATTTCCGCCTAGCAAAAGGGCGAACGGTACAGGTATTCTCACTGTGCAAGGCGTTTCAGTGCATTGGAAATGATGCTGATATTTTTGATGTTTTACTGAATAACGAAAAGAATAATTTCTTTTATGAACAACTTTACAATCGGCTGGACAATGAGATGACACGATTTAGTGAACAAATCTATGGAAACCAGCAATTGGAAGTTCCGCTCAATTTGCAGATTGCCTTTGTTGATTCCGCATTCTTAGGCTTAGTAAGTCGCTGGCTTGCAGATGGCATGATTTACACACCGCGGTACATGACCCAAAGTGTTGCCAGAATGTTAGAACAATATAGTAGCGACAGCGCTTCGCTGGTCAATTTCTTTGATTGGGAACCAGCGCCATCCCTCAAAGAAATGTGATTGCTACGGTAAAAGTCGGGGAATAGTTCACCGGCTTTTTTCTTTGGAAAATCTGGAGAAATAGTTGACGGTGCATGAAATATTTGCTATCATACAAACGTTGTATTTGTGAACCAACAACTACAACCGCACGTTACCAAGTTTAAAGCAACTGCTGCTTGGAGCGGCGAGTCTGAGATATTAAGGAGGTGCACAAAGATGTACGCAATTATCGTTACTGGTGGTAAGCAATACAAGGTAGAAGAAGGTGCTTCTATCTACGTTGAAAAGCTTGATGCTAAGGAAGGTGACAAGGTTACTTTTGACCAAGTTGTCTTCGTCGGTGGAGACGACACTAAGATCGGTACTCCATTAGTTGATGGTGCTTCTGTTGAAGCTACTGTTGACAAGCAAGGCAAGGAAAAGAAGGTTGTTACCTTCAAGTACAAGCCTAAGAAGCACACTCACACTAAGCAAGGTCACCGTCAACCTTACACTAAGGTTACTATCAACAAGATCAACGCTTAATGTGGAGGTGAGATCATGATTCGGGTACAATTTAAGTTAGATTCGAATCAACGGGTCACTTCTTTTAAGATGACTGGACATGCCGATGCTGGTCCGTATGGGCAAGACATTGTGTGTGCTGCAGTTTCGGCATTATCTATTTCAACGATCAATGGTCTTGAACAAGTTGTTCATAAAAAACCACACCTTGAACAGGATAGTGCTAATGGTGGTTTCCTGGAGGCCACCAAGTTGGACTTAGGCCGTGAGAGCCAAGTCCTCCTTCAGACTCTTCTGAATGGCTTAGTAGACATTCAAGAGAGCTATCCACAAAACATTGAAGTTAAAATGTTAAATTAAAGTTCATTTTCGGAGGTGAACAACTATGATTATGGATTTGCAATTCTTCTCCCACCACAAAGGGGGCGGTTCCACTGCCAACGGTCGGAACTCAGCTGGTCGTCGTCTTGGTACAAAGGCTGCTGATGGTTCAATCGTAACTGCAGGATCGATCATTTACCGTCAACGTGGTACGCACATCAACCCAGGTGAAAACGTGGGTCGTGGTGGCGACGATACATTATACGCTAAGGTAGCCGGTGTTGTTAAGTTTGAACGCATGGGCCGCAGCAAGCGGAAGGTATCTGTTTACCCAATCGCTGAATAAGCTAATAGATAAGGGAACGCTGTTAACGCAGGGTTCTCTTTTTTATTTTCGCTATTTTTAGGTTACAAGGGGGACTTTAGGGGGATTTGCGGTCAACCGTAGCAAATATTTGCTAAAATGATACTAATTAATAGGTTGGAGGAATAGCTAATGACCCGAATTGAACGGCTACAAAAGAAATTACCGGAATTATTTATCGATGCCCTGTTAGTTACCGATGAAAAAAATATCTATTACCTAACGGGATTTGACCTGTTGCAGGGGGATGGTTTCTTATTGGTGACGGCTAACAATGCAATTATCGTGACCGATGACCGTTACCAGTTAGCCTTAGAGGAGTTTGATAGCGATGAAGTGGTGGCCACGATTACTCGTGACTATTACGGCTCGTTAAATAGGATTTGCCAGGGGTTGCGGGTTGCAGTCCTTGGTTATGAAGATACGATTTCATATTCTTTGTATGACCTGTTAGACGAGTTAATGGATGCTGACTTGGTTCCCTTCCACCAGCAAATCGAACGGATGCGGATGATTAAAGATAGTCAGGAAGTTGCAAAACTACAGGCCGCGGCGAAGTTGCAGGAGCAAGGCTTTGAATATATCTTAGGCCAAGTCCGTCCCGGGATAACAGAACGACAAATTGCCAACCGCCTTGACTTTTGGATGAAAGAACACGGGGCTAGCGGGGCCTCTTTTCCGACGATTGTCGCTAGTGGGGCCAATGCCGCCAAACCACATGCCACGGCAAGTGACAAGCAAATTGAGGACGGCGATATTGTAACTTTAGACTTTGGCTATTACCTTGATGGCTATACGGCAGACATGACGAGGACCTTTGCTGTTGGTTCAGTTGACCCAGAGCTACGTGATGTTTACCAGATTGTCAACGAAGCCCGGCAGGCGGTTATCGATGCGGTGAAGGTCGGCCAACGGGGTGACCGCCTCGACTTTGCCGGCCGGCAGTTAATCGAAGAAGCCGGTTATGGTGATGAGTTCAACCACGGGATGGGTCACGGGATTGGCCTCTCCGTTCACGAGCTTCCGGCTAGTTACGGACCATCGACGACTGATCTTAAGCTCCGCAATAATGAAGTAATCACGGTTGAACCAGGGATTTATATTCCAGAAATTGGTGGGGTCCGGATTGAAGATGATGTTCTGGTAACCCACGGGGGACCGCAATTATTAACGACTGCTTCTACCGACCTAATTATTGTGGGTGATTAGGTGGACAAGTTAACGAACCTGTACAGCAACATCAACGCTGATGGAATTAGCGCAATCAAAAACCATCACGAGCAGGTTGACCCCTATTTAAGTCGCAAGCAGAAGGATGACCGTCGTGGCTTGACCTTGTTAGCAGCGCTGCCCGCCCATGTTTCGCGAAATATCAGCTTTTGCTTGCAGGAGTTGAAAGGCTTAGCACCGGCAGTTTATTTTTATCCGTCGGTAGATATGCATATTACAATCATCGACCTGCTTGCGGCAAGAAGCAATTTTTCCTTGCCAGCGGAAACGGCCGCTGCTTACCAGCGGGCATTACAGCGGGTGCTTGCCGGACAAGCGCCGGTTGAGTGGCACTTTGCTGGATTTATCGTTAGTCCTGGGGCAATTTTAGCAACGGGGTATTATTCACCAAGTTTAGCTAAGTTACGGACGGCGATTCGCACTGAGCTACCAAGTCAGGGCTTGGCGCTTGATGAACGTTATCCGACCTATTCAGGGCATGTGACGGTTGCCCGCTTTGCTGGCCCGTTAGCAGATAGTGATCAATTACTCCGTTTCATCCAACAAAATCGGCACACTGCTTTAGGAAATTTTCGGATAACCGAACTCAACCTGGTGAAACACGACTGGTATAACCACTATCAGGAATTACTTGGCCACTACCAACTAGGGTGAACTTGGTCCAGCTGTTGCATTTCATCGTGATTTAGTGCAAAATAGAAACGATACTTAAGAGAAGAAATATGATATTGGAGGGCTGACGATGGCTGAAGAATCAAAGATTGTTTTAAGTAGTGAAGACCAATCACTAGGGACAATTCAAATTTCGCCACGAGTTTTAGAAATTATTGCGGGGATTGCCGCAAGTGAAATTGATGGTGTTTCAAAGATGTATGGCTCCTTTGCCAACAGCGTAAGTGAGCTTTTGGGACGCTCAGATCACCGGCGCGGTGTAAAGCTTTCCAGCAATGACGAAGACATTTCCTTAGACGTGGATGTTTACGTTGAATATGGTGTATCCGTACCTAAGGTTGCTGCCCAGATCCAAGACAAGGTGAAGCAACAGATTACCCTGATGACTGATTTGAAGGTAAAGGAAGTAAACGTCCACATCAAGGGGATCGTCACGGCTAAAGAAGACCAACAGGTTGACCCTGATGACTTGTTTGGCGAACATGAAGATAGCGAGGCTGGTGAATAAGATGAGTTTGAACCGACACATGATTCGGGAAGAGGCCTTCCAGGTTCTCTTTGCATTGCAATCAGATCCCGAGACTGATATTCAGGCAATCTATGAAGCCATCCCCCACCACGATAAAAAAGAAATTCCCGCCTACCTCCTAACCTTGGTAAACGGGGTCCGTGAACACCAAGATGAACTCGATAAACAAATCAATGGTTTGTTAGCTAGCGGGTGGACGATTAGCCGCTTGGCTAAGCCGGACCTTGTCATTCTCCGTTTAGCATTATTTGAGATGCAATATGTCGATAATGTTCCCGCAGTCGTTGCGATTAACGAAGCGCTGGAGCTGACGAAGACCTTTAGCAGTGACAAGTCCCGCAAGTTTATCAACGGTGCCCTTGGCCAGTTTGAAAAGCAAACCACAAATAATTAGTTGATGATGAGGCTGAGAGTGATTACTCAGTCTCTTCATTATTTTTAAACTTAATTTTTACGATGGTAAACACCACGGGTTTCCGGACCCGGTATGGTAAAATATAACGAGGATAAAAAGGAGGCAATCGCTGTGACAACACTCATTGATGGGAAAGCACTTGCTAAAAAGACAAATGAAATAACGCAACAGCGGGTAAGTAGCCTGGCACACCAGGGGATTACACCGGGAATTGCGGTTGTAATTGTCGGCGAAGACCCGGCCAGTTTGATTTACACCCGTAATAAGCACCGTAAGGCCCAAAAGCTGGGGATTTACTCGGTCTTAAATCAGTTTCCGGCAACAATTAGCCAGGCAGAACTGCTGACGGAAATTGACCGCCTAAATGCAGACGAGCAGATTGACGGGATCCTGGTGCAACAGCCGCTGCCTGTACAAATCGATCCTGCTGTGGTTACGCAGGCGATTGCCCCTGATAAGGACGTCGATGGCCTTAACCCGCTCAACCTGGGCAAATTATTTGCGGGCGAAGGCGGTCATTACCCGGTTGCTTGCACTCCCCGGGGGATAATGAAGATGTTTAGCGAATACCATGTCGACCTGACAGGAGCGAACGTGGTAATCGTGGGCCGGAGTATCCTCGTTGGCAAACCAATGCTCGCATTATTAAATAACGCTAACGCGACGGTGACGCTCGCTGGTAGCCGAACGAAGAATTTGTCAGCGTTAACTAGGTCCGCGGATATTCTGATTGTCGCAACGGGGGTTCCTCAGCTGATCAAGGAAGCAGATGTCAAAGACGGTGCTGTCGTGATTGATGTTGGGATTAACCGCTTGCCATCTGGTAAGCTAGCTGGTGACGTTGATTTTGCGGGGGTAAAAGATAAGGCCCGGCTGCTTACACCCGTCCCTGGTGGAGTAGGCCCGATGACGATTGCCAGTTTAATGGAGCAGACTGTTGACCTTGCACAGTGGAGGCACCATGGATAGAAGTCAGTATTTAACCGTAAGTGAATTAACGAAGTACCTTAAAATGAAGTTTGACCGCGACCCCTACCTTCAGACGGTTTACCTGACGGGGGAATTGTCAAACTTTCGGTTGCGACAGCGGCACCAGTACTTCAGTATCAAGGATGATAATGCAGTCATCGATGCCGTCATGTTTGAGCGCCAGTTTCGGACAGTGAAGTTTACGCCGGAGCAGGGGATGAAGGTTTGCGTTGTCGGTCACGTCAGCCTTTATGAAAAGAGTGGCCGTTATCAGATTTATATTGACCGGATGGAACCAGATGGCCTTGGCTCCCTCTACCTTGCCTTTGAACAGCTGAAAAAGAAATTGAGTGCGGAAGGCTTATTTAACCAACCGAAAAAGCCGCTCCCGATGTTTCCTAAGCGGATTGCGGTTGTAACCAGTATTGATGGGGCGGTTATCCGTGACATCAACACCACTGTTCGCCGCCGCTATCCAATCGCCCAGGTTGTTTTATACCCGACAGTGGTCCAGGGAGATAAGGCGGCTGCAGATATTGCCCGGCAGATTAACCGCGCTAATGAGCGTGGGAACTTCGATACGATGATTATTGGCCGTGGTGGTGGTTCGATGGAAGACCTCTGGCCGTTTAATGAGGAAGTTGTTGCGCGGGCGATTGCTGCTAGTAAGATTCCGGTGATTTCCTCGGTCGGCCACGAGACGGATACGACAATTGCTGACTTAACAGCGGATCAGCGGGCGGCCACCCCCACAGCTGCCGCAGAGCTGGCTACTCCGGTAAAGCTAAATGATGTTTTAATGACCCTTAAAGATGACCAAAACCGGCTTTTAAATACCATGCGGACAAAGATCAATTTTGACCGCCAGCAATTACAAAAGCAGATGCAAAGTTACATTTTCCAGCAGCCAACCCGGCTTTACGAAAATTACGCGCAAAAGGTTGACCAGCTGACTTCCCAGCTAGGGCAGACGGCAAAGGGAACACTCCAAAACGCAACAACGATGGTCGACCGGTTGCGGTCACAATTAGCGGTTAACTCGCCGCTTTACCGGATCCAACAGGAAAAGCAACTTGTTAATCAGTTGAATAAACAGCTAGTAAGTAACGCCACCAGCTATCAAAAGGAAAAAGCACAAACAGTTGCTAGCCTGATCAAGCAACTTGATTCACTAAGCCCGCTTAAGATTATGAGTCGCGGTTATACGTACGTGACGAGTGATGATAAGGTCGTTAACCATGCAAAACAGTTAACAGCGGGGCAGACAATTCAACTGCACTTTGATGACGGTGAGGCACAAGCAGAAATTAAGAAAATAAAGGAGCACTAAAATGGCAAGTCAAGAACCAAGCTTTGAAGAACAACTCGCACAATTACAGCAGATTGTAAACCACCTTGAACAGGGGAATGTTCCCCTAGAAGAAGCCCTGACCCAGTTCCAAGAAGGGATCAAGCTATCAAAGGAGCTTCAAGCAAAGCTAACTAGTGCAGAAAAAACGTTGGGTCACTTGATTGATGACAATGGCGACGAGCAAGTTTACGAAAAGCAAAGTGATGACCCAAGCAACAACGGTGGTGGTAACCGTGGTTTTGGCAGTGAAGAAGATTAGGAGTTTTCGGTAATGGTTTCTTCAGTTTCAACCCTAAAACGACAGATTGACGAATATCTTAAGCAAAACCTGGCAAAAGATGTTGACCAGCAGACACTGGAGTCATCAATGGCTTATTCGCTAATGGCAGGCGGGAAACGGTTACGCCCTGCCTTAACCTTAGCGACGGTGGAAATGCTGGGAAAAGTATGTGACCAAGATGTATTACGGGCAGCGGCGGCACTAGAGTTGCTCCACACCTATTCCTTGATTCACGACGACTTACCGGCGATGGATAATGATGAATTGCGGCGGGGAAAGCCAACCAACCACTGCAAGTTTGGTGCGGGAATGGCAACGTTAGCCGGGGACGGTCTGTTAACATTAGCTTTTCAATGGGTTACTGACAACCAATTGCCAGCAACGACACGCAGCCGATTAGCCTGTGAATTGGCGAAGGCAGCCGGCCCAGCGGGGATGGTTGCCGGGCAAGCTCGCGATATTGAAGGTGAGCACCAGCACTTAGACCTCGACGCCCTTCGCTACCTTCACCGGCAAAAGACGGGCGCCCTGTTGCAGTATGCGGTCTTAGCTGGCGGCATTATTACCGACCAGCCGGCCGACGTCAACCACGCCCTTGCTGCCTTCGGGGCAAACTTTGGCCTGGCTTTTCAAATCTATGATGATTTAATGGATGTCTTGGGAACCGAAGAGCAGATGGGGAAGGCAGTTCATAAGGATGCTGGCGAGCACAAAAATACCTACCCCGGCCTATTAGGAGTTGACGGTGCCAAAGAGCAACTATCAATTGCTCTGGCGGCAGCAAAGGATAATCAGCAGCAACTCACTGCCCTGACAGGAAAGTCGTTTGCCGGTTACGACCAATTTTTGGCATATTTTAAGATGTAAGGATAATAATGATGAAAAAAGAACGTGTAGATGTTTTATTAGTTCAACAAGGTCTGTTTGACTCGCGGGAACAGGCAAAGCGGTCAGTGATGGCTGGTGAAATTCTCGGTAAGAACAATGAGCGCTTGGATAAGCCGGGACAAAAGATTCCAGTAACGACGACCCTGCACATGAAGGGGCACAAGATGCCGTACGTTAGTCGCGGGGGACTTAAATTAGCGAAGGCGCTTAAGGTCTTTAATATTTCGGTCAAGGGTAAGACCGTCTTAGACATTGGTTCATCGACCGGGGGCTTCACGGATGTAATGCTGCAAAACGGGGCGAAACTGAGCTATGCCCTTGATGTTGGGACAAACCAGCTAGTTTGGCAGTTACGCGAAGACCCACGAGTAGTTGTAATGGAACAGACTAACTTCCGTTATAGCAAGCGGGAAGATTTTACGAGTGGGCAGCCAGAGTTTGCCTCAATTGATGTTTCCTTTATTTCCCTGCGCCTGATCCTGCCTCCGCTTGCCCAGATATTAAAACAGGGTGACGAAGTCGTGGCCTTGATCAAGCCCCAGTTTGAAGCAGGCAAGGAACATGTTGGAAAAAATGGGATAATCCGTGACCACCAGGTGCACCGGATGGTCCTAGAAGAGGTTCTCAGTTTTGCTCGTGAAGATCACTTTGATATCCTGGGCCTTGACTATTCACCGATTAAGGGGGGCCAAGGGAACATGGAATTCTTAGTCCACCTTCGTTTAAGCGACCAGCAGGGAACCCTTGCGCAAGGAATTGACATTGATAAAGTGATTGCGGCCGCGGATGAAGACTTGAATCGAAAAGAATAGGGAGGTGACTGTGGAGATGAAGAAGGCAGAACGCCAGCAAAAAATTCGCGAATTAATTACCAGCGAGAGTATTGAACGCCAAGAAGATTTAGTTGACCACCTTCGTGCGATGGGGCTGACGGTGACCCAGGCGACCATTTCCCGTGACATCAAGGAAATGCAGTTGATAAAGGTGCCCGCAGATGACGGTGGTTACCGTTACGGGATGCCCGCCTACCAGCCGCAAGGTGAAGAGGGGCAGCTAGCTGCTGCACTCCATGACTCGCTTGAACAATTGAAGCGGAATGAATCATTTCTCGCCATCACCGTTCACCCTGGTAACGGCCCAGCAATCGCCAGCCTAATTCGGAAGATGGAGTTTTCAACTGTCTTTACGACAATTGGCGATGACAGCAACGTGTTAGTTGTCTGCAATTCTGCCCGAGCAGCGGTCGACCTCGAAGAAAAGCTTAATGCAATGCTAGATTAGGTGAGGGGTGCGTATTTTTGTTACAAGAACTTACAATTGATAACTTAGCGATTATCAAGCATTTGACGCTAACGTTTGCCAACCAAATGACAGTCCTTACCGGGGAAACGGGGGCCGGTAAGTCAATCATCATTGATGCGGTCGGCCTCCTCGCTGGTGGCCGGGGGTCCCAGGAATTTATCCGCCGGGGTGAAGAAAAGCTGCACCTGCAAGGGCAATTTTCAATCCCCCGTGATCCAGCCTTTGACGAATTGTTGGATTCCCTCGGGATTAACCACGAAGATGAGATTTTGATCATTTCACGGGAAATCCACCGTAACGGTCGCAATACGATCCGGGTTAACGGCGAGCTGATTAATACCACGACCCTCCGGAAAATTGGGGCGGGGCTGGTTGACATCCAGGGGCAAAATGAGCACCAGCAGTTGATGCAGCCGGAGACCCACCTGGGGATGCTTGACCAGTTTGCCATTAAGGAAGTGGGTCCACTTCGCCAAAAGTACCAGGAACAATACCATGCCTACATCAAGCTTAAGGCAGCGGTAAATAAGAAGCAGGCTAACGAACAGCAGTGGGCTCAGCGGCTCGACATGCTTCGCTACCAGGTAAATGAGATTGAAGAGGCAAACCTAAAGGAAAATGAGGAAGAGGAGCTGGTAAGTGAACGCGACCGGCTTGAACACTTCCAGCAAATCAACAACGCCCTCCAGCTGGCGGCGACCACCTTTAACGACGGTGAACAACCGGTGCTAGACCAGGTGGCTACGGTCATGGACGCCATTAACGAAATTGCGGAGTTTGATGATGCGTACGACAACCTCAGCAAGGCGCTTAATGATGCCTACTATGCCCTCCAGGATGTGGCTAATGAGGCTAGCCAGCAACTTGACCTGCTAGAATTTGATGATGAACGATTGGCACAGATTGAACAGCGGTTGACAACGATTGGCGACTTAGAACATAAGTACGGTGATTCCTTAGCAGAAGTTCTACGCTACTATACTAAGATTAAAAAGGAATTGGATGGGATGGAAGAGGCTGCCGACTCGAATAGCGACCTTGAAGAACGACTAGGTGTTGCTGAAAAAGAAATCCGCGAGACCGGGCGGCAGTTAAGCCAGGTCCGGCAAAAGGCTGCCCATGAACTGGGCAAAAAGGTTCACCAGCAGCTAAAGGAACTATACATGGAAAAAGCTGAGTTTGAGGTTCACTTTGCTAATGACAGCCATGAGCAATTTACCCCAACCGGGATTGACCAGGTCGAATTTTACATCCGGACAAACCCGGGAGAATCGATGGGGCCCCTTGCCAAGATCGCTTCCGGTGGGGAATTGTCACGGGTCATGCTCGCCCTTAAGACGATTTTTGCCCAAAAAGAAGGGGTAACGAGTATTATCTTTGACGAAGTAGACACCGGGGTGAGCGGCCGGGTTGCCCAGGCAATTGCCGATAAGATTAAGCTGATTGCACAGCATTCCCAAGTCTTGTGTATTACCCACTTACCGCAGGTGGCTGCCGTTGCCCAGCACCACTTCTTAATTAAGAAGTCGGTTCACGATGAACGGACCACCACGAAGGTCACGCCACTAAAGGAAAACCAACGGGTCGAAGAACTTGCCCGGATGCTGTCGGGAGAAAAGATTACCCAGCTAACCAAGGAGCATGCCCAAGAGCTTTTGCAAATGGCAAAGCAGTAGGGGCAAAATTAATCAACAACATGGGAAAAAGTCTTAGCCCAAAACGAAAAGCCGTAAGTCATTTAGTGCTTCAGGGAGAGAATGGAAACGATGAATTTAAGTAAATTTGATCGTCAAGCAAGAGCAAAACTCGTTTTCAATGATAACCAGGTTATCATTGGTAAAATTTTAAGCTATACCGGGCCCTGGAATACGGAAGATGACGAGGAGCCTTATGTTACTATCGTTCCGGAAAGCGGCGCACTAGAAGAAAGCCATGTAGACTGTTTTGAGAGTGAAGTTCGCTTTGCAAAATATTTAGATTAATGTGCTGGAAGCATGAAAATAGTTCTTATACTCTGTATTAGTTAAGGAAGGCTTGCTGACTCTGATAGCTTAACTGCTAGTTAGCCAGGAATTACCTTTCAGCAGTTTACCAGTTACTTAAAGCTAACTGATTGTGGGCGCTTAAAAGGCGCTCTTTTTTTATTATAAAAATAGAAAACGCAAGACTCTCGCGTTATACTTAAATCGCCTAAAAACTAAGTAGAAAAGAGCTTTGCGCAATGAAAAGTAATAACTTAGATTCGGAGCGAGAACGATACTAAAACTTAATTTCTTCATTTATCAAGCTAATTAGTCTAAGTCAGCTTAGTAAACGAATCAATTTCAAACGTCGTCATTCAACGATTTCTTTAGTTACCATCATCACTTGGTTATTTGAAATCTGCTTTAGTTGGCAGTCAATGTGTCGAGCCCAGACTAGTCAAAGTTTCACTTCATGAACCGCCAGAATGTCCTAAACAATGGCCGTATTCAGGTAATTAAAAGTATTGGTTAAATAGGTTATCAGAATACTTTGGCATGTTGTGAATGAAGACAAACTAACCCTTAGTAACAATGTTAATGATTTCTTATTATATGATTATGAGATTGCTTTATCTGAACTTAAGAACTATCCAGTAACAAGTTTGGGTGGGTGAATTTATGCAAGATTTTGCTAGTAAAGTTTGCTCGGATAAATACTATAACACTAGAAGATATGATAAATCTTTTAAATAAACGAATTAGCTCGAGGGGCTGGTGGACAATCTGCAATAGTCGCTCAGGCTTTTGATGTTGAATTAATTGACAATATGTATATCCTTGGATATACTAGGCGTGTGACAAAAAGTAAAGAGGGGACGTTCTCATCTTTTAAGGAGGAATGCAACGTGGAACAAACGCTTAAATTAGGAAAGTGGGGCAATTCCAATGCAATCCGACTCCCTAAAACAATCCTTGATAAAATTGGAATTGCTCCAAACGATAAAGAAGTTGAAGTTACAATAACTTCAGACTCGCTAATAATAAAACCTAAAAAAGAAAAGAGCCGTCTAGAACAGATGTTTAATGGGTATGATACTAGTAAACCATATCCATTCGAAATAGTTGATAAGGGTAAACCAGTTGGAAATGAATTGATTTAGCTTTAGTGTGCGAGTTGAAAGACGTCTGGAACACTCTAAAAATTGTATAGGAGGTGGTGCTATGGCATCATCACAGATAACAAAGGGCGATATTATCATGCTTGATAACGCGCCTAAGCCAGAACATAACCATGAACAAAAAGGTTATCGTCCTTGGCTTGTAGTTAGTGATCCTTTTCTAACAGTTGCTACACCTTTTGCGTGGGTTATCCCATTTACAAGTGAAGATAAATCTTTTCCAACCGCTATTAAATGGGATGGAAAAGAGGAAGGAACTGTGACTAAAGGGACATTGCTAGTAGAGCAAATGACAAGTTTAGATTTGCAAAACCGTAAATATAAGATTGTCGATCATACTGATCACATACCTAAACAGGTTTTTCGAAACATTATTAATATTCTTGGCATTTAAAATAAAAAATCCATCAGCTTATCGGTGATGGAACAGAGAGACTATATACTTTATGTGACAATTTAAGTATATAGTCTTTTTTTAATATCGTAAAGAAAACACATGTTTATTGACATTCCCTGACTTTAATTGCAAGGATAACTGATAAATTCGGCGATGGAATCCTTGTGAGACAGGAGTTCTTTTTGTCTTTAAAATAAATTCACGATAAAAAAGCGAGGTTGAAAATTTCGGTCTCGCTTTTTAGTTATGAAAGTGTCCGGGAACTCTTTCCCCAGTAATAGCCTTGTTGTAGTAATGCCGGTTCGCCAGCAAACAGTTGGTTGAAAATACCTTCCAGTACAAAGTCAAGTTGGTTGGCATGAGTAAATGACCGCTAGGCATTGATAAAACCAAGCGCGACTTCGGGGCCTTCATCCTTGAAAAGTAATGAGGATAACTTGAACAGTATCGGTGGTTAGCGAAGCCTAATGTCACCCCAATTGTGGGGAAGGTCGAAGATGAGCAGGATCTGGGACTTGCCGACCAACTACAAATTGAACTCCGGCAGGGCTATGCCTTTGACCGGCCGCAGTCGCTGACGAGGATTGATAAGGACTGACTTTCGGCTGCTTTATTGCATAAATTTGTTATCTATCATATAGTTGAAGAGGTTAGCTTTACCCGGTTAGATTTAGCGGGTAAGGGAAGTTATTAGTAAACGAGACAGGGAGAAGATAAGCGTGAAATTCATTTCGTGGAATATTGATTCAATCAATGCAGCATTGACTGGAACATCGGTGCGGGCCGGTGAGACACGAGAAGTTCTCAAGAAGATTGCGGCGCTGGCGCCGGACGTATTTGCTATTCAAGAGACGAAGCTGTCCAAAAACGGGCCAACAAAAAAGCACTTAGCAGTCTTAAATGAGCTCTTTCCTGGCTATGACTTGGCCTGGCGTTCATCGGTTGAACCCGCCCGTAAAGGTTATGCCGGGACGATGTACCTCTATAAAGAAGAGTACCAGCCAACGGTTAGCTACCCGCAGATTGGCGCACCAGCACCAATGGATGATGAGGGACGGATCATCACCCTTGAATTTCCGGACTTCTTCGTTACTGAAGTGTATACCCCGAATTCCGGGAATGGGCTAAAGCGGCTGGACGAGCGGCAAGAATGGGATGATTGCTACCGGGAATACTTGAAGGAGCTTGACGCCAAGAAGCCAGTCATTGCCAGTGGGGACTTTAACGTTGCCCACGAAGAAATCGACCTTGCGCACCCGGCAAATAACCATCATTCTGCCGGTTTTACGGATGAAGAGCGGGAAAACTTTAGTAAGCTACTCGCCGCTGGTTTTACGGACAGTTTTAGAAAGCTCCATCCTGATGAAGAAGGGGCATACTCCTGGTGGGCGCAGCGAGTTCTCACCAGTAAGCAAAACAATTCTGGCTGGCGGATCGACTACTGGTTGGTCAGCGACCGTTTGGCTGATAAGGTTACGAAGGCGGGGATGATTGACTCCGGCGAGCGTCGTGACCACACGCCGATTGAATTAGAAATTGATTTATAGGAAATAATCATGAGAGAAAAAAGTCGTGAGCAACTAATCGAAGCTCACGACTTTTTTATTTATTTGTTCCAGCTAATCTTGCGCGTATCATTAGTGCTGCTATGCCCGATTACGTGGCCGTTTAAGTAAATGGTTGTCTTGCAGCCCTTTTCAATATCCTTTTCTGACAACTTCTTGAGGTTATTATCGGCGAGAGTGCCGTAGACCCCGTTTTGCAGCGTCTGAATCAATAAGGTTCGCCGTGCTTTTGGCAATTGGTAGATGTCATCGTTAACGTCAACCTTAATCTGATTGTTCTTGGTGTACTTGATTGACTTGATGCTCGTGAACCCCTTAAAGGTTTGGTCATTTTGTTCGTATTGCTGACAATTGCCAAGGTAGTCGGCAATGTCCCGGTTGGCTAGGTCAAAGTTTTCCTGGGACATTGTTGCGGCATAAGTCACCGTTGGTGTTTGTTCGACCAAAGCGGTGCTAGTACCAAGCGTAACACCGGCTGCGACGAGTAATAAACTTTTTGAAATTTTGTGCATTATCATTTCCCCTTAACATTTAAATCACAAATATAATTATGCGCATTTTGCTGATAATAAACAAGGGATTACGGGAAGAAGTTTGGTGAAATTTAATTATATAGAATTTTATTAGCTTGACTTTTGGCAAACCTAGAGACATTTATGATTGGAATATGTATTGTAATTCTTATGCAACGATAGACCTAAAACGTTTGCTACCCAATAAGCCTTTGGAAAACAGGCCTCTTAATAATATTAATGAATAAATCAATATTATTGTGATTTACTCTTTTTACAAATGGGGTAACTATTTAGTACAATGAGTAAAGAAGAAGGGAGGCGTAGTAATGGCAACAATTAAAGAAATAGCAGCTAAGGCAGGCTTTTCACCAGCAACTGTGTCTCGGTTGTTAAATAATGATCCGGAATTATCAATCACTCCGACAACCCGTAACAAAATTATGAAGGTGGCTAATGAACTTGGCTATTGGAATAACCAAAAGAAACGCCGTCAGCAGCCAATTCGTCCTAATATTGCACTTTTATACCGCGTAAGTGGTGAAGAACAGTTACAGGATGAGTATTTTGCTTTCCTTCGTAATGAAATTCTTAAGGAAGTAGATAAAGCAGGGTTACAAATTCAAAATTTTAGTCGTATAGAGGATTTGGTGACGGCAGCTGACTCCTTTCAGGGTTTCATAGGTGTCGGTGCTGATCGGATTACTTTGAAAGAGTTAACGATACTGCATGAAAAATTACCAAATGGCGTCTTTGTTGATATTAATCCAGCACCCCAGCTATTTGATTCTGTTCAGCCAAACTTAGCATTAACGATTCAGGATGCCCTTCAACGACTAGTAAAAGCGGGCCATAAACGGATTGGCTTTATAGGGGGCACGGGGCTAAAATTAAATAATTCGCAGCAACGTGATAGTCGAGAAATTGCTTTCCGCGAATTTGCGGGGATGTATGGTATTAAAGAGGCACCGGTTTATGTAGATGGCCGTTTTAATGTTGAAAATGGTTATCGCTTAGGCAAGATGGTTCTCGAAAAAAGTGGGGATCACTTACCCGATGCATTCATTGTGGCTTCCGATACTTTAAGTGTTGGTGTATTGCAGGCTTTTAACGAAGTTGGGGTTATGATTCCTCGCGATACAGCCCTTATTAGTATCAATAATAGTGAAGTTGCGAAGTACGTCTCGCCACCGTTAACCTCGTATAATATCAATCAGCAAAGCCTAAGTCGGATGGCAATTGCACTACTGCAGGACCTGATAACTCATCCAGGCCGTCCGCAGATGCATTTGATGGTAAATACTGATATTGTGTATAGAAAAAGTTTTACAACTAACTAATTGTTTAAATGCCAAAGAACTGGTAACTTAATCAATTAGTTTTTTTATTTCTTTCTAGTAATGATTTTACTTTTAAAATAAAACATTTACTAAATGGTAATAGAGGACTATAATTCTATTGTAAGCGATTACAGATTGTAGTTTGGAGGTTTTATTTATGTCAAGTAGCCATAAGCTTACCGGGAAGCAGCTGATTTCCCGGGCGTCATTTTGCTTTGGTAATCTAGGACACTCCGCCTTTTATGGGGTAATGAGTACTTACTTTATCATTTTCGTTACTAGTGGAATGTTTGCTGGCCTTAGTAAATCGGTGGCCGACAAGCTGATCGGTTTGATTACCGGGTTGATCGTGTCTGTCCGGATTTTGGAACTCTTAATCGATCCGCTGCTAGGAAATATTGTTGACAACACCAAGACCCGTTGGGGGAAATTCAAACCCTGGATTTTGATGGGGAATATCGTTAGTGCAATTTTACTTTTGATTCTCTTTACCGGTATCTTTGGGATTGCCAAACATAACTGGGTATTATTTGCTATTCTTTTCGTGATTATCTTTATTACTTTCGATATTTTCTACTCCTTCTCTGATGTCTCCTACTGGGGAATGGTCCCAGCGTTGAGTGAAGATTCAGACGAGCGGGGGGTCTACACCTCACTAGGTGCCTTTGCTGGGACGATTGGTTGGAACGGTTTAACGATTATCGTGGTGCCAATCGTAACGGCCTTTACCTTCATGGCCACTGGTCAACACAAGGAAGGACCTGCCGGTTGGTTTGCCTTTGCAGCCATTATTTCTGCTTTAGCAATTTTGAGTGCGGTTGTAGTTTGCTTAGGAACAAAGGAAAAGCATAATGTAATCCGTAATTCCGCTCAAGAAAAGACGACCATTCGGGAAGTATTCTCTGCGATCTTCCACAATGACCAAATCTTATGGCCAAGTTTAGCTTACTTACTGTACTCCTGTGCCTATGTTGTTACGAACGGGGTTTTGTTCTACCTGTACAAGTTTGTTATCGGTAAGCCTGGTGAATTCTGGATTGTTGGGGTTATCGCCACGATTATTGGTTTTTGTACCAGTCCGCTTTACCCAATTTTAAACAAGTTTATTCCGCGGAAGTGGTTGTTCGTTGCCGGCCAAGTCTTCATGAGTTTGGCCTACGTCATCTTTATCTTCTTCCGGTCCAACATCTTTATGATGGACCTTGGCCTGGTTCTCTTTAACATTAACTTCGCCCAATTAGTTACTGTTTTGACCCTGACCGATGCGATTGAATACGGGCAATTAAAGAACGGTCAACGGAATGAAGCCGTTGTCTTGGCTGTGCGGCCAATGATTGATAAGTTAACTGGGGCGATTTCTAACGGGTTAGTTGGTTATATCGCGATTGCTGCCGGGATGACTGGTAGTGCTACAGCCGCAGATATGACTGCCCACGATATCAACACCTTTGATAGCATGGCCTTTTACATCCCATTAGTCTTAGCAATTTGTTCAATTGTGGTCTTCTTATTTAAGGTTAAGTTGAGTGAAAAGAAGCACGCAGAAGTGGTTGAACAATTAAAGGACAAGTTAGCAAGCGGGGAAGCTACGGAAGAACAAGCTCCTGCTGCAACGACTAAGCAACAGGTCCTTTATGCGCCGGTTGATGGCCAATTAATGGCGATGAAAGAAGTTCTTGACCAGGATGGCAAACCATTCCCTGGTAAAGGATTTGCAATTAAGCCAACCAGTGACCAACTCTATGCCCCATTTGATGGGAAGATTAATTTCACTTTTGGAACCAAGCACGCCTTTGGGATTACATCTGACAAGGGGTTGCAGATGATTGTCCACCTTGGTGTCGGCACCGTTAAGATGCGGGGTGAAGGTTTCAACGCCCACTACGTTGATGGTCAAGACGTTAAGAAAGGACAATTACTCTTTGACTTCGACCGTGATTTGATTAAGCAAAATGGTTATAGTGATGTAGTTGTGACCTTCTTTGCCCAGCCTCATCACATTGAAGATACCAGTGAATTTACGCCTGGCCAAAGTGTCAACCATGGTGATGAAGTAATGACTGTCGATTTTAAATAAGGTGCGATTAATAATGAAGAAAAAAGATTTACCACAATTTTTATATGGCGGGGACTATAACCCGGAGCAATGGCCGGAAGATACCTGGTCGGATGATATCAAGGTATTTAAGCAAGCAGAGATTAACTCAGCGACGATTAATGTCTTCTCCTGGGCCCTGCTTGAGCCGCAAGAAGGGGAATACGACTTTAGCCAGTTAGACAAGATTGTTAAAACTCTCTCAGATGCTGACTTTGACATTGTGATGGCGACGTCAACTGCCGCAATGCCTGCATGGATGTTTAAGAAATACCCTGACGTGGCCCGGGTCGACTATCAGGGACGCCGTCATGTCTTTGGTGCCCGGCATAACTTTTGTCCTAGCAGTAAAAATTACCAACGTCTTGCTAGCGACCTCGTAACGCGGATTGCTAAACGCTACTGTGACAATCCGCATATCGTCGCTTGGCACGTTAACAATGAATATGGTGGCAACTGTTATTGTGATGCGTGCGCAAAGGAATTTCGGCAGTGGCTTAAGGGCCGCTACCACACCCTTGATCAGTTGAACCAAGCGTGGAATATGAACGTCTGGAGTCATACTATTCATGACTGGGATGAAATTGTCGTGCCAAATGAGCTCGGGGATGCCTGGGGTCCAGAGGGTACAGAGACAATTGTTGCGGGGCTATCCGTTGACTACCTGCGTTTTCAATCTGACCAACTGCTTAACTTATATCAGATGGAAAAGCAGATTATTGAACAGTACTCCCCAGATATTCCGGTGACAACTAACTTCCATAGCCTGCCAAATAAGATGATTGACTACCAAAAATGGGCTAAATCACAAGACATTATTTCTTATGATAGTTACCCGGCTTACGATATGCCGACATACCACCCGGCATTCTTATATGACATGATGCGGACCCTTAAGCAGCAGCCATTTATGTTGATGGAATCAACACCATCACAAGTAAATTGGCAACCATATAGCCCGTTAAAACGTCCAGGACAGATGCGGGCAACAGAACTGCAAGCGGTCGCTCATGGGGCAGATACCGTTCAGTTCTTCCAGCTAAAGCAAGCACTTGGTGGTTCAGAAAAGTACCACGGGGCCGTCATCAGTCATTATGGCCGGACAGATACCCGGGCTTTTCAAGAAGTTGAGCGCCTTGGGCATGACTTACGTAAAGTCGGGCCAACGATTAAGGGTTCAATGCCTAACGCAAAAGTTGGACTCATCTTTGATTGGAGTAACTTCTGGTCATTTGAATACGTCGATGGGATTACCCACGACCTCCAGTATTTGCCGATCATTTTAGACTATTACCGGCAGTTCTATGAGCGCAATATTCCGACGGACGTCATTTCAGTTGATGATGATTTTAGCAAGTATGACCTGGTAGTGGCCCCGGTCTTATACATGGTCAAACCTGGTTTGGAAGAGAAAATTACAGATTATGTCGCGCAGGGCGGCCACTTGCTGACGACCTTTATGTCGGGGATGGTTGACGCCTCTGATAATATCTATCCTGGTGGCTACCCAGGTCCACTGAAGCAGGTCACCGGAATTTGGGTTGAGGAAAGCGATGCGATCCTTCCAGATCAGGATGTCAAAATTGCCTTGACTGGTGGACAGCAACTATCCGGTCACTTGATGGCGGACCTAATTCACTTAGAAAGCGCTAAGACAATCGCCAAGTACGCGAGCGAGTTTTACGCAGGCACCCCGGCGATTACCGAAAATAAATACGGTCAAGGAAAAGCCTGGTATGTTGGTAGCCGTCTTGACCATGACAGCTTACATAAGGTGATATCGATGGTGGTCGATGACTTATCACTGGCTTCCTTAGCTCAAAATACTAACTTAGAGGTCACGAGACGGGTTACTGCTGATGGTAAGGAGTTGTACTTTGTTTTGAACATGAGTAATGATTCCCAGCCATTGCCAGATGAATTTAAGGAGGGATATTATGATTTGCTAACGGGCCAATCACCTAAAGAAGTGCTAAGCGCATGGGATGTTGAGATTCTAGCAAAATAATATCTTACTTTTCTACAACAATATATTTGTAGTCATTAAATTAATATCCTATAGTATTTAGCTAATAACTCCCTAATTAATACCCCCATCAACCCAGTGCTCAGCCACTAATTGGCGGGTCTATTAAAAATATCTGACAATACAAAAAGGAAATGCGGTTTTACATTCCACATTTCCTTTTTAATTTGCCCGTTTTAATAACTTCTTTGCCAGTGACTTCAACAATTTTCGCAGCGTGCCATTTGGCAGCATGTCAATTTCATCTAATGCTTTTTGCGTGAACTTACCCGCAATTTCTCGCGCCTGGTCAACTCCCTGGTATTCGAGGACTAATCGCTGGACTTCTTCCATATCGGCAACGGTCATTTGCCGCCGTTTTGTCAGGATTGGCTTTAATTCTTCGCGGTGGTCTTGCAGGGTCAAGAGAAGGGGGAGGGAGTATACCCCGGTCGCGAGGTCTTCGAGAACCGGCTTGTTTAACCGGTGGTCACCGTCATAGTCTAAGATGTCGTCGAGAATCTGGAAACTGATCCCAATGTTTTGCCCGATCCGCTTGGCTAACTGGACGGTATAGTGGTCAGCGTGACCAAAGTAGGCGCCTTCTTCCGCTGCGAGACTAAAGAGCGCGGCCGTCTTACCATTGACGTTGCGGTAGTAGTCAAGCAGGGTCTGGTCAAGGTCAAAGCGGTTATTCATCTGGCCAAGTTCCCCGGCGAGGATCTTCCGCATCGTCCGCGCATTCAAGGCAAGGTAGGGGGAGTCACTCATTGTCTCAACTAACAGGTCAAAGAAGATGGTGAAGAGCAGGTCCCCGCTATAAACGGCGGTATCCTTGCCAAAGGCGGATTGTACGCTAACAGCACCCCGCCGTTTTGGTGAATCATCAATAATGTCATCGTGGATTAGGGTCGCCATGTGCAGAATTTCAAGAGAAGCAGCGACCTTGATCAACCTTTCCCGTTCGCGCGCGGGCTTGTCGGCGATTTCCGCAAATAAGAGGAAGAAGGCTGGCCGCAAGTATTTTCCGCCATTTGATGCCATCTGCTGGAGGGCCTTTTGCAGGTTTGAGTTGTTTATTTTTATCCGCTGGTTGATCAGCTGGTTGACCTCACTTAGGGCATGATCAATTGTCGGATAGGCATGGAAAAAATGTTGTTTCATTAATCGAAAATTCCTTTGTTATGGTGTAACATCTATATTGTATATTATCACATAACAATTTGAGAAAGGAAAATTTGCTAAATGTCATTAAATGTTTTTCTCGAATTAGTGGAGATTAAGGCCAAAACCGCCAGTATCTTGCCGATGCTCCTTGGGGTTTGCCTCAGTGCCTACTATTTCGAATCGGTAAATGTGGTTTATTCAATCTTATTTTTTATTGCGATGCTATTATTTAACATGGCCGTTGACATGATGGACAATTACAACGACTACAACCACGCAATCGATACGCAGGATTACAAGAAAAACACCAATATTATTGGCCGGGAGAACATCTCACCCCGCTTAGTATTCGGCCTCTTGCTTTCATTTAGTGTGATTGCGGCATTGATCGGGATCTACCTGGTCACGAAAGTCGGCTTGCCCCTGCTATGGATGGGGATCTTCTGCTTTGCGGTCGGGATCTTCTATTCATCGGGCCCGTTCCCACTGTCTGGCCTGCCAGTCGGCGAATTTGCTTCTGGCTTTACGATGGGTTTCATGATTGCGATGATTTCCGTGTATATCAACACATACCAGGTCTTCAACTGGACCTGGGAGAACATCGGGATCGTCTTTTTAGTCGCCTTACCGGATGAGCTGTGGATTTCAAACTTGCTGCTGGCCAACAGCATTTGTGACGCTGACGAGGACGAAGCAAACCAGCGGCACACGATCATTCACTATATCGGTAAACGGACCGGGCTATATGCCTTTGCTGTTAAGAATGTACTGGCATTTATCGCCTTGATTGCGGCGGTTGTTTTCCGGTTAGCACCGTGGACGGCATTATTGACCCTGCTGATTATCCCCTTTGTCGTCAAACAGACAAAGATGCTTTTTGCTAAGCAGGTCAAGCGGGTGACCTTCCCCTGCGCCGTTAAGATCTTGCTAGTTGGTTCACTGGTTTATGTGGTGACATACGCGGTTGGTTTAGCACTATAATGAAAAAGAGGCTTGCGTTTGCAAACCTCTTTTTTACTTCTCACCAAAGTGCAGGGCGGCGGCCCCCAAGTTAAGTTTTTGATAATGAACTTCCTTAAAACCGGCTGCCTTCATCATCCGCGCTAACTGGTGGGCGGAGACGAATTGCTGGCTGGTTTTCTTTAAGTATTGGTAATCCTTGAAGTGCCCACCGACTATTGAGGCCATTAAGGGGAAGGCTTCAAAGTATGCCCGCCAGCCGACATTAACTACCGGGTTCGTCGGCTGCGACATTTCTAAACTGACGAACTGGCCGCCCGGCTTCAGGACCCGGTAAATCTCACTGAGGGCAATATCTGCGTCCGGGACGTTGCGAAGGCCAAAGCCGATGGTGACGATGTCAAAACGATTATCATCAAACGGCAGGGCCATCGCGTCCCCCTTAATCAAAAAGAGGTTGCCGATTTCCTTCGTCTTTTCAAAGGCCAGGTCGAGCATCTCCTGGTTGAAATCAAGCCCCGTTACCCGGCCAGCAGGGATATGCTTGGCTAATTCAATTGCCAAATCACCGGTGCCGCAGCAGACATCAAGCGCGTTGGCGTGGGGGTCAATCTGCAGCTGGCTGAATAATTCCCTTCGCCAGAGCTTCTGGGTGCCCAGGCTAATAACGTTGTTTAATAAGTCGTAGCGGGGGGCCACCCGTGAGAAGAGGGCGTTAACTTGGTGTTCGTTTAGTATCTTGTTTGTTTGAACCATAATCTATTCCTTCTATTATCAAAGCGTTAAGCAGTCTTTTTTTGCTTTACTAACATTACTAAAGCAAAGTTTAGCAACAAGGTCAAGCCGGTGATGATGAAAACCATCTGGTAACTGGAGATCCCAGAGATAAATGACCCGAGGATCGAGCCCATTACTGCGCCGGCTGCCTGGAATGACTGGTTATAGCTAAAGATCCGGCCGAATGCTTCGGTTGGAACGTCGAGGGTTAAGACCGTCTGGGTTGCCGGCATCAGGGCCGCGTTGGCTAACCCTAAGAGGAAGCGCCAGAATGCGAGCGCCCATGGCGACTGGGTAAAGGTCATCGGGATAAAGAGGATAAAGGCCGCCATGATCCCGATTCGCAAGACTTTTTCGGGGCCGATGCGATCCATCGTATGCCCGACCTTTGAAGCCGCAATCATCGTCCCCAGTCCGGGGGTGGCGGCGACAATCCCGGCGACAAAGGCAATGTTACCGTGACCGCCCATCAGTTGCCGGACGTACAGACTAATGATCGGGTCGATTGACATGGTCGATGAGGTTACGATCATCGTCGTTAAAAACATGACAAAGATCAACAGCGGATTGTCAAGCTCGTGGATAATCTCGTTCATTGGCTTCATCGCTTCTTTTTTAATCGGCGTGAAGTGTTCGGTGGTTAAAAACCAGGTGCTTAAAAAGACACAAAACATCAAGCCCCCGGTGATAAAGAAGGGGATCCGGTAACCGAAGGCACTAGATAAGACACCCCCGAGAAGTGGTCCGACGAGGTTACCAGCAACCCCGGCCGTCGTCATCGCTGACATTACCCAACCGGACTTACGGTGGGGCGTTTCGCCAGCCATCATTGCCGTTGCGTTATTGATATAACCAGAGAAGACCCCCTGGAGAAACCGCATCCCGATGATCATCCAGACGCTCTGGGCAAAACCAATTGAGCAGATAGTGCAGGCCATCACGCCAGAAGCCCGCATACACATCAGCTTCCGGCCCTTTTGGTCAGCAAGGCTTCCCCAAAACGGCGACACGATTGCCTGGCTAATGAAGGTCACCCCAAAAGCCAGTCCCGAGTAAATATTTAATTGAAAGCGGGTAAAATTGCCCAGTTCAGCGATAAACAATGAGACAAAGGGCATCGTCATCGAATACCCCATTCCGGTAATAAAAGCGCCTAGCCATAAAGTATAAAAAGTTCGGTGCCAACCGTGAGGAAATTTTCCTCGTGCGACTTCCGAATCCATTTTGATTATCATCTCCTACAAGTATTTATTCGTAAATATCTAGTATAGCAGAGGTTTACTAATTTTTCTTTAGTGACAGGTAGCGGGCAAAGGTGAATAGCATTAGTAAGACAAGGATAACCGTTACCCACATTGATGCGCGAATCCCGGTGACAAGCGATGACGGGATACCGGAAATCACAACGAGCATCGTGACGGACACAGCACCGAAGACCTGGCGAAGGGTGTTATTTAATGCCGTCCCGTGGCTGTTTTCTGCCTGTGAGAGGTCCGAGAAGGCTTCCGAAAGTGCGGGACTGAAGACACAGGCATTACCAATCATCCGCAGGGCATAGGCAAATGTAATCAGCAAAATAGAGGAGTGGCGGGAGACAGTGACTAACGGAACGGAAGCAATGAGCATTAAGATCCCACCGGTGATAATCGGCCACTTTGGCCCGTACTGGTCATAGATTCGGCCGACGATCGATGCGGCAATCGCATTGCAGATGGCACCTGGTAAGAGGATCAAACCGGATGCAAAGCTCCCAATCCCACTGATCTTTTCCGTAAAAATGGGGATCATCTGCTCCGTTCCCAGCAGGACCATGAAGGCAAAGATCCCGACAAGGGTCATCAAGCGAAATGAAGGGTAGCTAAAGATCTGGACCTTTAACATTGGGTTAACCAGGCGGAGCTGCCGGCGAACAAACAGCGTAATGATTACGAGACCGGTGATTAACATGGCAAAGCCAGCGCCAACGTTCCGTTCAAAAGCGGTTAGACTACCAAGGGTTAAGGCAGACCCAATTAAGGAGATGATAACGGAAAGATAATCGATCTTGATGTTTCGCGGGGTGGCGAAGTTCGGCAGCTTCCAGTAACCGATGATAAAGACGAGAACCATCAGGGGCAAGACCAGGATAAACAGCCACCGCCAGGGCAGGACTTCCAAAATCAGCCCGGATAGACTCGGTCCAAGGGCAGGACCCGCCGAGATGATCAGGCTGGAAAGACCGAGAATCGACCCCCGCTTTTCAATCGGGTAAATTGAAATCATCGTCGTCATCTGAAATGACATCAGCATTCCGCCCGCGGCAGCCTGGATGAGCCGGGCCGCCAAGAGGGTGGCGAAGTTAGTGGCGATACAGCCCAGGACTGTGCCGACGATGAAGGTACCGATTGTGCCTAAAAAGACGTGGCGGTTTGTAAACTTATCATACATGTTTGACGACAAGGGAGTGACAATCCCAATGATCAGGGTATAGCCGGTCGTTAACCACTGGGCCGTGTTCATTGAGACGGTAAGGTCGTGCTGGATGACGGGTAATGCCGTGACCATCATCGTCTGGCTTGCCAGGCTGATGAATGTTGAAAAGAGCAACACGAGGGTAACAACTTTTCTGGTTTGGGGAGTAATTGCTGTTTCTTTCATCAAAAGTTCCTTTCTCTTTTTGAATAAATCAATCTTAAGTTTAGCACCATCAATTCGATTTCTGCTATAGTAGTATGGTAGAAAAGAAAGGGGAAATTGGTCGTGAAAAAGCGGATTGCGGTTTTTTCGGATACACATGGTAACCTCAGCGCGTTACGGGCGATGTATAAGGATAGTGTTAAGCAGCAGGCGGATGAATACTGGTTTATCGGGGACCTATTGATGCCGGGCCCAAGTGTGATGGCGATTTGGGAAATCTTCAAGGAGATGGATCCGACGGTAATCGTCCGCGGTAATTGGGATGACTTGGTTGTCCGCGGTGCCCGGGGGATGATGGACATGGAGCGACCGTCCCACGTCTACTTTGCCCGCTTAGCCCAGTACGTTGCCGAGCAGGCAGACCCGGCGATTATTGATGAGATGGCTGCCTGGCCGTTACACGTGACCAAGCGGGTCGGTGGGCTGAATTTTGGTATTTCCCACAACTTACCATCATTAAATATGGGGCAGGACCTTTTCCCAACCCAGTCGTCGACAAACTTTGATAAGCTCTTTAACGTTGCCGGCGAGCCAGTTGATGTGGCAATCTATGCCCATGTCCACCACGACCTCCTGCGCTACGGGAATGATGAACGGATCGTCTTAAACCCGGGGGCGGTTGGGGAGCCATTTAACCACTGGCAGCCCCTCCAGCGTGACTTGCGGGCGCATTATCTGATGTTAGAAATTGACGACCTCGGCTTGGCGGCGACCAGCTTCCGCCATGTGGCATATGACCGGAATAAGGAAAAGAAACTGGCAGCGAAGAGTGAACTACCATATGCTGATCTTTATAAGAAGATGATGGTTACCGGCCGTGCCTATACCCATGATGCTAAGTTACTGACGAAGTACAACCAGCAGCACCCATACGCTGCTGAGTACCAGGCCTATGCAAAGAAAATAAATGGCTAGGACTTATTGCTTGTCTTTTGGCAATAAATCATTAATAATAAGGGACGAATAGAATTCGCAGATGTTTTAATTTTAAGTAGTCGTTAGATAGAGGCTTTAATTTTAACAAAAGGAGAACTTACTGAATGGCAAAGAAGTCAAAGATTGCGAAGTTACATCATCAAGAAGCGCTGGTAAAGAAGTACGCGGCCAAGCGCAAAGAGTTAAAGGCCAAGGGGGATTACATCGGTTTGTCAAAGCTCCCACGTAATTCCAGCCCGGTCCGCCTGCACAATCGGGACCAATATGATGGTCGTCCCCACGCCTACATGCGGAAGTTTGGAATGTCACGGATCAACTTCCGTAACCTGGCACACAAGGGACAAATCCCTGGTGTCCGGAAGGCTAGCTGGTAATTACTAGCGCCATCGTTAAAATAAGAAAAAGAACGGCCGCTAATCTCCGTTAGTGGCCGTTCTTTTTATCGTCAAATTAGGGTTTTCCTACAAAAATTTAAATATTCTTACAAAAAAATCACTTTTTTGGCTTTGCTCACCGAGAATAACTGCTATACTATTAGTATGACGAGTAAAATCGGGCGGTGGAAATAATGAAAAATGTAGTATTTGATCAACTGAAAAAGGATGTAGCTGATCAAGAACGTGTACGCAAGACATATAAATACTTTAACGCTACGGACCATTCAAAGGGACTCTATGACGAATCTATCAGGATGGGGACAGACATTCTTGATGAGCATAAGGAGGGGCATGATGAGCCTCAAGCGATGGTCGATTTAGTTGACCAAGCGATTTATAATTCACGCAAGGCGCTTAATGGTAAGCCGACGGACAAGCATTCATTGACGATGCAGCTGTCACGGGCCGGTCAGTTCCTTCGTAGTCAAGAGTTTACGGGGTTACCAATAAAAACTCAGCAATACTGGGAACGGGAGATCGCCGTTGCGCACAATATTGAAGTTGCGTCAACGACGGACCAGGAGCTTGCTAATAAGACCGCAATCAAGGTGGCGACGATGTTCGATACAATGGAACAGATGCGGCCACAATTGATGAAGGAAGCAGCGCAACAACGGGCAGCACGGGCTAAGAAGGCAATTGCTGCACGAAAGGCGGCCGAAAAGGAACGCAAGAAGCGCGAAGCAACACTTGCGCGGGAGAAAGCACTTGCCGAAAAGGCAGCCAAGGAAAGCAAGGAAAAGAAGAACGATACCAAGAAGAGCTCTGGATGGAAGGGTTTCTGGTCGTTCCTTGGCTTCCACAAATAATATGAATACTGATAAAAGGGTTGTTATATTAGCAGCCCTTTTTCTTTTTTAAAATATTTAACCGGTGAGAAACTACCAATCCCGGTAGAACGGTTTTTGTATAAAAACAATAAATTTAGAATTATTCTAAGAAAGCCCTTGAATATTTAGAAATATTAGTTATACTAATAGGTGTAGTTAAGAATCATTCTAATTAAGGAGAGGATATACATGAATTTTGTCGGACACGAAATTGAAGATTTCAAGGTAAACGCATATCAAGATGGTGAGACGAAGGAAGTTACGAAGCAAGACGTCCTCGGTAAGTGGAGCATTTTCTTCTTCTACCCAGCAGACTTCTCATTTGTTTGCCCAACTGAACTAGAGGCTTTACAAGACAAGTATGATGAATTCAAGAAGGCGGATGCTGAGATCTACTCTGTTTCTGAAGATACTGAATTCGTCCACAAGGCCTGGGCCGAAGCATCTGACAAGATTGGCAAGATCAAGTACCACATGTTAGCTGACCCTGCTGGAAAGTTAGCCCGGATGTTTGATGTCTTAGACGAAGACGCTGGTCAAGCATACCGTGGTGTCTTCATCGTTGACCCTGACGGCAAGATTCAATCCTACACAATTAACAACATGGGAATTGGCCGGAGTGCTGATGAGATCTTACGGACCCTTCAAGCAGCCCAATTCGTTCGTGAACATGGTGACCGTGTTTGCCCTGCAAACTGGAAGCCAGGCCAAGACTCAATCAAGCCAAGCCTCGACCTCGTTGGTAAGCTTTAATCGAAAAGCAGGTGACTAGCGATGGCAGATGAACACTTATATGACCTGATTATCGTCGGTGCGGGGCCAGCGGGATTGTCTGCCGGGCTGTATGCTGGTCGGGCAACGCTTGATACCTTGATTTTGGAAGGCGATACAGTTGGCGGCCAGGTTACGACAACTTCGGTCGTGTACAACTATCCAGCGGTTGAAAAGGTCGATGGTACCCAGCTGATGAACCAAATGCAAAAGCAGGTTACCGACTTTGGGGTTGCCATTGAACACGACCAGGTAGTTGACTACCAGCTTGATGACACGGTGAAGGTACTGGTTGGCAAGAGTGGCAAGAAGTATCACGCGCGGAGTGTGATTATTGCGACCGGTGCCCAGCCGCGGAAAGTTGGTTTCCCTGGTGAAGATGAATTCCGGGGTCGCGGGGTAGCTTATTGTTCAACCTGTGATGGTGAATTGTTTACCGGCCTGCAGATTTTTGTCGTCGGTGGTGGCTATGCGGCGGCAGAAGAGGCGGATTACCTCAGCCGCTTTGGTAAGCACGTTACAGTTCTCGTACGAAGCGACCACTTCAAGTGCCCACCACTGATGGCAGCACGGGCACTTAACAACCCGAAAGTTTCCGTCGAGTACAATACGGAAGTTAAGAGTATTACCGGGGATGATTACGTTACTGAAGCGACCCTGATCAACAATAAGACGGGCAAGGAAACCGTCTACCACGTTGACGACGGCGATAACACCTTTGGGATCTTTGTCTATGTCGGGACCCAACCGCAGACTAAGAACCTCCATGGGATTATCGATCTGGACGAACATGGTTACATCAAAGCTGGCGCAAACGGCGCTACTAATGTCGACGGGGTCTACGCTGCCGGGGATGTTATTGTTAAAGACTTGCGGCAGATTATCACCGCTGCTTCTGATGGGGCTGTTGCCGCAACTACCGCTGAGCACTACATCACTGCCCAAAAGCAAGAACAGGGCGTGCCAATCCAGGCCGCACCAGCTAAAAAGGCGACAAAGACTGTCGGCCAGACAACCGACCTTGAAAAACAAGAACAGGTTGCCCCCCACGAGGGTAACTGGTTAACGGCGGATATCGACGGGCAGCTAAAACCAATCTTTGCCCGCCTGACCAAGGATGTTACCTTTGAAGTCGATACAGACGACAGTAGCCTTAGCCAACAACTAACTGGCTTTATCAACGAGTTCGCCAGCTTAGATGATCACTTCAAGGTTGTGACGAAACAAGGAAGCGGTGATTACCTGCCACTGTTGAAACTGCTTGATGAAGACGGCAATGATACCGGCCTTCATTATGCCGGAATTCCAACCGGGCATGAGCTAAACTCACTGGTCCTTGGTGTATATAACGTCGCCGGTCCCGGGCAGACGATTGATCCAGCAATGGCTGAACGAATCAAGAAACTGCCAGCAACGAATATCCGGATTGGGGTATCGTTGACCTGTCACTTCTGTCCAGACGTGGTTGCAGCTTGCCAACGGATGGCCTCCCTTAATCCAGGCATTACTGCAACGATGATTGACCTCCAACACTTCCCTGATTTACGGAAGGACAAGAAGATCATGAGTGTACCCGCCACGATGATCGAAGATGACCCGGTAATCTTCGGCAGCCAGTCACTAGAGCAGTTAGTGGCGGCTGTTGAAGCACACCACTAAGCGGGTGAGAAGCCATTAAACAGCGATGGTAATCGGATAAAGGATAAGATTGCGAGAAGAGGTAGGAAGACCCTGCTTCTTTTCCTATTTAAATGCTGTTAACTGAGATTTCTAGTTAAAGGCGATGGATTTTTGCCGCAAGTCAGTTAAAGCCCAGCTAAAACAGAAATCCTCTTGTTATCACAATATAAATATCCTTTCTGACCCGTTCGATCCCGACATATGAATAGCTTGTCATTTGTTTAAAGATATTTTAAAGTAATTTAAACATTGATTAGAACGTGAAAACGCCTTATTTATCAAGGCTTAACAAACTGAAATACTAGTGAGTAAGCACTTTGCGCCAAAAAACAGTTGAATTTATTTAAAATGCTGGTATCCTAAATAATGTAGATAGATCGCATGTGATTTATCGTACGTTAACTATTAAATCACAATGCTGCGAGCAAGGGTTTATTGCAATGACTTAACACTTTTTGCAATGTAATTGCTTAGTTACTTACACATTACTCAATGCATTGTCTTAAAAAAGGACCTCCGAAAGTGGTATCGGGGGTCTTTTTTTTATTACATTTAAAAGTTTTATTTATCGACTTGTAATTATATTTAATTAGGCTTATGATAATTTTGAATTGATGTATAAGCCAACTATATCAACCGTTTTGCAATAATAGTGTTATAACAATACTTTTACTGCCATTAATTAACCTCATTGATTAAACAAGTGAATGGCCGAATTACCAGTTACTTGTTATTTCAGGGAGGAAATATAAATGACTTCAAAAGATAACCAAGCTGATCGTCTATTGAAGAGTATGCCGCTGACGCAGCGCTATGCCTTACGGAAGTTAAGTGTTGGAGTGGCTTCTGTACTATTGGGAACAAGCATTGCGATGGGTATCAATGGTGAAATTGTCCACGCTGATACACAAAAGGAAGCGGGGCAACCCGTCGAAACTGCTGATGTGCCAGCAACGATGGAGAAGAGCGTTACCCTTCCCGCTGTCACGACAAGCCCGAATACGGCTGAAGCAATGGTCGATAGCGCTGCTAGTGCTGACGAGGCAGCAACTGCAAACCAATTAAAGGCAACGACGCCGGTTAGTGACGCCGCTTATACCGTGACTAACGTCAAGGCTAGTTCAGAACCTGGGGATGGGACTGACCACACTGGGCGGACTAACTTATCATTCGATATTAATATCGATGTTGCTAACCATGATATTGACGCGGGAAATTATATTGATGTGTCGATGGGGATCCCTTATAAGCTAACTGCGGATGGGGAAGAACACGTCCTCGCATACGGTGGTGGTGCCAAGGACACGATGCCGATTAACCTGGACTACCAAACGACCACCGGTGGCGAACATACTGCGGTGATTGGTTATATGCGGCCAGTCAGCCCTGCGGAACGTTCGTATGCGACCTCTTACCACCAGTCACCAGCAGCGGATGTTGATAACGTTACCTGGCGTAAGGAAAATAATGATAATTCACTCGGGAAGAACGGTAACGGTGGGTCCAACGACGGCTACCAAATTGTCTTTAATGACCAGCTCGCTAAGATCAAGAAGGATTACGGGGATAACAACCTCTCGCTTGCTCGGATGCACTTTAATCTGACCTGGCATAACATCACTGGCTTTGACCTTGATGAAGCCCCGCTCGATACCCGCTACTACCACTTGTACTCGACTAATTCAGCAAGGGATACGACGCTGGTTCCGCAAAATGATATTAAAATTGGTGGGCAGACGTTCACCAGTGGCTTCTCAATCCCGGTTAAGGGGAAAGTCCACGATGCGGATAACTTTAATAAGACGGTTATCCCGGTTAGTTCGGCGAAATACGCTGCCCATACCTGGTACTATGACCAAAAGTCTAAGCAGTGGGGAATTGGGACAGAAGTTGTCCGCTTCCCTGATCAGTTTGAAGCCGTTGAGTTGGCGCCTCAAAATGACCAGGGCGTAAAACTAGGGCAAGACTTTACGATTACGGTCACCAAGCCGGCCGAAAATAAGTATGTCAGCTATAACTTCATCGACGACGACGCGCTCAAGGCGGACCTGATGAAGGCAATCGTCGTTAACCACCATAACTACGACCTTGACCCGGTTGACGGGGCAGATGACGTCTACGTTACCCGGACGATGATTGCGTCAACGATCCCAGACATTACGGTGGCGAGTGCCGACAGCAATGATGGATTGACGCGGACCTACCACGTTAAAATTAATGGTAATTACCTGGGCTTTAAGAAGGATAAGGCCATTTCACTGATTAACTGGCGGGCAATCGACCTCCAGGGGATGTTGCCACCGGAAAACCTGACGAACCCGCAGGATGATACCAGCAGTCAAACCGGCTATTACGATGGCGTAACTCTCCGCGATAGCGAACTGCAAGCCTTTTTGGAAAAGAACCCGTGGAAGCTCCAGGTTACGAATAGCGAAAAGCAAGACCTTTACAACAGCCCGGCCGGTTACTATGTTCAACCATACGTATACCGGGACGATGTAACGGCCAACAACGGGATTTTAACCGGGACGATTAATGACATCGAAAACGCCCAGGTAACGGAAACCATCCACTACCTCTATAAGGGTGGCCAAAAGGATGGTCAAGAGGCTGCACCAACTTACAGTGCTAAGCTTGGCTTTGCCCACTTAAACGTCGACGGTACTTGGCAAGCCTGGACCCCTGCTAGTGACACCTTCGCGGCGGTCGACGCCCCAACAGTTGTTGGCTACCACGCAGTTGACGACAGTGACAAGGCAGTTAAGGCGGTCGACGCGATTAACGTTAGCCACGACACTGATGATATTGACATTACGATTTACTACGTTGCTGACCCGCAGCGGTTGACATACACCGTGATTGATGATGATAAGGGAGAGGCGCTGGAAAGTGATGCTGATCTGGCAGACGGTTTGAGTGACGAGCCATTGCCGGCAGATACCGATGCGAAGTACCAAAAGATCATCAACAGCTACCTCGACCAGGGTTACTACCTGGTAAGCAAGGACCAGCTGCCAGCTAACTTTGACGATGACACAGCGGTTGACCAAAACGTCGTTGTCCACCTTAAAAAGAAGAACACCCTCCAGACTGAAGACCACCAGGTTACCCGGACGATTACTTATTATGACCAGACGACTGGTAAGCAGATTGTGATCGATGGGGTTACTGACCCGGTTAAGCAGACGGTTAGCTTTGAACGCCACGCCGTTATCAGTGGGGCTGATGGCAAGACCGTCCTTGGGTACAATACCGATGGCAAGCAGGATGAAAAGGGTAACTACCTTGTTGAAATTACGACTGATCAGGCTGATAGTGCTTGGCAAAAGAACAATGGCAAGTGGGCGAAGTCTACCAACCCTGACCTAGCAAAGTACGGTTATGACAGTGCCAAGGATAGTCAGGATAAGGATTACCCTGCGGTTGCTGCGGAAACGCCAACGGTCGCAACGAAGGACGAAGCAATTAAGGTTTACTACCCTGAAAAGGTCGTCACCAGCCCAGAAACCACCCAGGTAACCCGGACGATTCACTACACTTACGGCAACGGGCCACACAAGGGTGAAACGGCTGCTCCTGACGCAGTCCAAAAGGTCGATTTTAGCCGGGAAAAGAAGGTTAACCAGGTAACAAAGGAGACGTCATTTACTGCCTGGCAGGCAACGCCAGCTGCAAAATTACAAGCTGTATCGTCACCAGCTATCGACTACTACACACCGAGTGACAAGCAGGTTAAGGCGGTTGCAGTTAAGGCCGGCGACAAGGATACCACGGTTCACGACGGAACCAAATAAGGTTACCTACACGGTAATTGATGACACGACGGGCAAGACCCTGGTTGACCATCAAGAACTTACCAATGGCTTTGCGGACGAGCAGCTGCCAGCAACGGCTACGAGCGATTACCAAGCCGCTGCTAAGCACTACCAAGATCTTGGCTACACGATCGTCAACCAGGATGATTTGCCAGCGGCCTTCACCCACGAAGATCAAAACGTGACGATCCACCTGTTGATGAAGAACAGCCTGCAAACGGAACGGCAAACGACCACCCGGACGATTACTTACTATGATAAGGATACTGGTAAGCAGATCATGATCGACGGGGTCACCGAGCCGGTTATGCAACGGGCAATCTTCCAGCGGCAAGCGGTCATTAGTGGTCCAAACAACGCGGTTCAGGGCTACAACCTTGATGGCCAACGCGATAAGAACGGTAACTACCTGGTTGAAGTACCAGTCAGTGATGCTGATTCGGCATGGCAGCTTGCGAGCGGTGGCTGGCCAGCGGCGATGAACCCGGACCTGGCTTACTACGGCTACCAACCGGCAGAAACGGTCGACGGGGATGCCTTCCCAGTAGTTGAGGCTGGGCAACCAACAGCGTTAACGCCAAACGAGAGTGTGAAGGTCTACTACCAAGCACGGGTAACGCCAGGTGAGGAGACTGCTACGGCTACCCGGACGATCCACTACGTTTACGCTAATGGACCAAAGCAAGGGAAGACTGCTGCTCCAGACGCAACGCAAACCGTTACCTTCACCCGGACCACGGCGACGAATGAAGTGACGAAGGACGTGCAATTCGGTGATTGGCAAGCCAGTTCATCAGTATCCGTAATTGATGGACAAAAGAGTGAGAATGAGAATAAGGATGAATTTGCGGCAGTTGATTCACCAGTCATTACTGACTATACGCCGGACCAGGCAACGGTTGCGGCAGTGGTCGCTAACCGGAACGGTGACCCGCTTAATGTCACGGTTAACTACACGACCCAACCACACCAGATTACTTACACCGTCATTGATGATGTAACTGGCTTGAAGTTGGTCAATGACTACTTCTTGACGAAGGGCTTCCCAACCGAAAACGTGCCAGTTGATGCAAAGACGAGCTACGATGAAGTAGCCAGTCATTACGTTGACCGGGGTTACCAGCTAGTCAGTGCAGACCAGTTGCCAGCGGTCTTTGCCGACCACGATGAAAACATGGTCATTCACTTAACACATGCCACGAAGTCCGTCACGGAAAAGCGCAACGTTAATGAAGACGTCAAGTACCAGTTCGTCAACGGCGCCGCAGCTGCACCGACCTACCAGGCAACGCCGATTGAATTTACGCGGACCGGAACGGTTGACCAGGTAACAAACCGGACGGTATGGCAAGCCTGGACGCCATCAAGTGCCAGCTTTGCTGCGGTTGTTTCGCCAGAAATTAGTGGCTACGAGACAAATACGCCACAGATTGACGAACAATTTGTCAACGAAAGTAGTCAGGACTTGCACTTTATCGTCCTCTACTCCAAGACACCAACGAAGCCACACACGACGCCAGAAGAGCCTGAGCAACCAGTGACGCCAGCGCCACCAGCTTCGTCAGGAGATTCAGCTTCTGATACGCCAGCAACGTCAAGCTCATCAGCAACTTCAACGCCGGCGAAGTCAACGGAACCAACTTCATCGACCAGCGCAACGCCTGAGATTCCAGTCGTGCCGCCGACATCTTCGGCTAGCTCAGCTGCTGAACAACCGACAACACCAACCTCAGATGTGCCGGCAAGTTCAGCACCGGATACCCCAGCGTCAACAACACCGGATTCGAGTGCCCCAGCTTCAACCCCGGCTTCAGTAACGCCGGAATCAAGTGCGCCAGCCTCTACCCCGGCCTCAGTGACGCCAGATTCAAGCGCTCCTGCTTCGGCACCAGCCTCGACAACTGACCAGCCGGCAACGAGTTCAGCAACTCCTGCCCAATCCACAGCAGAAGTTACGACCGCTGAACCAGCCCGGCAGGTTCAAGCAGTTGCTACCCATGCGGCGGGCGCGGAAACAGCAGCAAAGGCCAGTGCTGAAAAGACCCTGCCAAAGACCGGGAACCAGCACCGGAGCATTTGGCAAGTAATCATCGGCGCCTTCCTTGGTTTGTTCGGGATTGTCCTCGGCAAGAAGGGGAAGAAGCAAAACTAAATAACCACATCTTGAGCATGAAAAAAGCTGAGGCTGAGAGGAAACAGATTTTCTTCTCAGCCTCAGTTCTTTTCTTTATCTCCGAATATTACACAGTAATCGCGGAAAAAAGCGAGCCCCTCAAGGGTAACTACGGACAAACGTCGGCCCGTGCCGTGCCAACGTCCGTCCTAGGTTACCCCACCGGGGCTCCGGGAAGCTTTTTTCCAGCTTGATTTTTATTTACAGGTTTTCGTCAGTATTGAAGTTTAGCTCGGCATAGTCGGTCATCTTGGTGATCAACTCCAGGCTCAGTTTCTTGTAGGCGTTGAGGGTGTCGGTTGCGAAGTTCTCACTTTGGCGGGTGAGGAAGCGGGCGCGCTCATCTCCCTTATAATTTGGCAACTGCTGGTCGGTCTCCGCAATCATCTTGATGGCCGCGCTGTTCCGCTCCTTTTGGACATCCCGCAGCAATGGTAGGAAGTCGTGTAGGTGGCTGTCGACCAGGACACTGGCGTGCTTGAAGATCCAGTAGGCGGAGTTCAACTGGGCGGGTAGCTTACCCCGCTTGTATGGTGCCGGTGTATCAAAGATGCCGTTGAAGAATGGAACGTAGGTACTCTCGGCGGCGACCCCCATTGCCAGCCAGTGGATGTTAGCCCCCGGCCGGTTCATCTGGAGAATGTGTGATTCCTGGGTCTTGGCAAGGCTGATTGGCCGGTACTTATGGGCGTCCTTGCCGTGGCCGAGGGGGTCAAATTCTGTTCCCTCGTAGTGGTTGCTCAGGTAGTGCTGGGCGTCAAAGATCGAGAGCTTGCGGTCCGCCTTCATGATGAATGGCAGGTCGGCTGACTCGGGGGTCTCAGCTGTTGCTTGACGCGGACTGAACATCTGGTGACCGATCCAGACCCGTGGTTCGGAGTAAATCGCGTCCGACCGGTCAGCGGTCCCGAAGATCTTCCGGAAGTTGAAAGTCGTTGGGTCCGGGTTTAGGTGGTACTTTTCGACGAACTCCTGGATCCCTGGATGGTACATGAAGTTGTTTGTATCGTTAAAGTCAATTTCCTGGATTGCCAGCTGGTTGGCGACGACCGCGTAGGAATCATCTGGGATCCGCTGGGCAACCCAGTAGTGACCGGCCCCCGATTCAAAGTACCAGGCTTCATCATTATCGGCGAACAAGACCCCGTTAGTCTCGCCGGTCCCGTACTTGGCAATTAGGTTCCCGAGTCGTTGGACCCCTTCACGGGCAGTCTTGACGTAGGGGAGGACAACGGTGATCATCGCTTCTTCATTGAGGCCGTTTTCTACCAGCGGGTCATAGCCGAGGACCAATTCATTGGTGTAGGCACTCTCGGTCGCGGACATGGCGACGTCATATTCGTTAATCCCGTCTTCTTCAAAGAGTCCTTCCTTATCGGTCCATTCGGGGGTAGCAGTATAGCGGGCGCTTTCTGCTGGTAGGTCGAGTGCTAGCTTGGTCTCTTTAGAAACGAAGTGGGTCGGCATCTCACCATGTTCGTGGACGACCATGTGCTTCGGCCAGGCAGCCTTGGCGTCCTCGTTACGGCCAATCATGATGGTGCCGTCGATGCTAGCCTCCTTCCCAATTAAAATACTTGTACATGCAGATAATTTATTAGCCATAAATCCATGCTCCTTTGGTTAATATTAATTTTATTGTATCGCAAACGATTATCAATGTCGATTTAGGTGCAAATTCATTAATGTTAATTTGAGGAAAAAAGTATATAATGTTCCCAGTATTATATAGGAAGGGAGAGAAAATTATGGAACAAATCTCAACGCTGCTCGTGATGGTGGCAGCGTTAATTATTCCAATCATGATGGCCCGGTTTAAGGTTGCCAGCGTGCCGACCGCGGTTGCTGAAATTGTTACCGGGATCATCCTCGGAAAGAGCGCGTTAAACATCGTTAGCCCGAACTATGAACTAAACCTTTTGTCGACGTTGGGGGTGATTATCCTGATGTTTTTGTCGGGGATGGAGATCAACTTCGACCTATTTAAAAAGACCCCCGGCAAGAAGCGGGACAGCAAGTCGCCCGTGGTGATGGCCTCAATGGCCTTTGCCCTGGTAATCATCACCGCCTTTATCCTGGGGGCCGTGGTGAAGATGGTCGGCCTCTTTAGCGATATCTTCTTGGCAACGATCCTATTTTCAACGGTTGCCCTCGGGGTGGTAATCGCGACGCTAAAGGAAAAGGAGATCCTCCAGAAGCCGATGGGGCAGACGATCCTCCTGACAGCGGTCCTCGGGGAAGTAATCCCGATGCTGTCGCTGACGGTCTATGCCTCAATTAATAGCGGCAATGTCGGCCGGCTATGGCTGATCATCCTCTTGTTCTTGGCCGCAATCCTTCTTCTACGACGGTTTAAGCAGCCCTTTGTCTGGTTTAATAAGATCTCGAAGTCGACGACCCAGCTGGACATCCGGCTGGCCTTCTTCTTAATCTTTATCCTGGTTGCGATCGCTGAGACGGTCGGGGCAGAAAACATCCTGGGCGCCTTTTTGGCGGGGATGGTGATGAAGCTCCTGGAGCCGAGCGAGGCGACCGAAGACCGGCTAACCTCGATTGGCTACGGCTTCTTGATCCCGTTCTTCTTCATCATGACCGGTGTCAAGCTGGACATTAAGAGTCTCTTTGCCAACCACCAGGCCCTGGCCTTAATTCCGGTGCTGGTCGTCTGCTTCATCTTGGCCAAGCTGCCGACGATGCTGATTTACCGGCGGCGTTATACCAGTCGCAACTCTTTTGCCGGTAGTTTTTTGGTCGTCACGACGATCACGCTGGTCCTGCCATCACTGCAAGTGGCGCGGAACCTGCACGCTATTACCAGCGCCCAGTCAGATGCCTTCACCTTGGCCGCCATCATCGTTTGCATCATTGCACCGATTGTCTTCAACTCAACTTATAAGTTAGGCAAGGCAGACCTAATCAAGCAGCGGGTCGTCTTTGTCGGCACCAATACCTTCACCGTCCCTGTCTCCCAGCAGCTCTGGAAGAACTGGTACGATGTCCGGATGGTGACTGACGTGGAGGAAAACTACAAGACCTATAATAGCGAGGTCAAAAACCTGGCCTACCTGCCGGAAATCAACGCGGACACCCTTGCTGAGAAGGGCTACTTCGACTGTGATATCTTAGTAATCGGCTTCCGGAATGATAAACGGAATGCCCGGCTAGCGGCGGCCGCCAAGGAGCGGGGGGTTACCCGGGTGATTGCTAGCCAAAATAGTCCCCGCCTTGACCCGGTCATTTGTGACGGCTTACGGCAAAAGGGAGTTGAGCTGTTCAACGCCTTTAACGTGCAGACGAGTGTTTTGCGTTCACTGATCGAGTCGCCGTCGATTATGACGATGCTATCGAACACCGATGCCGGCTTGTTTGAAGCCACCGTGCTCAACCAGCGTTACAGTGGTCGCGAGCTCCACACCCTGCCGTTTATTAACCAGATTACGATTAGTCGGATCATGCGGAACCACCAGCCGATTGCACCGCACGGGGATACGGTCATCGAATACGGCGACCACATTCTCTTTACCGGTGACCGGCAGGCCGCGGATGAAGTGCGGTCCCGGTTGCGGCGGCCAAATTAATCCAATAATTCCGCGAGGTATATTGCCGGTAAAGCGCTATTATGGTAAGATTTTAAATGAGTTTATAAGGAGGCACGGATTATGCCATTAGTTCACATTGATTTGATTGAAGGCCGGACCGACGAGCAGTTAAAGGCTCTCGTGAAGGATGTTACCGCAGCGATTTCAAAGAATGCCAACGTTCCTGCCGAACGGGTGCATATCGTGTTAAATGAGATGCGCAAGGACCGCTACAGTGTAGCTGGAAAGATGGTCAGCGACAAGTAACAACCAAGGCAGTCATCGGGGGAAGGGCAGTGCTTCTTTCACCGGTGGCTTTTTTTGTCGCGACGCTTTGAGACAGATAGCTAGAGACGCCAGTAATTGATGGCGAAAGGATGAACAACATTGAACGAACAACAATACATTATGGCGATTGACCAGGGGACGACGAGCTCCCGCGCCATCATCTTCGACCACGACGGAAAAAAGGTAGCGATCAGCCAGCAGGAGTTTCCCCAGTACTTCCCAAAGCCGGGCTGGGTCGAGCATGACGCCTTAGAGATCTGGGACAGTGTCCAGTCAGTGATTTCCAACGTAATGATCAAGTCACAGATTAGGCCGTACAAGATCGCGGCGATCGGGATCACCAACCAGCGGGAGACGACCGTCATCTGGGACCGCCACACTGGCAAGCCGATCTACAACGCAATCGTCTGGCAGTCAAAGCAGACGAGCGACATTGCTGAGCAACTGATTGAGGACGGCTATAAGGAGATGATCCACGACAAGACTGGTCTGGTCATCGACTCCTACTTTGCCGCCACGAAGATCAAGTGGATTCTGGACCACGTTGACGGTGCCCGGGAGAAGGCAGCCAATGGTGACTTGATGTTTGGGACGATTGACACCTGGCTCTTATGGAACTTGACTGGGCGGCGGGTCCACGCGACCGACGTCACCAATGCCAGCCGGACGATGCTGTTTAACATCCACAAGCTTGACTGGGACCAGGACATCCTCGACCTGCTGGATATTCCGCGGGCGATGTTACCAGAGGTCAAGCCAAGTTCAGCAATCTATGGCTACACCGGTGACTTCCACTTCTACGGGGTGCAGATTCCGATTGCCGGGATTGCTGGTGACCAGCAGGCCGCCCTCTTCGGCCAGTGTGCTTATGAGAAGGGGTCGATCAAGAATACCTACGGGACCGGGGCCTTCATCGTGATGAACACCGGGCTTAAGCCGACCCTGTCCGCCAATGGCCTCTTGACGACGATTGCCTATGGGATTGACGGCAAGACCTACTATGCCCTAGAAGGGAGCATCTTTGTTGCTGGGTCAGCAGTTCAGTGGCTGCGTGACGGGCTCCAACTCTTCCGTCACGCCAGCGAGTCCGAGCAGATGGCCGTCGATGCCCAGACAACCGGGGGCGTCTACGTCGTCCCATCATTTACGGGTCTCGGTGCACCATACTGGGATCAGGAAGTGCGGGGGGCAATGTTTGGCCTGACCCGGGGGAGTAACCGCGGCAACATCGTCCGGGCAACCCTTGAGGCGATTGCCTACCAGACCCGTGACGTGGTCGATACGATGGTCAAGGATACTAATTTGCCATTGAAAGCCCTGACGGTTAATGGCGGGGCTTCGCGGAACAACTTCTTGATGCAGTTCCAGGCAGATATCTTACAGACCCAGATCCGTCGGGCAGCGATGGAGGAGACGACGGCGCTGGGGGCCGCCTTCTTAGCTGGTCTGGCCGTCGACTTCTGGGATAGCCAGGAAGAGTTGAAGGACCTGTCCAAGATCGGCGATAAGTTTGCACCACAGATGGCGGCTGAGCAGGCGGATGACTTGTACGCCGGCTGGCAGCAGGCAATCGCGGCCGCCCAGTACTTTAGTAAGAAAAAATAAACCAACACGAGCAATGCGCTTAACCACCATTCAACAAACTGTATATAAAGAGGAATTGAGTAATGAAAAAGATAACGCCAATCCAAATGACTGATGATTTAGCACACTTTATCGCGGAGACACGGGAAGATGTCGCCTTCCCCCATGAATCCTTGTATGTTGATTTGCTAGTACAGTGGAAGGCTTTGAGCAACTATAACCTTAAATGGGCCGATGATACCAGCCGGGAGCTCTATGACATTTACTGGTCGTCGATGAGAAAGTGGTACGAGATCTTTGACCAACAGCGGGCAAAGCTGTTAGAACCGGCGGCGATGCCATCAGTGGAACTGGTTGACTTCTATGCCGGTTTGATTGATGACCTCTCTTGCCACGTGCTGAGTGTGATCCCTGATTACCCCCACGCCGAGGTGATCGACCTGACGGATTTTCGGGTATTGTTGAACATCCAGTTGCAAAACTTCACCGCGCTAAACCTGCGGGTGCAGGGGCCGATGGACTTTGCGATGCTGATTGACTACTGGAAGTTAATGAACGAGGCCTTTGGGCAGGTTGATAAGAAGGTTTCATAAAAAAGAGGCTGGGAAAAAACTAAATTCCTTAAGCCTCTAAATATGAAAATCCGAACTATGATTTTTGTTTTGGCAAAAATTGTGGTTCGGATTTTTACTTTTTTCTTTAAAATTGCCGGATAATTGGCAATCATTTTGCCTAACTTGGTTAAATTCATGGCCATTAAGACCAATCCAATATCGTTTTCCACTGTCTGTTGGCCGCGAAGGTGGGTTCGGCGTACGCCAAAATCCCTCTTCATGCGACCAAAAACAGGTTCAACGTCGAACTTGCGTCGACGATAAATTGCTTGTCCTTCGTCACTAGAGAGGGTTTCTTTGACTTGTGCTTTAAAATAGTTCCAAGTAGGATTGACCTGGATGTAACGCAAACGACCACTAGGAGTCTTCGCTAGTTGATCTAACTCTGCCGATAATTGATGTTTATCAGCACGGTAAAGTTTAAGATCACGCGTAAAACCGTACCGATCGGTTCGTTGACTGTAACGAGCAAAACCAAAACGCACGCCTAAATGGTCTATATAATAGTCATCTTTAGCGTTGTACTGCCAATTTTGTGGCTTAGTTGAATCATTTTTGAACTTGCGCTTCTGTTCTTTCTGGTAAGTTGTATAAGGAATAATTGGTTGTTTTTCAAATTGATCAATAATCGTTGTGTAATTGTACTCACTTCCGTAGCCAGCGTCAGCTACAATGTGTTCAAAGAAATTTAAACAATGGAATTGCTTGAGGAAGGGAACTAATGTCCTTGTATCGGTTGGATTACTAAACAAGGCATAATCAAGGACAAATTGATTATGAGTGGCAATCTGAAGGTTATAGCCGGGCTTTAGTTCGCGGTTTTTCATTGAATCTTCTTTCATACACATGAAAGTCGCATCGTGATCAGTTTTAGAGAAACTATTACGGCCCTGAAAGACTGTCTCAGCTTCCTCATATTTTTTTGCCCGCGGGACCATATCTTGCTTAAGTTTTCGATGTAGTTTTTTTAAGAAACGACGTCGTTGTTTCTTAACTGAACCACCCTTGATCACTTTCGGTTCTTTTTTTATTTCTTCGTTGAGCTGCCCAATCTGTTTTTCTAATTGATCAGTCATCGTTTCCAAACATTCTGATGATTCAATGAGTTCTGGTTTCATTGCCTGAATAACCTTTTTCTCTATCAATTCATCATACATTGCGTTTATGTCTTGCTTTAACTTAGCATGATATTTCTCAACTGATTTCCGCCAAGTAAAGGAATACTTATTAGCGTCTGCTTGAACCTTAGTTCCATCAATAAACAAAGCATCTTTTTTGACCAAGCCGTGATCAGTTAGGGACATCGTGAAGTAAACAAACGCACGCTTGATCAAGTTAGCAGCGTGTTGACTACTTCTGAAGTTATTGATGGTATGGTAACTATAGGTATGATCGCGAGCTAACCACCGCATTGGTAAGTTTTCGACCAGCATAGTTTCAATCTTACGTCCCGAATATGTTTGACGAGCATAGGCAAATAATAAGATTTTCAGCATAATTGCCGGATGTGAAAGTGGGCGACCGGTAGTCGCCACTTTTTCTGATAATAAAACTTCCACCGGGATCGAGTCGACAAAGGCATCGATCAACCGAACTAAATGCGTTTTAGGGACGTTAAAATCAAAGTTTAATACGAATTCAGTTTGTCCTGTGATATAATTTTGACACATGAAAATCATTCCTTTATTTTTGTTTTGTGGTAATTACATAATATCAGGAACGATTTTCTGTGTATACACAAAGCCGGACGATGAACCAAAAAATGGCTCATCGTCCGGCTTTTAGTTTTAGACTAGGACTTTTTTCCCAGTCTCTTTTTTAAATCTATTCGCGATCTAGCCAGTCCTGGAGGTAAGCGACCAGAGCGCGGGCATCTTCTCTTGTGAGGGCGAAGGTATTATCGTGACTCCGGTTAGTAAGGTCAATGTTGGAGAGCAGGAGCTGGAGTTCCGGGTCACCCGGGATCCGGTAGATGCTCAGCTCGTTGGCACAGCCATCGTCGCGGTCTTCACCGTTGTATTTGATGTGGAGCCAGTGGTCCTGGCAGTTGATTTCGTGTTGTTTCATTTTCTTTTCACCTCAAAACTTCCCATTCATTTTAGCACGAAGCTGGTGGGCACGGGAAATGACGCCTTGCTTCCACTGGTGGACTGCCTGGCGGGAGACCCCGTAGGTGCGGGCGACCTGCTTGTCAGTCAGGTGGTGGTTAAGCTTGGCAATTAGGTAGCGCTGCTGGTTTGGTGAGCAGTGCTGGTAGAGGTAGCCCAGAAAGTCGCCCTCTTCTCGGTGGGCAAAGGGGTTGGTCGATTGCCGGTCGATGAGCAGGTCATTGTAGTCGTGATCATTTTCGTCATCATCAAGGGAGTAGGTGCAGTGGGCCTTTTCTAGCTGGTCGCGACGGAGGTGGTCGAGGATTCGCCAGCGCATCCTTTGGAAAGCGTAGCACATCAGGTCCCGTTCGTTAGTGGGGTCGGTCTCGTCCTGTAGGTAGTTGGCATAGGCATGGGCAAAAACGAGGGAGGCTTCCTGGACAAAGTCGTCATAGTCGTCCCGGCGTGGTGAGATACCGAGGCTCTTGAGGACCCCGTGAACAATCGTAATCCGCTTATCACGCATCAGAAAAGATAAGCCTGCGGGAATTTTTTCGTAATCCATTTTTGAGAACATCCTTTAGAAATTATTCTCAAAGCGCTTTGAGTGCTTTTACTTTACCCCCTTAACCGAACCTGAGCGAACGATAAAAAGGCACAAAATGGCGGTAAAAAGCTATTGACAGCGGATACATTAATTGGGTATTGTTATATGCGCATCTGAAACGAGATGTTTCATGATGAGATATAATTAGGATTTTATTTGACCTACTGAAAGGGGATTTTTATGTCGACTATAATAGACATGAACAATTTGTCAAATCAAAAAATTGATGAGGTGACGACCAGCTTCCAGGTACGCTGGGATAATGTCTTATTGCTGACGGCTTACAGTGCAAATGAGACCTTTATCCTGACGGTTGAGGGGGAAAAGATCGTGTTGACACGGCGGCTGCAGGATGTCTTGGCAAAGTTTGCGGCGGAGAATGGTATTCCGCGCTACTTGATGGAGGCACTCTATAAGCAGGTTGGTTGTCGGACGCGGGGTTATGTTGCAGGCCACCACCGCCTTGTGCCGTCTTGTGGGGTATCAAATGAACGGGTCGTCTACTACATGGTCCACCACCTGGACCATGCGGAGTCGTTAGCGGCCGATAAAGGAACGCTGATGGTATTTAAGGGCGACCGCCAGCGGTTTTACGTGGCGATTCCTTCCCCGGAAAAGACCTTTCGGCGGATTATCCGCGCGGCTGATGAGGTAGCAGGGATCCAGTTGGCAATCTACGAGAGTTGCCGGGAACAGTACGGGAAGCTTCCCCAGGGTCAGCTAGCTGAGCGGAGTTACGACAGCGACTACTATGTCATCCAGGAGCGACGCGAAAAAAGCCGGTATATAATGGAAGAAACAGTTATCCAAATCATCAAAACCGCCTTCATCGAGCTATATGGGGAAGTCTTTGATAAGGAGCTATTAGCACAGGTTAAACGGGTGATAAATCGATATTAGTAAAATTTTGCTAAGGAAATGGACGGGAATTAACCAATTGTTGACTAGCTTGCTATAATGAAGGGGAAGATGCGATGTAGTGAGATTTGGAGAAATGGAGCGGTAGGATGACAACGGAAATGCACAGTGGGATCGACTACACCATTGACGTCTTGCAAGGCAAGTGGCGGCCGCGAATTATCTTTTGGCTCGGGATAAGGCCGCTGACGGGGAATGAGTTGCTGCAGCTGGTACCGGGGAGCAGCGCGGAGCAGTTGACTCGCCAGCTCACTGAACTACAAAATCTGCGGGTGGTTAATCCCGTCCAAGACCAAGCCGGCAAGTATGCCCTGACCGCAGCGGGGAATGACTTGCGGAGTACGATGACGGCGATGGCAGTCTGGGGGCGACAAGAGATGGATGACACGGCAAATGAGCTGCCACGACAGGTGGTCGAACCGGACGCGTCAGCGAACATGGAGGAGCTGGTGCGGTATATTCCGGTGTTAGACCGCTACCTATAACATCTGCACTATAATGAAGAAAATGACCGTTAACTGAAAAAGTTAGCGGTCATTTTTCATATTACATTTCTGTCATATGTTGTAACTGAAATGAAATATTGGGGCTAATCAGCAAGTGTTTGCGGAATGACAAACGTTAAACTAAAGAGATAACAACGATTCGTTTATTACAACGGTTATTAAATTTGCATTTTGTGAACTTTTTGTGAAATATCTTCTTGACTAAATTGATTACATTCCTAATAATGTATAAAGTATTAATTAAATTTGATTAGCTGACAACGGACAGCGAAGAGTTCGCAACGAGGCAGTTACATTGTATATTGTTTAGCTTCCAGTAATGTACTCGTTGCACTAGTGGATTTTTTGTTTGTCAGTAGCAGTTATTATATGGGAGAAATTTTTATGTCAGACGAAAATAATCGACCCTTAGATAGTAACAATGATCAACAGATGCACCACCATGAGCATCGCCATCACCACCGGCACCATCATCGCCGGCGCGGGTGGAAGATCTTCTGGTCTGTCGTCGGAGTATTGGTGCTGGTAGCGATCTTCTTTGCGGGGATGGCCTGGCACAACCTGAAGTCGACCACCGATGACATGTACTCCAGCGCGGGGGCAAATAAGTCGCGGGACGCCCAGAAGGTGCTTGATCAAAAGAAGCCAGTATCGATCCTCTTGCTGGGGACAGATACGGGGGCGCTCGGCCGGGACTACAAGGGCCGGACAGATACGATGATGATCATGACCTTGAACCCGAAGACAAAGACGACCACCATCGTCAGTTTGCCCCGGGATATGAAGGTCAACTTACCGGACTACCCACAGTACTCGCCAGCGAAGATCAACGCGGCATACACATACGGGGGAGTCAAGGAGAGTATCAACACCATTCAGCAGCACTTCAACATTCCGATTGACTACTACGTGTTAGTTAATATGGGTGGCTTGGAGAAGGCCATTAACCAGGTTGGCGGCGTTGATGTGAAGTCACCTCTAACATTTGACTATGAAGGTGCTCACTTTACAAAAGGTGAGACCTATCACCTGAACGGATCAAAGGCATTGAAGTTTAGCCGGATGCGTTATGATGACCCACAGGGAGATTACGGTCGTCAAGAGCGGCAACGATTAGTTATCACTGCCCTATTAAAGAAGTCGGTTTCTTACAAGACAGTGTTGAACCGGGCATTCCTAAAATCGGTGTCTGATAGTTCACAGACCGATTTGACCTTTAGTGATATGATGAACCTGGCTCAAAATTACCGTTCAACAAATGAACATGTTGTGCAGGATCACGCTCAGGGGCGGACGTCTGACGAAGGTGGACAATCGTTTGAAGTTGTCCCAACAAGTGAACAACAACGGATTTCAAATATCATTCAAAATAGCTTAAAGAATTAATGTTAAGGAGTAGAAGTCGTGAATAGCTCACAACAAACACTAAATAATACGATTGATTTGCATCGTTTAATGTTGCTTTGTCGCAAACACATTAAAATGTTAATTGTGTGGACATTATTAGCCGGGATTCTTGGCTTTGTCGTTGCTGAATTTGTAGTGGTACCTAAGTACACTGCGACGACAGAAATTTTGGTTAACCAGAAGCACTCAAATGATAACAACGGCCAAGCTTATACAAATCAACAGGCTGATATCCAGATGATTAATACCTATAAGGATATCATTACTAACCAGGTTATTTTAAGTAAGGCTAGCAAGCAATTAAAGGATCCAGTTAGAGTTGTTAAGCCCGCACAAAAGGCCGTTTACCGGCGAAATGCGGATGGGACACGCCGATTGATTAAGGAAGCTGAGCCAGCTGTTGTTGAGCGGACTGGTAAAGGCTATGATATGTCAACGAAAGAGTTGAAAGAAGCAATCAGCGTTGCAACTCAACAAAATTCACAGGTGTTCTCATTACAAGTGAAGACCGATGATCCTGCTAAGTCAGCAGCAGTTGCTAATGTAGTTGCGAATGAATTTAAAGATCAAATTAAGAAGATTATGAGTGTTAACAATGTAACAATTGTTTCACGGGCGAATACTCCTGATAATCCTTCGTTTCCTAATGTTAAGTTGTTTACTTTAGCAGGAGCAGTAATTGGATTACTTCTAAGCTTTATATCAATTTTAATTGGTGACTTGATGGACACAACTGTTCACGATAATGATTATTTAACCAATGAATTAGGCCTTACTAATTTAGGGCAAGTTAGTCATATTCAAATGAGTCACCGGGTTGACTTTAGTGTAAATAATCAGAATAGTCGGCGTGAAACAAAGAGCCGCCGTGTTTAGGGAGGGATGAGCAAATGTCATTATTTCATCGAACACAAAAACAATCTACAGATACTATGGATAATGGAGCAAAGTTAATAACGGTTGCACACCCCAAGAGTCCTATCTCAGAGCAGTTTCGGACAATTCGTACGAATATTAATTTTATGGCGATTGACCATCCTATTAAAACGTTAGCGTTAACATCTGCTAATGTGAGTGAAGGTAAGTCAACAGTTACGGATAATGTCGCCGTTGTCTGGGCGCAAACTGGTCAAAAAGTTTTACTAATTGATTCTGATTTACGTCGTCCAACACTTCACGCCACTTTTAATAAGAGCAACCAAAAGGGGTTAACAACAATTCTTACAAGCGGAACAGATTCTGTAGATTTGCGGGAGATTATTCAGACTAGCGGTGTTGATAATCTAGATATCCTTACGAGTGGACCAATTCCTCCTAACCCTGCTGAATTATTAAATTCACAACGGATGAGAACCTTACTGGATTCAGTAAAAGAAATTTACGATATGGTGATTGTTGATGTTCCTCCAATGTTAGAAGTTACTGATACACAAATTTTATCTCGGTATCTTGACGCAATTGTTCTTATTGTAAAACAAGGACAGACACAAAAATTGGGAATTAAGCGGTCTGTTGAATTACTTAATTTGGCCCACGCTAACCTTCTTGGTTACATTATGAATGATGTTAATGCAGATGGAGATGCGGGATATGGTTATGGATACGGATACGGTTATGGAGTAGATTCAGAAAATTAGTTAGTTATGGGGGTGTAACCAATTTGATGGTAGATAAGCTATTAACACTAAATAAAGAAAAAATTAAATCCCGATATATATATAATTTTTTTAAGAGAATTTTTGATTTTTTGGCTTCTTTATTAGGCTTAATTTTACTAAGTCCTTTAATGGTAGTAATTGCTTTTTTAATCAAAAAAGAAGATGATGGTCCGGTTTTTTATAAGCAAACACGGGTTGGAAAAGACGGAAAAGAGTTCCAAATGTTTAAGTTTCGGTCAATGTTTGTTAATGCTGATCGAATGCTTGATGAATTAAAAAGCCATAATGATGTTGAAGGACCAATGTTTAAAATGAAAGATGATCCACGCATTACAAAAATTGGTCATTTTATTAGGAAACACAGTTTGGATGAGTTGCCACAGTTTTTCAATGTAATTAAAGGGGACATGAGTCTAGTGGGTCCTCGTCCGCCTTTACCATCAGAGGTTGAAGAATATAGTCAATATGATAAGCAACGTTTACTTGTAATACCAGGTTGCACCGGCTTATGGCAAGCAACTGAGCGGAATGAAGTTGGATTTAATGAAATGGTTCAATTGGATATTCAATATATTCAAAAAGCAAGTTGTCTTTTTGATTTATGGATTATTTTTAAGACTGTTCAAATTGTAATAAAGCCAAATAGTTCATATTAGGAATAGGGAGAAGAAGATGAAAGGTATTATTTTAGCTGGCGGATCGGGTACCCGCTTATATCCAATTACACGTGGTATTTCTAAACAGTTAATTCCAGTTTATGATAAACCGATGATTTATTATCCTTTATCAACCTTAATGTTAGCTGGTATTCGAGATATTTTAGTGATTTCAACTCCTGAATACATCTCACTTTTTGAAGAGTTGCTAGGAGATGGCGCTAATTTGGGGATGAAGTTCTCATATAAGGTCCAAGAATATCCTAATGGTTTGGCAGAGGCTTTTATTCTAGGCGAAGACTTTATTGGTGATGATTCTGTCGCGCTTGTCTTAGGGGATAACATCTACTACGGTGCTGGTCTATCTGAATTAGTCCAAGCTGCCACTAAAAAGGCCGACGGTGCTACCGTCTTTGGTTATCACGTCAACGATCCAGAGCGTTTTGGGGTGGTTGACTTTGATAATCAGCTGCATGCCTTATCAATCGAGGAGAAGCCAGCACACCCAAAGAGTAATTATGCTGTTACTGGTTTGTACTTCTATGATAATAACGTGGTTAACATCGCAAAAAACATCAAACCATCGGCTCGTGGTGAACTTGAGATTACCGATGTCAATAAGGAGTACCTTAAACAGGGCAAGCTTGATGTTAAACTGATGGGGCGTGGATATGCTTGGCTAGATACTGGTACCCATGATTCAATGCTCGAAGCGGCCAACTTTATCGCAACAATTGAAAAGCGGCAAAACTTAAAGGTTGCTGCAATTGAAGAGATTGCTTACCGGATGGGCTATATTGATAAAGAGCAGTTAGTCAAGTTAGCACAACCGCTCAAGAAGAATGACTATGGTCAGTACTTATTGCGGTTAGCGGAAGAAGATTAGGAGATCAATAATGGGACAATTAACAGTAAAGACAACTAAGTTACAAGATGTTAAGATTATCACCCCGAAGGTTTTTGGCGATAACCGGGGATTCTTTGAAGAAACTTATTCTGATCGTGACTTTAAAGAAGCCGGAATTGATTTTAACTTTGTCCAAGACAACCAGTCCTTGTCTTCACGGGCCGGTGTCCTTCGTGGACTCCACTTCCAACGGGGTAAGGCTGCGCAAACAAAGTTAATCCGGGTAGTAACCGGGGCCGTTCTAGATGTAATCGTTGACGTTCGGAAGGGTTCTCCTACTTATAAGCAATGGGAAGGCTACATCTTATCTGCAAGCAATCACCGGCAACTGTTAGTTCCTCGTGGCTTTGCCCATGGATTTCTAACTTTAACGGACAACGTTAACTTCTTATACAAGGTTGATAACTACTACAACGCCGAAGCTGATGGTGGAATCTCATTCAAGACGCCGGAATTAAACATTGATTGGCCAATTGAATTTGATAAGGCGATCACATCTGAAAAGGATGCAGCTCAGCCAACCTTGACTGAATTTGAAAAGGACAACCCATTTGTTTACGGTGAGATTTAAGCGAGGTTAACATGGAAGAATTTAAAAATATTATTGTCACTGGGGGAGCTGGTTTTATCGGCTCCAACTTCGTTCACTATGTGGTCAATAACCACCCAGAAGTCGAACACATTACCGTTTTAGATAAGTTGACTTATGCTGGTAACCCAGCTAACATCGCTGGACTGCCAAAAGATAAGGTTGAATTAGTCGTTGGCGATATTTGTGATAAAGACCTAGTTGATAAGTTAGTCAGAAAGGCCGATGCCGTTGTTCACTATGCGGCTGAAAGCCACAATGATAACTCATTGATTGATCCAACCCCATTTATCCAGACTAATATCGTGGGGACTTCCGTGTTGATTAACGCCTGTCGGAAGTATGATGTTCGTTACCATCACATCTCAACCGATGAAGTTTATGGGGACTTACCATTACGAAAAGACTTACCTGGTCATGGTGAAGGAAAAGGGGAAAAGTTCACGCCTGACTCACCATATCGACCATCGAGTCCATATTCATCATCAAAGGCTAGCTCTGACTTGCTAGTGCGGGCCTGGGTTCGGTCATTCGGCCTGCGGGCAACAATCTCTAACTGTTCAAATAATTACGGCCCATACCAACACATTGAAAAGTTTATCCCGCGGCAGATTACCAACATCTTAAGTGGGATTCGCCCAAAACTATATGGCTCTGGGAAAAACGTTCGTGACTGGATCCACACTAATGATCACTCACGGGCTGTTTGGGATATTCTGACCAAGGGTAAAATTGGTGAAACCTACTTAATTGGGGCTGATGGTGAAAAGAACAACAAAGAAGTTCTTGAACTGATTCTCGAAATGATGGGTCAGCCTAAAGATGCCTATGACCACGTTAAGGACCGTCCAGGGCATGACTTGCGGTACGCAATTGACGCTACAAAATTACAGACTGAGCTAGGATGGGAACCGGAGTTTACTGATTTCAGAAACGGTCTACAACATACCATTGATTGGTACACCGAACACCAAGACTGGTGGAAGGATGAAAAGACCGCAGTTGAAGCGAAGTATGCTAAAAATGGACAATAGTATTTATAGAAAGTTCTAAATTTCTCTTATCGAAGTGGTTCACTAAAAATAAGAGAAGTTTTTATTATAGAGGGAAATAAAAATGCAAGATGTTTTTATAATTGGAGCAAAGGGTATTGGAAATTATGGGGGATATGAAACCTTCATAAAAAAGTTAATTGAAACTGATAAAGGTAATAAAGAAATTAAATATCATATTGCTTGTAAGTATAACGGCCAGGGAGCAATGGATGAGTCAAAGCTATCAGGTGCTGAAACAATCAATGATCACCATTTCACATATTATAATGCTGACTGTTTTAAGATTAACATTTCAGAGAAATTAGGACCAGCACAGGCTATATACTACGATATTGTAGCCTTTAAGGAATGTATTCGACAGATAAGAGAACAGAGTATAGAAAATCCAATTGTGTATGTCTTAGCTTGCCGGATTGGACCTTTTGTTGGTAAATACGTTAAGCAATTACACCAACTAGGAGGCAAGATGTTTGTTAATCCTGATGGACATGAATGGATGCGTGCCAAGTGGTCAAAACCAGTTCGAAAGTATTGGAAAATTTCTGAGGCTGGAATGGTTAAGCATGCTGATCTATTAATATGTGATTCAGTTAATATTCAAAAATATATTAAAGCAACATATGCAAGGTATAAGCCAAATACAACGTTTATTGCCTATGGTGCTGACATTACTTCATCCCACCTGTCGGAAGACAATGCAAAGGTTCGTAAATGGTTTTCAGAAAAGGGAATAGAGGAAAATGAATACTTTTTAGTAGTTGGAAGATTTGTACCTGAAAATAATTATGCTACGATGATTTCAGAATTTATGAAGAGCACAGTTGAAAAGGATTTAGTAATAATTACAAATGTAGAACATAACAAGTTTTTTGACAAATTAAAAAGTAAAACGAATTTTGAAGCTGACCCACGTATTAAATTTGTTGGAACAGTATATGATAGTGAATTGTTAAAATATATACGAGAAAACGCATTTGGTTATTTACATGGTCATTCTGTAGGTGGTACTAATCCTTCCTTACTTGAAGCATTAAGTAGTACAAAATTAAATCTCTTATATGATGTTGGCTTTAATCGTGAAGTAGGACAAGATTCTGCATTATATTGGACTAAAGAAGACAATAGTTTAGCTCACTTGTTAGAAGAGACAATTAATCTATCAGAGAAAGAAATTAATGATTTAGATGAAAAAGCTAATAATCGAATAAGAAATTATTATTCATGGAAATTGATAACAGAACAATATCGAAAAACGTTTTCAGAAAAAAAGGCACGTTAAATATGGAAAATATATTATATTTACATGCAGGCGCAGAAATGTATGGTGCAGATAAAATTCTTCTGGAGCTAGTTAGTGGACTAAATCCAGATCATTTTCACCCAATTGTTGTTTTGCCAGAGCATGGTATTTTAGAGAAAAAATTAAAAGAGAATAACGTTGAAACTTATGTTATTCCCTACCCAATTTTGCGTAGAAAATATTTTAATGTTAAGGGGATTTTGCAATATGTTAGTACTTACTATTCCTCAAGTAAAAAGATAAAGGAAATAGTAGAAGAAAAAAGAATTAATTTAATTCACGTTAATACAGCAGCAGTATTAGAAGGGATTTATTTAAAAAAACAATTAAAAGTTAAATTAGTTTGGCATATTCATGAAATAATTTTATCACCAGCAATTGTAGGAAAAGCTCTTAATTATCTTGTTGGAAAATATTCTGATAAGTGTGTTGCTGTTTCGGATGCCGTAAAAGCCAACCTTCTAAAATCCGGTTATTTTAAATCGAATCAAATAGATGTAATTTATAATGGTGTTGATTCTCATAAATTCACTCCATCTTTAGATAGTAGTTATTTATATGATGAGTGGAATATACCCAGGGATGCTATAAAAATCGGAATGATTGGTCGCGTTAATGCGTGGAAAGGTCAAAATGATTTTTTAGAGGCTCTAACGCCATTACTTAATCAATACCATAATTTATATTTATTCATTATAGGTAGTGCTTTTAGAGGACAAGAATGGCGTGTTCACAAACTCAAAAAAAGAATTTTAGAAGATAAAAATAGTAAGCGAATAGTTTACTCAGAGTTTAGATCAGATAATAACTATATTCAAAATTTTTTTGATCTATTAGTTTTACCTAGTACCAGTCCTGATCCATTACCAACAGTAGTGCTGGAGGCAATGGCAAGTGGAACGCCAGTTGTTGGCTATAGACATGGTGGAGTAACAGAAATGATTAGGAATGGTAAAGATGGGGCATTAGCAAATATTAATGATCCAATAGATTTGCGTCAAAAAGTAGAAAATATATTAGATAATGGTAAATTAAGTCTGTATGGGAAAAATGCAAGAGCTCGACAAGAAAAGGATTTTTCAATTCAGACTTTTATTTCGAATTTTGAAGAAATATATACCAAATTAATTACTAGTTGAGGAGTTAGAAGTAAATGCAAAAACGTGTTTGTGCAGTTTTAGTAACATATAATAGATTATCTTGCTTAAAAAAAGTCATTCAAGGGTTAGAAAACCAGAGTTATAAGTTATCTGGAGTTTTTATTTTTGATAATCAAAGTACTGATAATACAGATGCTTATTTACGTCAAAGTGGATTTAAACAAATTAAATCTGAAAAAGAAAACATTCAAGATGGTAAATATTTTTTTAGAAATAAAGAAAATATAGGTGGAGCTGGTGGTTTTTCTAAAGCTATTGATTTGATTAATAAGTTAAGTGATTTTGATTATATATGGATAATGGATGATGATGTATATCCCGAAAAAGATTGTTTAGAAAAACTTATGAATCAACTAGTAAAGGAAAATGTTCAGGCTGTAATTCCTAATCGTACTGATAAAAATTATGAGGATAATGCTTGCATTGGAATTGATTTTAGTGATTTTCGCAAATTCTGGACTTGGTGGCGTAAGGATTATGCTTCCAAACCATTGAATAAGGAAATTTATTTTGTTAAAGATATGGCATTTGAAGGTCCACTATTAGATAAAAAATTAATAGATAAAATTGGTATTCCTAATCCTGGATTCTTTTTAGAATATGATGATTCGGATTATGCACAAAGAATTTTGAAATATACTAATATAATCTTTGTTACTGACGCAACTCTTCATCGCCAATTAGCAAGAAAAAATAATAGTAGTAAAAAGGGAATGGAACCATATAATTGGCGATTCTATTATCTTATTCGCAATAATATTATTTTTGATAAAAAATATGGTAAAAATTGGGGAGTTAGGCATATTAGCCCTAATCTGTTATTACTTCATCACATAGCATTATCTATTCGAGATCATCACCTTAAAAATAATTTGCCGATTATCTTAAAAGCATGGAATGATGGAAAACACAATCGGATGGGTAAAAGAGTAAATCCAAATTATTAGGTAATAAGTTATTATGACAAAACCAATTTTAACAGTAGTAATACCCGTGTATAATTCTTCAGAATATTTAGAAAGGTGTTTTAGAAATCTTTCTAAAATGATTGGGGAAAATGCTAAAAATGTGGAAGTTTTATTTATAAATGACGGTTCAACAGATACATCTTTAGAGCAATTAGAGTATGAAGTAAAAGACAAAGCACAATACAAAATTATTAATAAAGCACATACTGGTGTTAGTGATACACGAAATTATGGTATAAGCCAAGCAAAAGGGCAATATGTAACATTTCTTGATTCTGATGATAGTTATTGTGAGAATTTCATTCCAGCCTTTTTATCTGAAATAAAACAGGCTCCAGATATTGTATGGAATGATGTCATTAATTTGTGCAAAGATCACTTCCAAAAGATAGATAGTGAGACAGTTTGTTTATCATTAATGGAGATGGTATTAGGGATATCTAAAGAAAAAATTCAGGAAGGGATAGCATCAAAATTCTATAAAACTAGTTTTCTTAGGGAAAATAATTTATTCTTTAACTCTAAAGTAGTTATTTCGGAAGATACTTTGTTTATTCTACAAGCACTAACAAAGGCTAATAGTATTTTTCTATCTAATAAGGAATTTTATTTTATTTTAGAAGAGCATTCTTTAAATCGATTTAATCCTAATACGTTAAAAGGAGAACTTGAATATAGGAAACAAGTACAAGAACTTTTGGATGCTTATAAAGAATCAGATAAAAAAAGAATAATTAATGATAGAACCAAAATTAATGGTTTTTGTACTTTAATTTATCGCTATTTTGGGCCGTTAATACAACAAAATAAATGCTCAATTAATGAAGGTGCTAAGGAATTAAGAAGAATTGCAATTGTAAGACATTATATAGAGTCTTTTAATAATAGCCAAATAGATAAAACATTATCACGACGTTATATAATTTTGCGAAAAATCTTAGCAAAAAATAAATATAGAGGTGCATTAATTATTGATATTTTATTTGATAAATTAAAAAGGCAAACTTGGAAATAAGAATCGAAGGGAAATGTAGTATATGAAAATTAGCTTTTTCAGTATATACGAGTTTTTACTGTATGTAATAATTATTCTTAACTTAGAGGTTTTAAGCATTGTTTCAAATTTAGATAATGTATCTCAAACTATTTCTGTTGTTCTGACCTTTGTTGTTTTTTTGTTATATATAATTCAAAAAAATAAAATAGTTCCAAATGAGTTTACAGTATATTTTTACTCTATTTCAATCTTTGCCTACCTAGCTTTTGAAATTATTCGTTTAAGATATTCATCGTTTTCTGGATTGAAGATTACAAGCGCATTAAGTTTAGAAAAAAACTTTTCTTATATTTTATTAGCAATGCCGGTGTTTGAACTATTAGAACAAAAGAAAAAAAGTTTTTTAAGGAATGTAGTGTATATTGGATTAATAATATTAGTAGTTCGATGTATAGTATGGCTTTTATACAATAAGTTTGGAATTAATGTCATGCCAGGGCTATTTGAAGTACGGGGATATAATTGGACACATGGAGATGGCTATGTACGTTTAACAGGTACATTCTTGGATGGCTTAATTTTTACCTTTTTTGGTATAAAATTATTTAAAACCAAATCTTATCAAGAAGGATTGTATTATGGACTTATTACTGTATTTCTTTTCTTTTATGCATATGCAGTATATAGCTCACGCTCACAATTAGTCTGTTATGCAATTACAATTTTAATTATTTATATATGGAGTAGTAAAAATAAATTACATACTATTTTTAATTGCTTTATAGGATTAATATTAGTCCTACTAATCCTGCAATTTCCAATAACTAAAAACTTTATTGCTTCTTTTTCATCTAATGATGTTACTTACGGTGAAGGGACAATGGTTCGAATATTCGGAAGTAAGTTTTATCAAAATGAATGGGAAAATAGTAGTATTTTATTCGGCTTTGGAATAGCAGAAGATGGCAACTACTTTGGAAATACACAATATTTTCTATCAGATTTAGGAATTATAAGTTATATTTTTGAGTTTGGAATAATTGGATTTATTTTGACTATATTACCAATGATGCAGGGATTGATTGTAGGAATAAAGTCTATAAAAAATGAGGATGGTTTATTATTGTTTTCATTATCTATTTATACTTTATTAACAAGTTTTATGTCACAAAATGTCTACGATTATATACGGATATTAATAATTCCGTTTATTTTAGGAATTATATTATTCGTGAAATATCAAAAAGATACTAAAAAGGAATTATAACAATGAAAAATTATGATTATCTAGTAGTGGGTACTGGCCTTTTCGGTGCCACATTTGCATATGAAGCCGCTAAACGCGGTAAGCGCGTGAAAGCAATTGAAAAGCGGAACCATGTTGCCGGAAATATTTATACGAAAGAAATTGATGGGATTCAGGTTCACCAATATGGTGCTCATATTTTTCACACTTCCAACAAGGAGGTTTGGAACTATGTTAACCAATTTGCTGAGTTTAATCGCTATACTAACAGTCCGGTTGCTAATTATAAGGGCAAGATGTACAACCTGCCATTTAATATGAACACCTTTAGCCAAATGTGGGGTGTACGGACGCCAGCAGAAGCAATGGCAAAGATTGATGAACAGCGGCAAGAGATGGCTGGGAAGACACCAACTAACTTAGAGGAGCAAGCCATTTCCCTCATTGGCCGGGACATCTACGAAAAATTAATCAAGGGTTACACGGAAAAGCAATGGGGGCAAAGGGCAACTGAATTGCCGGCCTTCATTATTCGGCGGCTCCCTGTCCGGTTAGTTTACGATAACAACTACTTCAATGATACTTATCAAGGTATTCCAATTGGCGGCTACACCCAGATTGTCGAGAAGATGCTTGATAGTGACCTAATTGATGTTGAAACCGGGGTAGACTTCTTTGATAAGAAAGCGGAATACCTTAAGGAATACCCAAAGGTTGTCTTTACCGGAATGATTGACCAGTTCTTTGATTACCAATTAGGCGAACTCCAATACCGGAGCTTGCGTTTTGAAACGGAAGAAAAGCATGTCGGAAATTACCAGGGTAATGCAGTGATCAACTATACCGATGCGGAAACTCCTTACACGCGGATTATTGAGCATAAGCACTTTGAATTTGGTAAAGGTGACAAGGATAAGACCATTATTACTCGTGAGTACCCAGCCGATTGGCACCGCGGTGATGAACCATACTACCCGGTTAACAACCAACGGAACAATGAGCTATACAAGCAATACGCTAAGCTTGCCAGTGAGAAGGCCGATAATGTGATTTTTGGTGGTCGTTTAGGTCAATATCGTTACTACAACATGGATCAGGTATTACATGCGGCGCTGACAGCAGTTAATGAAGAATTTGGTGTTAGGTAATGAGATTAATCAAAAACTATTTATATAATGCAGGAAATCAGATTTTATTATTATTAGTTCCTCTTATTACTGTTCCATATGTGTCAAGAGTTTTGGGACCTCATAATAGTGGTATAAATGCATACACGAATAGTTGGGTAACATTTTTTTATTTAGTTGGTCAAATGGGAGTCATGATGTATGGTAATCGTGAAATTGCCTATACCCGCGATAATCTGGCACTACGTTCAAAAACGTTTTGGGAAATTGCTCTACTACAAATAATAATGAGTAGTCTCTCTTTATTAGTTTATGTTGTTGCTATTTTAGCAACCTCTTCTCCTTATAAATTATATTTTTTATATCAGTCCTTATGGATTATTGCATATGGTTTAGATATCTCATGGTATTTTATGGGGATAGAAGATTTTAAAAAGACGGTTGTCCGTAATAGTGTCGTAAAAATTATTTCAGTTGCTCTAATATTTATTATTGTTAGAGGAAACCATGATTTGAGTAAATATATTTTACTTTTAGGATTTGCACAGTTGGCTGGTAGTTTGACTTTATGGCCTTATTTAAAAGATAGTATAAATAGAGTTAAGCTAAGTAAATTGAACCCTTTTTCTCATTTTAAAGGCTCTCTATTATTATTTATTCCAACAATTACAACTCAAATTTATATGGTAATTAATCGAATTATGTTGGGGCGAATGTCCACTCAATCATTATTAGGACAGTTTGATTATGCAGATAAGATTATAAAGTTAGTTTTAGCAATTGTTACTGCAGCAAGTACTGTAATGCTTCCGCATATGGCGAATAAATTTGCTTCAGGAGATTTAAAAGGAATAAGAAACAGTTTATATAATTCGTTTGATTTTGTCACTGCATTTTCTATGCCTCTGATGTTTGGAATAATGGCTATTGCAAGTAGCTTTGCTCCATGGTTTTTAGGCATTTATTATGCTCATACTGGATACTTAATGTTTCTGGAAGCACCAATGATTTTATTTATTGCATGGAGTAGTGTGACTGGTAATCAATATTTAATGCCAGTGAAACGTGCTCATGAATATACATTATCCGTAACCATTGGTGCAGTGATAAACATTTTAGCAAACTATATATTAATCAAGTTATTAAATGTAAGTGGTGCGGCAATTGCAAGTGTTATCTCAGAATTTGCGATTGCTGGTATTCAATTATGGATGGTTAGAAAATCTATTGTTATTAGTAAATTATTTGATAGTTTTTGGAAATACATGTTAAGCGGAGTAGTAATGTTTACGGTTGTATTTAACGTTAATACCCGTATGACAATGAATATTTTTTCTTTAGTAATACAGATGATAATAGGGATGTTAATTTATATTGGATTACTGTTCTTGTTAAGGGCACCCATTATAAAGCAAGCGTATACAATTTTAAAAAATAATAATTAATTTATAATATTTGGAGGAAAGGTAAGCTTAATTGGCTACGTAGCTTCTACGAATCCTTTTAGGACAAGTAAGACATATTATGGACTTTGTAGAGCATTAAAAATGGAGAGATACCAAGTAGAGTGGATACTACATAATAGTAGAATAGCTAATAAATTTTTCATCTAAAATATATCAGCTTTTTATGTGAAAGGTTCATTTATTCATTTACGGCTTATGAGTTGGTATCATACCAATTCAATTAGTAAAGATTTAAATGTTTTTATTACTGCGCAAATTCATGTGGTTTCAGAATTGGAAACAGCTATTCCAATTGTTTATTATTGGTTTTAGTAACAGATCAATTAAAGAAGTTAAGTTAGTTGAGAAATTTGCATTAAGGAATGCTTCACTTAATATCTTTTATTCTGCATGGGCAGCTAATTCAGTAATTAAGGATTACGGGATTAATTCAAATCTGGTGTATTTTTATCTATCTTTGAAATATTTCAAAGATAGATAAAGTTTTAATTATCATTTAGAGCCGGAAGAAAAGCGTTTCGAGGAGGGACAAAAGTTATTTCTTAAAGAGGTTAAAGTTTTTCTCTTCGTAGGTAAAAGTGTTTCTATTACTTATTCAAAGCATATTTATTGTAGTAAAAATATTAAATTAAAAACTTTTCAGGAATACAAGGACTTGCTTCTGAAGGATTGACTTTTGGCATAATGTTATGATTGGTCTTAAGTGCAGTTTATTTGCTGAAAGCCACAATTTTTTAAATAAAATAGCAGGGAGTTAATCAAATATGTATCAATAAACGTAAAATTAATATTCGCAAAAGATAATTTGAAATGGGGAATGAATGTGAGCAGAACTTTAGTTATTGGTGCTAATGGTCAATTGGGGTCAGAGCTATGCAATTTATTAGATGAACAGGAAATTATCTATAATGCATCTATTTCTAAACAAATGGATATTACTGATAAGAATACTGTTGTTGAAAAAATTACTACATTGAAACCAGATGTAATTTACCATTGTGCAGCTTACACGGCAGTTGATAATGCAGAAGACGTAGCTAAGGAACTCAACTGGAAAGTTAACGAAGATGGTACGCGTAATGTGGCAGAAGCTGCTAAAAAGGTTGGCGCTAAACTTGTTTATATCAGTACCGACTATGTTTTTGATGGGACTAATACCGGTGAGTACGAAGTTGATGCACCAACGAATCCTAAAAATGAATATGGGAAGGCAAAATTAGCTGGTGAAGAGGCGGTAAAGGAAATTCTTGATGATTACTACATTATCCGGACTTCGTGGGTCTTTGGTAAGTACGGTAAGAATTTTGTTTACACAATGTTGCGATTGGCAAAGGATCATGACAAACTAACGGTTGTTAATGATCAAGTGGGGCGCCCAACCTGGACGCGAACCTTAGCGGAGTTTATGACTTACTTGGTTGACAATGACCAGCCATTTGGTACTTATCAGTTATCAAACGAGGGGAATTGTAGCTGGTACGAGTTTGCTAAGGAGATTTTGAAGGACGAAGACGTTGAGGTACTGCCGGTTACGTCGGATGCCTATCCTGCTAAGGCATACCGTCCACGCCATTCAATTATGAGCTTGAAGAAGGCAGAAGAGACTGGTTTTGAAATTGTGGATTGGAAGACGGCTTTGGGGACGTTTAAAAGGCAGATTGGTTAAAATTATATAAAGCTTTTGCTTCTCTGATGATAGAATAGACGTCTAAGAATTTATTAGGTTTAGTGAAATATGGTGATATAACAAATTGTATCTTCTATTCCAGACAGATATTGCAAGAATATGAGTTTGAAAGTGTTGTCTTTTAGGTAGTAACAATAGTAACTTTAATCAAGTTTTCAAATTAATAAAAATAATATTTAATCTATTATTTGGATTGCTGAAGCTGGGGGAAAGCTTTTCGGAGTCACGGTGGAGTCACCTGGAACGGACGTTGGCAACGAACTGGTCCATGGTTTCCTTGGGTAGCTTGCTTTTTTACTGTGTAATATTCGGAGATAAAACACCCTAAGATTAGTTCTCGTAAAAATAAACTCTTTCTAAAAGGAGGGATAATCATTATTTTTAATTACTTAAAAAACAAAAAAAACAAAAAAATATTTTGCTAATGGTATCATTCTTTTCTTTTCTTTTTACCATGATTAGTTTATATAACATTAACAAACATCCCTTTTTAACATTAGCAATAGTAACAATGTTTGAGTTATTAATGATAGTTACATTTTCATTAATCAAATCATTAGACCTAATTTTACCCTTTTTTCTTTTTTTTATGCTCTTTATATCAAGAAATATCCCTGAACTTTCGCAGGCCGTATATTTGGTAATTGTATTATTTATAGATCCACTCCTTTTAGTAATACTATGGAGAGTATTAACCTGGTGCGGAGAAAAATTAGATATGTTAGAAAAAAATTTTTCATTACATATGAGAAAGAAAAAAATAAAAAATGAATTTAATAATTTTTTATTTAATTATAAATGGGATCAAGGCTTTATGGGGGGATTAATTGATTATTATGAAGATATATTAAAACCTTCTAGTGATGAATTGTTAACTGAAAATAAGTATATTTTCAATAACTATAAAGTTTATTTATCTTTAAAAGAGGATTTCAGTAAACTTTCATTAAATGAACTATTAGATATAAAAGCTTATTTAGATATTGAAATAACTAAAAAAAATAATATAAAATATACAGAAGTTCTTGAAACAGTGATAAGTAGCCTGAAATATAGCTTACCTTGGCTTTTCTTATGCTTTGGAATGGCTTATCCTAATAAAGACAATACTAAAATTGTTTTAAATTATCATTTAATTTTAGGATGGGTAAGTAATCCTATTTTGATAATCTTTATTTTTTACGTGTTATTATTATTGGCTATTGTTATAATAGCCTTAATTACAAGTCATAAAAAATCCAAGAATTCAATAGATGTATTTACAGCTATCATAAATAGGGCTATTGATGACAAAAAATATATAACTAATCATTATCCACACGTATTAAAATAAATATTTTAGTATATATTCAGTTGTTAAAAAGACTGTTCAAAATTTAAGATTTGGAGCACGACACTTCTAGATATGAGTTTCTTCTTCAAGCATCCTATGTCTGACTTTTGATATGGATTGTTTAAGTATTTTGTAAAGTATCAACAACTCACATTATCTAATTTAATCGAATCAGGCAGCCTATACTGAAACTATCAGGATATAAAGGGAGCTAGTGCCAACCTAGCGGTTGAACTAGCTCCTTTAAAAATGACTAATTTAACCCCAGCTTCTTCGATCTGTGCTGCAACGTGAGGTTGCCATTGACGTTTGATGGGTGAGGTTGGTTTAGTTGAAAACTTAGACGAAATAATATCATGCTTTTCTTCCATAAAAAAGGCCTCCTAATATCCTGATGCTTTTAGTATAGGAGGTGGGGGCAGCTTTTTATAGACGTGTCGTTATGGTGTGCTTACAATAAGCCTCAAGTCCTTCGTCCTTGCGGTTTGGCAGGTGATCAAACAAATACTGAAAGTATTTGTAGATATTTAAGTGGTTTAACTGGGCAGTTGCTACCAGGCTATAATAAATTGCGTTCGCCTGTGCTCCGGAAATGCTCTTCGCAAATAGACTATTTTTACGAATTAATGTTGAAGGGCGAATTGACTGTTCAACTGGATTATTGGTTAATGGTACTTGCCCATCTTCAAAGATCCGATACACCCGTTTTTTTAGTTTTAAGGCATTATTGACTGCCGCTTTTAATCGCCCTTGCGGATGATCGATGCTAATTAGGTATTCATATAGCTTATCCACTAGCGGTTTCACTCGCGACTGTCGTTGCCAAAGCTTTCCCTCTCGATTATCATATTTCAACCGATTTTCCTGATAGAAAATTGGGCGCATTAATTCTAGTACTTGATATGCTTTAGACTTCTTCAACTGCTCCCGATCTATTAATTGGGTAATCCGATGAAACTCTCGGCGAATATGGACTAAGCACGAGCCAAATTTAGCCGTTGGATAGAGCCGATCACTATAACCGTTATAGCCATCACACATGATAATGCCTTGATAATCTTGACCGATAATTTGCCCAACAGTTTTTCCGGCACGAGTATTGTAATAATGAAACATCGCTATTTGGTGCTGACTAAATTCTTTCGTTGTCCTAGTTACCCAGAAATAGCTTTGTTCATTACTTTCATCAATCACCTTAAATGGTGTTTCATCCATATGAATTACTGCTTCATTGCGGGTTAATTTTAGTAATTGCTGATAAAGCGGCTCAAGGTAAGTTTGGCTAATTTTAATCATGCTAGTCGCTAGCTGTCGCCCTTCTACTGGTAAGCCGGCGGCTTGCCAGAGCTTTATTTGTCGATGAAAAGGTAAGGCAAGATTGAATTTATATTCGGCCACTTTTGCCAAAATCGTACTGGAAAAGTAGCTATGCGGTAAGATACTTTGTGGCATCTCACTGCTAATAATTAAATCACCATTATCTTTACTCGTACATTGCGCACACTTATAGCTTTCTTGAAGTAAGTTGACACAATAAAGTTCTGCCGGTTTTAAACGTGCTTCTCGACTGTATAGGTGTTGGCCAATTTTCTTCATCTCTTGATGACAATGGGGACAGTCAATATCTTTTAACTTAATTACCTCTTCAACTTGCGGGAGACGATCCAAAAAAGCGGTCCGTCGACCATTGCCCTTTGGCTTCTGGTGACGCACCACTTGCTTATCTTTCTTTTCAATCACTTCGGTGATTGAAATATCGGTAGCTTGTAGTTGGTCTAGCTCTTCATCACTAAATAGTGACTGTTGACCATCAACTACCGTTTCTATTACTTCAGTTTTTTTCCAAACATTTGGTTTTGTTGAAGTTTAACAATTGCAGTTAACTGTTCAACTTGCTTCTTTAATTCTTTTATTTGGGCTTTTAATTCCCGATTTTCTTTCTCTAAATTGCTGCTAACCATGGATACGTCACCTCCTTCTTCATTGTCCTTGATATTATATCAAAGAACCACAGCTTTAAAAAGTAGGTGTTAGTAAAAATTCCCCGGTATAGCTTTTTTAATGTTCCTCGCTGGAAAAGGATTGAGTCCTGCTAATAGATAATCTAGTTGTTGAGTGGTTAGCTCTTTTGCCTCACGACTATGTCGAGGCCACGTTAGTCGGCCATTTTCAAACCGCTTGTATAAGAGAATAAAACCTTCGCCATCCCAAAACAAACCTTTGAACCGATCACTTCTGGTTCCACAGAAAAGGAAGAGTGAATTATCGTATAATTCTAAACCATAATGCTCTGCGATAACCATTGCTAGTCCGTCAATTCCCTTGCGTAAGTCAGTCTTACCGCAGACAAGATATACATGGTCTGGCTCATGCCAATTAACGAGCATAGCGAATCACTACTTTTGCGATTATCAGTAGCTAAGATTGAATTTGCTCCTTTGTATATCGTTAGTTCAACATCGTTAACCTGTACCTTAATCGCTGGGCGAGCGTTGAAGCCATGCTTTTTAAAATTGCTTGGTTTGCTTTTGAAAACCGGTTTAATAATCTCATTTTGTTCTTCCATAATAAAAGATCTCCTTACTGAATTAATGTTTTCAGTATAGGAGACCATAGACGGTTAAGCTAGACGTATGGATATTGACTGCTTACTTTTCAACTAAACCAACCTCACCCATCAAACGTCAATGGCAACCTCACGTTGCAGCACAGATCGAAGAAGCTGGGGTTAAATTAGTCATTTTTAAAGGAGCTAGCGTCAACCTAGCGGTTGAACTAGCTAAAGCAATGATTCGCTATGCTCGTTAATTGGCAGGATCCAGATAAAGTTTATCTGGTTTGTGGTAAGACTGATTTACGCAAAGGAATAGATGGTTTAGCCATGGTGATCGCCGAAAACTATGGGTTAGAATTATATAGTAATTCTTTATTTCTATTTTGCGGAAGTCGTAATGACCGTTTTAAGGCACTCTTTTGGGATGGTGAAGGATTTATTCTCCTCTATAAGCGCTTTGAAAACGGTCATTTACAGTGGCCGAAAAGTAGTCAAGAGATTAAACTACTTGATGAGCAACAACTAACAAACTTACTTAAAGGACTCAACCCATTTCCCATACCACAAGTGCACCGTGCGATTCCAGGTAGCTTATATTAGGCCTGTTTAAATTCCTTCCACTTTGATATAATAATTAAAGATTAATCAAGTGAGGAGGTGACGCAGCATGGATAGTAAGGAACTAGAAAAAGAAAATCAAAAGCTGAAGGCGCAATTAGCTAGCGCTAATCAGCAAATTGATTATCTTCGCCAGATTATTGCCGGGCAAAAAGAGCAGTTCTTCGGGAAAAAAACTGAAGTTATCGAAAAGGTAGCAGTTGGTCAAGAGTCACTATTTAGTGATGAACAACTGATGTCGATGCAGGCACCTGATCTTTCAGTAACTGAAGTTACTGAAACAAGAGTTACCAAAGCAGTGCGTCACCACTCGAAACGGAAAAAGAGTGGGCAGCGGACTGCTTTTTTGGATTCTTTACCCCAAGTCAATGAGAGTAAAGGACTGACCGACCGTGAATGTCCAAATTGCCAGCATGAACTGAAAAAAGTAGGCAGCAAGTTAGTGCGACGAGAAGTTTGTATGAAGCCAGCCGAACTTTATTGTAAGAATTATTATCAAGCTACGTACAAATGTGAAAATTGCCATCCCGGCGGTAAAGATATCCTGATAAATAGTCAAACACCAAAGGCGTTATTAAATCATAGTTATTTATCTAGCAGCATTTTAGCTCAAGTAGCGAATTACAAATTTAACTTAGCATTGCCTTGTCATCGCCAGCTGAAGCTCTGGCACGCCGTCGGCTTGCCAATTCAGGACAAAAATTTGGACCGCGCCCTAATTAAGGTTAGTCAACGGTACTTAAAGCCAATCTATCAGGCCCTTATCAAATTAGTACAAGAAGAAGCGGTGATTCATATGGATGAAACACCCTTTCAGGTGCTCGATACACGAAAAGCTAATGGATATTTCTGGGTAACGAGAACAACAAAGGAATTCAGTAACCATCAAATTGGTATTTTTCATTATGCCAATAGTAGATCAGGTCAAATGGTTGGGAAGATCCTGGGCGAGAATTATCCAGGAATTATTATGTGTGATGGCTATAGCGGTTACAGCAATCGGCTTTATCCCAGAGCTAAATTTGGTTCTTGTTTGGTACATATTCGCCGTGAATTTATTCGAATTACCAAACTTTTAAAACCAGCCCAGCGTCGCCAAACGAAGGCATGGCAAGCAATTAAGCTATTAAGCCGCGTTTTCCATAAGGAAAACAGTCTAAAATATCAAAGCGCGAAGGAAAAGTTAGCATTGCGAAAGGAGCAGATAAAACCATTGCTTGATCAATTCTACGATTATCTAGATCGGATTGAACATCCAATGGGTAGGCTAAGAAAGGCCATTGAGAATGCGCAAAAGCTTCGCCAACGTGTGTATCGCATCTTTGAAAATGGGCAAGTGCCACTAAGTAATAATGCGGTTGAACAAGCAATCCGCCCATCGACCTTAATTCGCAAGAATTGTTTATTTGCGAAAAGTATCGCAGGAGCAGAAGCAAATGCGATTTTCTACACCTTAGTAGCAACGGCTAAAATGAATTAGTTAAGTCCTTATCGCTACTTCAAATGTTTATTTAAGAAACTACCAAACCGCAAGACATCAAATCTTGAGGGCTATTTGCCATGGGCAAAAGAAGTTCAAGAAAATTGTCATAAATAAACAAAGGCGCCTGTGATCCAAATCGTAGGATCACAGGCGCCGTTTTCAATACGTGTTGTTATGGTGTGCTTACATATCTTTGAGTATGTTTTAATATTGTTAACCAATATTCTGGTTGAATGTAGGATTCGTCTGTTAAAAAATAGTATATTTGTTAAGAAAATTATTAGGGTATAGTTTACTATACTTTAGTGGTAAGGATGTCTAAATCATTTAAATACACATGGATATTTATTGCTTATTAAACTATCAAATTAGTAAAGAATCTAAAGTTAGAATATGAAATGGTGTACAATGGAATATATGCAAAATTGAAGGTGTCTTTTTTAAGATACCATTTTTCTTAAATAATATTAATTAAAATTGTTACTGGGATGGATACTTTACAAATTATAGGGAGTATAGGAAATGGATGATAACAGAATATTAATTACAAAAATAGAAATAAAGAATTTTAGATCAATAAGGCGAGCCGTATTAGATGTAAAAAATTATAATACGTTTGTAGGACTTAATGATGCAGGAAAGTCAAATTTATTAAAAGCACTAAATCTATTTTTTAATGATCAAACAGACTATCAAGAACAATTCAATTTCAAATTAGATTTTTCATATCTTTTTCCAAAGAAAACTCATAATACTAAAGAAATAAAAATAAAGATTACTTTTTTAATACCAAAGGGATATCGTGATTCTGGTAAAATTACCTGGGAAAAAACGTGGCGGACGAATGGTTACTTTAAAGACAGAATAATTGATAGCGATGGGCAAGAATTGCATGCGCGTTCAAGAGTACCTGGAGCATTAAGACAGATAAGATTTAGATATATTCCGGCTGTAAAGAGTAAAGAGTATTACAAAGGATTATTAGCTGATCTTTACCTTTCGGTTTCATCATCTTTGGATAGCCCATTAAAAAAATCTATTTCCAATTTTTCTAATACATTAAGAAACTATACAAGTGAAATTAGTAAGAATGCACTTAAGCATTTAGGAATAACAAGTAGATTGTCGATTCCTGAGAACTTAAGTGAAATTTTCAAGGCACTTGAATTTATAACATCAGATAAAGATAGAAATTTAAATATTGACTTAGAAAAAAGAGGTGATGGAATACAAGCAAGACATATACCTTTTATTTTAAAATATATAGCAAATGAAGACCAAAAATCACGTTCTAAAGGATCAACAAAAATTGTGACTATTTGGGGATTTGAAGAGCCAGAGAATGGTTTAGAACTAACTAAAGCTTTTGACATGGCAGAAGAATTTTTAGATTATTCTAATGATATACAGATGTTTATTACAACGCATTCTCCAGCTTTTTATCTAAATAAGGATAGCGAAAATAGTAAAGTTTTTTATGTATCGAAAGATGATAATGAGGGTGAAACATTATATTTAGATAATTATAAAAAAGCAATGATTACTAGAAAAATGGGCTTAATGCCTTTAGTGGCCCCCTTTATAAAAGAAGCGCAAATAAAACTTAGAAAAGCAGAGGCAGAAATTCGTAATACTCCATTTACTGATGTTGATTCTATTATGGTAGAAGGTATGTACGATCAAAAGTACTTAGAAATGGCTATTAACCAGTACTCGCATAATAACTTGTATAATAAAATAAAGTCAAAAAAATTAAAAATAATAACTAAACCAGAAGAAGGAGGGTGTGAAAAAATCGTTAACTTAGCCAAGGCATGGATATATGCTAATAATAAGTCAAAATTATACATAATATTTGATAGAGATAAAGCTGGTGAAAGTGCTAATAAGGAATTAAATGGATTTGTAAAAGAATTTAAGCATGAACATGAAAAAAAGAGGGGGAAGGCATTACCAATTAAAAATAGTTTTTGGGAATATACTGATGCAATGAAAGAAGCTAATAATAGAAATAAGATTCACCTTTACGTTGAGGTTGAAGACTTATTATCTTTAACGTTTTGGGATGGATTATTAGGAAAAAATTATATTGAAGAGAAAAGCTATGATACTTTAAATTGTATTCTTAAAGGTATGACATCCAAAAATGAATCTCTTGACGCATTAACAGACAAATTAGGAAATCAATATCCTGAACTAAAATATTTAGTGAAGTATAAACCAATTGATCAAAAGAAAAAGCAAATTTTTAACTTAGCCCAAAAAATCTATAATGAATCTGAGAAAGATGCACTGTTAAAAAATTTTGAGCCAACTGTGAGAAAATTGGAAGAGTACTTTCAATAGAATTAGATAAAATTAAATGATTAATCCAGAATAATTTATTTGCTTTGAAATCAGTGTCAAGACCTGTTGTTTCTAATTACAGAAATAGGTAAATTATTTATGCATAATGTCAACACCGATTTAAAATTGCTAGAAATCACCGGTTTAAAAATGTACTTTTTCACCGGTTTAAATTCTGCTTTGTATGTTGTTCCGTATAGTCTTTCATCCGATATGATTTACCAGAAATCTTAAATATTTCTGAATGATGAACTAATCTATCTAAAATTGCATTAGCAATAGTAGGATTAGAAAAAGTTTGTCCCCATTTAGATAGTGGAATATTAGTAGTAACAATGATTGACTTCTTTTCATATCTTCTTGAGATAAGCTGAAAGAATAGGTTAGAGCCTAAATCATCAATTGGTAAATAGCCAATTTCATCGATTATTAGAAGCTTATAACGAAGGTAGTTTTTGAGCATCGGCTCAAGACGATTTTCTTGATAGGCTAATTTCAGTCTTTCAATTAATTCATGACATCGGTGACATCTTAAACGGCACTGATCATGCTTAATCTGGGCAGTTTCACCAAAGTAATGATGATACAGAAAATAATCAGAGTTACGTTGAAGAACACTGCCACGCTTGAGCTCACGGCCAATCGTTGACCGATGACAATGAAGTTTTCTAGCGATTGCCGTATTGGTTAATCCTAAATCGTGAAGAGCTTCGATTTGTCCACGTTGTTCACTAGTTAATTGATGGTAGTGTCGACGAGTGTTAAAATTTGATTGAGTCATGAAGATCACCTTTCTTATTTTTTGGTCAATTTAAGTTTAGGTCTTCATGGCCTTTTTGTTTAATTTATGATGTTGCACTTAGATTATAAATCCGGCAAGGATGATTTTTTAAGATTATGGATTTTATGGTATAATACTTTTATCAGATTTATGATGAGTCAGGCAATTAAGAATCTGAAGAAGCTTATAGCTTACTAATGAGATAATTTCAATAAGAATCTTAACAATTCTTAGAATTATTTCCATCTTAGAGGACTTACTCTTATTGAGCAAGTAACTGATGAATGCAATTGTTAAACACATTGTTAAGTCACCTCTAACTTTATTAAGTGATTTGAGGAAGGCTATTGCCAAGAATAAAATGAACTTGCTGAGCCTGTCCAGCAACTAAGTTCAATGCAGCCCGTGTATAAATTCTTATTTTCTCATAAGGATTAAAAATGGGTTGCTTTTTAACTTTAAAGGATGACTTTATGGAAAAGAAAATCTCATTTAATGAAATAAAGCTTTCTACATTGAGAGAATATTTACAAAGGAAAAATTTAAAAAGAACAGCGACAACGTATAAACATTTTGACAAGCCTTTATCTAATAATATCAGATGCAAAATAATTAACGAAATTATACAAAATAATAATTATGTTTCTAGTTATCGGCATTTACCGTTTATAGAATTTCCAATTGTTTTTCAAAAATATAATAGAAAAAAGAGAAAATATAATAAAACGAGGATTATATCTTTACCATCTCATCATGATGCTTTTTTATATAAGATATATTCAAAAATTTTATATAAAAGTTATGAATACTATTTAACTCAAAATAAACTTTCAGAAATACCTATAGCATATAGAACTGGCCATTCAAACATTACGGGTGCTAGGGATGCAATTGATAATATAGCTTCTCAAACTTCCTGGGTAATAAAGGGAGATTTTTCACATTTTTTTGATAACCTGAATCATGATGTGTTAATGAAGAATGTAAAAAAAGTGATTGAAAGTATTGATGGCGGAGAATTTACAGATGACTGGCGATCAATATTAAAAAATCTGATGGATTATAGATACATTAAGCTTGACGATATTATTAACAACCCAACTTACAATTTAAAAAATAGAACCTCATATGTAAAAGATTTAAAAGAATTGGATAACCTAATAGCAAATAACCAATTAAAGGTTTCACGGAAGCATAAAGTGGGAATTCCACAAGGAACTGCGCTAAGTGCAATTTTAGCAAATGTTTATATGGTAGAATTTGATGAGTGGATTAGAAAATATTTACAACGATTTAATGGTTTTTATAGGCGTTATTCTGATGATTTTATAATTGTAATTCCTGATCAAGAATTTAGTATTGAAAAAATAAGAGAAATAGAAAAAACAATAATTGCAAAAAGTCGCAATAATCTATTCTTGACCATAAAAGAATCAAAAACACGTCTTTATTATTTTGACAAAAATCGTCGAGAAATTTTTCTTCTTTCCTCTGGTAGTAATACATTAGATAAAAGTGAGTTAAATTACTTAGGCTTTTCTTTTAATGGAATTGCAGTTAATTTACGTCCTAAAACCATATATAAATTTCATTATAAGGGTAAGAAAGCCGTTAACTCGTTGGCTGAAAATATGTGGATATATAAGCAGACACAAAAAGGAATGTACAATACTGAAGATGAAAACCTAAATAATTGGCAGAAATTTGTTAAAGAAAGTGCAAATAAGGGCTATAGTATTCCGAAAAGAAAGCTGTATACTCAAATGTATCTTGTCACAAAGCCAATTAAAAGGAAAAATTTCCTTTCGTACGCTTGGAATGCACAGAAAATATTTTCACAGAGTAATGAAAAATATGAGGTTAATATCTTAAAATCAGCTCTTAAGCAGGTTGGATATCTGCAAAGAAAATTTAGCGAAGATAAAAGAAATAAGGAGTAGTTAAGAGAAAAGATCGAAGATATTCGGATATCTCTACTAATTTGATAAGTTCAGCATAGGAAAACGTTGCTAGTTATATTCTCCACTTCCATTTCTAAGCTTCAATTTTAGGTGAATAGCAAAAGGATCATGAAGCACTAAAATATCAGTGTCATGATCCTTTTTTCAATACGTATGGGGATTGACTGCTTAGCTTGAAAGCAAGCAAAAGCTTTGTCATTAAAATAATTCTGAATGTGATCCTATTCCGGTTAGGTATACAATATTTTGATTTGTCCGAATATAAAGAAGTAGATGATCTCCATTATGACCGTCAAAATGTAAATCGAGTCCTTTAATTTCAAGATCATTTAAGCTCCCCAATTGATTTTTAATTTCTTGACGTTGTTGTTTTGTTAAATTGATTGGATGTTCATAAAAATAAGAAGGAATCTTTTGGTCAGTTAAAAAACTCCCATGGTAAACGTTTATCGTTAGGAAATGGAACTTGACCATTAAAAATGCTATCCCCGCGAGATTTTTTACTTTTCCGTTATTTCTTAAAGTGGTTAGTGGGAATAACTTTACTCATTTAATAGTTTCTCCAAGTCATCATAGGAATTAGCACTCTTTAAATGAGAATCTTTCATGTCATTAATCGCTTCATCAATTGATGACATGGTTTCAGCATTTGGAATACCCCAATATTTAGGAAGGCCATCGTTAGCAACTGATGTTAATGTCATCCGAATAAAGCTTGAAATTGATAAGCCGTGTGCAGCTAATTCTTTGTTGGCTTTTTCTTTAACATCAATGGGAATTCTACTATTTACTCTTGCATCCATATTTATCACCTCTTCTATATTGTATGACAAATAACGTACAAACTCGATTAAACTGCAAGCCCCTAATTTTACAACATCATATAAAGGGGCTCTTACTGATTTGACGCTCTTGGCATTAGAAAACTTTATTCGATTAAACTGAATATATGGATATTGACTGTTTTATCAGACAACAGAGAACAGTTACCGGTTCCAGCCCTTCACAGTATCCTAACATTTAAGATGTGTACTTAATCGTGTACAAATATCTAGCGGGTTGATCTAATAAAAAAGAGGTGATAAGTCATGATCCAAGCAGTTACAACTAAAGAATTTAGAAAATCGTTTAAAAAATACGCTGATGATGTAGCAGAGTACAATGAAGCAATTATTGTTGCTCGTCCTGAAAAAAGAATGTTGTGGTAATCTCTGAAAAAGAGTATAACTCTTGGCAAGAGACAAACTATTTACTAGGGACTAAGGCCAATCGGAAAGCGCTAGCCCATTCAATCAGCCAGTTAGATAACGCTACTAACCATCACTTTTTAACACCTGCAGAATTTGATAGGATGTCAGCTGACGATCAGGCTTAATATTGATTTTACGCAAGATGCTTGGTACGAATATCTAGATTGGAAAAAGAATGACAAAAAGATGGTGAAAAGGATAGATAAAATAATTAATGATACTATTCATCATCCCTTCACCGGTATTGGTAAACCTGAACCACTGCAACACAATTTGACTGGCTTCTGGTCACGGAAAATTGATAGTGAGCATCGAATGGTGTACGATGTAACAAGAGAAGAAATACAAATAATTCAGCTTAAGTACTACTATGATAAGTGAATATAATTGTATCTTATCAAGTGTGGTTAAACTTACTTGTTCCTCTAGTAATATAGAATTAGTTACTGAAACTTGAAAGCGCCAAATTACGGTAATTGACCGTCATTTGGCGCTTTTTCGTTATAAAAATAGAAAACGCAAGACTCTTGCGTTATACTTCAAGCGCCTAAAACCTAAGTAGAAAAGAGTCTTGCGTAATGAAAAGGATAACTCAAATTCGGACCGAGAACGATACTAAAAAACTTAATTTCTTCATTTATCACGCAAATTGGTCTAAGCCAACTTAGTAAATGAATCAATTTCAAGCGTCATTCAAGGATTCAATTCACGGACAGCCAGAAATTAAGTTTATTGAAGTATTGATCTACCTGTTAAGGACACTGCAATTACAGGAAGCCGAGTTTATCAACCAAACAATTAGCCAATTCATGGCTTACCTATTGCGTAGTATCTAAAATATTCTTCTAAAGGCCGTTTAAAAACTAAATTTGATAAAGAAAGAACTAGAGCTGTTATGGGCTCTAGTTCTTTTGAGTACTTTCAAGTTTCACTATGCTATTTATATAAATAAAACATATGTTTGCATAGAGCAATCGGCTGTGCTAATATATTTTAAGAACATATGTTTTGAAAAGGCGCGCTAAATATAATTTGTGAGGCGTTTAGAATGAGTGTAGATAATAGAACTTTAACTGATAAGCAAATTCAGGATGCGTATATTTTTATAGATGGTACCTTTAATAAGAGTACAGAATTTGACCACGGATTGTTTAGTGAATGGCTTACCTTAAAAACAATACTCGATGATGGGGATGAGGAAATAGAAGTTGCAAAAGCCAATCTCTACCTTTTTAACGGTGATCAAGTTGATTTATATGAAGCTGCTGATAGTATCGATGGTGATCAAGAATTTATAGCGTCTAAACTATTAAATGTATTTCAGATTAATCCTTTGAGTAAGATTGCGATTATCGATAATTTGTTCATTAATAGTAAAAAGGCTACAGCTAAGACAAAAATAAAGCTATTGAATGAGCAAATCTTACCTTATTTATATGATCGGGGATTTGATTATGCAGTGTTCTTAAATGCAAGCATCTGCTATAAAGGGAGTTGTTTAGAGCAGGAAATAATTGACAATGCATTTGAAAATGAACTACCAATGACTCGCGAGATTGATGAATCAGCAGAATGGGGAGAAGGAATCAACCTTGTTGATCTAGAGAATTATGAGAGTTAATTGTGTATGTTATGATGATTTACTGATTAAGATAAGTAATCCTGGTGTCTCTTGAAGCTGCTTTAATAATAGAGAGGTGAAATCTTTATGCACGAACTAGCTCTCCCAGTTGAACTAGAACAGCAAATTGTGAATGGAATTATGAAGGGAGAACAGAACTATCTTCAAATGCGCCTTAGAGAAAATCCAAATTTAATAGTAAGTAATGGATTGTCATGGGCTAGAGGAAATTATATTGACACATATGTTGGCAAGGAGACAGAGACTAACTCAAAAGTTACCTATAATATTGCTAAAGCTGGTTATGCCTGGGGCTATCTTCAATTTGCATATGCTCAATCAGAGAGAAATAAAAGTTTGATTTTTGTAAAAAATATTAGGACAATTGGTCCGCAATTTAATGGATCATCTACTAATATAAGTGATTATATAAATGAATATGCCGGGATAAATAATCATCTGGTTAATAATGGAAAATTAGAAGGTAGGGGAATTAACGGATCATTTCAAATGGAATTACTACCAAGTAAGTCAATGATTGATAGTAATGATGTTGACCGATTTTATATTGTAACTTATGATCATGATGAAGGCGGGCAGTTAAGTAAAATTATTCTAACTATGCCTAATCAACGAACTAATAAGCTGTTTCAGGTTGAAGATTTATCTGAATTAATGAATAATAGTGGTATTGAGTTTAATGACGATGAATTAAATGTTGCTGGAGATAATAACTCTAATATTCCGGATGCAGTATATGGGCAACAGAAATATAGTTTTGAAGTTCCAACTACACAAACAGAACAATCTAAAAAGGAAGGTTAAATTAACCATAATGATGAGGAGGCTAATTCATGGATTATGTTGGAGATAACATTCGCCAGTTGCGTGAATTGAATGGCCTTTCTCGAAAAGAATTAGCTAATAAATTGGCAACTACAGAGCAAACTATTTCGCAATATGAAAATAATAAGATCATTCCTAATATAGGTGTCTTTAATAAGCTAAGTAATGAATTTAACGTTAGCTCGCAATACTTTTTAAAAAGAAGTTGTATTGACAAATATGTAACCAGTGAAGAGCATGTGGCATATCGCGCTGATGATAGAAGCTCACGAAAGAAAACAAAATTTGAATTACAGTATTTGAACTTTGTCGATTATTATATAAATTATTTTGAATCGTTCCTGAAGGTCCCCAAAAATAACATTGATGAACTTCAAAAAGAATCTACTAAGATACTAAATAGTATTTCAAATCGAAGTGTTGCTATTGATAAGGTTGCAAATATAGCTCGTGATTTTTTAGAAATAACTGATAATAGGAATTTGATGTTTAACCTGGAAAAAAGTGGTATCTATATTTTAGAAAAGAAAAATTTAGGACACACGATAGATGCTTATAGTACGTTAACTGATAATGGACGCCCTTTTATTGTATTAGGCACATATCGAAAGTCAGCTGTTAGAAGAACATTCGATTTAGCACATGAATTAGGACATATTTTATTACATCAAGATGTTGATATGGCAATATTAGAGAAAGAGGAATATAAAGCAGTAGAAAAAGAGGCAAGCGAATTTGCATCTGCACTATTACTTCCCAAAGACCAATTCTTGAGGGATTGTGGGAACTTAAATCATTTTGCTAATCCATTATCATATATATCGTTGAAGAAAAAATACTATGTTTCTATTGCAGCTTTAGAAATGCGAGCTTATAAATTAGGACTTTTAACTTACCAACAAAATAGGCTTTTTTACGCAAAAATTAATAAATTAGACTATAAAAATATAGAGCCATTAGATGATAAATGGGCACCAATAAAGCCTGGTAAAGTAAAAGCAATGATGGATATGGTCTTTGAGCATGGATTAATGCCAATTTCAGATATTACAAATAAGATGTACATTAGCAAAAAGTTTTTAATTGATTTGTTTGATTTAAAAGAATCATACTTTGATAAGTTTGAAAGCGAAATTAAGAGTTATTACAAGACAGAATCGAATATTATTAAGTTGTTTTGATTAGAATACTTTTTTAAGTAGTTTGTGAATTACTCAAAAATTAAATAGAAAGTTTAAAATGACCTACAGTTGTTGTTGACTGTTTTCAATTTTCTATCAGGAATATCGTAATGAGAAAGGAAAACATCAATAATAGCAGAGATGGGTAAATATCATTAATCAATACTTTTGCTGAATAATTAATCCGTTCTTTAACGTTAATTCGTAAAAATAGTTTAAGTAAAATAACATTTAAAATAGCAAAAGGATCATGAATCGCCAAATTGACGGTGGTTCATGATCTTTTTTTCAATACGTATAGATATTGATTGCTTAAGGTAATTGTGCCAATTATTGGGGGAGTTTAGGAAAAATTCAGTTAAAAAAGCACTAAGTTAGTATCTAGTTACAACTTCAACTAACTTAGTGCTTTTTTATGGGAGACAGCGAAAATGCTTACTATCTAAGTGATTTACGGTAACCTGCTGCTTGAGCTTCAGCTTCTGAATTGAAGTAGACAGCGTTAGCAGGATTCATATGGTAGCCTTGTTGGTCAGGGGTATGGTAAACCTTAGAATTAATATTTCCTACGATTTTTCCATTTGCCTGATCAGTTTTCATGTCATCATTAGTTGAAACGGCCGTTTCTGAAGAGCTTGTAGCATTAGAAGATTCTTCAGAAATTGCTGTGCTACTTTCTGAAGATGACGATGATTCAACTGGTTTGACATAACCGGTATTTGTAACGATAAAGGTTACTTTTGCGCTTTTACTATCTTCGTCGTCATCAGAAGTAATCACAAATTTACACTTTTTCGTATTTTGTGCTAATTTTAGTGTTTTTGAGAAATTACCATTCTCATCGGCTATGACTTTGTAATGATGGTTATTGCCACCATATTTTACGAAGGAGACTTTAGCGTCATTTTCAGTTTTTCCCGTGAACGTGATCGTTCCATCAGCTTCAGAATTGATCTTGATAGCTTTATTGGTAATTTGTGCTTGCTTGCCGTCAGGGATGTTGATTGTTAGTGGTGTTTGACTAGCTTCTACAGTTTGCGTATTAGGAACTGCCCATAGGCATAATCCAGCAATAAGCCCTATAAAAATCGTTGTTATCTTTTTCAAATTCCTATCCTCCAATGATTATATAACACATACTCCCACTAAATAGGTTATCATAATCAATGATCCTTTTGGGAGTCAGTAGGAAAAATATTGTTTCTCATTTTCTGTGAAACTAGAAAACTAGTGAAAGGGGAATATATATGGCACGAAGCGTATTTAGGAAGCCATCTTTAAAGAAGTCGTTTTCGGCAAGATATAAAGGAATATATAAGCGTAAGCTAAAAAAGGCATTTATTCCAGGCTACGGAACGCGTAGGGCTGGATGGATGCATCCGCAGAGAAAACTTTATAATAAGGTGTATTACCGCACGTCAATTGACACGCGAAAATTGTTAAATGGTGAGAGAAGCCACCGATACAGTACAAATAGAAATAATTCAGTGCAAGGTGCAGGGTGTGCTAGTTGGCTAATTCTTGGTTTTCTTATATTGGCATTTATAATTAGTTATCCTGTCATTGCAGTAGCTATGATAGTTATTATCGGTTATTTTATTTATCGTTATAAGCATAAAAGAATATATATCACAACTGAGAAAGTTAAGTCGACTTCGCTGCCAAAAACAGATATAAAGCCCCAAACTTCTATTAAGAAAATAGATAGTGATTGGAAGAATTTTTCACATACCCCGCAACGACATTATAGTGAATTACAGCATTATATTAGTGAAAAACCAGAGATAATAGTAAAAGACAAAAAGATTATTAATGTTAGAACAGGTTATCCCTTGGCTAAACAGTCGTCAATTGAGACATCAATTATGCAATTTCAGGAAAATTTAACAATGCCGGAGCAAAATTATGTCGAAATGGCGCAGTATGGTTATTTTGATACGGCAGTGGAGAATTATTTTATAGCAACGTATTTACCATATTATTTTGCAGGAATCGTTGCTTATAAACGTGGTGATTGGGATCGGGCTGAAGCATGGTGGCTCTCAGTTTTAAATTTGCGGCCGTTAACGGTTAGTCAAAAGTTAGCAATCATGTATCGAAAGCAAAAACGATTCGAAGATGTTGTTAGGATGTATAACTGGTCGTTACAATTTGCTAATGAGCCACTTCTAAGATTACGTGAAGATGAATATCAACAATTAATTTCTAATTTAGAAAAAGCAAGGAAAAATGCAGCAAAGCATAAACAAATTGACTGTTCGCTTGGATTACGAGAGTACCCAAATAGAGCGGACATGGCATTTATACAATATCTAAAAAAGATATCAGATGGTTTGGAAGAAGATAGCTAGTTATTATAATTAAATGCATTAAATTTACAAAAACTAAATAATACTAGCTAATGAAGGCTAATCAGAGAGACACAATTATTAGCATTGGCAGTTAACAATGAGGACTAGGGATGGTGTATTATTAACTTAATACATCATCTTTTTATGATTAGGAGGATTCATGCCAAAATTCAGAAACATCATCGTCACCGGGGGCGCTGGCTTTATCGGTTCTAACTTTGTCCGTTATATTGTCGCTAACCACCCGGAAGTTGCCCATATTACCGTACTAGATAAGTTGACTTACGCTGGTAACCCAGCCAACTTAGCAGGGTTGCCAAAAGAGAAGGTTCAATTAGTCGTTGGTGATATTTGCGATCAGGACTTAGTCGACCAGCTCGTTCAAAAAGCCGATGCCGTGGTGAACTACGCCGCCGAAAGTCACAACGATAACTCCCTAATCGACCCGGCGCCATTCATTCAAACGAACATTGTTGGCACCACCGTCTTAATCAATGCGTGCCGCAAGTATGATGTCCGCTACCACCACATCTCAACTGATGAGGTCTATGGTGACTTGCCGCTGCGAGAAAACCTCCCTGGTCATGGTGACGGACCCGGTGAAAAATTCACCCCTGATGCACCATACCGGCCGTCAAGCCCGTACTCGGCATCCAAAGCTAGCTCTGATATGCTCGTCCGGGCGTGGGTGCGGTCATTTGGCCTCCGGGCGACGATTTCTAATTGTTCTAACAATTACGGTCCTTACCAGCACATTGAAAAATTTATTCCCCGGCAGATTACCAACATTTTGAGTGGCATCCGTCCCAAACTATATGGCACCGGGAAGAACGTCCGCGACTGGATTCACACCAGCGACCATTCACGGGCGGTGTGGCAAATTTTGACTGCGGGAAAGATCGGTGAGACCTACCTAATCGGTGCCGATGGGGAGAAGAACAACCAGGAAGTCTTAGCGCTGATCCTTGAATTGATGGGTCAACCTGGGGATGCCTATGACCACGTGAAAGATCGCCCTGGTCATGATTTGCGGTACGCGATTGATGCTACTAAGCTGCGGACCGAACTCGGCTGGCGACCAATGATTACCGACTTCCGCCAGGGCCTGCAGCAAACGATTAACTGGTACAGCACCCACCAAGACTGGTGGCGTGACGAGAAGGCGGCAGTGGAAGCCCGGTACCGCCAAAATGGGCAGTGAAGAGGAGAGTAGTTTAATTTGCGGCCTTGGCTATGCAATGATAAAGTATCGGATTTTGGGGAGAGGTAAACATGAACTTTGAACAGTTGTTATATGTCGAGGTATTGACTCACTGTAAATCAATTAATGAGGCCGCCGACACACTTCATATTAGCAAATCAGGATTGAGCTCGGCCATCAATGATTTAGAAAATGAATTAGGGATTAAGCTATTTAATCGATCATATGGAGGTACTACGCTAAGTAAAGCTGGCCAGCAGTTGCTTCCGTCAATTACCAATATCTTAAGTTCAAAAAATAAATTAGAATCAACAGTTAGTGCGATCAAGGATGATACAAACCAACACGTTATCCGGGTCCAATATGTAAATACCTTATTAGAGCCATTGATTGGTGAATATATGCTTGACTACACGCGTAATAATCTAAATAGAAAGTTAAATGTTAGCTGTCACCACGCTGACAAAATAATTAAAAATGTTCGGGATAAAAGAATCGAAGCGGGACTAATCGCGGTTAATCTTGAAGAAGATAAGTCAATGATTGATGGCTTAAAATTTAGTCCAATTTGTCAGAGTAGGTTTACGCTCTTTGTCGGCCCCAAAAATGCCTTTTATTCTAAAGAAAGCATCGATAATTCAGATATTCAAAAAATGAAATTTTGCCTTTATGATGATCCGCTTAACGAAAAGAACTTTGATCGCTTGCAGATGATCTGCGGACCATTAAATGTATTATTACGGGTTAATGATAATCAAACAATTCTTCAGACAATAAAAGATACTGATGTTGCCGGACTAGGCCGGGATGCTCAAACTATTCACTCTTTATGGCCAGCGATTAGAGTGATGAAGAAGTTTACTTTGACCAACCTAATTCCAGACAAGTTTACTTTTGGTATCCTTACCCACCCAGAAAATAATATTACAGAAGAAAGCCAGGCATTTTTAACGGGGCTTATCGAAAAATTGAGAGCAGAAATTCAGTGATAGGTTATTCGCTAGTGAAGCTATCTTAGTATTATAAAGAAAAAACTCATTGAAGCAGGAAAATCTTCTAGCCGCAATGAGTTTTTTCAGTTAATTCTTTTTATTCATGAGTTTCAGCATATCCGAGCTTTGTTTCAACATGCTTCAGCAAGACATCAGTTCCAGGGAGTTTCATATTTTCGGGGAGATTGGCGAGGAAAGTGATTAGCCCAGCAGGTAGATGAAGTTCCTTTAAAGTTTCATCAGTAAAGCAATGGTAAATCTCTTCTCCTTTATTCTCTTTAATCTTTTTGGCAATGTGATTATCCATCAGTGTTGCCCGGCCAATCCCAATTAGGTCCATGTAGTTTAGGGCATCTTCCATCTGCTCTTCAGTTCTGATACCACCGGCAACTACTTCTAAGGTTTCACCGTTAATATGCTCGCCAAGTAATTCAGCTAATGTCTTGTTAGAATCAGTTGGCTTTTGCTTGTAATCGAGTAATGAAAGATGAATATAATCAAAGTCAAAATTAGTAGTTAACATGTCGACTAATTGGGTTGATTCGTGCCAAGTGTAACCAACATTTTCACCGTGAATTTCTTCTGGTGAAATTCGATAGCCAACAATGAAGTCCTTTGGCGCATAGTCTTTAACAACTGCCATGACCTCTTTAGAAACTTCTTTAGCAAAATTCATCCGTTTCTTTAATGAGCCACCCCAGTAATCAGTTCGGCGATTGGAGTATTTAGAGAAGAATTCTTGTAAGAGGTAGTGATTAGCACCGTGGATTTCAACACCATCAAAACCACAATCGATTGCCCGCTTAGTAGCAGCACCAAAGTCTTTGACGATTTGCCATACTTCATCTTCTGTTAGTTCGTGAAGAGGATAGTCAATCCACGGAAAATCAATATCTGATGGCACTTCTACCTGTCCGCCAAGTGTGTGGCGATATTTGGCTTCTCGACCAGAGTGAACGAGTTGAAGAATTGCCTTATTTCCATCCTTTTTCAAGGCTTTTGCAATTTTGGCAAGTCCCGGCTTAAAGTCATCATTGTAAATGGCTAGTTGTTCACGGTTGCGCGCCCATGAACGAGAAGGACCCCCATTGGGACTAACGCTGGTATATTCAACAATTACTGCACCAGCAGATTGTGAACGGGAATTATAGTAGTCAATGGTATCCTGGGTTGCTTTCTCATCCTTCCCACTGTTAGTTAGCATTGGTGTTTGAATAAGACGTGTATCAATAGTGGCGCCATGACAAAATGTTACTTTATCTGTTACTTTTTTCACTTGTAAGGACCTCCTTATCCCTTTGCCTATAATTTAGCATCATTAAAAGCGCTTGCATATCAGGAATGAGTGGCAACACTGTTCAGTAAAAGCGAACACTAGGCGGTAGTGCCTCCTCACTAAAAATTAAAAAATCCTAATCAACCACTTGACTATTAACCCAGCGATCGCTATACTAATCACAACTTATATGAGAAATTGCTGAGAACGAATGAGTAACTAATGGCAACTTTTAAAGAGAGCTGTGGCTGGTGAGATGCAGCATTGTTAAGATTAGTGAAGATGGTTCGTGAGCACTTGGACGGTGAATGATTAGCCGTCCACGGCGTTGCCCCCGTTACCAAGGCTGCAAATTTATCGCTGATAAGTTTGTGAGTGCAGGGGTAGTGGCCCCTGAAGAAGGGTGGTACCGCGAATCAACGTCCCTTGGAAAGATTAATTTCTTTTCAAGGGACGTTTTTATTTTAGGAGGTAGATTATCATGACGAAAATTACAGAAGAACTTAACCAACCATTGTTAATCGACGGGGCAATGTCAACGGCCCTGGAGCAGCTTGGTGCGGACACCAATAATCCATTGTGGACGGCCAGCGTGCTGGATAAGCAGCCAAACCTCGTCAAGCAAGTCCACCAGGAATACTTTAAGGTCGGCGCCCGGTTAGCGATCACCGATACCTACCAGGCGAATGTACCGGCATTTGTCGCCAATGGCTATTCGGAACGGCAAGCTCATGCATTGATTAAGCGGGCGGTCCAGTTAGCAAGAGACGCTCGCGATGAATACCAGCAAGCCACCGGGGTGTATAACTACATTGCTGGCGCGGTGGGGCCATACGGGGCCTACCTTGCCGACGGGAGTGAATACACCGGCGACTACCAGCGCAGTGAAGCCGAATTTAAGGAGTTCCACCGGCCACGGCTTATGGACATTTTGAGTGTGGGGGTCGACGTGATCGCAATTGAAACCCAGCCCCGCCTCGACGAAGTTATCGCGGTCCTTAAACTCGCCAAGGAATTAGCGCCGACAACCCCGTGCTATGTTAGCTTTTCCCTAAAAAACCATGCCACCCTAGCTGACGGAACCCCGCTGGCGGTCGCGGCCGCAACCGTCGACCAGTATGACAACGTCTTTGCGATTGGGGCGAACTGCATCCCCCTCGAACGCGTCGCCCCCGCGGTCACGGTTATTCGCCGGGCGACGGACAAACCAATTATTGCTTACCCCAATTCCAGTGCGGTCTATGATCCGCAAACCAAGACCTGGGCATACCCCCACGGCCACCGGAGTCTGGCAAGCTATTTGCCGCAATGGTTGAGCGCTGGCGTAACGATTGTCGGGGGATGTTGTACGACCACGCCAGCAGATATTGCCTTGCTCCATGAAAAACTTACCGAACGGTCAGAAAGGGAGGGGACGGCAAATGACTAAGAAGACGCACCTATCACGGAAGATGAGCGCCCGTCACGTTCAAATGATCGCCCTCGGTGGCGTCATCGGTACCGGCCTCTTCCTTAGCTCCGGCTACACCATTCACCAGGCCGGGCCACTGGGGACGGTGATTGCCTACCTTGTCGGGGCACTAATCGTCTATGCCGTCATGCTCTGTCTCGGTGAACTAAGTGTCGCCATGCCCTATACCGGCGCCTTTCACGTTTATGCGAAAAACCTAATTGGACCGGCCACCGGTTTCACCGTCGCCATCCTGTACTGGCTGACCTGGACGATTGCGATGGGGTCGGAATTCACTGCCGCGGGGCTAATTATGAAGCGGTGGTTTCCCCAGGTACCCGTCTGGTGGTGGAGCCTCCTGTTTATCAGCATTATTCTACTGTCGAACATCTTCACCGTCCGGATCTTTGCCGAAAGTGAATTCTGGTTTGCGGCGGTCAAAGTGCTGGCAATTGTTGCCTTTATTGTCCTGGGAGGGCTCGCCATTGTGGGGATTATCCCCATTCACGGTTACCAGCATGCGCCGTTATTGACCAATTTTACGAAGAATGGCCTCTTTCCCAGCGGCTTTGGTGGGCTTTTTACAACGATGCTGACGGTAAACTTTGCCTTTTCGGGGACCGAGCTAATCGCCATTACCGCTGGTGAGACGAAAAACCCGGAAAAGACACTGCCCAAGGCGATCCACACGACCTTGTGGCGGTTGGTAATTTTCTTCGTCGGGAGCATGGTTGTGATGGCGTCGCTGATCCCTTACCGGCAGGCGGGGGTCACGCAAAGTCCCTTTGTTACTGTCTTTAGCCAACTGGGGATTCCTTATGCGGCAGACTTGATGAATTTTGTGGTCCTGACCGCAATTATTTCGGCCGCAAACGCCGGCTTGTATGCGTCGACGAGGATGTTGTGGTCGCTTGCCAACGAGGGAACGATTCCAGCTGTCATTGCGAAGACGAACAACCGGGGGATCCCGGTGATCGCTCTTTTGCTGAGTATGGTGGGCGGGATCTTAGCCTTGCTATCCAGTGTTTATGCGGCCGGTACGGTCTACCTGGTGCTCGTGTCCGTGTCGGGATTGGCAGTTGTTTTCGTCTGGATCGCGATTGCCCTATGTGAGTTGCTCTTCCGGCGAAAATTCCTGCAAGCAGGGCACCAGCTAAGTGAGCTAAAGTACCGCACCCCGTGGTACCCGCTAGTGCCGTGCTTTGCCTTACTCGCCAGCACCCTTTCCTGCCTCTTGATCTGGTTCGACCCTCAGCAGCGGATTGCCCTATATTGCACGGTCCCGTTCGTGCTTGCCTGCTACGGGATTTACTATTTGCAGGCCGCCTGGCGAAAGCATGCGGTGGCGGTGAAACAATAAAAAAATAGGTTTCTACGATGGTTAGCGCAGTAGAAACCTATTTTAATTACTTTTTAACTTCACCAGCTTGGACAGGGTCTTCCTTAGTAAGGGTGAATGCACAGATTAAGGTCACGATTCCAACGATGATTCCTAAGATAAGGTAGGTATGTTGGAAGCCGATTTGGTCGTACATCTTCCCAGCAAATGATGAGAAGAAGAAAACCGAAATCTGCTTAGCAAAATTAGAAGAGAGCGCGTAGACTGTTGCGTACAGCCGCAGGTCGAAAGCACCGGCAATGTACTTCATGATTGAAACCAAGAGTAGGGGCATTTCTAACCCGGCGAGCAAACGGAAAAAGATGATTAATGTCAAGTTTGGCACGAGGGCTGAACCGATAATCCGGACGGTCAAAATGATTCCGTAACAGATCAACCCGTTCCGGGAACCAATCTTGTTAATGATCCATGGCATTGGAATCATTAACAAGAATTCCAGGGCAGTTTGCGTACTGGTCATGTAGGAATAAGCAATTGTTCCCTGTGCAGCCGCGTGGAAAAATGACTTAAAGAAAATGATGAACTGCTGGTCGAAGACGTCGTAAATAGCAGAAGTTCCCATGTAAAATAGGGAAAGAATCCAGAAGTTACGGAGCTTAAAGATCGAACCGATTTGCTTAATGTCGAGTTTGTTTGAGGTATCATCCCCGGCAGTCGTCAGGTTATCCAGGTGGATCTTGTCGCTAAATACCAGGCAGCAAGTCAAAATGATTGCGGCAACCGTACATGCCCAAAAGATTGCGTTTGGGTTCCACAGGAAAAGTCGACCTCCAACTAAGGCGGCAACGGCCCCTGCTAAGGAACCACCCATCCGGGAGTGACCATATTCAAAGCCGTTCGTGAGACTGGCCCGTTGTACATATTGTTCGACCACCGAAACCCCACCATTTAAGATAAATGAGAGGTAGATCCCGGTAATGATCGCTGCAAACATGTTATTAACGCCGAGCAATGGTGGGAATATCCATTGGAAATAAGGGCCAACTAAAATCATTGCGACAGCGATTGTAATAATCAGGTTCTTTTTCATCACCAGCTTATCAGAGATAACCCCAAAGATCGGTTGAAAAAGTAATGAAATACCAGACATCATCGAAAAGACCAGGCCGGCTTCGACACCATTGAAGTGGGCTTGCTGTTCGAGCCACAGTGTCAAGTAGCCGAAGACAATCGCCCAGGTGAAGAAGTAGCTAAAGTGGGTAACAGGGAAACCCCAGAAATCCTTTTTCTGGTGGCTTTGCGAAGTGGTGTTCTTTGTATTATCCAAAATAAACATCCTTTCTATTGGTAATTGTATGGAACGGGCTTACCGAATACCGGGACGCCATTGTCGTCATAGCTAAATGGTTTAACGATCGTGTGACGGTTAGGGTCGTAGAGGGGGTCCCCCTTAATGTCGGTGTAGTTCCGGCAGTGGTATACCATCAGGTTAGTCGTCCCATCTTCGGCAACGGTGAAAGAATTGTGGCCGGGGCCAAATTGGTCGTGTTCAACATCACTCTGGAAGACCGGCGTCGTTGACTTTGTCCAGTTAGCGGCATCTAAGACGTCAGCATCGTCATTGCAGGTTAGCATCCCCATGGCATAGTTTTCATCGGTCGCACTGGCGGAGTAGGTAAGGAAGAGGCGGCCGTTACGGTGTAAGACAGCCGGTCCTTCGTTAACCCAGAATACCTTTGTCTCCCAGTCGAATTCTGGTTTGCTGAGTAAGACCGGCATAGTTTTTAGCGTCCACGGGTTTGCCATTTCTGCAATGTAGAGGTTTGAATTTCCCTTGATGGCCGGGTCCTTTTGTGCCCACACGTAGTAAAGCTTGTCATTCAGTGTAAACGTGGTGGCGTCCAGGGAAAATGAATCGATGGGCGTGTTAACCTGGCCACGTTCGATCCAGGCTTCCTCATTGCCCATTGGGTTAGCCTGGTCACACTCGATACAAAACATCCGGTGCTGGAACATCCCGTTCTGATCAAAGGCGGTAGTAGCAGCGGCGGCAAAATAAACGAACCATTTACCATCGATAAAGTGAATTTCTGGCGCCCAGATAAGCTCGCTCATTGGACCTTCATCATGTTTGCGCCAGATTGTTCTTGGAGCGGCGTGAGCTAATCCTTCGATTGTTCTGGCCCGCCGGAGTTCAATCCGGTTATACGCTGGTACTGAAGCGGAAAAATAGTAGTAGCCGTCAGTATGCTTATAAATATACGGGTCTGCTCGTTGAATAATTAATGGGGCGGAATAGTCAGTGGTTGTCATTGAAAGACCTCCTAAAAAGTTTATTAACTATATTTCACAGCTAACGATACCGGTAATTGAAAAGGCTTTCAACAAGCTGAGGGAGATTTATCGGACAAATTTCACGAAAAATGACTAATTTATTGACTTATTCCTGAAAGCGATGCCATAATAGGCTTATAAAAAACTAAAAGGCTTATCTTAATGCCAATATTGCTGTAATAGCATTAAGATAAACCTTTTAGTTAAGTGTAAAGGAGCGAGACGATGGAAATCACAATCTCACAAGACTATTTGGATGTGTATAAAGCATTAGCGAGTCCCGTTAGGTTACAAATTATCCGCCTGCTATCAAAAAAGCAGATGAGTATTGAGGAACTTGCCAGCCATCTTGAAATTAGTCCGACAATTACCGCCCGCCACTTAAGAAAATTAGCCGAAGCAGAGATAATTACCCTTACCCAGGTCGGCCATAAAAAGGTCGCCAAGGTGAAAGTCGATAAGATAAATATTGTCTTCCCGAAGGTGATTTACGAAGCCTTTAATGTTTACCAAACAGAGGTACCAGTCGGCCACTTTACCAATTTTTCCGTAACCCCGTCATGCGGGATGGCGGGCCGGTCAGGTTATATCGGGAAGGTCGATAATCCATCGTATTTTATGGACCCTCACCGGATGGATGCGGGGATGGTGTGGTTTAACAATGGTTACCTGGAATACCAATTACCCAACCACTTAAAAGAAACAGACCACTTACAAATGATTGATATCATTGGCGAATTTAGTAGTGAATTTCCGTTCTCGAATAATAACTGGCCGTCAGACATAACGGTTGCGGTTAACGGAACTGAGCTGGGCTTTTGGACTAGTCCGGGCGATTTTTCTGACGTGCGGGGCAAATACACGCCGGCATGGGTGCCCAATAACGTGAACCAGTATGGTTTACACAAGGTTTTTCGGATCACCGACCACGGGACTTATTTAGATGGGCAGCCATGGTCACCAGTGACGCTTAATGATTTGACCTATGACCCCGACCGGTTTGTCTTGCGCTTTGAGGTGAAAAAGACGGCGACTCATAAAGGGGGATGCACGATTTACGGTCACGGCTTCGGCAATTTTCGCGAAAGTTTGCAGATGAAGTTGTTCTATAGTTAACTTCGTAAAGTTACCTATACATTTTATTCACCGCAAAATTAATTTTTAAAACCCAAAGGGCCTCAGACTAAGCAATACAGCTTTTTCTGAGGCCCTTTTCAAATGTATAAGGGTTACACTTGAAATAATTGTCCAAACAGTTTAAAACTAGTAGTAATCAAACTTTTACCATTAATAGTAGGATAACGATAGATGCGTTGATAGATACATTTTGGGAGATACGTTATCAAGCAATCGTTTGCAGTACTAGTTTCCAGAAGAGCTAATAGGGGATACTCTCCTCAAATCGTTCGGTTTGCACGATCGTTAGTTAGGGGTATTGAGATGCAAATCGAATTAGTTACGGTTATGGAATAACTATGGGTAGCGTTACCCAATTATAAGCTAATCGGGAACTCATAATTCGGGTAGGTATCGATTTTGTGACAGTGTTGGAGCTATCACAAAGAAATGGGACGCCACTAACTCGAATTGTCACCCGCTCGTCAGTGGATGACGCATCAGGATAATGACGCAAACTATTATTGGAACTATTCATCAATAAATTTTTCCACTAATAGCAATGGTGATGTACAAGTATTCGCAAGACATTTCCGCGGAGTCGTCTTGATGTGAAACAAACTAATAACGTCTGCCCCACAAGTACATAGTAACATTTTAGCTATTAAATAACAACCTACTATTAATAAGTGCCTTTTTACACATATAAAAATTACTGAAATTATAAAAAGGGCATTAAAAGGTTGTTTTCATGGCGTTCTGTTAATTCAGATGGCAACTAATAATTACTCACATACTTAATTTTATTAAGTTAGAAAATGTTAGGCCACCTGATTAGCAGAACGCTTTTTCTCGTTAACCAAATCAGATTTTTCCGTCTGGTGATAATAAATTCTCTTCGTATGAGACCGGGACAATTAGGTACCAGTGCCCAAATAACCGCATTAGTTGGGCGACCCCGAAATGGTTTGTTGATGCCATCAGTGGGTGATCGGGCTTAACCGTATATGGGAGGCGGATCCGTTTACTGAGGACGCTAAGGGAAATGAACTTTCCTTTCTTAGGGAAAGAGTAGTTCATCTTATATGCATAGCAGGCTCCCATCTTTGCAAAATTAAGTGGTTGCTTAATTAATGATACCCGGTCGATGTTTTCGCCAACGTTTTTTAATAAAGAAAGTAGACGGTGATAGCGTTTGGTAACCGTCAGATAAGTAAGTTGGATCATTGCAGAATTTAGCCGTGGTGCATTCTTCCGGAGCTTATTGTATAGTTCACAGTTAAATTGCTTACGGTTCGCCCGCAACTGGTGCTCGTAAAAGAACCACTTACTGACGATATTACATACCCGTTGGTATTCTTCCGCGCATTCGGTAAGCTCGTGTTCTTGTTCTTCGCTTGGGTGGAGGGTGATAGTGAGATTTTTTCTTACTAGCATGGTTGCCACCTACTTAAATAAAAAAGGGGACGTTAAAACGCGTTGGTTTTACTCCCCTTTGCTGTTGAATAGTGATGCTTTCTCCCCGTTCGTGTTGCCTGTGTTTCATGATGTATATCATAACCCTTCTAATCTGATTAAGTGTATTAAGTCGAGTTATGAAGCCCCCAGTGCTTATTACTTTTCGAGTAACGCTTTGACTTAATTATAATATACGAGTTGGTGATTGATAAACAAAAATGCACAGATTCCCATTCGGCCGATAGTTTATTAATTCACAAGCAAACGTTTAGGTGACGATAAGGACGGGCGTAACTTATGCACAAATTATCCGTAAGTGAACAAAATAAATCTTTTAAAATGATAAAAAGTAGCAAATGTTATTAAAAACTAGCTAAGATAAATTCGCAAAATTCAAGAAAAAATATCACAAAACGAGTGATTTAAAAGGCTTGATGGGATATAATCTGGTTGACGATAGATTACATTAATTAAGTGATAAATGCACTTTGGGGGTTTAGATTTATTTAGAAGCACCGTTTGCCTTCATCAAACTTACCTTTATTTTTCATAATGAAATTTAATAGTAACTACTGAGAGATAGGAAGGTAAATTTACATGGTGGGAAAAAATAATACACACTTAATTGAGAAAAAGGCCAATCAACACTTTACAAAATGGTCATTACGGAAGCTAAGCATCGGGGTTGCCTCTGTGGCAATTGCTTCAGGCTTCTTTATTTATAGTAGTCTAGGCGAACAAGTAGCGTACGCTGCTGATGATGCGCCAGCGATTACGGCAACGAGCACGGATACTAGTGCTACGTCGCAACCGGCAAGCACACCGGCTACAAATAGCACGACGGCAGCCGAATCCTCGGCCGCGACGCCAGCAAGTGATAATCCATCAACAAGTACGCCCGCAGACGCTGCAACCATCACGACGACACCGATTGCAGGGACGCCAACGGCTGACAGCTCTGCTAGTGACGCTTCTAGCGGTGCAACAAGCGCTGAAAGTGGGACGATGGAAAACCCAATTGTTGCCGATGCAATTGCAGACGGTTACATCAAGGGACCAACGGACGCAACCAATGCTGCTTATACCCTTTCTGGACGGGCATGGGTTGTTGACAAGGGGACACCGGCAACGATGTCCAATGGTTTGCAGCCAATGCCAGACGGGACAAAGGTTTACCTCCAATGGATGGACACTGATGGTTTGGTTTCCCCAGTCTACATGACAGCAATCAAGGCACTTGGTAAGTCGGATGGTTCGCAAGTGGGACCAGGAGCCTACGCCTTTGACTTGCGCGAAGGCTGGACGGACGTAAATGGAAAGCTACATAAGTACCACGCTGTTGGTGGCCAGTACTACAAGCTTTGGATTCCAGATACCAAGCTTGAAAACGGCAATACATTGACGATGATCCGGCAGGCTGGTGGTTTTTACCCCGGATCATGGATAAACTCAGTTACTGGTAATAATATCGGTCAATTCCCACTGATCGGGACCAATATGCAGCGGACGGGGATCTTCATGGGAGAAATCCCTACCGGTGCAGAAGTTGGTGGGGAATCCTACATGACAACCCCCAAAGACCAGTGGATTGAAGATTCTGCCGGCCCACTTAAGTCCCCAGCACTTGTTGGTGCGGAAAACGCAAGCGGTTCAATTTCTGGTAGTGTCTGGCTGGAAAACGGTGGTGACAAAACTAACTCGGCTTCTGGACCTAATTACAACGGTTTGCTGGGTGATACCCCGGTTGCTGATTACACGGTAGTTGCCTCAATGTTAACCGATGAAGGGGCAAAAGCTTACAAAGAACAAGTTGAAAACCTCGCATACAGCCAGCAAGCAACTGCCGCTAAGACCTTATTAACAGAACACCCAGAATACATTGCCGCAACCGTTTACGGCAAGACTGACGAAGAGGGACGTTACACTCTTCGCTTCCCGCAAGACCTAACGTGGGAGAACACTTACCTCTACATGTTTGTCTTAGATAAGAATGGTAATTTAACAACTAATTATTCCGCTTACACGTCGCCATTATTCCGGAGTCCAAGCGCCAATAATAGTTGGGCCACTAATGCTGTTCCGGGATATAACGCAATTGCTAGAAACTCACCAACCTGGTACAACGTTCACTTTGCAACGGTTAATAATATGATGGTGACTTTGGACATTACCAACCATGATGCCACCAGCAACCCAGCATTCTTTGGTGACACTGCAAATGTTAAGCTAGCAGGAAAGGGATCAGAAATTTCGCCACTAGCTAACTACATCCAGTGGACAGATGCGAAGGGCAACAAGATTGGTGAAAAGGTTGACGTTTCACTACTAAGTGATGGTGCCAAAGCAAACTTGACCATCAGTCAGGATGGTAGGTCAGTTACCATCAACGGGGTTACTTACGAGTTAAAGAATCAAATCAAGACTGGCGATGTCTTCACCGCTACTCTTTACGAAGGAAATGACACCAATCCTGTCGCAAAGGATTCGTTTGCGATCACTGCTAAGGATAGTGCAATTTACAATCCAGCATACGATGCTAAAACTGTCGCTGCCGGGAAGACTGCTACCACTTCACCATTCTTTACTGATTACGATGGCAATGCGGTTGACCTCCCTGAAGGGGTAAGCTTTACAATTGCAGGGGCTGACGGATCAGCCACTGACGGCTGGGCAACGCTCGACAAGACGAGTGGCCAGCTTACCTACACCCCAGCTAAGGACCAAGCAGCTGGACAATACTATGTTCCAGTGACCGTGACTTACCAAGACGGGACGAGTGAAATCGTCAATGCGTTGGTAACAGTGACCAACGATGCGCAGGATTACACCGCAACTGGCGGCACAGTTACCAAGGGCTACGGTGAAGCAACGACCGCTGAGGATGTCACTAGTCAAGTAACGACAAACTACCCCGCGGATAAGGCTGACCAACCAACGATCACGGTGGACAATCCGGCTGAATTGCCAGATGGGCAAACCCCTGGGGATTACACTGTTCCGGTAACCGTCACTTATCCAGATGGGACAACTGACAGTACTACTGTTAAGGTTACCGTCCTTGACAAGGTTATTGACGTAACTGACGACCCAAGCAAGCCAACACCAGAAGGCTACGTGCGGGTAACCTTGGCAATTGGTGAAGGAGTTGACGGTAGCGGCAAGGTTTACGACGTTAAGAAGGGTGAAGCATTAACAGCAGATAACCTACCAACCATTACTGCCAAGGATGGCTACAAGAATGCCCAGTGGCCAGCCGCCGCTACCCAAGCAGTTAGCGAAAGTACAACCTTTACCGCAACGGCTACTAAGGTTGCGGATAATGAGTTAAACAACCCATCATACGATAACGTTGATGTACCTGCTGGTTCGACTGCCACGACTGACCCAACCTTCACCGATCAGGACGGCAATAAGGTTACCCCACCAGCTGATACTACTTTTGCAGGTGGTGAAGGTATCCCAGGCTGGGCCACCGTTGATGGTTCCACCGGGACAGTGACCGTTGCACCAGGAACTGACACCCCTAGTGGTGAATATGAAGTTCCAGTAACGGTCACTTATCCAGACGGCAGCACTGATACTACTACTGTTCACGTAACGGTTACTAATGATGCCGCTGACTACGCGGCTCAAGGTGATGAGTTGACTAAGGGCTACGGTGAACCAACAACCACTGATGATGTGACTAGTCAAGTAACGACTAACTACCCAGCGGACAAGGCTGACCAACCAGCAATCACGGTGGACAACCCGGCCGAATTACCAGATGGGCAAACCCCTGGAAATTACACAATTCCAGTAACGGTTACCTACCCAGACGGCACCAAGGACACCACAACCGTGACGGTTACCGTCCTTGATAAGATCATTGACGTAACTAACGACCCAAGTAAGCCAACGCCAGAAGGCTACGTCCGGGTAACCCTGGCAATCGGCGAAGGGGTTGACGGTAACGGTAAGGTTTACGATGTTAAGAAGGGTGAAGCATTAACAGCGGATAACCTACCAACCATTACTGCCAAGGATGGCTACAAGGACGCCCAGTGGCCAGCCGCTGCTACCCAGCCAGTTAGTGAAACCAGCACCTTTACGGCAACGGCTACTAAGATTACTGATGCAGAAACTAACACGCCGGCATACGATGATGTTAACGTGCCAGCCGGTTCGACTGCCACAACTGACCCAACCTTCACCGATCAAGACGGCAATAAGGTTACCCCACCAGCTGGGACTACGTTTACGGGTGGTGAAGGTACTCCAGACTGGGCCACCGTTGATGGTTCAACCGGGACAGTAACAGTTGCGCCGTCAACTGAGACGCCAAGTGGTGACTACACCGTCCCAGTCGAAGTTAAGTACCCAGACGGTAGCACTGACACAGTTGACGTTCACGTAACAATCACTAATGACGCCGCCGACTACACGGCTCAAGGTGGCGAGTTGACTAAGGGTTACGGCGAACCAACAACCGCTGACGACGTTACTAGTCAAGTAACGACTAACTACCCAGCAGACAAGGCTGACCAACCAGCAATTAACGTTGATGACCCAAGTACGTTACCAGATGGGCAAACTCCTGGGGATTACATAATTCCAGTAACGGTTACTTACCCAGACGGCACCAAGGACACCACAACGGTAACAGTTACTGTCCTTGACAAGGTCATTGACGTAACTGATGACCCAAGCAAGCCAACACCAGAAGGCTACGTGCGGGTAACCTTGGCAATCGGCGACGGGGTTGACGGTAACGGTAAGGTTTACGATGTTAAGAAGGGCGAAGCATTGACCGCGGATAACCTGCCAGCTATTACCGCTAAGGACGGCTACAAGGATGCTCAGTGGCCAGCTGCCGCTACCCAGCCAGTTAGTGAAACCAGCACCTTTACGGCAACGGCCACTAAGATTACCGATGCAGAGACCAACACGCCGGCATACGATGATGTCAACGTACCTGCCGGGACTACCGCAACGACTGACCCAACCTTCACCGATCAGGACGGCAATAAGGTCACTCCACCAGCTGATACGACCTTCACCGGTGGCGACAACAATCCAGACTGGGCGAAGGTTGATGGCTCAACGGGGACGGTCACTGTCGCACCAGGAACGGATACACCAAGCGGTGATTACACTGTCTCAGTCGAGGTTAATTACCCAGACGGCAGCACCGACACTGTCGACGTTCACGTCACAATCACTAATGACGCCGCCGACTACACGGCTCAAGGGGGCACAGTAACTAAGGGTTATGGTGAACCAACAACCGCTGATGACGTGACTAGTCAAGTAATGACCAACTACCCGGCAGATAAGGCTGCTCAACCAACAATCACGGTGGACAACCCGGCCGGCTTACCAGATGGCAAGACTGCCGGGAATTACACAATCCCGGTAACCGTCACTTACCCAGATGGCACCAAGGACACCACAACCGTGAAGGTTACTGTCCTCGATAAGGTCATTGACGTAACTGATGACCCAAGCAAGCCAACACCAGAAGGCTACGTGCGGGTCACCCTGGCAATTGGTGAAGGGGTTGACGGTAGTGGCAAGATTTACGATGTTAAGAAGGGTGAAGCATTGACCGCTGACAACCTACCAGCCATTACTGCGAAGGACGGCTACAAGGACGCCCAATGGCCAGCCGCCGCTACCCAAGCAGTTAGCGAAAGTACAACCTTTACCGCAACGGCTACTAAGGTTGCGGATAATGAGTTAAACAACCCATCATACGATGACGTTAATGTACCCGCTGGTTCAACCGCAACGACTGACCCAACCTTCACCGATCAAGACGGCAATAAGGTTACTCCACCAGCTGACACGACCTTCACCGGTGGTAAAAACAATCCAGATTGGGCGAAGGTTGATGGCTCAACGGGAACGGTCACCGTCGCACCAGAAACGGATACACCAAGCGGTGATTACACTGTCTCAGTTGAGGTTAATTACCCAGACGGCAGCATCGACACCGTTGACGTTCACGTCACAATCACTAATGATGCCGCTGACTACACAGCCCAAGGTGGCACAGTAACTAAGGGTTATGGTGAACCAACAACTGCTGACGACGTTACTAGTCAAGTAACGACTAACTACCCAGCAGACAAGGCTGCTCAACCAGCAATTAACGTTGATGACCCAAGTACGTTACCAGATGGCAAGACTGCCGGGGATTACACGATCCCGGTAACGGTAACCTACCCAGACGGCACCAAGGACACCGCGACGGTGACAGTTACCATCCTTGATAAGGTTATTGACGTGACTAACGACCCAAGCAAGCCAACGCCAGAAGGCTACGTTCGCGTAAGCTTTGAAGCTGGTGACCATGGTAGCTTTGCGGCTGGGACAAGCACGGTCTTTGATGTAAAGAAGGGAACAACAGCGAGCGAATTGCCTGTTCCAACAGTTACCGCTGCCAAGGGTTACAACCATGAAGGCTGGAACCCAGCATTGCCGACGAATGTTGATGCTAGTGCTACTTACGTTGCCCAGTATGAAGCAACTAAGCCAGCTGGCAAGCCAATCATTGTTGATCCGGGCCAACAACCGGACCCAAGTGATGGGATCAGTAATAAGGATGACCTTCCAGACGGAACAAGCTTCGAATGGAAGGATCCGGTTGATACCAGCACAACTGGTAAACAGGATGGGACGATTGTTGTTACTTACCCAGATGGGGCACAAGCAGAAGTGACGGTAACGATCACCGTAAACGGTGATGCCAGTGCCAACGACGATGCCCAGACCCCTGAAGAAGAGCCAGCAGCGGAAGAAACAACTGTTACGCCTGCAAAGGAAAACCCAGCTGCTAGCCACAGCAACAATGCTGCTAAGCAAACCTTGCCACAGACAGGGAATGCAAATGAAGCGGGCATTGTCGCTCTGGGTGCCGCAACGGCCTTCTTTGCATTGTTTGGCTTGGCAAAGCGGAAAAAGAACAATGAAGATTAATTAGTATTATGTAGGGTTAAATTGCTAACTTTAACAAAATAACGAAAGCCATGAACTATCTTTGCGCCAATAGTTCATGGCTTTTTTATTACCCGCTAGGATACAAAAAGCAGGATCTACAAGTCAATTGCTTATGAGATCCTGCTTTTTGCTGATTTAAGTTAAGTGCCGGCGGCTGGACAACCACTCAGTGACTAGTTGTTATCCTTTTCAGTGCTGATCACGGCCTTTGAGCCAGCATCAATGGTTACCTCCGTAGCGTGGCGCCCGTCGACAACCTTAACTTCCCAGACGGCCTTGTCCTTTTCCTGTTTTAGTTCCCATTCACGGCTCTTCCCCTTCTTAGCGGCATCTTCAGCAATCTTACTTGCTTCGTCCCTGCTGATTGCCTTGCCCGGGTCGAGCTGGTATTCTTCTTCGCCGCGGTCACGCTTTTCACTCTCACTTTTTACGACCTTACCAGTCTTGGCGTTGACTTTTACCTCGTACTCCTTGGTATCGTCAAAGCCCTTGACTTCGTATACGTACTTGCCGTGTTCATCATCGAGTAAAATTTCGCTGAGCTGCTTGTTTTGGTACTTCTGGTTAAACTTGTCCACTGCCGTGTTTTGGTCAACCTTGATGTCGCTCAGCTTGGCCTGCTTCTTCGCCGCCATTACTGCAGGGTGGAAGTCTGTGTCAGCGGCCATCATGCCAATCGTCCCACCAGCACCCATGAGAAGGCCGGCGCAAACACCTAGGGTAATCATCGTCCGCTTGCTTAAGCCGTGCTTCTTTTCAGTTGCCGTGTCCTTGTTTTGAATTTGTTTTTGCTTGTCAGTCATTTTACTCATCCTCCTAAGTTCTTTTCTTAAGTTTGTAACTATATATTAACGGAGGAGCGCAAAAGAAAAACCAAAATTGGGTGAAAGTAAGATGAAGAAATCTTCATTTTTTATCGCGGTAGGGTCACGGTGAAAATGGTCCCCCGGGGCTGGTTAGCCGTGATCGTGATGTCACCACCGTGCTTATCGACAATCGCCTTAACGATGGCGAGGCCAATTCCTGAACCGGGGATCTTGCTTGAGTGGGACTGGTCTTCGCGAAAGAAGCGGTTAAAGACCTTTTCCCGGTTTGCTTTTGCAATCCCACAGCCCTCGTCAGCAACCGTCAAGACTAGCTGGAACCCAGTTGGTTGCAGACTGACGGTGATTGTTGAAGCAGTGGGGGAGTACTTGGCGGCGTTGTCGACCAGGTTATGGATGAGCCGCTGAAAATCGCTGGCCGTCATCGGGTATTGGCAGTTAGCCGGAAGGTCTGTGACGAACTGGCGCTGGTACACCGCACGGAGGGAAGTGATTTCAGTCCTGATGACCGCAACGAGGTCCAGTGATTCGACAGGTGCGCGCGACCGGTGTCCCTCTAAGGTGAGCAGGTCGTTGATCATCCCCTGCATCCGCTGGCTCTCCTCGTCGATGTAACCGAGGGACTTACTGACCAGTTCCGGGTGGGCATCACCATGCCGCTTGATTAAGTTGACGTGTCCCATGATCGCCGACAGGGGGGTCTTCAACTCGTGCGAGGCATTGGCGATAAACTCCTTTTCCCGTTGCATCGCATGGGTTTGACGGTCGAGCAACTCATTGACCGACTCGGCGACGTTTTTGACTTCCACCGGTTCTGCCGGGACAGTGATCAACTGCTGGTCACTTCCGGTGGGGTCAAGTTGGTCAATCTCGGCATCCAGCTGGGTGAGGGGCGCAGTCCACCGCCGGGCCAACCGCCGGATCAGGGGAAGGGCGATGATGGTTGCCAGGAGGTTGATGACAATCGTGACCCCGACCAGCCAGCCGGCGAGCCGGACGAGGTCATCGACGTTAATGGCAACGCAGACTTGGCCGCCATGCAATTTTTGGCGTATCAGGTAGTAGACCCCGTCATCGGTGACCCGCAGATTCCTGACGGCCATCTGCTGCTGGCGGATTCGGAGAAAAATCTTCGGTGCCTTGGGGGAGGCAAAACGCTCTCCCTGGCTAGTGACGATCTCAATCGCGTCATCATCTTGGCGGGCAACATAGGCACTCAAAAGCGGCCCCCAGTCTTTTCCTGGTGCCCAGTCGTCGTCGATCGTTTCGATTACCTCGGCGGCTTGCTCATCGGCATAGTGGTAAACCAGCCCGGTAGCGGTAGTGATGAAGATGGCGTTAACGACCAGCAGGATAATGACAAATAAGCCAATGAATAGGTGGGTGAGTCTGCCCGCCGCGGTTGCGTTATTCCTGTTCATCAGCCTGCTCCGTTAAGATGTAACCCACACCGCGTACTGTCTTGATCTGGTCCCGGTGTGCACCAAGTTTGTTGCGGAGGGCGCGGACATAGACGTCCACCGTATTTGTCTGGCCGTCAAAGTCGTAACCCCAAATTTGGTTGAGGAGGTCGTCGCGGGAGAGGACGGTGCCTGGCTTTTCAAGAAAGGCCTGCATCAGGGCAAATTCCTTCGGCGTTAGGTGGACCACGGCCCCGTCAAGGGTAAACTGGTGCTTGACCAGGTCAATTTTAAATGGCCCCTGCTGGTAAACGGGACTATTGTGCGGTTGGTCCTGCCTAAGCCGGCGGATGATCACCCTAATTCGGGCAAGTAGTTCTTCAATTGCAAAGGGCTTCGTGATGTAGTCGTCAAGGCCCTGGTCGAGCGCCATGCTGATGTCGGAAGTTTGGCTGCGGGCGGTGATCATAATTACCGGAACATTACTGGTCTGGCGGATTCGTCGGAGGACCGTTAGCCCGTCATACACCGGCAGCATCCAGTCGAGGAGGATGAGGGTCGGTTGCTTTTGGGCGAAAAGTTCAAGGGCCTGGCGACCGTCTTGTGCCCAGATTACCTCGTAGCCCTCCAGCGATAGTTCGGTCTGGACAAAACTAGCCAAACTCTCTTCATCTTCTACTAATAAAATTGTTGCGTTATCCATGCATATACCTCGCCGTAAATAATATAATGAAAGAAAAAAGGATCGGTGATTTGAATGCGGACGATCAAAGTGTTTACGGAGCAGTTTTGCCCCGCCTGTACAATGACGAAGGACTACCTTGCCCACCATCAGATCGCTGCCCAGCTGATCGATGTGACAACCGATCACGCGGCTAGCGCGGCCCTGAAGCAACTTGGTTACACCAGCCTGCCACTGGTCTTAGTTGACGAAGATGGGCAGATGAGGGTGTGGACCGGCTACCGTCCGGACCTGTTGGCGACGCTATCGTAACTGACTAGCGGCTGGCCGGTCGATGATGATCGTGGCGTTGGGGTGGGTCTGCAAAACGGACGCCGGAACCGCGGGGGTTACTTCGCCATCGACGGTTGCCGCAATGGCAGCCGCCTTTTGCTCACCAAAGGCCATTAATATGATGTGCTTGGCCTGCATAATTGAGCCAATCCCCATCGTGTAGGCCTCACTCGGTACCTCTGCTGGGGAAGCAAAGAAGCGGGCATTTGCCGCAATTGTTGAGGCTGTTAATTGAACCTTGTGGGTTTGACTGTCGAAGGGCGTGCCCGGTTCGTTAAAACCGATGTGGCCGTTTTGCCCGATTCCCAGAATCTGGGTGTCAATTGGGTGGTCCGCTAGCACCTGGTTGTATTCAGCGATTACCTCGTCGGCGTTGCGGTTGGTACCGTCGGGGATGAAACTTTGCTTAAATGGCTTCTTGCTAAACAAGTGCTGGTGCATGAAGTGGTGGTAGCTCTGTGGATTGGTCGGGGCAATTCCGACGTATTCGTCGAGATTGACGGCGGTCAAAGCAGAACAATCGAGTTCACTTGCACAAATTTCATCATAAAGGCCGACGGGGGTACTCCCAGTCGCTAGGCCGAGCACCGTGGCGCCCTGAGCAATATCTTGTTGCAGGAGGCTAAAGGCCTTCTTGCTGGCGGCAATTTTATTTTCTGTAATAATTACTTGCATATTATTCACCTCACATTAATATTTTAACAAAAAAGAGCCCGCAACTGACGGACTCGAAAAAATTATTAATTAAGTGGTTGACCATTAACGTCTTGGTCATCCTTTTTCAAAATAAAGGTGGCGTAAATCCCAGCAACTAACACGATTCCGGAAATTACCAGGAAGGTGTGGCTGTAACCGATGTGGTCACGAAGGTTACCGAGCGGTGTGGAGAAGATGATTTGACCAACCTGAGCGGCAATCTGGTAACCAACCATGTAGAGGGTGGCGGAAACCTTTGGATCAAAGTGGAGGGTGAAGTAACGGAAGAGACCAAGGGCAAACAAAGCCGTTTCCGGTGCGTGGAGCAACTTGATCAGTGATACGCCGAGCGGGTTAGTAACTAGCCCACAGCCACCGATCCGGAGAACCATGATGATGATCCCGAGGAGCAGGGTCTTTCGAACCCCGATCTTCTTCATGATCCATGGAACACAGGCCATCATGATTGCTTCCAGGAAGACTTCGATCGAGTTTAAGATCCCGTACATCTGTTGCCCAACAGCCTTTGAGGCAAAGAACTGGGTAAAGAATTGGGGGAACATCTGCTGGTCAAAGACGGTGTAGAATGTCCAACTCAAGATGATGTAGATAACGATTTGCCAGAGAGCTTTCATCTTAAAGACGGAGAGAATTTCATTGAATGATGGCGTTGTCTTTTCCCGTTCGTTTTCCTGCTGGTTAACGTACTTCTTGAAGGTCTCCGGGTTCTTGCCAGGATGGTCGAAGACAAGGATTAATAAGAGGACTAAGGAAATAACGGATGAGGTCCAAAAGACCAATTCCGGGTTAATCGTGAACAAGAAACCAGCGGCTAAGGCAGAAACAGCGTAACCAAATGATCCCCACGCCCGGGACTGCCCGTATTCAAAGCCGTAGCGCCGGCTAAACCGTTCTGTCAATGCTTCAAAGGTTGGCGAAGCAGCGAGGAAGGCGAATGAGAGATAGAGGGAACCGAGGATGGCACCGATGTAGAAGTTGCTGTGCAGCAGTGGCGCGTAGACCCAGGAGAAGAAGGGACCGAGCAACATTTGTAAGACTGCACAGACAATCAGCAGGTTCCGTTTAATCCCCAGTTTATCCTGGATTGCCCCGTAGACAAACATGAGGACCAGGGTAATTGCGGAGTTAAAGGAGTAGATCGTCCCGACTTGTTCACCGGAGAAGCCCAGGGAGTTAGTCAACCAGATCTGGAAGAATGACCACCAGATCCCCCAACCGGTGAAGAAGAGAAGGATTACTAACGAGGTTGAACGATAAAATGGATTTTTAAAAAGACTTTTCTTTTTCATTAAAAATCATCCTTTCATGTTATAAGCATCGATGGCGATTGGCAATGCGTGGTTACTTAAAAGGTGGGGAGTAACCGGCCCGTTAGCGTAATAGCGTTCGCTAAATGTCGCTTGGCCGTCGTTGATAAAGAACTCCACGGAACTAGTATCAACAAAGATCCGTAACCGCAACTGGTCACAGTGGCCGATTGTTGCATAGCGGTCAGTTGCTTGCCCGTGCTGGTGGACGGTGATTTCGCCCGCCGCCTTGTCATAGTGACAAGCGATCAATTGCTCGTCGCTCCCGGTGAGTGCCCAGCTGAACTGGTCATCGTCGCCAGTTGTGGTAACCGTGATATCCCATTCAGTATGTTGCGGGTCAGTGACAGCAAGTTGCTGGTCACCGTCAATAATCCGGGCAGAATGGATGACGCGCCCAGACCGCAGCAGGCTAACTTCCTTGGCCGGAATTGTCCCCAGCTGGTCGCCATTCATTATTAATTCACGAGGGAGGGTCAAGGCGCCTGCCCAGCCGTCAGCTTGTTCAGGCATTGCCTGGTCAAAGGAACTAAACCACCCAAACTGGATTTGCCGACCATCCGGCGTTAAGAATGACTGGGCAGCGTAGAAGTTATGCCCGTAGTCAAGCTCGTTAAAATTAAGATGGTGAAAAATTGCTTGTTGATAGTCGAGCTGACCGACAAAGTAGCCATTCTGGTTGAGGTTGAGGTAGTGGTGGCCGCATGCCTTGATGCCCATTGGTGAGCAGGCGATGACATCCTTGCCGTTGAGGCGGAAGAAGTCGGGGCATTCCCACATGTAGCCTTCGCTCTCCTGGCCGGTTGACTTCGTGATTGGTCCCACATATTTCCAATCGAGCAAGTCGGCGGACTGGTAGAGAAGAATCCGACCGAGGTTATCGTCCTTTGACCGGCTGCCTAAGACAAGGTAGTAGGTACCGTCATATTCCCAGACCTTGGGATCGCGGAAATCTTGTGAATTATCTTCCGGGGCGGAAATAACCGGGTTGCCCGCATACTTGGTAAAATGAATCCCGTCGTCACTGTAAGCGACGTTTTGGTTTTCCCAGAAGTGATCCTGGTCGCCGTCATCATAGTAGTGGTGCCCGGTATACAGTAAGTACAAGCGCCCGTCCTTGACAATCGCTGACCCGGAGAAGCAGCCACCACTGTCTTCGGGGTCACCTGGGACAAGGGCGACCGGGAGACTTTCCCAGTGAACAAGGTCTTTGCTTCGCACGTGGCCCCAGTGCATCGGTCCCCATTCAGCTGAATAGGGGTGGAACTGGTAAAAGGCGTGGTAGTATCCCTTGAAAAAGCACAGGCCATTGGGATCGTTGAGCCAGCCACCATCGGTTTGGATATGGTAGTGTTCACGGTAACGGTCATTAGTAACCGTAATCGTCCGTGAGTGGTCGATTTCGTTCATCTTTCCGTAACTCCTTTTTTACTAGTTGAAAACGATTACAGTGCTGATTGTAGTTTCTTTAGTAAAAATTGTCAAGCGTTTATCAATTTTAAATGTGAATTGTTTTACATTTAAGCGTCCGGTAAAATAAGGGATTATAATGAAATTAATTTATAAAAAGACCTCCGCAAGGGAGAATTAATCGCCGTAACGGATTGAACTTAGAAGAGGGAATAACAATGAGGAAAATTAGTAAAATAATAATCGGGCTGTTAACTATTTTAGGCGTCCTTAACTTATCATCCGCCCAGGCAGCGACTGTCCGCCAGACTGACCTCAACGGCCATGTCTACATTGCCTCCTACCTTAATGCCAACGCCCTGCGAACGTCTTACCAGTATATCTTTTTCACAAGGGACGGCCGGGCAATCACGGTCCCTGTTGCGGACGTTGATGCCAGTGGCAAACCACTAATCGACGAGGCGGCGACAAAAAAAGAGCGTCAGGGACCGGCAAAGGTTAAGCAATACACTGCTAACCGGCAATTTGTTGAACGCCAAGCGAAGGAGCGGCCGGTAAGGGTACTAGCTAAAAACAAGATTAGTGTTAAGGCTAATGGTGTCAAGGCTAAGCCGCTGGGAACGATTCAAGCAAAGGATAATAGCAAGGATTTCACCGTCACTTACCCTGATGGCGCGCAAAAGTATACCAGCATCCGCTTTAAGCTTGCGCCGGCTAATTACCAATATAAATAAGGAGTAGGCAGTCGCCATGACTGCGCTACTCCTTATTTTTTAGTAATTCTTTGATTTCATCGAGCTCTGCTTTTAGTTGCTTGTTCTCTTCACGGATACCCTTGAGCTGGTCGGCGAGTTCCTGTTCGTCCTTTTTGGAGAAAAACTCGGTGATCATGCTGGTCAGCATCCCGATAAAACTGATTCCTAGTAGCATCAGGATGATCGCCGCAATCCTTCCTAACCCGGTCTTTGGGACGACATCCCCGTAACCAATCGTCGTTGCGGTAGTAACTGCCCACCAGATAGCGGTGTTGAAGGAGGATTTTTCAGAAATACAAAACATTGCAGAAGTAATGATGATTACGGCAATGCTGATATAGAGGTAGTACAAGAACTCACTGCGCTCAAAGAAGCTGCCGAGCCGGCCAGCCAAGCCAACCAGCCGCATTATCCGCAGCAGTTTAAGCAGGTGTAAAGTTCGCCCAATCTGGGCAATTCGGAAGAAGTAAAAGATACTGCTGGCGGGGATGATTGAGAGCAGGTCAAAGATGTTTTCCCGGATAAAGCGGCGCTTATTGTCGGCCAATACGAGCCGGACGACGTAATCGGTAAAAAAGATTAGCCAGATCCAGTTATCAAACATGTCGTAGGGGTAGGCATCGATATTGATCTCGTTGGCGTAATAAGCAATCAGCATCACGATTGACGCAATCGCCAGCAGTGCCATCAAAACTTGGTAGATAATGTAAGTTATTTTCTTGTGCACAACATCCGCTTCCTAACACTATTTATTGCGGTGTGACCGCTGAAGGTAAATGCTAATACCGGCCGCGACTGCCGTCCAGCAAAGGCCGAACAGGCTAACCAGCGCCCCCGCTTTTAACCCCGGCAAATGGTAGGTAAGGGTCAACTTATGCTGACCGGCAGGGAGAAAGACCCCGACAAAGGCCTGGTTGGTCCGCAATGTCGGCACCGTCTTGCCATTAACGCTCGCAACCCATCCCCGTGAATATGGGATTGACGAGGTTAAAATTCCCGGGCGATTAGTTGTAATCTGCCCGCTAACTTGGTTATCCCGTAGGTGGAGCTTTTTCAGCCGGTTTTTCTGCAGTTGCTTAACCTCTTGATAATAGGAGTTATCCAGCTTTTCCGCAACCACCCGGTACTTCAGCTGGTAAGTCCCCAGCTTGCTTGGTTGGAAGCGGAGAGAAGTCGGCAGCTTGCCATCGTAGTAACCGATGTTAAGCGTTGAATCCTTGACAAACTTGAAGAGTGAGAGGGTGCTCTGCCGGGCCTGGTCGACCGTGGCTGTCCCAAACTTACTGCCGACATTTAGCTTAAAACTGATATCCGGCGACCCGTTGAGGACGTGATAGCGCCAGTAACGGTACTGGTTAAAGCGGTGGTTGACGACACTACCAGGGTTAAGTGCCATCTCCTTTAGGTGAGCCTGCTCGTAAGCAATCTGCTGCTTCATCGTGAAGGGAGTGTACTTGATCTGGGAAAATTCAATGTGTAGCTCACTGCCACGGAGCTTCTTTTGCACGGCCTTCTTTTGCAGCTCTGGTAGCTGGATGCGGTAATACGCCGTACTGTCGGTATGGCGCAGCTTGGCAGGGTTGACCGTGGTGAGGCGGTTAGAAACGAGGGTGCTCTTCAGTGGGTATACCTTGGTATCAAGCTTGGCCGCCCGCATCCCCTTAGGTCGTGCTGAATCGACAAGCACCCCCGCTGCCAGGGCCCGTTCCTTTTCTGTTGGTGACAACTTTTGGTAGGCCCGCTGGGGGATATACGTATCTTGCCAGTAGAGGAGGGGGAAGGCATAGTTTGTCTTATAGCGCAGCGTCTGCGTCGGAATAAAGTCTTCCGGCTTCTGCGGATTACTTGGCTGCCCCTGGTCGTAGTTGATGACCGGGTCGGTGGCCTGGTCAAGGAAGTAGCCCGCCGGAATCTTATTCGCATTCGCTCCGTTGCTCTGGACGAAGAGGTACTTGACCCCGAAGAAGTTGTTCATTACTGTCCGGTCGTCCGCCTGGCGGATGGGGATATTCGCCTGGTACTGGTTGTTTTGCAGGCTGGTGTTAAACTGGCCGAGGTATTTATTTTGCAGCGAATAATAAGAATCAATATTATGTAAACCAGACGTGAGGTCGTTGTCGAGTTTTGGACCGTCGATGATTTGGTTTTGGCTAATTGTCGAGACCCGGTAGAAAGACTGGCGGTCAAGCCCCTTGTCGAGACCCCCGTAACGGTTGGCGGCAATGCTTTGGTACTGGCCCTTGCTCAGCATGTTACTGCTGAAGTCACCGTTATAGGGGAAAGCGGCATAGATAGCGTTAAAGCCGGCGTTAAGCATGACGATTGTTAATAGCCACCGGTCGGGCAGCTTCACCTTGTGGAAGTTGATCAACCACAGGGCCATCAGTGACAGGATTAAGAAGATGACCGGCATGAAGATGTCATCCTTGCCTTCAAAGAAGAAGGTGGCAATCAAGACCAGCAGGTAAACTGCGGTCGCCCAGGTGAGGATCATCAGCTGGTGGTGGTTAAGGGTCGGGGCATCCTGGACGAGGATACAGATTGCCGTTGCTAGTGGTAAGTAAATAAGCAAGGTCCAGCGGTTGGAGGCGGACATCATCCCGTTGAAGAAGGCACCGACAGCGGGGATGAGCAGCATCACTAGGGCAAGGGCAAGGCTGATTGTCAGCAGGGGGTACTTCTTTGCTTGGGAGTAGAGGTAAACGAGGGCGATGAAGCCGATTGAAACGATCCCCAAGGCTGACCAAAACATGAAGTACCACTGTCCCCCGTTGATCAATTGCTTGGGTAAAAAGAGGTAGTAGTAGAGGGGGTAGGTCTTCAAACCGTTGGCAAACAGTGAGCCAGTCCGGGTTGAATTTGTGACAGCCATTAATTCGGGGATGATTAGGATGGCGGACAATAGGAGGCTAGTGACAGTGGCAAATGCTAATTTTAGTAGTGTTCGCCCATAGTCAAGCTGCTGGCGGTAGTGGGTGAGGACCCGTAAGACGAGGTAGGCAAATGAGCCGATTCCCAGCACGTAGGCTAGGTAGTAGTTGCTGATGAGCATCCAGGTGAAGGCCCCCGCCAGTGGCCATGCCGAGCCATTTTTCAAGATCCGCTCAAGCTGGACGACGATGAGCGGGAAGATAATAAACGGGGTGGTGAAGAAGGGCTGGGCAATACAGGCGTAAAGTAAAAATGAGTTTACCAAGTAGGCGGTCGCCCCGACCAGGATTACGTGGTCGCGGAAGTTAAAGTGCTGGGCAAAGTAAACAAAGGCTAAGCCGACACAATACATCCGGACGACGTTGATGACCTGGTAGGCCAGGGTGATCTTTGCGGCAGGAAAGAGGAGGGCCAGGTAGGCAAAGACGTCCCCAATCGTGTAGTAGGAATATACCTGGAAGGTGTCACTACCGAGGCCCATCTGCCAGGACCAGAAATTAAAGTGCCCGGGATGGTGGAAAAATTCCACCAGTGCAGCCCGGTACTTGGCGAGTAGGGGCAGGTGCTGGTTTAGGGCATCTTTGCTGAGAATAAAGGAATTGCCAAATACTAAGTAGGTCCCGAAGATACAGGCGGCGAGGAAGATAAATACCAGGCTGTATTCCAGGTACAGTTTTTTAACGTTGCGTTTGCCAAATGAAAAATCCATAGTCGACTCCTTAAAATAAAAAAGTACATCTTTTTTATTTTAGCAAATAATGGCTGGGGGGAGCAGGCGCAAATAAAAAAGCCGGGATGATTTCTCCGGCTTTTGCGTTAAGCTTAATTTTATTAAATAATTGCGAGAATCTTACAAGTAATAATCAGCGCCGACTTAGTAGTCATGTGCTAACACTGCCAACATCTTCTCCCGGCAACGGTGGACGGCACTTTGGATGCTCCGTTTCGAGCAGTTGAGACGGGTGGCGGCTTCACTAATCGAATAACCCTGGTGAAGGTAGCTGAGAACCTGGCACTCAAACGGTGAGCACTTGTGAAGCAGGGTTTCGACACTTTGATGGCAGTAGACGATTTCGTCTGGCTCGCCGCGCAAAGAATCGATGAAAGATTCAGCAAAGGTGGTATCCATCGGCATCACCTGGTGGGCGGGGATACGTTTGCTGGCGAGAGTCTGCCGGCGGATATCACGGATCCGGTTGGTCAGACACTGCTTGAAAAAGCCAGAAAACATCTGTGGGCACTGGTCCTGGTATAGGGCCAAGACGTCGATCAAGACCACTTGCGCGTCTTGTTCCCAGTCAGCGAGTTCGTAGCCAGCAATAAAATGCTTTTGCCAGATCCGCCGAACAAGGGGGCGGTAACGGTGAAACAGTTCCGCAAACGCACTATTATTGCCTGCCTGGGCATCCTTGATCAGGGTGACGTATTGCTCCTCGTTTTCTTTAATTACATTGAATAAATCTTTTGTGTTGAAGCGCACTGGAAAATGCTCTCCTTTATAACCTTATTTACGCGATAAGACTTCCCATCATCACGGATGCTATTATTTAACCTCCCAAATAGCAAGATGACGACCTGTTCAACAGGGGTTCATCCCTGCTGTTAGGCAAGCGAAAACGGTTTCGTGTTTTAGCAACCAGTTCGTCCCGCGCAGGTCATAATTTATCAAATGTCTTATATTGCAACAACGAGAAAGCGGATACATTATGAACGACCGATCGAACGCTAACATAAGCAGGACGGTAGGCGCGGCCCCAATAAGAAAATTTATAATGTTTGCCCAGAATAAAAAAGATCAATTAATAAAATAGTGAAAGGCCTTAATCACTTGCTAGCTGGGCGCGGGCGGTTAGCGAGGGTGACGATACTGGTACTGGTTAGCCGCTTTTGGTTGTATAGCTTGACTAACCATGTTTGGAGGGTTCGCCCTTGCTTGAGGGGGGTGGCGACCGCTTTAATTTTATCATTTGATACCGGTAACAAATGATCTGTGGTAATATTGACGCCGAGGGCAATCTGTGCTTGATTTTGTTCAGCGAGCCACTTGTTTGCGCCCAGCGAAGCCGCTGTTTCTGCAAGGGTTGCATTAATGCCGCCGTGGACGACGCCATACGGTTGCATTAACTTGTCAGTGACTTCAACGGTAACAATTGCTTCGGTGGCACTGACGGATTGGGGATGGATTCCTAGATTTTCTAACAGGTTCATTTTATAAGACCTCACTTACAAAGGAGACGATGTAACATGACAACAGTCGATTGGCAACCAGTAAAGGATTACTCAGAGATCATCTTTGAGCGGGCCGGTAAGATCGCAAAGATTACGATGAACCGGCCGGAAAAGATGAACGCCTTTACCCCGGTTACGATTCAAGAAATGATCGACGCGTTTAACATTTGTCGTGATGATAGCACAATTGGGGTAATTATCCTAACTGGCGCTGGCGACAAGGCTTTCTCATCCGGTGGTGACCAGGGGGTTCGTGGCAACGGTGGTTATGTTGGGCCCGACCACATCGCCCGGCTAAACGTCTTGGACCTTCAGCACCTCATTAGAATCATCCCGAAGCCCGTCATTGCGATGGTTAAGGGCTGGTCAGTTGGGGGCGGAAATATCCTCCAGTTAGTCTGCGACCTGACGATTGCGGCGGATAATGCTAAGTTTGGCCAAACTGGACCAAAAGTCGGCAGTTTCGATGCCGGTTACGGCTCCGGCTACCTTGCCCGGGTGATCGGTCACAAGCGGGCCAAGGAAGTATGGTTCTTAAACCACTTCTACAGCGCGGAAGAAGCCTACCAGATGAACTGGATCAATAAGGTAGTTCCGTTAGACCAGGTTGAATCCGTCACCCTTGACTGGTGCAACGAAATCTTGAAGAAGTCCCCGACGGCGCTGCGCTTCATCAAGGCAGCGATGAACGCCGATACGGATGGTTTGGCCGGCCTGCAACAATTAGGCGGGGATGCCACAATGCTATTTTACACGACTGATGAAGGAAAGGAAGGGCGTGACGCATTCAACGAGAAGCGAGACCCTGACTTTGACCAATTCCCAAAGTTCCCATAGAAGGCGTCAACGATGGAAACACAAAATTGGTTATTAAAACAGGCCGCTACCCAGCCGAAGAAGGTGGCGGTCGATGACGGCAACCAGCAGTTGACATTTTGTCAGCTAAAGGCGATTGTCGAGGACTTTGCCTCCCGGTTGGACCAGCTCCACCCCGGAGAAAAAGTCGGCCTTCTTGCCAATAACGACTTGCAGAGCTACGAAATTGCCTTAGCAGTCCTGGCGAGTGGGCGGACGATTGTTTGGTTAAACTGGCGGTTAGCCGATGAAGAATTGCAGAGGCAAATGAAGGACAGTGACCTAGCTGTTTGTCTCGTTGACGACCCCCTGTGGCGGGAAACAATGGACGAACGTTTTGTCAGTTACACTGATTTTCTTGCCTTATCCCAGGGAAGCAGGCCGCTTGTGGCAACCTTTGATTATGACCGGGTCGCCAGCATCATGTATACCTCGGGCACGACGGGGAATCCGAAGGGTGTTTTGCAGACCTTTGGCAACCACTTTTACTCGGCGGTTTCGTCCGCCCTCAACCTGGGTTTAACCAGCAGTGATGAGTGGTTATGCGTCGCCCCCATTTTTCACATCAGCGGTTTTTCCATCATCATGCGGGGACTTATCTACGGGATGACGGTGCGGATCGTTGATAAATTCCGGGTCGAAAACGTTGCTGCAATCCTGGCTGCTGAGCCGGTGACGATCATGTCGGTCGTACCATTCATGCTCAAAAAGCTAGTTGCCGAACAAGAGGCTACTGGTCGCCGCTATAACGCGGGCTTCCGTTGCATGCTTCTTGGTGGTGGAACGATCGACCGACCAACGCTAGTCAAGTGCCAGCAGATGGCAATCCCGGTCGTCCAGTGTTACGGGATGACCGAGACTTGTTCGCAGATTGTTGCGCTCCGGGCTAGTGACGCCTTGGCAAAACTTGGGTCAGTCGGCCAGCCCCTGTTTACCACCCAATTGAAGCTGTCGGCTAAGGGGGAGATTCTATTGAAGACCCCGGCCCTGACCCCTGGTTATTTAAACTTACCGGATAAGCTGCCGGCTAAGATGGTCGATGGCTGGTATAAGACAGGCGATGTTGGTCACCTCGACCACGATGGCTACCTTTATATTGATGGCCGCCTTGACGAGATGCTGATTTCCGGCGGGGAGAACATCTTCCCCCAAGAAGTTGAGCAGGTCTACCTTGAGTATCCTGGGATTAAGGAGCTAGCGGTGGTGGCAAAGGCTGATCCTGAGTGGGGACAGGTCCCAGTCGCCTTTGTTGTGGCTGACCAGCGAGTAGCTGACCAGCAACTGATTGAATTTGGCTACCAGCACCTTGCCCATTACAAGGTGCCTCGCCAGTACATTTATGTTGACCACTTGCCAAAGAACGCGAGTGGCAAAGTCCAACGGTTTTTATTACGACAGAAATTATCCTAATTACAAAATTTATACTATTGAGGAGTAAACCTAAATTATGGAAAACTATGACAACCATTCAGTAGCAAAACGGTGGGGATCGTTCGTGCTGCTGTACCTGGGCTACATGCTATTATTTGCTGACCGGACGGTAATGAACATTTCCCTTGCTTATATCGGCAAGGACTTTCACGTCGGGGCAGCCGCGCTTGGAACGACTGCCAGTGCCTTTTTCCTGGGCTACACGCTGATGCAGATTCCCGGCGGGTACCTAACGGATAAGTTTGGTAGTAAGTATTTAATTATTATTTCCCTCTTTGCTTGGTCGCTGATGACGATGGTAACAGGGTGGGCCTGGTCACTGGCCGCCTTGATCGTGATCCGTTTTCTCTTCGGGATTGCGGAAGGACCATACCCGTCGGCAGCCCTGAAGCGGATTTCCGAAAACTATGACAAGAGTGAAAAGTCGCAAGCAACCTCGGCCTTGATTTCGTCAAACTACGCGGGGGCTGCAGTGGCGCCACTGATCATCGTGCCAATCATTGCTAGCAGTGGCTGGCGGAACGCCTTTGTCTGGCTCGGCATCGGTGGCCTGGTCGTAATGGTCGCCTACTACCTGGTCGAACGGCCGATCAAGAACGAAAAGGCCGCTGGACAGGCGCGGCAAAAGATTGAATGGAAGAACATTGACTCCCGCGTCTGGGTCTTTGTTGTTATCGGGATGGCCCTTAACATCATCACCAAGGGGCTGGAAACCTGGATGCCCGTTTACTTCCTCCAGGAACAGGGAATCAACCTGAAGAACCTTGCCTGGTTAGTGCCACTGCCAGTAATCTCTGGTGGGATCGCCGCCTTTGTCTCCGGCTTCATCATGGTACACCTCTTTAAGAAGCGCGAACGGTGGATGATCATTATTGCCTCACTGTTGACACTGGTCTTCATGTTTGGCCTGTTTAAGTCGTCATCATTGACCGCCGTGGTTATCTTTGACGTCTTGATTTACTTTGTAAAGTCCCTGGCATTTACTGGGATCTTTAGTTTTACCGCCCAGATCTTAAGCGAAAAGTCATACGGCTCATCGATTGGGATCGTCAACTTCGGTGGTCAGCTAGGGGGCTTCATCGGTCCACTGTTGATTGGGTGGATCGTCCAGCTCGCTGGTTCATACTCCGCCGCCTTCCTAGGCCTGGTAATCAGTGCATTACTAGCAGTAATTGCCTGCCTCTTTATTCGGAAGGGCTAAGCAAGTTTTACTGATCGAAAAATGAATAACTATCTCAAGCAGCTTGTACCAGAATATTGGTATGAGTTGCTTTTTTATTACTGTGGGGGAAAGGTGATGCGGATTTACAAGCACAATTAGCAATTTTAACACCGCACAAATTTGGTTAATTTATCGGGTGTAATTTTCAGAGTTAGGTTTATTTTTCAGCGACGGTTAATTATTTTTAAAAGCGCTTTAAAAAATCTAATGGGAAGGGTTATAATGGGCGCGTTAATAGAATTAAAACTATTGGGGGAATTACAATTGAATAGTAAAAAGTTAGTAACTACCGCAACCATGGCGGCTGCAGCTGTTGCCGGTGTTTCTGTTGCCACTAATGCACAAGCGGACGCAACACCAGCAAATGACGAAAGTATTCAACAAAATGCACAGAGTTCTCGTCAAGCAGCAATCAGTCAAGCAGAAGCAGGGGTGAAAGATGCACAGGCTGCCCTAGATAGTGCGAATGCAGGACTTGCTACAGCACAAACTAACTCAAACAACGCTGATACTCAGTTGAAGAGCGCTGGCAAGGCAGTTGACGACCAGCAAGCAGTTGTTAACAAGGTACAAGCGACGGTCACGTCCGCAAGTGCGGCTAATAGTGATGCACAAAAGGCCGTAGACGAGGCAAATAAGGATGCAGCGTCAGCTACGCCAGAGAATATCGCAAAGGCACAACAAGATATTCAAAAGCAAACTGAGTTGGTTAAGGGAAACCAGGATAAGTTAACCAAGGCTCAAGCGGATGCGGATGCTTTTGCGAAAAACACTGTTAATTCAGCGCAAGAAAATGTAAATGTCGCAACTACTAAGCGTGATGCCCAACAAGCAGCTGTTGACCAGGCTAAGACTAACGTTAAAAACGTGACTGATATTCTTAATAATAGTGCACAAGCCAAAGATAAGGCGCAAAATGATTTGAATGCTGCTAATGCTAAGGTTAAGACTGATAGCAACGCTGTTAGTGCTAAGCAAGAAGACGTAAATAACGCTACTACGGCTAAGGAGGGTGCGGATGCTGCTTTAGCTAAGGCTAAGGATGCTGAAAAGACTGCACAACAAGCCAAGGACGCTAAGCAGAAAGTAGCCGATGAAGCTAAAGCTGCCTTAGATGTTGCCAATGCAGCGGTTAAGGATGCTCAAGCTAAAGTTGATGCCATTAATGATAAATTAGCTAACTTTAATACGATTACTTTACCTAGTGGCTATAAAGAAGCGATGAAAGAATATATCACCAATGGAGATAATTCTGCTGAGATAACTGAGTTAGGTAAAGATGGCAAAAAAAATAATAGTTATAAATCTAATAAAGAAGATCAGAAGATTAGCGTTGATTACAATAATTTAACTGAAAAGCAACGGACAGAGTTGTCCATTTTTGCTACTGGTTTAGTAAATCAGATTCAAGCTCAAATGGGTACACCAAAGACAAAGGTTTCAGCTAAATCAGTAGAATTTGCTAATAAGGTTGTTGATGAAGCTTATAATAAGCCTTCGTGGGATGCGTTTGGACCTCATATGAATGACGGAAAGAGCCATAATAATAGTGGACTACAAAAGGTTTCAGATGAAATGGGATCAGAAACTAAGCTAGAAAATATGAGTACTTCTATCCACAATTATACTTTTGATAATGGGAATATTGTATCGGGTAAAGTTGCACCACAAACGATGGATTCATTAAAGAACGCCCTTTATAATGACATTATCAACATGATGTTTGATGACGCTGGTTCAAGATGGGGGCATGCATTAACATTCATTAACTTTGGTGATGCCTGGAGAAGTCAATCAATTGATAATGAGGTTATGGGTGTTGCTTTCGATAAATATGGCTATTCACACTTTGATTTCGCGGAAGCTACTGAAACTAATGGCTTTGGTGATAATGAATTTCCTATTTTGCCTAATGATGATTCAGAAAATAAATTGTCTATAGCAAATAATGAATTGCAATCTGCAAAAACAGACCAAGCCACTAAACAAAAAGCAAATGATGATGCTCAAGATGCTTTGGGTGATATGCTTCAAGTCCTGGCTGCTGCCCAAAAGGATATTAAGGCCAAGACGACCAATGCTCAAACCGCTACTGATAGTTTAACTAAAGCTCAAAATGACTTGGCCAGCTTACAAACCCAATTACAAGCAGATCAAGTTGCTCAAAAGAAAGCTCAAGCTGGTTTAGATTCATTTACTGCTGATGTGGAGACTAAGCGAGCTAACCTGCAAAAAGCTAACGACCAACTTAAAGCTGAAGAAGGTAAGTTAGACACTACCCAAGCTAACCTGGAAACTGCTAACAAGGTTTTGAAAAATGCTCAGGATTCCTTGAAACAAAAGAAACAAGCTGTTGAAAATAATAAGGCAACGCTTAAAGCGAATAATGATAAGTTAGCTTTATTAAAGAATAAGCTTAACAGTTTACAAAATGCTCAGAAGGTGTTAGCTGCTGCTCAACAAACTGTTAAAAAGACGCAGAAGACGTTAGATGCTGCTCAACAAGAGCTAGCAAAGCAGCAAAAGCACCTTGCGGAACTTAAAGCAACCCACTCACAACGGCAAAAAGATGTCGATGCCGCAAAGGCTGCCGTTGCCAAAGCAACTGAAGACGTCAATGATGCCAAGAAGGCATTGCAAGAAGCAAAGGATGCCTTAGTCGAAGCCCAAAAGACTGATGCCGACAGGTACGGTAGTCTGGTTAAGATTGAACCCGTTACAGTGGTTGTTGGTCAAGAAATTCCGGACCCAGTAATTGCTAATGACGGAATCGTTGTAAGCACGCCAGCAGTGCAATCATTTATGTTAATGTCATTACCAGTGGTTACGCCGCAAGCCGCTGGGCAGTTACCAGATGGAACTAATGCAGAATGGGCTGATCGTGAAAAGGTCGAGCGTGATGCCAAAACAGTTGGTAGTTACGATGAAGACGTATTAGTTACATTCCCAGATAAGTCGACGTACAAGGTTAAGGGCGTCCACCTAATTGTTAATCCGGTAACGAAGCCAGGTGACAACAAGCCAACAGGGGATAAGACCCCAGCAGGAGAACCAGGCACGACGCCAACGCCAGGGAAGGATGATACGTCAACAAAGACGCCATCTCAACAACCTGGAAAAGGCGAAGATAAGGGTTCAGCAAATCAACCAGGCAAGGACGAAGGCACGTCAACCACCCCATCAAATGGGACGGAAACACCAAGCAATACGCCAGACCACAATGATGGTAATTCGGCTAAGCCAGATGACAACAAGTCAGCCGGAGATAAGACTCCAACAGGAGAACCAAGCACGACGCCAACGCCAGGAAAGGATGACACGCCAACAAAGACGCCATCCGAACAACCTGGAAAAGACGGCGACGATAAGAGCTCAACCAATCAACCTGGTAAGGACAATGGCACAGTAACCACGCCAAGCAAGGACACGACGCCAGGTACCGAAGCACCTTCTCAACAACCTACCAACGATGGTAACAATGGGTCAGCAAGTCAACCTGGAAACGATGCAAATGGTTCCACTAACATGGCCTCAACTGAACAACCAGCGCCGACTAACCACGGAACTGGTGCAACAACTACTGCACCGGCAGATAGCAAGCCAGCTCCTTCGGTAAATAAGGATACTGGTTCTTCAGCTAAGACGACCGCTCCATCAATGAGTAAGGGACAAGCAGGAATTGACCATTCACAGATGCCTAATGATGATGAAACGCAAAATATTAGCAACGAACCTGCTGCTAATAAGCAGGGCGCTGCAGTCGCTAATGCCAACATGGCCAAGAGCGCTTCAGCAGTCCAAACGTCAATCACAAGCGCAAATGCAATGCCAACGCGGGAACAATCCCAAGCTAGCCAGCAGAACAAACAGTTACCACAAACTGGTAATTCGCGTTCTAGCATCTTAACACTAGCAGGAATTGGTCTCGCCGCTGCAGCAAGCCTGTTTGGTTTAAGCTTAAAGAAGCGGGAAAACTAGTTTGACGACAAAAAGCTACCGGCAATCACGCCGCTAGCTTTTTTGTTAGAATGAAAGAAAGGTGGGGATGGAAAATGAAGTTTGCAATGGCCTATAGCTGTGGGAAGGATAGTACGCTTGCGCTGCATAAGATGATTGCGCAGGGGCATACCCCGGTCGCATTGATCGTGATGATTAATCAGCAAGTGGGTCGTTCTTACTTTCACGGTGCTGATGACCAACTACTGGCAGCATATTCTAGCGCCCTGGAGATTCCGCTGATCCGCTGCCAAACGGACGGGACTGACTACGCTGTCGCATTTGAGCGGGGACTTGCTCAAGCCAAGGCAAAAGGGGCAGTGGCCGCCTGTTTCGGTGACATCGATCTTCAACAAAATCGCCAGTGGGAAGAGGAACGTTGCGAACATCGCGGGCTGGCGGCAGTTTTCCCCTTGTGGCATTGTGACCGCAGGCAAAACGTTTATGACCTCCTAGCTCACGGCTATAAGTGCCTGATCAAAAGCGCTAATACTAACTTATTGCCCAAAACAATTGCCGGAAAAAGCCTGGATGAAGCGACAATTGCGGTGATGAAGAAGGCCAATATTGATATTTGCGGTGAAAATGGTGAGTACCATACCCTCGTCATTGACGGGCCGATTTTTCGACGGCCGCTCGGGGTCCAGGTCGGCCAAACTATGCAGTTTGGTGATTATGCGACTGCCGAGATTAGCTTGGCGGATTTTAAGTGAATATTAACGAAGAGCGGCTATCTTTAGTCGCCCTTTTTGCTATAATATAATTACGATGAAAGCGCTACGACAGAAAGGACGCATATGATGACAAAAAAGATTATTTTCGACTGTGACCCTGGTCATGACGATGCCTTAGCATTAACCTTGGCGATTGCTTCACCCAAGCTTGACGTCTTGGCAGTAACGACCTCTGCAGGTAACCAAACACCTGATAAGACGTTAAACAACGCGATGCGGATGCTTACTCTGCTTCATCGCGAAGATATTCCCGTTGCCCAGGGGAACCTGACACCGTTGGTAAAGCCTCTAGAGACAGCGCCCGAAGTACACGGGGAGACTGGCCTTGATGGCGCCGACCTGCCAGACCCTGACTTTGCGGTCCAGGATGTTCCAGCGATTGACCTGATCGCCGCCACCCTCCGCAAGTGTGATGAAAAGGTCACCTTAGTAGTTACTGGCCCGATGACCAACGCTGCCTTGTTCCTGCGGGTATATCCAGACTTGGCAAAAGAAAAGATTGACCAAATTGTCTACATGGGTGGGGCAATGGGCCTTGGTAACTGGCGGCCATCCGTTGAGTTTAACATTTTCGTTGATCCGGAGGCGGCTAAGATTGTGATGAACTTTGGCATCCCATTAGTAATGGCCCCGTTAAACGTCACGCACAAGGCGCAGATAATGAAGGATGAGATTAAGCAGATCGGTGAGATTGATAACCCGGTTGGTCATGCCTTTTATGGCCTGTTAAACTTCTTCGAGCAGTACCACGAAAATCCAAAGTGGGGATTCACCGGCGCGCCGCTACATGACCCTTGCGCGATTGCCTGGCTGATTGACCCAACGATGTTTACGACCGAGAAAATGAATGTTGATGTCGAGACCCAGGGTGATTTGACCCGCGGCGAAACCGTTTGTGACTACTACGAACTGACTGGCAAGCCAAAGAACACGGAAGTCATGCTGGACATCGACCGGGAGAAGTTCATTAAGCTGATCATGGATTCAATTAAGAGCTTTTCATAACTAATCGCGAGGCCGGAACTAATCGCCGGCCTCAATTTTTAAAAACTTATGTTCACGTTAAAATCAAAAAGAGATAAAGTATCCACAATTACCTTCTGGCGCTGAGTTTAATAATTGACATGGCGCGTCATTTTCTTTATGATAAGGATAACTATTAAGCTGATATAAATATTTTGATATATTTAAGGCAACGAAAGAAGGAAGACTCTTGGAGGAAGAGAAGGTTACAATCAAAACAATTGCCAAGATTGCAAATGTTTCACACACGACTGTTTCGCGGGCCTTAAATGATAGCCCCCTAGTCAAGGAGGAGACAAAGAAGAAGATCCGCGAATTAGCGGCGAAGATGAATTATACGCCTAACTTAAACGCGAAGGCACTGGTTGAGCAGAAGTCGTTTATCATCGTTGTTTACTTCACGGATATGGCCGATGGGACCTCACCAAGTTTCATGTCGGCAGTGATCCACCAGATCAAGGACCAGTTGCCGAAGGGGTACGAGATCGCGGTTGATAGTTTCGCTAGTCTGCGGCGGGCAAAGCAAAGTATTAACTTACGTTTCGACGGGGCCCTAGTAGTGAGCCAGTCGGCCAGTGATGATGAGTACATTGAGCAGTTGGCGGAGACTGGCAAGCCGGTGGTGGTATTAAATCGGAAGATCGACCGTGACGATTTATATAACTATTCATCAGACGATTACGCGGGAACGACGAGCGCGCTGAATTACTTGTTGCGGATGGGACACCGGGATATCGCAATGATTGCTGGACGGAAGGACTTTGCCTCGGCGAAGCTGCGTTGCCAGGCGTTCTATGATGTGCTGAAAGCAAACGACATTGCAGTACGTCAGGATTGGATGCTGCAGGGAAATTACAGCATTGATTCTGGCTACAAGGCGATGGAGGATATCCTCAACGCGGGCGATTTACCCTCGTGCGTGTTTGCGGCCAATGACGATATGGCGATGGGCGCAATTCGGGCCTGTGAAGACTACGGCTTTAAGGTTCCGGAAGATATTTCATTTATCGGCTTCGATGACAACGCCTATTCGCAGTATTACAATCCGCGGATTACGACGATTAAGAAGCCGACAAGTGAGATTACCCATTATGGGATTGGTGTCTTGAAGGCCTTAATTGATAATAAGCAGCCAGAGCTACCACGATTTGAAAACTTGAAGCCAGCGTTGGTCGTCCGTGACTCAGTAAAAAAATTAAAATAGTTAAATGATTTTAGCAGGGCTAGTTAAGAGATGGACTGGCCTTTTCTATTTACCAATAAGAAAAATGAAAACCTTTTCAATGTGTTGGTGATGATGTATAATTGCCGTGAAAAGCGAAATGTGATTTCTTTATTGGTAACAAAGGAGCTGCTAAGATGAGTTTTAAGATGGTAACGCGTTATGCACACAGTCCTAAGGATATTCAACATTATGATACTGATGAGCTACGTCAGGAATTTTTAATGGATAAGATTTTTTCACTAGGCGATATTCTTTTGACGTATACCTATAATGATCGGATGATCTTCGGTGGGGTTACACCAAAAGCCGGGGAACCATTAGAAATTAAGCTTGATAAGGAATTAGGGGTAGACTTTTTCCTCCAACGTCGTGAATTAGGGTTCATTAATATCGGTGGTTCTGGATCAGTTACGATTGACGGCAAGAAGGACACGATCGTTACTCATGATGGCTACTACATTGGAATGGGTGCTAAGCATGTTGTGTTTGAATCAGATGATTCAGACAATCCTGCAAAGTTCTACGTTGTTTCTACACCTGCTCACAAGACATATCCAAATAAGAAGTTGCCATTCAAGGATGCAATTGCAATGCCAATGGGTGACCAAAAGAACATGAATAAGCGGACGATCTACAAGTACATCGACGCTTCTAGCATGGACACCTGTCAATTACAAATGGGTTACACTGTGCTTGAACCTGGTAATTCATGGAACACGATGCCTTGTCATACCCATGCACGGCGGATGGAAACTTACATGTACTGTGAATTTGGTGCCGATGACACACGGGTATTCCACTTCATGGGCAAGCCTGACGAGAGCAAGCACATTGTAATGGAACCAGAACAAGCCGTTGTTAACCCTAGCTGGTCAATTCACTGTGGGGTTGGGACCACTAATTACGCCTTTATTTGGGCAATGTGTGGTGAAAACCAAACTTACGATGACATGGACATGGTTGATATGCATGATTTGAAGTAGTAAAAAATAAAAGCAATCGTTTGATAGGATAACGTAATTCGCTCCTTCTTGGGAATTATGTTATCCTATCTTTTTAAGTTGATTATCATCTTAGATAGGTTGATAATTAAAGTAATAAGCTAAATTAGGTGAAAAACATGGAAAACAAATTATACGGGACGGTTTTGCTCAAAGCCAAGCAAATCCTCGACTATATTGCACGCACCAAGGACGGTGTGACCCTCAATGATTTGAGCAAGAATTTGGACATCTCAAAGCCAACCATCTATAAGATTTTAAAAACGCTAGAATTTTGTGGTTATGTCCGGGTTGTTTTTGTCGGCGAAGAAAAATTCTACCACCTAGGTACAATTTTTCTCCAGTATGCCCAGTCGGTTAACGACTCAATTAACATTGTTGAAATTGCTAATCCTTTCCTCAAGAAATTGCGGGATGAAACCGCAGAGACTGTTAACTTAGGGATTGAAGAAGATAACAGTATTGTTTTACTTTCAAAAATGGAAAGTACACATAGTATTAAGTTGGTTTCTGTGGTTGGTGGGAAGATGCACATGTTCTCCTCATCAATGGGAAAGGCTATTTTAGCAACATATTCGCAAGAACAGCTAGACGAGTACTTAGCAACGGTTGAATTTCAAAAAATGACGGAAAATACCATTACTAATAAGAAGGACTTAGTTGCTGACCTAGAAAAGACACGGGCACAGGGATTTTCAATTGATAATGTGGAAAACCAACCTGGAGTATACTGCTTAGGTTTTACGTTAACCGCAAACGGAAAGGTGTACGGGGCTTTTAGTATTAGTACTCCTGAATTTAGGATGAACGCGGAAAAACGGGATCAGTTTATTGCATTAGGCAAACAAATTCAACAGGAAATAGAACAGCACTTATAAAAAAAGCGGAGGGAAACCTGCGCTTTTTATAATTACCGTGAAAACGATCACAATAATAAATCAAGCCTTAAATGCTCTTAAATTGCGATAATATACACTTTAGGAATCACATATTCATATACGATGAGAATATTTTCAATATCATTTGTGAATATGTTATTTTTTTCACAAAAATTGTTAACGTTTTCAGTGAAATGTGCTAATATGGAAACTGTTGAAGGGATCGCTTATGTACTAACCGTTCAATAGGCGCACTTCCTTAATAGTTGTTTTGTTTCTTTTGGTTTTTGTTTTTTATATTGTTTACATGCGGACAAGGGCAATTATATTTTATTTTTTTGCTAGTAATTGTTCACGTGTGTTTTTAAAGGAGGGCTTACCTTATGAGTGATCATGATAGCGCTGCTACTGCTACGACGGCAGTGCAGAGTAACGAGGGTAAGAAAGTAGATAATTATAATAAGCAAATTCCTACTCACCAGAAAATTTTCTATGGATTCGGTGATTTCGGGAATGGGTTTATGTTTGACCTTGGTCAGGCCTATCTGACTAAGTTCTGGATTGATGCTGCCGGCATTGGGGCCGGGGCTGTTGCCGGGATTTTCGCCTTTACGAAGATCTTTGATGCATTCATGGATCCAATCGCTGGTTCTTATGTTGATGGACGGAAGAATATCGGGAAACGAGGAAAGTTCCGTCCGGTAATGATGATTTCTGCTATTATTTTGGGGATTATGACCGTCATTACCTTTACCATGCCGATGGGCTTGACTACTACCCAGAAGATTATCTACGCTTATGCAGTTTACATGATCTGGGGTGTTGTTTATTCATTTACTAATGACCCGTATGGATCGCTAGCGTCGGTTATGTCGCGGAACCCGCAAGACCGGAGTTTCATGGCGACGACGCGGCAAGTTGGTTCTGTTGGTGCCCAGTTTATCGCTGGGGTTGCCTTTATTCCACTGATGGAATTAGTCGGCGGTGGAATGAGTAGCAAGGACCAACTTCATGGTTACTTCTTCGCTGCATCTGTCTTTGCAATTATTGGGATTGCGATGTTTGCCGTTTGTTACTTCGGGACAAAGGAAAACGTTAAGGTTCACCGTGACCAAAATGCTAAGCGTGAAGGTTTTAAGGATTACATTAAAGTTATCTTCACCAATGGTCCTTTGGGTGCCTTGATTTTGATGACCTTGTTTACTATTTCTGCAATGAACACCAACAACCAAATGATGGTCTTCTATGCACAATACAACTTAGGTAACATTGGTCTTCAGCCAGTTATCAACGCTGTTATGATGGGTTGCTCAATTGTTGGTGTGTTCATGATTCCTACACTGACTAAGCACTTCGGCCAAAAGCGGACTGCAATGTGGTCATTTGTTGTCGGTGCAATTGCTAACATCTTGAACTTCTTCTTGCCAACTAACGTAATTACTTTTATCGTTTTAGTTACGATTGGTTACACCGCCTTAGCTATTCCAAATGGGATCACTTGGGCCATGGTTTCTAACGCCATCGATTATGGTGAATGGCACACGGGAATGCGGAAGGAAGGTATTACTTACGCCGCCTTCAACTTCTCACGGAAGATTGCGCAGTCAATCGCTGCCTTAGTCAGTGCCGGTGTTCTTGCCGTTACTGGTTACGTTGCTAACGCACAACAATCAGCTAAGACCCTTCAAGGGATAAAGGCTGCGATGACCCTTTACCCTGGTTTCTGCTTAATTATGGCCGCTATTATCATTGGTTTCTTATACAAGATCAGTGATGACAAGTTCAAGCAAATTGCTACTGACCTTGATAATGGTAAGTGGGAACACGGTGTTATCGGTGACGAAGATGTTAAGTAATTTGAATCTTGCTTAGGAGGATTTATTATGACTTTATTAGATAAGAACTTTTTGCTGACGAATGAATGGGCGAAGAAGTTATTCTTTGACTATGCTAAGGACATGCCAATCATTGACTTCCACTGTCACCTTAATCCAGAAGAAATTTATGAAAACAAGAATTACGAAAATATCACGCGGGTATGGATTAACGAAGACCACTATGGTGACCACTACAAGTGGCGTTTAATGCGGGCTAATGGTGTTCCCGAAGAATTAATCACTGGTGACGGTGACGATTATGAAAAGTTCCTTGCCTGGGCTGGTACGATTGAAAAGGCCGTTGGGAACCCGGTTTATGAATGGACACACCTTGAATTACGGCGTTTCTTTGGCATTGATGAACCGTTGACTCGCAAGAATGCGCCCGAAGTTTGGAAGAAGGCAAATGCCCTTTTACAAACTGAAGACTTCAAGCCACGCAACTTGATCAAGCTTTCTAACGTTAAGGCTGTCTGCACCACGGATGATCCTGCATCAGACCTTCATTACCACAAGCTATTAAAGAAGGAAGAAAAGGAAAACGGCTTCCGGACACTGCCTGCAATGCGGCCGGATAACTTAATTCAAATTAATAAGCCAACATTTGCAGAATACATTAAGCAATTAAGCGACGTTTCTGGCGTTGAAATTAACTCCTTCCGTGATTTGATTAAGGCAATGGATCAACGTTTCCAATACTTCAATGACATGGGCGGTCGTCTTTCAGACCACTCTCTCTTGACTTACCACTTTGCTGAAGCCACTGATGATGAACTTGATGCGATCATGAAGAAGGCAGAAGCTAACGAGGAAGTTACCGGGATTGAATACGACAAGTGGTTGACGATGTTCCTTGAAGAAATGATGAAGTTGAACACCAAGTACAACTGGACAATGCAGTTCCACATTAACTCTATTCGTGACCTTAACCACCCAATGTTCAAGCAACTTGGTCAAGATACTGGTTACGATGCAATGGGGACTCAACCAGATATTGTGGCCCAAATGCAACAACTCTACTCTAAGATGCGGGATACCAATGATATTCCAAAGACCATCTTCTACTCACTTAATCCAAATGACTGGATGCAGTTAGTAACCTTGATGGGTTGCTTCCTTGAAGGTGGCAAGCAACGGATGCAATTAGGTGCTGCATGGTGGTTCAACGACACTGCCGAAGGGATGACTACCCAATTACGTGACTTTGCACAACAAAGTCTGCTGCCAAACTTTGTCGGAATGCTGACTGACTCACGGAGCTTCTTGTCATACCCACGTCACGAATACTTCCGGCGGGTACTTTGCAACTTCTTCGGTAACCTGGTTGAACAAGGACGGGCACCAGAAGACGAAGAATACCTTGGTAAGATTATTCAAGACATTGCTTACAACAATGCTTACGAATACTTCGGCTTCTTTGGTGATGCTAAGCCAGAAGAATTGTTTGAAAAGCATGACAATCCTTTCCAATACTAATTGAATAGGATCAGAGGTTGGGATTTCCCCAGCCTTTTTTGTTAAGGAGGTGTTTATTCATGGTTGCATATCCGGGAGAACCATTAAATATTTTGCATACAATTGGCCTAAAGGAACTCTATCCAATTATCCGCGTGCACTTTTGTGTAGCGGGGAGCTTTGACGAAGCCCGCTTTGAAGACGCACTAATGAAATGCGCGCAGGTAGCGCCAGAAATATTCTGTAAGTACGTTCTTGCAGATAATTCATTTGTCCCGGTTGTCGATGACTTAGAAGGGGTTGTCTATCAAAATCTCGATCCTGACATTGATATCTCGCGGTGGGACCTTTTTATGGATCCGCAGATTCGCGTTTATCTCAATCACCATGGTGAGGAGGCTGACGTCACAATCTTTCTCAGCCACATCTTGACTGACGGGGCCGGGGCTAAGCAGCTATTGCAGCTCTTAGCAACTGCTTACAATACTAGAACGGTAGAAGGAATAGTAAACCACCAGGACATTGATTGGTTGCGGAAGTTGCTAGCCGAACACCAGGTAGAAGTTAAAAAGGAAACTGACCATCCAGCCAAGCCATTAACGATGCCGAAGTTAACTAGCAATAAGGAACAGCAGACGAGGAGAACACACCGGCTTACCTTAAGCAAGAAACTTACCGCCCAGTTAATTAAGACCAGTCATAAGACAGGCGTTACCATCAATGACCTCTTAATGGCAGCGTATGGGCAGGCTGTCCAGCGTTTTTCTGCGACTGACCAAATTTCTCTTGCCTGTCCGACGGATATGCGGAAGTTTATCCCTGGACCCGAGGAGTTACGGGTGGCGAACCATACCTCGCGTTATAACATTAGCGTTTATTCTGACGTGCAACAGCCGTTTGCCCAAGCTGTGCGCGCTGTCCATGATGCGATGGTCGCTAATAAGCAGAGCTTTCAGTGCCTCGCGTCAGTTAAGACCCTGGTTGACAACTACGATCGCTATTCGCTCGCAAAGTTGCAACAGATTTGCGAAGACAATTACCATGTGCGGACGATTTCGTATACTAATTTTGGGATTGTTGATTTTGCTTTTGCTGGTTGTCAAATCAGCGACTTTGACATGCTTGGTAGTTATCGGCGGGCACCGATGTTCCAGGTTGCGGTTAGCACCTATGAAGCACAACTTATCTTTGCTTTCGCGATGATTGGGACCGCGGAAGAAGAACGTGTCGGCAACGTGGTAATGCTAACAATGAAAGATTTACTGGAAAAATATGTTCTTGAATTTAGTGAAAACTAGTTTTGTTAACGTTCACAAAACTGTTATAATGATGGAAAAGAATAGAAGAGGAGTTTTTAACCATGAAAAAAATTGTTACCTTTGGTGAGATGATGATGCGACTCAACCCGACAAATATGAAGCGGGTACTCCAAGCGGACCAATTTGATGTTAACTATGGTGGCTCGGAAGCAAACGTTGCGGTTTCTCTAAGCTTATTCGGTGATAACGCGGCTTACGTTACTAAGCTGCCAAAGAACATCCTGGGTCAAGCAGCTGCTAACAAGTTACGTGAGTTTGGGGTCGATACTTCACTGATCCAATACGGTGGTCCACGTCTGGGGATGTACGTGTTTGAAAAGGGTCACAGTATTCGCTCAACTAATGTCACTTACGACCGGGCAGGTAGTTCATTTGCAATTTCTACGGCTGCTGAATATGATTGGGCTAAGTTATTAGCTGGCGCTGATTACTTCTACTTCAGTGGTGTTACGCCAGCCTTGTCAGCAGAATTGCGGCAGGCGGTGCTGAGTGCTTGTGAGTATTGCCAGGAAAACGATATTAAGGTTGTTTGTGACCTTAACTTCCGTGGCAAACTGTGGACACCAGCGGAAGCTCAAGAATTTATGAAGAAGGCCATGCCGTACGTGACGATTTGCTTAGCAAACGATGAAGACTTTGAACAGTCACTAGGGATTCATGCATTTGATGGTGATATGACCCACGGGATTGAGCAAAAGGCAATGTTTGAAAAGGGAATGCAAGAAATTACCAAGCAGTACCCGAACGTAAAAGTAGTTGCTAGTGTATTACGGAATATTCAGTCCGTTGATAAGTCAACGTGGATGGGACTAGTATTTAAAGATGGCAAGTTTACTGAAAGTCCTGCTTACGATGTCGACGTCCTTGAAGGTGTTGCCGGCGGGGATGCCTTTGGTGGCGGTCTGATGCACGGGATTCTTAACGACTTTGATGACCAAGAGTTGATTGATTACGCAATCGCAGCTAGTGTCCTTAAGCTAACTGTTCTTGGTGACTTGAACATTACAACCGAAGCAGACGTCCGGAGCGTAATGGAAGGCGGCGCTGGTGTGCGCGTCTCACGTTAAAGTATTTTAATAGGATAGCTAAGATGCATGAATTAAGTGCGTCCTAGCTATTTTTTTGTGGACAAAATTTAAAGTTTAATTTTGCACAAACTTGTCGAAAGCGCTTGCTTATTTTTCAGTCTATGTTATTATAATAATGAAATAAGAAATATGATTTCTTATTAGGAAATAGCAATAAGGATCCAAATGTTGCAATGCAATTATAAAGAAGAAGGTATATTATTATGGCTCAATCACAAGAAGAAATTAAACAAAATGAAGCAGCACTCGATAAGTTCAAGATGTCATTCTTTGACCTAAGTGGCAAAGTTGCCATTATTACGGGTGGTAATACAGGATTAGGACAAGGTTATGCTGTTGCTTTGGCAGAAGCTGGAGCAGACATCTTTATCGCTACTCACGGGACTCAAGGCTGGGATGCAACTCGTGAAATGATCGAAAAGCGTGGCCGCAAAGTTGAATTTATGGAAATCGACTTAACTGAAGATGGCGCTGCTGATAAGGTCATTAATGAAGCACTTGCTAAGTTTGGTCACATTGATATTTTGATCAATAATGCAGGAATGATTAAGCGTAACCCAATCCTTGAATCAAAAGATGAAGACTGGAAGAACGTTATCAACATTAACTTGAACGCGGTTTACCACTTATCAATGGCAGCTGCAAAGGTCTTTGCAGAACAAAAGCATGGGAAGATCATCAACATTGGTTCAATGCTTTCATTCCAAGGTGGTAAGTTTATCCCTTCATACACCGCATCTAAGCACGGGGTTGCTGGTTTAACAAAGGCATTTGCTAGTGAGATGGGGGCATACAATGTCCAAGTTAATGCCATTGCTCCTGGTTACATTAAGACTGCTAATACCGCCCCAATTCGTGCAGACAAGGCTCGTAACCAAGAAATCTTGAGTCGGATTCCTGCTGGTCACTGGGCAGAACCACACGAATTAATGGGTGCAGCGGTCTTCTTGGCTAGTGATGCTGCTAACTACGTTAATGGGACAATCATGCCAGTTGACGGTGGTTACTTAGTACGGTAATTAATTAGTGTTGCTTTGAGGCTCGATAAAAGCAGGAGAGAAGACTTTTAGTCGAGCTTCTTTTCTTTGGCAACTTTGTGAAAGATATCATAAAGGGTGAATAAAAATGGGAGTCATTAATTACATTATGTCTCTTGGTGCCAGCGTTATGATGCCAATTATTTTCTTAATTTTTGGGATCTGTCTTGGCATGGGAGTCGGTAAATCATTAAAATCAGGTTTGTCTGTCGGGGTAGGTTTTGTTGGTCTAAATGTTATTACCCAGCTGTTATCTGATAACATCGGTCCAGCAGTTAACTCAATGGTAAAGATTTACGGGTTAAATCTTCATTCATTAGATATCGGTTGGCCAGCTGCTTCAGCTGTTGCCTTTGGGACGCAAGTCGGCGCGATCATTATTCCATTAGGACTGTTGATTAACGTTATTATGTTGTTGACCCAGACGACAAAAACACTGGATGTCGACCTTTGGAACTACTGGCACTTTGCTTTTATTGGGTCTATCGTTTCAATTGCAACCCACAGTTTCGTTTTAGGGTTGATTGCTTCAATCGTAACGATTGCTGTTACCTTGGTTGGTGCTGACCGTTCACAAAAGCGACTTCAAAGTTTTTACGGGAAAGACTTAGAAGGGATTTCAATTCCACAGGCATTCTGTGTTAGTTTTATTCCGTTTGCAATTGTTGTTAACTGGATCTGTGAAAAGATTCCGGGATTAAACAAGGTTGACTTTGATGCAGAAAAGATGTCGAAAAAGTTCGGGATTCTTGGTGACCCAATGTTCTTAGGGGTTATTGTTGGTGTGATCATTGGTTTCTTAGCTCACTATTCAGTTGCAAAAGTTTTGCAATTAGGGGTTATCTTAAGTGCCGTAATGGTTCTTATTCCACGGATTACTAAACTTTTCATCGAAGGGTTAGCGCCAATTTCCCAACGTGCACAAGAAATTATTTCTAAGCATACCAAAGGGAAGTCATTCAATATTGGGATGACACCAGCGTTAGTTATTGGACACCCAACTACTTTGTTCTGCTCATTGCTGTTGATCCCAATCATTTTGTTCTTAGCTGTTATCATTCCAGGAAACCAATTCTTACCATTGGCAAGTTTGTCTGGATTAATTTACATCTTCCCACTGGTATTACCTTACACAAAGGGGAATGTTTTACGGACATTTTTAACTGGTTTGGTAAGTATGATCTTCGGTGTATTATCAGCAACGATGTTAGCGGGCATCTTTACCACTGCCGTTAAGATTGTTCACAAGTCATTTATTCCTGCTGGTACTAGTTCCGTTGCAAGTATTGACTTTGCGGCTAGTCCATTAGCATGGGTAGTATACGAATTAACTGCTAATGCTACGGTAATCGGGGTTGTTGTCATTGTCGTATTAACATTAGGTTTAATGCTCTGGAACCGGAAGCACATCGTTAGTGAATCAAAGAATGCAAAATAAGCTAGAACGGTTAGTAATCTAGGCAACTATTTAGATAATTATTGATATTTCTTGGTTAGAAGATTAATATATCAATTGCAAGGCAAATTAAGTTTGAAAAGAGGAAATATTTGATGTTACCAAAGTATGAAGCATTAAAAGCAGTTGAAGAAGCTGGTGTCTTGGCCGTTGTCCGTGGCCGGAGTGAAGAAAACTCCTACGAGATTTCAAAGGCCAGCATTAAGGGTGGGGTAAAGGCCATCGAATTAGCCTTCACTTCCCCCAACGCCGATGTAACGATTAAGCGGTTAAACGAGGAATTTGCCGATGACCCCGAAGTAGTTGTCGGTGCCGGAACGGTCTTAGACCCGGCAACGGCGCGGATGACGATGGTTGCTGGTGCCAAGTTTATCGTTAGCCCATCCTACAACGAAGAAGTTGCGAAGTTATGTAACCTGTATGCAGTGCCATACATGCCAGGTTGCTTCACCCCAACCGAAGTACAAACGGCTTTAATGGCGGGTGCCGATGTCGTTAAGATCTTCCCTGGGGCAATTGCCGGCCAAAAGATGATTCCGGAACTGCAAGGACCATTCCCACAAGCTAATATCATGCCAAGTGGTGGGGTATCCCTTGACAACATGAAGGACTGGTTTGCGGCTGGGGCCTTCTGTGTCGGTGCTGGTGGGAGCCTCGTTGGCCCAGGTGCTGACGGCGATTACGACCAAGTAACGGCCAATGCCAAGAAGTTCCACGAAGAATTAATGCGGATTCGCAGTGCAAAGTAAGTTATTAAAATATTGCCAAAATAAAAACGTCTACTGAAAAATTCAGTAGGCGTTTTTATTTTTGGTAATTTTCAAAGAAGTCAGGGAATGTATCGATTAAGTTGTGTTCTTCCTTTAACATTCGGTGCATGTGGTTGGCGGTTAGACGATCAACCTCGTTAATGTCCTTGGACTTTACAGCATCGAGGATCGCTTCATGCTCTTCCACAAGGCCACTCCACGACAGCCCTTCGACCTTGAGTCGTAAGAAGCGGAAGCGGTCGAATTGAATATTAATCTTTTTCATCCAGTTCCAAATTCGTTCACGGTTAGTGATTACGTAGAAGTAGCGGTGAAATTCGTCATCACTTGTTAAGAACTTTGGGAAGTCATCCACACGCATCAAGGCCCGTTCCTTATCTAATATATTTTCAAATTGAAAGAGCTGCTCAGCCGTCATATCTACAGCCGCAGCATTCCGCATGATTCGCTGCTCCACGCTAGCACGAACAAAGCGAGCATCGAGAACTTCTTGCATATCAATTTTTGATATATAAGTTCCTGACTGGGGAACAATGTTTAACAGGTTTTCCTGCCGTAGTTGGATGAAGGCTTCCCGGACTGGTGTGCGGCCAATGCCGAGTTCCGCTTCTACTTGCTTTTCAGTAACCCGTTGGCCCGGTTTATAGTCAGCATCAATTATTTTTTTCATAATTAAATGGTAGGCCTGACTGGTTAAATTCTGTTTTTCCATATCAATTTCCTTTCTTGCTAGTTTCTATTATATCATTCTTTTTCCTGAATTTTCTTGACAGCTGCCTTGGAAGCGTTTACTATAATAAGTGAATTGATATATTAATATATCAAATAGGAAGGAGAGCTTGTCGATGGTGAAATTATTAGATGACTACCAAAAAGACAAGGATGCTTTTCAAAAGGCCGGAATTAAGGTTCCAGAGTTTGATCAGTCACGAATGGTTGAAGAAACCGCAAAGAACCCGGTATGGGTACACTTTGGTGGCGGAAATTTATTCCGTTGCTTCCACTCGATGATTGCTCAAGACTTGCTGAATAGCGGTGATATGAAGAGCGGAATTATCGTTGCAGAGACTTACGGTGACCAAGTAGTAAATAAGCTTTACAAGCCGTACAATAACCGTTTCTTATCAGTAGAAATGAAGAGTGACGGCAGCTTGGATAAGACCCTGGTTGCTAGTGTAGCTGACAGCATTTATGCTGGCGCGGATAGTAAGGAGGGCCGGGAAAAGTTAAGGAAGGTCTTTGAACAGCCATCCTTACAATTTGTCACCTTTTCAATTACGGAAAAGGGGTATGCCTTAAAGGACATGAACGGTGAATTGACTGCTGATGCTGTTAGCGACATTAAGAATGGTCCACAAAAGCCGCTTACTAACATGGGCTTTATCGCAAGCCTCCTCTTAGCACGGTTTAAGGCAAATCAAGCACCGCTTGCCCTAGTAAGTACTGATAACTTTTCACAAAACGGGCAACGGTTGCAGGATGCGGTAATGTTAATTGCTAATGGCTGGCTCAAAAACGGGTATGTCGACCAATCCTTTATCGATTACTTATCAGATCCGACGAAGGTTACGTTCCCGTGGAGCATGATTGACCGGATTACACCAAACCCTTCAGCAAATGTTTCTGCTGAATTAAAGGCAAGTGGCTTTGAAGATGGTGAAATTCTGCATACGTCCAATTCTAACTTTGCCCCGTTTGGCAACACGGAAGAGACCCACTACTTAGTGATTGAAGATTCCTTCCCTAATGGCCGTCCCGCACTAGAAAAGGCGGGAGTGATGATGACTGATCGGGAGACAGTCAATGACGCTGACCAGATGAAGGTTACGGCCTGCTTGAACCCCCTGCACACTTCGCTGGCGATCTTTGGCTGCCTTCTCGGCTTTGACTCGATAGCTGCAGAGGCGAATGATGACGACCTGCTTAAGCTAATTAAAAACCTCGGCTACGGTGAAGACTTACCAGTGGTAAAGGATCCAGGAATTATCAACCCCAAGGAATTTATCGATACGTTAATTACGAAGCGGTTGCCAAATAAGAATATTCCTGATACGCCACAGCGGATTGCCTCCGATACTTCGCAAAAGGTTGGTATTCGTTATGGGGTCACCCTCCAGAACTATGTTGATGATCCGCAATTAGATCCCGCCAAGCTTGAATTTATTCCCCTGATTATTGCCGGTTGGTGTCGTTACTTGATGGCAATTGATGATCGTGGTCAGGAGTTTACGCCAAGTCCAGACCCACTTTACGACCAATTACATGAATACGTTGCAACGATCAAATTAGGTGATGGTAGTGTTGATGTTCATGAAAAGCTGCAACCAATTCTTAGCAATAAGGCAATCTTTGGTAACGACCTTTATGAAATTGGTGTTGGTCAAAAGGTAGAGGGCTACTTCAAGCAGCTGATTGCCAAGCCGGGTGCGGTTCGTGCAACCATTGAAAATACGGTAGATAAATATGGTAAATATTAATTAAAAAGGAAGTTTTTGACATATGAAAAATATGGGATTTCGCTGGTATGGCGATGGCAACGACTCGATCAAGTTGTCAGACATTCGTCAGATTCCAGGGACAACGCAAGTAGTTGGTGCATTATTTGATATACCAGTTGGTGAAGTGTGGCCAAAAGAACGGATTGCGGCACTGAAGAAGGAAGTAGAAGATGCTGGCCTCAAACTTGAAGTGATTGAATCTGTTAATATCCATGACGATATTAAGATTGGCCTGCCAACACGTGACAAGTACATTGAAAACTACAAAGAAACAATTAAAAACCTTGCTGCCTATGGCATTAAGGTTATCTGTTATAACTTCATGCCAATCTTTGACTGGGTGCGGACAGATCTTCATTATCCGCTTCCTGATGGCTCAACGGATATGGCTTTCCAGCATAAGTATGTTGAGGGGTCACCAGAAGACATTATTAAGTCTGTCGAAAAGAATTCCAACGGGTATGTTCTTCCTGGCTGGGAACCAGAACGGTTAGCGGAAGTTAAGCGGTTATTTGAAGCCTACAAGGACGTTGATGAAGCTAAGCTCCGCGAGAACTTAAAGTACTTCTTAGATGCAATCATCCCGACGTGTGAAAAATATGATGTGCGGATGGCAATGCACCCGGATGATCCGCCAATGCCATTATTTGGCCTGCCACGGATTTACAAGAACCGGGAAGACATGATCAAGATTGAACAAATGCACGAATCAAAGTACAACGGCTTTACGATTTGTACAGGTAGTCTCGGTGAGAACCCGAAGAATGATGTGCCAGCCATTATCCGTGAATTCGTGAAGAAGGATCGGGCACCATTTATCCATGCGCGGAACATCAAGTTTATGGAAAATGGGGACTTCCATGAATCAGCCCACTTATCATCCGAAGGTTCATTGGATATGTATGAAATCATGAAAGCCTTGTATGACACCGGCTTTGATGGCTACATTCGACCAGACCACGGTCGTGACATCTGGGGTGAAGAAGGTCGTCCAGGCTATGGTTTGTATGACCGTGCACTTGGTGCAACATACTTGAATGGCTTATGGGAGGCGATTGAGAAAGATAATAAGTGAAGTGGTGGTAAGGAAACTATCATTTTACAAAGTGGTAGTTTCCTATAATTTGTGGTTAAAATGAAAGCGCTATCTTATAGAGGAGTTCATGAGGAGAGTGAAAAATATGAGTAAAGATAAGCCAGAATCGAGCGTTATCGGCGAGATAACTAATGCAAAAGTTAAAGATGAAGAACAACCCAAACTTCCTTGGCTAGTTTCGTCCGCGATGTTTCTTGCGCCACTTTGTTGGTACGGGCCAATCGGTTCAACAAGAAGCGTCTTAATTCCGCAATTATTTAGTCAAATTGATCCCGTTCATAAGGTGTGGGCTGTTGGTATCTTAGCAACGGTAGCTTCAATTACCGGTGCAATTGCTAATCTTTTGTTTGGTGCCTTGTCTGATGTTACACGGACACGTTTTGGGAAGCGTAAGCCATACATTGTTTTAGGAACGCTTTTTATTGCAATTTCACTTTGTATTATTGCTAATATGAGGTCGGTTGTTGGAATTATCTTTGTGTGGATTGTCGCGGCTGCGGCTGAAAATGCGATTGCCGCAGCAATTTACCCGCAAATTTCGGACCGGGTCGCGCCTAAGTGGCGGGGGACTGTTTCGACATTTTATGGTGTTGGTTTTACTATCGCTCAACAAGGTTTTGCACTCTTAGCAGCCCAGTTCCTTGGAAATGTTAAGTTTGGTATTTATGTAATGGCCGGATGTACGGTTGTCTTAGCAATTATTCACGAATTATTAATTCAAGAAAAAGGTAACCTAGATGAACCTAAAGTTAATTTTGATAAAGAATCACTGAAGAAGTATTTCTTCTTCCCAACTAAGGGGGCACGGGATTTCTACCTTGCCCTTTCAGGTAAGTTCTGTATGGTTGTTGGTTCAACAATTGTTACAACTTTTGAATTATATATCTTTACTGATTATATCGGTCAAAGTACCAAGGATGCCGCTAATTCAATTTCAATTTTCTCAATGATTATGTTAATCATCGGTGTAATCTTTGCCTTAGTTGGTGGACCACTTGCTGATAAAATGAAGCGTGTTAAGGGACCGGTTGTTTTAGCTACCTTTGCTTTAGGTGCCGCAGCCTTATTCCCACTGTTTGTTCAAAAGCCATGGGCAATGTTTGTTTATGCTATTATTGCTGCCTTTGGTAATGGTCTTTATAACTCTGTCGATGGTGCTTTAAACATGGACGTATTGCCATCAGCTGATACAGCTGGTAAGGATCTTGGCTTAATCAACCTTGCCAATACTCTTGGTCAGATGCTTGGTGCCATGGTTGCCTCAGCGGTTGTTGCCGGTTTTGGTTACAAAGGAATTTTCATCTTTGCTGTTATTATGGAAATTGCTGGTGCAATTTTAATTTACCTTATTAAGCGTGTACGTTAATTGATAAGAGGATGTAATTTTATGAAATATAAAAATGAATTTTGGACAGCAACAGCTGGAGATTTAAGTGAAAAACGTACCCAAATAGCGGCACCAGAATATGTTGATAGAGTTATTGATGGTTACAAGATTGTAATTGATCCTTCTAAAAAGAAGCAAGATTGGCTTGGTGCTGGTGCTGCGATTACAGATGCTGCCGCTTCACTTATTTGGAAACAAAATGCGGAGCAACGTAGTGCATTGTTGCATGAATTGTTTGATCCTGCAGAGGGAAACTTCTCTGCAATTAGAATACCAATTGGCTCTTGTGACTTTGGTTCCGGTGAATCGTCGACAGAAGAATATTATAGTTATGATGATGTGCCATTTGGTGAGCATGATTCAAGCCTAGCAAAATTTTCGATTGGAAAAGGCGAGCCCGGTAGCCCAAATGCAACTAAGGATTTGAAATATATTGTTCCGGTTGTTCAGGAAATTTTAAGAATTAATCCTGCAGTAAAGGTTTTAGCTTCACCGTGGTCTGGTCCAGCATGGATGAAAAACACAGGGAGCATGAAGATGGGTGGTCATCTTCGCTTTGGCGAATTTACTGGTAATGGTTATGCTGATAAAGACCGCTTTGAAGGAGTTTATGCTAATTACTTTATTAAGTTTATTGAGGCTTATGCTAAGCTTGGGATTCCAATTTATGCGTTAACGATTCAAAATGAGCCATCAAATGCAGCTGCTTGGCCGGCGATGATTTGGAGTGTAAAGGAATTGGCAGAGTTTGGCGCTCACTATCTTCGACCAGCACTTGACGAAAACTTTCCAGATATAAAACTTTACTTTTGGGACGGAAGCCTTAACGTCTTGAATGAGCCGTTAACGGAATCTATTACTCCTGAAGAAGCTAACGCTTTTGATGGTTTTGCTTTCCATACTTATGATGGACCTTATACAAACTTGTTTAAGGCTAGTCGCCTTAATCCCAATTGGAAGCTTGCAATGACAGAGCGACGGTGCATGCTTGAAGAAACAGTGGATGATGCTTCCCATATTATGTTTGGTTTAATTGGCAATTGGCTAGTCAGACAAGGCCTTTCATCCATTTATCTTTGGAACATGGCCTTAGATGAACGAGGACTTCCTAATATTGCAGGATCGACTGGTCGGCGAGGCGTTGTCACGATTGACCATAAGACAGGCAAAGTTCAACGTAATTTGGAATATTACATGTTGCGTAACTTTACCCAGGATGTTGAACCGGGATCGGTAGTTATTGGCTCAAGTAATTATACACAAAATGGCTATTCTGGCGGTTTAGGATCAGTAGCGTTTTTAAGCCCAACTGGTGGGATTGCCGCGCACATTTATAATCCAACAGCAGAAACAATGGTTGCTAATGTTATGGTAAATGGTGAAAGTAATCAATGGCAAAGGGTTGAAGTTCCAGCATATGGTACAGTTACCCTGCATAAATCGAACTACCCAATCAATGAAAGCTCACCACGACAAGATGAAAAATTTAAACTAAACCCTCGTCCAGCTAACTTGATGGATGACTATGCGCCTGGTAAGGGAGTCAACAAATAGGAGGACTAATGATGACAGCTTTTAAAAATGAATTTTGGACTGTTACTGCGGGTGATTTAAGTAGCAAACGAAAGCACTTAGCAACTCCTGAAATGAAAGAACACGGCGGGGATGGTTACAAGATTGTAATTGATCCTTCGCAAAAGGAACAAGAATGGATTGGTGCTGGGGCAGCAATTACTGATGCTGCTGCGTCACTCATTTGGAAGCAAAGTAAAGAGCAACGGAGTGCCTTACTACACGAATTATTCGATCCTAAAGAAGGTAACTTTTCAACAATCAGGATTCCTCTCGGGGCTTGTGAACCATCAAGCCAGCCATACTATAGTTATGATGACGTGCCATTTGGTGAGCATGATTCTAGTCTTGCTAAATTCTCTATCGGTGAGGGGAAGCCTGGTGCAGATAATGCAACAAAAGATTTAAAGTACATTGTTCCAGTAGTTCAAGAAATATTACAAATCAACCCTGCGGTTAAGATTATGGCTTCCCCATGGTCAGCACCAGCTTGGATGAAGAATACAGGTAATATGCGGATGGGTGGACATCTCCGGTTCGGTGAATTTACTGGTAATGGTTATGCTGACAAAGATCGCTTTGAAGGTGTATATGCGCAATACTTTATTCGCTACATTGAAGAATACAGGAAACTTGGTATTCCAATCTATGCTATTACGATTCAAAATGAACCGTCGAACGCGGCTGCTTGGCCAGCGATGATTTGGAATATTAAAGAATTAGCACACTTTGGCTATAAGTACTTACGACCAGCGCTAGATGAGAACTTTCCTGACACTAAGCTTTATTTCTGGGATGGTAGTCTAAATGTACTCAATGAGTCATTGAGCGATGCGATTAATCCTGAGGAAGCTAATGCTTTTGATGGCTTTGCTTTCCATACTTATGATGGTCCTTACACCAATATTTTTAAGGCGCGGCGATTCAATCCAAGATGGCAACTAGCAATGACTGAACGGCGTTGCATGTTGGAAGAAACAGTTGAAGATGCTTCCCATATTATGTTTGGTTTAATTGGTAATTGGTTAGTAAGACAAGGACTTTCATCGATCTATCTTTGGAATATGGCTTTAGATGAACGTGGCTTGCCAAATATGGTAGGTTCAACTGGCCGGCGGGGTGTTGTTACGATTGATCATACAACTGGTAAAGTCCAACGTAACCTGGAATATTACATGCTGAGAAACTTTACTCAAGATGTTAAGCCAGGTTCTGTAGTTGTTGGTTCAACTAACTATACCCAAGATGGTTATACCGGTGGCCTAGGCTCGGTAGCCTTTTTAGGGCCTGATGGTTCAATTGCTGCTCATATTTATAATCCAACGGACAAGCCATTAAAGGCTTCGGTTATGGTAAATGGTTTTGAAAATAAATGGCAAGATGTTACAGTTCCCGCATACGGGACTGTGACATTACATAAAGCTAATGATGAAATAAATGAAAGTTCGCCACGTGAGGATGAGGCCTTTAAACTAAATCCATCACCAGCAAACCTGATGGATGACTATGCACCTGGAAAGGGGGTAAACAAGAAGAATTAGGATCAATAAAATATCTTACATTAAAGCCTACTAGCTATCTACTCTCCAGCTGGTAGGTTTTTTCAAAAAGGAGGAACTATGATGCTTTATCCAGAACAAACGGCAACGAGAACGCTTGCAGATTTAACTGGTTTATGGAAATTTAAAATTGAGGATGGACATGTTGATCCAGCAAAGCCATTACGAGGATATGAGTGGATGGCTGTACCAGCTTCATATAATGATCAAGTAACAGACTTGGGGAAACGGAATCGTGTTGGTTATTTTTGGTATGAAACAAATTTTAGTGTACCCGTTGATCAACTAAAGAAGCGAAATGTCCTGCGTTTTGGATCAGTAACACAAAATGCTGAAGTCTTTTTAAATGGACAAGAAGTTGGAAAGCATATTGGTGGCTTTACTCCCTTTGAATTTGAAGTTAATAAGTACCTAAAAGCTGGAGATAATAACTTAAAGATTCGCCTGAATAATTTGCTTGATAATACGACAGTTCCCTCTGCTTTGCAAAAAAATGAGAATGGAGAACTTAGCCAGCAAAATCGTTTTGATTTCTATAACTATGCCGGTATTCATCGCAAAGTCCAACTTTATACCACTGCGCAAACATATCTCGAATATGTTGCGGTTAATTATAAAATAGATGGAGAAAAGACTTTCGTTCACCCAGATATAAAGATTATTGGTGGTTATGATCAAGTTGTAGTTACTATCCTTGATGAAGAGGGTAAAGTAGTGGCTCGTGGTGATGAAGAAGCCACGTTAACTATTAATAGCACTCATCGTTGGCAACCATTAAATGCTTACCTTTATCGTCTGCAGGTAAAGATATATGTTGCTGATAAATTAGTGGACTCTTATAATCAAGAGTTTGGTGTTCGAACAATTGAAGTTAAGCAACATCAATTCTTTATTAATGGTAAACCTTTCTATTTCAAGGGCTTCGGTTGGCATGAAGACTCAGTAGCTCACGGAAAAGGAGAAAACCTCCCGCAGGTTAATCTTGACCTTAACATCATGGAAAAGATGGGTGCTAACTCGTTTCGAACTTCTCATTATCCCTACTCGGAAGAGACGATGCGGCTCGCTGACCGAAAAGGATTTGTTGTTATTGATGAAGTCCCGGCAGTAGGCTTATATGAAAATTTTGCTGTTACTTTAGGCGGCAGTTTCAAGGAAGGCAAAACGTGGAAAAATTTAGATCCTCAAGCTAATCATAAGCTTGCTTTACGTGAAATGATTGAGCGGGACCATGACCATCCAAGTGTTGTGATGTGGTCAGTAGCTAATGAGCCAGCAAGCCATGAACCGGGAGCACATGAATATTTTGCTGATATAATTAGATGTGCTAAACAAATGGATCCGCAAAAACGGCCGGTAACAGTTGTTAATATCATGAATGCTGATGCTGAAAAAGACTTAATTGGTGATTTAGTAGATGTTATTTGCTTAAATCGTTACTATGGGTGGTATGTTGACTTTGGCAAGCTTGAATTAGCAAAGAAACAATTAAAAGTGGAACTCGAGAAGTGGCACAAGAAGTTTCCAGAGAAACCAATATTATTTACGGAATTTGGAGCCGATACTATCGCCGGAATGCATTCTTTATACCATGCCCCATATTCGGAAGAGTATCAGGTTGATTATTATCAGGCTAACTTTGCGGTGTTTGATTCTTGTGAGTATGTTCAAGGAGAACAATTATGGAACTTTGCAGATTTTGTTACTGAGCCGGGGATGATTCGGGTTGGTGCTGAGAATCGTAAAGGCGTATTTACTCGCGATCGCCGGCCAAAACAAGTTGTGCAATTATTAAGGCAGCGTTGGCGTAATAAGTAGATTAACAGTGACTGAAGGTAGTGTTTCAATAACGCTATCTTTTTATTTTAAAAAGAAAACGCTTACTGCTAAAAAGTAAGCAAAACCTCTTGAATCTTAATCTAAATATAGTAGAATACAAGATGTTGATTTACTGTTCACGTTAACATTTAATGGGACGTTTTCTGTGAGAGGAGAGAATTAAAATGAACTTAATTAAGACTTTTGTATTTTTTATCGTAGCGAGTGTTGCTTTAGCAGGGGTTGCTAGCGCAAGTTCCTTGTACACGACCTCAACGGTGAATAACCACAGTGTAAGCCAACAAATGGCTAATGTTATCAGCAAAAATAACGAAGCTGTTAACCACCAATTTAATAAGTAAAAGCAAGATAATTGAGGGCTGCTATCTGCGAGACAGCCCCATTTCTTCGCCCCAACTTGATCAATTATAAACAAATTATGGAAAAGCATTGAATGTTTCACGTTAACATTCTATAATGTAATTGTATTGATAGCGTATCCATTTACCGCAAGGGCGGCAATAGTGGCTGCACGTCAAATATGAGGCAGGCTTTGCTATAAGATGCACATCACCTCTCACAGATGCAGATTAGGTAGGCTACAAGTCCTGATTACTAAATGATGTTAATTAATCAAGTTTTGGAGGGTTTCTAACATGGAAAGTCTTAATAATAGTTTTCGTAAATTGCCACAATATCCTAATAAGGTAATTCAATTTGGTGAAGGTAACTTCTTGCGGGCATTCATTGACTGGCAGATTCACCAGATGAATAAGCAGGGCCTGTTCAAGGGTGGCGTGCAAATTGTCCAGCCATTGCCAACTGGCCGGGTTAAGGAACTTGATAAGCAAGATGACCTCTATACTGTTTTGCTTGAAGGAATCCTAGATGGTAAGAAGATCCAAAGCCATGAGATTATTGAGTCAATCAACGGGACAGTTAACCCCTACACTGAATATGACAAGTACATTAAGTTAGCAGAAGATGACAATATCGAAGTAATCTTCTCTAACACCACTGAAGCGGGGATTGAATTTGTTCCAGAAGATACACTTGATGCTATTAAAAACGGGGAAAAGAGTTCATACCCTGCTAAGTTGACGGCATTACTTTACCACCGGTTTGAATTAGGGAAGAAGGGCTTCCACATTATCCCTTGCGAACTAATTAACCACAATGGGGATGCCCTCAAGAAGGCAATCTTGCAATATGCCGACTTATGGAACCTTGGTCAAGACTTTGTCGATTGGATTAACAACGATAACGAATTCTACTCAACCCTAGTTGATCGGATTGTTCCCGGTTACCCACGCGACCGGGCGACTGACCTCGAAAAAGAGTGGGGTTACAAGGACCAAAACATGGTTAAGACGGAACCATTCTTAATCTTCGTTGTTGAAGGAAATAAGGATATTGAAAAGGTCTTACCACTTAAGGAAGCCGGCATTAACCTGGTTGTCACTGATGATATGCAGCCATACCGGAACCGGAAAGTATCAATCTTAAATGGCCCGCACACGACGATGTCACCAATTGGTCGCCTCGCTGGCCTTGAAACAGTTGGTCAAGTAATGGACGACAAGGACTTCTACAAGTTCATTGACGATGAAATGCACAAGGAAATTATCCCAGTGGTTCCATTACCAAAGGACGAACTAGAAAGCTATGCGAAGGGGATCCAAGAACGGTTTGAAAACCCATACGTTAAGCACCAACTGAGTGCCCTTGCCCTCAACAGTATTTCTAAGTATGCTGCCCGGTTGTTGCCAAACTACAAGCGCTACTACGACAAATTTGGCAAGTTACCTAAGCGGATGACCCTCGCGCTTGCTGCTTACCTGTGGATCTACAATGGCAAGTCCGAATTTGACATTAATGATACTGCGGATATTACAGCCGGCTTTAAGAAGATTCAGGGGGATGACAATTACATCCACGAAGCGCTCAGCAATGACGCCTTCTGGGGTGAAGATTTGACGAAGATTCCGGGCTTGGAAGAATTAGTAACGAAGTACTACAACGAAATTGCCGAGAAGGGTACCCGGGCAATTGTCCAAGAAATTAACGCAGAGGAGTAGTAGTTTCATGGAAAAACTAGTTATCTTAAATGGCAGTGACAATGTTGCTGTTGCAACGACTGACTTGACTGCCGAAGATACAATTGATGTTAATGGCAGCCAATTAAAGCTGGTTAACGATGTTCCTGCTGGTAACAAGCTTGCGCTAAGAAACCTTTCTGCTGGTGCAAATATCGTTAAGCTCGGCCAAGTGATTGGGCACTTAACCGCTGATGTCCGCGCTGGGCAACTGGTCAATGAAGATAACTTGGCTAGTAGTCTCAACTCTGACCGGCAGTCAGTCATGAACATGAACCTTGACCTTGCTGATTATATTAGTAAAAAGACGTTCATGGGCTACCGGCGGAAAAGCGGGAAGGTCGGAATTAGAAACGACCTGTTTATCGTCCCAACCGTTGGATGTATTACTCCACTGATGGATGTGATGGTCCAACAATTTAAGGCTGCCCACCCTGATAATGGTTCCTTTGACAATATTGTTTTATTGAAGCACCCATACGGCTGTTCGCAACTCGGGGAAGACTTTGAACAAACCCGGCAAATCCTGTGTGATGCGGCACTGCACCCGAACGCAGGGGGAGTCTTCGTCTTTGGCCTGGGCTGTGAAAACAACCAGATGGCTGGAATGAAGGAAACGATTGACCAGATGGCCGGAATTGATCCTCACCGAATGAAATTCCTCGTTGCCCAAGAAGTTAAGGATGAGTTTGCCAATGCGCAGCAGATGCTAGAAGAATTAAACGAAGCAGCTGCCAATGACCATCGTGAACCAGTTCCGTTGAGCGAATTAAAAGTCGGCTTGCAAAGTGTCAAGCCTGATGCACTAGCACCGGTTACTGCTGACCGCCTGCTCGCTAACCTGGCGGATACGATTAATGCTAATGGCGGGAGCACGGTCCTTACCGGTGTTCCTGAATTAGCAGCGGCACAGGGCAACTTGCTTGCCCGGAGTAACGACAGGGAAACAGCCGAAAAGGTTGCCGATGTCTTTGACCACATGCAACACTACTACGGTGAATTTGATCAAGAGCTGGTCAAAAAGCCCGGTGCAAAGGATAAGGCTAATGGGGTGACAACAGCTGAAGAATTAGCGGCTAATGCGACGCAAAAGGCTGGTCATGCCCTGATTACTGATGCCTTGCGCTATGGGCATAAAGTAACGAAGGCCGGTTTGAACTTGCTGGAAGCGCCAGATAATGACTTGATTGATTCATCAGCGGAAGCGGCGGCTGACTGCCAGATGGTGGTTGTCAGCACCGGGGTCGCAACGCCGTATGCTAGCTTTGTGCCGTCAATCAAGGTTGCCACCAATTCTGAATTGGCGACGAAGAAGCAGCTGTGGATTGACTTTGATGGTGGAAAAGTACTCACGAAGCCGTTTGCGGAAGTTGCAGCTGAGTTTATTGACTACATTATTGCCGTTGCTAGCGGCACGGCGACTAATAATGAAAAGGCTGGTTTACATGGCTTGGCAATCTTTAAGATTGGGGTCACTGAATAGTAAGGAAGTTATTTATAATGATAAAAATTGAAAATGCTGACTTTTGTGCTGAAATTGATGAACACGGGGCACAATTAACCCACCTGGTAAATAAGAAAGCCAACTTTGACTACATCTGGAATGGTGAAGAATGGGGCAAGCATGCACCGGTCCTCTTCCCCGCAATTGGTCGGTCTAATAAGGACCAGTACGTTTTGGATGGGCAGACTTATGAAATGCCCCAGCATGGTTTTGCCGGCGACCAGGAGTTCACGGTGACTTACCATGCCGCAAATGTGGCTGTCTTTGAACTGACCGCTAATGCTGCGACAAAGAAGCTGTACCCGTTTGATTTTAAGCTGACCGTTGCCTTTACCCTCCTAAGTACTGGGCTATCAGTAAGCTTTACTGTTGAAAATCAGTCTGACAAGCAAATGCCATACTCGCTTGGTTCACACCCGGCATTCAACGTGCCGATTAACGGGGTATCCAAGTTTGATAATTACCGGGTTAAGTTTACCGGGATTGAAGGGCCGGTTAACGTTTACGAAATCGTCAAGACACCTAACCCATACCGGACGGGGAAGGAAGAATTACTCACCAGCAGTGAAGGTAATGAATTGAGCCTTAACTACGATGTCTTTAAGCCCGGCTTACGGATTATTAGCAATCCCGGAATTAAGAGTGTTAAGCTCTATTCACCGTTGACATCGCGTTCCATTGAGATGGACATCAGTGAATTTAAGAACGTTTGTCTGTGGACAAAGGAAGATCAAGACTGCAAGTTCTTATGCATGGAACCATTTAACGGTCTCCCAGATGTCCTTGGTGAACCGGTAGATTGGATGAAGAAGCCAGGAAATATCATTTTGCCTGCCCACGCAAGCAAGGTATCACAGTACGAAATGCATTTATCATAAGGAGAGTTTGAAACATGTTACCAAAGTATGAAGCATTAAAAGCAGTTGAAGAAGCCGGTGTCTTGGCCGTTGTCCGTGGCCGGAGTGAAGAAAACGCCTACGAGATTTCAAAGGCCAGCATTAAGGGTGGGGTAAAGGCCATCGAATTAGCCTTTACTTCTCCTAACGCCGATGTAACGATTAAGCGGTTAAACGAGGAATTTGCCGATGACCCCGAAGTAGTTGTTGGTGCCGGAACGGTCTTAGACCCGGCAACGGCGCGGATGGCGATGGTTGCTGGTGCTAAGTTTATCGTTAGTCCATCCTACAACGAAGAAGTTGCGAAGTTATGTAACCTGTATGCAGTGCCATATATGCCAGGCTGCTTCACCCCAACCGAAGTACAAACGGCTTTAATGGCGGGTGCCGACGTCGTTAAGATCTTCCCTGGGGCAATTGCCGGCCAAAAGATGATTCCGGAACTGCAAGGACCATTCCCACAAGCTAATATCATGCCAAGTGGTGGGGTATCCCTTGACAACATGAAGGACTGGTTTGCGGCTGGGGCCTTCTGTGTCGGTGCTGGTGGGAGCCTCGTTGGCCCAGGTGCTGACGGCGATTACGACCAAGTAACGGCCAATGCCAAGAAGTTCCACGAAGAATTAATGCGGATTCGCAGTGCAAAGTAAAAGGAGTTATGAATAATGAATAATTTCATTATTTTAGACGAACATGATTCCGTAGCAGTGGCATTACAAGATCTGCCGAAAGGGACGGTCTTAAAGACAACGAACCACGGCGATGTTACCACCACCGAGGATATTACCCGCGGTCACAAGATCGCCTTAGAAGATATTAAGGAGGGCGCCGATGTGATCAAGTACGGTTACCCAATCGGTCACGCCACCCAAGATATCAAGCGGGGGGAACATGTTCACATTCACAATATTGCTACCAACCTTTCGGGCGAATTAAAGTACCACTATGACTCGATTAAAGTTACCAACAAAGTAGCGAAGGATGACCGTCACTTTATGGGCTACAAGCGGCCAAATGGGAAGGTCGGGATCAGAAATGACCTCTACATTATCCCGGTCGTGGGCTCAGTTAGTGAATTGCTTGACCCACTGGTTACACAGTTTAAAGCCCTGCACCCCGACAACGGGAATTTTGACAACATTGTGCCCCTTAAGCACACTTACGGGATTGAGACGTCTCAGGATAACTACGAACACGCGCGCAAGATCCTCCTTGACGCGGCATTACAACCCAATGCCGGCGCTGTTTTGATCTGTGGCCTGGGCTGTGCGGATGACGATGAGTTAGCCCGGATGAAAGAGATGCTAACAGGAGCAACTGGTTCGCTTGATACCGATCGGATTAAGTTCTTATCATCTGCTGATAGTGATGATGAGCTTACTGATGGCTTAGCGATGCTTGAGGAACTCAATGCGGCGGTTAAGGATGACCAACGGACGCCGCAACCATTGAGTGAATTGAAGATTGGGCTAAAGTGTGGTGGCTCTGATGGTTTATCAGGGGTTACTGCTAACCCATTGCTCGGTCGGCTGTCTGACTTTGTTGCTGCCCAGGGCGGGACAACGGTGTTATCAGAAGTTCCAGAAATGTTTGGGGCAGAAACAATCCTGATGTCGCGGGCGAAGGATGAAGCGACCTTTGACAAGACTGTTGACTTGATTAACAATTTCAAGGAGTACTTCGAACGGTTCCACCAACCAATTTACGAAAATCCTTCTCCTGGTAACAAGGCCGGGGGGATCTCAACCCTTGAAGATAAGTCCCTTGGGTGTACGCAAAAGTCAGGAACATCGGCGGTTAATGATGTTTTGAAATACGGTGATAAGATTAAGACGAAGGGCTTGAACTTATTGCAGGCACCAGGGAATGACCTCGTTTCATCATCAGCGGAAGCATCGGCGGATTGTCAGATGGTCCTCTTCACTACTGGTCGGGGGACACCATTTGCCACCTATGTTCCAACGGTGAAGGTATCATCGAATTCATACATCGCTAACCTCAAGCCACGCTGGATTGACTTTGATGCAGGCCAATTGATGAACGAATCAATGAATGACTTGGCTGCCAAGTTTATCCAGTACATCATTGATGTGGCAAGCGGTAAGAAGACGAATAATGAAAAATACGATGTCCACGGAATCGCAATTTTCAAGACCGGAGTAACAAATTAAAGTTTGACTATTAATTGGATAATGGGAAAAGCTGGGGTATCCCCGGCTTTTTTAGTTACTTCCCATTAATGTTAATGAAAGCGATCACAAATAACTATTGAACACGCTTTCTTGCCTGTGTATAATAAAAATGCTGCTGAATAGGTTTTGAAAGAAATTGAGGAATAATTGATGAAGATTAAAAAATTTACAGTAATGTGTGCAGTTTTTTCCGGCCTTTTAGTTGGTAGTACCGCGACCGCTGTTGTTCCAGCGACCGCCTCTGCTGCTGATAAAGACCAAGTTACCATTTACCTCACTCGCCATGGGGAGACGACTGGTAATGTGATGCAACGGGTTCAGGGTTCCAGCGACTTCCCACTGACGAAGAACGGGATTAAGGTTGCTAATGACCTGGGCTACGGCTTAAAGGGGATTAAGTTCAAACACGCATACACTGGTAACTTAACTCGTCAAGAAGTCACTGCAGAACATGCGCTTAAGTACTCTGGCAATAAGGATACCAAGATCACGACGACGCCGAAGCTCCGCGAAGGTGGCTACGGTAGTTTTGAAGGGGACAGCATTGAAGCTGACAACCAAAAGATTGCTAATGTATACGGCTATTCTGATGGTAAGCAATTCCAGGAACAGACTGGGAAGGACTACTGGAACCGTCTCCAGGATGCCTACCACACTCTTGATAAGCAAAACTCTGAAAATACTAAGTTAGCCAAGAGCGACCGGGCAGAAAGTTCAAAGCAAGTGCAAAACCGGATGAATTCAGAATTGCTTCACATCGCCAAGACCACCCAAAAGCAAGGTGGCGGGAATGTTCTGGTTGTTAGTTCCGGAATGTCAATCAACGAATATCTTTCGACAATTAGTGACAAGTACGAAGGGAAGCCAATGCAAAACGCCGCAGTGACAAAGCTCGTTTACAAGAACGGCAAGCTTCATGTCCAGGGGCCGATTGGTACCTTGCACTATGTCAACAAGGGACAAAAGATCGCCGACGGCAAATAATTTAGCAGCGAACTGACGGATATTCAGCAGCAGGTTAATTAGAAATTATTGAGGATATCTTTTTTGGTGTCCACTAAAAGAGTAGCTTGACCGCTAACGGGAAGGCTACTTTTTATTTTTAAATCTAAATTAAAACTTGACAACTTAAAATGAGAATGTTTTAATAATTGCAACAAGTATTGAAAGGAAGAAGAAACAATGACATTATCAACATTAAATAACGTTAAGAACTTCTATTATAACTTTGCTTACTTTATTTAGCGTCCGTGCGACTGCGTGCGGACGGGGGCGTTCGCACCAGGAGCAAGGTTTGTTTAATGTTGACTTTGCTAGGTGCATCAATCTAGCAAAGCGTTTATTTGTTCTATACTTTCTAAAACCTCCTCAAGAATTTTAGAAAACGCCAACTAGGTTGAGAAATGTCTCAGTTTAGTTGGCGCTTTTTTATTAGATTTTAAGGAGAAAAAAGATGGAACTAGCAGTAACAGAAAACAACGTTAATAAAAAACACTTGTCGTTAAGCCTCTACCTTAATTACCTGATCCATGGCTTCGGAATCATTATCCTTGCGCAAAACATGGTTGACCTTGCTGGCGGCTGGCAGGTGCCAATCAAGACGGTTTCCTTTGTTATCTCAGGGATCGGGATTGGCCGCCTGCTGGCTTACTTGATTACCGGTGCCCTTGCCGACCTTTTTAGCCGGAAATTATTCGTTTACATCGGGATGGTTGCTTACCTTATCTTTGCGCTTGGGATGGTGATGACCCGCAGTGTGCCGGTTGCCTACTGCCTGGCGATTCTTGCCGGGATTGCTAATTCTGCCCTGGATGCGGGGACCTACACCACCCTGGTTGAGATGAACGATGGTAAGGGTTACGACACAGTCTTGATCAAGGGATTTGTCTCGATTGGTGAGTTTATCTTACCGTTAATCGTTGCGGTCCTTGCCGCGCGGAACTGGTGGTTTGGTTGGTCATTCATTGCGATGGCCGGGCTGATTGTCGTCAACTTAGTCAACATGACGACCGTTAAATTCCCCCAGCTTAGTCAGCGGGTTAACCAGGGCAAAACCGTTGCTGATGACACGGGGCACTACTCGCTAAGACGGGGTATCCAAACAGCAATCCTCCTATTATACGGTTACAGCTCGATGGCATTGATGATCTGGTTCACCCAGTGGATCACGTTATTTGCCCAGCAGAGTTTGCACTACGGCAATGTGGCAGCCCATACCTTGATGTCTTTATACAGCATTGGCTCGCTAGTCGGGGTGGTGACCCTCTTTATCATGTTAAAACGCGCAGTTAGTGAAATGAAATTACTGGTAAGCCTAAATGTTATTGCGGTCGCGGCACTTGCTGCAATCGTCTTCGCTGGACAAAACCTGCTTGTTGCTAATATCGCTAGCCTCATCTTCGGCTTTAGCGCCGCGAGCGGGGTAATGCAGACGGGGTTGACGGTCTTTATGAACTTGTACCCCCAACACCGGGGAATGGTTACCGGGGCATTCTACTTTTTCGGAAGCATTGCTTCATTTACCGTCCCACTGATTACCGGGTTCTTATCCGCGATTAGTATTCAGTTAGCATTTTCAATGAACCTAGTGGTCGGCGTTAGCGGAATTATCTTGATGGTTGCTTTAGCAGTTTTACAACAGACAAAAGGAGAAGATTAAGATGGAACGAATTGATGGACACACGATTTTAATTGGTTTGATGGCGCACCCGATCCGGCATTCAATGTCACCAACAATGCATAATAATGCCTTTGCCAAACTGGGCTTAAACTTTGCTTACCTGGCATTTGAAATTGATTGCGACCGCCTGGCAGCCGGGGTTGAAGCAATCCGGACATTAGATATGCGGGGGGCCAATATTTCAATGCCGAACAAGCAAAAGATCCTACCATTACTCGACCAGCTTTCACCAGCAGCAAAGTTAGCGGGGGCGGTAAATACGGTTGTAAATGACCACGGGGTACTTACCGGCTACACAACCGATGGGACCGGCTTTATGAAAGCACTTGAGGATGAGGGCTTGGATATCCGGGGAAAGAAGATGGTGCTGACCGGTGCCGGTGGGGCCGGGACACCAATTGCGATCCAGGCCGCGTTAGACGGCGTTGCAGAGATTGCAATCTTTAACAACCAGGATAGTCACTGGGAGCAGGCAAAGAAAAACGTCGCAATTATTAATGAACAGACGAACGGTCACGCGAGCCTGCATCGCTTAGAGGACCAGGCTGACTTTAAACAGGAGCTAGCGACAGCTGATATTTACTGTGATGCAACGGGGGTGGGGATGAAGCCGCTGGAGGATAAAACCCTGGTTGAAGACCCCTCATGGTTCCATCAGGACATGATTGTGTTCGACACGGTCTACGCGCCACGGACAACCAAGTTAATGAAGGTGGCTAAAGCGGCGAACGTGAAGCATGTTTTAAACGGCCTGGGGATGATGCTTGAGCAGGGGGCCGAAGCATTCAAATTATGGACTGGCAAGGAGATGCCGGTGGAATACATCCGCCAGTTACTCTTTGCTGATGAGGAGGAGCGCTAATGGCAGAAGTTAAAGTAAATGGTTTAACGATTGGCACGGGGATGCCGAAGATTGCTGCGCCAGTAGTTGGGACAAATAAGGAAGAAATCTTGGCTGCTGTCCGCCAAGTATGTGCCAGCCCGGTTGACCTGCTAGAATGGCGGGTTGACTTCTTTGACCAGCTAACAAGCCCCACCGCGGTTGCTGAACTTGGCCTCGCAATTAAAAGGATCATTGCAAACAGGCCGTTACTAATTACCCTGCGGACGAGTGCCGAGGGTGGTCAGCAACCGATTAGCAGCGAAAGCTACCAAGAAGTGTACCAGCGGGTAATTGAAGCTTGTGCGGCTGATATCATCGACCTTGAGGTGGCCCGCGACCAGCAGCTAATCACGGCACTGACAGAGAAGGCCCATGAAAATGGGATCAAGGTAATCATGAGCAGCCATGACTTTACGAAAACACCGGCTGCCACTGAACTACTGGCCCGGCTCGGCAAGATGACCGCCTTAAATGCGGATATTGTCAAGTTTGCGGTCATGCCCCACAACCGTGATGACCTGTTGACGATTTTGACGGTAAATGCGCATTATGCGGCCCTGCCAGGGAGCAAGTCGATTATTGCAATCGGGATGGGCCGGCTCGGGAAGATTATTCGGGTTGGTGGTGAAACATTTGGCTCCTGCATTAGCTTTGGTAGTGTCGGCCAGTCATCGGCACCCGGGCAAGTGGAAGTTCACCAGCTTCACGAAATATTGACGGAATTGCACCAGTAGGAGGCGGCGACAATGAGCAATCAATTAGCGACAGCACGGGACGAAATCAACGCGATTGACCAGCAGTTAGTCCAGCTATTAGAAAGACGCTTCAAGGCGGTGGTGAAGGTGAATGCTTACAAGCGAAGCCATCAGCTACCAGTCCTTGATAGTAAGCGAGAAAGCCAAGTGTTAGCAAGGGTCGCGGAGTCGGTGGGTGACCAGCAACTGACAAGTTATCTACAGGCAATCTTTACGGAAATCATGCACCAGTCCCGAAAATACCAGGAACAGCAGAGAAAGGAAGAAGAAAAATGAACTACATTACTGCCGGTGAATCCCACGGCCCACAACTTACCGGGATTTTAGAAGGAATCCCCGCGGGGCTCCACCTTGATATTGAACAAATCAATGCTGCTCTGGCGGCGCGCCAGGGTGGGTACGGTCGTGGCAACCGCCAACAGATAGAACATGACCAGGTCGAAATTGTTGGTGGCCTTCGTCACGGTGTCACCCTCGGTTCCCCCTTGGCGTTAGTGGTGAAAAATCGCGATCACGCGCACTGGGCGGAAATTATGAACCCCACAAGCCCCGCCACCCCGGAAAACTCGGTGCGGCGGGTTGAACATCCCCGCCCCGGTCACGCGGACTTAGTCGGGGGGATGAAGTACCACCACCGCGACCTCCGCAATGTCTTAGAACGGTCATCGGCCCGGGAAACGGCGATGCGGGTCGCGATTGGTAATATTTGTGAGCAACTGTTGGCCGCGTTGGATATCAAGCTGGTCGGCTACGTTCAACGTGTAGGGGCAATCTCAATTGATGAACCAGTAACGACAACGGTTGATGAAATTAAGCAGGCAATTGCTTGCAATGACTTACGGATCATTGACCAGCAACGCGTCACCGCAATTCATGACTTGATCGACCAGACGAAAAAGGCCGGGGATAGTCTTGGCGGCATTATCCGGGTGGTTGTGGAAAATGTTCCAGCGGGGCTAGGCAGCTACATTAGCTGGGATACCAAGTTTGATGCGCAATTAGCCGGGGCCGTAATGGGCGTGAATGCAATTAAGGGGGTTAGCTTTGGCGATGGCTTTGCGGATACGAAGGTCCCGGGGAGCAAGGTGATGGATCAGATAGACTATCAAGCAGAAAAGGGCTTTACCCGTTTGAGTAACCACCTGGGCGGTTTTGAAGGCGGGATGACTAACGGAATGCCGATTGTCATCAACGCGGCAATGAAGCCAATCCCGACCCTTTACAAGCCCTTGCAAACAGTGGATATCAACACTAAGAAACCGTTAAAAGCAAACGTGGAACGGTCTGATACGACGGCAATTGTCCCCGCATCAATCGTAGTCGAAAACGTGGTCGCAATCGAGCTCGCCAAGAAGATTACCGCAACCTTTGAATCAGCTAACATGGACCGTTTGAAGGACGAAGTTACCCGCTACCGGCAAGCCTTGGCTGCTTTTTAAAATGCGACTACACACCCTTGGCCCACGTCAAACTGATAGTTATGCGGCCGCAAAGGAGTACCTTGCAAAACAAAAGAATGCCGGTGAAATTATTTTGCACCGCTCCTTTGCGGAAATTTACGGTCACTTAGCATCGCTTAGGGGTGACTACATGATTGTTCCCGCTGCCTATCAGAATAATGACCAGGAAGGTTGGGGCCAGCTCCACTACCGCTATTTTTCACAGCTAGAACTAGTAGACGGCATCGTGACAACACTAAGCCCACTGGTGTTATGCGAAAAAGACGCGCGTGAAGAGATTGCCTATACCCATCCAGCGACAGTGGAATTAATTAGGCAGTATTGTGGTGAAAATACACTTGTCCGGCTAAGCTCAAGCAAGGTGGATGCCTACCACGACTTCTTGGTCGACGGTCGTTACGTCATCACCAGTAAGAAACTCATTAAGCCAGCTGATAATGTAACGATTATTAAAAGCTTTAATACCCGGATGCTCTGGGCGATTTATCAGATAGGAGGATAATATGAAAACACTACATCCTGTAACGAAGGGGCTCCACGGCCGCCTCATCGTCCCCGGTGATAAGAGTATTTCTCACCGGGCAGTAATGATTGGCGCACTGAGTGACGGGCCCACCGAGATTAGTCATTTTTTAACGGGGGATGATTGCGAATCGACAATCAACGCATTTCGGGCGCTCGGCGTTCAGATTGAACAAGATGGTGAACGGGTCCTAGTACATGGCAAGGGGATATCAGGGCTGAAAAAGCCGACCCACCCGTTAGCGATGGGAAATTCAGGAACGACCACCCGGTTGATGATGGGGATCCTTGCCGGGACGAACTTCACCAGCGAACTAATCGGTGACCAATCGCTACAACGGCGGCCGATGGAACGGGTCAGCATCCCCTTGCAAATGTTCGGTGGGGAAGTGGTGTTAAGCCCCCACGGAACCCTCCCAGCAAAGGTGATTGGTCATCAGCTCCACCACGCTAACTACCAGATGACGGTTGCCAGTGCGCAGGTAAAGAGTGCCCTGATCTTCGCTGCCCTACAAGCGGACGGCCCATCGACGATTATTGAGAAATTACCGACGCGTGACCACACCGAAATCATGCTGCGACAGTTTGGCGCTGATATTAAGACGGTTGACCACCAGAGGATAATTGTGAGACCACAGCCACATTTGCGGGGGCAAGCAGTAGAAGTGCCGGGGGATGTTTCTTCCGCCGCGTTTTTCCTTGTCGCAGGCGCGATTATTCCTCATTCCGACATCACCCTGGAGCATGTCAACCTTAACCCTACGCGGACGGGGATTATTCGGGTCTTACAAAAGATGGGCGCTAGGATTGTGGTTGAAGAAGTGCCGTCAGCCGGTGAACCATTGGGCAATATTCGAATTATGACAAGTGAGTTGTCACCGATTGAGATTGGTGCTGCAGATATTCCATCCGTGATTGATGAGCTACCCCTAGTTGCCCTGCTGGCAGCGTGTGCAGGAGGGCAAAGCAAGATCACGGGGGCACAGGAATTACGGGTGAAGGAAACTGACCGGATTAAGACGGTGGTCACCGAGCTACGGAAATTTGGGGTTACTGTCACTGAACTTGCGGATGGAATGATCATTGAAGGTCGCCAGGAATGGGCGGAAGAAACGGTGAAGTTGGATAGCTATGGTGACCACCGAATTGGGATGATGGACGTTATTGCTTCATTAAAGGCTCATCAGGAAATGCTACTAGCGAATGACCAGGCCATCAATGTTTCATACCCAGGCTTTTTTGCTGATTTATCTTTATTAGGAGGAAAAACAAAATGACGACGGTGTTTATCAAGGGACTGGGCCTTATCGGTAGCTCACTCGCCCGGGCAATAAAAAGGGTCCACCCCTCTTACAAGATCATGGCGAGTGACATTGATTCGGCGGCGATTGAATATGCGTTAGCAAATGAGTTGATTGATGAGGGCGTCACGGGCTTTCACGGGGTGAACCAAGCTGACTTTATTATTCTCGCCAGCCCGGTTTCGCAAATAATTACAGACATTACGGCCCTGGCAAAGGAGCAATTAAAAGCGGGCGTGATTGTCACCGACGTCGGGAGCACCAAGGCGACGATCATGGCGGCAGCAAAGCAGCTTGCAAGCAACAAAGTTACCTTTATCGGTGGTCACCCGATGGCCGGGTCGCATAAGTCGGGAGTTGCCGCCGGAAAAGCGGACTTGATTGAGAATGCATACTACTTTTTAATTCCGTTGGTAGACGGTAAGGGGGTTGCGGCGATAAAAGACCTGTTAGCTGGGACGGGGGCTAAGTGGTTACTTACCAATGCCAGCAAGCATGACTTGATCGTTACCCAGATAAGCGACCTCCCCCACGTAATTGCTGCTGCATTGGTTAATAACACTGAAGATGTGTTTGCAGCGGACCCCCTTGGGATGCGGGTAGCGGCCGGGGGATTCAAGTCCGTCACGAGAATTGCGGCATCTAATCCCGTCATGTGGAGTGCCATTATGCTGAACAACCAACGCTTAATCACTGCCCACCTTCAAAGCTACATTGATGACTTAGCGCGGATTAAGGCACTAATTGCAGCGGGAGATAAGCAGGCCATCCACCAATTCTTTACGCGGGCGAAGGCTGGGCGGGAGAGTTTGAACGCGACAACGAGAGCGCCATTTTACGACCTCTTCCTTAATATCCCTGACCGCCCGGGTGAAATTGCCCGGGTGACCCACGTAGTTGCCGCGGCTGGAATCTCGCTAGTCAACCTGCAAATCTTAGAAGTTCGCGAAGACATTAACGGGATTTTGCAGCTTGTCTTTGCTCGCGAGGATGAACGGGAGCGAGCTGCCACAGTATTAAAGAAGGACTACGAAATTGTGACGAGGTGAGATAAATGAAGTTAATTTTAATTGGGTTTATGGCTAGTGGAAAGACATCCGTAAGCCACTTCTTGCACCAGAAACTAGGCTTGCCGCTGTTAGACCTTGACCAGGAAATCGAACGACGAACAGGCCAGACAATCCCCAAAATTTTTGCGACTGGTGGTGAGGAGCAGTTCCGTCAGATCGAACACCAAACGCTCAGCCAGGTTGCTGCTTTCCCTGGGATCTTGGCAACGGGCGGCGGAACGCCATTGCGCGTCGATAACCAGCAGATTTTAGCAGCGACTGCAGCACCAGTGGTGTTACTTAAGGCAAGTCCGGAAGTAACGTATGCCCGCTTGCGGAGACAAACAGGGCGGCCACTAGCAGATAATTTGACAATCGACGGGATTAGTCAGCTGCAAGAACAACGTCAGGCAGCATACGATCGCTGTGCTGATATAACGATTAATACGGATGACTTAGCAGTGACGGAAATTGCTAAGCAAATTATGCCATTAATTCACTTGCCCTGAGATTGTGTTAGACTAGAGGAGTTAAGCCGCACCTAATTGATAAACTGAGGTGGAAAACGTGGAAAAGGTAAAACAAAAACGTCATCTAAGCTTGATTATCTTTTTAGTCGTCTTAATCGGCTTATTGGTTGTCCTGGGGATGAATGTTAAGCAGTTTAGTCAAAAACAATTAAACCCAGTTGTTGAAACGAGCAAGAAGGCCGCACAACAATCTTCGGCAACGAGGAGTGACGTGGAAGCGATCGTCGGGGCATACCGTGATGATGAAGATGGTGCCGCAATTGTCTTGAATGAAGACGGAACTGGGCGGTATGTATATGCGGATAAGCATAATCCCGATACTGATGATCAGCTGACGTGGAAAAAGGATGGCGACCAGTATCAAATTGATTTGCGCGATAAGGATGTTGTCAATCCACTGACTGCTAAGCTAACAGGTAAGCAGTTGGTGATTAGCGGTAATGGTGGTTGGAACACGGAAAGTTTCCAGCAGGTTGCCGGTCAGTTAGACTTAACTACCTTTCTTCGCCAGCAGCATGGTGAAAAATAATTTTAGTTTTTTAAAATTTACTCTTGCATGAAGGGGAGGAGGTATGTATAATTTATATCTGTTGTCACCACAGAGTTTCAACTAGACCAATTTTAACTTTCGTATCATTGAACAATTTTGTTCATCAGTGATAGAGATGAATGAACGTTCATGAGCGATGAATTGTGATGGCTGATGTAACGGTGCTGATGGTAATTAATTAAAAATTATTGTTGACATCAAGTTGACGACATGATATTATAATAAAGTTGCTGATTGAGTTATCGATCAAAAGAAATTCTGAATTAATTAAAATTTCTTCTTGACAAACCAATCAACGTTATGATAAAATATAAATGTTGATTGGCTGCTTAGTTAGCCAACAAGGTAGACCTTTGAAAACTGAACAAAGTTTCGACGAATCAAATGTGTAGGGTCTTCAATCATTTATGATTTGAAGCAAAACATTTGCGAAGTCAATTCGCTTAATAATTAATTTATT
>NZ_FTOY01000003.1 GCF_900156885.1 Limosilactobacillus caccae
GCGTTTGTCGAAACACAATCATTTTTTGTTCATGTGTGCCTTTTGCTTGTGCCGGATCAGGTAATGGCCAGTGAATACTTTTAGCTTGTGGTGGTATTACTGGACACCTACAAATAAAATTTGGCTTTTGACTATTTATTAAAGAAAATTCTCAAGGTGTCTTGATGTTTCAATCTGAGTACTCCAAAATAATATTCAAATATATATTTGAATATTATTTTGGAGGAAATAAGAAATGTTAGGAACAATTATTGCTGGTGTGGTGACTTACTGGAGTACTGCTATTGACTTATTAATAATTCTGATGCTTTTTTTTGCGAAAGTTAAAGATAAAAAGGGTGTTAGAGATATTTATATAGGCCAATTTCTTGGGTCTGGGCTTTTGATATTAGTTAGTTTGTTCTTTGCTGTCATTTTACATTACGTTCCTGATAAACGATTATTAGGTTTTCTAGGAATAATTCCTGTCTTTTTGGGAATAAAGGCTTTAATTTTGGGAGATTCAGACGGTGAAAAAATGGCTAATGAAAAATTGAAAGATACAAATCAAAATAATTTGATTAAAACTTTGATTTTCATTACTATTGTGAGCTGTGGTGCTGATAATGTTGGATTATTTGTACCTTACTTTATTAGTTTGGCACTACCAAAGTTATTAATAACTTTGGTAGTGTTTTTGATAATGATTTTCTTATTAGTTTTTATTGCCCAGAAGTCGGTTAGTATTCCAATTGTAGGTACAGTTCTTGAAAAATGTAGTCGTTGGTTTATAGGAATCGTTTATATCTTTATTGGTGGTTCCGTTTTGATCGAAAATGGATCAATTCAACTTTTCGTTAATTTAATTAAATAATAGGCAGAGTGATTCTATGAAAAGCAAAAGTGCTGACATTACTTGTGATCAGACATTGGTTGAGACAGATAAAGTAATGAAGGTCTCGGAATTCTTGGGTAAATCACGTATTAAGAAATACTTTTATGTATTGTCTAAAATCTCAGATGAGAAAAAGTTAAAAATCATTTTCTCTTTAATCGCTCAGGAATCGTTATGTGTTTGTGATATTGCATATATTTTAGGCTGTAGTATTGCAACCGCTTCTCATCACTTAAGAATGCTGTATGATGCTGACATTTTAGACCGTCAAAAAAAGGGGAAAATG
>NZ_FTOY01000004.1 GCF_900156885.1 Limosilactobacillus caccae
TTCAAATCATAAATGATTGAAGACCCTACACATTTGATTCGTCGAAACTTTGTTCAGTTTTCAAAGGTCTACCTTGTTGGCTGATTAAGTAGCCAATCAACATTTATATTTTATCATAACGTTGATTGGCTTGTCAAGAAGAAATTTTAATTAATTTAGAATTTCTTTTGATTGATAACTCAATCAGCAACTTTATTAGAATATCATATCATCAACTTGATGTCAACAATTAATTTCAATTTTTTATTGATAACTTGTTAACAGCTTAGCGGTCATAACCGCCGTGACAACGTTTATTACTATACAGGCTTAAGCAAAAATAGTCAACACATTTTCTTAATAAATTTGAAATATTTTTGCAACATGAACTTTTTATTGTCTACTACTATTCCATGTTCGTTTGTACTACTCCATTCCTAGTTGATTAACGGTTCAGCCCGGATTAATGTTTGCCTTTACAAAAGCAAAAAGACTAAGCGTTTTGCTCAGTCTTTCAATCTGTCTTAATTAACCAGGATTTTCTCAGGTCCCTGCTGCTCATTTATTACGGTAACAAGCTCCCTACCTTATCACCTAAGGTCGGGTAAATCGCCATCAATTTCTGGCGATATTCTGCGCCGTCAATCGCTAAGCCAATAATTGGCAAGAAGTTATTAATGTCATCAGCTGCATAATCGCCAACTTCACTGGCACCGACTAATTGTTGATCCTTAAACACTAGCGTCAAACTACTAATTTGATCATTTTGCCCAGCATAAAGGCTACTGAATTTAAGTGGGAACGTCTTAACCTGGTACTGCGAATCGTTAACCACCTCGTCAGCATTAACCCCGACCCGGGCAACTTCTGGATAGGTAAAGGCCGCTTGCCCAATTGTTGGGTAGGTGATTGTTTGCTTTGTTTTCCCCAGTAAATAATCAACCAAGTATTGACCTTCGAATTCGGCAACTGGAGTTAACTTAGGTTCTTTTCGACTAACCACATCCCCGATCGCATAAACACCATCGACTGTGGTCATCAAATTACCATCAACTTGAATCCCATGACGATCATACTTAATGGCTGTGTTTTCGAGGCTCAACTTTGCAATATTTGGCCGGCGACCTGTTGCATCAAGGATGTAATCAGTTTTGACTTCACCATGATCTGTCGTTACCACCAAGCCATCTTTTTCTTGGGTTACCTTTTGCGTATTAGTATTAAAGCTGAACTTAATCCCCCGTTGTTTCATTGCCGCCACCAGGGCCTCATCTTCTGCCTTAGTAAATTCTCGCAAAACGCGTTCAGAATGAACAATAATCGTTACTTCAGCGCCAGCAGCGGCCACCAGGGTTGCTAGTTCTAAGCCAACAAAGCCAGCTCCGATAACGGTAATCCGTTTTGGCAGTTCTTTTAACGACAGGACGTCATAACTTGTATGCAAATACTCTTTCCCGGGGATATCTAAAACATTCGGCGTTTGTCCCGTTGCAATGATAATATGGTCTGCTTGATATTGATGACCGTTAACTTCCACCGTTTGATTGTCAATAAACTTTGCATAGCCATCTTCAATATCATGACTCTTCTTAATGATCTCGCGAGTTTCATTTGGCCACGGGTCAAACCGGTTAAGCTTAGTCTGCATCAATGTTTTCCAGTCTAATGTGGCTGGTTGACTAATCCCATGGCCAAGGAGTTGCTGCGATTGTAAAACAGTCCGGGCAGCCCCTTCAAGAAAAATTTTTGGTTCACAACCATAATTAGGACACGTTCCGCCATATTCAAAGCCTTCAATTACCAATACTTGATGGTCGGTTTGGGCTAATAAATTGGCCATCTTATAAGCAGCTGGGCCGGACCCAATCAGAATTTCATCATACTTTTTCATCTTCATCCCTCCAAAGTCGCACATTGTTAAAGTAAGTATAACTTAAATCCCGGATTGAGAATAAAAATTTGCCTTTAGCAAAAAAATGGCCACCAGCATTCACATTTAGAATGTTGATGGTCATTTGCAAAGCAGTCTAAAAACTCCCAACACCTATTTTCAATTAGGAGTATCGCCAACTTTCTCGAATTGCTTATTAATAAGATTTATAATTGCCAAAATAGTAACGAAGAACATTGTAAAAACACAAACAAGTGCGGTCGAACTATAGATCTGGACATTCGTATGCTCCATAAAAGCAGGTGCAATCAATGAAATTCCTTCAATCCCATATATAAATACGGGCTCAAGCCAAAAAGATTTACTAATTTTTTTAGAACTAGTATTTTGGGCAAACTTAGCTAGGTATATTGCAAAAGCTTGCATGAAAAGATAAACAACTAAAAACCACCCTGCATAGTTCGAAAGGGGCACACCAAAATAATTTCCACCATCGTGCCAAATCCATTGGTGATTAATCGTTGATGCTGCTGGGTCCATAACTACATCCCACATCACCATAATAAATGCTGCAATAAACGGAACAAAGAATGTCTGCATGCCTTTTAATTTCTTATCATACTGACCAATTAAAATCGTCGATAAGTTGTAAGACATATACCCCATTCCGAAATACGCAGGCATAATCACAAGCGGCACATTAACTAGCCTTGGTCCAGGCATCGTGTAGTGATAGTGCCCAAATGGAAAACCAGTTGCAATGCTTAATGATTCAAACGTGTTACTAACCAGCCAAGTAATGATAAAAAATATTATCATATTCCGCAAGCCAAATCTTTTATATCCATGAGCAAAAGCCAATACTGCAATAATTAACGCAAAGATTACATGAATGCTTGTCGTTACGCTCTCACTAGTAACATAAAAGAATGATAAGGACAGCAAAAACATCACTGCAATCAATCCCCAGCGGTAATAACCACTCTTATCCTTTGTTGCTAAAGAAACATTCTTTTTATCAGTCATTATTTTCCCCCGTTCCAAAAGTCATTAACTTCCGTTACACTTGTAACGTGGATATAATTATATCAACTGACACATAAAATAAAATGGTCGTCAGCCTTACTGTTACAAAAGGGGGTAAATTGTTTATGAAAAAGATAAAAAATACACAAAACGTTTTAGTCAAAGATTGGATATTTTCGGCACTAATGCTATTAATGCAGAAGAAGCCATTCCAAGAAATCACAATTACTGAAATAACAAATAAAGCTGGCGTATCACGGATGGCATATTATCGCAATTATAAGTCAAAAGAAGACATCATTATCACCTACCTTGACGAACTTTTTGAAGAGTATTCACAAGAACTTCTCGCCCATAAGTCGAATGACCCGTATAAAAATGCAAGATTATTTTTTGCTTATTTTAGGAAGCACGCGATTTTTCTCAAGAATCTGATTAATTCTAACCTTACTTTCCTCATCCTTGAGCGCTTTGATTCATACCTCTACGCGCTTTTTAAAGGGCCATTTTCGTCAAATGCATACTCTCCAGCAGAAGAAAAATATACCATTGCTTATACGGCAGGGGGGATATATAAAATCCTCTTGACATGGGCCAAGGATGGTTTCCATGAAAGTGACGAGAAAATGGCGACAATTATTACTAATCTTCTTCAATAACTTATGTCCATCAAAAAAAGCCACATCCCCTGCAGCAATCGCAGTGATGTGGCTTTTTTATCTCGTAGTCGTAACTACTTCTTCTTGTTCTTCTTCTTTGAATCAGCTTGGTCTTCCTTTTCCGGACGCATGGTTGGGAAGAGGATGACGTCGCGGATTGACTTTGCATCAGTCAGCAACATTACTAAGCGGTCAATCCCAATGCCGAGACCACCCGTTGGCGGCATCCCGTATTCCAGGGCTTGAACGTAATCGAGGTCAACTGGTTCGGCTTCGTCATTCCCGTTAGCCTTTTCCTTTGCTTGCATCTCGAAACGTTCCTTCTGGTCAATTGGGTCATTTAATTCACTAAAGGCGTTAGCTAATTCACTACCGTCAACGTACAATTCGAACCGGTCAGTCATCGCTGGGTTCTCCTTGTTCCGCTTAGCCAGTGGTGACACTTCGACTGGATACTCGTAAACAAAAGTTGGTTGGATCAGCGTATCTTCAACGAATTCTTCAAAGAAGGCGTTTAAAATGTGTCCCTTCGTCCAGTACTGTTCGTATTGAACGTGCTTTTCATCAGCCAACTTCTTTGCATCGTCGTCAGTCATTGATTGGTCGCCAAAGTCAATGCCCGTCTTTTCCTTAACGGCATCAACCATTGTCACCCGCTTAAAGTCGCCACCAAGGTCAATTTCCTTGCCTTGGTAAGTGATCTTCCCATCGTCAGAAACAACCTTGGCGGCCGCCTTAACGATTCCTTCCGTTTCATCCATTACATCACGGAAGTCAAAGTATGCCGCATAGGTTTCCATCGTCGTAAATTCAGGGTTGTGGTGCGGGTCCATCCCCTCATTCCGGAAAATCCGGCCAAGTTCGTATACCCGTTCAAAACCACCAACGATTAACCGCTTCAAGTACAGTTCAGTGGCAATCCGCAGGTACATATCAATATCCAAGGCATTGTGGTGGGTAATAAATGGCCGTGCATTGGCACCACCGGCCTGGGTATTTAAGATTGGGGTCTCAACTTCAGTAAAGTCATGGTCATCCATGTATTGACGAACAGCCTTGATGATCGCCGTCCGCTGGTGGAACCGCTTGAAGCTCTCTGGGTTAGAAATTAGGTCAAGATAACGCTGCCGGTAGATGGTCTCTGGGTCAGTAACCCCGTCCCACTTGTTTGGCAATGGCCGTAATGCCTTGGATAAGAAGGTAATCTTGTGGGCCCGGACGGTTAATTCACCGGTATCAGTCTTGATAACATCCCCTTCGATTCCCAGGAAGTCACCGATGTCGGCACGCTTAAAGACGTGGTATGGTTCGTCCCCCACCATGTCCTTTCGCGCGTACACTTGGATCTTCCCAGTCCGGTCAACAAAGTCCGCAAAGCCCGCCTTACCGCTGCTCCGCTTTCTCGTCATCCGGCCGGCAATAACTACCATGGCACCCTTTTCGTTTAATTCTTCCTTATCAAACTGGTCAAATTCGTCGTGTAATTGTTGCGCCAGGTGGTCCCGCTTAAACCGGCGACCAAAGGGTTCAATCCCTGCTTCCTTTAGCTCTTCCATCTTTTCGCGACGAACGCGCATCTGATCTAATTCTTGTGACACTTAACTTTTCCTCCTCGTTATCTAGGCTTCTTGCTTCCGTGCTGCCCGCTTGGCTTCACGTTCAGCAGTTTCTTCAGCAAAACGGTCAAAAATCTCATTCATCTCATCGAGCGTCTCCGCTTCAACCAGGGCAACCTTGGTCCGCGCTGCCCGTGGAATCCCCTTGATGTAGTATGTCGACAAACCACGGAATTCGCGGACACCAACGTATTCACCCTTCAAATCGACTAAGCGGTTAAGGTGGTCTTTAGCCATCTTAATCTTTTGCTCAGGGGTGGCCTCTGGCAAGAGTTCACCGGTTTCCAGGTAATGCTCGGTCCGGGTAAGCATCCACGGGTTCCCCATGGCGGCCCGGCCGATCATTGCGGCGGTCGCTCCAGTCATTTCTAATACTTCTTTAGCGTCTTCTGGCGTCCGGATATCCCCATTTGCCATGAACGGAATCTTTAGTTGACCTGCTACTTCTTTTAGTATATTCCAATCAGCGTGTCCCGTATACATCTGTTTTCTGGTCCGGCCGTGCATCGCAATTGCACTGGCCCCTGCCCGTTCAGCAGCGAGGGCATTTTCAACGGCATAGATGTGCTTGTCATCCCAACCAGTCCGCATCTTAACGGTCACCGGCTTCTTTACGGCATCCGTCACGTATGACACCATCTCATAGACTTTATTCGGGTCAAGCAGCCACCGGGCACCAGCATCGGTCTTCACAACCTTATTTACCGGGCAGCCCATGTTGATGTCAATCACGTCTGCCGCGGTGTGTTCATCAACGTACTTTGCGGCTTCGACCAAGGTCTCCTTCGTGCCCCCAAAGATTTGAATCCCCATCGGGTGTTCACTTGGGTCGACATCCATCATGTTTAGCGTCCGCTGGTTGTGGTACATAATTCCCCGGTCAGAAATCATCTCACAAACAACGTAACCAGCGCCAAATTTTTTGCAGATAACCCGAAAGGCAGAGTTCGTCACCCCGGCCATCGGAGCGACGACAACTTGGTTCGGAATTTCAATGTTACCGATCTTCCACTTCATTTTTTCACCTCATTAATTACTTGAAAAGCTGTGCTGGCCGTCCAACTTCTCGTTTTAACTCACCTATCATAGCATATCAAACCGCAAAGCACCAAAGACTAGTTCTGATTATCGGTCATTTCCGCATAAATCTTTTTCAGCTCATCCTCGTTAAATTCATACTTCTTCCCACAGAACTGACAAACCGTTTCCGCATGGTGGTCTTCTTCAATGATCTTCTTCATATCATCCTTGGCAATACTTGCGAGGGCGTGGGCAAAGCGTTCCTTTGAGCAATCACAGGCGTAGCGAACGGGCATCGTCTCCAGGATCTTTAAGTCATCCCCGAAAATCTTCTTTAAGATGTCTTCTGGTGTGTCCCCGTCGCGAAGCATCTCGGATACTAATGGTAAGCCCGCCAGTGTCTTTTCGAGCTTGCTAATTTCTTCATCGCTTGCGCCCGGCATAACCTGGATCATAAAACCACCCGCCACATCAATGCTTTCATCCGGGTTGACAAAAACGGACAGTCCCACTGCTGATGGAATTTGTTCTGACTGGGCAAGGTAGTAAGTAAAGTCATCCCCTAGTTCACCAGAAACCAGGTTAACTTCACCAGTGTACGGGGTCTTGTCACCAGGTGCCATCTTGGTAACGGCGAGGGTCCCCTTCTTCCCAATTGCCCCCGAAACGTCAATCTTCCCCTTATCATTAGCCGGTAAGGAAACGTGGGGGTTACCCATGTAGCCCTTTACCGTTCCCTGGGCAGTCCCGTCAGCAATGATAAAGCCAACCGGGCCATCCCCTTGAATCTTGACCGTCATCCCGGCTTCCCCCTGAAGGCCAGCCGTTGCTAATAAGATCGTCCCGACCAGGGTCCGCCCAAGCGCCGCCGATGATGCACTCCAGGTGTCATGAATCTCGTGGGCCTCTTCTACTAGCCGGGTTGCGTTAACCGCGTATGCCCGGAACTTACCATCCTTGGTCATACTCTTTACTAAATAGTCTGTTGATTGCATTTGTTCTTCCTCCTTAATTTGTCCTAACGAAAAGACGGAAGATCCGCCACCCATAGGTTTTGTCCCTTCCGTCTTTAATCAACTTATTCTTGGTGATCAGACTTATCTGGATCATCAGTCGATTGTGAATTGTTTGCACCGTCATTATTGTCCGCAGGGGAATCATGCTTTTCTTCAAGCTCGTTTTCCTTTGCTTCATCATGACGTTCATTTTCCAACCGTTCAAGTTCACGCTTTGATTCTTCGAATGTTTGGGCACGTGCCTCTTCATCTTCAGCAGCAACATCCTTATCAGGAATCTTTCCAGTCTTGTAAATACTGATAATTTGCTTTTCATCAAGCGTTTCGTACTTGAGCAATGCTTCCGCAATCAGCTTGTGTTGTTCACGGTGGGTCTCGATAATGTGTAAGGCAGTCTCATGCCCTTCCATCAAGATCCGGCGAACTTCTTCGTCAACCAGTGCGGCAGTCTTTTCAGAGTAAGGTGATTGGTCGAAGCCTTGACCAGTAAATACCTGGCCAGAACTTTGCAGTTCAACTGGCCCAATCTTGTCACTCATCCCATACTGGGTAACCATTGACCGGGCAATCTGAGTTGCCTGTTCAAAGTCATTAGAAGCACCTGAAGATTGGGACTTAAAGATAATCTCTTCAGCCGCACGACCACCCATCAAACCGGCAATCTGTTCTTCAGCATTCTTCTTTGACATCAGCATCTGGTCTTCCCGTGGCAACATGATTGCGTAACCACCGGCACGACCACGTGGCACAATCGTTACCTTGTGAACGACCCGGGCATCATTTAAGACTAACCCGACGATGGTGTGACCGGCTTCGTGGTAAGCAACCGTCTTCCGTTCTTGTTCGGATTGAACCCGGTTGTGCTTAGCAGGACCGGCAATGACACGGTCTTCAGCTTCATCAAGGTCCGCAGCGTCGATCTCAGACTTGTTACGCCGCGCGGCTAATAATGCGGCTTCGTTTAAGAGGTTGGCTAAGTCAGCACCGACAAAGCCCGGTGTTTGCTTAGCAATCTCCTTCAAGTCAACGTCACTTGCCATTGGCTTGTTCTTTGCGTGAACACGAAGGATCGCTTCACGGCCCTTAACATCTGGCCGGCCAACCAAGATCTTCCGGTCAAACCGTCCTGGCCGCAGTAAGGCTGGGTCCAAGACATCGGAACGGTTAGTAGCGGCCATCACGATGACCCCTTCATCACCTTGGAACCCGTCCATTTCAACCAGCAACTGATTCAGCGTTTGCTCACGTTCATCGTGGCCACCGCCCATGCCGTTTCCACGGCGCCGACCAACGGCATCAATTTCATCGATGAAGATAATCGCTGGTGCAGCCTTCTTGGCTTGTTCGAATAAGTCACGAACCCGGCTGGCACCAACACCGACGAACATCTCAACGAAGTCCGAACCAGAAATGGAGAAGAATGGCACACCAGATTCACCAGCAACGGCCTTGGCAAGCAAGGTCTTACCAGTACCTGGAGGACCCTCGAGCAAGACCCCTGATGGAATCTTTGCCCCCAGCTTAGTAAACTTCTTTGGATTCTTCAGAAATTCAACAACTTCGACAAGCTCTTGTTTTTCTTCTTCTTCACCAGCAACGTCGGAGAAACGAACCTTGTTCTTCTTGGCATCGGCCGGCTTGGCCTTTGTCTTCCCAAAGCTCATCACGCCACGACCGCCGCCACCTTGGCCAGCTTGACCCATCATCATATAAAAGAAGAAGATCAAGATAACCAGTGGCAAGACGGTGAGCAGTAAGTTAACCCAAATGCTGTTAGATTCTTCAGCCCGGGTCGATACCTTGACATCATGCTTATTAGCATATTTTTCAAGCTGACCAACAGTTACATCGCTTGCCAAAACAGAGCTTTGGAACTGGGTAACCTTACCGCTTCGTTGTGTAGCAAGAGCAAAACTATTATTGGCGGTGTCACTATTATTCTTTTGTGGCTTCCGGTATGTACCAGTAACCTTGTAAACACCACCGTTAGGTTGAAGTTGAACACTCTTAACTTTATTACTCTTCAATTCGGAGATAAACTCGCTTTGCGAAACTGTCTTACTTTGTCCCGTCGATGGATTACCACCGAAGAAGAAGTAGGCAATTCCCATAATGCACAAGAACATCACGGCGTAGAAGAGAACGTTATGAGTAAAATTGTTTCTTTTACGATTGTTGTTCATAACAACCTCCTATCTACCAACAACGATATTGTAGTTGTAGTCATTATCATAGCATACATGACAATCATTGACCATTAATTAAAAGCAAGAAATTAATGGTCACAACTTTAAGTAGCCAATAAAATTTATGATATGTTTTAGCGCTAACTATTGCAATAAATATGGCTCACTTTTGCAAAATTTTAATCGTTTTCATAAACTGATGGCTTTAAGATGCCGACGTACGGCAAATTACGGTAGTAACCCTTGTAGTCAAGACCGTAGCCCACCAAGAATTCATTTGGAACCTTGAAGCCGTAGTAATCAACCTCAACGTCGTATTCCCGTCCCTCTGGCTTATCAAGTAAGGAAACAGTCTTGACGCTCTTAGCTCCCCGTTCCTTTAATAAGTCAATCAAGTAACTCAACGTGTGCCCACTGTCGACAATATCTTCCATAATTAAGATATTGCGGTCCTTGACGTCCTTATTAAGGTCATGGATGAGCTTTAACTTACCGGTCGATTCTGTACCACCAAAGTAAGTGGAGACGTCGATAAAGTCTAATTGCGCCATGATATCCATCTTTTCAATCATGTCAACCGTAAATAAAATTGCTCCTGACAGGACTGAAATGATGATTGGCCGCTTATCCTTATATTCCTCCGTAAGTTGACTGGCAAGGCGGTCAATCGCCTCTGCAATATCCTGCTCACTGTATAACACACGCTCAATGTCGTTATTCATGCTTTTTCTCCTCTTCATCCTTGATTCCGATTACCACTGGCCGCCATTGTTGACGAAAGTCTTGCGGACGCGCAAACCAGCTCCACTTGCGGCCAAGCAGCCATACTACTTCGCCACGGGCATCGACTAATACCAGTTGCCGCTCCCGTGCTTGCTGGGAAACTTTTTGGTCGATCAACACCCGTTTAACCCGTTGATGGCCCCCGCCCTTTAACCGCAAACGGTCAGCTGGTTGCCAGCGGCGAAGGGTCAACGGCAACTGATCTGGTGAAAGCCACATCGCCATCACCTCTTCATCATCCGTAAAGAAACTTTCCCGGGTCGCAACGGCTAGTTTTCTTGTGTCACTAATGCGGTACCATTGTTCCAATTCTATCACATGGGGCTGAAACTTTTGTAGCTCCTGCGGTAATTTCTTATGATCTTTTACCAGGCAATACTGATAGTCCTTTACCAGGGTAAAATTCCCCGGTAATTCAACGGCCTGTTGCGGTGTTTGCTCGTTTACCAACAGCTGGAGGATCGCAGTCAGTTGACGATCTTTTAGGTCATAAACTCGCTGGCGGTTTAGCCATCGTTCGAGGAGTGGGCGCTGCGCTGGTTCAGGAGCGGCAAGGAACGGCAAGATTTTCAGCCGGTGATTACGGTCAACCACCTGACTGAGCTGGTGGCTGATTGCTTCTTCTTGCCATGCTAGTAGTTCTGTCAGCTGGCGGTGGTAGTTAGCTAAATGTTCACGGACGCGGGGATTTTCCTTTTCTAATAGCGGAAGGATCTCGTGCCGAAATCGATTACGTTGCACATCTAGCTCATGGTTAGTTTCATCTTCATACCATTTTAGCTGGCGGGTAGTCGCATACTCTTGCAATTGCTCCTTGCTAAACGGCAAGAGTGGACGGACAAGCTCGCCCGTGGCAAAAGGACGGCGGTCGCTGATCCCCACCAATTGGGAAAGGTCGCCGCCCCGGGTCATTTTCATCAGCATTGTCTCTGCCAGGTCATTTTGGTGGTGGGCGGTCGCTAGAAACTGCGCACGTTGATCAGCCATCACTGCCGCAAAAAAGCGGTAGCGGAACTGCCGGGCAGCATTTTCAACCCCGTGCTGTGGGTGCGTAGCTTGCGGCCAATGTTTTACCACCAGTGGAAGATGGTGGACGGTACAATACTGCCTAATGTAGTGCTCTTCCTCATCACTTTGTGCCCGCAGCTCATGGTTTACATGGGCGACAACTAACTGCGGCCGTTGGTGGTCAGGCACGGACTGCAACAGGTCAAGCAACACCATCGAGTCGACCCCGGTTGAAACCGCCACGACCAGCTTGTCATGGGAATTAAAAAAGCGACTCCTCTCAAGGTGCCGCTCAAATTGCTTTTGTAATGTCAGCATTAGCTACGCCGGCCGCCACGGCCACCGCGCTTACCATCTGTCTGCCGCTTCAAGGTTGATAAGCGTGATTCACTCTCTTTTAGGTATCCTGCTAACATGTCGTTAAAGTCTTCGTGTTGCTTCGTGTTACGGTGGTGGCCACCGTTAAAGCCGCCACGGAAGTTGTCACGGTGACCGCGGAAGTTATTATTCCGGTCATGGTGAAAGCCGTGGTGGTTATTATTATCCCGATGATTGTCGTGGTGATCTTGGTGTTCATGAGGAGCAGCAGCTTTGATCGATAGAGCAATCTTGCCATCATCACCAATCCGCGTCACTTTTGCCGTAACTTCATCCCCGACTGATAACACATCATGAACGTCCTTGATGTACTTGTCGGAAATCTGACTGATGTGTACTAATCCCGTTTGATCATCATCCAAATCAACGAACGCACCAAAATTGGTGATTCCTGAAACCTTACCTGAAACCTTTGCTCCAACTTCAATTGCCATGAAACTTATTGATCCTCCTCGAACCATCTTAAATATTTTGTACTTGAGTATACCATAACTTGCTTTCCGGACAAGCATGGAAATGCGATAAATTAGGTTAAAAAATAAGGGCTGGCCTTGCAGCACAGCCTCCTATTAATTTTAACATTTAAATCCGCCGGTCCTCCACTAAAAGTGGCTTTTTGCCCTGCTAGTTTAAATTATAAATTGTCTCGCCCTTCTTAGAGTAATTGTACTTTGCACGAATCACTTGTTGAACGTAGTCCGGATTATGAAGCATTTTAATCTCATGCTCCAACTGTTCATTCTTTTCTTTTTGCTTTGTTAATTGCGCCTGTGCTTGATTAATATTGCCATTAATATCCGCCAATGTCCGCTTGCTTTGGAAAATTTGGATGCCAAAAATGAGGAACACAACTAAAAAGACGGCAACGATTCGCTTGCATCGCCGCTTATGAACCTGCCGTCTCTTATTGCGGTCACCAGTAACCTGCCGGGCATAGGGGGTATCCAATTGTGAAACTTTATCAGACTGCGCTTTCATCTGACATTCCCCTCCATCCTTAACTTATCACGCTTTAAGTATAGCAAGTTGCCGCAAACAATGTCTAGCTAATTATTAACTTTTTTCATAAAAAAGATTATAGCTGATCAAATGACTCCGCGTAGCTTTCATCGAGGATTTCGTACATGTCCTCTGCTTCACTCTTCTTGGTCGTCTCAACGATCCGGTTGATCTTAACCGTCTCCGTCTTATTACCAAACTTTATCGTCAACGTGTCGCCAACACCAACCCGGCTAGAGGACTTTGCTGGCTGGTCATTAATTAGGATCCGCCCCTGGTCAGCAATCTCCTTTGCAACTGATCGACGCTTAATAATCCGTGACACTTTTAAAAACTTATCAAGTCTCATTATTCTGTTACTCCTTTTTTGTCCTGTTTCTCATCATCACTCTGGATAACTTCCCCCAGTGCCGTCACAAATTGCAATAGCTGGTGGAGCCAGTCATCCGTGGTCATCTTCGGTTGGATAACCAGTCGGATGGTCAGGCGACGGTCATCGTCACCAATCGTTGCCTTAAAGCGGGTCTTTGCGAGTTCCTTAATGATTTCCGGTGCCTTAATCAGCCGGCTCGCCCGTTCGTTAAAGACAATGTTGATGTTGTCGCGTTGTCGCTTGATTTCATTCATCATTGCCAAGTCCGCATGGTTCTTCAACTGACTAACTAGCAAGAGGGTGCCGACTGCTGCGGGGTAATCACCAAAGCGGTCAATCATGTCACCCTGGATATCGATCAACTCGTCATCCGTCTTCGCCTGACGAATACTCTTATACAGTTCAATCTTTTGCCGCTGGTCACTGACATAGTCATCAGGGAGATAGGCTTCAACCCCCAGTTCTACTTCGGTATCAGAGTGGATTGTCTGCTTCTTCCCCTGCTTTTTCGCAACGGCATCGCTAAGCATTGCCGAATAGAGGTCGTAACCGACGGAATCAATGAAGCCGTGCTGCTGTTTGCCAAGCAAGTTTCCCGCACCACGAATAGCAAGGTCGCGCATCGCAATTTTAAAACCGGATCCCAGCTCGGTAAAGTCACGAATTGCGGCCAACCGCTTTTCACCAAGTTCCGTCAGTACCTTATTGGGCTGGTACATGAAGTAGGCATATGCCACCCGGTTGCTCCGCCCGATCCGTCCCCGAATCTGGTAAAGCTGGGCCAAGCCCATCCGGTCGGCATTTTCCACAAAGAGGGTATTGGCATTAGGAATGTCAACCCCGGTTTCGATAATCGAGGTCGTCACTAAGACGTCATAATTCCCCTGGATAAACTCGTACAGGACCGTCTCCAACTCGTTTTCACTCATCTGCCCATTGATATAGGCAATCCGGGCTTCTGGAACCAGCTCTTGCAACTGGGCGACTGTCTCTTCAATATCGTAGACCCGGTTGTGGAGGTAGTACACCTGCCCACCCCGTTGGATCTCTCGCAGGATCCCATCCCGGATTGCCGCACTATTTTGTTCCATCACATAAGTCTGGATTGGGTAACGCCCAGCTGGCGGCGTCTCCAACACTGATAAGTCCCGGACGCCCAGCATCGACATGTGGAGTGTCCGGGGGATTGGCGTCGCCGTCAGCGTCAAAACATCAACGTTGTTTTTCAGCTGCTTTAGTTTTTCCTTATGCTTAACCCCAAAACGCTGCTCTTCGTCGACAATCAAGAGGCCGAGGTCCTTGAATTGAACATCCTTGGACAAAATCCGGTGGGTACCGACAACAACATCGACCGTCCCGTCAGCCAGTCCCTGCTCGGTTTCTTTCAATTCTTTATTTGTCTTAAACCGCGACATTAAGCTGATTGTAATTGGAAAGCCCTCAAATCGCCGTTGCAGGGTATCGTAGTGTTGCTGGGCAAGGACGGTTGTGGGCACCAGGAAGGCGACCTGCTTGCCACCAGCGACGGCCTTGAAAATCGCCCGCATGGCAACCTCAGTCTTCCCGTAGCCGACATCACCGACTAGCAAACGGTCCATCGGCTTGGCCTTTTCCATGTCTTCCTTAATTTCTTTAATACTGCGCAACTGGTCCCGGGTCTCACTATACGGAAAGTTAGCGTCAAATTGCTTTTGCAAGTAGTCATCGTGGGGGAAGGCATAACCCTTTTCCGCCTCCCGCTTCGCATAGAGGTCGACTAGCTCGTCCGCGATGTCTTCAATCTTCGACGAGACCCGCCGCTTGGTCTTAGCCCACTCATTGCCACCTAGTTTATTGATCCGGGGCGTCTTTGATTCTGAAGACACATACTTCTGGACCAGGTTTAACTGGGTAACCGGAACGAAAATCTGGGCGTTGTTGCGGTAGTTGATGATCATGTAATCCTGGTGGACACCATCAACTTCCATCGTCTTAATCCCGCTGAAAATTCCAATTCCGTGGTTGACGTGGACGACGTAATCCCCTGGCTTCAGGTCCGTATAGCTCTTTAACCGCTCAGCATTTGCCAGCTTCTGCGCCCGGTGGTGAACTTTTTTGACCTGCTTAAACATCTCTCCTTCAGTAATCACCACGATCCCCGCCAATGGCATCTCAAAACCATTATTGAGGTTGGCCGCAACTATCTGCACGATATTCGGTTTTAGGTTTGGCAATTCAGTCTCCGTTACCGGAATTGAAAAGTCCGCCAGGGTATTAGCGATTTGTTTCCGCCGTTCTGGACTGTTAGCCATGAGCACAACCGTCTGTCCCTGGTCAGTCCACCGCTGGAGTTCTGTTTTTAATAACGGCATCTGCCCGAAGAAGCGCTGCATCGTCCGGCTATTTAAATCGGTAATCCGCGCAAGCTTTAGGTTGCCCATCCCCTTTTTAAACAGGGCCCCGTACAACTGGGCATGGCTATCGGCCTTAATGAACTTGCTGACGTCATTGCTCAGTTCTGGCAAGCTAGTCCGCTGGTGGTGGGCGACCTTGTCCTTAAACCAGCCGCTGTCTTCTTCTTGCATCTGCTTAGCGGTCTGCTTAATCCGAGTTAGGTCGTCAAAAAAGGCCGCCCCTCCTGCTGGCAGGTAATCAAAGAGCGAGTGCTTACTAGGGTACACAAGGTCACTAAACTCAAGCAGGTCATTGGTCAGTTGCTGATTTTTGAGCGCATTGATCAGCGGTTCAAAGCGGTTCGCTAACTGCTGGTTAATATCCTCATCATTTTCGTCAAGTTGGCCCTGTAATTCCGTGTATTCCTGTTGCAAGGCCGTTAGTACCCGGGGAAAGTCAGCTGCTGGCAGGATAAAGTCCGTTGCTGGTAAGATCTGGGCCTCTTCGATATTGTCAATACTCCGCTGGGTACTAGCATCGAAGTAGCGCAAGGAGTCTACTTCGGTGTCAAAAAGGTCGATCCGCACCGGATTATCCGTGTTCAGTGCATAGATATCAATGATTGACCCCCGGATTGCAAAGTCGCCGGGCCGTAAAACCATCTTTTGCAGCTGGTAACCCATCGCGCTAAGCTGTGCCCGCATTTTTTCCGGGTCAAGTTCACTACCGGTCTTGACCGTCAGTGAAGCCCGGGCAAAGTCTGCTGGCGAAACCACATTGCGCCGCAAGCCCGCCGTCGAAGCGACCACGATCGCCGGCTGCTGGTTGACGAGGGCATTGAGGGCCAGCACCCGTTGCAAGCGGTAGTTTGGTGAACTAGTCGCCACTTCTGCTGCCAGGACTTCTTCAACCGGAAACTGGTAAACTGCGGTATCCGGCAAGAGATTTTCCAAGTCGCTTGCCAACTCTTCCATGTGCGCCAAACTATCCGTCACTGCTAATAGCGGTTGCTGAAGCTGATCGTGGACGGCACTTAAGAGGACCGTTCGCGCGGAGCCAGAAATCCCCGTAATTAGCTGGTGCTGCTTGGGCTGGATGCTTGCCGCAATCTCCTTAAATGATGGCGTCCTTTCAATTAAGTTTTCTAATTGCATCTGCTAACGCCACCTTCCTTTCCTAATTATAATCATTCATTAGCTTTGCAAAGTCTTCCCCGTTGATCCAGTCTTCTAATGCGTGTTCTGCCTGCTCAACCGCCTGGTCAAAGTGGGGCCGTTCTTCTTTGGAAAACTTTCCTAATACATGACTGACAACTGTTCCGTGTTGGGGATGGTCAATGCCGACCTTTACCCGGTTAAAGTTTTTCGTCCCCAAAGCGTTGATGATGCTCTTCAAGCCATTGTGACCACCAGAGGCACCATGCGTCTTTAAGCGAATCTTGCCCACCGGCATGTCGAGGTCATCGTTGACCACTACTAAGTCGTCAAGGTCGATATCATAATAGTCGACTAATGGCCCCACAGCGCGGCCCGAATCATTCATGAACGTCGTCGGCTTGACTAGCATGACCTTTTCGCCGTTGATTACCCCGGTCACTGCAACCGCCTCCTGCTTGAGGTGGGTAAAAGCTCCCAAATGGTAATCCAGGGCTAACTGGTCAACTACCATAAAGCCGGTATTGTGCCGTGTCTCATCATAGCGGGTCCCGATATTTCCTAAACCAACAATCATCTTCATGATTTTTTCATCCTTTCACGCAAAAAAGCTGCACGGCAAGCTAACCCGTCCAGCGTAAGTTATAATTAAGTAGTATTATACATTATGTCAGACCCATTCGCACTGAAAGGGACTCCGTATTTTGAGGTGATATTAATGATGAAAAACCGTTTTGACGACCTTGCACAGCTAATCGCCGAGTTCTCCCAGCTCTATGCCGACTATGCGAAAAAGTATAACCTTAACTTTAACGAACTACACTTTCTTTACTATATTGGACGCAATAAAACCGCCCACCCTAACGAAATCAGCAAGCGCTGGAGTATTCCGAAGCAAACAATCAACTCAATGATTAGAAAATTTCAGCAGGAAAAAATCCTCCAGGTCACCAACGACCCGCATGACGGGCGAAAAAAAGTTCTTTCGCTAACGGCAAGTGGGCAACAATTCATCACCCCCTTGCTAACTGAATTAACTGCTGCCGAACTCGCTACCCAGGGAGAAAACGAGGCTATCTTCACGCAGTTCCTTACTAGTTTCACCAAAATCAAACAAGACTTTGCCAAGGAGTTAAATCAGCAGGCCTAAAATTTTATCGCTTAGGCCTTTTTATTTATGGTATTATTAGTACGATATCATACTAATATACGGAGGCAGTTATGAAAAATAATAGTTATGATGATATTGGACTCGGTAAATACTCGTGGTCGTACGTCATCAAATGGTTAGTTGTTGTAATGATTATATACGGACTCGGTGGCTGGCTACTTGTTTCTCGCCCATTCGCTTTTTACACGGTCCGTGGTAGTGCGCTTAATTACTCGCGGATCTTCTTCTTGCATGGGTTGACCGTTGGCTTTGCCGGAATTACCGGCTTAATGGTTAGCCATAGTTTTCACCTCAACCAGACGATCAAAAAGCTAATCTTTTATCTGACGATCGGTTGTGTCTTGATCGGCGTTACTGGTGGGGCCATCAACCGGTCAATGGAGCATAAGATTACCCTTTGGTATCAAATCCTGAGCATGTTCTGCTTAGACATTATCTTGCTATCACTGGTAATTGGCTTTTTGATCGTCAAAGACCGGGCTTTCAAACGGACAAAAGCTTATTGGATTGGCTTGCTCGCTTCCGCGTCAGCATTAATTGCGGGCCTCTTTGGTGACCTGGTTGGTTTCATCCTCGACTTTGGCAATTGGCCCGGAATCTGTGGATGGTACGCGCACCAAATCGGCTATACCCTTGCAGAATGGCAGGACGCTTTGCTGCGGACCCACTCCGATATGATGGTCGTTTCTGTTCTTTCCTTGCTAATCGCGATCGCCAATTACCGCTTTGGCAGCTACCTGATTGGTAAGGCCCGCGCAGTTCGGAATATTGGTGAGTGGTGTTTAATCATCGGCATTATCCTAACCTTAATCATTTACTTAGTTGCCGGGTTAGGTGGTTCCGGTGTCCAGATTCCGCACATTTTCACGGAAAAAGGATTCTTTGAGCCACGTGGCCAAAGCGTTGCCGGAATCGACCTTGGTGACTTTGTTATCGGCACCTTCACCTTTATTGGTGCATTGCTAATTACTGGGGCAAGCTCTTTTGGTCAGCACGACGCCAACCATCAATTGTCACGCAATGAGCAGATCACAGCACGGGGGATCTTTACCGCGATGATCTGCATTTACCTTTGCGTTGGCGGCCTGGGCTTTTTGGAAGAATACCGGGCAGACCTCTATAATTCAGATGTGCCGACAACGCCGCGGGGAGACTTCGGTTTCATCTTCCGCTTGCTGCACGTTGATGTCTGCTTGCTCCTCTTCCCGGCAATAATGCTGATTATGTTGCTCGCCGAACATTCATTAAAAGAAAAGGACAATCGGATTGTTCAAATTTTGCTCCGGGTCGGCATTTTTGTTACCTTTATCGGTGCGCTGGTCTTTATGGTCGTCAATTACCACACATTTGGCCCTGGCACCGGGATCTTAGCGGTCGGCATTCTCATTTTGCTGATCGGGATGATTTACTATCTCGTAAAAGATCCAACAAAGAAACGTTAGTTAATCGGCATGGGATGGTTAGCCACTCTCATGCTTTTTTTATTCCTAATTAGCCGGCAAGCAATCTTTTAATCTTTTTCTAATCTTTTTAATAGAAATGTGTTATCATAATGAATGCATTTAGAACGATAAAAGGATGTTAACCATGATTTTCAATTCATTAATTAAACCTAAATCAACCTTAACAACGCTCGACGAGTCAGCGACCCTCAGCGAAGCCCTTGACGTTTTGGAGGAGACTGGCTACCGCTGTGTCCCGGTCCTCGATAAATCGGGGAAGATCTTTCGGGGAAACATTTATAAAATGCACCTTTACCGGCATAAGTCCCGTGGTGGCGACATGGACTTACCAGTAACCACCCTGCTAAAGAACGCGACCAAGTTTATTTCGATCAACGCCGCCTTCTTCACCATCTTCTTTGCCATTCGTGATCTCCCCTACATCACCGTCCTGGACGACAACAACCAATTCTACGGTATCCTTACCCATAACAGCCTGTTGCGGATGCTGGCTGCCGGGTGGAATGTCAAAAACGGGAGCTATGTCTTAACCGTCATCACCCCTGACGAGCGGGGGGCCCTTGTCTCCGCCGCAAAGGAGATTACCCGTTTTTGTCAGATCACCAATGTCATCTCTCTCGATCCTGACGAGGAGACGATGAAGCGGGTCCTCTACACCCTGCCCGCCGACGTATCGAAGGACCGGATGGAAAAGATCGTTAAGCGGCTGCAAAAGAAGGGATTTGAAGTTCCAGAGATTGAAGATTTGCACCAAAGTTATTAAATTCAAAAGGCCTGCGATCAAGCATTTAATGTGCGTTGATCGCAGGCCTTTTTTGCCGTTAAATATTAATCAAGCCTGATAATTTTACTTGCTTATTATTAGGCGCTTTTAATCTAACGGGATTACTTAATATTTACGTTTGTTTCCGCTGGCGTCGTCGTTGCTAATACCTTCCCGTGCCGGATGTTGTAGAGAACTTCGACGTGCTTGTTTAAGGCATTGTAGAAGTCACCCGCATTCAACATGATGCAGTTAGCTGGTTTTCCTTCTTCAATCCCGTACTTATCAGTAATGTGAAGGGTCTTAGCCCCGTTGTAAGTAACGTATTTAAAAGCATCTTGGAGCTGGTGGTAGCCCATCAGGTGGGCAATATAAACACCCATCGTCACTACATCGAGCATGTTACCGTTGCCCAGCGGGTTCCATGGATCTTGGACATCGTCTTCACCAAATGAAACATTGATGCCCGCGTTATCCAATTCCTTAATCCGGGTAACCCCCCGCCGCTTCGGGTAAGTATCAAAACGACCGCCGAGGTGAACGTTGACTAATGGGTTAGAAACAAAGTTAATGTCACTCATCTTAAGCAAGCGGAACAGCTTGTAGGTGTAGGCATCATTGTAAGAACCCATTGCGGTCGTGTGACTAGCAGTCACCCGGTCTTTTAACCCCCGCTCATAGGTCTCCGTTGCCAATACTTCGAGGTTCCGGGAAGCCGGGTCGTCGATTTCATCACAGTGAACATCCACTAGCCGGTTGTACTTATCTGCTAAGGCCATCAGGAAGTGGACCGACTGCCAACCGTATTCCGTCGTAAATTCAAAGTGGGGAATCCCGCCGACAACATCAAGCCCTTCCTTGACGGCCTGTTCCATCAACTCGCGGCCGTGGGGATAGCTCAAGATCCCCTCTTGTGGAAAGGCAACTAATTGCAGGTCAATCTGGTCGGCAAGCTCTTCCCGCAGCTCAAGCAACGCCTGGGCGGCAATCAGGTGCGGGTCGGTAACGTCAACGTGACTCCGGATGTGTTGGATCCCGTGGCCCACCATGTTTAAGATGGTCTGCTTTGCCCGCTTCTTAACATCTTCCTTGGTCAGGTCTTGCTTTCTTTCGCTCCAAATTCGGATGCCATCAAAGAGGGTTCCTGATTCATTCCATTCTGGTTGCCCGGCAGTAAGCGTCGCATCCAGGTGCACGTGGGAGTCGACAAATGGTGGTAGCAACAGGTTACCCTTACCATCAATGACTTCCTCACCCTTGTTGGCTGTTAAGCCGGCCTTAATCTCACTGAATTTGCTATCCGTAATCCGGACATCAACCATTTCTTCATGGTTATCTACATGTACATTTTTAATTAACATTTTTCCGCTCCTTTTCGGTCAACCAGTGACATGATTCCATAGTATAAGATTCCACTCAATGCCATATCAATAAACGTCGCCCCGACCGTCGCCGTAAAGAATGGTAACTGGTGGACGGTCAGGAAAAAGGCAACGCCGATGACAAAGACGAGGATTGCGACCCAATTTATGCCTCCATTATACCAGTATTTACCACCGATTTTCCCTAGTTGGTCAATATCATAATGCCGGTGCGCACGGAAGTAAAAATCCGTACAGATAATGGCAATTGTTGGGCCAAGCACCATCCCCACATAGTCCAGGAAGCTTTCAAAGGTCGCCAAGAAACTGCCGACAAACATCGGAATAAAGGTAACAATCGTGGCAAGCAGTACCACCACCCACAAGGAATACTTCAACTTCAGCTTCGTAAAGATGTTGGAAAGGGCTGACCCCGCCGCCAGGAGGTTGACGGCATTGGCGGTCATCGACGTCAGGATAATGACCAGGAGGGCAACGACCCCCAGTCCGAGCTTGCTGGCAATGGTCGATGGGTCAGAATTATTAGCATCGTAAACACCCGTTGAAACGGCAATACTAATGGTCGAGATCAGGCCAATAAAGGCAAACCAGATCACCCCAAGCAAGGCGCCGCCAAACGGGGTTAACGTGGCGTTCTTTTTACTAGCGGTGAACCGGGTGAAATCTGCCCCCGCCGTCACCCAGGCTAGGTTAAAGGCAGCCACATAATCAATTGCTGCGCCTAGGGCCATCTTAGAATGTGTTGGGACGTGCCAGTCAACGATTTGACTAAACGAAACGGTCCGAAAAACCGCAATCGACTCCCAGATAACGAAGACTAACACGAGGATAATTCCCAGGCGCTCAATCAGCTGCACTGACCGGGAACCACTGGAAACACTGATAATGTGAAGAACGCTCATCACGATAATCCCCACAACCAGACCCGTGGCACCACCACGTTGGCCCCATACTGGCCAGCCAAACAGCTGGTGGAACAAGAGGCTGACCGACTGCGCCGCAATAAAGGTATTGACCGCGGTCCAGCCGATAAACTGGGTAATGTTAACTAACGATGGCAAATAACTTCCCCGTTCCCCAAAGGATGCCCGGCTAATGCTCATCGTCGACACACCAGTCTTATAGCCGATGTAACCGATCAGACTTAAAAAGACGTAGGATAAAGCGGATGATAACACCAGCACCTTCATCGCAACGGCAAATCCACAAGCGGCGAGCACCCCGCCGACAAACCACGTTCCGTTGTTTGCGTTTGCCCCCACCCAGGTCGCAAACATGTCCCATACTGTTGTCCGCCGACTCTTCATTGGAATACTCAAGATTGTCGCATGCTCTTTTTCTTTCACAATGCATCCTCCTTAAAGATAAAAGCTCTAGGTCCCCATCGATGGTCCTAGAGCTTTTACAAAAGATGCACCCGTAGTGTCGACCTACGGCATGCGCTATATTTCTGTCGTCTTTTGTAGTCTCTCTGGGCCACATTAAAAGAACCTGGTTAAATTTATAGTGAGTATACGAGCTTTATACTAATTTGTCAAACCCGATTTACCACTAGCGTCATAGGCGGTATTGAGGCCAACACTGATCGTCAGTGCCCGGTCAACCTTAGTCATGATCACTGGTGACAGGTGGGCAATCTTGTCCTTTAGCCGTTGCTTATCGATTGTCCGCAACTGCTCCATCAAAATCACGGAATCATGGGTCAGCGGAGAGTCAGCACCCTTTAGCTGAACATGGGTCGGCATCTTCTTTTTCTGCATCTGGGCAGTGATCGCCGCGATGATCACCGTGGGGCTATAGTGGTTACCAACGTCATTTTGCAAAATCAACACGGGACGGACGCCGCCCTGCTCCGACCCAATGACTGGTGACAGGTCCGCATAGTAGACATCACCACGCTTTACTTTCCGCTGTACCATCTTTCTCGCTTCCTTATTCATTATCATCCCGGTAAACCCGGTAGACCCGTTCACTGATATTGGTCAGGATCTCATAGTTGATCGTCCCCGCCTGTTCAGCGAGGTCATCAGCTGTAATTTCCTTATCCCCGGACTTCCCCATCAAAACAACGGGGGTCCCTTCCGGGTAATATTTTGGCAACCGGACCATCAACTGGTCCATGCAGACCCGGCCGGCAATATCACAGAACTGTCCATCAACCAGTACCTTAAACCCAGTCATGCAGCGGGGGTAACCGTCGGCATAACCGATTGGCAACGTTGCTAACCACTCGTCTTCCTTCGCCGTGTAGGTAGCACCGTAACTCACTGACCGGCCAGCTTTTAACTTTTTGACAAAGCCAATTGATGAAACCAGCTGGGTAACTGGGCGAAGTTCAAAGGTCGGCTGCAACTCCCGGCCTGAGGGATTTTGCCCATACATCGAAATTCCCATCCGGACAGTATTAGCCGTGATCTTATCCTGGTGCCACAGACCGGTTGCTGAGTTGGCCATGTGGACGTACGGTGGCAAGGTATCCAGGCTATTCACAAAGCGTTGCCAGCATTCAACTTGCTTTTGGAAGTAGCGGTCATCAGCACTATCAGCAGTCGCGAAGTGGGTAAACATCCCCTCAAATTCAAACTCTGGTGCCGTTAGCAGTTCCACCGCTTGTTTAAACGTCGCCACGTCGGTAAAACCGATCCGTCCCATCCCGGAATCAATTGCCAGGTGAACCTTTAATGGTTGCGGCGGCGTATTAATCTGGGCAAACTGGTGGTACTTTTCGAGCCATTCAAGGGAACCGACCGTCAACGAGATGCCCGCCTCAGCTGCCACAACGGCATCTTCAACCGGGGTAACCCCTAAGACAAGGGTCATCGCGGTCATCCCGCTATCCCGCAAGGCCAGTCCCTCATCAAGGATTGCCACACAGAGGCCGGTCGCGCCGGCTTTGATTGCCGCTTGCCCGACCGGAATGAGCCCATTACCATACGCATTGGCTTTGACTACTGCCAAGATCTTACTCTCAGCTGGCAAGGCCTTCTTCTGTTCCTTGATATTATGGCGCAAAGCTCCTAAATCAACTATTAATGAAGTATTACGCAAACGACCACTAATCATAATTCAATTCTCGCTTTCTAAGATTACTTCTGTCATTACTAATGTCGCGGTGTGACTCACTGAGGCGTGAGCATTGCCCGTAAAGGGTGACTTGGTGATGATTGGCGCCCCATATTGGTTGTCAATGATCTCAATATCATGAAAAGCTAACTTCGTCCCGATCCCGGTCCCCATTGCTTTGGCAAAGGACTCCTTGAGTGACCACCGGCCCGCTAAGTATTCGGCTGCCCGGTGACCGCTAAAGTGGGCATACTGTTCTTGCTCACCAGGGGTCAAGATGCGCTGGACAAATTGTGAATGCTTGGCCGCAGCTTTTGCTACCCGGTCGATTTCTGTAATGTCCACGCCTAGTCCCTTTATCATCACACCGTCTCCTCATTGATTTTCTCCCGCTTAATCTTATCTAAAATCTTTTCGACATGCAATTTTTTCTGGTTAATTATTTTCAGCGAACCGCCTGCTGGATTTTTCCCAATTGCCTAGTTACAATCGGCGGTGAAACAGTTATAATTTTAAGTCAGTATGGCATCTTAGTTTTTGAAATTTTTGTTAATCATTTATTAAGAATTTACTGGGTATTTGCAACTTTTCCGACAATTCGGCAAAATTGTCGCAGACTGGTATTTTCATAACAATTATTTCAGCAATTAAGTACCAATAATCCGAGATGAGAGAAGGAGAAATATGGCCCAGATTATTCAGCGCCATCCCGCATTGCGGTTCATCTTGAAAACACTGTTCTACTTTGTCGTGCTCCTCTTATTGATCTACCTTTACGGGTACTTTGGGGCAGGACAAGAACCGTTTATCTACAATGAATTCTAGTGCGGAGGAAAATAATCGATGAGTAAAAATATTATTACAGTCTTTGAGCAAGTCGCCAGTGACAATGCAACCCGCATTGCCTATGATGAGATGGGAAAAACGACCAGCTACGGTGACCTCCACAAGGCGGTTGACACACTCGCCGCTTGGTTGAGCAGGCAGGACTTACCAGCCCACAGCCCGATCCTGGTCCACGGTGACCACCAGGTAGAGATGATCGTCAGCTTTTTAGCAGCGTTAAAGGCTGGTCACCCCTATATCCCGGTTTCAACCGGTTCAGCGCTTCCCCGGATGCAGTCAATTTTGGATACGGCTAATCCGGCCTTGGTCATTGCCGTTGATGACTTTCCGGCCGCAAAATTAAAATTTACTGCCCCGGTAGTTAATCACGCACAGTTAGCTGAGATCCTTGCGAACCCGCAACCATTTACAACAACCACGATGGTGAACGGCGATGAACTCGCCTATGTCCTATTTACCTCGGGGACAACGGGATCGCCAAAGGGGGTTGAGGTCAGCCACGACAACTTCATGACCTTTGTCGAATGGGTACTGAGTGATGCTTTTAACATCAAAGAACACGCGAACTTCTTAGGCCAGCCGCCATATTCGTTTGACCTCTCAAACATGTACTGGCTGCCGGCCCTCCTCTCCGGGGGAACGATCAAGGCTCTGCCACATAACGTGGTCGAAAACTTTGGGCAGATGTTTACTGCCTTGCCAAACCTCGACCTCAACGTCTTTGTCGGGACACCGTCGTTTGCGGACATGCTGATGCTCAGCCCGGCCTTTAGTGAAAAACAAATGGCCGCCCTGAAAACCTTTATGTTTTGCGGCGAGGAGCTAACGGTCAAGACCGCCACGGCCCTCCACCAACGGTTCCCACACGCAAAGATTTACAATACCTACGGCCCGACCGAAACCACGGTGGCCGTTTCCGGCATCGAAATTACACCGACGATTATCGAAAATAACGACCGGTTGCCTGTCGGCTATGCCAAACCCGGGGTTACCCTCTCGATTTGGGATGGCGACAAGCAAATCACTACCCCTGGAAAACAGGGCGAAATCGTCATTAGCGGTGATAGTGTTGCCCACGGCTACATGAATAATCCCGTTAAGACCGCCAAGTCATTCTTTAAGATTGCCGGCGTTCCGGCTTACCGGACTGGGGATGCAGGAACCCTCGATGAAGACGGTCTTCTCCACCACAAGGGACGGATGGACTTCCAAATTAAGCTCCACGGTTTCCGGGTAGAACTTGATGAGGTGCGGGTAAGTCTTGAAAAGAGCCCGTTAATCAAGCAAGCGGTGGCCGTACCAAAATACAATCAAGCGGGGAAGGTAACCCACCTGATTGCCTACGTGATTCCTAATGAAGCCAGCGATGATGAAGCAGGATTGACAAAGAAAATCCGGGAGAGTTTGCAGGGGCTAATCATGCCATACATGCTCCCAACACAGTTTATTTACCGGGACTCATTCCCGATGTCTGCAAATGGCAAGATTGCAGTTAAACAAATGATTGCTGAGGCTAATAAATGATCAACTGGATTGCGAGCCTGCCAAATTATAGCGCCTATGGCACCCCGGTATACTTTTTCTACTTACTTCTTGCTATCTTACCGCTGGGCATTGGCCTGTACTTTGGCAAACGGTTTAGCTGGTACGAAGCCTTAATCAGCTTTATCTTCATCTTTTTGATGTTTGATGGCTCCAGCTGGCAGCAGGGGATCTCGCTGATTGCTTACGTTATCTACCAGACCGTCATCGTGATGGGCTACCACCATTACCGGCAAAAGAAGAATGCCGCCGGGGTCTTTTACTTAGCTTCGGCACTATCAATTCTGCCGATTGTCATCGTCAAGCTCTCCCCGGCCATGGTTGGTCACAATTCACTATTGGACTTCTTGGGAATTAGCTACCTGACTTTCCGGTCTGTCGGCACCGTCATCGAGACCCGGGACGGGATGGTCAAGTCCATCACCCCCTGGACCTTTATCCGGTTCATGCTCTTCATGCCGACGATCACATCCGGGCCAATTGACCGCTACCGGCGTTTTGAACAGGACTACCAAAAAGTGCCCGACCGTGACAGCTACCTTAAACTAGTCAATACGGGAATCTTCTACCTATTCCTTGGTTTCTTGTACAAGTTCGTCATCGGGTACTTCTTTGGTCAGCACTTCTACCCCTACTTTGAACGGGCGGCGATGGCTGATCCCCACCTTTTATCGTGGAACCTCCTTGGCGTAATGTACACTTACGGTTTTTACCTCTTCTTTGACTTCGCTGGTTACTCCCTGTTTGCAGTGGCAATCAGTTACTTTATGGGCGTCAAATCGCCAATGAACTTCAAACAACCGTTTAAGTCAAAGAACATCAAGGAATTCTGGAATCGCTGGCACATCAGTCTGTCCTTTTGGTTCCGGGATTACATCTTCATGCGCTTCGTCTTCTTGGCAACGAAGAAACGCTGGTTTAAAAACCGCAACGCCTTATCATCAACTGCCTACATGCTTAACATGGTACTGATGGGCTTTTGGCACGGGATTACCTGGTACTACATCCTATACGGGTTTATCCACGGACTTGCCCTGGTCGTCAATGACTGGTGGCTACGGTTTAAGCGCAAGAAGCTGAAAAACATGCCCCACAATAAATTCACCACTGGTGTTGCCATTTTTATTACCTTTAACTTTGTAATGTTTACTTTCTTAATCTTCAGTGGTTTCTTAGATACTTACTTATTCAAATAAATCTTTAGGAGGATTTTTATCATGCAAGAACAAATTATCAACATTTTAGCCGACGCAACTGGTCGTGACACTGCCGATTTTAGTGACGCTTCACAAAACCTCTTTGATAGCGGCCTGCTAGACTCAATGGCAACGGTCAGCTTACTTTTAGGCCTACAAGATGCTTTTGGCATCCAAGTGCCAGTGTCCGAATTTGACCGGAGCCAATGGGACACCATTGAAAAGATCGAACAACGGGTAAAGGAGCTCCAAAATGCATAATGGCAAAAAGCTGTGGTCAATCTTTGGCCCGCTGATTGTCGCTTGTTTATTAGTTGTCGTTTTATTTTCGCTGCCGATAAGTAAAAAGCATTCAGCGGCAATTGAACACAAGGCTGCTGTCTCCCTTAGTCCCGTTGTCTTTAAGAACCAATCGATTAAGCAGCAGGCGCTAAGCGATAAACGGACTAACTATGTTCCCTTCTTTGGTTCGAGTGAATTGCGACGGATGGATCGCTTCCACCCGTCCGTGATGGCCGCCCGTTATCACAATTACACACCCTTTCTCTTCGGGTCTAAGGGAACCCAATCACTTCCCCAGTTTTTCAACATTAACTCGATGGAAAACCAGTTGGCCGACCAAAAAGCGGTCTACATCATCTCGCCACAGTGGTTTACCAAGCAAGGGGTACAAGCACCAGCGTTCAAGTTCTACAATGGAGAATTAGCCAACCTCACCTGGTTGAAGAATGCTAATCCTAAGTCACCATACGACCGCTACGTTGCCAAGCGCTTAATCGCAATGCTCGGTAGTGACGGGACCGTCTCTTCTTATGCGAAGAAGATTGCCAACGGGCAGGACCTATCTGGCTGGGACAAGGCCGTGGTGCGTTTCCGCTTAAACATGCTGGTCCACGAAGATGCCATTTTCTCTGGCTTCCAGCTAAGTGATAACTACGAGAAACACATTTTGCCAAACGTCGACCGCTTGCCACAGAAATATAACTACGACAAGCTCTACGACGAAGCAATGGCAACGGCAAAGAAGGCCACCGATAACAACGACTTTGGCATCAACAACCACTTTTACAACAAGCGAGTGAAGCCCCGCTTAACATCAACGAAGGGTTCGCAGAAGCACTTCAATTACACTGCTTCACCAGAATACGGCGACCTCGAAGTTGTCCTCAACGAGTTCAAGAACACTAATACCAACGTGCTCTTTGTTATTCCACCGGTTAACGAAAAGTGGGAAAAGTACACCGGGATGGACATGTCAATGTACTATCGTTCCGTTGATAAGATCAAGTTCCAGTTGAAGCAGCAAGGCTTTAACCACGTCTTAGACCTTTCCCACGACGGAGCTAAGCCAGGCTTCATGGAAGATACTATCCACATTGGCTGGGCCGGTTGGGTTAAAGTTGATCAGGCTGCTAACCAGTTTATTTCAACTAAGCAAGCACAACCGGACTACAAGATTAACGATGAGTTCCTGTCATCAACCTGGGCAACCCTAAACCCAACGCCAGCAAACCTCCAGAAGTTTGCGACAGATTATCTCAAGTAATAAAAACCGCCAATCAGCGTATTTGCTGGTTGGCGGTTTTCATTTAACTTCCTTACCGTTTTCTCTCCGACTTAACAAGACCAAGCATACTTAACAGTCCAGCTAGTGCTAGTCCGGCAATGCTCAATTCCGGTGAAGGTTTATTACCTGTTTGGGGTAATTGTAACCGTTCAGTAGTCCGCGATTGCCCCTTCGGCTGATTGCTATCCAGCGGTGCCAGGCTAAGAAGCGGCTGACCGTCTTTCGCCGTGCTGACTTGCACCGTCTTGGTTGATTGATCCGTTATTTCTTGCGTAGCTGCTTTAGTTGCTGCTACGGTATTTTCTTCACTTTCCGCTTGCGTTGCTTGTTGTTGCTCACGGTACTGATTGAGGAAAATGAATTGCTGCTTATCTTCAAATAGTTTACCAAGCGCAAGAATAAGGTAATCATCCCCCTGTGCTCCTTCTAACTGTACCCCAAGTGGTAACCCGGCAGCACTAACATATATCGGTAAGCTCAATGCTGGCTCACCACTGAGGTTTGCCAGTTGGGTGAATGGGGTCTTGCTTAAACCATGTAACCAAGAATCATAAATTAACTGCATCTGTTGGTCAAATGGTAATTCCTTGATCTTCAACATCTTTGCAACATTTTCAGGAAGGTAGGCTGGATCACTGTTTAGCGGTGCAACCGTGGCGGTCGTCGGTGTTAAATAAATCGGGTATTGCTCATGAAATGCTGTCATTTGCTGGTGGACAAGCTTTAATTCGTCTTTAAATTGCTGAGCAACATTTTGTGGTGCCTTCCGACTAGCTTCATATAAGGCATAAGTCATTGGACTAATTAAACCGGTTTGAACATCTGCAGCGGTTAAATTACGATGAAGTTTTTGATTGGCCAGGTAGTTTGCAACGGAGCCATCATCGAGCGCTCCCAAGTAGTAAGCCTGCATCATCTTTACCCCATCGACTGGACTATCCTGCTCAGCCACATTAAAGCCTTGTGCGCGCAAGAAGGAAACGGCTTTAAGAACTGCCTTTTTAGCATCCTGTGAAACCGGGGTACCAACCGGTGAAGTCAACGAATACGCAATCTTTAACTGTTTCAAATCTGTGGGAACCGGGCGGAGAAGCTTAGCTGCCCGCTGTGGATCCTGCAAGCCTTGAAGAAGGGTTACGGTATCAGTAATGTCGCGCGTATCCGCAAAATTAACCACGGACGGGGTCATTGAATCACCAGTGATTAGCCCCTGAGTTGGTTTGAGACCGATTACCCCAGACCAGGAAGCGGGAATCCGCAGTGAACCACCGGCATCATTTCCCGTCGCAATCGGCACAATCCCGGCAGCAACACTAGCAGTCGCCCCGCCTGATGAACCGCCAGGGTTGTGGTCAAGATTCCATGGATTATGGGCAACACCGTTTAAATTGGAGGTCGTAATGTTGATAAGGCCCAGTTCAGGATAGTTGGTCTGTCCTAGAATGATAAAGCCCATGTCCTGCAGTTTTTTAACGAAGTTCTTAGTATAGTGATACGTATTGTCCTTAAGATAGGGTAAGCCTTCAGTATTGGGGTAACCCTTGTAGGCCTGACCAAGCCCTTTTATTAAAAGCGGCACCCCATAAAAGGGCTTGTCATTCTTCTTGTCCGGTGGCAATTGGCTCAGTTGGTCGTGTGCCCCCTGTGGATCAGTATAGATAACATTATTTAATTGACTGTTTTGCTGGTCAATGTGCTGGTATACATGATCAACCAGCGCTTGCTTATCTATACTGCCATTTTTAATTCCGGCGGCAATCTCATGCGCCGACTGATTATCCGTTTGTTGCACAGGAGTTGCTGGTTGTTGCTCCTGCCCTTCTACGGTTGTTTGTTGTTCTGATTTATTTTCGCTATTTTGCTGTATTCCTGGTGTCTCCTGTACCTGGGCAGTCGATGGTGGCTGGGCGGATTGATCATCAGCTAATACAGGTGCCGCTAAACTAAGGTTACCGAACAAGAGGACAGCTACCGCTAGCCCTCTCGCCAGTCTCAAGTGATCCTTTATCATACAAAAACCTCCAAACTATCTAATTCGGTCTAAGTATAATACAATTGAAATCGTTTTCAAGAAATAAGCTAACGCAAAAGAGGGATACTAGCTCTATTAGGGTAGCGGTTCTGGTGATTCATGATCCTCATATAGTTATTAAATTTTTATGACTTTGTCAAAACCAACCTTCACTTTGACATCAAACTCACATATATAGTGAACCATGCTCCAAAATAAAGTCCTTGAAAAATGGCAGGTTGAACTGAACATACCCCCGCTGTGGCGCGATGATTAATTGATCTTCCAATAATCGTGCCCGGTAAACTGAAATGTAGCTTTTGTTTTTACCTAGTTTTTTGGCAATCCACTGGGTTGCAATTTCAGCTGACGGTGATTCTGCCATTGCCCTTAAAAATAGTCGGTCGGTCTTAGAAATATCATTATACATCCGCTCATAGGCATTCCGAAATAAGTCCTTTTTTGAAGAAGCAATTGCTTTGTCAACAACCGCTTGATCAATCACAAGACTTTCCTCACTATATCGCCAAGCATAATATCCAACTGTTTGAAAGGCATAAGCATAACCAGCAACCGCATTAGCCAATGCATCGATTTCTGGGACATCGATCTTCCGATTTCCCCGTCTAAATGCTTCAGCAAACGTATCAGTAACCGATAGTTCATCCAATGTTGCAAGATGAATACGGTGGCTACGAAGTAAAAAGGTCAGCATTTTATCATTTTGCACTTCAGAAATTCGACTTGGCAAGCCCGTCATCAAAAGAGCTAACGGGTAGTTTTCACCAATTAGTGTCTGGTATTCCGAGGCAAATGCCCGAATATCGTCATTGATTGCAATCTCATCAATACCAATTAAAACATGCTTACCTTTGTTCGCAAGCCGCGCCAATAACTTTGTTAAGTAGTAATGATAATCAATTTCACCAGAAGTTAGCAGCGAGCGTAATGTTATCCCGTTACCCATCACATTAACGCCCTGAATATTCTTAAACAGTTCGCTAAGCGTGACTCCCGTGGATAGCTGCAAAGCGTGCAATAGTTGAAAAAGCAAGTTGCCTTGGCCATTATTCAGCCGAATGAAAAGCCAGTTATCAAATTGCTTAATCGTCTGTTGAACATTTAACAAAAAAACTGTTTTGCCAGTTCCACGTGCTCCGTAAACTAAAGAAGTTTGGTATTTGGCATCATCCCCTAAAAGACGGCCAAGATAGTCATTAAGATTCTCTTGCTGGTCTAATAGGATTTTGGGGTAGCGACCAAAACTGGGCATAAAGGGGTTTGCAGGTAGGATATCAATTTTTGTCGCCATAAGATTTTGCTCCTTTTATACTATTTTTATACTTTCACTCTTTTATTTTATACTTCCTTTATACTTTCCGCCATTCACTCTATCCAAAAAAGCGGCTTGACCGTGGATTCTTCCACAATCAAGTCGCTTTTCTTTAGTGAATGAGATTAAACACTAGTTGCGATTAATCATTCTTCTTTTTCTTTCCGAGGATCAATGCACCCAAGATTCCGGCAAGGCCAGCAGTTGCTAAACCAACTACTCCTAAGCGATTGGTAGCATCGTTACCAGTTTGTGGTAATTGTGCTTGTTGCTTAGTAGCGGGAGCACTTGCGTTGGCAGTAGGGGTTTCAACCTTTTGCGTTGCTTGTGATTCTCCTGCATTGTTCGTTGCTTCCTGCTTACCCTCATTAGTGGTTTCTTCAGTCGTGTTGCCATCAATCGTTGCTTCGTCACTACCGTTGTTAGCAGCGTTGTCCTCATCAGTTGCTGGAACTTCTGCTGGTACCTTCACAGCGGCAATTGCCGTCAGCCCACTATCTTTGGCAGTTGCGACTGCTTCAACCGTTGCGGCAGCATTGATTGCATCCTTGGCTTCCTTAGCCGCAGTCGTGGCCTTGTAAGCTAAGGCCGCTTGTTCAGCAGCGGTTAAGTGACTAGCAGCACTGATTTCATCCTTCTTGGCGTTCAAGGCAGCGTCAATTGCCTTGTTTGCGGCTTCCTTAGCGGCTTGAAGCGCTGCATTTACTTCCTTAATGGTAGTAACACCGTCTTCTTCGGCAGCATTAATTGCATCTGCTGAAGAAGCAACGTTAACGGCCGCCTTGGCCTTGTCAGCAGCATCAGTCGCTTCCTTAATCAACGCAGCCTTAGCTTCATCGCTCAAGTCAGTAGCATTGATTTCACTAATCTTTGCTTGCAATTCTTGTTCGATAGCTTCAATTGCCGCAGCACGGACACCATCAAGGCTTGGTACTTCGACCGCTTCGATAGCAGCAAGCCCACTATCCTTAGCAGCAACAACCGCCGCGTCGTTGGTTGCCCCAGCAATTGCTTCCTTAGCCTTGTTAGCCGCATCTGTAGCTTCCTTAATCAAGGCAGCCTTGTCATCAGCAGCTAAGTAACTGGCAGCATTAACTTCAGCAACCTTCTTTGCCAATGCTTCATCAATTGCCTTGACTGCAGCATCCTTGGCTACCTGAACGGATGGAACTTGCACGCTCTTGATGTTAGTAATTCCTTCATCCTTGGCAGCAGTAACAAGTTCGTTCGTCGTTGCCTTCTTAATGTTGCTCTTGGCAGCATCCGCAAAGTCAGTGGCTTGCTTGCTCAATGCAGCCTTTTCGTCAGCAATTAAGTGGCTAGCACCGTCGATTTCGCTAAGCTTGTCCTTCAATGCAGCGTCAACATCGGCTAAGGCGTCCCGCTTCGTCTCATCTAAGCCTGGGACCGTGATTCCTAAAATAGTATCAACGCCATCCTTAGCAGCAGCCTTGGCTTCATCATTCGTTGTTGCCGCATCAATCTGCTTATTAGCTTCGTCAGCAGCACTCTTTGCCTTGTCAACTAACGCTTGCTTTGCTGAATCAGACAAGTTAGCAGCAGCATTGATTTCGTCAGTCTTGCTCTTCAATGCGTCAGCAACTGCTTGCTTTGCATTGTTCTTAACTTGGTCAAGGCTTGGAACGGTGACATTAATAATGTCTTCAATTCCGTTGTCACGCGCTTGCTTTGCTTCATCGTTAGTCGTTGCAGCTTCGATGTTCTTAATTGCGTTGTCAGCAATCTCATCTACTTGCTTCTTCAATGCGTCCTTTTCGTCAGCAGTCAAGTGCTTAGCGTTGTCGATTGCGTTCTTCTTCGCATCACGAACTTGGTTGATTGCTCCAGTAGCATTGTCCTTGGCTTCGTCTAAGCCTGGCACCTTCACATCAAGGATTGCTTGAACACCAGCATCACGAGCAGCATTGACAGCATCGTTAGTCGTGGCGTTCTTAACCTCAGCGACCGCCTTCGTGTACTCATCATTAGCCTGCTTCTTCAATGCGTCCTTTTCATCAGCAGAGAGGCTAGCAGCACCGTCGATTTCACTGGTCTTGTCCTTTAATGCTGCATCAAGGGCATTGATTGCATTTTGTTGCTGGTCATTAAGGTTTGGCACCGTGACACCGAGGATGTCTTTAACACCAGTTGTTTCAGCATCCTTTACGGCATCGTTAGTCGCCGCCTTATTGATGTTGTCGTGAGCCTTCGTTGCCTGATCGCCAGCTTGCTTCTTCAATGCGTCCTTTTCGTCAGCAGTGAGGTTGTCCGCAGCGTCAATTTCAGCAGTCTTTTCAGCAAGTACTTGGTCGATTACCTTGTTGGCATCTTTTCTTGCTTGGTCAAGACTTGGCACCGTGATATCTTCAATTGCCTTAACACCATCGTTTTCAGCCGTTAAAACATCATCGTTTGTGGCGGCATTATCGATGTTACCCTTTGCCTTTTCCGCAGCATCGTCAGCTTGCTTCTTTAAGGCATCCTTTTCGTCAGCAGTCAAGTTTGCGGCGTTATCGATTTCGGCCTGCTTTTGGTCGCGGGTCTTATCAATCATGTCCTTAGCTTGTGCCTTCGCATCATCAAGTGTTGGCACTTCAACGCCAGCGATGTCATTTACCCCAGCGGTAGTAGCGTTGTTCACATCAGCGTCCGTACCAGCATTGTCGATTGCTTCATGCGCCTTGTCAGCCTTTTCCTTAGCTTGGTCAAGCAAGTCTTGCTTCTGCTTATCAGATAGGTTGCCGGCGTTGTTAATTTCGTCCGTCTTCGTCTTCAAAGCATCATCAATTGCCTTGTTAGCCGCATCCTTAGCTGGAGAACTGATTGGCACTTCAATGCCCGCAATCTCGCTTACACCCTTGGCACTTTCCTTGTTAGCAGCTGGGGTGTCACCTGCATTATCAATTGCAGCGAATGCGTCGTCAGCGAATTGTTGCGCAAGATCTGATTTTACCTTCTTTTCATCGGCTGTTAAACCAGAAGCCGCGATTTCCTTGTTCTTCTTGTTTAACGCGTCTTGAACGGCTGCCTTGGCAACTTCCTTGTTGATGTCGGTTGCCCCGTTGTCATTAGCGGTCTTCACATCATCGGCAGTCTTGGCATTATCAATGTTCTTCTTCGCTTCATCAGCCTGCTTGTCAACGTTATCCTTCGCAGCCTGCTTTTCATCGTCTGTTAAGTTTTCGTTGCTATCGATGGCCTTCTTAGCATCGTCAGCTGTCTTGTCAATGGCATCCTTGGCTTCTTCCTTCGTCTGTGACTTTTCAGGAACCTTGATGTCATCGATGGCCTTAACACCGTCTTCAGTTGCCTGCTTAACAGCAGCATCATTATCGGCGTCGTTGATCTTGCCCTTGGCAGCGTCAGCTTCTTCCTTCACTTGATCAATCAACTCACCCTTTTCAGCTGGTGTGAGGTTCGGGTTGCTGTTGATGTCGTCAGTCTTCTGCTTGGCAGCATCGTCGATGGCCTTAATAGCATCGTCCTTAGCTGGAGAAGTGGTTGGAACCTTAACATTGTCGATGTTATTGATACCAGTGTTCTTTGCAGTCTCAACACCATCGTTAGTAGTAGCCTTCTTGATGTTGTCCTTAGCATCATTTGCTGCCTTAGTAGCATCGTCAACTAACTTAGTCTTTTCATCGTTAGTTAAGTCTGACTTATTGATTTCAGCAGTCTTCTTAGCTAATTCAGTATCGATAGCCTTGATGGCATCGTCCTTAGCCTTAGAGCCTGTTGGAATTTCTGTACCGTTGATGTCGTTAACACCGGTAGTCTTAGCAGTGTCGATGTCAGAAATTGACTGAGAGTCATCGACATTCTTCTTCGCCTTCTCGGCCTTGTCAGAAACTTCCTGCTTCAGCTTGTCCTTGTCATCCTGGGTTAAGTTAGGAGCATTATCGATGTCACTGTTCTTCTTAGCAGCAGCGTCATCAATGGCCGCCTTGGCAGTTTCCTTGTTGATGTCAGTGGTACCGTTGTCCTTGGCAGTCGCAACATCGTCGTTCTTCTTAGACTCATCGATCTTCTGCTTAGCTTCCTCAGCCTTCTTATCAACTTGGTCCTTAGCAGCCTGCTTTTCGTCATCTGTTAAGTGCTTGTTGCTGTCGATATCGTCCTTAGCCTTCTTAGCGGCATCGTCGATATCCTTCTTGGCTGCATCCTTCACTGGTGAAGTTGATGGAACTTCGACATCATCGATAGTCTTAGAACCGTCTTCAGATGCCTTCTTGACATCCTCATCGGAAGTGGCTTCCTCAACCTTCTTCTTGGCATCGTCGGCTTCCTTCTTAACCTTATCAGTTAAGTCCTTCTTTTCTTCCGCAGTTAGGTTAGGGTTCTTGTTGATGTCGTCAGTCTTCTGCTTAGCGGCGTCATCAATGTCTTTCTTAGCCTCTTCCTTCACTGGTGAAGTTTCTGGAACAGTTACCTTATCGATGTTTTCAATACCAGTGTTCTTTTGTTTTTCAACATCACCATTGGTAGTAGCCTTATTGATGTTTTCCTTAGCATCATTTGCTGCCTTAGTTGCATCGCCAACTAACTTATTCTTTTCTTCATCAGTTAAATCTGACTTGTTGATTTCAGCAGTCTTCTTGGCTAATTCATCATTGATGGCCTTGATGGCATCGTCCTTAACCTTGGAGCCAGTTGGAATTTCAGTACTATTGATGTCGTTAACACCATTATTCTTAGCAGTGTTAGTGTCAGAAGAAGTCTTAGCATCATCAATGTTCTTCTTAGCTGCAGTAGCCTTGTCAGAAACTTCTTGCTTCAACTTGTCCTTGTCTTCATTAGTCAAGTTAGGGGCATTATCGATGTCACTCTTCTTCTTAGCAGCGGCATCATCAATGGCTGCCTTGGCAGTATCCTTATCAAGGTTGTCCTTACCAGCGTTAGTGGCCTTATCAAGGTCTTCCTTGTTGCCAGCCTTGTCAATGTTATCCTTGGCTGCCTTGGCGTGATCGTCTACCGCCTTCTTAGCGGCATCCTTTTCATCCTTAGTTAAGTTCTCGTTGCCGTCGATAGCCTTCTTGGCTTCATCGGCAGCTTTATCAATATCATCCTTAGCTACGTCCTTGGCTGGTGAGGTTTCTGGAATAGTTACATTATTGATATTGTCCTTACCAGTGTTGGTTGCCTTTGTAATATCTTCTGGCTTATCAGCACCATCGATGGCCTTCTTGGCATCGTCAGCTGCCTTCTTGGTTTCCTCCTTCTTAGCTACCTTTTCTTCGTCAGTTAAGTTGGAAGCATCGATTGAATTATCCTTGGTCTTTTTGGTGTCATCGATGGCTGCCTTAGCAGTGTCCTTGTTAAAGTTGGTCTTGCCATCATTAGTTGCCTTATCAACAGCATCATTGTCCTTAGCACCGTCGATGGCGTTCTTAGCTGCCGTAGCATGGTCATCAACAGACTTCTTAGCTGCATCCTTTTCAGGTTGAGTTAAGTTCTTGTTGTTATCGATAGCCTTCTTGGCTTCATCGGCAGCTTTATCAATATCATCCTTAGCTGCTTTCTTAGCTGGTGAGGTTTCTGGAATAGTTACATTATTGATATTGTCCTTACCAGTAGTGGTTTGCTTAGTAACATCATCTGAAGTCTTGGCTCCATCGATAGCCTTCTTGGCTTTATCAGCTTCTGCCTTAGTGTCGTTCTTCTTAGCTGTCTTTTCTTCGTCAGTTAAGTTAGAAGCATCAATTAACTTATCCTTAGCCTTCTTGGTGTCATCGATGACTGCCTTGGCAGTGTCCTTATCAAAGTTGGTCTTACCATCATTAGTGGCCTTATCAACATCATCCTTGGCCTTAGCACTGTCGATAGCATCCTTGGCATCGCTAGCATGCTTATCAACATTATCCTTAGCTGCCTGCTTTTCTTCATCAGTTAAGTTCTTGTTCTTATCGATGTCGGCCTTGGCCTTATTAGCTGCATCGTCAATTGCTGCCTTGGCAACATCCTTATCAAGGTCGTCCTTACCAGCGTTAATAGCCTTATCAAGGTCGTCCTTGGTCTTAGCACTGTCGATATCGTCCTTAGCTGCTTTTGCATGCTTGTCAACATCGTCCTTAGCTGTCTTCTTTTCTTCGTCAGTTAAGTCCTTGTTACCGTCGATGGCATCCTTAGCCTTCTTAGCAGCATCATCGATATCTTTCTTAGCTGTGTCCTTTGATGGTGAGGTTTCTGGAATAGTTACCTTATTGATGTTGTCCTTACCAGTGTTGGTTTCAGTAGTAACATTTTCTGGAGTATTGGCATCATCGATGTTCTTCTTAGCAGCGTCAGCGGCTTTCTTGGTTTCTTCCTTCTTAGCTGCCTTTTCTTCGTCAGTTAAGTTAGAAGCATCAATCGAATTATCCTTAGCCTTCTTGATGTCATCGATGGTTGATTTTGCAGCATCCTTGTTAAGGGTGTCTGCACCATTAGTTGCAGCGTCCTTAGCAGCATCAGTTGTTGTTGCATCTGCAACTTTCTTCTTAGCTGCTGCAGCATCATCGTCAACCGTCTTCTTAGCTGCTGCCTTTTCTTCATCGGTTAAGGTTGGTAAATTATTGATGGCATCCTTAGCCTTCTTAGCGGCATCGTCGATATCATGCTTAGCAGTATTCTTCGCATTGTCAAGGACTTCATTAGGTGTGCTTACTGTCGCTTCTTTTGAAACATTTCCTGCAGTATCTGTTGCAGTAATCTTAATATCTTGGCCATTCAATGCTGATGCTGGAATGTCTACACTGAACTTACCATCTTCACCAACAGTGGCAGTCTTAGTTGTTCCATCTGGAAGGGTTACTGTTACAGTTGAACCATTTTCAGCTGTACCAGTAATCTTCTTGTTATCTTCACTTAAGCTTGCCGTTGGTGTGTCTGGGGCTACTGTATCTTTAGTGGTTAATTCCTTAGCTTCTGATTCCTTATTGTTGTTAGGATTCTTTGCTACAACACTAATCGTGTCACCTGTTTGCTTGTCGGCCGGAATTGTGTAGTCAATATTTCCATCCTTATCTGGCGTTACAGTATCGATGACGTTACCATCTTTATCCCTGACTTCAAGGGTTTCACCTGGCTTTACAGTACCTGTTACCTTATTGTCCTTTATAGTTACATTAGGTACTGCTGGTGTAGTTTCATCAGTGGTGGTTACTGTCGTTGGCAAAGATTCATTATTATTACCATCCGTGGCAGTTACTGAAAGTTGCCCACCATCTAAGTTTGCTTCTGGAATAGTTACGCTGTAATTACCATTGTCATCTGCAGTGGTAGTGGCAACTACCTTACCATCTTTGTCCTTAACATTGATGGTTGCACCCTTTTCAGTCTTACCAGTGATTGACTTCTTATCATCACTTAAACTTACGGTTGGTGCATCTGGAGCTACCTTATCTGGAGTGGTTGTAGTTAAGGTCTTTGTATCTACATTATCTTTAGTTGCTTTAACAGTTACGTTACCACCAGTTAATTGATCTGCTGGGATTTGAACAGTGAATTCACCCTTATCATCTGCAGTAACTGTCTTAGTTATGCCATCTGGAAGAGTTACTGTTACTGTTGAACCCTTTGGTGCTGTACCAGTTGCTTTACCATCATTACCAATTGTAATTGTTGGTGTGGTTGATTTTGTAGCTGAAGTTTGTAAGCCTGTTTTGGCTTCATTAATTGCCTTAACTGCATTATCGATTTGCTCTTGGGTTGGGTTTGGTGTCTTAGTCTTGTCTAAAAGATCCTTACCAGCTTGAACTGCATTATCGTATGCAGTCTTAGCAGTTTGATCAGCATCTGTATATGGTGAGCTAGTCTTTACACCATTTACAGTATCATCCTTGGTTGCTTCCTCAAGGTCGTGAGTTGATACGGTTGAAACATTATCGATGTTAGTCTTACCATTCTTAGCTGCTGTGACAACTTTGCCTTGATCAACAGCACCCTTGTCTGTCTTAGCATTGTCAACTGCAGTTTTAGCCTCAGCAGCTGCTGTCTTAGTTGCTTCTTTGGCTGCTATCTTTTCAGCATCAGTTAACTTAGATTTATCGATCTCAGCATCCTTTGCTGTTTTAGCTGCATCAATATCAGCCTTTGCTGTCTCCTTAAGATCATTGTTGATAGCAGTTACACCATCAGAAACAGCTTCATTAACATCAGTGACACTTGTTGCGGCATTTATCTTATCTACAGCTGTTTTGGCATCTTCATCAATTTTAGCCTTAGCTGAATCCTTTTCGTCTTTAGTTAAGGTTGGCAAATTATCAATTGCTTCCTTAGCTGCCGTAGCGGCATTTTTGATATCAGTATTAGCTGTATTCTTAGCACTCGCAAGACTAATAGCATTACCGTTCAATCCAGATACTGCGTTTTCAAGATTTGTCTTAGCAGTATCAATTTCAGCTTGAGTAAGTGGATTATCATCAGTTACTGCTGTACCATCACCATGCTTGCCTGACTTGATATTGTTAGCTGCTGTTAACGCATTATCTACAGCCATCTTCTTGTCGTCATCAGCCTTATTGTAGTTGTCAGTATCCTTAGCTGTGTTGGCATTAGTGATTGCCTTTTCCAAAGCAGAAGTGTCATTTGGTTGACCTTTCAAGTTACTAATTGCAGTCTGAATTGCCTCTACCGCAGCATTAACATCTTCCTGTTCAACTTGACCCTTCTTTGCTTTTTCTAGCACTTCTTTACCAGTAGTAATTGCATTATCATACGCAGCTTGATTCTCAGAATCATTGTAATAAGTAGGGTCTTGTTTTTTAGCTGATACAGCCTTGTCAGCAGTTAATTCTTCCAAAGTCTTAGTATTTAATGCTCGTAATTCATCAACAGACTTAGTGGCTGAATTTTCAACGAAGTCCTTAGAAGCAGTTACCGTTACAGAAGTAGTTCCTGGTGTAGTAGACGTAATGTATTTGCTTAAATCAATTGAGAATGAACCACCTGTTGCGTCATTTTTAGCTACATATTTAACATCTTCGCCCTCCGGCTCACCGTCATTAATCTTAGTATAAACCTTGTAATTACCGCCTGTTGGTACGGAGACTACCTCATCACCCACTTTAACAGTTACATAAATTGGTGAGTTTGAATCACTTGCTGCAGATGAAGTCTTACCAGTCAGAACATTATTCTTATTTAAGTGAAGATCTGAAAGAGTAACGTCTTGGCCAGCTAAAGTAAATTCAATTTTCTTCTTATCATTGTTAAGAGCGTTATAAATATCATTTGTAGCTTGTGCTTCTTCTGAAGTAATAGCACTACTCGTTATCTTACCCGTGCTATCATACTTTACAGAAACTTTGCCTAGAGGTTTGTTAGTATTACCTTCACCAGGTTGTCCGCTCTTAACACGAGTAAAGTCAATCGTACCATTTTTCACAGCAAGAGAATTATCGTTTTTATTTTGTGATAAATCAATTACAAAGCTTTCAGGTTGGTCGGAAGTAAATTTACCACTACCTAGCAATACACCTTGGATATTACCAGTACCGTCACCAGTAACCTTAAAGTTTGAGTGAGCATCAAGTTGGAAGTTACCGCTTGTTGAAATTAATGCACCGTTTGAATTACCAAGGTTTGATCCATCAACTTCAAAATTACCACCATTAGTAACTGTAACAGTTGCACCTGTACCAATATGTACAGGTTGCGCATTTCCCGAATTAAGTTTACCGTTTTGCGTTACTTTCAGGTCACCATCAACGTTAACCTTTGATCCTGAATCAAGGTATAAACCACCAACATCGCCTTTGGTTGTGTCAGCCTTTACGTTAAGTTGACCACCCTTTTTGACGTTTACTGTTGAAGTTGATGCTACAATTCCGTAATTATTACCGCCAGCACCTTCACCACCATTACCTTGTGGTACTAAACTGACAATTGCACCATCTTCAACATTAACAGTCGAAGATCCTGACTTCATTTGGATAACATTACCGTTTTCAGTTGTTAATGTTGTAGTACCTGGCTTAAAGTTGACTGTGTTTTTACTTGAAGTCAGTTCAAGTATTTGTTGACTGCCTTGGGGCTTTCCTGTTATTTCTTTACCAGCAGCATCCATGAAGGTATAGTTCGGTACAGTTTGAATATTGTTATTACCAGAGAAGTTAATAGTTGTGTCAACAGTATTGGACCATACTAACTGTGATCCAGTATAGTTAACATTATTAAAGTTATAGGTTTTGGCGTTTTTAAATAATCCCCAGTAAGTAGTGCCATAAACGTCAAGATCACTCATTGATACTTCGTTGATATTTTTCATAATCCAATATGTACCAGAAAAGTCAACTTTATGTTTTGTACCATCTGCAGACTTGATGGTAATATTTCGTGACTGATCACCACTTAAAGTAGATCCGCTACCCTTAGCATCCTTTAAAGTAAAGTCGCCGTTAACAATAATGGTAGTAGCTTTACCCTTTGTAATTGCATCGTAGAAGTCTTGCGCATTATCTACGGTAACCGTGCCGGCTTCATTATCCACAACTTTACTCTCAGCTAAAGTCTGTGGATCAACAGGACCGTTACCTAAAAGATCTGAAACACTAACATTTTCTGTCTCAGACTTCTTAGTTTCTTCACCAGCAGTTATTGAAGCAGAATTAGCTTTATCAGTTTCAGTACCAACAGGTGTTTCACTAGCTACTGAAGCTGACAAATTATTTGTTGCAATAGTTGCTTCTTCACTAGAAGGTTGAACAGCGGTGTCCTTAAGTACATGTTCATTACCTTCATTTACTGTTACTGTTGTTTTTGCATCAGTAACTTGGCCTTGAGAAACCTCGTTACCTTCACCTTGCGTCGCAGTATCCGCGTGGGCCACCATTTGGCCACCGCCGTAGACACTGAATGTGATCCCTAATAATACAGAAGCAACGCCGACGTTTAACTTCCGTAATGCAAAGCGTTGTTTTTCGTTCTTACGGTTCTTTTCTGAAATTAACTTATGGTTGTTCTTAGAAACCATGTAAAAATCCCCCGAATCTATTATTAAACTTTCTAGTGACAAAAAAAGTTGCTATCCATCCACCTATACAACATCAAATTAGGTTCTGTTAATTATCATCGGATTAGTTAACAGGATGAGCTTAATAAAATCCATATAGCTGATGAAAGCAACCATCTATCTTAATAAAAACTTGTTCGCAAAGATCCTCCCCGATAACGAATACTGAGAATTTTTGCTCACAAGTAACTACACGATAAGTTTAACTGATAAACCAGTTTACCGCAACAAAAAGACTTCCAATGCGACAAACGTCTTAAATTAGTTCACCTAAACAAAATAATAGAGCCACTCACCATTAATCATCAGTGAGTGGCTCTTTTTTTAATTAATCTTCTTTACGGTGACGAATATTGAATGAATGGCGGCTGGAGTGGCTCTTGCCGTGGTTATCATTCCGGTGACCGCCGTGGCGACGCCGGTAATTATTGCGGCGGTAGTGGTTACCACCGTGATAATTATTTCGCCCACCGTTCCGGTTATTGCGCTTGTTGCGCCGTGGAAGTGGCCGTTCTGGCGTAATCTTAACCGGCACTTCACTCGCTGCTTCCTTCGTCATGTTATTCAACAAGGCCGCAACAAGATCAGTCGCATTGTGGGTCTCCAGCAACTTCTCCGCTGCATCCCGGTACCGGTCCGTGGAGTCCTGGGCAACCAACTCGTCAATATCATTAAAGGCCGCCGCTACCTGTCCCTTGAAGGCTTCTTCAGCTGTTGGCGGCTTCAATGGCAGCATCCGCACCCGGGTCAACTTCTCGATTTCGTGTAAGTAGTCCATCTCATTAGGTGTCACGAAGGTCAAGGAAACCCCGTGGTGCCCGGCGCGTCCTGTCCGGCCAATCCGGTGAACGTAGCTATCCGGGTCAGATGGAATATCGTAGTTGTAGACGTGGGTAACACCTGAAATATCAAGTCCCCGGGCGGCGACATCGGTGGCAACTAAGATATCAAGTTCGTTGTTCTTAAACTTCCACATGATCTTTGACCGCTTATCCTGGGTCAAATCACCATGGATTCCCGCTGCGTTGTATCCACGGGCAATCAAGCCCCGGGATAACTCGTCAACCCGCCGCTTCGTCCGACCAAAGACAATCGTCAAGTCCGGATCCTGCACGTCAATCAGGCGCGTCATAATGTCGAACTTCTCGTAGTCCCGTGCCCGGACATAGTATTGGTCAACTAAGTCGGTCGTCAATTCCTTGGCCTTAATCCGGACTGTCTGCGGGTCAGTCATGAACTGGACCCCAATCCGCTTGATCTCTGGTGGCATCGTCGCGGAGAAGAGCAGGGTCTGCCGTTCCGCTGGCGTCTCCTTGATAATTGCTTCGATATCATCGAGGAAACCCATGTTCAGCATTTCATCAGCTTCATCGAGAACCAGGGTCTTGATGTGGTCGAGCTTCACCGTGTGGCGGTTGATGTGGTCACGCAGCCGACCGGGAGTCCCCACCAAAATCTGTGGGTGTTGCTTCAAACTCTTAATCTGCCGGCGAATGTCAGCACCACCGTAGACTACTTGCACCCGCACATGCTTGTCCCGACCGAGCCGGTAAAGCTCTTCCTGGGTCTGGATTGCTAATTCCCGGGTTGGTGAAATGATAATCGCTTGGATATTAGGATTATCCGTGTCAACATTTTCGATAATCGGCAAGCCGAACGCCGCCGTCTTCCCTGTCCCGGTCTGGGCTTGCCCGATGACGTCCTTGCCCTCAAGCACCATCGGGATTGTCTGTTCTTGGATCGGTGTCGCTTCTTCGTAACCGCTCCGCTTAATTGCTTTTAACAGGCTCTTTGATAAGCCTAATTCACTAAACTTCAAAAATTTTCCTCCTATAAAAATACCAGGGAGGAAGACGGAAGTCGCCAGTGACTCCCTTCTCACTCGACTGGTAGTCCATTACTATTTCTAATCTTCAGCCTTTAAGGCGGCGAGCACCTGCTCAAGGTGGATCCCGTGACTAGCCTTTAATAAAAGCAAGTCATCGGCCGTCAGCACCGCGTCAAGGTCTGCCGTCAGCTGAGCAAGCTGGTCAGTACCATAATGGTGGATGGCTTCTTGCGGATACCCTTCCTGGATCAGCTTATCCTGCAGGTACTTCATCTGGTCACCGACCAGGTAGACTGCATTAATCGTCGCTGGATCAATCTCCGTCGCCAGACTGGCATGTAAGCGGGGCGCTGCATCCCCTAATTCAAGCATATCGCCCAAAACAACAATCCGCTTACCGTCCGTCGGGGTTGCCGCCACCGTCTTTAACACTTCTTTGGCCGCTGTCGGGTTTGAATTGTAAACATCACTGAGGATCTGTTCACCCTTCTTACCAGCAACCCATTCGGCCCGGTTTTCCGTCAACTCGACATTCGCTAATGCTTGTTTCATGTGTAACGGCGTGATGTGCAAAAGCTTACCGACACCCATGGCGGCTAAGGCATTGTTCACGTTGTACTCCCCAACCATCGGAATCGTAAACTTTACGTCTGGCCATTCGTTGACCGTAAAGCCAATCTTCCGGGGGGCATCGTTAACACTCGTGGCGTAGATGTCGTTGCTCAACTGCCGACCAAAGCGTAATTGTTCTTGCGGAAGGTCCGTGACCCGTTCTTCTAGCAACGGCTCATCACCATCAAAGACTAGTGTCCCGTCTTCTTTTAAGCCGTGGGTGATCTCCATCTTGGCGTCGGCGATCTTGTCCCGGCTGCCAAAGAACTCAATGTGGGCTTCCCCAATCATTGTAATCACCGCAATATCTGGATTTACCAGCTTGCTCAAGAAGTCCAGCTGGCCGAACCGATCCATCCCCATCTCAACGACAACGACTTCCGTATTGGCCTCCATGTTTAAGAGGGTAACCGGAACCCCAATCTCGTTGTTGAAGTTGGCATAAGTCTTCGTTACGTTGAACTGCGTACTTAAAATGGACGCAATCATGTCCTTCGTCGTCGTCTTACCATTACTACCAGTAACGGCAACTACGATCGGGTTGATCTTATGTAGGTAATATTTTCCGAGCTGTTGAAGTGCCTTTAGCGGGTCGTTGACCACTAATAACGGGTGGGTGTGGTCAGTGATATCGTGGTCACTGGCCCACAGGCTAGCGGCCGCCCCGTTGGTAAAAGCACTTGGCACATACTGGTGACCATCTTGTGCTCCCTGAAGGGGGATGAATAAGCACCCTTCAGCTAGGTGGCGACTGTCGAATGACACACTCGTCACTTCAACATCTGCCCATTGTTCAATGTCATTTTGCGCGTTGATTGCCTTCGCAATTTCCGCTAATTTCATTTTCATGGAAAAGATACCTCTTCTTTTGATACTTTGGTCTAGCTTATTAATTATATCACCGTTAGCAGCCTAAGGCGATTAATATACCGAAACAAGCAACCGGAAAATCCAGTTCAAGAAGTCTGGCAGCAATTATCCACAGTGTTTTGCCCAGCAAAAAAGCCGGCGAAATTTCCCGGCTTTTTATATCGTTCAATTTTGTGGGCCTACATTTCCCGCAGGCGTTCAATCCGTTTATCCAGCGGCGGGTGGGTCGCAAATAAGTTGGAAAAATGGTGACGCTTAGCATTTTTCTCCGGATCACTGATGTACAGAGCCGAACTGCTTGGGTCAACGTGCTTCATTGGCACCGCCGTCTTTAGCTTTTCAAGGGCACTGATCATCCCCTGCGGATTACGGGTCAATTCGACCGCCCCGGCATCCGCCAGGTATTCCCGGTTCCGCGAGAGGGCCATCTGGGCAATGGACGCCGCTAATGGTGCCAAGATGATCAACAGGATTGAACCAATCATGGCAAAAATCGCCCCACCACTGTCACGGTCGTCACTATTGCTCCGGCCACCAAACCACCAGAAGTTACCGGCAAAGTTGACCAGCATCGCAATCGCCGACGCCAGCGCCAGGGCAATTGTCTGCAAGCGAATGTCGTAATTACGAACGTGGGTCATCTCGTGGGCCATTACTCCCTCAAGCTCTTCCCGGTTCATAATCTCCATTAGCCCGGTCGTTGCTGCTACCGCTGCATGTTCCGGGTTATTCCCGGTCGCAAATGCATTCGGACTCGGGTCATGGATGATGTACACCTTGGGCATCGGCACCTGGGCGACCATTGCCATATCTTCGACAACATGCCACAATTCTGGCGCCTCGCTTGCCGAGTGAACTTCCGTCGCGTTGTTCATCCGCATGACCACATCAGTCGATTGGCCGATAATGACTGCCATGTAGATAACCGCAATGATTCCAGCGATGATGATTCCCCCAACGGCAGTCCCAGCAAAAAGGTAGCCAACGGCCGCCCCAATCAGCGCCACAAGGAGGAGGAAGCCCGCCATTACGACGACTGTCTTCCGCTTATTGCGGGCTATTTGTTGATAGAGCATTATTAATCACCCAAATCATCAAATGACACTTTTGGCACAGCCTTTGCTTCTTCCGGCACTTGTAAGTAATCCATTTGCTGGAAGTGGTGAATCTTTGCCACAATGTTGCTTGGGAAGGACTGGATCTTTGCATCCAATGCAGCAACCGTGCTGTTGTATAACTGACGGGAGTAGGCAATCTTGTTTTCAGTGTTTGTCAATTCTTCCATCAGCTTTTGGTATTCGGCACTTGCCTTTAGGTCCGGGTAGTTTTCCGCCACGGCAAACAGGGTCCGCAGGGTCCCACTCAACTCGTTGGACACTTCCATCTTCTTGGCGTGGTCACCCTCGGGAACACTCGCTAACTCTGTCCGTAGCTTAGTAACCTTTTCTAGCGTCCCGGCTTCGTACTTACTGTAACCCTTAACGGTTGAGATCAAGTTAGGGATTAAGTCGTTTCGCCGTTGTAATTGGACGTCAATTTGACTCCATGATTCTTGGGCGTGTGTCCGCAGTTGAATCAGGCCGTTGTATAGTCCTGCATATACCGCAACGAGCAGAACTATCACAACGATAACGATAATTGTAATCATCATATCGGTTCCTCCTTATTAGTCTTTCCCCTAAATTCTACCAGAGTTATCAGGGCGCTGTCATTAACAATGTTTGCCTTTAGCAAATCGTAACAACTTCTTGTATGATAGAAGAAACGATTAAATGAGGTGTTAGTAATGAACGTTTTATTCGTCTGTTTAGGAAACATCTGCCGGTCCCCGATGGCCGAAGCGATGTTTAAACAAGAAGTGGCAACTGCCGGGCTGAGCGACAAGATCACTGTCGACTCCGCCGCTACTAGTCGCGAAGAAGAAGGAAATGGCCCGCACCCGGGAGCAGCGAAGACAATGCACGCTCACGGGCTATCAACGGCCGGCTTAGTCTCACGGCCAATTACCCGCCAGGACTTCGACTGGGCCGATTACATCATCTGCATGGATAACATGAACAAGTATAATCTCCAGCGGATGGCGCCAGCTGCTGACCGGGACAAGATCCACATGGCCTACGAGATCATCCCCGGCAAAGAACAGCAGGAAATTCCTGACCCTTGGTATACGCACCGCTTTGAAGATACTTATGCTAGTCTGGCTGAAACGCTGCCGAAGTGGCTAGCAAAAATGCAAAAAGAGGTATAAAAAAAACGGCAATCGCATTGATTGCCGTTTTTTTTACCGTCCCGTCGTGTATTTTTCAGTAAAGTTCTTTTGCACCTTCTGTGGCGCCTGGCTAAACTTCTCCGACTTGACAAACTTTCCGCGGATCATCAACCGGTTTGCCCCGGTTGCGTCACAAGTGATCAGGGTGATGATCTTTTCTGGCGTATTATCAACCACGTCCACCCGGGTCGCGGCGATGAACTGCCGCTGGTAAATCTTATACTCGTATACCCGGTCCATGTCGGTAATGTAGATCATTTGCCCGACCTTGGCGTGATAGTACAGTGGGGAAAAGAGGATCTTACTCCCGTTAGCCATGTTGTGTCCGGCTAACGCATAGTTTCCTTCCCCCATCTTCATGTCCGGCCGCAAGGTCCCCGCTGCCAGTGCCAACGTTGTGTTGTCGACCCCGTTGGCAATCGGAATCGTCATCTTGATCGCCGGAACCGTGATCGCCCCAATCGTGTTAATCGACTGTTTATCTGCCCGGGCCTTCGCCGCTGTCTGGAGGTTTAAGTCCTTGACGCTTTGAAAATCATAGGTTGCCTTCTTCTGTGAATTCTTCTGCACCGTCTGCCGGGTAATCTCTGGTTCATAACTCCCGACAAGGTACGATTTTATTTGCTGGTTAAATATTAGGACGACTGACACCAACAGTAAAATTACGACTGCTGTCCAGCGTAGCCATTCCCGTGAATGCTTTTTCTCTTTTTTCGCCATAATTGAACCCCTTCATCTTTTACTCTGCAATTAGTATAACCTGCTCAAGACACTTTTAGTAGGAAATTTACTCACTTTCATCATGGTGTCCGCTGCTTTTGCGGGGTCGCCGGGGTTGTCCCCATGTCCGTATCAAGCAGGTACTCTTCAATCAAGCGGACGATCTGCTTATTTTGCGGCAAGCTCGAGTGCTGGGCATCTTTCCCGGTGACGGTCATGCTGGTATAGTGGGCGACCTGCTTTTGGAAAATGTACTTCCCCGCATCAACGCTCCCTTCTGGTACCAGCCCATCCGAGTTGTAGGTTTCCGTCCCCGCAACGGAGTAGACCAGCAAGTTCTCAGGAATCTTCTTGCGGTGTTTGACGAAGCTAGAAAACATCTGTGTCGGGTGACTGACTGACGCCTCCGCAAAGTTATAGGGCGTGCCCAAGGTCATCAGCCGCTTAATCGTAATTGAATCCGCGTAGTTGGCATAGTAATGTTCCAGCCAGTAGGTCCAGATCAAGCCCCCGTTGGAGTGTCCAAAGGCCTTAAAGTTGTTGAAATTATAATCATCCGTCAGCTTGTTAAAGACCTTATCGACCATCGCGGCTTGTTTTTTAATATTATCGTAGCCATCATGATTGTTCTCAAAGCTAATCACAATAAAGGGTTCATTGTCACCCTGATTGATCCAGCCCTGGCGGACAATCTGCCCATTATTTTTAACTTCCAAGCGCAACACACTGTGTTTGTGCGGGCTGTCAGCGTTAAGCTTACGGATTAGGGGATTGAAGCGGTTCTTCGTCGCCGAGCTTCCCGGAATCATGATCACAGGTGACATCCGGGAATTATGCTGGGCCGCCAGGTATTCGTTGGTATCCTTCATCCAAAAATAGGCAGGGATTGCCAGCAGCACCAACACGACTACCAGGCCAACTAAGACTAGCTGACTATGCGTGGCCTTCTGTTTATTCATGACGCGCACCCTCTTCCTGTAGCCGTCTTTCCACCATCATGGCAAGACGGACAAATGGTAGGTAGGCCAATACATCCACCAGGAGCAAGGCAATGGCAAAGGCAAGGCTCACCCAGTTACCGTTTGAGCCTAAAAAGCTAATCAGTGGTCCCGGCGTCCCGAGTAAGACGGGGTACGGGGTTGCCGGAATAAGGTGGACGGCAATCGCCAGGCTGGCAAGGATGATATTGACAATCGGTAAGAAAATAAATGGAATTACCAAAACCGGGTTAAGGATAATCGGCAAGCCAATCATCGTCGCGTAATTAAAGTTAAAGAGGGTGGGAATCGCTGTCCACCGCGCCACCCGGTGCATAAATGAACCGCTTGGCGTCAGTAAGATTGCCACAATTAGGGCAAGGACTAACCCGTCACCACCAAAGTTGGCGAACGAGTTATAAAGCGAGCTACCGAGATACTTATAAGGAACGTTCCACGCCGAGCCATGAGCAAGGGCGTAATTAAGGTTGGCAGTAAAGGCAATCCCACTCGTCATTGTTGTGTAACTCGATGGTACCCCTAGCCCCAGCCAATCCATCGCGGTGACCGCCACTGATGCCAGGATTGTCAACCACAGTTGGTGGTGTTCCTGCGCAACGGTTACTAGCCCACTATAAGTAGTTGACCAGGCATTGTAGATGGGATAGGAATTAAGCACTAGCCCGCCGACTAAGGCAAGCAAACTGGCAATGGCTAGCGGTTTTAGCATCGCAAACACCCGCGCTTGTACTGCCGGGTAACTATCTTCAGTCGCTACCGGCGGGGTTAACCACCGGTACAACTGGCCGATTCCGTAGCCAATGATCAGCACCAGCAGCAGGCTATTACCATTTAGCAGGCGGGCATAAAAGTTAACGGGCCCACTAGCTGGCACTTTCCCGTAGCGATAAGCCAATACTAGCAGGGTCACGATCCCCGTAATCCCCGCCATATTAGCATCCCGCCGGTACAGTTTCGCGGTACAAGACGCCACCAGAAAAATAGTGTAGAGACCGATTATCCCCAGCGTCAACTGGCTGACATTTGCCAGGATAAACTGAATTACCCGCAACACGCTCTGTGGTATCACCTTGTAGAGGTTGGCAATGTTATAGATAAAGCCAGCTAGCTCAAAGACGGTTTTCAACAGCATCTTTGCGATCGTCCCCACCAGCACGACCGGAAAAATCATGATTAGGGTTTGCCGGACCACCTTAACAAACGAATAGTGGTTCAGTGCTTGGATTTGATTGATTATTTTTTCCTGCATCTCCATCCCCGCTTTCTCGATTACCCATATTATAATCACGTTTTTAAACGCAAAAAAGAGGCTGGATAAAAATCCAACCTCTATTAAACAAGGTACGATTACTTGAGACCGTACTTCTTGTTGAACTTGTCGACAGCACCGTCGGCTTGGGTAAACTTTTGCTTACCAGTGTAGAATGGGTGTGAATCTGAAGTAACTTCAACCCGGATTAATGGGTATTCATTACCATCTTCCCACTTAACAGTTTCACTTGAAGTGGCTGTTGAGCCAGAGAGAAACTTGAAACCAGTAGATGAATCTTCGAATACTACTGGATGATAATCTGGATGAATTCCTTGTTTCATAATTTATTACGCTCCTTTTGCCATGAATCATTGCCTGAAACATAGATAATCAACTCTAACAGAATACCACGATTTAAAGAACTACGCAACTTCCTAACTGATCTTTAAGGAAGAATCGTCTTCAATCGCGACATTCGCGTGGAGACGGTTGAGTTTCCACACGATCCGGTCATAACCCCGCAGGATATTACCGGCATTATTAATCACTGTCTGTCCTTCTGCCATTAAGCCAGCAATGGTCAGGGAAGCGCCGGCACGGATCTCCCCGGCAGATACTTCCGCCCCATGCAGCTCATCAGTATGCTGGACAACGATCTTCCCATCGTGGGCCTGGATCTTCATCCCCATCTTTTGCAATTCAGGGACATGCTTGACCCGCTTCGGGTAAATCGTATCAATAATCGTACTATCCCCATCAGCAAGCGACATTAACGGGGTTAATGGTTGCTGGAGGTCAGTCGCAAAGCCAGGGAACGGCATCGTCTTGACGGTCACTGGCTTTAGGTGGTCGGTCTTAGGAACATAAATCTTATCACTATCAATCTGCAGGTTAACCCCCATCTCGATCATCTTACTAGTAAATGATTCGAGGTGTTCTGGGATAACGTTGTGGATCATCACTCCGTCACCTAGGGCGGCGGCTAATGATAAGTAGGTCCCTGCTTCAATCCGGTCGGCGATAATCGTATGGGTATTCATCGACTGGAGAGCGCCGACGCCGGTGATCCGGATGGTATCGGTCCCGACACCCCGGATCTTTGCGCCCATGTTATTTAAGAATGTAGCTAAATCAATAATTTCTGGTTCACGAGCAGCGTTTTCAATAATCGTTGTTCCTTCAGCGCGAACGGCTGCCAAAATGGCATTAATCGTTGCCCCAACTGACACCATGTCCATAAAAATTCGCGCGCCATGAAGACCATTAGGAGCGTCTAAGTGAACGGTCCCGTTTTCTTCACTAACGGTTGCACCAAGTGCTTTAAATGCTTTTAAGTGTTGGTCAATTGGACGGGGACCGATGTTGTCGCCCCCCGGAAATGTTAATGTCGCGCGATGGAAACGACCTAATAATGCACCCATAAAATAATAGGAAGCCCGGAGACTCTTAATTGCCTTGCTTGGAAGTTCAGCCTCGACGATTTGTGTTGGATCAATATTTAAAACTCCGTGACTAAACTCGGACTTTACATTCATTGACTCCAAAATAATCATCAGATTGTGAACATCCAAGATATCCGGGACCGTATCAAATTCAACTGGTGTATCAGCAAGAATGGCAGCTGGAATTAACGCAACTGTACTATTCTTTGCGCCGCCGATCGTTACTTCACCAGAAAGACGGTTTCCTCCTTGAATGATCATTTTCTTCATTTCTGCGTTTCCTCACTTAAAAATATTAGTCTGTTTTTCATTTAAGCTAAGTTAATGATTATTTCAGTTACAAAACAGTCAATTGTAATGATAATGAAATATCAACCGAATTACAACCTTTTATAAACAATCTTAAAAAAAATCAAAATTTAAGACTAATTTTATTCATTTTTACTATCAAAAAACAAGGAACGGTGACGCTTGCCCCCATCCCTTGTCGTTTAACTTAATCTAATTATTTTACCACTTTACTTGTCAGCCGCTGCGGCCTTAACAAAGGCGGCAAATAAACCTTCTGGGTGGTTTGGCCGCGACTTAAATTCTGGGTGGTACTGGGCAGCCACGAAGAATTTCTTGTCTGGCAATTCAACAACTTCAACGAGGTTCCGGTCAGGGTTTACCCCGGAGATTACTAAGCCATGGTCTTCCATTGCTTGGCGGTACTTGTTGTTAAATTCGTAACGGTGCCGGTGACGTTCGCTAATCATCGATTGGTTGCCGTAAGCCGCCGCTGCCACGGTCCCTTCCTTTAACTTGCATGGGTAAGCACCAAGACGTTGCGTCCCTCCCATGTCCTCAACGTCTGCTTGGTCGGCCATCAAGTCAATAATGTTATGGGTCGTATTCGGGTCAAACTCAGTGGAGTTAGCGTCCTTGTAGCCGAGGACATCCCGGGCAAATTCAATACATGCTGTCTGCATTCCCAAGCAGATGCCCAAGTATGGCACGTCGTTTTCGCGGGCATACTTGATCGCGGTGATCATCCCTTCAACACCCCGGTTACCAAAACCACCAGGAACAAGGATCCCATCGTAATCCTTCAAGGTATCTGCAACATTGTCAGGGGTGATATTTTCTGCATTGAAGTGGTCGATTGCGACCTTCGCGTTTACTGGGTAACCGGCATGGCGCAAGGATTCGTTAACGGAAATGTAGGCATCTTGCAAGTCGGTGTACTTACCAACCATCGCAATCTTAACCGTCTTGGTCAACCCATTTTCAATGTGGTCCACCATGTTGGTCCATTCCCGCATGTCAGCTACCGGCACATCTAAGCCGAAGTGGTCAACAACGAGTTGGTCCATCCCCTGCTTTTGCAAGTTCAACGGAATCTCGTAAAGGGTGTTAACGTCCATTGATTCGATCACCGCCGCTGGATCAACGTCACAGAATAAGGCAATCTTCTTCCGCATGTCATCAGTGATTGGTTGTTCAGTCCGGACAACCAAGATATTAGGTTGAATCCCTAATCCCCGGAGTTCACGCACACTGTGCTGGGTTGGCTTCGTCTTCATTTCGCCCGCTGCCCGTAAGTACGGTACTAAGGTCGTGTGGATGTATAAGACATTTTCACTGCCAACTTCTTCTTTCATTTGGCGAATTGCTTCCATAAATGGTTGGGATTCGATATCCCCAACGGTCCCACCAATTTCAGTGATAACTACTTCCGCATCAGTACTTTCACCAGCCCGTTTGATCTTATCCTTGATGGCGTTGGTGATGTGTGGAATTACCTGCACTGTCCGGCCAAGGTAGTCACCACGACGTTCCTTGCGGAGTACTTCAGAGTAGATCTTACCAGTTGTAACATTTGAATACTTGTTCAAATCGTTATCAATAAAACGTTCATAGTGACCAAGGTCAAGGTCAGTCTCTGTACCATCATCGGTAACGAACACTTCACCGTGTTGGTATGGGCTCATGGTCCCGGGGTCAACGTTGATGTATGGGTCAAACTTTTGAATTGCGATCTTTAGGCCACGGTTCTTTAATAAGCGTCCTAAAGAGGCAGCAACGATACCCTTTCCTAGTGATGATACAACCCCACCGGTTACAAAAATGTATTTCGTCATTGTCGTCTACTCCTTTGATATTTTTGCGGGCGTAATAAAGAAAAAGCTCCCTATTTCACCAGAAACAGGGAGCTTGATTATTTACTACGTACTAGTTGGCCTGTAAGACAGGCGCCCAAGAAAGATAATACAGGCTCAGCGAAAAATAGTCAAGCACTAACCGCAAAAATTATTCTTCGTCCTCGTCATCATCATCTTCGTCGTGTAATTCTGATAATTGGCCTTCGATACCGTCATCAAGGTCATCATCGTCATCGCTGAAGTCATCGTTATCGTCATTGTAATCATCTTCAGCGTTATCTTCGTCGTCATCGTCTGCGAGATCCTCATCTTCCGGATCATCGTTGTCGTAGTCGATCACGTCATCGTCATCATCGGTGTCTGCGAGGAAGGCATTAACTTTACGCCGCTTCTTCTTTGGACGGTCCTCTTCTTCATCTTCGTTTTCACCAACAGTGGCTTCATCGATCGATTCAAATGGGTACCATGCCCGCAGACCCCAGGTGTTGTCACCAAGGGAAATAAAACTGCCATCAACATTCAAATCAGTATAGAACTGAGCGAGCCGTTCACGAATTTCCTCATCGCTCTTACCCAGATATTGTTGAACCTCGTTGGTCAAGTCTACAAACGCCATCGCTTCACCATGGTAAGCCAAAATAGCGTGTGCGACCTCAATCATTGAAAGCTCTGATTTGTCCTGGCCGTCAAAAACTTTTAAATCCAAATTGGTGCACATCCCTTCAAAAAGTCTAAACTAAATCATACAATATTACGCCATAAATTGCAATTCAAGTTGGTAACTTCCGACAATTTGCCCCGCATTTTTTAACCGGTAACTAACACGCAGGCGTCCGGCCGGGGTTGCCGGGTCTAACTGCAAGTCAAGCTTTTCTGTCGCCACTTCTAAGTTGATCAGCCCGTACTGGGTCCGGTAGCGCATCACGGTCGACCGGTGGGGATCAAATAATAGGTTGGTCTCCACCACGCTCTTCCGCCGCAAGCGAACAAGTTGCTCATCAAAGCGAACCTGCACGGGGGTTTCCTGGCCCTGTTGGTGTTCGAGATAACGTAAATAGTACTTCCCATTCATCTCGACAAAGCTCCCCGCCTCGGTAAAGCTGAAATGTTCTTGCTGGCCATCTTGGCTAATTGTCGTTGCTAATTTTACCTGTACTGGTACAACACGCTTGATCGTGAACTCCTCCTCTTTTTGCTTTGTCATCATTATACCTGCTTTTAGCGAGAAATACCGCCCTAAACACCCATTCTCTGCTGACTTCTTGTATAATGAAAAAAGAAAATCAAGTTTCAGAAAAGAAGAAGATTTATGCAAAAATTTTTTAATGACCTAGCTGTTCAACAATTTAACCAGCAATTGCAGCCGGCAAATAATCTTTCGTCCTTTGTCTACACCAACGCCCTCTTACAGCTGGCGGACAAGATGACGACGCCGATCATGCACTTTTGGACCCTCGAAGATACCGTTATCCTCGGCCTCAAAGACCAACGCCTACCCCACTTGCCAGCAGCGCTCAACTTGTTAACGAACCGGGGATACCACTATTTCATGCGCAACTCCGGCGGACTAGCCGTCGTTAGCGACAGCGGAATCCTCAATCTTTCCTTGTTCTTTCCCTGGCACGTCCTCGGCCACGAGTTAACAATTGACGAAGCCTACCAGCAAATGGTCGACCTGATCCAGGTGGCTTTCCCAACCCTGCAAATCGAAACTGGTGAGATTACCCACTCATATTGCCCCGGAACCTTTGACATCAGCGTCAACGGTCAAAAGATCGGCGGAATTTCTCAGCGGCGAAACGCGCGGGGGGTTGTTGTGATGCTCTACATTAGCGTTTGCGGTGACCAGCTCCACCGCGGAGAAGTTATCCGTGACTTTTACGATGCTGGTCTTAAGGATGAGGAAAACAAGTGGCACTTCCCCGATGTCTGGCCAACTGCGATGACCACTCTCGAACAGTTGCTTGGTACGCCCCTTACGATTGCGGACACCGTCAACAAGATCAAGCAAGTATGCTCCCTTACTGAAACAGCCAGCCTTGATAACTTAATGTGGTCGAGCGACTTCATCACCGCTCTCAACCGGGAGCTGACCAGTATGGACCGGCTCCAGGAACGCTTGCAAAAGGAGGATTGATAATGAACCACTTCAATGACGAAAACCTCAGTCACGAAAAGGTCTTCCGTGACCCGATCCACGGGCAAATCATCGTCGATAACCAGGTCATCATGGACCTTATTAACACGCCAGAGTTTCAACGTCTACGCCGGATTAAGCAGCTTGGCACTTCCTCTTTCACCTTTCACGGTGCCGAGCACTCCCGCTTCGGTCACTGCCTGGGTGTTTATGAAATCACCCGGGAGATGTGCAACTACTTCCAACGCAATTACCCCTCCCAACAAGCGGGCGACGGCTTATGGGACGACCGAGAACGCCCCGTGGCCCTTTGTGCGGCCCTCTTGCACGATCTTGGTCATGGTCCGTACTCGCACACCTTTGAACACATCTTCCATACTAACCACGAGCAAATCACCCGCCAGTTGATCACCAGCAGTGAGACCAACATTAACAAAATCCTCAAGCGGGTCTCCCCGGACTTCCCCCAGGAGGTCGCCAGTGTGATTGACCACACCTACCGCAATCCCCAGGTCGTCCAGATGATTTCTAGCCAGGTTGATGCCGACCGGATGGACTACCTCCAACGCGACGCCTATTATACCGGGACTAATTACGGCAAATTCGACCTTGGCCGAGTCCTCCACGTGATGCGGCCAGTCAAGGGCGGGATTGCCTTTGAGATTTCGGGGATGCACGCGGTCGAAGACTATATCATCAGTCGTTTGCAAATGTATCTCCAGGTATACTTCCACCCCGTTTCCCGGGCAATGGAAGTCATCTTGGACCACTTATTGAAGCGGGCAAAGCACATCTACCAGCACCCGAGTGACTTTGAGCCGGAGTTTACGCCCCACATGCTGATGCCTTTTTTCAATAACCGCTTTACCCTGGATGACTACCTCGCCCTCGATGACGGGGTGTTGACGACCTACTTCATCCACTGGACACATTCCCGTGATGATATTTTAAGTGACCTCGCCAGCCGCTTTCTTAACCGGCGACCATTCAAGTCTGCCGTCTATGACCACCGGACGCAAGACCTCTTACCAACACTGCGTGAATTGATCCAGACCGCTGGTTTCAACAGTGATTACTACACGGCCGTCAACGATAGTTTTAAGTTGCCATATGATACTTACCACCCCCAGGACTCCAATGCCCAGACGCAGATCGAGCTATTGCAACCAAACGGAGAGTTCATCGAGCTTTCCCAGGTCAGCACGCTGGTCGCCAGCGTTTCCGGTCGCGAAGCCGGGGACCAGCGGTTCTTCTTCCCGAAGGAAATGCTTGAATCGCGTGACAGCATTGAAATTTTTGAACCAATTTACGAAAAGTTCCAAAGTTACATTAAAAACAACCACATTATCAACCCAAAGGAGTAAATTATTATGTCAATCAAATTAGTAGCAATCGATATCGACGGGACCCTAATCAATGACCAACGTGAGATCACCCCAAAGACGGTCGAAGCAATCAAGGCCGCTAGTAAGCAGGGCGTAAAAATTGTCCTCTGTACTGGCCGGCCAATGACGGGGGTGCAGGCATACCTTGACCAACTCGGCCTTAACGATGCCGATGACCAATACGTTATCAGCTTTAACGGTGCCCTTGCCCAGTCAACCAGTGGCAACGTTTTAGTCAACTACACAATGTCTTTTGATGACTACGCCGACTGGCAATCATACTGCATCAAGGAAGGCGTGAAGTCACAGATTGAGACCCGTGACTTTATCTACACTATCAACCGGGACCTCAGCCCATACACCATCTATGAATCCGACCTAGTTAGCATGCCAATCCGTTACCGGACCCTTGATGAACTTTCCCGGACACAGGACCAATACATTATCGCCAAGGCAATGATGGTTGACGAAAAAGCCCGCATCGACCAAGCGTGGAAGGACCTGCCAAAAGACATGACCGACCGTTTCTCAATCGTGCGGAGCGAAGACTTTTATCTTGAATTTATGAATAAACAGGCAAGCAAGGGTAACGCCCTCCATGTCTTGAGTCAGGAACTGGGAATCAAGCAGGATGAGGTAATGGCCCTTGGTAATGCCCAAAATGATGACTCAATGATTGAATACGCAGGGCTCGGTGTCGCAATGGGTAACTCAATCCCTGAAACCATTAAGATCGCTGATGTCACCACCGATGACAACAACCACGACGGTGTTGGTACGGCCATCGAAAAATACGTTTTAACCGCCTAAAAACGGGTCGGCGCATCCAGCGTCTGCATCAACTCTGGCAAGCAACAGACTGTCACCTCGGTGGTGCGGCAGTCATAAAACTGATATTGCTTTTTTGAATAATCCACAACTGCTTCATAATGAGTGTAATTATGGGCATGTTGTGGATTTTTTGGTACCGCCAAACGATCAAGGATGGTAAATAACTGGTCGCTCGTTGTCGGCCGTTCTTGCCAGCGGGCAATCGCCGCCCGCTGAAAACGCTGGAGTGAGTTTGTCCCGGTAATCTTGGTCGTTACCCGGGCAATCCGCTGATCAAATGGCAGGTTGTCATAGCCAATGTAAGCATTGAGCTTATTAAGTTGCAGCGGGTAGGCAGGCGTGTTGGTCAACACCCCCACCTTGTTTTTACTAACGACCAATCGGCCAGCTAACGGCTCAATCGTGTAGGCCCCCGTTGAATCCACTAATAGCCAGTGAAAGGGGTAGTATTGACCGTCAAACCACGGATCGTCATTAACCGTTATCCGGGATAAGTCGGCAATCACCGCGGCCACTGTGGCGTGCTTCCCTAACACCCACATTATAAAGTCCTGCGGCGTCAACAGCTGACCATCTGTCTGCCGACCACCATAATCGGCCGCCACCGGGAAAAATAATTCCGCACAAAAAAGGCCCTGGTCGTTAACCCCGTCACCGATTAGGTAGTGCCCATCAGCGACGCGCATCCCGCCAATAATCGCATGGTGGTTAGTAATGTCCGCATCCCCATTCGCCGGTCGCCAGCGATAATTTACCGGCAAGTATGTCGGTCGCCATGGTGTCCGGGGTGGAAAGTCCATCGTCCGCCCCACTAGCGGTTGCCCAGCTGCCGTTAAAATTGTACACATTGCACTTCACTCCTAAATTATAAAAAAGAGGTGGCAGGGAAAAGCTTCCCCGACACCTCGTTAGTATTATGCGAATTTATCCCTAGGCAATCTTGGTTACCGCACCAGTTTGACTGTTGTATTGGTAAATCCCAATCAAGCTAGCAACAGTGTTATCACTGTTGTTTTGCCGTACTTCAAACTTGTAGACGTTACCGGTCTTGCCAGTTGGCATGATCTGGTAGCCTTGTGCACCGCTGAAGCCCATCTTGTTGGCAAAAGCAGTCACTACACTGTCACTCGTTGCATCTGATGCAACTTGGTTAGCTGCAGAAGATGATGATTGACTGCTGCTCTTGGCACTTGCTTGTGAGCTTGATGAACTGCTAGTCCCCTGTGCGGAGCTAACCTTGCTTTGCAAGTCAGCGTATGCGTTCCGCATTGCAGTACTAGTTGACTTTTGCCCCTTGAGGTTGTTGCTTGCGCTATCGTAGTCGCCGTTGTTGTAGGCCTTCTTAGCACTTAAGTAGCTTTGCAGGTCATTGGCAAGGGCTTCTGTCTGCGCATTGTGCTTGTCCAAGCTATTTAATTGGTCATAGGCACCTTGGTAGTCATGATCCTTGATTAACTTGTTGGCTGTGCGATAAACCTTCGAAGCTTTGCTTTCGGAAGAAACAGACGATGAGCTAGCAGCGGTTGTCGTGTCACTGCTAGAAGCAGATTGCTTGCCGCAACCGGCTAGTGCGATCACCGTTGCTAAGGCAGCTGTTCCAACCATTGCTTTTTTGAAAAACTTACTTGTTGTCATTTTTCTCCTCCTTATTTCAAATCGTATTATACCATGAAATGATATTAACGGAATTACTTTACCTTATCTTTAATTACTTTTAACTACCTTTATTATAAATCAAAAAACCTATGGTAAATCAGCTTGCCATAGGTTTTTATCATTACTTGTTCAACTTAACGCTTTGGAAAACTTGCTTAAATAATGGGCTAACTGGCCGATTTTCGTTGATCCGCTTGATCGCTGCCCCAATCAGTGGCGCAACTGAAACTTGTTTGATCTTGTCAATTTGCTTTTCTGCCGGCAATTGAATGGAGTCGGTCACTACGACTTCCTTCAGTGGCGACTTAGCGAGACGCTCAATCGCAGGACCAGATAAAACAGCGTGGGTACATGATGCATATACTTCTTCCGCACCGGCATCAATCAATGCTTGTGCCCCTAAAGTAATCGTCCCGGCGGTATCAATCATGTCATCAATCATGATACACTTCTTCCCCTTGACGTCACCGATGATGTTCATAATCTGGGCAACATTGGCTTTTGGCCGCCGCTTGTCGATGATGGCAATTGGTGACTTTAAGAATTCAGCTAAGGCCCGCGCCCGGGTGACCCCACCATGATCGGGAGAAATCACAACGGCATTATCAGCAACACCTTGGTTGATAAAGTATTCAGCTAACAATGGTGCGCCCATCAAGTGGTCAACTGGAATATCAAAGAAGCCTTGGATCTGAGCGGCGTGCAAGTCAAGGGCGATGATCCGGTCAACCCCTGAGTTTTGGAGCATGTTTGCAACGAGCTTAGCAGTAATTGGTTCCCGGCTACGGGCTTTCCGATCTTGCCGTGCGTAACCATAATATGGGATAACCACATTGATGGTCTTGGCACTAGCCCGGCGAAGGGCATCAACCATGATCAATAATTCCATCAAATTATCATTGACGGGAGCTGATGTTGATTGGATAACGTAAACATTATCCCCACGTACACTTTCTTCAATGTTAATCTGAATTTCGCCATCACTAAAACGATTAACAGATACTTTTCCTAATTCAACGCCGACGTGCTCAGCGATTTTTTTTGCCAAGGGGCGGTTTGAATTTAACGCAAAAATCTTTAAATTTTGGTCAAAATATTGCTGTGTCATTAGGTCCTCCGCTGGATAAATAAAAGTTATACTACCACTTATATGATATTAATTACTTAAGCAAAAAGCAAGTTACCAGGGTAGCTTCTTCGCATAATTTTCCTTGTTGACTTGACGTGCCCGGGCAATCGCCATGTCATATTGCTCAGTACTGTCCGTAATCGTTGAGCCAGCGGCAACAAATGAATCCTTTGCAATGTTAACTGGTGCGACCAAGTTACTGTTGCTACCAATGAAGGCGTGGTCACCAACGTTGGTGTGGTGCTTGTTCGTCCCATCGTAGTTGACAAAGACAACCCCGCAGCCGACGTTAATGTTCTTCCCTAACGTCGCGTTCCCGATGTAGGTCAAGTGACCAACCTTCGTGCCTTCACCGATGTAGGCCTTCTTAACTTCACAGAAGTTCCCAATGTGGACGTTTTCGCCGATTTCTGCTTCTGGCCGCAAATGGCTGTTTGGCCCAATATCACTGCCATTATGCATCTCAGCTTCTTGCAAGGTCGAGGAGATAATCTTGACCCCGTCGTGGATCTTTGAATCAATGATCCGGGAACCGGCACCGATGTAGCAGTCGTCGCCAATAACCGTGTTTCCTTTAATCACAACCCCGCCTTCGATAACCGTGTCACGGCCAATCTTAACATCAGCATCAATGTAGGTCGTGTCTGGGTCAATCATTGAGACCCCTTCACGCATCCAATGGGTGTTGATTCGCTTGCGCATTACCTTGTTAGCACGGGCAAGGGCAATCCGGTCGTTAACCCCCATTGATTCGTCAAAGTCTGCCATCCGGTAAGCAGTCACAATTTCATTTTCCTGCTTCAAGATGCCGATGACATCGGTAAGGTAGTATTCGCCCTGGGCATTATCATTTGTAATCTTATCAAGAGCAGCGAAGAGCTTCTTGTTGTCAAAGCAGTAAACCCCGGTGTTGATTTCCGTGATTGCTTGTTCTTCAACAGAGGCATCCTTTTGCTCAACAATCCGTTCGACAATTCCAACATCATTACGGACAATCCGGCCGTAACCAGTTGGGTCTGGCGCAATGGAGGTCAGGATCGTTGCGGCAGCGTGCCGTTGCTCGTGGTATTCAAATAGCCGTTTAAACGTGTCCGCCGTAAATAATGGGGTGTCACCACTGACGATGATTGTCTCCCCATCGACATCCCCAATCAAGTCCTTAGTCTGCATTACCGCATGACCAGTCCCAAGTTGTTGCTTTTGCAAAGCGTATTGTGTGCGGTGGCCTAATTGTTGTTCCACCGTCTCCGCACCAAAACCAACCACCGTGATGATGTTGTCAATCTTGGCTTTTTCTAATTGGGTCAAGACATGCTCGACCATTGTCTTACCACATACTTGGTGTAAAACCTTGTATAACTTGGAACGCATCCGCGTCCCCTTACCAGCAGCTAAAATAATTGCATTACGTTTCATTCTTACTTGTTCTCCGTTTCCTTATCAAATACGTTTTCCATAAAGGTTCCCGGTTGGGCAACGATCTTCTTTTCGGCGCCATCATCTGTCTCCACCTTAATCAGTGAAGTACAGTCATTGACAAGGCGTTGGCTATTGACTGGGTGTCCTTCCGCAAGCACCGTCACACCGACGAGGTGGGCATCAAACTCCTTAATCAAGGACTTCATCCCGGTGATAGTGCCGCCACCCTTCATAAAGTCGTCGACAACTAAGACGTTAGCCCCGGCTGATAGTGTCCGCCGGGATAGCTCCATCTTCTTGATCCGTTGAACCGAACCAGATACGTAATTAACGCTTACGGTCGGCCCTTCGGTGATGTGTGAGCTGTTGCGGACAATCACAAATGGCTTATTCATGTACATTGCCACACTCTGGGCGATTGGAATCCCCTTGGTCTCAACAGTCATGATCACGTCGACATCCTTATCAACATACTGGGTCGCAATTAATTTCCCCACCTGCCGCAAAATATCGGGTTGGCCGATCAAATCTGACAGGTAAACATACCCACCAGGAAGGAGCCGTGAATCATCATTAACCTTTTCGACCAGGTTGTCAATTGCCTTGGCCGCATTTTCCTGCGAATAAAAAGGGGTCAGCACCGCGCCACCACTTGCGCCCGGAATCGTCTCTAGCCGTCCCTGCCCCCATTCATTAAAGGTGTGCTTTACAATGCCGAGGTCTTCACTAATGGATGACTTGGCGGATTCGTAACGCTCCCCAAAGAACTTCAGCGATACTAATGACCGCGGGTGTTCAAGAAGGTACCGTGTCATGTCAACCAAACGATTGCTACGTCGAACTTTCATTATCTTTCTCTGCCTTTCAAAACGGATTAATTACCATTGATTTTACCATAAAATGTTCGTCTTTTCGGCAATAGATTTAAATTAAAAGATTTTACCACCGAACATAAAAAGGCGAAGGAAGTTTTTCATCCCTTCGCCAATGGTAAACTAACTGGATTAATCGGCCTCAACAAACTTGCTGTAAGCTAACGCCACTAAGTAAATAACAACTTCGATCACCGCGATAAAGAAACTGACAGGCCAGTCGGTCAAATAGCCCAGCAACAACCCTAACCACGTCCCCAATAGCGAGAACAAGATTGCAAGGATAATCATCCGGGCAACCCCATGGGTAAAATACTTTGCGCTAGCTGCCGGTAATGTCAGTAAAATAAAAATCAGCAACGAACCGACAATCTGGGCGGCCACGCTAACACTCAGGGCAAGCAAGAGTAAGAAAACTACCGACACAAGCATCTCGTTGACCCCGCTCACCCGGGCACCGATGGAGTCAAAAGAATCAAACTTGAGCCGCCGGTACATCAATAAGACAACTACGAAAACGAGGATTGACAAGCCGATTAGCTGCCAGACTTCATTCATGCTAATCCCGACAACACTCCCGAACAGGATACTGGTGGCGGAACTGGCCGACTGGCTACTGAGCGACAAGAATAAGATCCCGAGGCCGATAAACAAGGCCGACACTGCGCTGATTACTGCTTCGCGCCGGGACTCTTTGATGCTCATCTGGCCGACGATGACCGAGCTAAGCATCGTAAACAACAGCATCCCATCAAGCGCAGGCCAGCCAGCAAAGACCGCAAACGCACCACCGGCAAAGCCAATCTCTGAAAGGGTGTGGGTTAAAAACGACAGGTTGCGGGCAACGACAAAGACACCGATGATTCCGCTGATAATTGCAATAAAGGTACTGGCGACAAAGGCGTGCCGCATAAAACTTAAGGTTAACATCCTACTCCCCCTCTCCTAATACTGGCAACTCATCAATTGACCCCGTTTGATAGCCTGCTGGGGTCATGTGCAGGAAACGGGTACCGTACTTTTTTGCTAGGTCCCAGTCATGAGTAATGAACATGACGCTGAGACCGTTTTGCTGGAAACGGGTGACCAGGTCAAGCAATTCATACTTCATTTCGTTATCCAGGCTCGCCGTTGACTCATCAAGAATTAGCAGGTTGGGGGCTGGCAATAAGGCCTGTGCGAGATATGCCCGTTGCTTTTCCCCTCCCGAAGCAAGTCCTAATGGGCGGTCAGCAATCTTGGTCAGGTTATTTTCCCGGATCATCCGGTCAACCCGCGCCCGTTCCCGCTTGCTTAGCCACGGAACTAGGCTCGGCTTGGTATTTAAGGCAACAAAGTCCCGAATTGATAGCGGGTATTCAGCGTCGATGTTACGAAACTGGGGAACATAGCCAATCTTCATCCCCTGGGGAATATCAATTGACCCACTCTTCGGCTTTAAAAAGCCAAGCAAGGAACGGACAAGGGTCGTCTTCCCAACCCCATTTTCCCCGATGACTACGAGGAAGTCGCCCTCGTTAACCGTAAAGCTGAGGTCGTTGATTACCGGGTGGTTTCCGTATGCGACCGTTAAATTATCTACTGCTACGACTGCCACTAGCGCTGTGCCTCCTTTTCTTGAATTGCTGCGAGGGCCTGATACTGGTCCATCATCCACTGCAAGTAGTTTTTCCCGTTCGGCTTGGTTTCTGTCACTTCCAGGACCGGAACATCGTGTTGATGGGCCAGCTTAACCAGGTTATCGACAACCTTACCACTCGTCTGGGAGTTGACGACAAAAAAGGCAATCCGGCGGTTGATAATCGCCTGCTGTAACTCATCAATGTCTTGCGGTGACGGGTCATTGCCGTCCTCAATCGCCTTTTCAAAGTGCTTGTCCATGACTTCATAGCCCGCATTTTCCAGGGCATAGTCAAAAACCGGCTCACTGACGGCAACCTGGTTATTGTTCGGGTTGACCTGACGCTTGACCCTTGCAATTTCCGCATCCAGTGGCTTTAACGTCGCCAAGTATTGGCGGGCATTTTCCTGGTAATCAGCCGCGTGCTGCGGGTCAATTTTACTAAATTGCTTTGCCAAGGTAGTGGCGAGCTTTTTCACTGCAGCTGGCTGGTACCAGACGTGCTCATTATCGCCGTCTTTTTTATTCATCAAGGAGGCAACATCGACCACCTTGACCTGCTCACCATTGGCGTTTGACTTTACCAACTTATTGACCCAGCTGTCATAGCCAAGACCGTTTTCAATCACCACGTTCGCCTTGGCAATCTGCTGGGCCTGCTTTGTGTTCGGCTGGTAGTCGTGGGGGTCAACGGACGAGTTATCGATAAAAGTCGTCACCTTCCCGTGGTCACCGGCTACCTGCTGGGCAACCTCACCGTAAAAGTTTAAGCCGGTCACCACCTGAATTGGCTGCGGCGTTTTTCCCATCGTCTTCCAGGGAACAAGGGATAGGCCAAGGATTACCAACAAAGCGGCGACGAGCCCACTAACACCAAGCGCGTATTTCTTCACGTTCTAATTCTCTCCTCTTCGGTAAATCGTAATAATTACTATTAAGCAACGTAGAATATGATATCGAACTTGCTAACTAATTGCAATTAAAAAAAGACCCAATTCATAATGAATCAGGTCCAATTACTATCCTAACAATCCTTGCGCTAGCCTTTTATAATAACGTCACCACATGGACATCGCGGCAAAATCCGCGAATACTATTTTGGATTCGCTTTGCCCGGGACTCGGTATGGCAGATGGCAAAAACAGTTGGGCCCGTTCCACTCATCTGGGCCACATCAGCACCGAGGTCAATCATCTTCTGCTTTAACCGACCAATCTCGGGATAATACTGCATCGTCAAGGGCTCGAGGACGTTGCCCATGTACTTCACCGCCTCCTGCCAGTTTTGCTCCTTCAAACTAGCAATTAACTTGGCATTGTCGAGGTGGACGAGCTGTTCATAGTTGATCTGCCGCAAGATCTGGGGAGTTGAAACACTAATCTGCTGCTTAGCAATCACCGCCCAGTAATGGGGCTGCGCTGGCAGTAACTCAACTTTTTCCCCATGACCAGTCACATGGGCCAGTTTGTTATAAATACAATAAGGGACATCAGAGTCAATCGCTAAGGCAACCTTCGCCAGCTCATCAAGGCTCAATCCCAGTCGCCAAATATTATTTAACGCGCGTAAAACAGCCGCCGCATCAGATGAACCGCCACCGAGGCCGGCCGCCACGGGGATCTGCTTTTTAATATTAATCGTCACCCCATCCTTGCGGTGAAAGCGGGTCCGTAAAATATGGGCCGCTTGGTAGGCAAGATTTCGCTGGTCATTTGGCAAGAATCCGCTATTGGTATAAACCTTAATCGTGGCGGGTCGCCGATGGGTCTCAACAGTCACATAATCCGCAAGGTCTGCCGAAACCATTACCATGTCCCACTTAGGTAAGCCGTCTAAGTAACGCATCGGGGTATCCAAGCTGAGATTTAACTTTGCTGGTGCTTTCTCAGTAACTATCATCCGACAACCCTCCTTAATCGAAATGCTGATTAATTAAATTATACTAATGCTACTACAATCCTTGCAACAACTGTTTGTTTACAAAAAGAGAGAAAACGTCGCACAACGTGAACGTTTTCTCTCTTTTTAATCAGTCGCATTATGCTTCCTCGTCATCAAAGGCAAGCGAAATATTGCGGGTTAATAAGTCAGTATAGCTATATGATATCCGTTGCAGTGAACCCTCGTCATCACCATTTAGGTGGATCACAAACACCGCCGGATAGGTCTTGCTTAAAACCCCGTGATGGGTAGCAATCCGCTTCCGCCCTGCTTGTGCTTTAACCAGGACGTGAGAACCAATCCGGTCATCTAGCTTTTTCTTTATTTCTACAATGCTATCAGGCACGACTCCTTCACCTCACTGTAGAAAATCATACTCCTATTTTAGTTAAAAAGCAATATTTTACCACACCAGATAATGATGGTCAACTATCTTTTACAGCAAATCCTGCTGGTGTAGCCGGTTTGCCAGACTGATGAACTGCACTAGGGTCAACTTCTCCGGCCGAATTTGGGGAGAAATGGCTAATTCCGCAAGAATCGCCTGCATTTTTTCCTTAACCGCCGGGTCCTTGCCGATCACACTCTGCAAGTTATTCCACAAACTTTTCCGCCGGTGGGCAAAGCAGCCCCGGATAAAGCCAAATAATTTATTTTTATCAAAGGGCTTAACCGCTAGCGCCTGCTCCCGCGGTGATAGGACAACGATTGCGGAATCCACATTTGGTGACGGCACAAAGACCCGCCGGGAAACTTCGAACGCAATTTTTGCCTGCATCTGATATTCAATCGCCAAGGTTAACGAACCGTACTGCTTCGTCCCCGGCTTGGCAGTGAGCCGCTGGGCGACTTCTTTTTGCATCATGACACAAATCGTTGCCCATTGCACCGGACTGGCGAGCAGGTTCATTAAGATCGGGCTGGTGATGTAGTAGGGGAGGTTGGCAACAACCTTAATTGGCCGTGTGGGGTCAGTGAACTCCCGCTTAATCAATTCGGGTAAATTGGCCTGCAAAACGTCCTGGTTTATGACCTTCACGTTATCATAAGGCGCTAGTACTTCCCCTAACACCGGGATCAGGTCTTGGTCGATTTCCAGTGCCACGACCTCCCCTGCAGCCTGGGCAAGCTGTTCAGTTAGGGCACCGATTCCGGGACCAATTTCAATCACGTTGTCATTCTTACTGATTGCGGCGGCATCGACGATATTTTTCAAGACATTCAAGTCCGTCAGAAAGTTTTGCCCAAAGCTCTTCTTCGTGCGAATGCCATACCGTTCCATAATCGCCCGCGTACGGGTCCGACTACCGATTTCTGGTGAATTACTCATCCTTTGCCTCCTGGTTGATCTGCTGAATTGCCTGGTTAAAGTCATCACGGGTTATTTGAAACATATTAAGCCGGTGAACGAGCTGTTTACCGTTGCCATAACCAATCTTAAGCAACTGGCCGAGGCGCTCCCGCCGCTTACGTGAATCAGCCTGGCCAACTAGCCCCGCCGCTTGCAAGTCACGGGAGCTAAAGGTCGGCGCTGGGCTTGCTGCTTGAGTATAGACATGCGCTAATGACGCGCGAATAACCGCCGGAGACGCATGTTCAACTCCTAAACTGCCATGGGCTTCGGTCGGCACACCCTCATCACGTTTTATAAAGGCATGCTTAACCCCCGGAATCGCCTGGCTAATGATCTTGCGAATTCGTTCACCATTAAAGTCTGGGTCAGTAAACACGATCAAGCCTCGCCGCTGTTGGAGCTTCTGCAGGCGGGTAATGTCATCAGCTGAAATGGCCGAACCATTAGTCTCATACGTATCCGCGTCAACGGCCTTTAAGATTTGCTTCGTGTCATCTTTGCCTTCAACAACAATAACTTCTTTTACTTTTGTCATAAGTCTCTTTCTTTACTTCCGCAAAAATAATCGTTGCGCATTGTGGTAGGTCGTATAAGCGACCTTTTCCCAATCAAGTTGCTTCAACTCTGCGATTGCACCTACCGTAAACTTGGTAAAGCCGGGTTCGTTTTGCTTTCCACGGTACGGGCTCGGCGTCAAGTATGGCGCATCAGTCTCCACCAGCATCCGGTCAAGTGGCACCGCTAGGGCAGCCTCGTGAACGTCGGTTGCCCGCTTGAAGCTGACAACCCCACTGAAGGAAATCATCATCCCGAGGTCCATGAATTTTTCTGCCCATTCTGCCGACCCGCTAAAGCTATGCATTACCCCGCCAAATTCACCAACGTGGGCGTTTTTAAGGATCGCGTAGGTGTCTTCGATGGCATCACGGCAGTGAATCGAAACGGGTAAGTTGAGCTCCCGCGCCCACGCTAACTGTTCCTCAAAAATCGCTGCTTGCTGGTCATGTGGCGAGTGTTCGTCATTAAAATAGTCTAACCCGATCTCACCAACCCCCACTACCAGCGGGTCAGTTAGTTGCTCGCGCAGTTCTGCCTTGCTGTCATCGTTCCAGCCACTAATGTCTTCCGGGTGCCAGCCGACTAGCGGGTGGAGGTGGGGATACTGGTGACCAAGCTTAATTGCCCGGGTATTGAGAAGATGGTTAGAGCCAACGATGTTCATCTCATCAACCCCATAATGTGCCGCCCGGGCAATAAATGCCGGCACGTCACCATAGAAAGCATCATCGTTTAAGTGGGTATGGGAATCGTAAACCCTTGTCCAGTGTTGATTGCTCACGTTACTCAACGCCCATTCCTGGTTCAAGGTTGTCAGGAACTGTTACCACTTGGACCTTGCCATCTTTTTCAGCGGAAAGCAGCATCCCCTGGCTAAGTTCGCCCCGCATCTTCCGTGGCTTCAAGTTGGCAACAATCATAACCTTCTTCCCAACAAGGACAGATGGGTCTGGGTACCACTTAGCAATCCCGGAAAGAATTTGCCGTCCAGTTGCAGTTCCATCATCCATGTGGAACTTGAGCAACTTGTCAGCCCCTTCAACGTGACCGGCTTCGGTAATCTTAGCGATCTTTAACTCAACTTTATCGAAGGCATCGATCTTGATTTGCTTCTTGCCTTCTTTTTCCACTGCCTGGGCCTGTTGCTTAGCTTCTTCCATTGCCTTGCGACCCTTCTTCTTTTCGTTAGCAGTCATCTTACTCTTGATGAATTCAACTTCTTGCTTAACGTCCAGCCGTGGGAAAATTGGCGTTCCCTTAGCGACTACCTTAGCAGTTGCTGGGAAGTCATTAAATTGAAGGTCCGTAAGGTTAAGACTGGTCCCCTCAATCCCTAATTGGGCAACAATTTCCTTTGGTGCGTGGGTCATGATTGGCTGGATCAAGGCAGCGATTACCCGTAAGCTCTTGGCTAAGTGGGTCATCACATCTGATAAGACGTCCTTCTTTGTATCATCCTTAGCGAGGACCCATGGTTCAGTCTCATCGATGTACTTGTTGGCCCGGGAAACGAGCTTCCAGATTGTTGCTAAGGCGTCAGCAAAGTGGGTCTTGTCCATCAATTCCTTGTATTCAACGATTACGTCGGCGGCCGTTTGTTCAAGGTCAGCATCAAAGTCCGTCGTTGCAGCATTTGTCCCGGTAAGCTGACCATCTTGGTACTTGTTGATCATCGCCACGGTACGGTTTAAGAGGTTTCCGAGGTCATTTGCCAAGTCAAAGTTGACCTTGTCGACAAAGTCTTCAGGACTGAAAATCCCATCGTTACCAAACGGCATTGCCCGCAATAAGTAGTAACGGGTCGCATCAAGGCCGTAACGGTCGACCAGGGTCTCAGGGTAAATTACGTTCCCCTTGGACTTGGACATCTTCCCGTCCTTCATCGTCAACCAGCCGTGACCAATGACATGCTTTGGCAGTGGCAGGCCAAGGGCGTGGAGCATAATTGGCCAGTAAATGGTGTGGAAACGAACGATTTCCTTACCAACCATGTGAACATCAGCTGGCCAGAACTTCTTAAAGAGGCTGTCATCATCTGAGCCATAACCTAAGGCCGTAATATAGTTGGATAAGGCGTCGATCCAGACGTAAACCACGTGCTTTGGATCATTTGGCACCTTAACCCCCCAGTTGAAGGAGGTCCGGGTAACGGCAAGGTCTTCAAGGCCTGGCTTTAAGAAGTTGTTAACCATTTCGTTCATCCGGGTGTGGGGTTCGATGAAGTCCGGATGTTCTTGGTAGTAGTTCATCAACCAGTCGGCATACTTGCTCATCTTAAAGAAGTATGATTCTTCCTTAACCAGTTGAACCTCGTGACCAGATGGGGCCTTCCCACCGATCACCTTGCCATTGTCATCGCGGTAAACTTCGGCGAGCTGGCTTTCCGTAAAGTACTCTTCGTCATCAACAGAGTACCAACCAGTGTATTCACCCTTGTAAATATCACCCTGGTCAACAAACTGTTGGAAGATCTTTTGAACGGCCTTTTCATGGTCCGCATCAGTAGTCCGGATAAACTTGTCGTTGGTGATTTCAAGCTTCTTCCAGAGTTCCTTAATGTCTGCCGCCATCTTGTCGACATATTCTTGCGGTTGCATGCCGAGCTTTTCCGCCTTTTCTTCAATTTTAAGACCGTGTTCATCAGTCCCGGTAAGGTAAAAGACGTCATTGCCCATCAAGCGCTTAAAACGCGCTTCCGCGTCACAAGCGATCGTCGTGTAGGAGTTACCAATGTGGAGTTTACCAGATGGATAGTAAATTGGTGTTGTAATGTAATAAGTTGGTTTTTGTTCAGCCATATGAGGCCCCTCTTTCTAAGATATTACTAATTAAGATTTAACATTTAGTATAGCATTTTATTAGGGCGCGCTCCATCCTAAAACAGGTCGAGCTGTTCTGGTGATTTCGGAGCGAGGCCCGTGAAATTGATGCCCATCATTTTCTGCAGGCGCAAGGCATTCGGTGCGGCATCTTTGCCCGAGTTATTGTTGAAGATAATACATAGTTCCTTTGCTGGCGGTGTTAGCGCGGCAATCTTTTGCTGGAAAGCGGCGAGCTCTTCATCTGAGTAGCGGTAGAGCGTCCGCGTCTTTCGCCACTCTTTCCCCTGGTTATCCCAGCCCTTCCGGTTTCGCCCGTGAAGACGGAGCATTACCAGGGCTGGATTAGTCGTTGCCAGGTAAAAGGGGACGGACGTGGCGGTATCATGCGGCTCATCTGCAGCGACGAGGGTAAAGTTAAGCTCCCGGCAAAAGTCCACGACGGAATCAACCACTCCCGGCTTATACCAGGTCTGGTTACGAAACTCGACCGCCACCGGCAGGTTTCCCAGCCACATCCGCACTAAGCGCAAGTAATCAAAGTCCTTCACACTAGCATCAAAGTATGGCGGAAACTGGAACAGGATCGTCTTTAACTGGTCCGTCGCAATTAATGGGGCGATGGTCTTGCGGTACTGTTGAAAGACCTGCTCTAGTTCGCCCCGCTCCTGACCACGCTGGTGAAGCGTCATCTTTTGGTTTGCCTTGATAATAAACTGAAATTCCGCCGGCACTTCGTTAAGCCAGTTTTGAATCGTTGCCACTTGGGGCAAGGCATAAAAGAAAGTATCAACTTCAACTACCGGAAAGTGTTGCGCATACTCATTGAGGGTCACTGGGCGCTGTTCGTTATGAATCAACACCGGGTGTTCCGTCCAAGTCGTCATCCCCATCGTGATCTTCATTTAATCCATCCCCTTTACAGCAAAAAAAGCTGCCGGATCTGCCCACAGCTTTTTTCTAGCTTATACTTGTAATTCATCAAAGAACTTCGTCGCGTCTTCTTGGACCATTTGAAAGGCAAACGGAAACTGCAACAACTGCTGGTTAACCGCAATCACCTTTGCATTCGGGTTGCGATAATCGAGCAAGCCAGCAAACGGGTACACCTTCATCGAGGTCCCGACAATAACTACCAGGTCCGCTTCCTGCATCGCTTTAATTGAATTAACAATATCATCCTGCTTGATTCCTTCGTCATACAAGACAATGTCCGGCCGCAACGGTCCGTTGTCCTTCTGGTGAATCCGACTCTTAAGATATTCTTCTACCGGCACTGTTTCATGGCACTTTTCACAGTAGACATTGAAAAGGTTCCCGTGAAAATCAATCAGGTGTTTAGTGCCTGCTTCCTCATAGAGGTTATCAATATTTTGGGTGATTACGACTGCCCGGTCCTGTTGGGTCAGTGCCGCCTGCTTTTCGTGAATAACATTGGGCTTGGCATCTGGAAAATAGAGGTTTTTCTTGCAGAAGTCATAAAATCCCGCGGGGTCACTGACAAAGTAGCGGTGGCTAAGGTAGTACTCCGCATTCCGGTTTTGCGTGTAGAGGCCGTTTGCGGACCGAAAGTCAGGAATGCCTGAGGCCGTTGAAACCCCCGCACCAGTTAGAAAGACGATCTTTTGAGCATCATCAAATGTCTTTTGCGTTGCAGCATCCATCTAATCACTTCCTTACAATGTATGGAACACTGTTCTTCTCAAGGAACTCCTTGACCGGTTGCGCATAAATCTTTTTAAACGTTTCTGGGGTTTCCGCTGCCGGCGCCGGGAGGGTAAATGAATTTTGCCCGTCACTCCGGCGAATACCGACGTAGGCCCGCTTATCGGTTCCCCGTTCTTTCATATCAGAGTGGTAGATTTCAAAGACCTGCCGCATCTCTAAGCGCAATTGCCGTTCGCTCAGCACTGGGGACAGGGTCGTGTACTCGTTATTGTGCAAGGCTGGAAGGTTCCATTCTTGCATCTGCTGGTCAAATAGCGAATAAGTCTTGATGATCGTCCGCCGCATATCAAACGGGTTCTTAATCGGCTTCTTCGTAATTTCTGCATAGATCTTCTTGGCAGCGGCTAGGGCAAGTGGGTACTTTTCTGCCAATTGCTGCTCGTACTTTGGCAAGTTGTCACCAAAGAAGACGAGGGCATCAAGCAAGGTTAATAGGCGCAATGTCCGCTCATCGTCATCTTCTTTTTCCGGGGTCAAGGTATGGTCAATCCCCTTCAAGTAGAGCTCTTCAATCCGGTCATCAATTAACCCGTGCTTCCGCTGTTCAGCAACCACAACCCGGTGGATCGCAACATTATATAAGTCCGTCGCCATAATCATCATCTGTTCATCGAGCTGCTTATCACCAAGAGATAGCTGGAAAAAGATTTGCGGAAATCCTTTAAGGAGCATCAATAAGTGGAGCAGTTCGTGTGACGCAGTATAGTTTGGCGCCGTCAGGTCAGTAACGATAATTACCAGTGCTCCGGGAATCGTCTTTTGTGTCGCCTGGTCATGGCGGACGTAGCCTGACTTTTCACCATGAAACTGGACAAAGACTGTTCCTTCTGGGTAAAGCTGGTTTATCTGGTCCAATAGTTCCTGGTTGGTCTTATTTAGCTTAATCACTTCTTCACTCATCTGCCCCATCCTTTCTAATCGCTGCCAGGACTTGGCGAGCAAGGGCCTGGTCAACGTGTTTTTCTTTCTTTAGTTGCGCAACAACTAGCGGAATTTCCGCCGGGCTTGCGCCGACACTAGCTGCTAGCGAACGGTACTGGAGTTTCATATGACCGGCTTGAATGCCCGTCGTCGTTAATGCCCGCAAGGCCGCTAGATTTTGGGCCAACCCAACACTCGCAGTAACGGCAGCTAATTCTTCGGCCGACTTGATACCACTAATCTTATAGTTGAGCTTCGTCATTTTATTAAGGCCAATCGAACCACCGACAACCCCGACTGGCAGCGGTAAGCTAATCTCACCACGCAGGTGATCGCCTTCTACCGTCCAAGTACTTAGGCCCCGGTAATGGCCGTCACGCGTCGCATAGGCATGAGCGCCACTTTCAATTGCCCGCCAGTCGTTTCCGCTAGCAATCATTACAGCATCAATTCCGTTCATAATCCCCTTATTGTGGGTTGCTGCCCGGAACGGGTCCACCTGGGCAAGATCACTCAACCGGGCAATCCGGTGGGCGACCTCCGCTCCTGCCATCTCAGCTGTCGCCAGGTTGGCAAAGGCAATCTCACATTTCGCCGTCTGCAGGCTTTGGGTAGCCAAGTTGCTTAAAATGGCGACGATTACGTGATAACCCTGGTCACTCAACCAATTACCAACTGCCTCTGCCATCGTGTTGACACTATTGGCCCCCATTGCCTGGCAAACATCAATTCCAAGGTCAATGCTAATAAAGTCACCCGGGGTCCGGACCGTCATCGTCTTCGCACCACCACCACGTTTTTGCATCGATGGGTGAGCTTCATTAGCGATCGCTAAAATCCGGTCCTGTTGACTATTGAGCCAGGCCACCGTCTTGTCGACATCCGTGACCTGGTCTAAAACTACCTGGCCAACCAGGAGCCGTTGCTGATGGGGAGCGGTGAAGCCACCACTCCGGCTCACCCGGTGTGCACCATTACTAGCCGCCGCAATCACTGATGGTTCTTCAATCACCATTGGAACAACATAGGGCTTGTCATTGACCGTTAAGTTGAGGGCCACCCCTTCAGGAAGGGAGTAGTCCGTTAAGTAGTTTTCCACCAGCTCATCCCCGAGGTCTGAACTGGTATTGGCGAGAACCGTTGTATCATCCATCGACAACTGCCGTGCTTTTGCTAACCGTTGCCGCCGCTCTTCAGCTGCTAATTTGTAAAAGCCATGTTGCCAATCACTCATGTTTCTTCTTCCTTTGATTAACGTATTCCGTAATGATTCCTTCACGAACGCCGCTTTCCGAGAAAATAACCCGGCCGTCACTATTCCGTTGTAGTAATGATACCAATGGCAACATTCCACCAATAATGATATCAGCTCGTTCCGGCTCAAGGCCAGCCATTCGCTTCCGCTGCGATAAGTTACGGTTTAATAGTTCCCGGTATGTCGCAAAGACAACCCGCGAAGATAGCTGGTAACCATGAATCGAACCATTCCGGCGACGCTTGTGATGGTAAGACTGACTCATCCGCGCCAATGTCCGGTTCGCACCGCCAAGCAAGACAATCGGCACCCGGGTCGCGTAACGTAACCACGGGATCTTCGTCAGGCGTTCATTCATCGCTACCTGCGCCCGAAAAAGATCTGCCGAGCGAACATAGCCATTTAAGTGAAACTGTTCAGAGAGGTTAACCGCCCCTACTGGAATTGAAATAAGGTTGCGTGCCCGCCGCTGTTGGACTAAGACTAACTCACAACTTGCACCGCCAACATCTAAAATCAAACAGTGGTTAAGCCGCAACGTTCTGATTACGCCAAGATAGTCATAATATGCTTCTTTTTTTCCTGACAAAACTTGTAAGTGAATGCCTACTTCACGCTGAACACGATCTAGGAATTCTTGTCGATTACGCGCCTGGCGAACCGCTGCTGTCGTAATTGCCCGCACCTTAATGTTTGGGATTGCCTGATAGATTTTCTTAAATCTCTTAAGGGCAGCTATTGTCCGTTCCATTGCGCTCTCTTGTAAAAGCTTTTCCCGTCCCATTCCTTCAGATAACCGGGTATTTTCTTTTACCCGGCGGATTTCATGGAATCGTCCATCCGGGGCAATCTCCGTAATTGCCATCCGTGCCGAGTTCGAGCCGAGGTCTACAATCGCGAGGTTTTCCACCATTTTCACCTCCGCTTTATTAATTATTTTTCGTAAAATTACATCCCTTTTATGTTACCATGTTCTGTCTTTTGAAACACTTAAAAAAAGAGATTAAGCAAAAAAGCCTAATCTCCTTGTCTCGTTTAAAGGATCTTTATTTAATCAGTTAAATTAAAACCAACAACCAAAGCCAAGGGAAAATCCAGCAAAGCCGAAGTTATTCCAAAAGCCACCGCAAAAGGCTGGTTGGTAGTATTCATAGTGCCAAGCAATCACAACGACAACTGCTGATGAAGTTTGGGCTACTGGTGCCGTTGGAGCTACTGGTGCTGTTGGGGCTACCGGCGCTGTTGGGGCTACCGGTGCCGTTGGGGCTACTGGTGCCGTTGGGGCTACCGGCGCTGTTGGGGCTACCGGTGCCGTTGGGGCTACTGGTGCCGTTGGGGCTACCGGTGCCGTTGGAGCTACCGGCGCTGTTGGGGCTACTGGCGCTGTTGGGGCTACCGGTGCCGTTGGGGCTACTGGCGCTGTTGGGGCTACCGGTGCTGTAGCGGCTGTGCCAGCTGTGGCGGCTGTGCCAGCTGTGGCGGCTGTACCAGCGGTAGCAGCTGTACCGGCGGTAGCGGCTGTGCCAGCAGTAGCGGCCGTGCCAGCGGTAGCAGCTGTACCGGCGGTAGCGGCTGTGCCAGCAGTAGCGGCTGTACCGGCCGTGGCAGCTGTACCAGCAGTAGCGGCCGTGCCAGCGGTAGCAGCTGTACCAGCAGTGGCAGCAGCATTAGCAACTGGTGCAGTTACTGCCGGATTAGCTACAGGAGCGGTATTAGCAGCGGTGGCAGTATCTGCTGTAACAGCTACCTTTGCTACTGGCGCAAGGGTAACTGTGTTTGTCGTTGGTGCAACGTTGTTATTAACTGTTGCATCAGGGATTGGACTAACTGGCGTAGTCGTGGTTGCTTCTGTATCGGCGGAAGCACCGGTGGCAGTAAGCAAAGCAACACCAGCGACTACTGAGGCGACTAACGCCTTAAGATTATTTCTCAAAATAAACGCACTCTTCTTTCTCATAAACATAACGAGACATTTTAAACTTAATCAGTGATCAGTAAAATGTCAATATCATTTTTATCATTCTATAAATGTTAATACGAAAAATAAGGAATATTACACAAAGCTTGCCCAATATTCCTTATCATTCATAAAAATATTAATTTTAACCAAAGTAGTTAATGCCGATTGCATCCCGCACTTCTTTGAGCGTCTGGTTAGCTACTTCGTTTGCCCGTGCAGAGCCTTCTTTAAGGACCTTGTCAACATAATCCATGTTTTCAGCGTATTCTGCCCGCCGTTGCCGGATTGGGGCAAGTTCCGCTTCGAGGACTTCGTTTAAGTAACGCTTGATCTTCACATCCCCTAAACCACCGGCTTGGTATTGTTCCTTCAGCTTAGCTACTTGTTCCTTGTCTGGATCAAAGATATCAAGGTAAGTAAAGACCGTGTTACCTTCGATGTGTCCAGGGTCGCTAACCTTGATGTGGGTCGGGTCAGTGTACATCGACATTACCTTCTTTTGAACCGTATCAGCATCATCGGAAAGGTAAATGCAGTTACCAAGGGACTTACTCATCTTCGCATTACCATCAAGGCCTGGAATCCGCCCCTGGCCCTTTGGCGGGAATACCCCTTCTGGTTCAACAAGGATGTCTTGATCATAAATGCGGTTAAAGGTCCGCACAATTTCTCTGGTTTGTTCAAGCATTGGTTCCTGGTCATCACCAACCGGCACCGTATCAGCCTTGAAGGCAGTGATATCAGCCGCTTGACTAACTGGGTAGATGAAGAACCCTGCAGGAACACTTTCGCCAAACTTTTTCTGCTTAATTTCGGTCTTGACGGTTGGGTTCCGCTTCAGCCGGGAAACCGTAACCAGGTTAAGGTAGTGCATCGTCAACTCGCTTAGCGCAGGAATCTGTGATTGAACTAAAATCGTTGACTTTTGTGGATCAATCCCGACTGCCAAGTAATCGAGGGCCACTTCATGGAGACTCTTTTGAATCTTTTCCGGATCACGGGCATTATCAGTCAATGCCTGCTGGTCAGCGATCATGATGTAAGTATTATATTTACCAGTATTTTGCAGTTCAACCCGGTTCTTAAGGGAGCCAACGTAGTGTCCGATATGAAGCTTCCCCGTTGGCCGGTCACCAGTTAAAATAACATGCTTTTCTTCTGTCATCGTAATTCCTCCTTAAAATAAAAACGCCCTACTAGTTCAACCAAACTAATAGGACGCAAGATGCGCGGTGCCACCTAAATTGCAATTATCATTGCCACTCAAACGGTATTTAATTGTTAACCATTTCGCGTTTTGGGGACCTTTACACCAACCGTCCCTCGCTTTAACTCACGCTACTTAATACCCCTTTATTTTAATCCATCTCCCCCCAAAAAGGCAAGACAATCCCCTGACCAATCGGTATAATAGGGATAACTGTAAAAGGAGAGGTGCAACATGCGTTCAAAGAGGAATAAGACAATCGATTTCACGCTGGATGAAGCATCACCAGATTTACTGGCAAAGATTGTCAAGGCAGCGGATCAAAAGGACCTTTCGACCCTTTGCAACAAGGTAATTAACGGGGACTCGTTCAAGGTTATGCAGGGTCTCACTGCTGAGACGGTTGATCTCGCCCTGATTGACCCCCCATACAACCTTAATAAGAAGTACGATGGGCTAACTTTCAAGAAAATGACTGATGATGAATACCGCCAGTATACGCAACAGTGGATCGACCTCCTCAAGCCCCTCCTCAAGAAAAATGCAAGCATTTATGTCTTCGCTGACTGGGCGACCAGCATCTCCCTTGCCCCCGTTTTAGCAGAAAATTTTACGATCCAAAACCGTATCACCTGGCAGCGGGAAAAGGGCCGTGGTTCACAGCGCAACTGGAAAAACAGCATGGAAGATATTTGGTTTTTAACCGCCAATGGGGCCGACTATACCTTCAATGTCGACCAAGTCAAGCAACGGCGCCAAGTCGTTGCCCCGTATAAAAAAGATGGGGTCGCCCGGGACTGGCAAGCAACAAGCGCAGGCAATTTCCGGGACACCATGCCATCCAACTTTTGGGACGACATTTCGATCCCGTACTGGTCAATGCCGGAAAACACCGGCCACCCCACCCAAAAGCCAGAAAAGCTACTCGCTAAGATCATCCTGGCTAGTTCTAATCCCGGGGACTTCATCCTCGACCCCTTCGCTGGATCTGGTTCCAGCCTAGTGACGGCCGCCAAGCTCGACCGCCATTTTCTCGGGATTGAACAGAGTCTACTATACTGTGCGTGGGCGCAGTACCGGCTTGATCACGTTAGCGATGATAAAAGCATCCAGGGCTACACTGACGGCGTCTTTTGGGAACGCAACACCCTGGCCGCCCAGCGAAAGCTCAAGCGCCAAAATAATAGTTAATTAAAAGAGGCCGGAAAAAGCTACGTCTTTTTCCACGGCCTCTTGTTTTTGTTTATGCTTGTTGCTTATCTTCAATATTGAATTCTGGGAACCAGATGCCAATCTCACGGGTTGCAGTATCAACATTATCTGATGTGTGGATGATGTTCCGTAAGTTGCCGTCAGGCCATTCACGACCGTAGTCACCGCGGATCGTTCCCCATTCCGCTTCGCCAGGGTTAGTCGCGCCAGCCATATTATGAATAGCTTGGATGACGTTTGTTCCGGAAACAACGATGCCGACGATTGGTCCTTCCGTCATATACTCAAGCAGTTCTGGGAAGAATGGCTTGTCTACTTTATCGAAGTAGTGTTGGCGTAATTTTTCCTCCGTCGGGATAATCATCTTAAGAGCTTCAATATTGTAGCCCTTCCGTTCAATCCGCGTAATAATATCACCGATATGACGGGTCTTTACACCGTCAGGCTTTACCAATACTAATGTGAATTCGTCTTTAACCATGGCGAAACATCTCCTTTTCATTTCTCTCCACTAGACTATCATAAGTTAACTGGTGGTGAAAGCGTTTTTAAGGAAATGCTTCTAATTTACTGCTTATTCGGCAGCTGATATTCCATCGTCAATAAGCGGCTAGCTTGTTCATTGATGGCATCGCTCACCGGACCGTTACTCAGCAAGGTCAGCTCATGCATTGCCCGCGAGGCCATCGTGTAGATCATCCCCACTTCATCGGTCCCGGCAAGATTTTTAGCGGAAACATCAGCAGCAATTACCGCATCAAACTCAAGCCCCTTTGCCAAATAAATTGGTAAGATCAAGATTCCAGCTGGCAAGGCACTATCATGTTCATTTAACAGGTGAAGGTTGGCAATCTTTTGCCGGTGCAGCTCCTGGTAAATCTGGGTCGCTTGTTCCTGGTTCTTGGTTAAGATCGCAACTGTCTCATACTTTTCAGCTAAGGTAGTCGTTTCATCAAGCAACGCGCTGTTCTCCTCCGTGGTAGAATAGCGCACCAGCAACCGGGGCATCTGACCATGCCGCGTGAAGGCAACGATCTTATCGCCATCCGGCAAGAGGGCCTTCGCAAAGTTAGTGATTTCCGTTGTTGACCGGTAGCTCCGGCGAAGCGCAATCAGGTTGGGCCGCTTAGCCTGCAGAACTTTGCTCAGTCTATTGAGCAGCTCTTCTGGCAACTGCAACGGCTTAAACAGCGCCTGCTCACTGTCACCCAGCACTGTAAACTTTGCTTGGGGAAAGGCGTGCCGCAAGTACACCAGCATCGCTGTCGAGTAGTCTTGCATCTCGTCGATAAAGACATACTGGAAGGAGCGGTTTTGTCCTGTCCCGGACACGAGGTCCCGCAGGTACATCAACGGCGCCGCGTGCATCAGAGCTAAGCGATGGTATTCGATCTCCTCTTGAAATTCCAGGATCATTGTCGCCCATTCTCGCCGACTAATTGACTCTGGAATATCAACCCAGTGTAAGAAATGGTTGTACTGGTTGTAAAAGTCCAAGAAGTAGTTATTGTAGATTGCATCCGCAATTACCCGCAGCCGCCGCTTCGCTAACCGCCGTGACAAGTAGGCATACTGAGCATCCTCGTCTTTAAAATCATCGATTGTCTTTTTGCCGTAAAGGCTATGCAGCTGTTGGACGTCGAGATCGTCCAAGGCTTTGGCAACCCAGTCCTTCTTTGCCTCTTCCCGGACCCGGTGCTGCAACTCACGAATCAGCTTATTTTTCAGTTGGACCAACTTATCAGCGGCCGTCATCGTCGTTGGCAGTTGCTGGTACAAGTCCTTGATATGGGCGGCAGTAAAGAATACCTGGCCGTTGAAACGGATATCAGCAAACTGTAACTGAGCAACGGTTAGGTGTTTGACGTAGTTGGCAATTGACGTCATAAACTGGTCACTTTCCACGTAGTTGGCTAGCGGGTGATCCTTGTTCCCCTCTCGCTGACGTTTTTCATAACGGTCAAATAACGTCTCTACTTGGAGGCCTTCAAAGCGCCGCCGGACAAATCCTTCCAGTGTTACCTGTCGCATGTTACGTTCACCAAGGCTCGGTAAAACTTCCGAAATATAGTGGCTAAACAAGTTGTTGGGACTAAACAAGACGATCTGGTCGGCATTTAATTCTGTCCGGCTATGGTAAAGCAGGTAGGCAATCCGTTGTAGAATCGCCGAAGTCTTCCCCGAGCCGGCAACCCCTTGGACCAATAAGAGGTCACTGCGGGTGTCCCTGATAATGTCATTTTGTTCCTGCTGGATAGTAGCGACAATATTATGCATGTACTGGTCGTTTTGCTGACCAAGGGCGGCCTGGAGAAGTTCATCCCCCACCGTCTCATTAGTATCAAACATATTGGTAATCTTGCCATCCTTAATGGTAAACTGCCGCTTCTTTTTAAGGTCAGTTGTCTGCATCCCCGCCGGTGTCTCGTATTTAACCCGGCCAAGGGTCCCATTATAGTAGACCCCCGCAATTGGTGCCCGCCAGTCATAGATTAAAAAGTCCGTCTTATCATCATTCATTAACGATGAAGTCCCGATATACAAAGACTCTGGCTTTTCTTCGCCCGGATCTTGAATATCAATCCGTCCAAAGTATGGTGACCCCTGCAAATTCTTGAGGGTCTTTAACTGGTGCTTGAGGATTGTTTCACTCTCCGCCGCCCGGGAAACCAGTTGTCGTTGCTGCTCAATCATCGCGCGCGACTCGGCAATATCATCGACTTCGTAGCGGTTGATTGACGCGTTATCACTGTAGTTACGCTCAACTGCCCGTGTTTCGCGGTGGGCATCCTCGACTGCCTTCGCCGTTGACTTAATCTGTTGGTTGATCTGTTCTTCAACATGATCGACCCGTGCCTGTTCTGCTTGTCGTTCGCGATTTTCCATGGGGAAAGGACTCCTTACTCAAGTTCTTTTGCTGATACTTTTAATGAATGTTTCAAAATAAATGGTGCTAAAACAGTTGCTACAATAATCACGGTAATTACGTCGGAGTAATACATCGACGATAATAGGTGGGCATTGTACCCAATCTGGGCCGTAATCAATCCCATCTCACCACGAGCGACCATCCCACTACCAACAACATAGGAACTTGGCGTGCTAAAGCCAGAGAGTTTTGCCCCGGCACCACAACCAAGCAGCTTGGTAAGGCAGGCGAGAATCGTCATGATGATCACGAAGAAGATTGACTTGTCGATATTATCAAAGCTCATGTTTAACCCAACGCTGACAAAGAACAGTGGAATAAACATTGCGTAACCAATCGGTACAAATGAGCGGTCAACCACTTCTTTGTGCTTGGAGTTAGCAACAGCGATTCCGGCAAAGAAGGAACCAACCGCACCACTTAAGCCGACGTAATCAGCAATGGCGGCCATCCCTAAACAGATGATCATCGCCATCACGGAGGTCGACGCAACCGTCAACATCTTACTACTTGCGTGAATCAAGTATGGGGCAAGCCACCGAATCAGCAGGTATGTCCCACCAAAGAAGGCAACCTGCATCAATAGGATAATTCCCAGGGAGTGACCACCACCGTGACCGCTTGAAGCATTGCTCCCGTTGATCACACTGATCATCACACTCAATAGGATAACCCCGATGATATCATCGGCAACCGCGGCCCCTAAAATCGTGGCCCCTTCGCGACTATCGAGCCGTTTGAATTCCCGCAAAACCGCGACGGAAATACTAACTGACGTGGTCGCAAAGATTACCCCGATAAATAGTGACTCTAGCTTAGTGAAGCCAAAGGCATAACTCGCTGGTGCCATCACCGCAATCGGGATCACGACCCCGACGATCGCAACGATGACCGCTGGCTTCAGGTACTTTTTAAGTAGTGAAAGGTCACTTTCGAGTCCGGCGATGAACATTAGGATAATAACCCCAATTTCTTGGAACTCGTTCATCATCGTATTAAGGTGAACCCAGTCCAATACCGCCGGCCCGGCCACAATCCCGACCAAAATCTGCCCAATGACTTCGGGGATTTCTACCCGTCGACAAAAGTGGGCAACGATTTGGGTCGCGAGCAGCAAGCCCGCTAACACTGCAATAAATTCCATGCTTTTTCTCCCTTCATCTGTCTAAAAACTACATATAGAGTAAATTGTACCATAATTGTTTTTCCAATCCGCACTTCTTAATTGCTTCTTACTAGGATTATAATAATTGTGGAACTATTTACGTGGAGGAGAAGAAATTGAGTACCAATCAAGTAGCTGTTAAACGGGCAAGCGATATCTTACGTCGACCCAACTTCACCGCCTTTACCGGCATTATTTTTAAGGGAATCATTACTGGCTTGGTCACCGGTCTTATCGTCAGCGTCTTCCGCTGGATTATCGACCACACCATGCAGGGACTTTACATAATCTACCCGCTAATGGCAGGCCATCCCCTCCTACTGATCCCTTACATCTTATTGACCCTCTTAATCGTCTGGCTGCTCAGCCGGATCCTTAAGCCTGCATTGACGGACCTTGTCGGCTCGGGGGTGCCGCAAATTGAGGCCATTCTACTAAACGAACACCAGATGAATGCCCGCGATATTCTTTGGCGAAAGTTTATCGGGGGTCTCCTCGCTATCTGCCCAGGTCTCTTTCTCGGGCGGGAAGGGCCGTGTATCCAGATGGGGGCCTGTGTCGGGCAAATTTGCAGCGAGCAATTTAATAGTAGTCAGCGGGAAAAACGGCTCTTACTAGAATGTGGGGTGGCCGCAGGGCTAGCGGCGGCCTTTAGTGCGCCCCTTGCCGGGGTAATTTTTCTCGTCGAAGAAATCACCTTTGATTTCCACCCTAAGGCTTGTGTCACCGCGCTTGCCGCTGCAATCTCAGCTGACTTTGTGACCATCCTCTTCTTTGGCACTAATCCCTGCCTTTACCTCCCCTTGCAAGCAAACCTTCCCCGGGCAAGTTATGGCTGGTTATTGGTACTAGGAATTATAATCGGTGTCCTCTCGTTTGGCTACCAATATGTCTTGTTAAACCTTAAATGGTGGTTTAGTAAGCTGAAATTCCCCCACATCTACCACAGCGTTATCCCGCTCTTATTAGTCATCCCCATCGGGTTGTGGAATCCCCGGATCCTTGGGGGAAGCCATAACTTTGTCACCACGGTTACGACTTTGACAACAAATCAACCATGGCTAAAGCTGCTTGGCATTTTACTTATCTTTTTAATCATCCGCTTTGTCTTCTCAATGGTTAGTTACGGGGCTTCTGTTCCCGGCGGAATTTTCATGCCAATCCTCGTCATCGGTTCCCTTCTCGGGGCGATTGCGGCTACCGTGATGATCCACTATCACATCATCCCGGCGAGTTGCTATCTGAATGTCATTGTGATTACCATGGCCGCCTACTTTGGTGCAATTGAAGAAGCCCCATTTACCGCCATCACCCTCTTGACCGAAATGGTTGGCTCAGTCGACCAGGTCCTGCCAATGGCGATTTTGACCTTCGTCGCCTATGTCACCAGCAGCTTACTCGGTGGCGCACCGATCTACGAGTCATTGCGAAAAGAATCGTTTCCAAAGTAATGAAAAAGCCCTAGTACCTGACGAGATGGTACTGGGGCTTTCTATTTTCTCTTAACTAAGCCGCCTGGCGGACTCGAACCGCCGACCTCATCCTTACCATGGATGTGCTCTACCTAGCTGAGCTAAGGTGGCAATTGTAGTATAGCGAAGAAATCACGACAAAAGCAAGAAAAAGCAGGTAAACTTACCCGCTTTTTCTTGCTTTTTTACCAGCCCAATTCATCAGCGTTAGCCGGGGCAGCTAACTTACCAGCAGCTAACTCGATAAAGGCGCGATCCATTATTGAAAATGCCCTAGTCAATTCTTCTTCAGTAATAACTAGCGGTGGTTGGAAGCGCAAGATACTGCCCCGCAGGCTAATAATAATTGCGCCCAGTTCAAAGATCCGGTACATCAACTTGGTGGTGGCTACCGGATCACCCTTCCCTGTAGCGGGATCAATAATATCAATCCCCCCATCAAGGCCGTACATCCGAACATCCCCAATAAACGGAAACTTCTCTTGTTCTTCTTTAAAGAAGGCGGCAGCTTTTTGCCCAAGCTTTTGTGAACGCTCAAGTAAGTGTTCGTCTTGAATAACGTCGAGCGTCGCATTAGCGGCAGCGGTCGTAATTGGGTTACCGGCAGTCGTGTAGACATTTGCCGGGGCAGCAAGGGATTCCATAATCTCCTTACGCCCAATCATTGCACTCAGTGGCAAGCCAGATGCCAGCGATTTACCAACGGACATTAAATCCGGTTCAATGCCAAAGTGTTGGATTGACCACCACTTGCCTGTCCGCCCCATTCCCTGGTTGACCTCATCAACTGCAAAGAGAATTCCGTGCGCTTTAGCAAAATCATAAATCTTTTGCATGTAAGCAGGTGGCGTCTTGACAATTCCCCCATCGCCCTGAATTGGTTCGATCAAAATTGCTGCAACATCATCTGCTGGCAAGTAAGTTTCAAACGGCAGCTTAAAGTTCTTAAACATTCGGTCGACAAATTCATCTTCACTCTCGTTAGCGAGCCGTTCCCAGGGACTGGGGAATGGCACCTTGACTACTCCTGGTAGCATCGGCCCCATCTTCCGCGCCATGTTTAGCGAAACGGCGGACAAACTCATCGACCCGTAAGTTGAGCCGTGATAGGCTCCGGTAAAGGAAACAATATATTGACGGCCCGTATAGCCACGGGCAAATTTGATGATGGCATCATTAGCATCTGAACCGGAATTGCCCCACACAACTTCAACCGGTCCAGTCATCGGTGCCAGCTTCGCAAGTCGTGGTGCTAACCGCGCTGCCTGCGAATTGGCAAAGTATGCTGGTGTATATTGAATTAACTTGGCGGCCTGGTCCTGGATTGCCTTGACAATTTGTGGATGAGCGTGACCCGTATTGGTCGAACTCGCACTAGCAAGTAAGTCAAGATAGTCACGGCCCTCAATGTCAGTCACAATTGCCCCTTGTCCATGATCAAGAACGATATCATAGTATTTAATCCGTGCTGCGGTCGCGAACGCAGCGTTTTCTCTTTTTAGTACTTCATTATTGTTTTTCTCCATCATTTTGACCGCCTACTTTCTTTGCCATTGTCGAATGTCTCATCCCGTAGACAAAATAAATAATTAAGCCCAGGATGAACCAAATACCGGCATAAAGCTTTGCCTGGTAGTCAAGGCCCATAAAGACAAGCAGGGACGCAAGGAAGCCAAGTGCTGGTAAGACAGGGTAGAACGGCACCTTAAATGATGGATCGGGAATATCCTTTCCTTCCCGCCGTCGTAGTGCGTAAATACCAAGTGAAACGAACATGAAGGCAATCAATGTCCCAGCAGAAATCAATTGTGACAAGAACGCAAATGGGAAGAAAGCCCCGATCAAAACAGCGACAATTGTTAGTGTCCATAGCGCGTTATTCGGCCGCTCACTACTATCAAGCTTGCCCAACCACTTTGGTAACATTCCGTCCCGACCAAAGGAATAAATCAGTCGTGAACCGGCCATGCTCATCCCAATCAATGCGGTAAACATTCCCACAACCGCAATTGATTGAACAACCGCTGCAACCCCACCATGATGGGCAGCACGTAATGCAAGGCCAACCGGTTCAGCACTGTTAGCATATTCTTGGTATGGCAGAACACCGATTAACACCAGACTAACAGCGATAAAGAGGATAACTGCAATCAAAAGTGACCCTAAAATTCCGCGTGGCATTGTCTTTTGCGGATTGATCGCCTCTGCAGAATTAGCAGCAATCGAATCAAAACCGATGTAGGAAAGGAAAATCATCGAAACACCGGCATAAATCCCCTGCCAGCCCCCAAAGGCACCATTAGCAGTCTCATGGTATTGCGGGATAAACGGTGTGAAATTAGCCGCCTTAATCGCGGTCATCCCCACAAAGATAAATAGTAAGATCGCAAATACTTTTAAGATAACAAGGAGATTTTCAACCCGGGCTGCCCGTGAAGCGCCGCGGGAAATCAAGGCCGCAACCAACACAATCACAAGAACGGAAACTAAGTCGACAATCCCGCCATCAGTCCCGAAGGCATTAGATAATGCCGCCGGAAGTTTCAGTCCTAACGGTGCCAGCAACGCCCGAAAGTTTGCGGAAAGGCCGGAACCCACAAAGGCTAACGCGATGAAATATTCCGCCAGTAGTGCCCAGCCGGCAACCCAGCCAAAAAATTCCCCGAAAACAACATTGATCCAGGAATAAGCTGACCCAGCAAAGGGCATCGCCGCCGCCATCTCCGCATAGGCAAAGGCAACGAGTCCCGCAACTACCGCGGCGATTATAAATGAAATCACGACAGCTGGTCCGGTATGCATCGCGGCCACCTCACCTGGAAGAGTGAAAATGGAGGTCGACACAATTGTCCCCACACCTAAAGCTAAAAAGTCCCGAACCTTCAAAGATCGAACTAAGTGACCGTCTTTTTTGTTATAAACACGCGGGTCTTCTTTACGTGTGATTGTTTTCCAAAAACTCATAATCATCCTCCTTTTCTCTCCATAATTAAATTTTGATTAGAATTATAAGAAAATCTTTAATTCATTCTACCAAGCTGTTTCTTGTAGGTCAAACGATTATTTAAACTTTGATTAAGAAACCGTTTTCTTGTAAACAACGGGCGCACGCGCTTTTTTATTGCCATAATGCTAGCCTTAATTTGATAAACACCAGCCGTTAAATCACAAGGTAATGATTAAAAGCTCATTAGTAACCTTTCGTTCTCTCCCTCACCGGGAGTAGAATAAGGGTAACTACTTTCGAAAGGAATGATCCTAATGCTCTCACCCGCAGAAATTCGTTACGCGGTTAAGGTGATGCGGCAAAAATTTCCCGATGCTGGCACAACACTGGTTGCTGACACAAACTACCACTTCTTACTAGCAACCATTCTCAGTGCCCAGTCAACTGACCAATCCGTCAACGAAATCACCCCCGCGCTCTTTGCCCGTTTCCCGCTCCCTGCCGACCTAGCAAGTGTCGAACCCGCTGACGTTGAACCGTATATCAAGCGTCTCGGCCTCTACCGCAACAAGGCAAAGTTTCTCGTCAACTGTTCCCGCCAGCTTGTCACGGACTTCAATGGTGAAGTTCCCCATACCCTTAAAGAGTTGACCAGCCTGTCCGGGGTTGGGCGCAAAGTCGCTGATGTCGTCTTAGCGGAATGTTTTAATATTCCCGCCTTTCCCGTTGATACCCACGTCAGCCGGGTGGCTCGCCGGCTGCAAATGGTTGACCCTAAAGCTAGCGTACTGCAAATTGAAAAGAAAATGATGGCGTCTATCCCTGCAGAACACTGGCTTGATGCTCACCATAGCATGATCTTTTGGGGCCGTTACCAATGCATGGCACGTAACCCACGATGCGCAGATTGCCCCCTCTTATCAATTTGCAAGACAGGTCAAGACAATGTGATGTAACTCCTTACCCTTGGTTGCCCGTTTATGATATTCTTTGGGTAAATTTAATAAGGGGGCATTGAAATGACTGACTCACTTAAACCTCATCAATATGTTGGCAATGGCTTTAGTGCTTTCGGCGGGGAGTTGAAGGTGCTACTAACTTATGAGGATAAAGAGATTAAGGATCTTCAAGTCATTGAACAGCATGAGTCCGAAACGGGGAAATGGGCTCTTGACGACCTACCAGGCAAAATCGTGGCGGCAAACAGCGCTGACGTCGATGGGATTACTGGCGCCTCAGCAACAAGTCGGGCAATCAAAGAGGCGACTGCTGATGCACTAGTAAAAGCCCGCCAAAACAAAAAATGAGACTGAAATTCAGTCTCATTTTTTATTTTGGCGCCCGTTCACGACTAAGGACGTAAGTTATTACCCAGGAAATAATTAGGAAAACAATTACGACCAAGTATGGTAGGTGGTAGTTTACATCAAGCAGGTAGCCGCTCAATAGTGGACCAACAATATTACCGACACTCGTCAGCGACATGTTAATCCCGTTTAATAGTCCCTGGTTAGTTTTACTCATCTTTGTCAATAAGGTCGTAATTGCCGGGCGCAACAGGTCAAAGGCCTCAAAAACAAACAGGGTCGCAACAATAATTACCCAGTGCCGGCGGTCATAAATGATCATCACCGTTCCGATAACACTAAGTAAAAAGCTATAGCGAATTAGTTTAATTTCACCAATCCATAGGACTAAGCGGTCAAAGAGAAACACCTGTAAAATCAGAGAAATAATTCCGTTCAGTGTCAAGACAAGGGCAATCGCCCCGAGGTCAAAATTATGGACCTCATTTACGTACAGGCTATAAATGCTTTCAAAGCCGGCAAGGCCAAACGCCGCAACAAAGATCATCCCAAATAACGTTATCAACGTCGGCGTCATAATCTTTTTAACCTGGCCCCAGCCACTCTTAAGCAACTGCCGCTCCGGATTTTTCGTCTCGCTCTTAAAGCGGGCATCATCATCGCTTGGCAAAAAGCGCCAGGCAATTACCATGCTGATTAATCCCAGCACACCAGCAACCCAAAACGGGAACTTATAACTAACACTCGCTAGGATTCCTCCTAGTCCTGGGCCAAGAATCAAGCCCCCGCTAAAGGCAGCTGATAGCCAGCCAATCACTTTTGCCCGTTGTGCCTCGGTCGTAATATCAGCGGCTAAGGCCATCGAGGTCGGGACAAACATCGCTGCCGACAGGCCATCAACTGCCCGGGAAAAATCAAAGAGCCACAAGTGTTGGGCCGCCGCAAAAACAAACTCTGCTAAAGCAAAGATGAACAGCCCCCACACCAGCATCGGCTTCCGCCCAATCCGGTCTGACCACTGGCCAACAAGTGGCGATGCAACGAACTGTACAAAGGCAAAGAGTGATGACATTACCCCCATGTCAAAAGCAGTGAAGTGGTATTCATTTTTAATGAATGGCATGACAGGGAAGATAAGGCTCATCCCCAAGCAGATGAGGAACTCACAAAAAAGAACAACGCCAACGATCCGCTTAACTTCTTTTGTCATTTTCTTCTTTCCTTTCGTAATTTTTCCATAATAAAGAGGCTGGGAATAGACTCAGCCTCTTTGCTATTTTAAAGATATTAATGTTACAGCGCGGTAGCTGGCTGGATTCTGACCGTTGATAAATCAACGCTCAGAACACCTAGCCATCCTCGCGGGGGTTCGAAGACAAAGTCCAAAATCAAGATTTTGGACTTTTTTCTCACTCCCTTTTAACTAGCTGTTCTACTGTACCACGGAAAGATGACCATTGCCAACTTAATGCTTACTTAGTCGTTTGCTGTTAAGCTTTCCTGATACTTTTCCTTAATGAAGTCGGCAGAGGTCTGCAACTTCTTTAATTCTTCGGGCGTTAAGTCGAGCTGCGCTTGCTCAACGATCCCGTCACGACCAACGACCGCGGGGTATGACAAGTAAACGCCGTATTCTTCACGGTAATTCGATACTGGCATTTCAGTCAGTGAATCAGAAAGGATTGCGTTAACGAGCTTAACCGCTGCGGTTGCGACCCCATAGTTGGTGTACTTCTTCCCCTGGAAGACTGTCCACCCACCCATTCGAGCTTCCTTGTCTAATTCCTCTAGGTCCAAGCCCTTCTTGTCAGCAATTGCCGTTAATGGTTTGCCAAGAACCCGGACTGTTGACCACGCCGTAAACTGGGAATTTCCGTGCTCACCAAGGTTATAGCCCGCTACTGAACGAGGGTCTAAGTGAAGACGTTGGGCGACTGCCCGTTTCATCCGTGCAGAATCCAGCAAAGTCCCGGTGCCGATAACGTGACTCTTCGGTAAGCCCGTAATCTTCTGGTAGAGTGAGGTGATAACATCAACGGGGTTCGTGATGGCAACGATCTTCCCGTTAAAGCCACTATCCTTAATCTTTTGGGCAACCTCTTTGACTGCTTTCCGGGTAAATGGTAATTCTGCAAACCGGTCAGCATTAGGGTTATCCTGTAATTTAATGTTCCCAAGGGCTGAAACTACCACATCAGCGTCTTTCAATGCACCGTAATCGTTGACGGTAATATTTGTATGGAACGGCAAGTTCGCCATTGCATCATCAAAGTCGAGGGCATCAGCCTTAACTTTCGCTTCATTCTTATCAATCAATACCAGTTCATCTGCGAACCCCATTGCAACAATGTAGTGAGCAACTGTTGAACCCACATTACCCATGCCGATAACGCCTACTTTTCGTGTCATTTACCAAAACTCCTTTCAGTTGGTCTATCTTTCTCATTCGTTTTTAATGTTATCATAATTCATTTTTAATTACTAGTAGTAAAAAAAGCTGATGACGTGACGAAGCCATCAGCTTTTTTTGCAATAAATTTTTGATTTACCACGGGAAACAAGTTAAGAAGGTAGCAAAACTGAAGAAGATTCCGGGAAAGTTTGCCCAAAAGACTGGCCAATCCCGGTCTTTTTTAAAGTAAGCATAGATACTCCATAAGCTACAGTTAACACCGGCAACAAAGGGTTGCAGAGGTGCCGCGTAACTACCATGTAAGTTGTTGTAGATTTGCGCAATGTAAGAAATGTACATTAAAATGGCAATTACACTGGCGATTTTTCCTAACCAACTGATAAACTTCGTTTCATTCATTTTCTTAAACCTCTTTTTTCTATTCCGTTGCTGCTTGTAGTGCTAGTGCAAAGTCACCAATTGTGGCTGATCCGTTATTTTTAGCGAGGGGCATCGTGATGTATTCGTCAACATCACCAACATCAACATAATTATTTAATAGCTTCTTAAATTCATGGCGAACCTTCTTTAAGAATTCTTCACTTACAACCCCACCACCGAAGACGATTTGGCCGGGTCTAAACATCAAAGTTGCGTCAAGGGCCGCTTGGGCAACATAGTAAGCCATGATATCCCATACATGGTCGGTAAGCGGAACATCTTTCCCCTTCTTACCAGTCCGCGCTTCAAAGGTTGGGCCACTAACTAATCCTTCTAGGCAATCGCCATGGAATGGGCAAATTCCCTTAAAGTCAAGGTCGTCTGGGTGCCGCTTTAAGCGAATGTGTCCCATCTCAGGGTGGCCTAACTCACCGACAAACTTACCATCGATAACGCAGCCAGCACCGACCCCCGTTCCAATCGTGTAATAAACCAGGGAGTGGATCCGCTTATTAAAGAGGGTCGACAATACGTATTCCCCGTAAGCCGAACCATTAACATCCGTTGTCCAGGCAATTGGAATATTGAACGCCTTTTTCAACGTACCGACAAAGTCAACATCTTGCCAGCCCTTCTTTGGCGTGTTAGTAATGTAACCATACTTCGGGGAGCTCCGCCGAATTTCAATCGGCCCAAAGGAGGCAACCCCAATTGCACTTAAATTATCAAATTGCTTAAAGAAATCAATACACTTTTGCAGGGTTTCTTCGGGGGTCGTGGTTGGAATATGGATTGATTCTTGAACTTGATAGTTAATATTGCCAACTGCACAAACAAATTTGGTCCCGCCCGCTTCAATACTTCCTAATAACATATTATCGCCTCATTTTCGTTAATCGTTCTTTGCCATCTTTGTCCGTAATTGCTTACCAACTTCTTCATAGCCCGGCTTACCGAGCAGGCCAAACATGTTGGTCTTATATGCTTCAACACCCGGTTGATTAAACGGGTTAATCCCGTTTAAGTAGCCAGAAATACCCATGGCCACTTCAAAGAAGTAGATCAAATAACCGAGGGTGTATTCATCTTCTTGTGGGATGTGCACCGTCATTACTGGAACACCACCGTCAGTGTGGGCAGCGACAACCGCTTCATAAGCCTTAGTATTAACGTAGTCCATTGACTTCCCTTCAAGATAACCAAGGCCATCCAAGTTGTCTGGTTCGGTTGGAATTTTCACGTCATGGTTTGGCTTATCAAGCTTAACGACCGTCTCCATTAAGAAACGGCGCCCTTCTTGGATATACTGTCCAAGGGAGTGGAGGTCTGTCGTGAAGTTGGCACTTGATGGGTAAATTCCCTTTTGGTCCTTCCCTTCAGACTCCCCAGCCAATTGTTTCCACCATTCGGCAAACATCCGCATGTTGGGTTCGTAGTTTTCTAGCAGTTCAGTCTCGTAACCCTTGCGGTATAAGATGTTCCGGTAGGCAGCATATTGGTAAGCTTCGTTCTTACTCAAATCAGCGTCCGCAAAGTCCTTCTCCGCTTGGGCCGCCCCGGCCATCAACTTGTCAATATCGGCACCAGATGCAGCAATCGGCAACAGGCCAACTGGGCATAATACTGAATAACGACCACCGACACCATCAGGAATAACAAAGCTCTCGTAGCCGTGAGCGTCAGCCTCCGTCTTCAAAGCCCCCTTGGCTTTGTCAGTTGTCGCGTAAATCCGCTTATTCGCTTCATCTTCCCCGTACTTAGCGATTAATTTCTTCTTCAAAATCCGAAAAGCAATCGATGGCTCGGTTGTCGTCCCTGACTTGGAGACGATATTAATTGAGAAGTCCTTATCGCCAATCAGTTCAAGGAGGTCATGCACATAGGTAGAGCTTAGTGAATTGCCCGCAAATACTACCAGTGGGTACTGCCGATCTGCCGCCTTCTGTGCTTGATAGAAGGTATTATGCAAGAAATCAATTGCCATTTGGGCACCGAGATAAGAACCACCAATTCCAATAACAACTAAAATCTCTGAGTCTGCCTGGATCTTCTTGGCAGCCTGCTTAATCCGGGCGAATTCTTCTTTATCATATTCTGTTGGGAGATGCAGCCAGTCCCGAAAATCGGCGCCAGCACCAGTCCCATTACGTAGTTCATCATCAGCAGCGTTTACCATTGCTTGCATTTCGCCCAATTCATTATCATGGACAAATTGTTTTAACCCTTGTGTATCTAATGAAACATATGACATCATCAAAACTTCTTTCCTTCTTAATTTTCAATTCAAGACAGCGCTTACTTCATTTGACGGTTATATGTTACCGCTTCCAAAATATATGTCAACCGGTTAACATTTCACTTTTACTAAACCATTTTATTATCACAACGTTTTACTTTACCTATTTTTAGTAATTTAAATTGCAGACCGTTTTGCCAAAAAAATTTTATTTTTTGGTGAAAATGATATAATTTGACTAATATTAACCGGATTTTAAGTGAGTGAATTATGAAAAACAATATAAAGCTAGACGACGTTGCCAAAGAAGCGGGGGTGTCAAAAACAACCGCCTCCCGCGTCTTAAACCACCGTGGCTACCTCAGCAAAGAGACGATTGCCAAAGTACAACAGGCAATGATTAAGCTAAACTACCGGCCAAATACCATTGCCCGGCAACTGTATAAACAGCAGACGAAACTAGTCGGGCTAATTTTCCCCACAATTAATAACCCTTTTTTCGGCCAACTAGCGAACGAATTAGAGCAGTTGCTTTACCAGCAAGGCTATAAGGTCCTCGTCGGTAATAGTGGAAACGACCCCGCTAAAGAGGAAAGTTACCTTCATCAGCTCCTCGAAAGACAAGTTGATGGCTTAATCGTGGGGGCACATAATCAAGGATTGCCAGAATACCACCACCCCAACCTACCAATTGTGGCGATTGACCAAAAAATGAATGACGACATTCCAGTGGTTTCCTCGGATAATTATCAGGGCGGTGTGCTGGCGACTCAGCGTCTGCTTGACGATGGCTGTAAGTGCATCATCCACACCAACGGGCCGCTAAACTTTATCTCCCCTACCCAGAACCGCCGTCTCGCCTACCAGGATGTCCTCGCTAAAAATAAACTAACCCCCATCACCTACCGTACAGACTTTTGCTGGTCGAACGAAAAAAAGAAGGAAACTTTCCGCCAAATTTTCCGGGACCACCCAGAAGTTGATGGAATCTTCGCTGCTAACGATACTGACGCCTGCCTAATTATTAGTGTCGCCGCGGAGTTCCACAAGCAAGTCCCCACTGACCTCAAAGTTGTTGGCTATGATGGCGCTGCAATGACGACGGTGCTCGCCCCGCAGCTAACCACTATCCAACAGCCCATCAGCCAACTCGCCACCGTGGCTACCCAGATTTTGCGAGCAAAGATTGAGAAAAATGAGAATAGCAAATCCGTTACCTTGCCGGTGAAAATCCACAACGGGACGACTGCTTAGCGGCCGTTCCATTTTATTTTAAAAGAAAAATTAAAAAGTTGTTGACAAAAATGAGAGAATCATTATAATGAAATGCATAATAATTAATTGAACGTTAAAACATATCGAAAAGCAGAGTAAGTATTGAACCTTTTAAGAGAGCTCCTGGTTGGTGAAAAAGAGTAAGGATAGGTGCTGAAGATGGGCTTGGAATGGTATCGATGATTGTTAGTCGATAACGGGTTAGCACACGTTACTAGTGCTAGGTAATTCTAATATTTTTATTAGAGCTACCTACTGAGGTTAGGTCTGTGAGGGCCTAACAAACAAAGGTGGTAACGCGAAGCACTCGTCCTTTTAGTCAAAGGGCGAGTGCTTTTTATTTACTAACATTAACGTTCAATTAACAGTAGCAATTATTCATAAGATGAAAGGGAGAATTTATTATGAGAAGACGTAAAAAGAAGAGAACAATCATTTGGCTTATCGTTGCCCTGGTAATTATTATTGCTGGTTACTTCAGCTTTGTGCGCCCGCAACAGCAAGCAAAAAGAACGGTGACTGTCGGGATTATGGCGGGCTCCAAGCAAGATGACCGAATTTGGGAATCAGTAAGTAAAACCGCCAAGGACAAGTACAATGTCACGTTAAAATTCAAGCGGTTCACCGATTACAACCAGCCAAACAAGGCCTTGGAAAATGGCGACGTTGACCTTAACGCATTCCAACACAAGCTATTCCTCGATACCTGGAATAAGGCACACAAGACTGACATCGTTTCCGTCGGTGACACATTCATCACTCCAATCCGTCTTTACTCCAAGCAGTACAAGAGCGTCAAAGACATTCCTGATGGCGGAACAATTGCCGTCCCTAACGATGCGTCAAACGAATCACGGGCCTTATTCGCATTAAAGAACGCTGGGTTGATCCAATTAAAGAAGGGAACCAAGCTGGCCACCGTTAGCTCAATTTCGAAGAACCCAAAGGACCTTAAGATTAAGGAATTGGCTGCCGATCAAACTGCCCGTTCACTAGACAATGTCGATGCCGCAGTGATCAACACCAACTATGCCCAGGCTGCCGGGATCAACTACAAGAGCGCAATCTTCGTTGAACCAGTCAACAAGGACTCTAAGCAATGGGTAAACATCATTGCCGCCAAGAAAGACGAGCAAAACAACAAGATTTACAAGGATGTTGTCCGTGCTTACCAAACCGAAAAGACAAAGCAAGAAATTAAGAAGAACTACGGGACCGCGGAAATTCCTGCCTGGGACCTTAACTTCAATAAATAAGGAGGATTAATATGGCAGACCCAATTATTGATTTAAGTAATATCAGCGTAACTTTTAAGCAGGGCAAGCAAGTAGTCCACGCTGTCAAGGATGTAACCATCGAGATTAACAAGGGCGACATTTACGGCATCGTCGGTTACTCCGGTGCCGGCAAGTCCACTTTAGTGCGAACCATTAACCTCCTCCAGGCGCCTAGCGAAGGAACGGTGACGATTGACGGCACGACCTTTTTCAAGGACCACCGCCAGCAAATTTCCAACAAAGAGTTACAAGAAAAGCGACGGAACATCGGGATGATCTTCCAGCACTTCAACCTCTTAAATGAAACTTCGGTAATCGAAAATGTCCTGTTCGCCCTCAAGCACAGCAAGCTCGATGACGACGCGCAAGAAAAAAAGGCATTAGAATTACTCGACTTGGTAGGGCTAAAAGATAAGGCTGAGTTCTACCCCGTGCAGTTATCCGGTGGGGAGCAGCAGCGGGTTTCCATCGCCCGGGCGCTTGCTAATGACCCGGAAATCTTAATTTCTGATGAGGCAACCTCCGCACTGGACCCCCAAAATACTAACCAGATTTTGGACCTGCTGAAGGACTTAAATAAGAAACTCGACCTGACAATCATTCTTATCACCCATGAAATGGACGCCGTGAAGCGCGTTGCCAATAAGATTGCCGTGATGGAATACGGGCAGATTATCGAACGTGGCCCCCTGCAAAAAGTATTCTTGCAGCCACAACAAGAGCTTACCCGCCAATTCGTTGGTGGTTCGCTTGCCGCCATCGACACCTTGAAGGCATTTGACCTTGAGCACCTCGCTGACGACCAGGAGTTGCTGCAACTGGTTTATGACGCGGGAAATGTTACAAAGTCAATCATCATCGAGCTGTACAAGGAGCTGCAAGTAGAAGTAAGTATGCTCTACGGAAACGTCGAAGTCCTTGCTGGCTCACCCGTCGGCACCCTCTTCGTCGTGATTAAGGGCGCTCCTGATAAACGGCAGCAGGCAATTGACTTCTTGAGGAATAATAACGTTACAGTAACAAAGATTGATGATCGGAGGATTTGGAATGAATAATATTATACCGAACGTAATTCAACTTGGTTGGGGCGGCGACAACGGCTGGGGAACCTCAATTCTCCAAACCATTTACATGACCTTCTGGCCGGCCGTCTTTGGTGGCATCTTAGGACTAATCTTCGGGGTGGCGCTCGTTGTCACTGAACCAGGAGGGATTTTAGAAAACCGGATCGCCTTTAGCATCGTTGACAAGGTCGTCTCTGTCTTCCGAGCAATCCCATTTATCATCTTGCTGGCCTTCATTGCCCCCTTCACCCAGTTAATCGTCGGCACCCAGATCGGGACAACTGCCGCTTTAGTTCCCCTTTCAATCGGTGTCTTTGCTTTTTATGCCCGGCAGGTCCAAGTGGCATTAGAAAGTGTTGACCACGGGAAGGTTGAAGCCGCCCAGGCCATCGGTTCAACAAACTGGGACATCATCGTTGACGTTTACCTACGGGAATCACGGTCAGAGCTAATCCGGGTTTCGACCGTTACCCTAATTAGCCTGGTCAGTCTAACGGCAATGGCTGGGGCCATCGGTGCTGGTGGCCTCGGGAACACTGCCATTTCATACGGTTACGACCGCTTCAACAATGACGTTACCCTTGTCGCAACTCTGCTGGTCCTTTTATTTGTGCTAATTATCCAAGTAATTGGGGACCTACTCGCCAAGAAACTTAACCACCAAGACCGGTAATTAAAATCAAGGAGGGCTTACCAATGTTAGCAAACGAAAAGATTAAAGTACTGCAGGACCTGATTCAAATCAACTCTGTTAACGGGAACGAAGACAAGGTCGCTCACTATCTCCAATCCCTGCTGCAAAGTCACGGAATCGCAACGCGGGTTGACGAGTTTGGTGACCACCGTGCCAACTTAATTGCTGAAATCGGTCAGGGAACCGACTCCCGCGTGCTCGGGTTAACCGGGCACCAGGACACTGTCGCAACTAGTAATCTCGACGCTTGGCAATACCCTCCTTTCAGCGGGACGGTTGTTGGCGACCGGATTTACGGCCGTGGTTCGACTGACATGAAGAGTGGGCTCGCCGCCCAGGCATTAGCGCTGATTGAACTTGCTGAAAGCAACGAACTACCGCGCGGGAGAGTCCGCTTCATCGCGACTGCCGGCGAAGAATTAGGAACCCTCGGCGCCAACCGCTTAGAAAAGCAAGGAATCGCTAAGGACTTATCCGCCCTGATCGTCGGTGAACCAACCGGCGGTAACGTTGTCTTCGCTCATTCCGGTAGCATCAACTATCAAGTCACTAGTACCGGGAAAACGTGTCACAGTTCAAACCCCAGCCAAGGGATTAACGCTATTCAGGGCTTGATCAAGTTTGTCGAAGAAGAAGCCCACCTCTTTGATGACGGGACAGATGACCCGTACCTCGGCAAAGTCCAGCACAGCATTACTGTTTTCAATGGTGGGGACCAGGTTAACATGATCCCTAATAGTGCAACCCTTGAGGGAAATATTCGCCCAACGGCAGCCTTTAATAACGACCAAATCATTGCACGTCTTGAGGCCGCACTCGACTACCTTAACGCGACTACGCCTTACCAGCTTGAGCTAAATATCTTCCACAACTTCCGACCAATTGCGACGGCGCCGGATGACCGTTTTGTTGAGATTGCCTTTAATTCATCACAAGCAAATGCCCCGCAAGACGTTAAGAAGAGTATTATCAACGGCGCAACTGACGCCAGCATCTTTACCCTGCACCGGCCAGACCTCCCTGTCGTAATTCTCGGTTGTGACGCCTGGAACCGCGCGCATAAAATCAACGAATACACTACGGTTTCTAGTTATCTCGCCACAATTGATACTTACAAGCAAATTGCGCAAAATTACTTTGCCTAAAAACGACATAGCTACCGTGGTTGGGGATAAATACTAAAAAAAGAGGATGAGAAAAATGAACTTTTCTCATCCTCTTTTATTGTACTGCCAGCTAAGGGCGTGCTGTTTCTAATGGAATTGCATCCCACCATCGACAATAATTGTTTGCCCAGTAATGTAGTCAGAATCTGGACCAGCAAGGAAGCCAACCGCGTTAGCAACGTCTTCTGGTTCGGATAACCGCTTCAAGGCAATGTTCTTGGCGAAGGTTTCCATCCCCCATTCATCGCTCTTACCAGCGTTTTGCCCTACTTGGTGAGCAATGTCGAACATCATTGGGGTCTTAACAATCCCTGGTGCATAGGCGTTAACCGTGATCTTTTCTTCCGCAAGATCCCGTGCGGCCACCTGGGTAATCCCCCGGATCGCAAACTTAGTCCCGGAATAAAGGGCCAAGTTCGGGTTACCAACAACCCCTGCTTGTGAGGTGGCGTTGATAATCTTCCCACCGTGGCCCAACTTCTTAAAGGCCTGGTGAGCTGCTTGAATGCCCCATAAGACACCACCAACGTTAACACTGTAAACCTTGTCGAATTGTTCTGGCGTAATCGTATCAATCGGCGTCGTTGGTCCTAAACCGGCGTTGTTAACAATGACGTTTAAGTCACCCAGTTCATTAACCGTCTTGTCAACAGCAGCAAAGACCGCATCGCGATCAGAAACATCGGCAACGATTGGCAGGGCCTTAACGCCCTTCTTTTCAAGTTCAGCAGCGACTTCTGCTAACTTATCATTGTTTAATGCAACTAAGGCAATATCAAAGCCATCATTGGCAAGCCGTTCAGCAATTGCCTTTCCAATTCCTTGACTCGCACCAGTTACTAAAGCTACTTTATTTGCCATTGTGAAAAACCTCTTTCCAAGTTTAAACTTGCACATCGTCTTTAGTATACGGTTAAATGATCAGCACTTGCAAGAGCTTTCACAAAGCCTTAAAAAGATTAAGCTAAGGCCCCCTGCTTCATTAATTTCTCCTAAGTAATTTGGGCCGATTTCTTACTAAAATATAAGCTGAAAAATAGTTACTTTTTGCACAGAAATGTTATACTGGAGGTGTTGAAAGCGATAACAGAATTATTGAAAGGTAGGGTGTTTATCATGATGTCATTATTAAGTAACGTAATTGCTGTTGTTAGTTTTGTCGGACTCGTTTTAGCTTCAGCCGCTAATTTAATTGCTGGTGGTAAGCACCAGATGTAACGACTACCGATTAGATAGTAAAATGACTAGCTAACCAAATTCCTACGCCAAATAAGGATTTTGTTAGCTAGTCATTTTTATTTAAATAACGCGCGGTATTCGTCGTAGCCTTCTTCTGCCAACTGAGCAACTGGCACAAAGCGGAGCGCAGCGGAATTAATGCAGTAGCGCAAGCCACCCCGGTCAAGCGGCCCATCGGTAAAGACGTGGCCAAGGTGCGAATTAGCTTGCTTACTCCGCACTTCCGTTCGTTCCATGCCAAACGATTGGTCGCGTTTTTCTTTCAGAACCCGTTTTTCAATCGGCTTGGTAAAGGACGGCCAGCCACAACCGGCATCATACTTATCAAGCGACGAAAACAGGGGCTCACCACTAACCACCTCAACATATATTCCCGGCTCATCAAAGTGGTCATACTTCCCAGTAAATGGGCGTTCTGTTGCTGCCTCCTGGGTAACGGCATATTGAATTGGCGTTAGTCGTTTACGTAAGTTTTGCTCATCCATTAATCAGCGCCTCCCCGTCTATTAGTATTCTAAATTATACTGTTTTGACCGCGGTAGCGCTAATTTATTGCTTGGCCTTATGCAAGTTGCCCCTTCCACCGGTGGGTCATTTCCCAGGAAATAATTTGAACAACCCCTGCGCATACCAAGGTTAACCCCATCGTCAAAATGGTCCCCCATAAGATTGGGACTACCTGCTGGCTCTGCAAGCCTTCGAATAATAAATCACCGAGCCCGCCAGCATTAATGGTGGCCGCAATTGTTGCCATCGCCATTGTCGAGGCCAGGGCGACTTGGATCCCGCTAAAAACGGATGGTAAGGCTAGCGGTAATTGAACCCGCCAAAACACTTGCCGGTGGGTCATCCCCATCCCCCTTGCGACTTCCACGAGATTAGGGTCAACTTCTTGAATTCCCGTAATAAAGGACCGTAGCAAAACATACTCCGCATACACCGTCAAAACAATCACCGCTGTCCGCATTCCCAGGCCAGAAATGGGTAATAGCATCGCAAAGAAGGCAAAGCTCGGGACGGAATATAGCAGGGAAAAGAAATATACTAGTCCCTGCAACCACTTCTTCTTGCGCATAAAAACTAATACAATCACCATTGCAATCAAGAGAGCAAGCCCGAGTGATGTCAGGACCATGATTGCGTGTTGTTCGGTCTCATAAATCAAAGTGGGACCATTTTCTTGCCAATACTCAATCATGGTAATGCCCCCACAAGTTCTGATTTTGTTGGACGGTCCCTAAGAGATCGGCAACAAATTCAGTCGCCGGATGGGCTACTATTTCTTCGGGAGTCGCAAATTGTTCGATCTGTCCCTCATGCATGATTAATACCCGTTGACCGAGGAACAACGCTTCGTTAATATCATGGGTCACAAACATAAAGGTTTTATCGGCTAGCGATTCATGAATCCGTTTGACCTCTTTTTGTAGTTCTAACCGGGTAAGAGCATCGAGGGCCCCAAATGGTTCATCAAACAAAACATAGGGCGGATTAGTCGCCAGTGCCCGGGCAACCCCGATTCGCTGTTGCTGGCCACCGGAAAGCTGTTGTGGATAGCGATCGACATAATCTTTAGGCGCAAGTTGAACTAAGTTAAGCAGTTCGGTTACCCGCTGGTCAATCCTTTCTTGGTCCCACTTCAACATCTGTGGAACCACCGCAATATTTTGCCCGACAGTCATATGGGGGAATAAGCCGATTTGCTGAACGACGTAGCCCATATGACGCCGAAGCTTAACCAAGTCAAGGTCAGTAATTGTTTGTCCGTCAATCCGAATTGTCCCGGCGCTCGGCTTAATTAACCCATTGATCATTTTTAAGGTGGTCGTCTTGCCCGATCCAGATGAGCCAAGGATTGTTACTAACTCTCCCTGATTCACCGTAAAGGAAAGGTCTGGAATAACAACTTCATTGCCAAAGGCCTTCTTGACGTGTTCAAATTGAATAACTGCTTTGGTCATGTTGCTGAACCCTCCTAATCAATAAGTCAAAACTAAGCATCGCGATTAACGACAATAAGGCAACACTAACGCCACCGATTACCACATAGGTCATGTCGTAGAGGCCGAGGCCAGTAAAAATCAACGTGCCCAGTCCCCCGGCCCCGATATACGTCGCCAAGGTCGCACTCGCGATAATTTCTACTAACGCTAATTTAATCCCATTTAAAATATACGGGAGGGCGAGCGGAATTTCGATTTGCCGTCGCAACTGGCGCTGGTCCATCCCTAATGCGCGGCCGACCTCTTCATAAAGCGGGCTCACCTCGTTAAAGCCTAAAATGGTATTGACTAATAATGGCGGTAAAGCTAAGACCACCAAGGCAATCAAGGCGGGAACTACCCCCGTCCCGATAAAGGGAATTAACAAGAATAGTAATGCCAGGCTAGGGATGATCCGCAATCCCTGGGCAAAGGCAACACAAAAAGTCGCCACCGTCTTAACTCGTGAGCCAAGATAGCCAAGCGGCAGCGCAATTACCATTGAAATTAGCAAGGCCGTTGCGGAGAGAACAATATGTTGCCAAACATAGTGGAGGTATTGTCCCCCATCGCTTTGAAAATAATTAATTATTTGACCAAGCATCTAGTCACCTCCATCATAGTCACTTAAAGTTGCGGTTATACCAGTTTTTAGCTACCTGCTTATAGTTTTGCCCATCGACATCAACCTTTTTATTGAGACTGGTTAATTCCGTGGTCGTTAATTTCGCGTCGACCCGGTTTAACGTCTTTTCCATCTTTGGGTAGTTTTTTGCTGCCTGGCGGTTGACTAACGGTACTAGATTGTATGGCGGCCATAAGTGCTGGTTATCATCAAGCAAGCGAAACTTACCGGTCGCTAACTGGCCATCCGTCGTTGAAACAGGGGCCGCATCCCCCTTTCCCTGGGAAATGATCTTGTATTTCAAACTCGCATCATAATCGCGGTGCGTCTTAAAAGCAAACTTGCCGTATTTCTTTTCCATCCCCGGTAAGGCGTCGGCCCGTTTATCAAATTCACCCTGGGAAACAAAGCGGATCTTGTTAGCATTCTTCTGCAAGTCGCTTAGGTTCTTAAGGTGGTATTTTTTCGCCACCTTTTCGCTAACCGCGATCCCTTGCCGGTTATCACCAGGCGCATACTCAAAGGTCACCAGCTTATCCTTTGCAACACCGCGCTGGGCAATTCTGGCCATCTGCGCTGCTGTCTTACCACTGCCGTTTTTCTTCAGGTAGGTTTCCACGATCGTCCCGGTATATTCAGGGTAAACATCAATTTGCCCCGTTTTGACCGCTTGATACACGAACGAGTTGGCAATATTTGGTTTTCGAATCACGCTATAGCCCGCGTCAATTAAGGCAAGGGCGTAGATTTCACTGACTACCTTGCTTTCAGTAAAGTTTTTTGAACCGACGATGATCGGTCGCTGTCTAGCAGCCAGCGCATTTTGTGGCACCATCACGCTTAAGAATAGCAAGGCGACAGCTAATAACAAGCTTATCCGTTTTCGTTTTTTCATTTATCTGCCTCATTCGTAACTTGTTAAGTTTCATCATTAATGGTAAATATATTATTCTATTGCTTTCATGTCAAGTTCAGCGCATTTGAAATATGTAACTTTATTAGTTACAATTAAACTGGTGATGATTATGAAAGTATCAACAAGATTTAGTGATAGTATCCATATTTTAGCATTTATCAGTATCTACCAGGGAAAACTCGCCTTGACCAGTGACAACATTGCGGGCAGTATTGAAACTTCTCCGGTAGTTGTCCGGCGGTTAATGAGCCAGCTAAAAAAAGCCGGATTAATTAATACCACCCACGGGACAGCTGACCCCCAGCTAGCGAAGGAACCGTCGTCAATCTCCCTTTACGATGTTTTTCTCGCTGTCGAGGGCAATGTCCACCTGTTTGCGATTGATGAAAAGACTAATCCGCAATGCATTGTCGGTGGTAACATCCAAGCAACCCTCGATGAATTCTACCAGCAAGCGGAAACCGCCGCCGAAGCTAAGTTAGCTAAGGCCAGTATCCAAGACGTAATCGATACGATTCTTGTTAAGCAGGCTCAAAAAGACCATGCAAAGCAAGAAAAAAACTAATTTAACGGTTATTAGTGTCTTACGCATATTACTAGCTAGCAACTAACTGATATGCTAACCTAACTAAGAATTATTCCGCTTAATCAAAGGAGATCAGAAGATGTTAGTTCCGCCATTAGGTGTCGGCCAGATTCATGCAATCCATGAACTGTTCAAAGCGGACCCCCGCTTAGCAGCCCTCGTTTTAATTTTAATCGTGACAATTGCCTTTTATTTTCGTTATCGGCGTTAACCAAGAAGGTGACTGGTGAGTGTTTTGCCAGGCGCTTTTTTAGTTTTAAAGCTATTTTTGATAATCCCTCCCATTCTTGTTCGAATATCCCCACTTCTTTCCTAACTAAGCTTATAATGGAGTAAAGGAATGCTACGGCAATCAAAAATCGAGGGGATTTCAATGAAAAAACTTTCTAACAAGCAAAAACTAATCTTAATCATCGTCATTGCCGCAGTGGCCGTCATTTTACAATACGTCTGCCATCTGCAGCTCGCTGCACAGGTTCTCGTCACATTTGCTGGGGCCATCGTTGCTTTGTCAATGTTTATCGGGATGGTAAAAACTTTAAAGAGTGGCAAGTATGGGGTTGACCTGCTTGCCATCCTGGCTGTCGTTGCCACCCTGGCCGTTAGTGAATACTGGGCTGCAATGGTGATTCTCGTGATGCTTACCGGTGGTGACGCACTGGAAGACTATGCAGCTAAAAAAGCCAACACCGAGTTAAAAGCCTTGCTTGATAACTCACCACAAAGCGCCCACCTTATCACCGCTGATGGTAATAAGGATGTTGCCGTCAACGAAGTCCAGGTAGATGACCGAATTCTCGTCAAGCCCGGGGAACTCGTCCCCGTTGACGGGGTCATTAGGGTCGGAAGTGGGCTCTTTGACGAATCTTCGCTAACCGGGGAGTCACGGCCAATCGCCAAAGAAGTCGGCGATGAGGTTATGTCCGGGTCGATTAACGGGGATCACGCGGTTACCTTGCAAGTCACTAAGCTGGCAAAGGACAGTCAATACCAGCAACTGGTTAAACTAGTTAAGGAGGCGGAGACGACCCCGGCCCACTTTGTCCGCCTTGCTGACCGTTACGCGGTCCCATTTACGATCATTGCGATTATTATTTCCGCCCTTGCCTGGGCACTCTCTGGGCAGCCCGAGCGTTTCGCTGAGGTGCTCGTTGTCGCTTCACCTTGCCCGTTAATCCTTGCTGCACCGGTGGCAATGGTTTCCGGAATGAGTCGGGCCTCACGGAACGGGATCGTTGTTAAAACCGGGAGTGTACTCGAAAAGCTTGCGGCAGCTAAGACCGGGGCATTTGATAAGACCGGAACAATTACCAGCGGGCAACTCACCGTTGACAAGGTCTTTCCGGCAGATGGTATCACCATTGACCAGCTCCTTCATTACGCTGCCAGCGCTGAGCAGCAATCGACCCATATCTTGGCCCGGTCGCTACTGACCTATGCTAGCCAGCAAGGAACTGAACTATCGCCAGTTGATAACCTTGAGGAAACCACCGGTAAGGGGATTGCCGCCGTTGTCGATGGCCAGCAAGTAAAGGTTGGTAAATTAAAGTATGTGGCACCGGAAAACATGGCCGCTCTCCTTACCACTACCGCGATTTACGTCAGTGTCGGCGGACAGTACTATGGTGCGGTTTCCTTTACTGACCACTTACGGCCAGAAGCAAAGGAAACGATGGAAACATTAAAGCAACACGGGGTTGATAACCTAATGATGCTTACGGGTGATCAAGCTGCCATCGCTGACCAAATTGCTGAAGAGGTCGGCATTACGATGGTCAAATCAGACCTCCTTCCCCAGGATAAAATTGCTGCCCTCAAAGCGGTGCCTGCTGATAAACACCCAGTCTTCATGGTCGGTGACGGGGTTAACGATGCCCCATCGCTAGTCACTGCTGACGTTGGAATTGCAATGGGCGCGCATGGTTCCACTGCCGCTAGTGAATCAGCAACCGTGGTGATCTTGAAAGATGACCTCTCCCGGGTTTCAAAGGCCGTCATTATTTCCCAGGAAACATTGCGAATCGCCAAGCAGGCCGTCTTGATTGGGATTGCAATCTGTACTTTCCTAATGCTCGTTGCCAGCACCGGAGTGATTCCCGCCTTTGTTGGGGCGATGCTTCAAGAAGTAATCGATACAGTTTCAATCTTGTGGGCACTAAAAGCCCGCAAAGTTAATGATTAACTAAAAGGGGTTGGAAAGAAACATAGTTTCTTTCCAACCCCCTAGTTTTATCTCCGAATATTACATAGTAATCGCGGGAAAACAGCGAGCCCCTCAAGGGTAACTACGGACAACCGTCGGCCCGTGCCGTGCCAACGTCCATCCTAGGTTACCCCACCGGGGCTCCGAGAAGCTTTTTTCCCAGCTTATTTTAATTTGCACTACTAGTACTGGTCTTGTTTGCCGTTGTCGGCGAATTATTATTAGCAGTAGTTGAACTAGCAGAATATAGCTTGTTGACCGCTTGTACATCAGCTGGCTGAATCGTGTAGAAGGAGCCTGCCGGCTGCATAACTGATACCGCATCCGTGTGGTCAAGACCGATTGCGTGGCCTAGTTCATGTTCTGCTGTATTGATGATCCGTTCCTGGCTATAACCGTAGCTTGGATCTGTTAAGTAATATGTATTTAAGTAAACCGTCGCGTGAACATACCGCTGGGTCAACGAGTTGGACGACGTTTGCGTTAGCCCGGCCGCATCGGAATCTGACCGGTTCATCGTTGTGACAACGATATTTGCCTTATTCTTATCACTGACCCGCTTAAAAGTAAAGGCTCCTGTCTGGTTCCACGCCCGAATAGCTGCCTCGGTGGCAGAATCAAGGGTCGGATTACCGGTATTGACATACACCGTCGCCGTATTTGACGCCCACCGGCCAGCCGCGGGCATCGTTGTCTTTGCGCTTGCCTGCTGCTGGGTGGTTGGTTGCTGTTGGTCTGTCTGCGCCTTGTTATTATCATCATCTAAGTGCAGGTTTTGTGAATCATCACTTGTCCCGCTTCCGTTACCGACTAGCTGGGCTACCCGCTCACGGATGTTCCATGCTGCCTGGTTACTCACTGCCTGTACTTGGGGATTATGGAAATAAAGCCATCCTCCACCTACTAAAAGCCCGAGAAGAAAAAGTCGCTTAAGCAGTCGAAAAATGAATCTTATCTCGTTCACCTTCCTTCAATTTTTATATTATAGAAAGCTAATCGGGATAATTCATGAACGAAAGTTTAAGGTTTGGTAACGATTAGCCTCATCAACTAGCCGCTTCATCAACTTAGTTCCCGACCAAGGTCTAATGCATAGAACTTCAGGATCTGCTCAATTGCTTTTACATCATTTTGTGCACGGTGATGCTTCACCGCTGGCAAATGTAATAACGTGCACATCTTTTCTAAGCTAATCGCTTTTTTGTTGTTCCAGACTTCCTTGGCAACGAGCTTTTCAAGGTCCAGGGGACGGATTGTCCGCCAGGGCCGTTGGTCTTTGGGAAGGCCCATCCGGTTTGCTTCGCGGTTGAGGAGCGAAAAGTCCGTGCTGTTGTCCCAACTCACAATATAGTCCGGCTGTTCAGTCTCAACAAAGGCCATAATGCGCCGGATTACCTCCGCCGCTTGGTAACGGTCGATCTCCGAAAAGCGCAGGTCATACTGACGCAAGAAGGCAACTTGTCGTTCTGCCGGCATATTGGTCCCAAATAAATGATAATTGAAGCTCGCGTGGCCTTCAAACATTTTTCCGGCAATCTGCGCCGGGCAATTTTGATTTTTCTGCGGGTCCTGGTAAAACTCCAGGTCCATGATTAACAACCGGGCGTCGCTGCGGAGCACATTCCGTAACTGGTCAAAATTTTTAACTGCTGACGCCCGGGACTCTCCCTCACCAGCGGTCTGCTGATCGGCCTGCATAATCATCTCCGTGATCGGCAGGAAGGAACTAAAACTAATAATCGGTGTAACCTGGTCCATGGCATGCCCTCCCTAAACATATGTTCGGTAAGATTATACCATGAACCGCCTGCCAGCGGAAGCAAAATTTTCCCGGCTACATTTCAAGCATATTCAACATCACCGGTGAGAGGGGATGGTCAAGGACGAGGTCCATCCCCACTGCCGGCTTTTTCTTGGGGCCAACCAGTTCCTCTTTAACCGTCGCTGGCTCAACCTTCGCCGTTCCAAGATAGTAAAATTCCTTGCCAACCGCATCACTTTGCTTCACAAACAAATGTAGCTTTACCCGGGGATGGCCCTCTTTAACTCCCGCCAAGAGTTTCTGGACTTCTGCCGAGGTCAGGTGGCGCGGCGACCGCGTGTACCAGCGAAGTGACCGGCCGTCTTGTAGCTGGTTATTATAAACGGCGTTACGCTTCTTCGCTGAGTCCTTATGGTATGTTATAAAAATCGGGCAAACATCATCGGCCACCCGGTAGCCATACATCGGCGCACTCACGTCTAGCGGCCAGTTTAACAGGCGGCAGACATCTTTCCGGTCATACTGCTGGTATAAGGTAAACTGGGCTGCCGGATCATACTTCTTGCTTAGTGCCAAACCGGTCATGACAGCATCCACAAATAGGTGACGAAAGTCGTTATCCCCTGTTAAGGCAGCCTGTACTGCCGGATTAAGCTGGTAGGTTAGCAAGTCAACTTTTTCCACAATCGCCCGTCCACCATACTGGTCCCTTTTCACCTGCTTTCCCGCCTTCACAGCAAAGAAGCGCAAGCTAAGGATATCATCAACCGATTGTAAAGTGGCAGCGGACACCGTTGCCCCCATTTTCTGAAGGGCCTTGCTATACTCGCCTTGCGAACACCGACCGTTTTCGAGAAGCAGTTTTAGCAGCACCAATTCGTGGGGCCGTTTCCCATTCAGCAGTTCTTTTGTTACAAACGACAAAACTTGCCCCTCATACTTCGTCAATTTCACCGTTTCGCCCATTTTTACTAAAAACTGGCCGTAGTGTGCTAGTTGGTTATTTTGGGCAAAGACCAGTGGGGAAATTGACCCATAGCGGTAAAAGTCCAGCAGTAGTGGTGGCCGTCCCAATTGATGAGCAAGATCGTGATATCCCTGACGAAGCTCTTTCATTGCGTCTAGTTTTACCTTCTCTAATGAAGCAAGAATCTGCTCAGTTGCGACCCGGCTAAAGTTAATTGTTGAAACGCCCAGATTAAGGGGAAGCTTAGTCTCCTGACGGGCACGATCCTTACTACGACTATTATCCTGGTTAAGCGCCAAGGGAATCATGTAATTATGCTGATAGTTACCGATGAAGTCAATCACCGTCACAAAATCCTTGCCAGGGTACTTCCGCAAGCCCCGCCCCAGTTGCTGGGTAAAGACAATCGGTGACTGCGTGTTGCGCATCATTACGATTTGGTTTAACGACGGAATATCAATTCCCTCATTAAACAGGTCAACGGTCACGATATATTCAAGCTCTCCAACGGTCAATTGCTGAACCGCCCGCAACCGTTGCTTGCCACTATCGGCATTGGTCAAGGCAACTGCGCGGTGTCCCGCGGCGGTAAATGCCTTGGCAAGCTCGCGTGCCTCGTCTTGCCGACTACAAAAGACAAGCCCCCGTGGCTGTTCACCACAATAGCCATAATAATCTAGCTGGTCGAGCACGTACTTAACCCGGGCCGGTGCAGCTAAGTGCGAAAGCTTACTCGTCTCGTCAATTAGCTGCCCATCAACCGTATAGTCCGTCACCCCCACGTAATGAAAGGGCGCTAACATGTCAGCAGCCAGGGCATCCTTCAAGCGGATCTCATAGGCAATGTGGTAGTCAAAGATTTTAAACACGTCCTGGTTATCCATCCGCTCAGGCGTCGCCGTCATCCCCAGGCAAAAACGGGGCTTAAAATAAGCCAATACTCGCTGGTAGCTTGGGGCGGCGGCCCGGTGCGCCTCGTCGATTAGGATATAATCAAACTCCGCAGGGTTAAATTGCTGCAACGTCGCCGGCTGGCTAATGGTCTGAACGGTCGCAAAAAGGTACTTAGCGTTGACCGCCCGCTTACTGCCAGTTAATAGGCCAAAGTCCTGCGGGTCACCACCAATTACCCGGGCAAAGCTAGCCAAAGATTTTTTGGCAATCTGCTCCCGGTGAACGATGTACAAAAAGCGGTGTGGCTGGTACTTCTTGACAGCAAACGCTCCAAGGTAGGTCTTCCCCGTCCCGGTAGCGGAAACCACTAAGCCACGTTTCGCCCCTGTGTCAACCAAGGACTGCAACTGACCGAGGGCGGCCGTTTGCATCGCGTTTGGGACAAGCTTTTCTTGCTGATGGCGGAATGGTTGAGATGTCGGTGCCTGCCAGCGGCCGCGATAATCAGCCAGCCACTGTTCATCTAAGGGGATACTGTGGCGGTTGATCTCTTCAAGGGTCGCCTTTACTTGCTGGAATAGCCCGCCTTGCTGGCGAGAACTTAATTTGACACTCCACTCCGTATTCACTAGCAAGGCCGCCCGGGTAAAATTAGCACTACCGATAACCATCGTTTGGTAATCACCATGATCAAACAGGTAGCCCTTCGCATGAAGGCCGTTGACCGCAGCAATCTTAACTGTTAGGTTCGGGATCTTGCGCAATTCGGCAAAAACCGCCGGCCGGTTAAAGCCCAGGTAATCACTCGTGATAATTGTCCCCGTGATCCCCTGCTTAGCAAGGTCAGCCAAGACCGCTTTGAACGGCACCAGCATATCGGCAGTAATAAACGCCACCACCCAGGTAAAGTGCTGGCAGGTCACTAGTTCGTGGCGAAGGGTTTGCCAAATCGTTCCCGTTTGATCGTTAGTCAATAGTTGCGGCCCGACCAGCTGGTGACCATGGTAGTCGGTGCTAACCAGGCCATTGAGGACAGCCGCTTTTAATACTGAATCGTTCACCTAATTCCTCCTACAAAAAACCGGTGGGCGTTAACTACCACCGGCTAGTTCTCATAAAAACAATAACAGGCCGCAGGCGACCCCGGCAAGCATGCCTACCAAAACATCCTTAGGAAAATGAACCCCGCCAATTACCCGGGTAATCGCTGAAATAAGGGTTAAGAGAAGTAAGAAAATCCCCAACAGCAGGTTCAATTGCAGACCACACATGGCAATTAGGGCTGCCGAGAAAACGTGCCTGCTCGGCATTGAGTCCCCCTTCTTTTCCCGGGAAATAAGGGGTACAATTGCCCACTTTTCGTATGGCCGGGGGGCATTAATCCACTGGCGGACTAGCGATAGGGCCACAAATGCCACGCCGGGGATCACAATAAATTTCCATAGTTGGTGAAAATCATTTATCCCCACCGATAATAGGATCAACAGGTACGCAACATACATCGTCCACACGACCATGCGATTACTGACCCGCAACGCCCTTAAGGCCACCGGGTGATGGTTAAATTTAGCAGCTACTTTCTGATAGCGTGTTTGGTAATTATCCTTCATTACGGCAAATCATTTCCCGCCGCAAAATAGATATCATACCACTCCTGCTTAGTTAGCGTGATATCACTTCCTGCAGCGCTATCCATAATATGCGCCGGCGTCATCGTTCCCAATAAGACTTGCATATGGGCCGGGTGGCGAAGAATCCAGGCAACCGCAATGGCGTTCTTACTTACCCGGTACTTAGCAGTTAGGGTCGCCAACACGTCATTTAGCTTGGCAAACTTTTCATTATTGATGAAGGTTCCCGCAAATGTTCCGTATTGGAATGGGGACCATGTCTGAATTGTCATTTCCTTTCGCCGCGCATATTCAATTAGTCCCCCGTCATGGTTAATTGATCGTTCGTCTGTCATGTTCGTGTGCAGGCCAAAATCAATCATTCCGGTATGCGCAATTCCAAATTGGACCTGGTCAACTAGTAGCCGTTGGTTAACTGCGGATTGGAGCAGGGCGATCTGCTGGGGATTAAAATTTGACACCCCAAAATGGCGCACCTTTCCAGCCGCCACCAGTTGGTCAAAGGCGGCGGCAATCTCTGCCGGATCCATCAGCGGGTCAGGGCGGTGGATCAAAAAGGAGTCTAAGTAATCAACCCCCATCCGCTGTAAGATCCCATCAACTGCCGCCAATAAGTGATCCTTTGATGAATCGTAACGGGTAATTTGGTTATTGTTATCCGCAAATAAGCCAGCCTTGGACTGGATATAAAAGTCATCCCGCGAAAGGCCGCTTTGCTTAAAAGCCTGGCCAAAGTGAATCTCAGACGACCCCCGGCCTAATTGCGGGTCATTTCCATAAATATCTGCTGAATCAATAAAGTTAATTCCGGCATCATGTGCCGCCAGCAGGGCATCAGTGGCCTGAGAAACTGTCAGGGTTCCCATCCGCATAATGCCGAGAGCAACATTCGACGCTTGCCAATTTGTATTGCCAATTCGTACAGTTTTCATTTTCTGCTCCTTAAACATCTTATCTCCCTCAATGCATTTCTATTTTAAATTATTCATTTTCGCTTTGCCATTCATTCCGCGCAAAAATCATGTTACATTTAAGAAACATCATTATGAGGAGGAAAAATAATGGGACAGCAAACAAAGGGGGTCTTGCTCGCCGCTGGCGGTGCCTCGCTATGGGGCGGCTCCGGGGCCGCGGCGCAATACCTATTTAGTAATACTAATATTTCAACTACCTGGCTAGTGGCCGTTCGCTTACTAACTGCCGGGATCTTACTCACCGCGTGGGGTGCTTATAAGAAACCTGCCCAGATCCACGAGATTACTAGCCATAAACACAATCGCTTGACGCTGATTTCCTTTGCCCTGCTGGGGATGATGAACTCGCAACTAACCTATTTTCTCGCAGTCAAATATAGCAATGCACCGACTGCCACCGTCATCCAGTATCTCCAGCCAGTCATCATCATCGCCTGGCTTGCCCTCGCGCAGCGACAGTGGCCACGGCGGATTGACTGCATCTCAATTGTCATCGCCCTTGTCGGGACCTTTTACCTGGTAACCGGTGGCCACCTCAATAGCCTAACCCTGACGCCAGTCGCACTCTTCTGGGGCCTGTGGTGTGCTTTTGCTGCCGCCCTTTATACCATGCTTCCCCGCCCACTACTAATCAAGTATGATTCTTTAACCGTCTGTGGCTTAGCGATGCTGATTTCTGGAATAATCTTGCTCCCCTGGTTAATCAAGGCAACTACCCCAAGCCTAACTCTCAACCAGTGGCTGCTTGTCATTTACATTATCGTGGGGGGAACCATGTTTTCATACACGATGTTCTTGCAAAGCATCCGCTACATTTCCCCATCCGCAACGGGCATCTTGAGCGCCTTTGAACCATTAGTTGCAACCCTGCTTGCCGTTACCCTCCTTGGCACCCGTTTAACAGTCGCAGCGATTATCGGCTCTTTGCTGATTCTTTTTACCACCGTCTTGCAGGCCATTCCCCTACAAAAGATCATTGCCCGAATGCCTCACCATCATTCACACCAGTAGCCTTTCCACCGCCAACTGGGTAGTCATTTACGAGATCGGAATTTAACGCCGGTCTTTTTTATTTAACCCAACATAATGCTCCCTATTCATCACAAAATGAATGATTTTGGCAAAATGTAAGCGCTACAATTGACGTGATGAACGAAATTGAAGGGAGTTATTATCATGCCAATTAAATTTCATAAACAAAGCCGCGAATTTCACCTCTATAATGACCAGCTCAGCTACATTATTAAGGTCTTAAAAAATGACCAATTAGGCCAGTTGTACTTTGGCAAGCGTGTCGTTGATCGTGATAACCACGACTACCTTGTTGAAAATACCTACCGACCAGTCACATCGTACGTTTACGACAACGACTATTCATTCTCCCTCGGTAACATGAAACAAGAGTATCCGGCTTACGGAACAACTGACTACCGGCTACCCGCAGTGGAGATTAAGCAGCCCAACGGCAGCAGCATCACCAACTTCACCTATGTTTCCCACCGAATTTATGACGGGAAGCCACAGCTCAACGGCCTGCCAGCAACCTATGTTGAAAACGACAACGAGGCCACAACCCTGGAAGTCCTCCTGCATGACGACGTAATCAATGTTGACCTCACCCTCATTTACACCATTTTCAACAATTACGATGCAATCGCCCGGAGCGCTAAATTCACCAATCAGGGCGAGCACGACTACCAGCTCACCACCGCAATGAGCATGAACCTCGACCTCCCCGATGACGATTATGACTGGCTTCAGTTTTCTGGTGCCTGGGGCCGGGAACGCCAACTGAAGGCCGCCCATCTCCGTCCCGGCATCCAATCTGTTGGTAGTACGCGGGGCGCATCGAGTCATATGGAAAACCCGTTTGTGATTTTAAAACGCCCACACACCGATGACTTCCAGGGCGAAGCGTACGGTTTCTCCCTCGTTTATAGCGGAAACTTCCTTGCCCAGGCAGAAGTTGACCCGTACAAGGTAACGCGGGTCCAGCTTGGCATTAACCCCTTCCACTTCTCATGGAAACTCGCCCCGCAAGCATCATTCCAGACACCAGAAGCAGTGATGGTATACACCACCAATGGGTTAAACGACCTTAGCCAAAACTTCCACCATCTTTACCAGCAGCGGTTAACCCGGGGCTACTGGCGTGACCGTCAGCGGCCGATCCTCGTTAACAACTGGGAAGCGACTTACTTCGACTTTACGGAAGACAAGCTCCTGTCCTTAGCGAAAACAGCAAAGGACCTGGGAATTGAACTCTTCGTCCTTGACGACGGCTGGTTCGGTAAGCGGACATCTGAAACCGCTGGTCTTGGTGACTGGTGGGTTAACCGTGACCGCCTTCCAGATGGGATTAGCGGCTTATCCGCGAAGATTCACCAGTTAGGGATGATGTTTGGGCTATGGTTTGAGCCGGAAATGACCAATAAAGATAGTGACCTTTACCGCAACCACCCTGACTACATTATCAAGACCCCTGACCGCCACGCGTCCCACGGCCGGAAGCAATACGTCCTTGACTTTTCCCGGCCGGAAGTAGTTGATTACGTCTACAACATGATGGTGAAGGTCCTTGCTGATGGTAAGGTTGACTACGTAAAGTGGGACATGAACCGCAACATTACAGAATGTTTCTCCGCTGCCTACCCGGCTGACCAGCAGGGGGAGATCTTCCACCGCTACATCTTAGGGGTCTACGACTTGTATGAACGGCTTATCAATAAGTTTCCTCAGATTCTCTTTGAATCTTGTGCTAGTGGCGGGGGCCGTTTTGATGCGGGGATGCTCTACTATGCACCGCAAGCATGGACCAGTGATGACTCTGACGCAATCGAACGGCTAAAGATTCAGACTGGGACATCATACTGTTACCCGACTAGTTCAATGGGCGCCCATGTTTCGGTTTCACCAAACGAGCAACTTCAGCGGCAAACACCACTAAAGACGCGGGCGGACGTCGCCTACTTCGGTGCTTTTGGCTATGAACTCGACCTCAACTCGTTGCCAGAAACTGACCGCCAGCAAATTAAGCAGCAGGTTGCTTTTATGAAGAAGTACCGGCAAATCTTCCAGTTCGGTACTTTCTACCGGTTAAAGACGCCGTTTGATAGCAATATTGTCGCCTGGTTGGCGGTTTCACCAGATAAAAAACAGGCGATTATGGGCTACTTCAAGATCCTCAACGACGTCAATGCCGAGTACCGGCGGCAACAACTCCCTGGTCTCGCGGCTGATTTAACCTACCAAGTTAGCGAAGAAGATGGTAGCCAAATTGGCGAGTTTACCGGGAACGAGCTTGCCAATATCGGCCTGGTCACTACCGATGCGTCAGCTGGTGAAAACAAGGAGACGACCGACTTTTACAGCAAGTTGTTTATCTTTAATGCAAAATAAGGGCGGGTGTTAGCATGTACCAATTGCGAAGAATAATTATGGCTTTTTGCGGCGTTATTCTCTGTGGCTTTTGTGTCGGAATGCTGCAAAAAGCAAACCTTGGTGTTGACCCCTTCACCTGCTTTGTCACCGGAATTGCGAATATCTTCAACTCAACTTATTCAACCTTTTACCTGCTGTTAACCGGGCTTCTCTTGTTGCTAGTTCTTATCTTATGCCGCCATTACATCGGAATTGCAACGATTATTAACCTGTTTTTAACGGGCGTTACCGCTGATATAATGCATCACCTTCTCGACCTCGCCATTCCTCACCCTAACTTGGGGATGCGGGTTGGCATCATGGTTGTCGGGATCGTCCTAACATGCCTTGCGGCCGCCCTGTACTTCACCGCTGACCTTGGCGTCTCCGCTTACGATGCCATGGCACTAATTGCGGCCGACAAGTATAAGTTGTTGCCGTTTAAGTATTGTCGGATTATCACCGACAGTATCTGCGTACTTGTTGGCTTCATCTTCAATGTGACGCTCGGGATTGGGACAGTCATCACCGCCCTTTTTATGGGTCCACTGACCCAGTGGTTTAGGACGCACCTTGCAGAACCACTCCTCGCTCGTGGTGGAAAAATGACCATCGTTAGCTAATAAAAAAGATCTGGTAGTTTTGCCAGATCTTTTTTATTACTTATTCGGTTTAAGAAAGACGATTAAAACAAATATCACCAGGTAGGCGACACCGAGTAAGAAAATGACCCTTCCCGTCGTCCACCAAACACTATCCGTGAAAAAGCCACGACAAAAGAGCCCGAGCCCTAAGCCAATTAAGCCAGGCGACGATATTTCTGCATTTTTCTTTGCCTGTTCTGCTGGCGTTCCTACTTGGCGGATTGCTAATTTAAGCCACTTTCCCCGCAGTAGTTGAATGCCCACCACCAAAAAGATCAAACTAAAAGTTAGGTAGATAATACTCATTCCTTTTCCTCCACATAACAAAATGTTGTTCCTTAATTATACTTCTGTTGCCGGTACTTGCGGGGACTAATTCCATATGTTTGCTTAAACATCCGGGTAAAGGAGTTAGTATGTTGGTAACCACATTGCTCGGCAATCTGGTCAATACTAAGGGTGGACGACTCCAACAGGTGCCGTGCCTTGGTGATTTTAAAATTACGGATATAATCACTCGAGGTTAAGTCTAAGTTTTGCTTGAACAGGTCCGTCAAATAACTCCGGTTCAGGTTGACCGACCGGGCTAACTTGTCCACTGAGACCGTCGATAAATGCTGACCAACGTATTGGATCGCCTGCGTGACGTACTGATTTTGCTGTGGCTTTTCCGGCTTAACGTCGCTAACCGTTGCCGCCGCAATTAAACTCAGGAAACGCAAGAGATAGCTAAGCGACAGCAACTTATTGGCGGGGGTCATCTTATCAATCAGCAAAATTTGATTGACACTATTTGCTAATTCAAATGAGTTGCTGCTGTTAAAAACGGGGGTCGTTTCGGAAATCGCTAACTGGTCGATGAGCTGGGCCGCCCCCTGTCCAGCAAAGCCTACCCAGACATATGACCAGGGCGTCGCTTGGTCCGCAATATAGGTGGTCCGGTAGTTGGGTTCAATCAAAAAGCCCTGCCCCGCATGCAGATGGTAGGCAATATTATTAACGGTGAAAGTCCCCGACCCGGCAAGAATATAGTGGATAAGGTAATAGGGACGGACAGCCGGACCATACTTATGCCCGGGCAGCGTGTCAGAACGCCCCACTGACGTGATCCCTAGTTCGGCATCACGGGGCAGCGGATAATCTTTTGCAATTGCCTTTTCCATTAAATCACCTCACTATTCTCTGGTAGGTAGCGCTTTCATCAGCTGCTAAAAAAAGACAGCCCAGCCAAAACTGAACTGTCCTCTTTTAGGTCAGGGCGGTATGTGGGATTTGAACCCACGCGTGCCGGACCCACAAACCGGTGTGTTAACCAAACTTCACCAATACCGCCATATCACTGCCTACTATCATACCACAAGCAGGCAAGTAATAAAAAGAGTTTTTAAGTTATTTTTTCTGCTTATCCGTTAAGTAGTTGACCATCCGTAAGAAGTTATCAACATCAAGACTCGCCCGGCCGATCAAAACGCCGTCCACATCAGGCTTACTCATGATTTCACCGATATTATCAGGGTTAACACTCCCACCATAGAGGATCCTAATCTTATCAGCAATCTCGTAGGTGTAATTATCAGCGATTGTCCGGCGAATCTGCCGACAACCTTCTTCGGCAAGGGTCGGGTTAGCATGCTGACCATAGCCAACTGCCCAACTCGGCTCATACGAAACAACCACATTTTTAATCTGGTCGAGGGAAACATCCCGCAAGACACTCATTAGTTGTTGAAAGACATAGTGGATCTCACCGTTGACTTCTTTTTGGACCATCGTCTCGTCAGTACAGATGATTGGGGTAACCCCCATCTCTAATGCCGCTAAGACCTTTTTATTAACGGTATCATTATCTTCGTTAAAGAGGCGCCGCCGTTCGATGTGCCCTAACATTACGTAGGATACACCAGCATCCGCCAGCCCACGAAGACTAATCTCGCCGGTATAAGCACCAGAATACTCGGCTGCCGCGTTTTGTGCGATCACTTTTAATCCTGAGTCACCGGCTGCCTGGACCATGCTTGGTAAAGAGAATGCTTGGGCTGCAATCCCCACTTCGACTTCTTTTTGCTGTGGAAGCTTTCTCTTGATTGCATTAACAAATTCCACTGATTCCTGGACATTCTTATGCATCTTCCAATTAGCCGCGATAAATGGTTTCCGCATTGTTGCTGCCTCCTTTTTATCCTTACCATTAAGTATCGCATACTTTGCCAAGCAAAGTGATTAAAACTTCGCAAAATTTAATTTTCTTAGTATGATTAAGGAGAAGCACTTAACAAGGAGGCAGACTGCTGTGCAACGAAGCCGTAAATTTATTAGCAAGAAAATGTCCTACGCCCTCCGGCACAATCCCGGTAAATACGGACTTAAATTGGATGAATATGGCTACACCGACCTTCATCAGTTCATCACCGCAATGAACCGTGTCCACCACTTTGAACCGCCACTCACCGCCACCGCGATTAACGACGTGATTGCAAATTCAACTAAGCAGCGTTTTGAAATTAAGAAGGACCGCATTTGCGCCCTGTATGGTCATTCGATTCCGGGGATCATTAAGCACCAAGAAGCGGTGCCGCCAGCAATCTTGTACCACGGCACCGCTCACCGCTTCATGCCAAGTATTACCGAACTCGGCCTATTGCCCATGCAACGACAATTCGTCCACCTCTCGACAGATATTCCAATGGCTAAGCAGGTTGGTAGCCGCCACGACCCCCAGCCAGTTATTCTCCAGGTCGACACAATTGCTGCGCGCCAGGCAGGCGTGAAGTTTTACATCGGCAACGACGAAGTGTGGCTTTGTGATGAGCTGCCGGCAAAGTTTTTCAAGCAAATTTAATGGGAGGTTTTCAAATGAAAAAAGCATACTTAATCCACGGTACTTCAACCCGTGACGATGACTGGTTTCCCTGGCTAGAACAGGTGGCTAAAGAAAAGGGAATTAGCGTCGACCGTCTCTGGCTCCCCACCCCATTCAGCCCTAACCAGCAGGAGTGGAACAACGCGGTTGATGACCAAGTCCCCGTTGAAGATGGGATTACCCTGATTGCCCACAGTCTCGGCTGTGTCACCGCTCTCCGTTTTGTCGAGTGCCACGCAATTAACAATGTCAACTTATTGCTCGTCGGGGCCTTTGATCAGGGACTCCCCGCTTACCCAGACCTTGATTATTTCATGCAGCCAAGCCCTGATTACGCAAAGATTACCCCAAAGATCAATAAGGCCACCGTGATCACCGCCAAAGATGACCCAATCGCTCCCTACCAAGCTAGCGTAGCAGTTGCTAAGAAGATTAAAGCAAAGCTCATTGTGCAACCCACTGGAGGCCACTTCTTAAGCAGTGACGGCTTCACTAACTTCCCTCTCGCCTTAAAAGAATTAAGCGGAGTCGTTAATTAGCATTACTATTTTAAGCAGACAGTTAATATTTCTTAATAATTAAAATTAGCTTATTCACATGATAGGCAATTATCATTTTTTGCTTAAAAATGAGACAGTTTTTGGTTAAAACGCTCATCAAAAGCTTAGCTAATTATTATCGCTATGCGGCTTGAGACCTGTTACAATACTAGGTGAAGAGGGAATGATAAGTTCCCACAAGGACACCTTAATAGGTGCACTGGCAAATTTTAATTATGTTAAAGGAGTTGTTCAATATGATGTCCATTATGAGTAACATGATCGCTTTGCTTAGTTTTGTCGCACTGATTATTGCAACATGCGCCCACGTAATTAACAACCGGGCATAGCAATTATTTTTATTATTCGCAAGCGGGCTACGATATTTTATCGTGGCCCGCTTTTGCGTTACAATAATGCCAATCACACTTTTAAGGAAGTTATCAATCTATGACTAAGTTTGTCCGTCACCGGGCGAAAGAAATGAAACAGTGGGAGCACACCCAGGCAGTCGAATTAACCAAAATCCGTGCTTCCCAACGGCACTTAATTTATAACCTCATCGCCTACATTGTAATTTCAATTATCGAGTACTGGCTAGCGGAACTCAGTAAGTCACAGACCTTACGGGCGGATGCTTTTAATAACCTATCGGGGATCATCTCAACCTTCTTGCTGATGATGGGGCTCCACATTGCCCAAGACGTTGACGACGATGATATTATCGGCGCTAAGCTCCCTAACGGTAACTACCAGGCCCACATGGGATCTGACCAGCGAGTGCAATTTGTCCGCTGGCGCTATGAGACGATTTTTTCGCTCGTCACCGCGATCGTAATGATTGCCATCGCCCTCAGTGTTATTATCGACGGAATCAAAGGGCTGCTCAATCCGGCTAGCCGGGTCGTTCCCCAGCCTGTCGCCTTGATTGGGGCGGGGATCGCATCTGTCATCATGCTCGTCGTCTGGGCGATGAACCGGCAAACCGGGCGGAAGTTAAAAAACGCCGCATTGCTCGCCTCTGCGCAAGACAGCCTAAGCGACGCCTTTACCAGCATCGGAACAATGGTGTCAATCGCTGGTGCCCTCCTCTTTGATCTAAAGTGGCTTGATGGCGTCACCAGTATCATCGTCGGCTTCTTCATTCTCTATTCTGGAGCAAAGATTTTCTTCGATAGCAGTCTCAACTTGACAGACTACTTTGATCCACAAGCAGAGTTAGAGTACAAGAAGGAAATTATGGCGGTTCCCCAGGTGGTCGCTGTCCCCGAACTCAAAGCCCACTATAACGGTAACGTGGTCACCCTTGATGCGGCAGTGATGATTGATGGCAACATGACCGTCATCAAGAGTTTCCAGCTGTCCGAACACATTGAGAGTCTCCTGCGGCAAAAGTTTGGGATCATCGACACGGATATCTCCTTTATTCCCGATCCCGCCTCATTTTCTGACAAGGACGTTAAGGGCGAATTTGAATAAAATTAAAATTAAAGATTGACAAATTAAAATGAGAATGTTTTAATAATGTCAACAACAAACGAGAAAGGAAAGAGCTAAAATGATTCAGCATTCATTAAATACAACAACCAAGTATTATTACAGCAATGCTTATTTTGCGTGATGTCTGTACCTGTTTCGGGTGCGGGCTGAGACGTTCGCACCTGAGCAGAGTTGTATTTAATGACCTTTGCTAGGTGTTTTCGATCTAGGAAAGGTGAGTGCTTTTTTTAGCACGTTCCAATAACGAACTACCACCAACTAGGTTGAGCTGCGTCTCAATTACCTAGTTGGTTTTTTATTAGCATAATTTAATGTGGGAGGAAAATTACTCATGAACTTCGTTAACAAATCCGCCAATCAAGAGGAGCCTCATTTTGGCTTCGGTGAAAGTCTTACCATCTTAGTCGTCATCTTATGTATTCTCGGTTACTTAATTATTTTTGAAAAACAAGAACCACAAGCGCCACTCTTCATTGCCTTCACCCTGCTTGCCGTTTACGGTAAGTTGCGGGGCTTTAAGTGGGACACGGTGATGGACGGGATGCGGGACGGCTTACGCGCCGGGGTCGACCCATTAATCATCTTCTTGTCTATCGGGGTCCTAATCGCCACCTGGATCTTCTCCGGCACCATCCCCACCATCATGTACTTCGGCTTTAAGATCATCTCAGTAAAGTTCTTCTTGCCAACGGTCTTCATCGTTTGTACCTTGGTCGGGGTTGCCTGCGGAAGTTCATTTACTACTGTATCAACGATGGGGATCGCCTTCATCGGGATTGGGGCAACCTTGAAAATTAACCCTGGACTAACTGCTGGGGTAATCGTATCCGGGGCCTTCTGTGGTTCCAACATTTCCCCGCTTTCTGGAACGACTAACCTGGCCGCTAGCGTCGGTAACATCAGCATCTACGAACACATCAAATCCCTAATGATCACCGACATCCCTGCCTGGGCAATCTGTGTTATCGCCTACACCTTCCTAGGGTTAAACTCCAAGAGTGTCAGTCTCAACGCTGTTCACCAAATGATGAGCGGCCTTGCCAACGGTTTTTGGATTTCCGGCTGGGCCCTGCTCCCTGTCCTGTTGTTAATCGTCCTCGCCATCTTACAGGTCCCGGCCATCCCTTCCCTCGGGCTTGGTTCACTATTCGCTGCCCTGCTCGGTTGGATTCATGCGCCAGCAACTAGTATCACCACGATCACGAAGACAATCATGATGGGCTTTGTTTCCCATACCGGTGATAAGACCATCGATGCCCTCCTGTCCAAAGGTGGGATCGCTAGTATGCTAACGTCATTAGCCTTAATTGTCTTCGCCCTAGCCCTCGGGGGGTTATTAATCAAGTTCAACATCATTAAGTCAATCATCGACCACCTCTCCGGGATTGTGAAAACACCTGGCCGGGTTACCCTTGCGACTGCCGTTACTTGTATCGGGGTTAACCTGATGGTTGGTGAACACTACCTTGCCATTATCCTCCCAGGACAATCATTCCTCCACGCCTTTGATAAGCTAGGACTGCAGCGGAAGTTCTTGACCCGGATTTTGAACGATGCCGGGGCTGCCGTCAACGCGATCGTGCCATGGAGTGTTTCCGGGGTGTTCATCGCTGGGGCTCTCCAGATCAACCCACTGAAGTTTATCCCCTGGGCCTTCTTCCCATTCCTCGTTACGATTCTGACAATAATCACGGGGATGTTTATCAAGGCACCGAAAAAAGTTGCATAAATAAAAACAGGCATCAGCCATTACTTCATCGTGAAATAGGCTGGTGCCTGTTTTGAAATTGAAAACCTACATTTCCATTCCCATCTTCTTATACGATTCCATTCCGCCAAGCCATAGTTTATCCATTGGAACGTGCCGTTCTTCTGCGAAGGCCTTCATCAGCGTCATGTGATCCATCAAGTGGTATTGCTTATCTGGGTGAGCAGGGTCGACCACTAGGAGCTGGGCCATCATTCCACCATCTTCATGCTCGATAATGTGGCAATGGTACATGAAGACCCCGGCAACGTGGAACCACACCTTGATAACGACATGTTCGCCAGGATTAATCGCCACCGTATCCTTCAGGCCAAGTTCATTCGGGTAAGGTTCGCGGCCGTTACGGGAAACAACTTTAAAGGCCGTGCCGTGCATGTGGTAGGGGTGGATCATCCCAGGGGCGTCATTGGTGTTGCAAATATCCCACAACTGTACCTTGCCCATCGGCATCTTGTAATCAATCCGGTCCATCTTAAACTTTTTACCGTTCATTGCGACGGCTTCATCCATCCCGTCAAGGGTAACGTGGTGAACTGGCTGGTCCTTATCAACCGCTGGATCAGGCGTTTCAAACAAAGAATCAGGCAGCTTGGTATCGTCCTTAGCAAATTCATGAATCCGGAACCGCAACAGTGGAACATCATCAGAGTACAGGGTAACAACATCCCCTGGCTGATACTTACCGAAATCAACAATGATTTCTTGCCGCTCAGCACAGGTGATCAACAGCTTGGTCATCTTCACCGGGTGTGGTAAAAGGCTTAGGTCACCGGCAATCTGGGTAAATTCGAGGTCATCGCTAAAGTGCAAGCGGAATTCCCGCCGGTTAGCACCGTCTAAGAAGCGTAGGCGAACCCGTTGGGTGGTGACATCAAAGTAAGGGTTAATTGTCCCGTTAATCATTGGGGTTGGGCCAGCGACCCCGTCTGGATCATAATCCACCCGGTAGTCCCACTGGTTATCTTCGTGAAAACGGCGGTCCTGGAGAATAACCGGAATATCATCAACCCCGTAGTTCCGTGGCAGTGGCAAACTGGCCTCGTGGTCATCTTGGACAATCGCCCCTGCCGCTAAGCCGTGCCACACTTGCTCCGCTGTTGATGGACACGGGTGGGCGTGCAACCATACAAAGGCCGCTGGCTGGTTGATCTTAAATTTAACATCCCGACTTCCACCAGGATATACCGGTGCATGGCAGCCACCGTCCTCAATTGGGCCTGGAATTGCTAACCCGTGCCAGTGGAAAGTGGTTAGTTCCGGCAAATGATTGACCAGGTGCAGGTGAATAGTTTTACCATTTTTAAAGACAACTGTTTTGCCTAGCAATGCCTGGTTGTAGCTCCAGGTTTTGGTTTTCTTTCCCGGCAATAACTGGGACTCACCTTCCTGTGCAACAATCGTGTAGTACATATCCGTCGCTGTTTCCTTATCCGGCGTTAGTAATTCTGGAATATGCAATGGCTGTTGTGGCGTTTGCGGTTCTTCTAGCGGAACATAGCCGCCATCATGGTAGTCGTATGCTGCTTCATCATAAAAATAATGATCGATTACTCCTGTTTCACTCACAATAAGGACCTCCGATATTCTTTAGTCGTGTTCATTATAGTCCCTTTATTCGTCTTGTGAATAGTTCCCTAATTATTGAAAAAGGAGCGTAGGTAGGTATAATTTAGGGTAGGAGAGTGATTAGAATGTCATTAATGCAAAACACTTCAGAAATTAGTAAGACGGACAAGCAAGTTTACTCAATCACCTTAGTACGGCAAAGTGCTGATTTGCCAACATATTTAGACAACATGATTTACGAAAGCAAGGAAAGCGGGCAAAAGTTCATGGTAAAGCTGGTTAACTCATTTGCCAATGCCGGCTACCGGCAAAAGAAGGTCAATGATGACCACTACGAACTCACAAACGGCCTTGATAAGATTTCCTTGACCGGAAAAGTTGAAGATGTATATACCGACTAATAAAAGGGAGCTGGAAAAGTAATTTTTCGCAGCTCCTTTTTATTGCTCTTCGGCAGCAAGGTAGTGCCGAATATTGCGAATACACTTGTTGAACTCAACCCATTCATTAAAGCTCATCTCAACAGTAGCAACCTGGTAATGGTCTGGTGGGGTAACAACCGCCACTTGGCGGCCGTCACGCAGCAAAACAAGCTGCTGATCGACCCGCTTAATATCATAATGGCGGCCCCGCAACCACGCTTGCAGGGCTTGATAACTATCCGTGTTCATCGCTTTCACCTCGTTTTCCATGGTAACGCAGTTTTCGGTTGGCGTGAACTAAACTTTCATTTGTTAAGTCAATTACTGCCGCTGCCTATCTTTCGGGGGCAATTTAATTTTAAAAAGATTAAAATTAAATTAGAGATTGACGATAAACTTTTAATCGGATATGATAGACAACAATTAATCAAGCAGAATTATATTATTAAGGAGTCTTAATTATGGTTATCAATTGTCAATTACATTCATTTTATTATTGGTCGTAGTGAGTGTCTTGCCCATGGGTTACAGGCACTTGCTTGTAATCTGTGCGGCCAATAATTGTCTTGTAATTACGGTCACGCAGTTAGCGTTTTTGAAAAGGCATTGCGTGGTCGGTGACTCCATCATTATTTCTTCGGATGAACTAATCTCGCAGTGTAAGTGGCTGCGAGATTTTTTTATTTAACGAAATGAGGATGAGAAATATGATTATTGAAATTAAACAGGGCCAAGAAAACATGCTTAATGAACTCAAAAGCCGGTTTGCCGCTGATCATGATGTGTTTACCCACCAAAACCGGCTTGCCATCCAAGGAGTAACGCCCGCAGAACTTACAGCTAAAGAACGCCAGGCGGCAAGTAAAATCTTCACGGATGTCCCGAAGGCGGTGCAAAGCAGTCGGCTTTTCCACCCAGAAGATACGGTGATTCGGACCAAGCATTCTGTAATTGGTGGTGGCCACTTTACAATGATGGCCGGACCTTGCTCCGTTGAATCAGCCGCGCATGTTATGCGGATGGCCGCCGTTGCCAAAGAAGGTGGTGCCACCGTGCTTCGGGGCGGAGCATTTAAGCCCCGGACATCCCCTTACTCCTTTCAGGGTTTAGGCGAGCAGGGTCTAATTGCTCTCCGAAAGGCTGCTGATAAGTTTGACATGGATGTGCTTACCGAAGTCATGGATGATGAACATGTCGCGATGGTTGCAAAGTACACTGATATTTTCCAAATTGGTGCCCGCAATATGCAAAACTTCTCACTCCTTAAAGCCGTCGGGAAAACTAACATTCCAGTAATGTTGAAGCGCGGAATGGCGGCAACGATCGACGACGTGTTAAATGCTAGTGAATACATCGCCGCATGTGGCAATCACCAAATAATGATCACTGAACGGGGGATTCGGACATTCGATAATAAATACACCCGGAATACCCTTGATATTGGGGCTGTTCCTGTTCTCCAAGAGTTAACGCACTACCCAGTAATTGTTGACCCTAGTCACGCTGCTGGTCATACCCAGTTCGTCACTCCCCTGGCACTTGCCGGCGCAGCGATTTCCGCTGATGGAATTGTCGTTGAAATTCACGATGACCCTGCACACGCATTATCAGATGGACCACAGGCACTAACGCCTAACCAATTCATTGCGATGACCAACAAAGTCAAGGCAGTTCACCAGGTATTAGCTAATTTCGCCTAAGTAAACGTAAGGAGCATCCCCACAATGAAAAAAATAACCGTTAATTTAACAAATAAAAACTACGATGTTGTTATTGAGCACGGCCTGCTGAAACAAGTCGGCAATTTAGTTGCCCAGCAGTGGTCACCTCGTAAAGTTGCGGTAATTAGCGATGACAATGTCGCCCCGCTATACCAAGAAGAAGTTGCCCACCAACTTAATAATGCCGGCTTTGATCCACACTGCTACCAGTTCCCTGCTGGTGAAAATTCAAAGTCACTAACAACCCTTGCCCAGCTTACCACGCAACTAGTAAATGACCATTTTAATCGTGAAGACGGGGTAATTGCCCTTGGCGGTGGTGTCACTGGTGACCTGGCCGGTTTCCTTGCGGCAAGCTACATGCGGGGAATTGCCCTCATCCAAATTCCTACATCGTTACTCGCGCAAGTTGATAGCTCCGTTGGGGGCAAAACCGCCGTGAATCTTAACCACGTTAAAAACATCGTTGGGGCATTTTATGAACCTGACCTGGTGATGATTGACCCGCTAACGCTGGACACGCTAAAACAGCGGGACTTAGTCGAAGGATATGGCGAAGTTGTTAAAACGGCGGCCCTTGCTGGTGGTGACCTGTGGCAGCTCATCCAGCACATCAATTCCGTCAGCGACTTGCTGGACAACGCCGCCGAACTCAGTGCGCTATCAATCCAGTACAAGGCCGCCGTCGTAATGGCAGACGAAAAAGAGGGCGGAAAGCGGCAATTCCTAAACTTTGGTCACACCATTGGCCATGCAATTGAAGCCTTATCTGCTGGCAGTCTCCGCCATGGCGAAGCAGTAAGTATTGGCATGATTGCTCTTTGCAAGGGCCTAGCTAAGCAAAAGATAATGCTCCCCCGGATCGGCGAGCAAATTGCTAACCGGCTAACAGCAGTGGGGCTGCCGACGACTTCCCCCCTCCTCAGTGCGAATGGTGTTATGGCAAAAATAAAAAATGATAAAAAGAACCGTCATGGCCACTTAAATATTGTCTACTTAGCGGATATCGGTCACCCCGCAATTAAAACAATGACAACTGACCAAGTTGCCGCAACCTTTAACTTGCAATAATTAATGAGGTGAAAATAATGATGACAAGCATTAATCCAACGATGGAGATCAGGGCCGACCGCCTTGACCCTCTAACAACAATTACATTAGATGAAGGCCCCCAACGATTAACTCCCCTCGCTTTTGAAGAAGTGATTCTCCCCCAGCTTATCACTGGCCTTACCGCCAACCCGCGCCCAATTTCTAGCATTACTTTTGTTTACCAACCAGCCTGGGCCAGTCATGGACTAATGGCCACCGACATTTTGCAAATTAAAATTGCTCACCGGCAAATTCGGGACTTTATTCGTGAATGGTGGGGGAAAGAAAACGCCCGGCAAGTAAGAATTATCTATGGTGGACAATGTCGACAAGAATGGACAGCTGACTTAATTGCGGATCAAAATATTGATGGCATTTTAGGAAGAAGGGATTAGAATGGTTGAACAAGAACTAAAACAACTAGAAAGCGAAGCAACGGATGAAGAATTAACATTAATGCTGAACGCAGTTAGTGCCGAGCTTAAAAAATAGTGTGCTTCATGCGATGAACCATCATCGTCGGCTCATTGTTTTTCCTTATTTTTGCAATTATTCGCTTTTTCGTTTGACTAATGCTAAAATCATTATTAAATTTTAATGAGAAAGGAATGGTGGTAAATGGATAAGGATGCACAAATTAATTTCTTCAAAAAGTTGGTTGCGATCAACACGGTCAATGGTAATGAACTCGCCGCAGCAAACTATATTAAGGATGTTCTCGCGAAACACCATATTGCTGCCCAGTTGGTGCCATTTGCTCCCGGGCGGGCAAACCTAATTGCGGAGGTTGGTGATAATCCTGGGCCGGTGCTAGCCTTTGCTGGCCACATTGATACCGTCGATACCGGTGACCCTGCTAAGTGGTCTTATAACCCGTTTAGCGCTACCGAAATTGACGGACAGATTTACGGCCGTGGGACGGTAGACATGAAGTCCGGCCTTGCCGCAATGGTCTGTACCCTAATTGAACTACAAGAAGCGCACCTGCCGAAAAAAGGGACGGTTCGCCTGATTGCGACGGTTGATGAGGAAGTTGGCGGTGGTGGCTCCCTTCAGCTTACGACGGACGGATTTGTCCATGATGTTGATGCGATGGTGATTGGCGAAGCGACTAGCGGCCAGGTGGAGTACGCGCACTGCGGTTCCTTTGACTACGAAGTTAAATCATACGGCAAACTGGCCCACAGTTCCCGACCAGCCCTCGGCATCAACGCAGTTACTAACCTTGTGCAATTTATTAATGCCGAGGCGAGTGCCTTTGACGATGTCGCCAAGAGCCCGGTCCTCGGTGAATTAATTCACAGCGTGACCGTTTTTCACGGCGGTGACCAGTTAAATACCATCCCTGACTATGCTTTTATGAAAGGAAACGTTCGAACAATTCCAGAGTGTGATAATGACGCAACTCAAGAACGCCTGCAAGTCATCATTGACCAGCTCAACGCCCGGACTAATGGGAAGTTAGAGCTTGTGGTTGTCGCCAGTTTTATGCCCGTCGTTACTAATCCAGCGGACAGTTTCATCACCCTTGTTCAAGAAGCCCGGCAACGCGTTACTGGTATTAACCCCCACAAGCAGGTTTCCCATGGTGCAACCGATGCATCCCGCTACGTGCTCGACGATAATCAGTTTCCAATTGTTGCGTTTGGTCCCGGCGATGATGAGCTTTCGCACCAAGTCGACGAACACATTGCAATTGCCGATGTTTTAGCCGCTGAAAAAACATACTACGAAATTGCTAGCGTGTTTTTTAATTAGTTTTTAATAAACTCATTGACATTTAATTTTAGTTGACTATACTATTTATTAATATCAAATATCCAAAACGATGAACAGACTAGTAACCCGCAAGAATAGTTAAGAGAGTCCGGCTGGTGCAAAAGGACCTATTTACGGGGTGAATCACATCTGCGAGTAAAACTTTCTGACAAAAAGGAAAGTTCGGTCGGCGGCCGTTATCACCACAAGTTTCGTTAAACTGCTTAACCGAACTTGCTGAGGTAGTCACCATGAGATGGCTGCGAAAAAAGGTGGAACCGCGCTAGTAGCGCCCTTTGAGGAATTTACTTTCCTCGGGGGCGTTTTTTTATTTAAGGAGGTTTTATCAATGAAAAAACGGAAAATATTGCTACTGCTAATTATCATTGTGCTTGTCGTTCCCTTCTTAGGTGGCTGCCACATTCAAAATGAAAATGACCGCGCAAATCACCAGGATACCTGGGCAAAGATTAAAAAACGTGGCACCCTCAATATTGGCGTTGATGATAGCTTTGTTCCGATGGATTTCCGCAAGCGCAACGGTCAACTAGTCGGCTACGACGTCGACCTTTCCCGGGCGGTGTGCAAGGTTCTTGGCATCAAGGCAAACTTCCAGTCAATCGACTGGTCGATGAAGGAAACCGAATTGAAAAATGGGACCATCGATTGCATCTGGAACGGTTATACCGCCACCCCTTCCCGGTTAAAGCGAATTGCCTTCAGCCGGGTCTACCAACTGTCTGGCCAATCGTTGGTAGTTAGAAAAGACAGCAATATCACCAAGATGGCTGGCATGAAGGGCAAGACACTTGGCGTGCAAGAAAGTTCAACCGCCCAGACTGACCTCAATAAGTACCCCCAAGTTCTCAAAGCAATCATCAAAAACAATCGGCCAATCCTCTACCAAGATAACGCCAGTGCTTTCATGGACCTTCAAGCCGGCCGGACGCAAGGAGTGCTAGCCGGTACCGAATACGCTGGTTACTACGCGACCCACATTGCAAATAGCAATAATTACAAGTTAATTCCGGCGACTGAATATCCCGCTGACCGTGTGGCGATTGGGATGCGGAAGGGGGATAAAACACTTATTAAGAAGGTTAACTACGCGCTTGGCGTTCTCCAAAAGAACGGCACCCTCCGCCGAATCAACCAAAAGTGGCTCGGCATTGATAGTAACTATCTTGGTCCCACGAATGAGTTTACCAAGTCAAACAATAAAAGATAAGTAATCCATAAAACTGGCAATTTAACCCTTGCTAGGCTAAAATTTGCATAAAGACGACTTTAGCAAAGGCAGGCTAATAAAATGATTCACGAGATTAAAGCTGTTTCTGACTATATTGAAGAAATCGAAAAATTAATAAATAATACCGAACATAATTACTACTTTCGTGGACAAGACGATGCATTTTCCAACACGCTGCCCGCCATTTTTCGTAGTCGCAAGTTACTTGATAATGAGGACAACCTCTTTAATGACTTCCTGATGACCGACCCACAACTTTTCGAAAAGTGTCGGACAAACTTTGAGCGAATGGCATTGATGGAACACTACCACCTGCCGACCAGGTTACTCGATGTCAGTACCAACCCGCTGATTGCCCTTTTCTTCGCCGTTAAAGGCGGCCAGGGTAACGGAGAAGTCTATATCTATAAGGATCAGCCCAACCAGGATAAGTTGGCAAAGATGCTCGACCACCAGGGCTGGCACAATTTAATTGCCGAATACCAGTGCAAAATTGGCCTAACCCATCATAATTATTTTAAGAAAAATGCTTTCAGCAATGAGATGCAACTGGAATCATCACTTGCCAGGCAATCGATGGCCGATAAAAGTTCCTTTTTCCAGACCGTCAAAAACTTCTATAAGCTAGATAATGATTATGTCGAGCAACACCACAAGCTGTGGAGCCACAGTTATTTTAGCTACTTTGACGATAACGATACTGATTACTTTGCAGATTTCAAGCACGACCTGCAAACATTACCATTCCTGCGACTCTTTGAAGAAGCCAAGCGGGATATCCCTAGTTTTGCGAATAAGATGAACCCCCTCGAGCTGATCGTTCCTAAGATTGTCACAATTAAGCGGATGAGTCGCCGGATGGAAAACCAACAAGGACTATTTCTGTTTGTCCCCTTCATCGGTGACGAATATGACCAGTCAGTCGAGATTGCATACGAAGAGGTCGAGCACCGGGCCCAGCTAGCCATTGATGTCTTGAGCCTCTACAACCCCGATAATCCGGACGAAAAAGAAAAGTACATTATCCCCGCAAAATATAAGCGTTCCATCCTTGATGAATTAGCCAAGCTGGGGATAGATTACAGTTTCATCTATCCAGAAGACCATGCAAAGAAGGCCGAAATGATTAAGAATAAGTATCTGGGTCTTTAAAATTAATATCGCCCCCAATGTTAGGCACAGAACTAACGTTGGGGGCGTTTTAATTTATTGTGGACATATAGACTACGAAAAAAGCTTGGACACGTTATATCGTGTTGACTAGAGGCGCTGTTTTAGGGCAGCTGAAGTATTGGTACGACAGCATTTCACCCTAAACGTGTTAAGGTTTTGCGTTAATTCTATGGTCAGAAACTATGGTCAAAAGCTGACGTATCAAGGTATTTAGCGAGTTTGTTTTTACACTCTAACTTGGTGTTTCTTCAAATACTCTGCCACTTTTAACATGACTTCTTCTGAATCTGGAGAATTAGTTACATCCAAAACCATTTGCCCAGCTTCAACTCCTTCAAAATGAAGAGTTATTCCATTCAAGATTAAAAATACTTTGGCAGCTTCAAACGCTGTCCGTTTGTTACCATCAGCAAAAAGATGTTTCTTGGTAATCTTTTGCAAATAGTATGCTGCTTTCAGCCAAATGGTTGGATAAGCCTCACGTCCAAAGAAAACTTGCTTTGGCGCTTCGACAACACTATTCAACCCATTATTATCTAATACGCTAATTACCCCTTCACCAGCACGACGAATGATTCGTCGATTAATTTCAATTAACTCTTCCTCAATTAAATATTCCATGGTTACTTATCCTTTAGAAAGTCCAATATTGCTTGATCTTCATCTAAACTCTGATCCAACATTTTGGAAAAATGATCATGGACCTTATTATCATTATCAGCAGCCTTAATCACAACACTGCCATCATGAGAATTAAAGGTCACGTTGATTTTGTCGTCTACTTTGAGCCCTGCTGCATCCATAATGTCTTTACTAATCCGCACAGCACTCGAATTACCTGATTTAAAAATTTTAGTTAGTGACTTAATAACCATAATCAAGGCTCCTTCCCATCTGTATATACATTATAATTATATAATATATACACAGATTTATCTACATAACTCTTTTTTAACACATTTTAACATGCGACCAGCCTTGCCATATCAGCAATTCAAGTACCTTCACTACTCAAAAATCACTCATCAGCCTCCGCCCGTGTTAACAAACGTGTTAAAGCAGCGCCATTTAAACCACGAAAAAAGCCTGTAATACCAACGATAATCGCTGGTATTACAGGCTTTTATACGTTATGTAGTGCTCACTAAAGTCGCTATTCTAGGGTAGCTGAAGCATTGATATAACAGCATTTATCTCTAAACATGTTAAAACTTTGTGTTAATGCTGTGGTCAGAAACTATGGTCAAATAGCGCCATTATAGGGTTCTTCGTAAAACAACTGTTCATTATATAAGCAACTATTTTAGTCTACTCTCTAGCAGCTATATTCGGTTATCTAACTTGCTTGCTATTCAATGTTTATTCCTACTTCTTTAATGTGTAGTAGGTATTAGGCGAGGTTGGCGAATCTGAATTTCTTTCTAAAAGATCTAATTTCGTCAAATCACTCAATGCTTTCCGAGCTGTTGATGGGTATAACTTTGCATTAGAATTAATAAATTCCTTAGGCCTGAGCTCTTTATGCTCATAGACGTAAATCAGAGCCGCCCTTTCTGGATAAGTTAACTTAGCTAAATCATAGTTAGTGATTTCACTTATCTCTTCTTTGCGTCTTGAATTCCGCATCACAATATTATTTCTTAAGGTTAATTCAGTGAAAGCATTAGTAGCAACATATTCTGGATCATCAAGGAAATACTCTTCCATATTTTTGTACATCCGATCAACACCTTCACCAAACTCCCTAACCCAGCCAAATTGAACTAACGCTCTAGCAATATTTGGATTTCTAGAATAGTGAGTAGTTCGGATATTATCAACAGTTACTATTGATGGTAAATCCCCAGAAAACTGGTTTCAAAAAAGTACCGCGATTATTTTTTATCTTACTTCTGTTAGCTAATCATTTGATGCCCATGTGGAAAAACTAGTATTTTGTTCACTAGCTTTAAGAATTGGAAAGACTTGATAATGGGCATACTTTGAAACACCACTCAGAAACTTCCATAGTTCTTCTTGTGAATGAAAACGAGCTTCAACAATATAACAAATATTTCCAGAACTACTACATTGCTGAATAAAATGCTCATCCCATTCTTTCATATAATCTAAAAATGGCTTTGAATAAGGTGTTTTCAGAGAAAAATGAAGAAAGGTATGCATATGATAGCCCAACTTAGTATGGTCAATTTCAATTGTATAGTGGCTAATAACTCCATTATCTTCTAGTTTTAAGATCCGCGCTTTTGTTGCGGGAGCTGACATATGAATTTCATTAGCAATCTTTGCTATTTTCATTCGACCATTCTCACTTAAAAGCTTTAAAATTTGCTTATCAGTATTGTCAATTTCCATAAATTCAAAACACCTTCTTTTTTAAACTATAAAGAATAAAATACCTTATTTTTATTATATCCCAAGAATTTCTAGGCTGTTACACTTTAAAAGTAAATAAAAGAAAGTCAGAAGGGATTGATATCATTATGCAATTAAATAATGTTGGTTGGTTTGAAATTGGTTCTGATCATCCCAAGGAAACCCAAGAATTCTATGGTAAACTCTTTGGATGGAAGTTCCTTGATTACAATGACATGGAAAATGAATATCATAATATTCTAGAGCCAGGTCAAAAATACCCAACTGGTGGAATTCTTGGTACTAATAGTACAGATAAAAAAATTCCAGAATATTCTACTTTCTATATTTTAGTTCAAGATGTTCCAGAAATGATTAAAAAAGCTGAAGAAGCTGGTGGAAAGGTCATCTGGGGGCCTGTTACTGATAAGGCAGGGCTAACTTTTGTCCGCTTAGAAGATAATGGTGGTCACCAATTCGGGATGTTCTCTTCACCACAATAGAAACCACTATGCTCTATACTTATAATAAGTGTAGAGTTTTTTTCATTACCATCAAAGGAGGAAAACTAATGAAAGCTGCAGTTGTTTACGAACCGGGAAATGCAGATGCATTGAAATATGTTGATGTTCCAACGCCCAAGGTAAAACCAGGTTGGTCTTTAGTTAAGATTAAAGGATTCGGAATCACCCACTCTGAGATCTTTACTCGCCAAGGAAAATCACCATCCGTAAAATTCCCGCGCATTTTAGGAATTGAATGTGTTGGAGTAATTGCTGAGACAACTGATCAGAATAGATTACCAGTTGGTCAAAAAGTGGTCTCAATGAATGGGGAAATGGGGCGCGATTTCGATGGCTCTTATGCCGAATATGCATTATTACCTAATGAGCAGATAGAACCAATCGAAAGTAGTTTATCTTGGGCAGAGCTAGCAGCAGTGCCCGAAACTTATAACACCGCTTATCGCGGAATGTTACAACTAAAGCTAAATAATGCGCGCACTCTATTAGTACGTGGTGGAACCAGTGGGGTTGGAATTGCAGCATTAAAATTAGCAAAAGCGTTAAATCCTAAACTATTGGTTTATGGAACTTCACGCCATGAGAATAGCGAACAGGAAATCCTTGATTTGGGCTATGATGGTTTCATTCACGATCAGGAAAACCATTTAGATACCACACAAGACTTTGATCGCATTTTTGATTTAGTCGGGGCAGCTACAACAATTGATTCTCTTAATCACCTGGAAGTTGAAGGAATTGTAAGTGTGACTGGTGACATGGGTGGCATCTGGGCCCTTAATGATTTTGATCCGGTAACGGCGATCCCAAATGATCGTTATATGACCTCATTTGCCAGCTACAAGCTATACAGTAAATACTTAAACCAATTATTTAAGCTAATTGAAGAAAAGCACATCGATGTTCGTCCGGTAAAGACCTTCCCATTATCACAAATTGCAGATGCACATCGATATTTAGAAAGTCAAAAGAAACCGGGTAAGGTTGTCGTTTTACCTGAAGAATAGGAAAAAAACCTAAATACTCAGCAGAGGACTAACTCTTAATCTTCAATAAAGCTCTACAGATTAAGCAAAAGGAGCTGGAAATTAATTTTTCGCAGCTCCTTTTATTAGTTCTGGGCAACAAGGTAATGCCGAATATTACGGATGGGACTCGCCCCATACATTAAAACGCAAAAACAGTCTATTTACAAAGAGCATTGCCGGAGCACAGGCGAACGCAATTTATTATAGCCTGGTAGCAACTGCCCGGTTAAACCACTTAAATATCTACAAATACTTTCAGTATTTGTTTGATCACCTGCCAAACCGCAAGGACGAAGGACTTGAGGCTTATTTACCATGGACAAAAACAGTTCAAGCAGAATGCCATGAATAACGAAAGGATCATGAAGCACTAAAATGCCGGTGAAGTGCTCCTGATCCTTATTTTTTTCAATACGTATGGATATTGACTGCTTACATCCTTATTTTTCAACGTAAGCACACCATAACGACACGTCTATAAAAAGCTACCCCCACCTCCTATACTAAAAGCATCAGCATATTAGGAGGCCTTTTTTATGGAAGAAAAGCATGATATTATTTCGTCTAAGTTTTCAACTAAACCAATCTCACCCATCAAACGTCAATGGCAACCTCACGTTGCAGCACAGATCGAAGAAGCTGGGGTTAAATTAGTCATTTTTAAAGGAGCTAGCGTCAACCTAGCGGTTGAACTAGCTAAAGCAATGATTCGC
>NZ_FTOY01000006.1 GCF_900156885.1 Limosilactobacillus caccae
AAGCCAAATTTTATTTGTAGGTGTCCAGTAATACCACCACAAGCTAAAAGTATTCACTGGCCATTACCTGATCCGGCACAAGCAAAAGGCACACATGAACAAAAAATGATTGTGTTTCGACAAACGCGCGATGAAACTAAAAAAACGTATTGTCCAATTAGTTTAGGGGCTATTTTTAATAAAGAGAGAGTAAACAAGATTAAGCCTAACCTAGTTCTTTTAAGCACCTAGAATAATACACTACTTATTTTTAGCAAGTTAACATGAACACTATTTTAATTTGTTCATGTTATTTCTTGCAATCTGCCTTATAAAATCATTAGTGAAAGAGAGAAAAATGTATGAGTCACGAAATGCGTATTACACTAATTAGAAAGTCAAAAGGATTAACACAAGAAAAAAACGTCCTCAGCATCAAAAGTGAGGACGTCTTTTTAGATTTCTTTTTCTAAAATCGGACAAATACGATCTTGTTTTCCTAAAAGAAAATGTTTGATCCCGATTTTTTTAAATCCATAACGTTCATAAAAACGAATAGCTGCATGATTTTTTTCATAAACAGCCAAACGTAAATAATGTTTTTGTTTCGTTTTAGCATAACGATTCGCTTCATCGAGTAACCGTTGCCCTAACCCTTTGTTTTGATAATCTTTGAGCAGATAGAGCCGTTGAATCTCTATAGCATCTTTTTCATCATTGACTTTCATATAACCAATGAGTATTTGATGATCCTTAATACCAATAAATTTACTGGTTGACTGTGCCAATTCTACTGCCAATATTTCAGTTGTCAATTGTGTCTGTAAATATTCTTGCATATCAAGTGGATCTGCGCCATCGATAAACGATTCATAAAAACTGACAACACTTACAACTTGTAAAGCATCTAGATCATCATGATCTAAATACGCTAGTGTGATTTGATTGTTCATCTAACTCCTCCTTTTGACATAGTATACTATAAATCTAGTATCTTTCAGGACTCATAAGGAATTGATCTTATACTAAAAAAATGGACTATTTTTATTCAGTCCGTAAAATGAAAGTATATGATTAATTAATATCATTTCCTAGTTTTAGATAATTGAATCCTCTCCTATTTTTTATTAAACTTGTTTTAGGAAAAAGGGGGGCTACAATGATTTCAAAATTAAACAGTTTTTCAGACAGGCATTTAGAACAATTGGCACATTCCCATTAGGAGAAAAGATGAATCTAAATATTGAAACACTAAATAAACTAACAGAACAGCATTATAAACTGCTACTTGAAGCAGATCCTAATGAAAAATTAATAAGTAAGTATTTGAACCGTTCTTTTTGTTTTGAGGCAACCTATAACAATGAATTATTAGGAGTGTTGATTCTTTTACCTACACACCCCGAAACACTAGAAGTTGTGAACATTGCCGTAATTTCAACACAAAGAAACAAAGGAATTGGGCATCAACTTCTTACTTTTGCCGAAAAATATGCGCGAAACAATAATTACAAGTGCCTTGAAATTGGAACTGGTACAACTAGCTTCGGACAACTTTATCTTTATCAAAAATGTGATTTCCGCGTTGTTGGTGTTGATCAAAATTTCTTTACAATTCACTATGATAAAGAAATTACTGAAAATGGTCTTGTTTTAAGGGACATGATACGTTTGAGAAAAGTTCTTAAATAAATCTTGTTTCCCTGTTAGGGCCTATAAGTAATAAATGGACCCTCAAGAATGTTGATATATCAAGCTCCTGTATTCTACAATCAGAATATAGGGGCTTTTAATATATATATTCAAAAAATATCCCCTTAAATAAGGAGCAATTAATCATGAAACAACTCGTTTTACCCATCAAAGATTCCAATATCCTGCATGAAGTCGAAGATACTCTCCTACATAATTTTAAAGCTGGCCGCCGAAATTACACAATTTTCCAAGTTGGCAAGGCAACGTTACTCCGAGTGTCCGATTTATTAGCTCTCAGACGCAATGAAATCTTCAATAACGATGGGACTATCGCTAAAAATGCTTATATTCGGGATAAAAAGACCGGAAAGCCCAATACTTTGTACCTAAAACCAGTTAAACAAGACCTAAAAGACTATTTTCAGTGGCTAAACCAACAAAATCTCCACTCAGATTGGCTTTTTCCATCGACTAAACACCCCGATCGGCACATCACTGAAAAACAGTTTTACAAAATCATGGCTAAAACTGGCGATTTACTTGGGATTAACTACCTCGGTACTCACACAATGAGAAAAACTGGGGCTTACCGGGTCTACACACAAACTCATTACAATATCGGTTTAGTGATGTCGCTGCTTAATCATTCCTCAGAAGCCATGACCTTAAAATATTTAGGTCTGGATCAAGTCAGCCGAGAACAAATGCTCGATGAAGTTAAGTTCGATTAAGCACTCCCCCCAAAAAATTCACTCGTTAATCAGGTTAGGTTTAGTCATAAACCGTTCTGATTAACGAGTCCAGCAAGCGAAGCACGGTAGTTGTTCTAGATAGCATATATTGATAATTAATACAATATATGCTATCATTAGGGCATGGAAGATTTAGAATTTGAATTTTATACTCGCCCTAATGGCCATACTGAATTTGCAGAATATTTAGATAGTCTTGACGTTAAAGCTAAAGCAAAGTTATTAGCACGGATTAACATGGTCGCAACTTATGGACTTAGTGCTGGAATTCAACATAACTGGGTTAAGCCACTGGAGAAGAACCTCTATGAAATTCGCTCTCGGGTTAGTAATAATCAACAACGTGGCCTTTATTTTCACGTTGATGGCGTTCACTACGTTATTACCCATGGCTTTACTAAGAAAACCCAGAAAACACCGCCACGAGAAATTAATCATGCTAAGAAATTACGTGACGAATACTTTGCCAACCGAAAGGAGCAATAATTATGAGCAACATTAATTTTAAAGACTACTTAAATGAACAATTAAAGGATCCGGAATTTAAAAAGGAATTTGAAAACGAAACAACTAAGTTAGAGAGTGCCATTGCATTAACTAAGGTTAGAAAAGAATCAGGCCTTTCTCAACGAGATCTAGCTACTGTTTCTGATGTTCCTCAATCAACAATTGCACGAATTGAAAGCGGCGCCAACACCAGTATTGATACTTTAACCAAAATTGCTAACGCTTTGGGCAAGAGATTGACTGTTAACTTCTCATAATAGTTAATCTAATTACTTAATAGAAAGAAGTTTTTATCATGATGTCCCCTAAATCAATTGCCCGTTGGCAAGAACTTAAAGCCAAAAAACTGAGTGGTCGTACTGTTCCTGAAGATATGGAGTATAAGAAGCTCCAGATGAAACATAACGCTGATGTTTTAGCCTTAAACGAACTAAAATGGAAAGCGGAATTGGCCGAAGCTATGCTAACTTCGGCCAGCAATAATGATGACTTAATGCAACGCTTAAACAGCATTATTGATTCACAAATTGGTGATGATCAAAAGCCATTTGCGAAAAAAGATTTGCATGATTTTGTGACTGCATTTGTGGCTAAAATAAAACAAGAGCAGCAGGAACAAAGCCATGCCAAACCATTGGGTAATAATCCATTAAAAGAGAATGAATTACCCAATGGAAACAATCAAGATTAACGAAAGTTAACTCGTGATTATAAAAAATCCCCTTTGCAAAAATGCATTGGGGATTTTATTTTGGCGTTACCTTTTTGATATAAAAGGTAACATTTAATTTTCAAATGTAATCTTGAAAATTAAATAAATGGTTATTAGGAAATGTGTTCCTAATTCTCTCGGAAGAGCGACCAACAAAATGGTGTTACTCCATTTTGACTAGGGAGCTAGTATATTGGATAAACTACCCACTATACTAAATTGTTATCGTGATATAATTACTTATAGAATATCAAACTACGGAGGCATTAATCATGGCAATTAAGTGTACCGTAACAACTGACTTACAAGCGAAAGATACTAATGGTTATTCTGGAATTCAAAAGCATGTAGAACATGACCAGAATATTAACCATTCCAATAAAGATATTGTATTTAATGAAACTCAATTTAATGTATATGATGAATCAACTACTACGCGACAAGCTATTGATGATTGGAACGAACAGCACTTCCACGACTATGTAGAACAACACGACCAACACCAACGAGAAAAAGGTCATGCTGAACGACAATTTGGCAGTGTGAAAAATTATCTTAAAAACAAGAAGAAAGCTACCGCCATTTTAACAATTGGTAATATGGAAGTGCAAAGCCAATTGATGAAACAATTCTGTCCAAAAGATTCATATCAAGAAGAGAAACTACCAGACGGCACAACTCATTTGGTTTTCAAGCTTAAAGACGAAAATAACAAACCAATTCAAAATAATATTGCAGTTGCTAAACAATTTTATGGTTGTTTCAATCGAGCCTTAATTAAGGCCACTAACAACAATATCGGGTGGCCAGCAAATAAAGTTCATCAGCAACGCATTAATGTTGGTGATTACCTACATCGTGGCCGTTACGCAACCAACAATGATGAAATGGGCATTTCACATATCCATTTTGAAGTAGCTACCTTTGGCATGACCCGAGGGGGTAAAAAACGGGCAGCACATGTCACTAATTCATTAAACCAAGCCTTAGTAAGCCTTCATCAGGCTGTCACAGGCAAAACGGCTTCAGGCCGAGCAGCACTCAAATGGTATCGAGCTAATCTTGACCAGTTCGCCCTAAAATGCTTGGAGCAAGAATTACATAAGACCTACCAAGTCCCCGAAAATAAAAAAATCCTCGATTTTGAACGCAAAACCAAGGAAGATAAGACTATACAAACGGGACTATCGATGGAGCAACTAAAGGCCCAACATCAAGAAATCGCTGACCATCAAAAGAAAGTCCAAAACCTTCAAGACCAAGCCAAAACATTGAATGACCAAAATAACGATATGCAAGCACAAGTCAAAACCGTCACTAAAAATCTCAAGGACATCTATGAAGCCACCACAGGCCGCCAGGCAGTCGATAAAGACGGTAATGACTTATCACCCATCGAAATGGCTAAAGGCATTACAAGGGCTAATAGAGCTGCTCAGGACGATAAAGAAAAGGCAGAGCAAGCCAAGGCAACTGCTGACCAAGAACGCCAGAAAGCTGAACAACAAAAAGCTCAACAAGAGCAACAACTGGCTACTCAACGCCAGCAACTCAAAGTCCTACAAGACCAACTAGACGAAGCTAATAACCAGCTCAAACGACGCAAACAACAACGAATCAAAAATGCCCAAAAAGAAATCGCCCAAAACAAGCTAACCGATGGCAATAACCAATCAATTAATGTAACCGAAGATAACGTTGCTCAAATTGAACAAGAAATTGATAATTGGCGACAAGACCAGCAAGCCGAATGGACACAAGACAAAACAGACGCACAAAATGAACTAGAGCAAATTAACCAACAACTCCTCAAAGCTCACAGTACCAAAGCTAACCTAGAAAGCACCAACCAAGAACTAACTAGGCAAAACACTCAACTACAACAAAGCCAACAACTAATGAAAAACAACATCAACGGCTACAAAAACCAACTAATTGATACAATTACCGAACACGACCCTAACCACAAAGTAGAACAACAACTACTTAAACCAAATGAAGTACCGGAAGCAGTCATCACTACCAACGGCCGACAACAACACCTCCGGCAACCTCTAAAATACCTCATAGATGTTACTACTCAAGTTCTCCAAAAGATTAAAACTACAGCAACCAACTTCATTAATCAGGTCACTAAAAGCTTATTGCCACCAGTTAATCCAAAAAAACCTATTCAACTTCAAAGCAGCTACGTAGATTTTTCAAAAATTCAAGCTTCCCTACATAAGCCTAATGCTCAAAAAGAAATCCAACTAATGAACGACCCAATCATCAAACTTAAAAGAGCACTCCTAAGTGCAACCACTGACCAACTTCAAAAGACCAAAGAACAAACCCAAAAATCACTTAAACAACAAGTTGATGATGAGTGGGAACGCTAATAACAAACCTCTTATTAAAAAAGAACGTACTTCACCTTAACTCCCCAGGAAGCAAGCTCCGCTTGCACAGCCTTGCTCTCTCGAAACCTAGCCTATCTGTGGCTAAAAAGTTTCGAGAGAGTTCGCTCTCATTCAACCCATCGCTTATTTACTCAACCAACAACTTACGTTATTAGCTCAGCAAATAAGCAATGCAGACAGTTTAAGCGCACTCCGCCCTTGCCCCTAATATTCTTAGTGTTGATTTGTTCAATTGCTTACTTACTTTTCAGCAAAACATAGGGAGAACACGAGAAAATCCCATGAATATTAGGGTTGTCCGTAGCATTTTCGAAGCTTCCAGCCACGTCTTTAGCCATATGCGATAATAGCAGGGTTTAGCATACCCATATTGTTAACTACAAGTCTGGCGCGTCTCCAGACTCACGGACGCTTTCGGGATACTACCACGGTGCAGAGTCACTGCTTGCGAGTTTAACCGGTTGTGAACCAAAAGAAAAAGCCGACTAGATTAACTAGTCGACTTTCATAGTTTTTAGGGTTTGATTTCACTGATATTTTTGTGTAGCTATATCTTGAAATATTAGTCTATTTCATCTAAAATTAATTATATTAAAGAAATAGACAACCCCGATTGACTACTGCAACTAGTTAATCGGTAGCTCGCTAAAGTACGCCAATACTTTAACGAGCTTTTTCTTTACTCTGATTTATTTAATTATTGTTGGTAAACGAAAAACGCTTACGTGTCTAAGTATAACCGTAATTATCCTGAAATAGCAATAGTAATAATAATTATATGCTAGAATTAGCCTAAAGGAGGCTAAAGCATGAGTAAAAGTAAAAGTAAAACATATACAACTTCAGAATTAGCAAAGTATTTTGATATATCAGTAGTTTCAGCCTCACGGTTCATAGTAAAACACAAGTTTAAACCAATTAAAACAGGTCAACATAACGCTAAATACTATAATGACGCCGTTTTTAAGCAAATGGAAGAGTATTATCAGAATAATCCTAAAACACAAGAAAAACAGACTTATCCAGCAACAAAAGACGCAATCATCGACCAATTAAAAGCTCGTATTGAAGAACAATCCGCAACGATCGATTTACTTAAACAGCAATTAACTGTAAAAGATGAGCAGATTGCAACAGCAAATCGGATTGCTGACCAAGCACAACAATTAGATTTAACTACTCATAAGCAAACCCAACCTGACTTACCGCAAAAGGTAACAACTAAGTCATCAAATGAAGAAAAACATGGTTGGCTTTGGAGAATAACACATTAATACTGCTGGTTTTGTAATAATAGTAAAAATCTAATTCCGTCTGAACGGCAATCTTTTTCATTATTCATGTGATATAATATAGATGAGCGTCTATGTTTAATGTGGAGGATTTTACTGATGCACCATGAGTATAAAGATTTGGCATCACTTTTAAAGGTGGTTGCTGAACCTAACCGTCTTAAGATTTTAGAAATGCTATCCTGTGGTGAGATGTGTGGGTGTGATATACTTGCACACTTTGACTTTACACAACCGACTCTCTCCCACCATATGAGTATTCTGGAAAAAAGTGGATTAGTTAACGTAAGAAAAGATACTAAGTGGCACTATTATTCTTTAAATTCAAACAAAAAAGAAGGACTGATTAGTGAATTAACACAAATACTATCTAAGACTGACCATTGCATATGTAAGGATTCATATTCAAACTGTTAGCTTTTTTATTTTGCATTATGCATAGATAATTATCTATATGGAGGGCTATTATGCGTACTTCTAAAAATTTATCATTCATGGACCGTTATATGACCTTATGGGTATTTTTAGCTATGGCACTTGGGATTTTAAGTGGATTTATTTTCCCTTCCTTGCCTAAGTTGATCAACAGTTGGTCAGTGGGAACTACGTCTATTCCGATTGCTATCGGCTTAATCTTAATGCTGTACCCGCCATTAACTAAGGTTAATTATGAAAAAATGGGTGATGTATTTCATGATAAGAAAGAACTCATTTTCTCACTAATTCAAAATTGGATTGTCGGGCCATTATTGATGTTTGCTTTAGCCATCATTTTTCTACACAATTATCCCAATTATATGATCGGTTTAATCATGATTGGGTTGGCACGTTGTATTGCGATGGTCATTGTTTGGAACGAATTAGCACATGGGAATAATGATTACGCTGCTGGTCTAGTGGCTTTGAATTCAATTTTTCAGATTATCTTTTATTCTATTTATGCCTACTTCCTTATCAGTGTTTTACCCAAGCTATTCGATATTAAAACGCAAACGGTTAATATTACCATGGGTGAAATTGCTAAGACTGTCTTTATTTATCTTGGTATTCCTTTCATTTTAGGAATTAGTTCTCGCTACCTAATTATTCATCATAAAGGAAAAGATTGGTTTGAAGAGAAGTATGTTCCTAAAATTAGCCGCATTACTACTTGGGCATTACTTTTTACCATTGTTATTATGTTTTCAGTTAAAGGAGCGCGAGTAGTTCAACTTCCATTAGATGCTGTTCGAATTGCAATTCCCTTGCTTCTTTACTTTGTTTTGATGTTTTTTATCACTTTCTGGATTGCAAAGAAGACAGGCACAAGTTATGAAGTTTCGGCTACTCAATCGTTCACGGCTGCAAGTAACAACTTTGAATTAGCCGTGGCAGTTACCGTTGGTATCTTTGGATTAAATTCAGGAGAAGCATTTGCGGCCGTTATTGGCCCCATGGTCGAAGTACCAGTGATGATTCTGTTAGTTGATGTGGCATTATGGATTAAGAGAAAATTCTATTAAAAGCTATGAAAAAGATTTATTTCCTATGTACTGGTAATTCTTGTCGTAGCCAAATGGCTGAAGGATATGGCAAAGCATTGCTCAAGGATCAATATGAATGTAAAAGTGCTGGTGTTGAAAAACACGGCCTTAATCCTTACGCGGTAGAGGCCATGGCTGAAGACGGCATTGATATTAGTCAGCAAAAATCAAAGCTGATTGACCTAGATTATTTCAATTCAGCTGATTTAATTGTGACTTTATGCGGTGATGCTAGGGACCGCTGTCCGGTGATTCCTCCTCAGGCCCAAAGCGTTCATTGGCCGTTACCTGATCCCGCACAAGCTAAAGGTACTCCTGAACAGAAAATGGTAGTGTTTCGCCAAGTACGTGATGAGATTAAACAATTAGTTAAAGGATTAATTTAGGGGTTATTTCTAGTAGCCTCCTATATAAAATGGAATCAAACAAGAAAATTCACTGCTCTATTTTTAATTACTTTCTCTTCTTAAGGGAAGCACTTAAGTCAATTCACCTGTCAAGTTGAGCAAGTATTTTTTTCAGATCATCATCTTTTATAAAGTAGTACATCATTTTCCCCTTTTTTTGACGGTCTAAAATGTCAGCATCATACAGCATTCTTAAGTGATGAGAAGCGGTTGCAATACTACAGCCTAAAATATATGCAATATCACAAACACATAACGATTCCTGAGCG
>NZ_FTOY01000005.1 GCF_900156885.1 Limosilactobacillus caccae
AAGCCAAATTTTATTTGTAGGTGTCCAGTAATACCACCACAAGCTAAAAGTATTCACTGGCCATTACCTGATCCGGCACAAGCAAAAGGCACACATGAACAAAAAATGATTGTGTTTCGACAAACGCCCGATGAAACTAAAAAAACGTATTGCCCAATTAGTTTAGGGGCTATTTTTGTTATTATGGATACCTTATTGGGTCTATTTGTGATAAGTAGACCCACTAATAGAAATTAATCGAATACATGTTACAATATAGATGCAACAGAAAAGATTATGCTGTTTTAACAAAATCAACATAAAAAGCCGTACCTTTGCTCGGGTAACGGCCCCTTTTTTATACCAAGTTTTATATTTATGGTCTATAAGTGATAAATCATAGGAAAGTTACAATGACATTTTATACAGAAAATTACATTACCAACCATCAGCAAGTTAATTCAGTGGTTAATTACATATTAATCCTCATTTCCCTGCTCCTACTCCTTGCCACCTCGCTTTATTACTTCCGGCACCGTTTAAAAACCAAATACCGGGATCTGGGAATCATATTCCTCCTATTACTGTTGATCTTTTCCGGTTTACAGATTACCAACCTGGAGAAAAATTACACCCAGCATACACAGGCAACCCAGATGCAGCCGTTCATTCGGGCCGTGGCCCGTGACCATCATCTGAAAAGCAGCCAGGTGGTTGTTAACTCACCTACCCTGACTGATGGAATCATCGTCCGTTTCAACAAGCAGGATTACCGGGTTAATTTCAGTCCGAGCGGTGATAATTACACTCTTACGCGAACCCACGTCGTTGACCACCACGTCAATATTCAAAATTAAGGAGGAAAATCGAGTAAATGGATTACGGATTAATCACCATTAAATTTGTCCTGGGAATGCTCTGCCTCATTCTACAGATCAACCTGCTCGGTAAGGGGAACTTAGCGCCGACATCTGCAATTGACCAGGTCCAAAACTATGTTCTCGGGGGAATTCTCGGTGGAATCATCTACAATAAAGACATTACTGTCTTTCAATTTGTGATGGTCCTATTGATTTGGACCCTACTGGTCTTCATCATTAAGTTTACTAAGGAACATAACTACCTGGTTAAGAAGGTCGTTGATGGGCAGCCGCGCCTCGTCATTCGCAACGGTCAAATCTTGGTTGATAATTGTATTCGCGCCGGTCTGTCCGCCAATGACCTAATGTTCAAATTGCGTGGTCATAATATTTACAAGATCAGTAAGGTTAAAAGCGGTGTCCTCGAGCAAAATGGTCAGCTAGTAGTAATCGAAAACGACGAAGATAATATCCGATTTCCTCTAATCAACGATGGACGAATTAATCAAGATGTCCTTGAATTGATTCACCATGGCGAAAGCTGGATCGACGACCAGGTTCACCAAGCCGGTTATGCCAGTATCAGTGACATCTTTCTCGGGGAATATATCCATGGTCAGCTCATCTTGACTCCTTATCCGCAACAATAAAAAGCCAGTCATGAATTGTGATTGCATGTGTTTTAGTTTTACAACTTTATCATAATTAACATAAGTTAATTTAATGGTTAACCTTGAGAATTGTATGTAAACTTATTTCCAGTAATTTCCTAAAAAGATACGATTTAATGAATACCTATATATAATTAGGGCTAAGTAAAAAACGCCTGTCGAACGCGACAGACACTGGTTTATTCTGCTGAAATGCTAAAGCAGGTGCTTTAACAGCTCAATAATGAACTTAATCAGTTTTTTCAGTTGCTTCTTACTTAAAAAAGGCAACAATACAAATACGATGATGCAATGCATCGGGAAGAACCTCCTTCCCGCGCTATTGAACGTGTGATTAAGACGTCCTGACGCGCATCAATATTGTATCATAGAAAATAATCGGTTATAATATAGTTACAAATACGATGATGCTGGCGTGCAAATTGGATCAGCTGATTACTTATCCGAGCCGGCGGGACATCTGAAAAGATGCCCTTTTTTTATGCCCAATTTCCTGGTTCAGGGTCCATAAGTAATAAATGGACCCTCAAGAATGTTGATGTATTAAGCCCCTATATTCTACGCTCGGAATATAGGGACTATTTATATATTAAATAGAAAAACTCCCCCAATATGGAAGAGTTTAATCGCTATTAAGCTGTCACAGGTTCAAATTTCACTGTCAATTTTTGGTTAGTAGCATCTGCAATTTCATTTAGTACATTAATTGAGACATTCATTTTACCACTTTCGATTCTAGCAATTGTCGATTGTGGTTTACCAACCATTTTTGCAAACTCACGCTGAGACATACCCAATTTGTCACGAAGGTTACGAACTTCGACTGCAACTTGTAATTGCTGATTTTCTTCTTTATATGCTTTAGCAAATTCAGTACTCTGTTGACTTCGCCTAGCAATATACTCGTCAATTTTACTCATGATAGTGTCTCCTTTCATATATATCACGCCTTCGTAATCCTTTCTTAATTTCGCGTTTTGGCGTTTTCTGAGTCTTTTTAGTGAAACCATGCGTAATAACATATCTGTTATTTTCCCAATGAAAATAAATCGCACGTTGAATATTTGAAGCAAGCTTTGATCGAATTTCATAAAGATTTGGTTCCAACTTTTTTGTCCATTTCTGACGTTCAGCTATTGCTAAACCTTGCTCCTCAATATTATTAATTACCGCTAAAAGTTTGGCAGCATCTTTGTCAGGCAAACTGTCTAAGTAGTCTTCAAACTCGTCCCAGTCATAAAAATCAAATTCTATTACTTTCATATCATTATGATAGCAAATTCGCTATCAAATTGCAATTATATCTCCTTTAATTTATTTTTTTGATCATTTATTTGATTAATAATTCGATATAGCTGCTGACGTGAAAGTCCAACTTCACAAGCTAATTGAGCCTTACTTTTGTAATTTCCAGACATAATTGCATCGTAAACCTTCTCATATACCAATCTTCCCTCTCTATTTTTACTCTGAGCCGCATATTTCTTTGGCCTACCTTTATAAACACCTTTTCGTTTAGCCTCAGCAATACCTTGTCGCTGTCTTTCTAGTATTTTTGTCCTTTCATTTTGTGCTACAAAGCCCATGAGATTAACCATCATGTCAAGCATGAACTGATCAACTAATTCATTGCCAGTATTAGTCTGAGGTAGATCATCAACAATCAGTTTAACCTTCTTATCCTTTAATCGTTGAACTAAGTGCTGAATATCATTGTAATCACGACTTAGACGATCAAGACTAACGACTTCAACAATATCACCTTCACGTATATATTCGAACATTCGTTCTAGACCTGGTCGATTAAGATCTTTCCCGCTTTGTTTGTCCGTAAAGATCTTATCTGCTTTAACTTCATTAACTCGCGCCAATTGTCTATCCAGATTTTGACCTTTACTTGAGACACGTGCGTAGAAAACCAACGCCATAATTATCACCCTTTTTGTTACACTTAATTGTGACACATTAATTATTGTTATAAGTATAACTCTGTCTGTAACTTTAGGGTACTCAAAAGTTACACTTTGATATAAATAAAAAAGCCCACATTTCTGGTGCTAATGTAATAATGTCTAAAAAGTATATCTAGGAATAGCTCTTGACACTTACTGGGACAAGGGATGCCAGTATTTTTTAACTTTTAGAATTAAACAGAAAGTGGTACTGAAATTAAGTGATAAATACTAAATTACTCTAAGTTACTAATAGCCAATTAAGACTTAACCTAGTTCTTTTAAGCGCCTAGAATAATACATTACTTATTTTTAGTAAGTGAACATGAACAGTATCTTATTTTGTTCAAGACTAATTGATTAAATGAGTATGCAGAAATAAGCCTACTATCAATGGATAAAATCCAGATTTTAACATTCAGAATTAAATTGAGAGTAGCTAATCCAATGGCTACTCTTTTTTGTTTGAGCAGCAAGGCGGGGTAGTTGTATCTGAGAGCCAAAAATATATGAGTGGGCTATGAGTGAGTAGGTTATCACACACACCAAGGCTATTTTTAACGTGTTTTTTGAGCAAAAACAGCCCTATTACACCAAAAAACAGACGTGTTTAGTAACTTTTAGAGCCTAACCAAAAACAGCTGAAAAAGCCTATAAATCAGTAGTTTGCTTAGTATTTTAGCCTTGATCACGTCAAAACAGCCAAAACAGCCGTATTGATCCATTATTAGGGTTATCATACTAAACACGCTGTGAGAGATAAATAATGAGCGTATGAGAGCTTTCAACCGTTTTAGGTAAATCATACCAGACAAGGGTTTAAAGTGGCTTAGAGAGCAAATTAGAGGCATTTAAAAGCAATCTTCAAAGTTAATAAAGTCTGAAGAAGTTGGCGACTGGACTTTATTGGCTTTGAAGATTCCAATTAAAACCGCCCTTGACAGATTTCTGAATGTAGTGAAAAGATTAGTAAAGTTACCAATCATTTATGCATTTATTCATGTGTTAAAACCTTTATAGACATACTTAGGAAGGATATGAGGAGAAATGATAAATCAGCAAATCCAAGTAGTAACTATTGCAGGCCATGATTGTGATGGAAGTGCTGGTATGCCAGCAGATCTTCATGCCTTTTTTGCTGACCATGTATACGGAATGGGACTATTGACTGCCACCGTGTCTGGCAATTCGTATGGGATCGACGCAGCACAAGTAATGCCGCCCGACTTCATTGAACAGCAGTTCAGAACTCTCAATGCCGACTTCAAAATAAAGGCTGCGAAGACTGGAATGCTTGCTAATGACGATGTTATTAATGTGGTAGCTGATCAATATTTACAGGTTAACTTTGGACCATTAGTAGTTGACCCAGTAATTATTACTAAGCACGGAAATATGTTACTAAAACAATCTGCTTATGAACTTTTTCGGAAGCGTATCATTCCATTAGCTACGGTGATCACACCAAACTTTTTTGAAGCTGAAAGAATGGCGGAAATGAGGATTCACAATAAGGAAGATATGCTGTCTGCAGCAAAAGAATTACAACGACTTGGTGCCAAGAACGTAGTCATTAAGGGGCAGCATAACAATCCTAAGCAAAAAGGTGTTTACGATCTTGTCCTATTGTCTGACGGCAGTCATTTCTTAATGGATGAACCATTTATCAATACTTTGCACGTTAACGGAACTGGAGATACTTTTTCAGCTATTATTGCAGCCGAATTAGCAAAGGGTAATTCTGTTAAAGATGCGGTATATACCGCTAATATTGCTGTTCATTCTGCAATTACTAATGGAATTGAGGTAGGTCATAAATTCGGCCCAATCAACCACTGGGCAGCTCAAAGTGTCTTAATTGGAAAGAAACAACATTAAGTAAATGTATTAGTTTAATTAATCACGGTCTGCTATACCCTAGTGGCTAAAAGCAAATAAAAATCCCGGAGAACGTTTTTTAAAAAAGTATTTTGATCAATTTGGTGGTGTAAAATGATTATTGGTGATAATGATCAAATTGCGATCACTGAAACGTTGATGAAGGAGAGTATTACGATGGATCAAAAATTTTTAGATGTCATGAAGCATGAAGGCCCTGCCACAATTGTAACCATTAATGCGCAACCAGCCCACGTTGTTAATACCTGGATGTCATACGTCCAGGTAACAGACAAGCAATTGCTGATTCCGGCGGCCGGCATGCACAGCATAGAGCAGGATTTTTCAACTGACAACCACGTGATTATAACGGTTGGGAGTAAAGAGGTTGAAGGTACCCAGGGACCCGGTGCCGGCTTTTACGTTTATGGGACCGGCCAATTCTTAACATCCGGTGATGACTTCGATACAATGAAGAAGAAATTTCCTTGGATTACCAGAGTTTTGAAAGTCGATATCGATAAGATTGAACAAAAAATTTAAATCAAAGTCGCCAAAGCAGCTTATGTTGTTTTGGCTTTTTCTTTTTGGAAAAGCTTCTTTGACTGATATAAATGAAATTGAGACTGCTAGATATAAGACAAAAGGCTGAAATTGTATCATTTTAACTGTGAAAGACTGCACAATCCACCAAAAACAGGGCATTTATTTGACCTTTATTGACCTTAAGGCAAAGGAAAACGCCAAAACCCTAGAGTAGCAAGGGGTTTGGCGTGTTTTTGGTGTAAGATTCTTTGGTCAAAAGTGTCTTACGTCTTGTTTTTTGGACTGATCTGATCCAAGCAGCATGATCTTAATCAGATGGCAGATTGCAAGAAATAACTTGAACGAATTTAATGACGTAAATTAAGCAAGAAGATCTTGATTGGTGTGTGCCAGTTAAGACATTTAAGTGGCCGGGAATTCAGATACGAATTGATTTGAACCAGCTGGCGATCGCTCAGCTCTTCAATGGCTTGTCCCTTGGGAATAAATCGTCGCAAAACTCGGTTACGGTTCTCATTACTACCGCATTCATGTGGTGAATAAGCGTGGGCAAAATAAACTTGAGTACCAGTTTGCCGTTTGGTAATTGACAATCATCAAGTTTGCTAAAAATATCTAAAGATTTGAGCAGACAATGAGACAACCCCGATTAAACAGCGTATTATATTGATAATTTCAAATATGGGGGGATGAAAATGGAAAAAGAATACTGCAAGGCTGGTATGACCTGCCAAAAAGGCTGTCGTTGTGCCGGTACAGATGGCATCTGTCACTGCGATATGATGGATGAGAAACGCTGCTATTGCAACAGTCACTGCCAAAGCCAGCGTGATTAAACTTAAGAAGCAAAAAAGAAACTTCCCGACCAAAAATCGAGAAGTTTTTTAGTTAGTTATATGCGAATTGCTAGTTCGTAATATTTAACGTCATTTGTAAAATTAAGTTACCCGGAACGTCAATTTAAATTAGAAATTGATCATCTGTAATATGCTTCATGAATACTTCTAAAGGCGTTTGGTAACTAAGTGACTTGCGTGGAATGTTATTACGGCGTGTCATAATTTGCCGGATTAATTCATCAGGTAATGAACGAAAATACATGCCCTTCTTTAGCCCATCACGTCGAATAATACCATTATTGTTTTCGTTTAACCCCCGCTGATTGGGAGCACCAACTTCTGCAAAGTAGGTACTAATATCATACTTATTAGCGATCTCACGCCATTCGGCAAACTCTTTACCATTATCAAATGTGATGGACTTAAAGAGGTGCCATGGTATTTTGGCAAGCCATTTTTATTTTGATCAATACTATATTAAAAAATACAACTTAAAATAAGAAAAAGGTTAGCAATGATAGCTAACCTTTTTCTTTCGCCCCCCCCAGATTTGAGAGCATTGAAATAATATATTCTTTAATTCTTACTTTGTATATTATTTCTTTTTCTTATAATTGAAGTGCTGTACTTCATTCACTTTTTTATCATCGTCAAAAATTTCATAACCATATGAACTTTCTAATTTTCCAAATGACGAAAAATCAATCTTATCGATTGGCAAATTTTTGTAAATACGAGGCATCTTAACATTTGACGAGCATGCGTAAAATCTGAAATACCGTGGATAGAATAATAACCTAGCACCCTTAGCAATTTGCTTGTTACTGCTAGTCGTTATAATCTCAATCTTGTTTTCCTGCATAATTTTAGCAACATTATGATCCACAAATTGCGTATTCAAGTTAACAGCATAAGACGTTACATATGCTGCAATGTTCTCAGGATTTTCATCAACTTTATGATCATCATTATCAAAGTAATGAATTGATTTAATGTCAACGAAACCTTGGGGCCAAAGCTTATATAGAATTTTTTTATCCATATTCACTAAGCCTTTAAGCAAAAAATGAATGTGAAAACAAGGCTTTTCATCTACTAATTTTCCCTGAGGTTCAAAAATTACAATGTATTTCAAATTTGAATCAGGATACTTACGATATAATTTCTTTACAAAGTTAGCCCAATCTTTCTTCAAGCGCTTAATATCAGTTTGAGGCTTAGAATATGTTAATGAGATAAAAAGTTCATTTTTATCGCCAAAAAAATTAGATTCAATAATGTAGCGAAGTTGGAGCATTGCTCGTTTAACACTACTTAAATTGGCCAATCGAGTACCATGCTTATGGATATGATACTTTTTAACTTCTCCCGTACGTCGATTCAAATAATTCCCATTTGGAAGTTTGGCAATAACACCACGAGAGTTATAGTAACTGGTTGTAGTAACAGTAGTATTATTACCAGCTCTAATTACAGTAGCATTTTTTACTTTTTCTAAAGAAACATTATTTGTTTTGTTAATCTTCATAATAAGAATCTCCTATATTTTTTTGAAAATTCTTATTATTAATCTTAATAGTTATCTTTATCTAATTAATTAAGGTGTATTATAATGCCTTGGTCAATAATAGTCAAACACAATTTTTACTTTTAAAAAACTACTAGTAAAGGTATGTTATGGCAGGGAGTTGTTATATTGAATTAAAATAATGCCTCCTTTAAAAATTCCAAATCTACAAATAAATTCAGTTGCAATTTAAAAGGTTATGTTTAGTACGAAATGCAAAAGACTAATCGACCTTACAGACCATCCTACAGTAACAATCAAGTCCAATTTTCAAAATGTATATACAAAAAAACGCTGGTATATAGGCAACTAGGCGTATATACAAAAAAGTAACAATAATACATTAATCTTTTTTGAAATACATGTAATTACACACTACAGCTTCAAATATAGCCGCCTTTTTGTATATACATGAAAATAGCTATATATCAACGTTCTTTTGTATATACAAAAGTTATTTCTTGGCTTCTTTTAACCTGATTGACTGAAAACCCAAAATTAAATCTTCTAACTTAACTAAGAATTCCTCAGGTAGATCATCCACTCTTATCACTTTTTCCAACGCGTGTGTTAGATTACTGAATGCGCCATCCAAATCATTTTTATTAGCAGGCTTAATATTAATTTGAGCTAATTTTTGCTTAAACACAATTTCATCACCATTTTGAATACACTCTCTGATAAATTCTGATTTTGTTTTACCCGACTTAGCAACTAACTCATCTAAACGTTTTTTAAATTCATGATCGCACCTAAATAGTACTACCTCACTTTTATTCATAATTAATGCCTCCAGTATTTGTATATACAAACTCAATAGTACACCATTATTGAAAAAAGAGCCCACTGTCCCTTAACTCCCCACATAACCACTGCGTAGCATCATCATTACACTTCGCCTATCTGTGGCAAAAATGCAATGATGCAACATCGTAACACTAGTTATTATTGTTAATCAATCCACTAATCATTATTAATGAACTCATCAACAATAACAACTCAGACATATTAAGCTCATCCAGCCCTTGCCCCTACTATCTATTAGTGTTTGATTTGTTCGATTACTGTACTACTCTTAATTCCAGTAAAACATCGCGAAAACACGAAAAAATCGCATTGATAAATAGGGTTGTCCGTCGCATTTTCTGGACGTCCAGCCACGTCTCTTGAACCTTGCAATCAGTCCATGGTTTAGCATACCAATTTGTTAACCACAGAATTGTGCATCTCAATTCCACGTGCGATTCGAGAGTGTGACCAGCAGGGTGCAGCCCTTAGCACAAATTAATATCAGTACGCTTCTGATAACAGAAAAAGCAACTAACTAATTGCAGCTAGTTGCTTTTATGGAATTCAACTTAAATTAAAATTGACAAACTTCAATATCTTGAAATTTATGCCTATCTCTCCTACAATAAATAGATAGTAAGAAATAGACAATCCCGATGACTAGTTGCTTTAGTTAATCGGTAGCCTCATTTAGAACTGCAATTCTAGGTGAGGCTTTTTCTTTTGTTTCATTTATTTAGATTTAACATAAGCATGAGAAACTCATTACTTACTTCTTTAAATTACTCTTTATCAAGTCCAAAGTAAATAGCTAAATGAAACAAAATAAAATCACAAAAGATTAGTGATTTGTGATTTATTTTAAGTGATAAAAGATTTATGATTTGTGATTTATAATTTGTGTTGATAAAAAATACTCCTAAGAATAGTATATAGATAAGAGGTTATGTTATATATTTCGATCAAAGGAGGCAATCCATGTCTACATTATTATTTTATAATTTTAAAGGCGGTGTAGGTAAAACAACAATCTCAGTATTGGCAGCAGATCACTTTTCTCGCGCTGGTAAGAAGGTACTTTTAGTAGATCTCGATGCACAGGCTTCAGCTACATTATTTTTTGAAAATAGTTATGGAGCAATTACTCCTACACGTTCCTTGTTTAATTCACTACAAAAAGAATCGCTACGCCCTAGTATATGTCATTTAGACGATAATCTAGATTTAATTCCAGGTGACTGGGATATGTCTCTGTGGAACCAAACTCTTGAAAAATTACCTCAACGTGATCGTAATCTAGTATTAAAGCATTTTCTTGAGCCATTACAAAACGATTATGACTACATCATTTTAGATGTACCTCCTACCCTCAGCACTTTAGTTAATAACGCTGTACTCGCCAGTGATTACATTATTCTTGTTTTACAAACGCAAAGCTCGAGTTACGAAGGCGTTTTAAGAACAGCAAAATACTTATCACAACTTCGAAATGATTATAATGCTAAGTTTAAATTATTAGGAATCGTTCTTTATCTAGTTTCTAAACGCGCTAACTCTGATACTTCAATAGCAAAAGAGGCTAGAAAAACTTTTGGTGATGCTATTTTTGCCAACTCAATTTACCATCGAGAAAGAGTTAAGCGTTGGTCAAATGAAGGCTTGACACATAAAACTAACGATGTTCATGATCAACGAACACATGAAATGTATACACTATTTCTTAAAGAAGTTTTATATAGAATTGGGGAAGATGATAAATAATGGCTAACGATTTTTTAAATGATGTTGCAGCAGATGCTGCTGAAGCGATGAAATCAACTGATTCTAGTCCTTACAGATTAAAAAAAGAGGGATCGAAAACAGCTCAAATCAGAACTAGCACTTACAAGACCGTTAAGCTTATAGCATTTGAGGAAGATCGTAAGATGATTGATGTTTTTGACGATTTAATAAGAATTGGCTTAAACGATGATAAATATAAGAAATATATCAAATAGATCTACAACTATCTATATACAAAAGAAAAAGGTACTACTAAAATGCAAATTTAGTAGTACCTTTTTCTTTTGATTATTGTTTTTGAATTCGTTTTTTCAGTCGGTAAAGCGTTGACCTAGATAGACCTGTTTTTCGCTGAGCCGTTTTATAGTCGCTCTTCATCAACAAATCGTAAATCTCATAATCATGTTTAGTTATTACTGGTTTGTTTCTACGCACATCAATCTGATGTTTCAAATGAAACATCTTCTTTCTGTTAAAAGAATGTTGCATCATCGTTAGTTTTTCAGCGCGACAAATCATCGCGATTGTAAATTGCTCACGAATACTACCCACATCTAATTCAACCAGACTACTATATATAGTAATCCGTAAATCATCTAGGTAGTAAAGTAAGCAAGATAATTCACGGATATTAGAAGTTAAATTAGATACATCCATTACGTCAATCATATCGCCAGGTTTTACAATCATGAGTAATTCCTGTAACTTAAATCTCGCCCGACACACACCAGTAAACGTGTCAATAAAATAAGCATCATAATGCACATTGCTTTGTTTCAACCAATCAAGCTGACACGCGATTGACCCTTTGTCCTTAATATCATCATTAGTAGTCCCTGCTACATATGCATATATTGCCATGTGTTTCATTTCCTTTCTATTTTTAATAGAATTCTAAATAAAAAAATGAAACATTATGATGAAACAAAATAACTACATCAGTTCGCATAACATAAATTGGTATAATAAGAAAAAATAATAATTACTAGAAAAGGTAGATATGATGCAAATAGATACTAGATTAATGGAGCAGGTTAAAGCTGTTCTTCAGCAATTCGGTACTAAGTATATGACCGAAGATGGCGTTGACATTAGTCACCAAAAATCAAAGCTGATTGACTTAAATTATTTCAATTCTGCTGATCTAATTGTGACTCTATGCGGTGATGCCAGAGACCGGTGCCCAGTAATACCACCACAAGCTCAAAGTATTCACTGGCCGTTACCTGATCCCGCACAAGCTAAAGGTACTCCTGAACAGAAAATGGTAGTGTTTCGCCAAGTACGTGATGAGATTAAACAATTAGTTAAAGGATTAATTTAGGGTCTATTTTTAATTTGTGGTGCTTGTCGATATAGCCGAGTAGCGCGATTAAAAACGTGCCAAACAGCAACATCAACGAGAGTATCTGGAAGACGCTCATTGACTGTGAAACCTTCCTGAAGATTATTCCATGTTCCCATGGGCCTCACCTCGCAAGGGAAAAGACAGCCACCGCCCTTAAAACTTCTTGCTTAATCTATTATACAGGCAGATTAGTATCTTATCCACGTCTAAGGGCTCCTATGCTGTAATTACTGCTAAGGATTGTTGCAATTAAATTATGTCTACTCTATCAAGTACAGGTTAAATGTTCTTAATTCAAACTTCTTTGGAACTAGAATAAGTCCTGACTTTAGGTGGCGTGTAGTTAGCTATAAAATTGAAAATAGTATCCAAAGAATCAGAAAAAAGTAGCTTTTCTCGATCTTGAGCAGTCAAAAATTGCTTATTGGTCATCTCATCAAACATATTTTTCAAGGAATTATAATAGCCATTAACGTTATTATGAATATCTTATCTGCCTTCTAATTCGCTTCACTGTACTTTCACTAACCCCCGTAGCCAAGGCCGTTTCCTTTATGGAATGTTTGAGTGAGTATTCGTAGATAGCCTGATATCGGTCAGTAATGCGTCGCTTAGGTCGACCTTCACGGTAGTGAGGGTTATGTTGCTTAGCATATGCTTTGCCTTCCTGGGTGCGAGAAACAATCATGTCGCGCTCATATTCGGCAAAGCTACTAATAACATTACGCATTAATCGTCCACCAGGGGAGTTATCTAATCTTCCCATATTTAACACATTAACTGTTATATTCTCGTTGGAACACTTATCCAAGAAACTAATAACATCACTAGTCTTTCGGCCCAGGCGGTCAAGTTTAGCAACAATTAATTCATCACCACCTAAAAGTTTAGATTGTAAGGCTTCAAATTGAGGACGTTTTGAGGTGGTTCCAGTGAACTTTTCTTGAAAGATATTATCAGGTTCCACCCCATTTTTAATAAGTTGCTCAACCTGGTCTTTTAAATCTTGTCCTTGAGTTGATACCCTGGCATATCCATATACAGTCATATTTTTTGACCCCACTTTCTGACCCATCTTCAACTACTATTAAACCACGATACTAAGAGCAGTTCAATAACTGTTAAGATTATGACCTGAAAACGTGGAGAGTGTAACATCTGTTAATGTTAGTGCGGTAACTAAAGTAGGCATATTTCTCTGCGTTAATTTCAACTTTGTCTCCTCCATTTTTTTGAAATACACTTTATTAAAACAGTCATATGTGTCGTAAATATGGAGAAGCCAGCATATATAAAAAAGAGTGCCATGTGACACTCTTTTTGAGCTATTTAATATCAACAACACCGACAAATTCAACATCATCAATTGCAGTTAAGTAAAAACTATCAGTTGGTCCAAGTATTGCAAGTTGACCATTTTTGATTGTACATTCTTGATCTGGTGTGGTCAGTTTCACCGTCCCTTTTAAGGGAATGAGAACTATATTTCCAGGTACAGGGTGAAATTCTCCGTTGTTTGTCACTGTATTTTTCTTTAGTATACGATGACCAACCCGTCTTTGACCATTTTCGTAAAGGTGTTCATGGACCTCATCACCGCGACTACCAGTTAATATTTTCATATAATATATACTCCCAAGTTAATTGACTTTTTTACGTGGCTTTTCAGTATTATTGGAATTTTGTTGAGTGTTGTTTCCACAGCAGCCCATACTACCAGAGCCACCGTGCATACCCTTGTGCATAAATAGCATCATGAGTGGGTGTGCTAGAAGAAAAAGGGCTATCAGAATCCATTGTGACATAGTTTCACTTCCTTTTGCTTTGTTTCTATAATAAGTTTTTGTCATCACTTAATTACACGTTTTTAATCTTTTCACCAGTCAATCCCATCGCATTAATTGCCACGATAATTGTCGACATCGCCATGACCGCAGCACCAACGGCTGGGTCTAGAATGATTCCAATAAATGACAACACACCGGCAGCGAGTGGAATTGCGACAATATTGTAGCCTGCTCCCCACCAGAGATTTTGAACCATTTTCCGATTTGTGATTTTAGCCAAATCAAGAAAATGTAAAATATCGCTGGGTTCTGATTTAACCAACACAACATCAGCGGAATCAATGGCAACATCGGTTCCGGCACCAATTGCAATTCCAATATCGGCCGCGGAAAGACTTGGTGCGTCATTTACGCCGTCACCAACCATGATGACGTGATTGCCCTTTGCTTGATAATCAGCAACAATCTTTTGCTTATCATTTGGTAATAGGCCTGCATGGAATTCAGTCAATCCTAGTAAGTTAGCAACGTGTTCCGCGGCTTTTGGATTATCGCCAGTGAGCATTACGGGGGTAATTCCTCGCCTCTGAAGACCACTAATTAATTCCTTAGCACTCGCTTTGATGGTGTCGCCTTCAGCAACCATTCCTTGAACTTGGGTGCCCTGCAATAGGAAGCTGACGGAATTACCCTTAGCAGCCCATTTATCAGCAGTGGCCTTGTCAAACCTGATCCCTTGCTTCGTTAAATAGTTACCATTAACAATCATATAGTCGGTGCCATCAACATTACCGGAAATACCAACGCCCGGAATATTTTGAGACTTTTCAGCCGCAACGACTTCAATGTCCTTCGCTTGGGCTTCAGTAATGATTGCTTGGGCCAGCGGATGAGTCGAATTATTTTCAAGGGCGGCCAGTCGGCTTAATAACGTTGTTTCGTCAATCCCATCATTTGGAATCAATGCATTCACCGTAAATTTACCTTCTGTTAGCGTGCCAGTTTTATCCAAGAGAACGTGGCTAACATGTTGACTTGCTTCAATGGCTTGGCGATTTCGAACTAATAGCCCATTTTGAGCGCCAATCGTAGTAGAACGAGAAACCACTAATGGAATCGCTAATCCTAATGCATGCGGGCAAGCAATCACGAAGACGGTCACCATGATCGTCATTGCAATCGCCAATCCCTGGGGTAACCAGGCAAAGAAAGCAATAATCCCAACACCAAGTGCCGCGTAAAATAGATACTTTGCAACTAAATCAGCTTTATCTTCTGCTTTAGATTTAGCTTGCTGGGCATTTTGAACCATTTTCATTACTTGAGAAAGATAGCCGGAGTCACCAGTACCACTAATTTTAACCGTTAGCGTCCCGTTATTGTTGGTTGCACCACCAATGACCTTATCGCCAACGTTCTTGGTAACGGCAGCAGATTCACCGGTTACCAGTGCTTCATTTACGGTCGACTCCCCAGCCGTAATAACACCATCGGCTGGAATACTCTCACCTGAACGCACTTGGAAAACTTGACCAACTTTTAAATCAGATACTGGCACTTCTTTTGTTTCACCATTATCTGTAACTAGATGGGCCGTCTTAGGCAACAGGGCCGCCATCTTTTGTAAGGCATTTCCAGCCCCCATCAATGCATTCATTTCAATCCAGTGTCCTAGAAGCATAATTAAAATCAGGGTTGCAAGTTCGAACGAAAAATCCATTACAGGATTTGTCGGGTTCAAGAAGTTGTTGGCAATAAATGCGTACAAACTGTAGAAATACGAAACGGAAATTCCAAGGGTTACTAGCGTCATCATTTCAGGAGATTTATTCTGAATTTCCGCTTTAGCCCCCTTTAAAAATGGCATTCCGCCATAAAAGTAAAGTGCTGTATCAAACAAAACGATGATAATGCCAACAATTAGCGGTGAACTGAAACTAAGGATGGAAACGTTTAAACCCATGATTGGTGCTAACAGTAAAACTGGAATCGCTAAGACAACGGAGACCCAAAATTTAACTTTCAAATTCCCCATATGCATCATTGAGCCACCGTGCATCATCATGTCGGTCCCAGCCATATCCATATCACCGTGATTCATGTTCATTTGGCTGTGATCCGTTTCGGTCATATCGTGATCCATATGACTCATATTTGATTCATTATTTTCCATATTCTTAGCACTCATGTTTTTCATGTTCATATGGTCCTCTTTATTTGCCATGATTATCGACCCCCTAAAAATAAGTGTGCGTAGCAAAGCGGTTAGAAGCCGGAATATAAGTTCCTTGTGTGGAAATTCCCGGGCTCGGGATTTTCCCACCAGATTCTTATATTTAGGCTTCTGCTTTGCGGAGCACCATGCCACTATATGAATGAGAATTACGACAAAAATTCATAAGTTTCCGCCATCAGGAATCCCAGATTCTGGATTTTTGTGCAGCAATCCTAAAAGTAAACAGAACACCACAGTCTTAACACGTTTGATCACCTGGCAAGCAGTTACACTGAACTTCCTCGGGCGCTGTTTTGGCCTTTTCAGCTAGAATCGCCTGTAAGTTCGCAATATCCGCCCGTGAGAGTTCCCTTGACTGAATAACGCCGGCAATTGTTGAACCAGCCCGCATCGCACACATATGGTCAAACAAATCATCTGCCGCTGCCGCCATTGATTCCTTCTCGCCAACAACCGGCTTATACGTGAATGGTCGACTGCCGCCATGCTGCGCAACCGCCTGTTTTTGAATCAACCTGTGAAGTAGCGTTTTGGTTGTTGAAGCTGACCAGCCTTCTAATTCGTTCATAGCATCGATTAGTTCACGACTAGTCGCATGTCCCATTGTCCAAATTGCTCTCATAACCATCCATTCAGAATCGGTGATGGTTACATTCTTTGCATCCTTCAATTGGCTTCCTCCATTAATTGAATTATAAGTTTACATTTGTAGTCTCTTAATGCTTATTAGTTTACAACTGTAGTCACAATAATGCAACCTTTCTGTCAGAAAATACCATGACACTAAAAAAACGCCTAGATAATATTCCAGGCGTGGTTTGATACGATATATTAAATTACGTTAGTTGCTAGTTTGTAACATTCCCATGACTTCTAAATTATGGGTCAGCATAATTACTTTCTCTTCTTAAGGGAAGCACTTAAGTCAATTCACCTGTCAAGTTGAGCAAGTATTTTTTTCAGATCATCATCTTTTATAAAGTAGTACACCATTTTCCCCTTTTTTTGACGGTCTAAAATGTCAGCATCATACAGCATTCTTAAGTGATGAGAAGCGGTTGCAATACTACAGCCTAAAATATATGCAATATCACAAACACATAACGATTCCTGAGCG
>NZ_FTOY01000007.1 GCF_900156885.1 Limosilactobacillus caccae
AATCAGGCTTTGAAACTTTTTCAGAATCTTGATTTTTAAAACTTTCCATTTTTAAAACATCACGTGTCACAAATCCCTTGCGAGAGTAAGACTCAAGCACTATATTAGCAGCCAGTCTTGCACTATCTTTAAAAATTAACTGATGACTATTCTGCCACATGTAAATTCTAAAAAGCAAAAGACCAAGTAAACTAATCAAGACCCATAAAAGATATTTCTGAATTAACAAAAACAAAAAGATTAAAAATAAAATCAATCCAATAATTGTAACAATTTTCCAAAATCCTGAAAAATGTAAAAAATCATTATATAAACGTCTTATCTTCTGATACAGTTTATCAATCATTACTATCAACCTTTTCTAACTTAACGAGACGCATAGAACGACCAAAACCTTCAAAAGTTAATTTAACTTTTGAAAAGGTCTGTAAGTTTTGAGCCTTTAACTCTTCCCATTGATCAGCTGACATAGTCATCTTTTGAATTGAGGCACCAATTTGATTGTCTCGACCATGATCATTGGGATCTATAAACCTAACACTTACGCCCTTAACTCGATCTCCTTTTTCATTAAGAAAATCGAAAAAGAACAAGTTAATTAATATTGCAACAATATCCATTGTTTGCTCTCCTTTTCATAATATTTAAGGTAGCGAAATTCCTTATTAATGTTCTAAGAAAAAAATATTCAAAAAAATTTTTTAAAACAAAAAAAGACTGAATTCAATCAGCCTTTAAATCCATTATTCATTTTTAGCATTTATCAGAGAAAGATTATATGAAGCCTTATATACCATAGATTCTGCTTCATCTAATAATTTAAGCACATCATCATAATCACCTTCATTTTTTTGACTCAAAATTTTCAATTTAAAATCCTGAAGATTATCTGCAAGTTGTTCAGAAACAACGCTATAAATACCAGCCTGTTCTAAGATAGCATCAATACCTTTAACATCTTTAAGTTCCATACTATATCACTCCCAACTAACATAATTCTTAATATCACTATTCCATTTATACATTACCGTTTCAATGATATCTGCACTATCATCATCATTACCTACATTAATTAGATCATCTTCTTTTTGATCAAACAATAATTCATGTCTAATCTTTTTTAGAAGACCACCAAAACTTAATTGCCTTGAACCCTGTAAACTTTTTTCTAACTCGTCAAGAATAACTAAATCAGACTTTCTATCATTAGTAATATAGTCAGAATCCTTAACTTGATACTTAGAAACTTCCTTGGCGGAAGAAATTAAAGCAGATTGTCCATGTCTACTTCTTGCTCTTATTTTTTGTATATTAATAATAGGATCATAATCTAATTTTCTTGCTCTTTTCCATAATTTTGACCAGTCACTATTAGTTAAATAACTATCTGAATTAAAATAACTAGATTTAACCATTAACAAGATATGCACATGCTCATGAAAGGTATACTTATCACGATTAACAGTAATTTCAGAAGACCTTACATAACCAATCAAATGCTTACTAACTTTCTTATATTGAATTAACCTTCTTATTGAAGAATTCATATCTCTCAAGTTTTGCTTTAATTCACCAACATGAGAATTCTCTTCTGTTAATGTCAAAAACAAATAAACAGCTTTAGGAAACTTTTTATTTGCTTCATCTAAAATTCTTTGAAGCTCATAGCTATTTTTTAATGCCCTTCGCCAAGAGCAAAGTGGACAAAGTCTCGAATGACAAAACCATGTTTGATAAAGTTTCATACCATCATCAGTTTTAGCAAATTTAAGAACATTTCCACAATCACGAACCCTATTTGCTTTTTTAAAATGTAAGACCTCCAAATATTCAGCATAAGTAAGACTATCAAGCTTTTTACTTCTCCAAGGTCTTTCCTTACCATTATATTTAGAGGTATCTTTCAGAATCGTTCCTGTATACAAATTTAATACCTCTTTACTTACACTCACTGCAGTAAAGAGTCAGCTATCATAATTGATATAGCAATAATTAAATACTATAATAAGTAGTTGATAATATATGATAACTAACTCATGCTCCTACCGATCGCCAAATCAAAAGGAACTGCATGAGTTTTTTATTTACCCTTAAATTATAACTCTATTCTGTTAGTAATCAAAAGTCAAAAGAACCCAGTAATATCAACGGTTAAAGGGTATTTTAAAAAATGACGTTGTTTCTAATTGTATCAAGATAAGTAGAAACGCGATTAAAAATCGCGTTTCCAAGGGCGTTGTCACCCCTTGACCCAGACCAAGCGTAGGACGCTTGATCCCATTCCCCTTGCAGGGAGCGGGCGAAAAAATGAATTTTTCACCAAAAATAAGGGTTGTCAGCATAACCATGTCAAGGGTTGCCCGTTTGCATAGCAAACGGCGTATGCCCCTTGACATTCATTAACTAACTTCGGGCTACGCCACCAGCCAACAATCATATTAATAGTACTCAGTAACAAGGCGCTTACCTCTACCATGGTAGGGTAAGCGCCTTGTTACTCTTTATTTAAAATAATCAGTTAAAAAATCGTCCAATTTTTGCAAATCAAACTTTGGCAACTTGACCCTACTAGCTCCCATTCCTTCTCGATAAAGTAGACCTACACCTGGCTTATTATTTAGCCAATTTGGAGACAATTCATCGTTAGGAAAAATCATACGTTTTGCCTCTCCGGACAAGCCTCCTAATGCTAATCTAAAGCCAAAATTATCCCGTGCACCGTGACTGAACATCGAAGCATCAGGACGCTGTGCTATTGTGACAACATGCAAATTCCAGGCTCTGCCTAGCATTAATAATCTTGCCAATTTCGCTTGATACTTTTTCGCATCACTTTTTTCTAGTGACAAAAGAAAACTAGGATATTCATCTAGTACCAACACATATGGATCATAGAGTGAACGATGCCACCCCTGCCTTGTTTGTAATAGCATACATGCATCATCAATCGCATCATTCATATCTTGCAACTTCAATCTAGCAAAATCCCAGTCACCAAAATTTTTAAAATCCGCAAATTCAAATTCAATATTGGGAATCTGCAAGCATAATTTACCAACCAAAAGCCTTGCAGCAGTCGTCTTTTGAGAGCCCGTAGGACCTGTAATAAGTAAATGGGGTGTTAAGTTAAAATCTATTGGGACATGCATACGATTTTCAGAAATCAAAAAATTATTTACTATCATGAAAAATCACTATCTTGCTCATTAGCAGCATATACTTCTTGTCGATTTAATAACTTCACAGACCTATTAGGTTTTAAAATTAAATGCAAAACAAAATAACTATCTTTATCTATTAAGCTTACTCTTGCTACTTGAAATGATGACCTCTCCGCATGGTTAATTAGATAAGATGACCATGCTTCTTGACCCTCATAAGTTAATATCTCATCTGTCGCATAGTCTTGACCAATTTCATTTTTTGCAAATTCAAAATCAAAAATCGCTAAATCAGGCTTTGAAACTTTTTCAGAATCTTGATTTTTAAAACTTTCCATTTTTAAAACATCACGTGTCACAAATCCCTTGCGAGAGTAAGACTCAAGCACTATATTAGCAGCCAGTCTTGCACTATC
>NZ_FTOY01000009.1 GCF_900156885.1 Limosilactobacillus caccae
TTATTTAATTTTTTCTATCAGTACTTCTTGACGAAGAGCCTGTGTATACACAAAGCCGGACGATGAACCAAAAAATGGCTCATCGTCCGGCTTTTAGTTTTAGACTAGGACTTTTTTCCCAGCCTCTTAATTGTTTTAAAATATCCCTTTCGGGTGATAAATAAGCAAAAGGTGCGAAAATGGTGATGGAAATCAAGGATGGTCAATTATGCTTGTTAACTCTACCGTATCAACAACTAAAAAATTAATAGGCGATAAGTGTTTACCCTCACGAAGTGCGTCACAAAGGCAAACGTATGAAAAATTTATCATTTGTTCGAAAAAACTTATAAAAAATTGAAAAGCATTAATCATTCGTTAAACCTTGATGACTACGGCGTTTATCATTCGCTTACTAAAAAATAGGAAGTGAAAATGGCCGCCGCACGCCTTGCGCTAGTTGCTATTTGCGGTGCGGCCATATAATATTAATAATTGTAATGAATAGCACCCTTGATTGCACAATCAAGGACGATGTTAGATTAAGTTTTTAAAAAATAGGGGGAAAATCATGTTATCGCATAATAACTGGGAAGAACAGATTAAAAAATACGAACCGAAAGAACAACGCTTTACGATTAAGAAGTTAACTGTTGGGGTCGCATCTGTTTTACTTGGTGTAGCATTTGCTGGGGGAACAGCTTCTGCCGATACTGCAAACGCTAGTGCGGACTCATCTGCCGGCAGCGATTCATCAGACTGACCACCAGTTAGTCTTAAACTCGGCTAATGCATCATTGAAGAACGCAACTGCTGCTAACCAAAGCAACAATGCTTCAGCAGCTGTTCAAAACCCGGCAGGGGACATCAATGCTACGACGGCTAATGATTATGAAGCGGCAGTTAAGGCAGCAATGGATGCTAATGCTACGGCGGCAAAAACAACTAATCCAACAACAGAAAATCAAGCAACCACGCAAGCAGCCGACAATAACAACGCGACTGCTGATAATGTTGAAACACAAAACTTTAATGTTCCAACGGCTGACGTCGCAGGGGACGTTAATTACGCCAATGCGTTCCAAAGCTTGATGTTATTTGCATCACCACGGAATTTCCAGAATAATGACAGTGCAGTTGACTTAGCTAACTTCAATCCAACGATTAATTATCAAAATCCATATACAAACAATAATGTGTACGGGGTTTCGATTCCTGAAACGCAATATGCATATTCCGCTGCTATTGATAAAAAGAACGGAAACAAAGTCTTAGTTTGGACTACTGACAAAGCTAATCCGGGACAAACTTTATACTTCTACGTTGGCTCAACGTTAGCCGCAACTATCAATGCAACTGATAAGCGTACACAGGGATTTAATGTTAACATTTACAACACTAATGATCCTTCATTCTACCAAGGTGGGCATTACACTTACGATTATACTAAGGCTAGAAAAGCCGTTGGTGGTTATACCTTCTATCTTAACAATGTTAAAGGTATTGATGGGTCTAAGGTTAATAATGGTATTTCTGGGAACTTTAGTCGCGGTAATTCAAACATGGTTTTCCAGCGAATGGATGGCTCAGGAGACCTCTACAACACCAATCCAACGTCAACTTCATGGACTTCAGTTAGTGCCTTAGCACCAACTGAGGTTACTCAACATATCTACTATGTAAATGCAGATACTGGTGAGCTAATGGCAACCAAAGAAGCAACTGGATTGTCTGGTCAGAAGTACAATTTGACAACCAGTGCTGCTCCTGAGAATGTTACTTGGAAAGGTAGTCAGTATAAATTAGTTGACAGTAGTCAAGCTAGCGATAAGGCAATGAATACTGTCTTGGCTACGAACAATGGTGTAAATATTACTGCTAAAAGTGTTGCTGATGCCCCTCTTAAAGGGACATTAGGTCAATTTAGACCAGGTAATATTTATTCTTCAGTTGTTAATTACGGTCAAGGTGTATTGTTCATTCAAAAGGGACGAATTCCAGATGCTGATAGGAATATTCCTGAAGGGACAACAGACTCCAATGCTTACGAACTGCATGTTGCTGATCAGCCAGGTGTAGGTGGAAGAAATACTGTAAACGGTGACCTTAAGCCTAATGGTTTTATGGGATCGGGTGGTTTGAGTAGTGTCTACTTTAGACCTGGTGATGAAGTCGGTGGTGCAATTCAGGGTGGTACCGGGATGCACAAGAATACGTTCACCCCTGGTAACCAAGACATTGTTCTCTTCTATAAAGGAGCCCCTCAACCAGTAGAAAACAAGGTTAGTGGAACAATTACCTACATTGATGATACGGATGGCACAGTGTTAGATGCTAGAAGTATCGGTGAGGGTAATGTCGGTGATCTGGTTTCCTACAACTCTAAAAATGTGATTCTCCACTATGAGGGACTGCACTACAAGAAAGTAAAAAGCAACTTTACTGACGGTAGTACGACGTTTAAGCAAACTGGGAATGATTATGAAGTTCACTTTGTACATGCTACTCAAGACAATACTGAAACCCGCGATGTAAAGCGGACTATCAACTATGTTGGTAAAGAAAGTCCAACTTCCCAACCTACTCCAGTACACGGTGCACCAAATGGTGGGACTAGTTATCAACAAACAGCATCCTTTACGCGGACCAATACGACTGACCTTGTAACAAACACAGTAAAATATGGTCAGTGGAGTGCGAATGGTAGCACTACATTTGCAGCAGTTCCATCAAACTTGCCACAACAAATTGGCTACGACAAGGTTGATATTCCATCAGTGGGGAGTATCCAAGTAACCCCTGATACGCACATTAGTCCAATTACTGTTACCTATACTAAGAACCCGGCACCAGTTAGTGTATACAAGCAAGGTAATACCGAAACCAAGACTGTTAAGCGGATCATTAACTACTACGACCGGGAAACAGGTGCCAAGATTCCGGCAAACTTGATCAACCAAAACCCAGTAACGCAAGAAGTTACTTTTACGCGTAACCAGGTTCTTGACGGTCAAGGAAACGTAATTGGTTACGGTAAAGTTGTTAATGGTGGTACTAACTTCGTTCCGCAAGATTGGCATGATCAATATGGGCAAAGTGTCGCTAGTTTTGATGCTAAGCGGTCCCAAGACTTAAGTGCTAATTCCTACACTGCCGCAGAATATCTTGATGGTAGTAGTGCTGAAATTGTTGCGGCAAACCAAAACGTTACTGCTAATACTCCTGATGAAACGATCAACGTATACTATGGTCACCAAAAGAAAAACGTTACGAGACAAGAAAGTGTAAAGCGGAACTTCCACTACATCTTTACTGATGGGACTAAGCCGAGTGATCACCTGGTTCCTACTGCAACCCAGACTGTTCAATTTACAGGAACTGCTGTTAAGGACATGGTTACCGGTGTTACTGGTCCAACAACTTGGGCGCCATCAACTGGTTACTTAGTCGCAACAGCTGCGCAACCAGTTGCGGGTTATGACATTACTGGTAATGTCAACGCAAACCCAGATGGTAGTACTAATAATATTGCGGTACAGCCTGGATCTAGTGACATTGACGTTACGCTTGTTTACACGCCACAAAAACCAGCTCCAGTTACTCCACAACGGGCAACCGTTCAAATCATTGATAAGACTGACAACAATAAGCTTCTTACCACATTTAATAATGATCATGGTGAAAAGGGGAGTCAGATTAGCTTTGATGGTCAACCAGCAACCTTACAATCACTTCTTAACAGTGGTTACAAGCTTGACAGTGCGGTTGATGACACCAACGGTAACGCCGTTTCAATTGCAAACGGCAACACAATTACCTTCCCAGCATTTGATAGCAATGACAACAATGTTCAAAGCTTCAAGATTTACTTAGTTCACGGCACTCACACCAATACAACTAAGGACACTAACCAAGCACTTGTTCACTACATTGTTGCTGATGGAAAGGTTGATGCACCTGCTGATAATGTTCAACATGTAACCTGGACAAAGACGGATACAGTTGATGACGTTACTGGAAAGGTTACGGAAGGTACTTGGACTCCTGATAAGACCTCATACGGTAAGGTAACTACACCAGCCTTACCTGGTTACACTACTGATACCCCAGAAGTAAAAGCAATCACGGCAGTTCACGGGGTTAACCCAGTTAATGTTGTTGTCTACAATCCAGCACCTGTTGAAGCACAAAAGGCAGACTTAACTGTTTTCGACAAGAAGACTGGTAAACAATTGAACGTCTTCACCAATTCTGGTAAGGCGGGTGAACCAATTGCCTTTAGTGGTGCTGACGGTTACGTTAACAACTTGACTGCTCAAGGTTACGTAATTGATAGCTTTGTAAACGATGCAAACCAGCCTTCTACACCTGGTTCTTACAGCGATATTCGTTACGATAACTATGACAATGATGCTAAGGCTGACCAGCACTTCAAGTTATACTTAGATCACCAAACTGAAGAAGCAACTGAACAAAAGCAGACAACATCAACTGTCCACTACAAAGTTTCTGATGGCGCGGTTCCTGCACCAACAGATAATGTCCAAACCATTAACTGGACACGTCCAGGAACTAAGGATAAGGTAACTGGCGAATTTACCCCAACTGGTAACTGGACTACTCCTGACCAATACAACAATGTCCAAACTCCACCATTGGAAGGATACACTGCTGATCGGGATAACGTTCCAGGACCAGTTCCTAGTCCTAACGAAAACCCAGAAACAACTGTTACTTATACACCAAAGGCTCCAGAAGCAATTACCTACACTGCAACTCCTGAAGTACGGACTGTTACGTGGACGATTAACTATTACGACCAAGTAACTGGTGAAAAGATTCCTAACGAATTGATTGCTGGTAACCCAACTACGCAAACTGTTCAAATTACCCGGAACCACGTTGTGTCATCAACTGGTCAAGACATGGGTTACGGAACAGTAAGTGCTGATGGTAAGACATTTACCAAGGCTGCTGGTGATGGCTGGAATACTGCAGACTGGGCTGAAGTTGCTTCGCCAGACTTAACTAAGGCTGGTTACACTGCACCAGACAAGGCTAATGTTGCTCATGTTCAGGTTAACTCATCAACGAAGGACCAAAATGTTGACGTATACTACGGTCACCAAACCGAATTAGTTACGCCACAAGATCCGAAGAACCCGAACACTCCAGTTAACCCTAATGACCCACGGCAGACACCATCAACTTACCCAGGTGGCTTAACTGCTAACGACTTACAGCAGACCGTTGTTCGTCACATTAATTACGTTGGGGTAAACAGTGATGGAACGAAGACCGCAGTTAACGGTGCGCCTGATGGCAAGACTAGTTACGACCAATCAGTAACCTTCGAACGGCAAGCAGTTATTGATAAGGTAACTGGTGAATTACTTGGTTACGATACTAACGCTAATGATAAGAAACCAACTGTTACAACGACTGATGCCGATCGGGCATGGATGCCTGCTACGGCAACCTTTGACAGTGTTCGTTCACAAACACCGGCTAGCGTTGTAGACAAGGATGGTAAGGCATTTGACCTTGTTGACATTTCTAGCGTAGATTCAATGACCGTTAACCCTGGCCAAGTAGTAAAGGATGTTACTGTAACCTACAGCCACACTCCTGAAGTTAAGCAGGGTAGCGTAACGGTTGTCTTCCATGACGACACTACTAACTCTACTATTCCAAATGTAGGTACTAAGACTGGTACTCAAGAAACTGGTACTCCTGTAAATTACACACCAAACAGTGACTTAACTACGCTTGAAAACGAAGGTTACGTATACGTTGGTCAAGATGGCAACATCCCATCAGAAGTTCCTGACGGTAACAAGACCATTACGATCCACGTTAAGCACGGTGAAGTTCCGGTAAACCCTGAAACTCCAGGTAAGCCAGATCAACCACTTAACCCTAATGATCCACGGCCAAAGGAAGATCAACCGAAGTACCCAGCTGGTTCTGATGTTGTGACTAAGGACATCACACGGACCATTCACTACGAAGGTGCAGACCAATACACTCCAGATGATGCTTCACAAACGGTTCACTTTGAAGCGAAGGGTGTTCTTGATAAGGTAACCGGTGAATGGACTACTCCACTTGCTTGGAGTGCGGACCAAAACTTTGATGCTAAGAGAACGCCAAACATTCCTGGCTACCACGTGGTAAGTGTTGACCGTGACACGACTGACAACAAGAATGTTAACGGTGCAACTGTAAATCACGCTGATTCAAACTACACCGTTACTGTTAAGTACGCTAAGGATGAAACTCCAGTTAAGCAAGGTAGCGTAAACGTTGTCTTCCATGACGATACCGATAACGTTACTATTCCAAATGTTGGGCTTAACACTGGCGACCTCGAAACTGGTACTGCAGTAAACTACACACCAAACAGTGACTTAACTACGCTTGAAAACGAAGGTTACGTTTACGTTGGTCAAGATGGCAACATCCCATCAGAAGTTCCTGACGGTAACAAGACCATTACGATCCACGTTAAGCATGGTGAAGTTCCGGTAAACCCTGAAACTCCAGGTAAGCCAGACCAACCACTTAACCCTAACGACCCACGGCCAAAGGAAGACCAACCGAAGTACCCAGCTGGTTCTGATGTTGTCACTAAGAGTGTTACGCGGACGATCCACTACAGCGGTGCTGGCGAATACACTCCAGATGACGCTTCCCAAACGGTTAACTTCACTGCTAAGGGTGTCCTTGACAAGGTAACTGGCGAATGGAAGACGCCATTAGCATGGTCAGAAAATCAAAGCTTTGACGCTAAGAGAACGCCAAACATTCCTGGCTACCACGTGGTAAGTGTTGACCGTGACACGACTGACAACAAGAATGTTAACGGCGCAACGGTTGACCACAATGCTAGTGACTACACGGTTAATGTTGTTTACGCTCCGGATGTTGTTGACCAACACTTAACTGTTAAGTTCTACGACGACACAGATAAGAAGGCATTGTCAAGCTACGACAAGGCTGTTGATGGCCCTGCTGGCACTGACCTTAACTACACCACTCAAGCTTCAATCACTGAACTTGAAAACATGGGTTACGAACTGGTTAGCGATAGCTTCACTGCGGCTAACTTAGACGGCAAGATGCCTGCTAATGGTGGTAACTACGAAGTTCACTTGGTTCACAAGACCACGACGGTTACACCAAAGGATCCTGGTAAGCCAGGCGAACCAGTTGATCCAAACAACCCAACTGGTCCAAAGTATCCAAACGGAACGGCCATTGATAACTTGCAAAAGCAAGGAAAGATGACAGTTACCTACGTCATTGACGGTAATGATGCTAACAAGCCAACTGCTCCAGAAACACAAACCCGGGATATTACCTTCACGAAGGAAATTACCTTTGATCAGGTAACGGGTGAAATCCTTAAAGATTCTGGTTGGAATGTTGATAGTCAAACTTACCCAATTATTAACAGTCCAGCAGTTGAAGGCTACACACCAAACGAAAACTATGTTGGTGGGAAGACCGTCAACGTCACTGATACTAACTTGAACGTTGACTACGTAGTTCACTACACGAAGAACGCTGAACCAGTTGATAATACTCAAAAGGCGAAGGTTGTTTACCAAGATGTAAATAATCCAGACAAGGTTATCGAACTTGCCACGGATGATTCTGCAAATATTAATGGTCTTTCTGGTCAACCAGGCGACCAAATTAACTACAGCACGACTGACCGGATCAAGGAATTTGAAGCGAAGGGTTACGTTCTGAAGAACAACGGCTTCCCTGTAGGTGCCGCCTTCGATAACGATAACGCTAGCGACCAAATCTTCTACGTAACATTTGTTCACGGAACAACGCCGGTTAACCCTGACAATCCAGGTCCTAACTACACGAAGGATGAGTTACAAAAGACCATCACGCGGACCATTCACTACGTAGGTGCTGATAAGAATCCAGCAGATGTTCACCAAACAGTATCATTTACTGCTAATGGTGTCCGGGACACGGTAACTAACGAGATGGTTGAACCATTGACTTGGTCTGCTGATCAAACATTTAACAACCAAATCACACCAACTGTTTCTGGTTACCACGTTGAAAGCGTCGACCGTGACTCAACTGATAACACTAACGTTAACAGTGCACCAATTTCCCACACTGGCAGTGACTACACCGTTACTGTTAAGTACGCTAAGGATGCGGAACCAGTTAAGCAAGGTAGCTTAACGGTTGTCTTCCATGACGATACTACTGGTCAAGATATTCCAGGTTACGGGACAACAATTTCTAGTCAAAAGGTTGGGACGACAGTAGAGTACAAGTCACAAGGTGATTTGACTAAGCTTGAAAACAAGGGTTACGTTTACGTACCAACTGATGGCGACACTGTTCCAACTGAGATTGCTGAGGGTGACAAGACCATTACTATCCATGTTAAACATGGTACTCGTCCAGTAACCCCAGAAAACCCAGCTGACCCTAACCAACCAGTTGACCCAACTAAGCCAGGGACACCAACACCGGTTGACCAACACCTTGGCAAGACTGACTTACAAAAGACGATTACCCGTGATGTAACTTACGTTTACACTGACGGTCAAAAGTCTGCTCAGCCAGTTCACCAAGAAGTTTCATTCAAGGGTGAAGGGACGATTGACTTAGTAACTGGTAACCTCGTTAACCTCAACGACGATGGCTCAATCAAGGATCAACGTGGTTCAATCACTTGGAACGAAACTAGTCAAAACCTTGCGGATATTCCAGCAATTGATACGACTGGTTACGAAATCACCGGTGTAAACAGTGAAAACTCATTCGCTAACGTTGATCGCCAAACTGGTGCAATCAGTAGTCAGAGCGTTACACCACAAAGCGGTAACATTTCAATCCAAATTACCTTAACACCTAAGGCAACGCCGGTTGAAACTACCCGTGGTTCAATTACGTACATTGATACAACGACTGGTAAGACCCTTGAAACTGCTAACTTTGGTGGTCCAGTGGGCGATGCAATCGACTACAAGACTGGTGACCGGATTAAATTCTATGAAGGCCTCGGTTACAAGTTAGTATCAAATAACTTTAATGATGGTTCACAAACATTCAACCAGGATGCATCTAAGAACGTCTTTGAAGTTAAGTTGGCCCATGACACAGTTCCGGTAGATCCAGAACACCCAGGTTATGGTTACGACGAGGCTGCCTTACAAAAGACGATCACCCGTGATGTAACTTACGTTTACGCAGATGGGACGCAAGCTGATACACCAGTTCACCAGGAAGTTTCATTCCATCGTGAAGGAATTGTCGACAAGGTTACTCATCAATTTGTAACGGTTACGGTTGACGAAAACGATGGGACAGTTACCCTTACTCCTGTTGCCGGCCCTAACTGGGTTGTTGATGGTAGTGACAGTTATGGGGCAACGAAGTCAATTGACTTGACGACTAACCACATCGTCAACGTTGCTGAAGTTAACACGAACGCAGCTGTTGACCGGACTAACGGTAGTGTTGCAGCTGAAACTGTTACACCAACCAACCAGAACAGTAAGATTGTTATTACCTTAGATAAGAACGTGGTTAACGACCAGAACGCAATGGTTGTTTACCGTGATGTTGATAACAATAATGCAGTCATCGCCCAATCTGACAACTTGACTGGTAAGCCAGGTGACAAGATTAACTACAGTACTGAGAATACGTTGAAGGACCTTACAAACAAGGGTTACGTATTAGTAACTAACGGCTTCGATGGTAACGGAGAACAACCAAGCTTCGATAATGATGATAAGAAGAGTCAAATCTTCTACGTTGACTTGAAGCACGGTACTCGTCCAGTAACGCCAACGGACCCAGTTGATCCGCAACACCCAGTTGACCCAGATCATCCAGATAACCCAGCTAACAAGGATCCACAACCAGGATTAACTGCTACCGACTTGCAAAAGACGGTTAACCGGGACTTCACTTACAACTTCACTGATGGTACCAGCCACCCAGAAGTTCAAGAAGCTACCCAAACGGTAACCTTCACTGGAACTGCCCACATTGACAAGGTAACTGGTCAATTAGTAACGGTTGACGGCCAAGGCAATGTTACTGGAAAGGGCCAAGTAAGTTGGGACAAGACGAGCGACAATTTAGCTAGTGTTGCCGCTAAGAATGTGCCAGGTTACCACGTCGTTTCTACCCAAAACGCTAACGTTAATGGTAGTGTTGACAACTTGACAGTTAACCCTAACTCTGGGGATGTTCACGTCGTAATTACTTACGCACCAGACGTTCCTGCTGCTGAAACAGTATTTGGTACACAAACTGTTCACTACGTTGACCAAAACGGTCATAAGTTAATGGATGACAGCATCAACAGTACGTTCACCTTCACGAAGAACAGTGAGACTGGTAATAAGTGGAATGCTAATGAGCACAAGTACGCTGATGCCACTGCTCCAGCAATTCCTGGTTATGAAGCTGACAACCAAGTATACGAAGGTCAGATTGGTAAGCCAAGTGATCCTAATAAGGAAATCACGATCACTTACCACGTAGTTCAAAACGACCAGAACGCAATGGTAGTTTACCGTGACATTGATAACCATAATGTAGTCATCGATCAATCTGACAACTTGACTGGTAAGCCAGGCGACAAGATTAACTACAGTACTGCACAAACGTTGACGGACCTTGAAAACAAAGGTTACGAATTAGTAACCAACGGCTTTGATGGTAACGGGGCACAACCAACCTTCGATAATGATGATAAGAAGAGTCAAATCTTCTACGTTGACTTGAAGCACAAGACTGTTCCGGTAACGCCAGAAAATCCTAATGGTTATGACAAGACTGACTTGCAAAAGACAGTTACCCGGACGGTTGAATACCAGTACGCTAATGGTAACCCAGCCCACGAAACAGTAACGCAAACAGTTAACTTTAGTGGTAAGGGTACTCTTGATAAGGTAACTGGTAACCTTGTTAACCTTAATGATGATGGTTCAATCAAGGACCAATACGGTAAGATTACTTGGGACAGTGACAGCAAGGATCTCAATGCTATTCCGGCAGTTACAATTCCGGGCTACTACGTATCAAACGTTCGTGGCCAAAACACGAGTGCAACTATTAACTCAACTACTGCTGAAATTGGCGGTGAAACCGTTACGCCTGATAGCAAGAACGGGATAATCACGATTGTTTACACCAAGTCACCAGAAGTTCCAGTTTCTGCTAGTGGTTCATTGACCTACATTGATGACACGACAGGAGCACACATTGGTAGTGCAAGCTTCAGTGGTAATGTTGGCGACTTGATCAACTACACGACGGCAAGCACAATCCAGAACTTCGTAGCACAAGGCTACAAGCTTGTTTCAAACGACTTCAATGATGGTACGCAAGTTTACGACAAGGATTCAGCAAAGAACACCTTTGAAGTTCACTTGGTACATGACACAACTCCAGTAAATCCAGAAAACCCAGGTTACGGCTACGACAAGACGGACCTTGAAAAGACGGTTACCCGTGATGTAACTTACGTCTACGCAGATGGTTCACAAGCCGCTGCCCCTGTTCACCAGGAAGCTTCATTCCGTGGTGAAGGAACGATTGACAAGGTTACTCATCAATTAGTAACGGTTAAGGATGGTAAGATCACTGGTGCTGGTGAGATCACTTGGACTGCTACTGGCGACAACTTCGCTGCTACTGATTCGATTGATACGACTAAGTACCACATCACTAAGATCTCTGTAAATGGTACTAACGCAACAGTTAACCAAGATACCGGTGTTGTTTCAGGTGAAACAGTAACGCCAAACTCTAACAACAGTAAGATTGTTATTACCTTGGCTAACAACCCAATCAACGATCAAACAGCAATGGTTGTTTACCGTGATGTTGATAACCACAATGCGGTCATCACGCAATCCGGGACGTTGACTGGTCAACCAGGTAGTGACATCAACTACAGCACTGCTAACCAACTCAAGGCCCTCGAAGAACAAGGTTACGTATTAGAAAGCAACGGCTTTGATGGCAACGGAATGAAGCAAACCTTCGATAATGATGATTCGAAGAGCCAAATCTTCTACGTTGACTTGAAGCACGGTACGAAGGACATTACGCCAAATACTCCTGATCCAGATCATGGATTCACGAAGGAAAGTTTGACCAAGACTGGTACGCAAACAGTTATTTACACTGGTGCGGGTGAAAAGACGCCAAAGGCCAATGTTACAAACATTACCTTTGAACACACGCTGACGATTGACAAGGTAACTGGTAAGGTTACTAAGGACAAAGGTTGGACACCAGCTAGCCAATCTTACACGAAGATTGAAACGCCAACGGTTGATGGCTACACAGCTGACAAGAGCGTTGCTGGTGGTGAAACAGTTACGATTAACCCAACAACTGGGAACGGTGAAGTTAACAAGACATACGTTGTTAACTACACCAAGAACCCTGAGACACCGGTTGTTAATAACCAAAATGCCCAGGTTCGCTACATTGACCAAGACAACAACAACTCCTTGATCACTGCTTCAAATAACTTGAGCGGTAAGCCAGGTTCAGCAATTGATTACAGCACTGCTAATACCATTACTGAGCTTGAAAACCAAGGTTACGAACTCGTTTACGATGGCTTCACTGGTAAGAACGCAACGTTTGATAACGATGACAGCACAACGCAAACATTCGACGTTGTCTTGAAGCACAATCACACCACAATCACACCAAACAACCCAGGTAAGCCGGGTGAACCAATCAACCCTAACTACCCTGACGGTCCTAAGTGGGAAAGTGGTACGGATAAGGACAGCTTGACGAAGGTCGGTACCCAAACCGTTCACTATGTTGGCGCCGGTGATAAGACACCAGCCGACAAGACCAGCACGGTCGAATTCAACCACAGCATCACTTACGACAACGTAACTGGTAATGTTGTTGAAGACAACGGTTGGACACCATCAAGCAAGACTTACCATGTTGTTGATACGCCAGTAATCGATGGTTACACAGCTGACAAGGTTTACGCTGGTGGGGAAACAGTTAACGTTACTGATGGCAACATCGACCGGAACTACACTGTTACCTACACGCCAACACCAGTAACCCCTGCAACTGTCCAAGGTCAAATCACGTACATCGATGACACGACTGGTGAAAACTTGAGTACGAATGTCTTCAGCGGTAAGGTTGGTGACCAAATCAACTACACCACTGCTGAAAAGATTAAGAACTACGAGAGTCAAGGTTACGTATTTGTATCTAACAACTTCAAGGATGGCAACGAAACGTTTGCCCAAAGCGGGAACGTCTTTGAAGTTCACTTGAAGCACGGTAGCCAAGACATCACGCCAAACAACCCTGATCCAGATCATGGCTTCACGAAGGAAAGTTTGACGAAGACTGGTACCCAGACAATTGTCTACACTGGTGCGGGTGAAAACACACCAAATAACAACGTCACAAACGTTACCTTTGAACACACGCTGACGATTGATACGGTAACTGGTAAGGTTACTAAGGACAATGGTTGGCAGATCAACGGTGACAACTACAAGGCGGTTAATACGCCAACGGTTGACGGTTACACGCCTGACCAACTCACTGCTGGTGGGGTTGAAGTAACTCTTAACCCGAAGACTGGTGAAGGTGACCTTAATAAGGTTTACACCGTAACTTACACTAAGAACGAAACGCCAGTTACCCCAGTAACTCCTGCCAAGGAACAAGGTAACATTACCGTTACTGTTCACGACGTAACGACTGGTCAAGACTTGCCACAATACGGTAAGACTAGTGGTAGCCAAGACGAAGGTACTTCCTTCAGCTACGACAAGACTGGTACGATTACTGAATTGACCAACAAGGGTTACAAGGTAATCAACCCAGACGTAACGATTCCTAGTGAAATTACCAAGGGTAGTCAAAACGTAATCATCTACGTTGAACACAACACCACGACGATTACGCCAAACGACCCAGGTAAGCCGGGTGAACCAATCAACCCGAACGACCCAACTGGTCCTAAGTGGCCTACTGGAACTGACCAAAACAGCTTGACGAAGGTTGGTACCCAAACGATTCATTACGTTGGCGCCGGAGACAACACTCCACAAGATAGCGTAACGACCGTTGAATTTGGTCACACCATCACTTACGACAACGTAACTGGTGAGGTTGTTACTGACAATGGTTGGACACCATCAAGCCAGACTTACACGACAGTTGGTACCCCAACGGTTGATGGTTACACACCAGATAAGTACTTTGCTGGTGGTGACACGGTCAACGTTACTGACAACGACATCGACCGGACTATCACGGTTACTTACACCAAGAACGAAACGCCTGAAACGCCGGTAACACCGGTAACGCCAGCGGTAGTTCAAGGCCAAGTAACGTACATTGATGACACGACTGGTGAAACCTTATCTACTGACAGCTTCAGTGGTAAGGTTGGTGACCAGATCACTTACACCACTGCTGGTAAGATCGGTACTTACGAAGGTCAAGGTTACGAGTTAGTATCCAATAACTTCAGTGACGGTAACGAAACATTTGCCCAAGACGGCAACAGCTTCACCGTTCACTTGAAGCACACAACGACGACCGTAACGCCAAATAACCCTGATCCAAAGCATGGTTACACGAAGGACAGCTTGACTAAGACTGGTACCCAAACGGTTATCTACAACGGTGCTGGTGACAAGACTCCTGGCAAGAATGTGACAACGATTGAATTCGGCCACAGCCTTGTGATCGACAATGTTACTGGTGAAGTTGTTGAAGACAACGGTTGGACACCATCAAGTCAGACTTACACGACAATTACCACGCCAACAGTTGATGGTTACGATGCTGACCAGCCAAGCGTTGGTGGGGAAACGGTAACGATTGACCATGATGGTAACGGTGATATCAACAAGACTTACGTTGTAAATTACACTAAGCATGAAACACCAGTTACACCGGTAACGCCAGTTCAAGCTGACCAAACTGCAAAGGTTCAATACATTGACCTTGACAGCAACAACGCAGTAATTACTGAGTCTGGTCAATTGACTGGTAAGGCGGGCGATGTTATTAACTACAGTACTGCTGACGAAATTGCCAACCTCATTAACCAGGGCTACGTCCTTGAAAATGATGGCTTCCCAGCAGGTGCAGCCTTCGATAACATCGACGGTAATGAACAAATCTTTACTGTCAGCTTCCACCACGGTCACACTCCAGTTAACCCTAACAACCCTGGTAAGCCGGGTGAACCAATCAACCCTAACTACCCAGATGGTCCTAAGTTCCCACAAGGTTCTGACCAAGTAACGAAGGACGTTACCCGGACGATCACTTACGTTGATAACAACGGTAACCAACTTCACGAACCGGTTGAACAAACTGCCCACTTCACTGGCGAAGGGGTCCTTGACAAGGTAACTGGTCAATGGATTACCCCAATCGACTGGAGTGGTGATGGCAACTTAGCAGGGCAGAAGACGCCAACGGTTGCTGGTTACCATGTAACTAACATCAGTCGTGATGGTGACGGTGAAAACATTACTGGCGTAACAGTTACTAACGATGATAGTGACTACACTGTCACGGTAACTTACACCCGGGATGTACCTGTCAACCCATCAACCCCTGTATTGCCGGTAACGCCACAGGGTGGTGATGACGAGACTGTCAAGAACGAAACTAAGACGACGACCTTCACGGTTCACTACGTTGGTGCCGGTAATAACAACCCTGGTGACAATGTTCAAACCGTTGAATGGCACCGGACAGTTACTGTTGACGATGATGGGACAGTAACTAGCGCAACCCCTTGGACCACTGATGATGGCTACAGCAATGTCAATACCCCTGTTGTTGAAGGCTACCATGCAGACCGGGCAGCAGTTGACGCTCCACAATTGACCCCAGATGGTAATAGTGAAGCAACGGTTACTTACGCACCAAACGGTCACATTATCCCAGTTGACCGCAACAACAACCCAATCCCAGGTGCTGAGCAACCAGTTTACACAACTGACCCGAGTGATCCAACTAAGGCATTGGGCGACGAACCAGTACCAACGATTCCTAGTTACACTCCTGAACAGGAAACGGTAACACCAGCCAACCCTGGCATTGATACACCGGTTATTTACGACCAGAGCACTACGCCAGTTACGCCGGTAACTCCAGAACAGCCTTCAACACCAACTGATGATGGTGATAAGACTCCTGAAGAACCAGCAACAACGCCTAGTGACAATGGTGAAGAAGCTACCCCAGAAACACCAGCAACCCCTACTGGTGAAGATGAAGTAGCTCCACAATCACAAGAAACTGTAACGCCAAGTGTTAAGAACACTGCCGCACAACCTGCTGCTAAGCAGGAAGCAAAGACGTTGCCACAAACTGGTAACGAAGACACGAATGTTGCAGAAGTAATGGGATTAGCCGCATTAGGCCTTACTGGCTTACTTGCTGCTGGCAAGAAGCGCCGGAAGGAAGAAGAATAGTTATCACTATTCAACTTAATGGCGGGGATGATGATTCTCCCTAAATAAGAAGCCGCTGACAAATCATTAGGTTTGTCGGCGGCTTTTTGTATTTAAATAATAATTGCTTATCACCAAGTAAATTAAAGTGGAATTGGATGTTGGGGATGACGAAAAAACGTTGATATATCAATGCTTTGTTTGCGGATTAATCAATGTGAAACGAGAACGGGATGCTAGTTACTCGTTGCTTATATAGTGATAAAATGAAACTTGCTAATTGATGGAGTTGTGTAAAAGTGGATGGGTGGGTTCAGCTTGCTAACCCGTTGTCTTTCCTGGGCTTTAGTGAATTGTGATGATTAAAAAATGATAACTTAAAAAGAAGAAATGATTGCGAAAAATAGATGAAGATTGTATCATATGTAAGAAGAAATAATTTAATTTTTTTAAAACTTTTTTACCTGTTTAGTTATTGAGTTATCAACGTTTTACCTATTCTTATTAAAATGCTGATAAGCGAAAACGCGAAACTCCTGTTGATTTAAAAACTAATAACCTTATATTAGATAGTAAAGAGAGGTTATGGGAGCTCATAAATATCATAACTATTCATTGTTATCTAATGATTAAGGGGGATAAAAGGATATGCTATCTCATAATAATTTACAAGAACAAATAAACAAAAGTGAACCTACCAAGCAACGCTTTGCAATTAAGAAGTTAACTGTTGGTGTTGCTTCTGTATTATTAGGGGTTACTTTTGCTGGTACTGCTTCAGCCGACACTGCTGACACTAACGCAAACTCAGGTGCAGACAACGACGGCGCAGGCCAAACCGACCACACGTTAAACCTTGCTAATGCCAAGAGTGCAACAATGAAGCAAGCTCCTATTGCTGATAATTTACAAGCAACGGTAGCAAATCCTGCTGGTAACGTGACTACCCCGGTAGCAAGTGGGTATGAAGATGCGGTTGATAAGGCCGTTGGTGAAGCAATGGACAATGCTTCAGCAGCCATGGCCGCTAATAAGAATGATCAACAGGCAACGGTTTCTGATAAGGATGCAGAAGAGACAGTTGCAAAGACAGAGGTCTTCTTACCAACCACAACCCCTGCTGCTGACCACGCAATCAACACCCTGGCGGATCAAAAAGTTCAGGCAAGCAAGAAAGTTAACAATAATGTAACCCAGACTTACAGCATTAAGGTGACAGCTGTTGATGATCTAACTGGTAAGGCACCGGTAACTTCCAACTACGCCTTTAACTATAACTTTAAGAATGGGGTCTACTCCGCTAACCTAAAGGACGGTTCAAACACTTATTCATTTGGGACTGCCCCAACTGGTTACAAGTTGTTGAATCCGGAAATCTTACAGGACAACTTCTTGATGAAGGACAATATGGGGGTTGTTAACGGTAAAGACGTTGACATTACCTTACACTATGCACCGATCTCACCAATTTTGATTTACTACGTTGATGAAGACTCCGGTGAAGTATTATCTACTTCATCCGTTGGTGCAAATACATCTAGTACCGCTAGTCAAGCATACCTTGCTGGCGACCCAACAGCCGTCGGTCCTTCGAAGTTCCGGGCCGCTGCAATTGATATCCCAGGTTACGTGCTGGACGGTAATGAATACCAAATCGAAAATTATACTAACGTGCAGTCAAAGGGTAACTTGAACTACCAAAAGGTTACTTTTAAGTATAAGAAGATCATGGACAACCAGAACCCGAAGGATAGCCAAAAGGGTTCCGGTGCCCAATACGGAGAATACTTCGGTCCTGAATGGAGTACGATTGATCCGGCTGATGTATTCCAGGTTTCTGGTGTTCAGGGGATGAAGTACCAAAACGAACAAAACGGTGACGTTGAGGCGCGGATGGACGCGGTAATCAACAAGTACAAGAACCAGGGTTACACCTACGTTGGTACTTTTAACTACCACCAAAACGATGATTACTACAACTGGAACGAAGCATCAACCGCGTTAAACCTTGTACCAAACAAGCCGGTAACGGTGCAATTCATTGACGAACAGGGGAACAAGTTAGCTGCTAACGAAACGATTGCCTTTAACCATGACAACCCCGACCAAACGAATAACGGGATTAACCCTGATAAGCACTTCTACTCAAAGGGTGAATGGAAGGCAACACCAAAGGAATTTGCTGGCTACACCCTGCGGACAACATACGGGGCAACCAATGGACAATTTACCCCTTACGCTTACGTGGTAACGTTTGAATACGCTAAGCAAGCCAATGCAGAAGTTAAGTACATCGATGATACAACCGGTGACCAACTCCACGCTGATAACCTCGATGGTTTCGTCGGTGACAAGATTGATTACTCAACGGCTAACCGTATTGCTAACTACGAAAATGACGGTTATGTCCTTGTTTCAGATAGCTTTGGTAAAGACGGTCAGACTTATCAGGATGGCAGCAATGTCTTTGAAGTTCACTTGAAGCATGGGACCCAGCCAATTAACCCAATGAAGCCTGGCAACTTCGCTGTTACTGATCTGCAAAGCGATGTTACCCGGACGATTAACTATGTTAACGAACAAGGTGAAAAGGTTGCTGACCCGGTATCACAAGCAGTTCACTTTGATGCTAACGGGATCGTTGATAAGGTTACTGGTAAATTGGTAACGATTGATGATAAAGGCAACATTACTGGTAAGGGTGAATTAACTTGGACTCCAGCACAATCCGTTGATGGGGTTGTTTCACCAGCGATTGACCGGATGCACGTGGTAAAGGTTAGTCAAGATGCTGACGGGAACAACGTTAAGGGTGTTTCGCTCAACCATGATGATAAGAGCTACACCGTTACTGTAACTTATGCTGATAACGGAACGACTGAAGAAAACGCCCAAAACATCCCAGCTAGTCAAACCGTGCACTTCGTTGACGAAGCCGGCAACGAGCTAGTCAAGGACAACGTTCAAACTAGCGAGTTTGTGCGGACAGCTGATGTAGTTGATTCAACAACTGGTGACATAATTACTGAAGGAAAGTGGAACGAAACTAGCCACGTCTTCGGTGAAGTTAACGTGCCGGTAGTTAAGGGCTACGTTGCTAAAGTAAAGACTGCTGGTGGCTTGGAAGCAACGACTGATGAGCCAAACGTTGAAATGACGGTTGTTTACCACAAGGTTGGGAAGATCGTTCCAGTTGACCCATCTGGCAACCCAATTCCAAAAGCACCAACACCAGACTATCCAAATGATCCGGAAGACCCAACGAGCGTAACGCCAGATCAAAAGGTACCGGACGTTCCTGGTTACGTACCTTCAGTCCCAACGATCACGCCAGAAAATCCAACAAAGGATACTGAGGTCGTTTACAACCAAATTCAAAACGCCGACTTAGTAATCGTTGACCAGGATAACGGCAGCAAGCAAATCGTTGCTGACGGTGTAACGACGAAGTTCGCTGATTCTGGAATTGAAGATAACGAAATTAAGTTTAACGGGATTGCCGACGCAATTAATGCCCTTGAGGCAAAGGGTTACGTTTACGTTGACTCGACCTTTAAGACTGGTGACAAGTTCGACGGCGATGGTGAAACTGACCAACACTTCACGATTACGATGAAGCACGGTAGTCAACCAGTTAACCCTCAAAACCCAGGTAAGCCTGGTGAACCAATCAACCCGAACGACCCAGAAGGTCCGAAGTACCCAGCCGGATCAGACCAAGTAACGACTGATGTTACCCGGACGATCGAATACGTTGATAACAATGGTAACCAGATTGCTGACCCAATTGATCAAACTGCCCACTTCGAAGGTAATGGGGTACTTGATAAGGTAACCGGTGAATGGATCACCCCAATTACCTGGACTGGTGATGGTGACTTAGCTGGTGCGAAGACGCCAGTAGTAGACGGCTACCACGTAACTGGTGTAAGTGGTGACAGTAAGGACAACGTTAACGTTGATGCGACAACTGTTGACCACGGCACTGACAGCTACAAGGTTACGGTAACCTATGCACAAAACGGTAAGATCGTTCCAGTTGACCCATCTGGTAACCCAATTCCAGGTGCACCAACACCAACTTACCCAACTGATCCAAGTGATCCTGCAAAGGTAACGCCAAACGAACCAGTACCATCAGTTCCAGGCTTTACCCCATCAACGCCAACTGTAACGCCACAAAACCCTGGTGTTGATACTCCGGTTGTCTACAACCCAATTATCAACGACCAGCACGCAACGGTAACTTACATTGACGATGATACTAACAAGACCCTTGATATCGCTAAGTTGACTGGTAAGCCTGGTTCAACCAGTGACTACCGGACAGCTGACACGATCAAGAACTTTATCAACCAAGGTTACAAGTTAGTAAGCAATGATTACCCAGCAAACGGGGTTGTCTTCGATGATGATGACAGTGTTGACCAAAACTTCACGGTCCACTTCACACACACGACAACGGACTTCAACCCGAACAACCCAGGTAAGCCGGGCGAACCATTGAACCCTAACTACCCAGAAGGGCCAAAGGTAACCAATGATGACGTTGATTACCAGCGGGACGTAACGGCAACGGTTCACTACGTTGGTGCCGGCAATAATAACCCGGCTGACAATGTCCAAAATGCTCAATGGACGCGGACAATCACCGTTGATAACGTAACTGGTGAAATCGTTAAGAGCACGGAATGGCTCAGCAACAAGGATAGCTACGATGCCGTTAAGACCCCAGTTGTCGACGGCTACTACGCTGACCAGGCACAAGTGGACGGCCACAAGGTAACATTGGAGAACCAAGAATCAACTGTAACGTACGCACCAAACGGTAAGATCGTGCCAGTTGATCCCCAAGGTAACCCAATTCCAAATGCGCCAACACCACAGTACCCAACTGATCCAAGCGACCCAACGAATGTAACACCAAATGAACCGGTACCATCAATTCCTGGTTACACACCTTCTGTACCAACGGTAACACCACAAAACCCTGGTGTTGATACCCCAGTTGTTTACACGAAGGACACGGTTGTACCAAAGCCAGAAAGTGAACAAAGTGCGGTTGTTAACTACATCGACCAAGATAATAACAACGCCCAAATTGCAACGTCTGGTAAGTTGACTGGTAAGTTAGGGGAGAAGATCGACTACAGTACCGCTGATACGATTAAGGCCCTTGAAAACCAAGGTTACGAATTAGTAACGGATGGTTTCCCAGCAGGCGCAACCTATGACAATGATGACGATGTTGAACAAGTCTTCACCGTTGTCTTGAAGCATGGTCACGCCCCAGTTGGCCCTAACAATCCACACACCCCAGGTACACCAATCAATCCTGGCGAACCGGACGGACCAAAGTGGCCATCAGAAGATAATTACCAGAAGGAATACACTTCAACAGTTCACTTCGTTGACAACAACGGTAACAAGTTGAGTGACGATGATACTCAATATTCAACTTGGGGCCGGACATTGATCATCGACAAGGTTACTGGTGAAATCACCAACCCAGATGAAAACTGGACTTCTGACAAGGACAGCTATGACGCTGTTAAGGTACCGGTAGTTGATGGCTACGTAGCTGACAAGGCGGTAGTTCCAGCTAAGAAGGCTGTTCAAGAAAACCTTGAAGAAACAGTTACCTACAGTCAGATTGGTAACATCGTCCCAGTTGACCCTAGTGGCAACCGGATCCCTAATGTCCCTGTTCAACAATACAAGAACGACCCAGCAGATCCAACGAAGGTTCAACCAGACGAAAGTGTTCCAGAAATCCCTGGCATGACACCAAGTGTAACAACGGTAACGCCAGTTAACCCAACTGAAGATACGCCAGTTGTTTACACGATGCCAACGCCAGTAACGCCACAGACGCCAAGCGAACCAGCTGAACCGGCTAAGCCAGCTGAAGAACCAGCTAAGCCTGCACCAAAGGCACCGGCAACGCCACAAAAGGAAGCTACTCCGGCTCCTGAAAAGGCTGCGCCAGCCCCAGCTGCTCAACCAGCCGCTAAGACATTGCCACAAACTGGGAATGAAACTAGTGACTCCGCTGCCGCCTTAGGCCTTGCTGCCCTTGGCTTATCTGGCATGTTGGTTGCTGGTAAGAAGCGCCGCAAGGAAGACTAATTAATGTTGAACAAATAAAAGTTATGCGGAGAGTTGTGGTTAATTGATGAAGGTTTATTGCAAAGGCTTAACAACAATGCAATGGATATAGTGGCTTAACGATTCATAGCAACAAACTCGACGCATAAAAGCAAAGCCTCGTGAACTTTCACGAGGCTTTGTTATGTCAGTGATTACAAGCGACAATCGCTGCTGGCTTAGGATTGTGCTCGCTTTATTTCTTGCAAGACATAGTTAATTGTGATTGCTGAATGTGATACAATAGACTACGAATGTGTTGTGGGCAGGTGGCTCACAATTTAATGGCGGAGAACGTAGCCGAAGTAATGGATGGGTTTGCCAATGACCTAATCTAACTTAAAGCTCGACCATCGAGCATCGTTCAGATTTAAATGATGAAGGAGTTTTTATACTATGATTCAAACAATCGATTTGAAAAAGGGCATGGTTTTTGAACGTGACGGTAAGTTATTAAAGGTTCTACAAATCAACCACCACAAGCCAGGTAAGGGTAACACTTTGATGCAAATGGACATCCAAGACCTTCGCTCAGGCTCAATCGTTCACACGACGATGCGTCCTTCTGAAAAGGTTGAACAAGTTAACGTTGACAAGCGTAACGCACAATACCTTTACGATGAAGGTGACTCAGCTGTCTTCATGGACCTTGAAAGCTACGAACAATACAGCTTAAACCATGAATTGCTTGGTGATGACAAGAACTACCTTGTTGAAAACATGAATGTTATCTTAAACTTCGTTAACGGTGACATCATCGGTGTTGAATTACCAACAACAGTTGAATTGACTGTTCAAGAAACTGAACCAATGATCAAGGGTGCCACTATTGATGGTGGTGGTAAGCCAGCAACAATGGAAACTGGTTTAGTTGTTAACGTTCCTGCATTTATCAAGAACGGTGACAAGTTAATCATCAACACTACTGATGGTAGTTACAAGTCACGTGCCTAATTATTAGGCTGGAAAGCTCTCTTTGCGGAAGCAGGAGGGCTTTTTTATTTGTCCTTTTTATTTTCCCGTTCTTCCTTGCGGATTGCGGCGGTGTGTTCAGAAAGGAGAAAACCACCCCATTTGATCTTGCCTCGGTCATGGTAATAGTACTTGAAAAAGGTCTCGGCGACCCGGTCTGCTTCTGCTGGTGAATAAAACTTCATGTTACTTAACCTCCTCATAAAGAATTCGCCGTTCCTGGCGGGGGAAATTAAGGTATTCAAAGGTGAATTGGTAGGACTGACGGATCGCTTTGAGGACGACGAGCAGGTCGTCAAATGAACAATCCTGTAATCGTAGGAGCGGGAGCGACTTGCTGAATGTCCGTGGTGGCTGGATGTTGAAAAAGAGACTATAACCGTTATCTGGATGGTAGTGGTTAATTGAAATCCAGTAGCGGGTTCGGGGGATATTTGTAAAGCTATTGTCAATCCGGGTTAAGGCGTTATTAATTTCCTTATTCAAAGCTGTTGCCACCACTGTGACCACCTACCAATCCACTACGGGCGATGAATGTTCCGCCAGGTTTAAGACTATTGGCCCGCATGATTGCGGTCTTGCCAAATCGCCGCCGGATCTCATCCATTACGTCCTCCACCTTGACTTTATCTTGGCGCGGTGAGCTAAAAATATCGAGCTGCTCGCCATACCGGCTAGTAAGTCGTGTCACGGAAACACCAATGTGGCGGACAGCGGCGCCTTCTTCCCAGTATTTGTCGAATAGGTAGAGGAGTTGTGCAGTGATCTTGTCGGTCTCGGCGGTCGATGTGCTGAGTTTAAGGGAGTGAGCGAAGCCGGCACCGTACCTATCTTGAATACTTAGGGAGTAGCCGATTGAAAGGTAGACCCCACCGGCCTGTTTGTTATGGGCCCTTAACCTGGAACAGATCTGTGCACCAAGTTCCTTGATTACGACTTCGATCTCGTCTTTTTGACAGTAGTCACGGGGAAGAACCTGCGAGTTGCCGATGCTCTTATCCCGTCTTAATACCTGGGTGTGCATGTTAGTCCGGTCAATCCCCCAGGCGGTCGCGTAAAGCTGGGTCCCCATCAGCCCGAGCTTTTCTTTGAGGAGGTATGGGTCAGCATTCGCAAGTTGATGGATATTATGGATGTTGAGGGCGGCTAACCTTGCGGCAGTCCGGTGATTGATCCCCCAAATATCGGTGATATCAGCAATCGGCCAGATCTTATTGGGGACGGTATCGTAAGTAATGACCCCGATAAATTCGGAATTATGCTTGGAGTATATATCCAGGGCAATCTTTGCCTGGAGGGGGTTGTTACCAAGGCCAACGGTCGTAATGAGGTCTAAGCGTTCCTTTACCTCGTGCTGGATCCGGCGAACGACCTGGAGAATATTATTGCCAAAGAGGCGCCAGGAGTGGGTCAGATTAAGGATCGACTCGTCAATCGAATAGGGAATCAGGTCCTCATCGGCCACGTATTCGCGAAAGATATTGTTGACCGCGATATTGCGCTCAATGTAAAGGTTCATCCGTGGGGGGACAACTAATAGACGCTTGTCATTAGGAAGGTCGCGCCGGCGGTTGACATTGGAGATGTTAAACATCCGCTTGGCGGCGGGGGAAGAAGCGAGCACGAGACCCCCATTAGTGTTGGCGGCTTCGGACATGACCACTAGCGGAGTCGTCAAAGGGTCAAGTCCCCGTGCCGTACACTCAACCGTCGCGTAAAAAGACTTATTATCAATAACTAGGTATACCCCGGTTGGTTCCTGTGAGTAATCCATAACCTTCACCTCGAACATTTGTTTGCAGCAATAGTATATCATGGGAACGAGTGTTCGTAAATGGTCAATTTAAATTAAATGGAAAATAAAAACGCACCGTGGAACTTTCCATGGTACGTCTAATAATTACTGAATCAACCAGCCGAGTGGCCACGAGAACCATTCGAAGACCTTATCGACTTTTTGCTGGTTGATCTTTTTGTTGGTTGCTAAAACCTGAAAGGTGACTTTTTCTTCCTTAAATAACTTTGGCGTTGGGAAAAAGCCATTTTTCCTGTAAAACCGCATCCGCCGCAACCGCTGCTGGTTATTAGCAGCCTGTGGATTTGGTTGTTCGACGTCGAGAACCAGCGAGTCTTGAGGGTAGAGATGGCGGATCGCATTAATGATCCGACTCCCATACCCTCGTGAGCGCACCTGGTCGTTGACGGCAAGGTAGAGGATATAGTGCATCCCGTGGCTGTGGATGACGTAGGCAAAGCCGATGAATTGCTCGTGGTCATAAAAGGCCATGAAGTCGGCCTGGCGGTACTTGCTCTTGAGCATTAACCACATCCAGGGTTCCCGTTCATACTTGGGGAAAGCACGCATATACAATTGTTTTACTTGACTATATTCTTTTAAACTCAACCTCACGGGCTGTATGTCTAAATCCAAAAAATATCACTCCTTATGAATAACCATTTTACCAGAAAGCAAAGCAATAAACAATTTGCAGATGAACACTTGTTCTGTTATAGTAAATGGAGCTTGTTAATACGGAGGAATGACAGATGGAAAAGATTATTGCCCTTACCCACCAGCAACGTGAAGAGATCTTACGGCAGTTAACCGCTGCGCAGGTTGAAGCACTCGGTGATTTTACCCGGTACGCAATGCTTTCCCGTTTCCATACCCGTCACTACCTTGACCAGACTGATTGGCAGTTTGAGGGGATGGTAGTTGACCCGTGGTACCGGCGTAGTCATGACCACCGGGGAGAAAACTTGTATTGTGATTGTGGGCGCCGGTTGAAAAACCAGTTTATCCTGCGCTCCCGGTCGACTGGTCGCCGGCTATTTCTGGGGATTTCCCATTTCCAGCAGCACGCTAGTATTCCCGCTAAGGTGGCCCGGGAGATCCAGCAGGGGATAAACGAGATCAACCTATACATGGACAGCATCTTGCTTGAGTATCGCGCTGGTCAGCGTTTTCCTGGGCAGCTTTTTCAGGAAGTGGTTGACCAGCAGGGATTTAAGCACCGGGAGAGCACCCTATTATACCAACGGTGCAATCTCTTCAAAGAAGTTGACCTTCCCCTTCACCAGCAGGACATGGCAGAACTACGGGCCCTTTACCAGCAGGTCCAGGCAGGGCAACGACAACGGCTGACCAAGGCAGAAATTCGTGAAATCCTAGCAGGCATTGTTGACGATTGGCGACAAATCGACCAGCAGATCAGTTCCTTTAACTATGACTTGCGGCAGATGGGGTTAGGGGTACAGGCGCTTCACCGGATAAAGAGTAACGCGGTCAATTATGCCCTCCAGCGCCGGAAAAGTCGCTTCTTTGTCAGCGAATATAAGCAGTTATTAGGGTTAACCTTGACCAAGGCGCGCAGTCAGCTAGCGATCAAGCTTCGTCAATTATCCTTTTACCTTCAGCTGATGACGACAGTTCCAACAGCACGGATAAAGTGTATGCAGGCACAACAAACCCTACTTGCGCACCAGGTTAAGCTTACCAAGTCCCATTTCTTTGGGCTTGAAGAGGCAAAACGCCTGTTAAATAATTAGACTTTTGGCGAAGCACTCGTCATAATAAAAGGGTTAGTAGCAGATAGGAGAGGAGCGATTGATGGCAGTGGAAACATTTGTGTTTGAAAAGTTATTTGGTGATGACCAGCGCCAAGTTGTGTTAGATAGTACCCTTCGCCACCACCTGTTAATTGTGGGGCAGACAGGGAGTGGGAAAACAACGACCACCCTGTCCTTGCTTGACCAGCTACAACATATGAGCCAGACGACGATCGTCTTTGACCCGACTGGCGAATACGCCCAGCTGCCCAATGCCGTGACTTACCGCCTGGGGGACAATGCCTATTTAGAAGCCGGAATGTTGACAGCGAGTGAGCTTCAAGAAGTTCTCCAGTTAAACTTACAGAACCAACTGCGTGCTAAGTTTCAGCAGGCAATTGATGCGCTGTGCATTCAGCACAATATTAATAACCAGCAGGGCGCTTATAAGAAAATTAACTTGCCGATTGCGGACTACCAGGAAAAGCTTGCGCAGCTAGGGACGTGGACGAGTGATTACCGGATCCAGGACCTCTTTGACCAGCTGATTGAAGAATTTATCATCCCGTATGAGGATGAACGGGCAGACTACCAGCTATTGGGGCAGCAGTATAACCGGCAGGCAATTAGCGCTGCTTGGGATGACCTGGCAAGCTTACGTGAACGGCTGGCTAGTACAATGTTTACCACAATTTTTGATACGAAGGCTCACCCAGGGACGTTTAAGACCGAGTTAAATTTTGTCTTAAAGATGTTTCTTAACCACAAGAGCAGTCACCGCACATTAGTGATTGACCTTTCGCTCCTGAAAAATTATGAAAATAGCCAGCGGGCCATCATCTCCTTTTTGCTGAAGAAAATCTTACGGATGCGGCTCCAGACACCGCGTGAGTTACCGGTCAACATTGTGATTGATGAGGCGCACCGTTACCTGCCACGAGACGAACGCCGCTTAGCAGATAATGGCATTTTCCAGGTCTTGCGGGAGGGGCGGAAGCTACACCTCAAGATGATTTTGACGACCCAGTCACCGCTCGATTTACCGGCCCGGCTACGGTCACAGTTTAGTAATGTCGTCATTCACCGCTTGGCGGCCGGGGATGAAGTGGCGAGCCTGCCCGGGTTGACGACTGTGGCTAAGAAATTGGACCAGTTGCAAACCGGCTATGCCTTTTTGAAAACACTCGGCAACCCAGCCGTCGCGGTGACGGTCAATCCCCCGCAGTGGTGGAGCTAAGATTGAAAAAAGAGGTTGGCAAAAGAACTTACCAACCTCTTTTCGAATAGCACTACTTAAACTTAACTGCCGTTCCGTACGCGACGACAGACTGCATATCATTGCTGATGGAGCCGGAATCAAAGCGCATCATTACGACCGCATCAGCGCCCTTCTTACTTGCTTCATCGGTCATCCGTTGGATTGCTTTTTCTCGTGACGTCTGCAACATCTTGGTATAACCCTTGATTTCACCGCCGACGATATTTTTCAGGCCGGCGCCGAAATCACTAATGAGGTTTCGTGACTGGGTGGTTACCCCAAACACTTCCCCGATTACTTCATAGTCATGTCCTGGAACGTTTTCCGTGGTGGTAATTAGCATAATTGTTTCCTCCTTTAGTTGTGAATGATATCACTAGTACGGCTTTGCTAATTGTGAGCGAAATCACTGATCGTTCAGTCATTGAAAATACTGGTATATCAGTGATAGAATCGAAAATTAACACAAAATAGCCGAAAATCCTTTAAAAATAAATGAACCAATTCACAATCTTGTGGTATAATATGGGCTAACGAGTTGAAAGGCTCGTTAGAAAACATGAACAATAACGACTGTTGAAACAATAAACATATCCCTTTATCCAATTAACATCAAAACGTAATTTGTTTCTCATACAGTCACCGAAATTAAAGCTAGTTCCAACTTCATCCTTGGAATTGGCTTTTTTGTTTTTCAAAAGTAATCCAGAACCAGTGAGTATCCCCCTAACTTAATTTTAAAAGGAAAAGCGGTTTAAAGCAAAAATGAGGCTTTACCCCCACTAACCAGTGGAAATAAGGCCTCATTTGCTGTTTGTTTTATTAAATCAAGTGCTGCTCTTTCATTATTTGACCAATCCAGTTCTTCTCCAGCTTTTTCAAGATTGGCTGACTAACTACCTTTGGAATCGGGAGATCAAGGTCTTCGATTGGCTTCTTATCGTTCATGTAGTACATTGCCCGCATCAGTTCACGGATGTCGTAAACGGAATTGAATACTTCGGGAACCCCCCGGTCAACGTTGAGGAGACTGTAGACAGCTTCCATTGCGGTCCGGACAGAGTATTCCGTCGTGAAGACTGTGTCGCGGGTTGGTGATTCGGCAAAGTTACCGATAAAGGCAAGGTTAGCAGAGCCCTCTGGGACAACTGCTGGCCGGTCACCCTTAACCCGTGGCATAAAGTAACTGGTAATAAATGGCATGTAAACAGGAACGGTATTGATTGATTCTTCCTTTGTCAGTTCGTCAATCAGTGCGTCAGGAACACCGAGGTGGTAGAGCCATTCCTTGGTGATTTCTTCACCGGTACAGTCAACAATCCGTTTCTTGATGTAGTTACCTTCCGTATCGGAGTATAGGCCGTAGATCCAGACAATCGTTTCGTTGTCCTTTTGGTTCTTAAAGTGTGGTTGACGGTGAATTGTCCAGCTCAGCATCCAGTTGGAGTCAGTCACGGTGATGATTCCACCAGTATTGACCTTACCGTCGTGGAGGCTCCGCTTAGTCAGCCGTTCGATGTATGGCTCAACTTGAGGATTCTTGACGGTTGCAGTGGCGGAAACGAACCAGCTCCGGTCGGGGAGGTTCTTGCAGAAGACATCCGGGTGCCCAAAGGCTGGTGACTGTTCAGCGATGTTTTCCCATAGCTTCCAGCTGCCGCCAAGCTTGTGGTTTGGCTGGGCAACCTCATGGTGACTACCATAAGTAGAGCTTTCGGTGATCGAACCGTTAGTGACAAAAACGATATCATCGTCAGTCAGGTCGATTGATTTATCTTCACCACCCTGGGTCAGCAAGATCTTCTTGGCGTGCTTTTCGCCGTCCTTCGTGTCAACTAAGACATTCTTTACCTGGGTGTCATATTCAAATTGAACCCCGTGATCCTTAAGGTAGGCAAGGAGTGGCTTGGTCATTGACTCGTACTGGTTGTACTTGTTGAACTTGAGGGCCGTGAAGTCTGGTAAACCATCGATGTGGTGGATAAACCGCATTGCATACCGCCGCATTTCAGCCAGTGAGTGCCATTTTTCAAAGGCAAACATCGTTGACCAGTATGTCCAGAAGTTGCTCTTGAAGAAATCATCGGAGAAGTAGTCGGCGATTGTCTGGTCACCAAGGTCTTCTTCAGGAGTTAAGATCAGCTTCATCAGTTCCTTCGTCGATTTGCCAAGAAGGTACTTGCCATCAGTTGGCAATTCGTTACCCCGCTTGTAAGTTAGCCGACAATTAGAACTGTTGGGGTCATCCTTGTCGAGCCAGTAGTATTCGTCGAGGTATGATGCGCCGGGAACCTCTAGTGATGGGATTGACCGGTACATGTCCCACATACACTCAAAGTGGTTTTCCATTTCCCGCCCACCACGGGTGACAAAACCAATGGCTGGACGGTCCTCACCATCTAGTGAACCACCGGCAATTGGGAGTTCTTCAAAAACATGAATATTTGCTCCTGGTACTTGTGCATCGCGAACCAGGAAAACAGCGGCCGACAGCCCCGCAAGACCAGCACCAACAATATAGGCGTGTTTGTTATCAACGCCTGCTGGCTTTCGGGGGCGGGCAAACGCTTCGTAGTTTCCGTTGGAGTAATACATGAAAATTTCCCCTTTCCATTCCATAAAAACAGCAACTAATCTCCATCTCTATTGTAGCGCTTTCATCTATGGAAAGCTCGTAAATAGGACTACTTTGCGTAAGTGTATCAAAATGAGGTCAGCGCTCCCGGCCTTTTCCAATAAATCAAGGGTACAGAATTTATAAAAAACGCTTATAATTAGTAGAGTAACGATAAAAAAAGGAGGGGCGAATAGTGATTGAAATAAATAACCATAAGTACTCATTTCCGAAAATTCTTACTTATGGTTTCTTGATTGTGATCTTTATGGGAACAGTCTTGCTATCATTGCCTTTTGCTACTAAGCCGGGGGAAACGACTACTTTTATGACCGCCTTCTTCACTTCAACGAGTGCTACCTGTGTGACGGGGTTGACGCTGGTTAGTACAGCGACCCACTGGACGATTTTTGGTCAGATCGTCATCGCAATGCTAATCGAAGTTGGTGGACTGGGGTTCATGACCTTTGCCGTAATGATGTCATTAATCGTTCGGCAGCGGATGCGGATGTCGACCCGTTTATTGACGCAGGAGGCCCTTAACCTCGACCACCTTTCCCAACTAAGCGTGGTCTATTTAATTATCCGTCTGTCGCTGTTGATCCAGCTTGCAGGCAGCATCTTTTTATTTTTTGACTTTTACCCGCGCTACGGTCTAAAAAAGGGGCTATGGTTTAGTATCTTCCACTCCATTTCGGCCTTTTGTAATGCGGGGTTTGACTTATTTGGCAACAGCATGGAAAACTACGCTAACGACCCGTACATGCTTTGTGTATTGGCAGTCTTAATTATCGCTGGTTCGCTGGGCTTTTTAGTATGGAAAGACATCCTCGGCTACCATCGCTACCACCGTTTGTCCTTGCATACCCAGCTGGCCCTGCGGACGGGGGCGGTATTATTTGTCTTATCGCTGGTTGTTTATTTCATTACTGAGAAAAACCTTTCCCAGCTGAGTGACAAACTTTCTGCTTCCCAGCGGGCCCTTAATACCATCTTCATGGCAATTACTCCCCGGACGGCCGGGTTGATTACGTTCCCGTACACCGACCTTAGTGCCGCCGGAATTGCCTTTACCGTGATCTTGATGTTCATCGGGGGGACACCAGGGTCGACTGCTGGTGGGGTTAAGACGACAACGATTGGGTTGCTGACGATCCAGAGCTTTGCGACCTTGCGGGGGAGAAAAGATACGAACTTTGCTCACCGGCGGTTTACGCAAGAAAATATCTTCCGGGCCTTGACCTTACTATTTATGGCCCTATTTATCCTGTTAGTGGCGGTCTTACTCCTTGTTGAGACCCAGGATTTGCCAAAGCATGACACGCTAGCTTACGTTACGTTTGAAGCGGTGGCGGCTTTCGGAACGACCGGGATTTCACTGGGGATTACCCCGAACCTTAATTTACTTGGGCAACTGATTATCATGTTCTTGATGTTTGTTGGCCGGGTGGGGATTTACACCGTGATGTTCTCAATTTTAAATGCAAATACGAATGTGAAGAGCTACCGTTATCCAGAGGAGAGTGTTTTGATTGGCTAAAAAGGAAAGTTATGCAGTTATTGGCATTGGACAATTTGGGGCGGCAATCTGTGAATCCCTAGTTCAGGCTGGCCAAGAAGTGCTGGCAATTGATGCCAATGAGGAAGTCGTCAACGAATTTGCTGGTTCAGTGATGCGGGCTGTTATTGCTGATGCCCAGGATGAAGATGCCTTGCGTGATCTTGATATTGGGAGTTTTGACCATGTCTATATCTCAATTGGGAAAAACGTGGAAGCAAGTATTATGGCGACGCTGATTGCCAAGGAATTAGGCGCGCCGGATGTAATCTGCCGGGCGGAAAACGTCAACCATGCCCGGGTCCTTGAACGAGTGGGGGCCGACATGGTTGTCCGGCCAGAGCACGATTTGGCCAAACGGCTGATCTTCCAGCAGCTTAACCCGAGTGTCGTTGACTACGTGACCCTTAGTAAAGAAGTGACGCTTGCGGAAGTCAACATCAACAATCCAAAATTTTTCGGGAAGACCCTCGATGACTTAGACTTCAGAAATCGTTATAATGTCAACGTTATTATTATTGTAAGTAAGGATGACGAGATTAATCAGATGCCCCAGGCAAATGACATCATTCAACCCCACGATAAGATTACCGTGGTGGGAAGCCTGAAAGACATCCGGAAATTAAACGATATTGTTAGTTAATGGTGATAGGAGAAGAGAGAATTGAAAAAACACCAAGTGGCTACTATTAACGGCCTGTTAGCAATCATCCTGGCGGTTGCGGGTGTCGTGCTCGCAGTCAAGACAAGATGCTATTGGCACTTGCTATGGGTGATCGTCTTATTGTTTAGCGGAATAACCACCCTCAACGCTGCGTTACGGGGCGAACAGGCTATTTGGCGCCAATTATTAACTGATACGGCGGCGACCGGTCATGTGCAGATCCTGGACCTTGGTGATGGCGGGGATGTTCCCCTGCTGACCATTGCCCAGGGACTAGCAGCTCCCGGGAAGGTTACTGAAATCAGTGGCAGTGATGATGAAGAGCAGGCAATCAAGGGGATGAAGGGCCTCAAGGAAAAGGTGCAAAAAGCAGCACTAGCTGACCGGGTTGACCTGGTTAACGCAAGTATGTTTAACATGCCCTTTACGGACCATAGCTTTGATTACGTGACCTTTAGCTATACCCTGCAAGAAATCACCCCTGCAATTACGCGGGGCCGGGCTTTACAGGAGGCAGCGCGGGCACTATCTGCCCAGGGGACACTCTTGATCGTTGATACCGGGGACTTTACGCGGATTAAGGCCGTACTTGCTAATATTGGTTTCAAAGATATTCGTATTAAGAATGCCGGCATTAATGGCTGGTGGAGCGGTCCCTGGCGGCCAACTAAGATTATGATCGCCAGGCGTCGGTAAATACCGCGAGCCGCTGTTGATGAACTTATGACGATAATAAAATTTTTTGTTGCCCGCCTAAAGAAGGCTGCAACTACAAAATCCCGCGACGTGATAATGCGTTGCGGGATTTTGTAGTTAAAATAGCACTAATAAATTTAAGCCGGTGACCAGACTAGCGAGGAGATAACCAAGAATTGTTTGCCAGCTGGTATTGGCGTGAGGACCCATCATTTTTTTGCTCCCGGTCAATGCGACCAGTGGGTATAGCGTAAATGGCAGGGCAATACTTAAGATCACTTGGGCATAGATGATCAACTGTTCAAACTGTTCTTCGTCAAAGTTGATGATAAAGCCGATGATTAAGATTGGAACAAGGGTTACTGCCCGGGTTAACAGCCGCCGTTGCCACAAGGGGAGGCGGATGTTGATAAATCCTTCCATTACGATCTGCCCGGCAAGGGTACTGGTAATCGACGAAATGAGGCCGGTAATCAATAACGCGAAGGCGAAGAGCCAGCTCATTAGCGGACTGGCAAGGTCACCAACAACCTGGGGATTGCGCAGCCCGACGAAGACATCTTCTAAACTACCGAGGCTGGCAGAATGAAAGAAGAGGGTTCCACCAAGGATCAGGAGCAGGGCGTTGACAATAAAGGCCGCAAACAGGTGGATCAACGAGTCCCAGTTAGCAAAACGGAGCGTTTCGCGGACCTGTTTTGCGTCATGATCATCGTAGCGCCGGCTTTGGGCAAGGGATGAATGGAGGTAGATGTTATGGGGCATGATTGTTGCGCCGACAATCCCAAGACTCAGCAGCAGTTCACTGTGGTTGGTGAAGATCACCGTCCGGGGAAGGAAACCGTCCATAATTGCCGTAAAGTGGGGATGGGCACGGCAAACCTCAACCGCGAAGATGATCCCAACGGTAAGGATTGCGGCAAGGACGATAAATTCAATCCGCCTAATGCCGAAGTGAAGAAATAAGAGCACGATCAACACGTCCGCGATAGTGAGAAGCACCCCAATGACCAGGGGAAGCTTGAATAACATGTTGAGGGCAACCGCGGTTCCCACGACCCCGGTGAGGTCGGTTGCCATCATTGCGACTTCGTTGAGCAGCCAGAGAATGATGCGGAAAGGTTTCGTTACGTGGTCCGCAATTGCTTGGGCAAGGTCCGTCCGGGTTGCGACCCCGAGTTTGATTGCTAAGGACTGCATGAACATTGCAATCAGAATCGCCGTCAGGAGAATGACCAGTAGCTGGTAGCGGTATTGGCTACCGCCAGCTAGTGAGGTTAACCAGTTCCCCGGATCCATGTAACCGACCGCGACGAGGGCGCCCGGGCCACTGTAAGCGAGAAATTTTTGCCAGAATGCGCTCTGGTAGACATTTGGCACGGCGACACTAGCATTGATTTCATCGAGACTCTTGCGTTTCATTAGTGCGCCTCTTTTTCTTGCGCCAGCGTTGCTAAAAACTGGGCAAACGCTGGATCATCGTTAAGCGACGGAACAACGTCAAGGTTATCCCCACCGTTTTCCCTGAAGGTCTGGTAGTTTTGGACCTTGTCTTCCTCAAGGGTTTCTAGGCAGTCAGCGACAAAGGAAGGAGCCGCGATAAGGATGTTGCGGTGGCCGAGCTGAGCCTCGCTTAGGAGGGTGTTTTTTAGGTAAGGCTTAAGCCAGGGCATTGGGCCAAACTTTGACTGGTAGACCATCTTAATCTTGTCAGCGGGGATAGCGAGCCGGTTGACCAGCTCAGCAGTCGTCCGTTCAGTCTCGTCCTTATACGGGTCGCCGTGCTTGACCATCGCTGCTGGAATCCCATGGTAAGAAATTAATAGCTTGTCATAGTTACCCTTGTCCCAGGCGGTTTGGATATGCTTAGTGAGGACTTTGAGATAGCCTTCTTCGTCCGCAAAACGGTCAATAATCTGTGCTGTCGGGTCAGCAGCCGTTACCTTGTCAATGATTGACTGCGTCGTACTCTTGGTGAAATGGGGAAAGAGGGCAATCACGGTTAATTGCTCGCACCTTTGTTTCATTTCCCTAATTGTGTCGCCAATCGTTGGCTTTCCATAGGTCATTGCCATCTGGACTTTCCAATCGGGTAACATGGCTTGTACTTTTGCCGTTAGCCGGCTGGTATGAACGATTAGCGGTGACCCTTCATCCAGCCAGCAGTTGCGGTAAAAGGTCGCTGAACGCCACGAGCGCATGGGAAGGATGATGCCCCGTAGTAGTGGCTGCCAAAATGCAGGTGGCATCTCAATAACGTTGCGGTCACTGAGAAATTCGGTGAGGTAGCTCTTCACATCAGGGGTGGTTGGGGTGGCGGGTGAGCCTAAATTAACAAGTAACAGTCCGTGTTTTTTCATAAAAATAGCTCCTAAAAATCAATTATTCTTATTTTACAGCATAAATTCTTAAGATGAAAAAAATGTGTTTTCCGTTTTTTTACGTATTTAAATAATAGGACGACTAATTTGTCCGAATTTACTATAATGGAGTTATCAAGATGAAAACTGATAAAACACGCCAACACTACCTCCGAAAACTGGAAGAACGCTGGGATAAGATGACGATTACCAGCGACCCACTGTTTGGGCTAGTAATGGAAAATGAGCAGATTTGCCACGGACTGATCCAACGCGCGATTCCTGAGATTACGGTTACAAAGATCAAGCGGATTGAAACGCAAAAAGACATCAGTAGTTACGGACTTGATCGGAAGGTGCGTTACGATGTTTATGTTGAAGATGACCGCGACCGCATCTATGTGATTGAGATGCAGATGGTAAACCAGCATAATTTGCCAGCGCGACTGCGTTATTACCAGGAACAAATCGATAGTGAGTTGCTTATGCCAGGGGATGATTACCAAAAGCTATTAAATTATCCCACCTATGTCATTATGTTCTGTAACTTTGACTATTTTCAGCGGGGCTGGGCCAAGTACCAGTTCGATTTTGCCTGTACTCGCGATCGCCAGCTTAAATTGGGCGACAACCGCACCGTAGTTGTCTTTAATGCGACGGCTAACACGTTTGCAGAAGATGAACCAATGCGTAACTTTCTCCAGTTGATGCGCAATCAGGTGGTTGCTAATGATAACTTTGTCCAAACTATTCAAAATGAGATTAAAAAAATTAAGCAAAGTCCAGAAAGGAGACGAGGGTTTATGAAATTTGAGCTAGATTTAATGGATGCGCGGCGGGAAGGATTTAACGCGGGCCGTGAAGACGGGATCAGAGAGCTTATCCAAAGCCTCCGACAAGCCAATTTTCCTGATGATGATATCAGAAAAAGCTTAATGAATGGCTTCCATCTGACTGCTGAACGGGCACAGGAGTACCTTCACCGCTATTGATAAAATAAGGTTGACAACTTACTTTTAGAAAGTTATTATAGTGATAATTTGATTAGAGGAGGATTAACCAAAGATGAACAACTACTTTGCTAAGGCGAATACTTGTTGTTGTGAATCGCGTCTTATGCGACTCACTCTTTGGTATTCTCATTTTTAACTGAATTACTGAAAGATTGATTGCCACATAAGGCGTAGATTCAAGGAATCCTTGGGTTTACGCCTTTTTTGCTGCCTTTTATTAGGAAGAAGGAGAAAATAATGTTAGTGGAAAATACTTACGAATTAATTGGTCATACCCCCTTAATGCACTTGCCGATGAAGACGCCGAATAATGTTAACATCTATGCAAAATTAGAAATGTTTAATCCTGGCGGTAGTATCAAGGACCGGCTGGGGATTGCCCTTATCCAACGGGGAATCGCTAGTGGCAAGGTCAATGAGCAGACGACGATAATTGAACCGACAGCAGGTAATACTGGGATTGGAGTTGCCCTTGCCGCTCTGAAATATAAGTTAGCGGTGAAACTAGTGGTGCCAGAAAAATTTAGTTTTGAAAAGCAAACCTTAATGCGGGCGCTAGGGGCTGAGGTGGTCAATACCCCAAGTGCGGCAGGGATTGAAGGGGCAATTAAGCGGGCAAAGGAACTTGCTAAGCAGGTTGGCAACGCCTACCTTCCCTTGCAATTTGCGAATACGGCTAACCCGGATGTATACCGAAAGACGCTTGGCCCGGAAATTCTAGCGGACCTAGATAACCGGCCGCTTGCTGCCTTTGTTGCTGGCGCAGGAAGCGGGGGCACCTTTGCTGGGATCCAGCGGGCCCTGCAGGATGCCTACCCAGAAATTCAGGGCTATGTTGTTGAACCAGCTGGCTCTATCCTTAACGGTGGCCCTGCCCATTCCCACCGGACAGAGGGGATCGGGGTTGAGTTTATTCCACCCTTCTTTAAAGGTTTGAATTATGCCGGCGTGAAAACGATTAGTGATGATGATGCCTTTTACTACGTTCGCTGGGCGGCAAAGAATCTTGGCTTGTTCATCGGGAGTTCAAGTGGGGCAGCACTAGCAGCAAGCTTACAGGTGGCAGCAACGTTGCCTGCCGGGGCAAACCTTGTGACAGTCTTCCCAGATTCGAGTGAGCGGTACCTAAGTGAAAATATTTACGAGAAATAGTGATGAACATCTTGCATTATTTAACAAAACAAGCCTATTTAAAGGAGGAGCCGCCAACGACGAAAAAATGGTGGGGACAAAGGTTTATTTTATGGTTAAAACAAATCCACTCCTGTTAGTGTGAACCCAAACTTATTATTTTCCATTTTGCCCGTTTCTTACTATAATCGAGGAAGATGAAAGGATGCGATAGATGATGAAGATCGTTGTATTGACAGGGAGTCCTCACCACCCGGGAAGTTCTGAAAAACTGGCGGATGCCTTTATTAAGGGCGCCCGTGAAGCTGGAAATGAAGTTTACCGCTTTGATGCGGGACGGCGGACAAGTGAGTTTTCATTGATTCAGCTAGAAGACAACCATCCAGGGCAAGAAGTGGCGATTGAGCCAGCCGATGTTGTGACTAACGAAGTGATGCCTAAGTTATTGGCTGCTGATATGGTGGTTCTCGTCAGTTCCCTGTATTATTACGGAATGAACGCAGCACTGAAGGCGGTAATCGACCGCTTCTACCACTGGAACCATGAGTTACATGGCGACAAGAAGGCAATTACGCTGGTTAGCGGCTATGGGCAAGAAGACGCCTTTGCTTCGCTTAAACTATACTTTGAGCAACTCTTCCGCTACATGCGCTGGGAACGTGTAGGCGGTGTGCTCGCTGCTGATGCTTGGAATGAAGAAAAACTTGCCAAGCACATTGACGAAGCGTACCAGCTTGGTAAACAAGTAAAATAAATACAATTAAAAACGCCACTAAATTAGTAAGCAAGTTACTAGTTTAATGGCGTTATTTAGTTCGGAGATATTTTTCTAAAGAAGGTGAGGGGATGCCGATCGTCCACCCTGTTGATTAATAATGACACTCATATCATCAATATCTTCATCATCTTCAGTAGTTTCGTCGTTTTCACCTTCATCATCACTATCATCAGCCTCGTCATCGGAATCCGCCGTGCTTTCACTATCATCCGGATTATTGCCATCCTTCAAATTTTGGGCAGCCGCGTCAACGCTTTCTTTGTCGGCAGATGACGAGTAGAACTTGTCTTCAAGTTCTTTTAACGACACAGTGGAAGAAGTGTACTGCGCCTCTGCATCACTCGTCCCAGCACTATCCATTTGATAAATTGTCACCTGGTCACCATTGACGCTAAAGGAAATCGTGCCGACGGTCGAACCGGCGCTAACCAGGTAATCCCCATCATTACCGTTATTGTTATCGCCAGTATTAGTACTAAAGTATAGTTCTTCGCTGCCGGCACTTTTACCGAATACTTCTTCGTAAGCCAGGATCCCGATTACCCGGGGGTCACTAACGGTAGTGGTGCTAGAAGTAGTGGCACTGGACGACTTCTTGCTGGCGGCGCTCCTTAGAACATGCTTTTGTGATGAACTGCTGGTTTGGCTTGTTGATGAAGAACTAGCAGCGTTATCACTGCTACTGCTTTCACAAGCGGCAAGTGAACAGCCAGCAAGGACCGTTGCAGCAATTGTGATTAGTTTTTTCATTACTTCCTCCTCGAAAAATTACTAGAATTTGCGCTTCCGGCCGAAACCAAACATGGTGGCGAGGGTAATCAGTCCCAAGCCAAGGCCAGCAGCAACGGCGCCATTCTGATTACCGGTTTGTGGTAGGCGCGCTTGCTTAACTGGTGAAACCGGTGCTGTGCTAGGTGAAATTGTTGACTTAACAGCAACGGTGCTAGTAGTCGTTGTTGGCATAGTAGTAACCTTAGTCGGTTGGGGAGCAGTTTGTGGTGCCTGCTGCTGAACTGTTGTTGACCTAGCTGGCGTTGTTACCGGAGTTGGTGTACTTTCAGCAGTCTGGTCTTCAGAATTAGTAACCGGTTCGGCAGGCTGGTTATTCTTGGCCGCATATTCTTTTTGCAGGGTCTCATATTTAGCATTCCATTGAGCAATGATGTGCTTCATGTATGGCGTATAGAACTTAACATCGTATTCGGAATCGCCTGGGAACATCGTCAACTGCACGATGTGACCGGTAATATCATCCCAGTCTTGGAAGCCTGGCAAGTCATAAAAGCGTGTGTAGTCAGAGTCACTGAGCTTAACGTTATCACCACCATAATAGTCAGCAATATGCTTGAATTGCTTTACTAAGTCAGTGTATTCAGCCGGAGCCTTGTAAGTTTCTGGCTGCCCCTGAAGAAGCTTAATCTCATGGTCGAGCCAATCAATGTAAAATTGGTCGTCTTGTGGCACTTCCTTGACAGCAGTCCGCAGTGGCAGACCATAATCTGGCGTTGGCAGGGTGCCGGATTCACCATCCTTGTAGGTGTAGTTACTGATCATGTCTAAACTATAGTTAAAGTTTTGCACGTTTTTACGTAGGCCTTCGGGGTTGGCGGTAATGATTTCATTTCGCGCATCATTAGCTTCATAGAGCTTTTGCGCCAAGGCTGGTGAGAATTGGCTCGTTGGTTTGGTCGAAAAACTTCCTAAACCGTTTCCGCCCATAAAGGGAATCCCATCGCTACTAAATGTCTTGCGTGCTAGATCATAATTTGCTTCATAAGCTTTTTGATACTGAGCTTGCTTTTGGGCTTCGGCTTGGTCCAAAGCTGCCGGGTCAATCACTTGCTCCTTGGCTTGACTAGGCGCTGCTGAATTAGTCGCGCTTGTCGTTTGCGTCGGCTGGGTTTCCGCTGGGGCGGTGGTATCAGCACTTGCAACGGTGTTATCCAGCGCAGCGGCGGCAGTTAATGACATTCCTAAAGCAACACTAGTATATAAGATTTGACGAATATGTTTTTTCATAATCAAAATCTCCCTAATAAAAATTTATAAACTAATGATAAGTAAATCCAGATATAAAGGGAATGCTTTTTCAGTGAAGGACACTGAGCTTCAGTAAATATTTACTGAAGGTAATCGGCGTTTACTGAAAAGCGGTTTACAAGGATAAACACCCAACGTACGATAATTACCGAAATAAATGAGGAGGATTAATTTATGGATAAGTTTTGTCCACAGTGCGGAAGCAAGATCGCGAAGACCGCTAAATTTTGTCCACACTGTGGTTATGATTTTTCTGTACGGGTGAAGACCGCGCCTGCAAAGCACCAGTCAGTTAAGCCCCAAAAGAAAAGTGGCGTGATGAAAAAACTGGTTATCCTTGCAATGATTATTGTGGTTGTCGTGGCTGCTGGCGCTTATGTTATGGATCGCGAAAACAGTAGTGCTAGTCAATCGGCAACAAGTAGTGCAGCTAGTTCTTCGGCAACGCCTGCTGAACATTCAGTAAGTAGTTCGTCTACATCCGCTTCATCTGAGCGAAAGAGTGGCGAGAAAATTTCTTCAGATATTGGTCCCAAAGGAAGTGCAGCAGCCGTAACTTATTTTGCTTCGCGGAATAATGTTGATGGTTGGTCTGATATGACTAAAAGTGGGAATTTGGAAGTTGACTTGTCGACTGATGATGACCTATTAGATTGCTTGGCAAAAAAGGGACAGGAAATGGCTTATATAGTGTCTGATAATGGTGAGTCAGGTGATCGTAAACTTGTTTACACGATTGATGAGGACAACACGATTAATATTTATTCTTTACCAGCTGATTATGATGTGGATACTGTGTACACGCCGGCTAAGAGTGTTGCAAAAGATGAAATGATTAATCAGATTAATAAAGATCATTATGCGGCCGCCGTCAAGAATATGACGAATAATGTTTCAATTGAACAATAGAATTAGAGAGGAATTTAATAATGAAGTTTTGCCCAAATTGTGGAAATAAGTTGCAGCCAGGTGATAAGTTTTGTGAAAACTGTGGCTATAAGTTAACAGCTAATAATGAAAGTAGTGCCAAAGAAACTAAAGCGGTTAACCAAGAAAAGCCTGCTCCTCAAGTTAAGAAGAGAGAAGAAGTAAAGCATGAGGCACCTGCTACGCCTAAAAACAGGAGTACAAAGGATCGTTCTAATAAAGAAGATGCAAATACTAATGAAACACTAGTAAAAGCAAAAGCAAAATTGAAGGAAATTAGTAATAATATCGATATTGAGAAAGTAAAGAAGGAGGCACGGAACAACCCCAAGAAATATGGCCTTATTGGTGTAGTTGTTATAGTTGCTTTAATTATTCTAGGAAATGTTATCCATAATGTTCAGATGCAACCTGATCATGCTTTGGTTAATAAACCATATGTAATGACGATGAATACGAAGACAACAACGCAAGGCTGGTTTACTAACAAGACAGACAATAATACTGGAAGTATCACCGTTTATCTAGATAGCGGAAAGAAGAAATTGTATGCTGGGAAAACAGCGAGCGAAGCAAAGGAGAATGCTAAGAATGATGAAGTAGGCGGTAGCTATACTTTAAGTGATAGTACGCTTAAGGTTTCAAGTGGCGATGATATTATGGGGGACATTCAAATTAATAATATCCATCGGTCTGGCGATGAATATGTTGGAAATATACAACCGATAAGCCAAGACGATATGAAGATCAGTGGTACTGTAACTTTCCGGAAAGCATAGGAAAGATATTCATACGCTAAGGATGGACGATCTGTTGGAATATATAAGTACTGGATGTTGTTGCAAAAGCTAGTTTTCCGATTTAATCTAGTCAGCATTTAAACCATAAAAAAGGTTCGCAAAAAAAATGCGAACCCTTTTTACTTTTCAATCTTATAAATTACAATTTGCTGTTCCAACCAGTGGTCACTAGCACTGCGGTTATTGTGGATGAACGGGTAACGGGCGAGAATTGACCGTAAGTTCCGTAAGCCGAGACCGTGGTGGCTAGTGGTGAGGACACCGCTAAAATGACCACTGAGTTTGCTAAGGTCAACTTGCTCTTCCGCAGTGGTATTAGCGATCACGATGACCTGGCGTTCCTGGTCATTAAAGAAACTAAAATTAATCTGTGGCTTAGCCGCTTTGGTGGCCGCATTAATGGCATTATCAAAGAGGATTGAAATGATCCGCAACATATCCGTAACTTGGACGTGGCGGTCAAGTTTAATTGGTTTTTCGACCTCAATTTCGACGGTGATTCCCTTATCAATCGCCTGCATTGTCTTACTGTAAACCAAGCTTTTAATTTCTAAATCCTTCACGTCCGCCAACCGGCCCAAGACACTAGTTTGCGTTTCAACATTGGCGTTAGTTGGGATGACGACCCGCTTGAAAATATCACTGACTTGGTCGATGTTTTTATTTTCGACAGCATCGCTTAAACTGAGTAAGATATTCTTATAATCATGCCGGAAGCGGCGTAATTCGTCGTACATTGCTTCGATGTGGCTGGTATAGTGGGCGAGGTTAGTGAGCTCGATTTGCTGGCTCTGGATGAGCATTGACTTTTCGATACTTCGCGTAGGCAGGGTGATTGCCAAAAGATAGCCAATAATATAAGCAGCAAGGATCACTAAGTACATTGGGATCGTCACCTTAATCAGTGACAGGGCAGTGGAGGTTCTAAAGATGGGGAAGAATGCCGCAATTAGGTTAACTCCCCAGGCATAGACGGGCCATTGCTGCACGACCAGTTGATTATAGCGGTTGATGGGCTTGCTGATTTTCTTGATTATTAAGAGAAAGGTACCGATAGTAATCAGTGGTGCGACAAAGATGGAGTAGACAAGTGAAGTCCAAAACGGACTGGCATTTAATGGCATTTCAATTGTGAACTGGTAGATCCGAAACCACACCGAGTTAATTAACTGGTAAAAAACGTAGGTAAAGATGAATATTGCACTGATCGTATTAAAGGATACTGACCGGTTGAAGCCGAGAAAGTAGATAATTAGCAAGGCAAGTATAAGGTAGATTAAAAAGCCAATTGTGCTCGGAATCCCAATTGATGCTAGTAGGACCAACAACACCTGGGTTAAAACCGGTAGCTTCCGGTTGAGTATCTTTTGAAAGGCAAGAATGATAAAATACCCAGTAATAAACCAGAAGTAAAAGTTAAATAAGTCCATGAGGAGCGTCTGCTGGTAAGTAGTACTCCACGGTGCGATAAAAAATAACAATTAAAAAGCCTCCTTAGAAAGTGAGAATGATGAAATGAAAAGTTCAGCGAATCAACCAGATAACCCGGCAGAGAAACCGGGATACCAGCAAGGTGATCGCGCAGTTACAAATAATATCCAGGGGATTAGCTGTCCCAAATGTGGGACGGTCAATCCGGCCGGCACGATCCACTGCCTAAATTGTGGGACAATTCTTCCCCAGAAGAAGCAAGCGCCAGTACAAATGGCGGTTGTCCACAAGCCAAGCAAGAATACCCTCGTGACCCTTGCGTTAATCATCGGGCTTGCGCTAGTTTTTATTATTTCTTATGGTCTAAAGACGAATAATAATACCGGGTTTATCCCCCACATGATTTACCGCTATCAAGTGACCTATTACGATCGAAATCATCAACGGATAAAGGACCAGTATATTGTCGCCGATTACCCAAAGAATAAAAAACAAGCGGTTCGCTATTTGCTCTATCCAAATCGTGAACAAACGAAAAGTACTAGCCTGAAAGGTTTTAACCATGATTACCAAAAGTATCCAACTCGACGGCTAGCCTATCGTAGTACCCGCCCACACACGAACAGTACGATGTTATGGGGAAAATTATACTTTCACGACAATGAGTATGTTCATTTTTACCAGAGCAAGAATGGGCGCGACGGGAAGTGCCGGGCCTCAAATGATCCGCGGATCCGCTATTACCGCTTTTCTGTATTTCGTGGCTAAGTGATTACTCGGCCACGATTAGGCGCAATAGGCTGCGTAAATGAAGTTTACTTACCGGGCAGGCTGCGCCGTTGTAAAAATGGATGATCCCCGCTCGCGTGTCAACATCTTTAACCTGGTAGGGGTTAATTAAGTAACTACGGTGGGCACGGAAAAAACGGCTGTCCATTTTTTCAATGTCGTGTAAGTTATAATTAAGCTGCCGTTGGTGGTTATTGACTGTATTGAGGATCGCCGAGTGTGAATTAGTGGAGTTGGTTTCAAAGTAATTAATATTCATAAAATCAATATTAATCGTGTTTGAGTAGTCCTTATAACTAAATGGCTGACTATAGTTGTTAGTCGCAATCTTTGCTAAGACTTGCTTGATATCACTGCGCAACTCCTCATAGATATTACCGTAATCTTTGGCGATAAAGTCGAGGGCACTCACGCGGTACTTATATGTCTGGTATAAGAACTCGTCGTGAACGGTGATAAAAATCAGCGTTGCTAGTTGATCATGGCTCCTAATTTTCCGACTAAAGGCTAGCCCAGCATCCTTGATCCCGTCGATTTCTAAGTCGAGGATGTAAAGGTTATCGACACTAGGAACTGGAAGGGATGCTTTTAGCTCTTCAATCGTGGTAAAGGGATGGATCGAGCAAGTGACCGTAAATTCCTCACTAATCCGTTGAACGTTATCTTTAATTTGTTGTAATTGAACAGGATCATCTTCCAAAATAAAGACATTTAACATTTCTGATTCCTCACAATAATAATTATATTCTCAAATATATCATCGCCGATTACTGAAATAAAAGTAATTTTACTGAAAAACAGAAGAAAAACGCGAACGCTGAAATAAAAGGGAGAACACTGAAAAAAGCTGACCAGCAATTAATTGCCGGCCAGCTCTTTTTAAAAGAATAATTTACTCATAATAATCATAAATACTAATAGGCATGTTGAACTGATAGCTGCGGCACCGAAAACCGCGCCACCGCGCTTGAAGATCACCTTGAAGTTAACGGATAAGCCGAGAGCTGCCATTGCCATCCCTAAGAAAATGTAAGCAGCCTGGACGAGGGCATCCAGAAAGCCCGCTGAAAACGGGAGGAAGGTTCCTAAGATACTAGTTAGGATAAAACCACCTAAGAACCACGGAATTGGCAGCTTCTTTGGCTCCTGGGTATGCTCTTCTTCACTTTCCTTCACTAGGCGGTGTTGGTACCAGTAACCAACGATGAGGGCCACGGGCGCTAAGAGAAGAACCCGGGATAACTTCATGATCAAGGCATTATCGAGGCTGCCAGTCCCAAAGGCACCACCAGCAGCAACTGCATGGGCGATTTCGTGCAAGGAACCTCCCGCGACAACCCCAAATTGCGGGTCAGTCAACCCTAGCAATGGCTTGATCCCAATTTCAATTAGGGTGAAGACAGTTCCCATTACGCAGACTACGGCAACGGCTAAAACTTCATTTTCCCGCTTGCGTTCTTCATCAGTAGTTTCAATCTGAGGAGAAACACCCATTACCGCGGCGGCACCACAGACACCACAACCGCAGGCAGAAAGGATCGCCAACTCATCTTCTGCCCCGAACTTCTTGCTTAACCAAAAAGTTAAACAGATTGTCCCGGTAACGCCGACTGCTGCAACCAAAATGGTTTTGACCCCGGCAGCGGCCAAGGTCTCTAAGTTAAGACGGAAACCCAGCATAATAATTCCGAGTCGTAAAAACTTATTTGAGATAAAGCCAATTCCGCCCTTTGCTTCTTCCTGGAGCTTTGCCGGGGTGAGTTGCATTGCAATCCCCAACAACAAGGCGATTACCAGTGCCCCGATAACCTTAACGTAAGGTAGCTTGGCAAGGAGTACCCCCGCAACTGAACAAATCAAAGTCATCACGGCAGCGAGCCAGAATGACTTTTTCTTTATAATTGCCATAAAATAATCAATCCCCTATTATAAAATAAATAATGTCATGTTTCACTTTAGCAAACTTTTAATAATAAACAAGGGTAATCGGTGATAAAAGCCCTTACAGCTTGCAAAAAAATGTGATGAAGGATAAAAATAGTCATAATGGTGATTATCAGTAAAACTAGGCAAGTGAGGTAAGAGAATGAAGATTGACAATGTAAAACTTAAGCAACCGTATTCGTCCCTAGATATTTACCATAGCAACACGGATGAGCCGTTACCAGCGATTGTGATCCTGCCGGGCGGTAGTCACAATAAAATCATGGAGCGAGATTCTGAGCGGGTTGCCTTGACCTTTGCGACCCATGCTTGGCAAGCTTTTGTTGTCCGCTACCCAGTTGTTGAGCACCGCAACTACCAAGCGGCAAAGGTTGCGGTTGCCCAGGCATTTGACTATATCGTTGCCCACGCTGGTGAACTAGCCGTTGATGTTAACCGGTTGGGGATCATTGGCTTTTCTGCTGGCGGTCAACTGGCAGCTGCTTATAGTAACCGACCAGATACCCATGCAAAGTTTGTGGCGCTTGGTTATCCAGTCATCCAGCCAACGATTGATGAGCGCATGCAGGTGATGACGGAAAACGTCGCAACATTAGTAAATGATAAAACGCCTGCTACCTTTATGTGGGGATCAAATAAGGATGAACTAACCCCCTTTGTTGATCATTTACAGGTGTATGCAGATGCATTGGCAAAATATAACGTTCCGTTTGAGCTGCATCAGTTTAGTACTGGTGGTCATGGAATGGCGCTGGCAAATAAGTATACCGGGATTGTCAACTTTAACCGGGTGGATGAACATATGGGAAAGTGGTTCCCGTTGTTTCTTGACTGGTTAAAGGAACTACAGTTGATATAGCAAAAAAAAGCGGACCCCCCTGTGGGTTCGCTTTTTTGTCAGAGTGCGTCATGGACCATCTTAACATGGGGCGTAAAGGCATGAACAAAAGGCTTGCCAACAGTGGTAAAGCCAGCTTTTTGATAGTAGCCTTCAACCTGTGCTTGTGCTTCAATTTCAATTTTATTTCCCGGGAAATATTGCTTGATTGTCGCCATGATTTGGTCCAGGAGGTCATTTCCCAAGCCAGTTCCCCGGTATTCTGGCGCGATAACGACACGGCCAAAGGTAACATGACCTTCGGTAGCAAACACGCGGGCATAGCAGACTAGCTGGTCATCAATCATGTTCATGATGTGGACTGCTTGGCGGTCATGGTAGTCGACATCATTGAGCGGACGGTGCTGTTCAGTGACGAATACCCGTCCCCGTAAGTAGTAGATGTTAAAAAGATCTGTCGTTGTTAATTGTTGAAATGTCTTTGTTTTCCACATAAGGAAGCTCCTTAAATATTAATTTTCCTTGTGGCAATTGTATCAATAAAGTGGCGGTCGTGCTCAATAATTAGCATCGGTGGCCGGGATTGTTTGATAAGCTGGATTAGCTGCTCCTGGTTATAAGTGTCGAGGTAGTTTAGGGGCTCGTCCCAGATGTAGAGGTTGGCTGGTTGGGCGAGTGAACGGGCAAGTTCGACCTTCTTTTGTTGTCCCATGCTCATGTCCTGGATGGGGACAGTGAAAGTTTCGCGGGCCATTCCCAGCTTACGGAGAAGGTTAAGCAAGTCATCATAACGGAGATGGTTACTTTTAGCAAATTCTTTTAGCGTCCCCTGGTTATCTGAATAATGTTGGCGGACATAGCTAATCATTAGCTTATTGCTAATAGTAATTGTTCCGGTTTGTTCCCCAGCAAAAGTGCCCCTGATTGCTTGGATTAGGCTTGACTTGCCACTCCCGTTATCACCGGCCAGGATGACTTGGTCGTGCGGGCTGATTTGTAAGGAGAGATTACGAAATAATGGGTGACCAGGATAGGCGAGGCTGAGCTTATCGATGGTCAACAGCCGCTGCTGGTGGGTCGGCAAAGCATTGATTGTTAAGGGGACAATTTTCTCAATGTCTGTTAATAGTCCCTGCCGGTCAGTAATCGCTTTATCAAGCCGGCCTTTCATCTGGGTAGATTTTTTCATCATTTTAGCAGCTTGATGGCCGATAAAACCCTTATCAGCATGCGAGTTATTAACTTTCTCATGCTCTGCTTTCTGTGCCCATTGCTGCTTTAATTGCTGTTGCTGTTTTAGTTGGTGGATCTCTTGCAGTAAGTGATTATTTTGATTGATGGCGTGACGATCACGATTTTGCTTTTGGTCAAAGTAATCTTGGTAGTTTCCCTGTTCGAGAATTAATTGGTGCTGTTCAATCACGAGGGTATGGTCGATGATTTGGTCCAGGAAGACTTGATCGTGGCTGGTGATGATAAAACCAGTTTTTTGCTGGTGAAGGTAGTCAGCGATTAACTGGCGGCCATGTTGGTCAAGGTGGTTGGTTGGCTCGTCTAGTAGGGGGAAGGCGCCATCCTGGGCGAATAACGCTGCCAACATCACCCGGGTCTGTTCACCACCACTGAGAGTGTTAAATGGTTGCCAGATCAGGGCAGGGTCGGTTGCCATTAGGTTTAGTTCACTTTCAAGTTGCCATTGCTCAAGCTGAGGAATGGCGGCAGTAAGGTTGTTCCATGTCAGGTCGGTTGCGTCAGTAACCCCAAAAGGATAGTAGGAAAAGGTCACGGGCGTTTGAATTTTGCCTTGGTAGGGGAGTTTTCCCTGCAAAATCTTCAGTAAAGTAGTTTTACCCCGCCCATTTCTCCCCAGCAAGCCAAGCTTCCAACTACTATCAAGGCTGAGCTGGCAATGGTTGAATAATTCTTTTTGCCCTGGATAGGCAAAGCTTAGATTGTTAATTATAATTGGTTCCAAAATATCAGAATCCTTTCTTAAGGACACAAAAAAGGCCTACCACTCCAGGTAGACCTTTTTAAATTGGAGCCACTACGCCCTAATTTACTTATTGATCAACGATTGAATAATAATTCTACCCAGAGCACCCCTCCTGTGTCGGTCACAGTAGTCGATGCAATTAACTTGTGTAGAATTAAAACTTCAATGGTTGATCCCTCCTAAAATTATTGAAACTAATATAACAAGTCGGACAAGAACTGTCAATAATTACTTGAATTCCCCTTCAGCGATTTGGTCAAGTAATGGCCGGGAAGGGATGAAGAAGAGCTGGCCGCCTAAAATATCAGAGAATGAGAGTAGGTAGTCGTTCTTTTCCAGCATATTTTCCAGCATCTTCTTAGTTACGTTCCAGTGCCGAGCGTAACCGATGAAGTAGGTCCCGGTATTGTCAGACGCAGGGTCGGAGTATGGGACATTCATCCGGACAATCTTTTGTTCAACCCCGTCAATCGTTGCCTGTGAAGCAACGTTGTGAGCGTTCTTGAACTTTTCTTGTTCACTTAATTCAAGGTCAGAGAACTTCTTCCGGCCGACCGCTTTTTCTTGGTCTTCAGTCGTGAGCTTGTTCCAGATATCCATTTGGTGACGCCACTTTTGCGCAAAGGCGTATGACCCATTCACAAATTGAGGGTCTTCGTCGCCGATAATTGCGTAATCAGCAGCATCTTGTGGTTCAGGATTTTCTGTTCCGTCGATAAAGCCGATAATTGCCCGTCCTTCAAAGTAGCGGAAGCCCTTGGTCTCATCGACAACTGTCGTAATGTCCTTAATGAAGTTCATTAATTGGGCCATAAATTCGTAAACAACGGCCTCGTCATTTGCCCGGACATGGATGAAGAGGTCACCCTTGACGGCTGGCATCTCATACTTGGGGCCGGTAAGGGTTTCGTAGTCTTCTAGTTCTTTTGGTTTCGGTGCATTTGGGAATAAGTAGTCCCAAGCAGCATTACTAAAACCAAGACTGACCTTTAAATTACCCTTGTTATCACGAATACGTAGTGAGCGGGTAATTGCTTGGAAACGATCAACAAATTCTTGAATTGCTTCTTGATCCTTTGCTTGATCTTCCCGCTTTAATTCTAAAACAGTGAATTGAACATGTTCCCCGGCATCTTTCCAGACGTCTTGGGCCTTATTTGGATCCATAACCATAGATGTTCTCCTCCTTAAAATTAGGCATTATGCTTACACTTTTTATTATAACATTCTTTTTCAGAATACTAATAATCTTATAATTAAGACAGTCAATTACTTATTGTTCGTTGAAGCCGCTTTCTAGGAAGGATAGAATAGAACTGTAGTTAATTTTTTTAATACAGAAGGGGTGAGGATTGTGCAAAACGCACAGGCTGAAAAGAAGAAACGGCGCTTTCATATGCCGTCCGCTTTTACGACGCTATTTTTAATTATCGTCATTATTGCAATTTTAACGTGGATTATTCCGGCGGGGACATATTCGACTGACAAAGCTGGCAACATTATTTCCGGGACATATAAGACGGTGGCAAACAAGCCGCAGGGAATTTGGGATGTCTTCATGGCGCCAGTGATCGGAATGGTTGGTAACGATGCGACCGATGGGGCGATTTCGATTGCCCTCTTCATCCTGGTTATTGGGGGCTTTTTAGGAGTCGTCAATAAGACGAACGCCCTCAACCAGGGGATTGGTGCTGTTGTCCGTCACTATAAAGGACGGGAAAAACGGTTAATCCCGGTGCTGATGATTTTATTTGCCCTTGGTGGATCATCATTTGGGATGGGGGAAGAGACGATTGCCTTTTACCCATTGCTGATTCCAGTGATGATGGGGGTTGGCTTTGACTCCCTGGTTGCGGTAGCGATTGCCCTTGTTGGGACGCAGGTCGGCTGTTTAGCTTCCACCGTTAACCCGTTTGCTACCGGGGTTGCTTCGCAGACACTTAATATCACACCTGGGGATGGTCTGGTATCGCGGGTCATCCTCTTGATCATCACGACCGCCATTTGTATCTGGTATGTTTACCATTACGCTTCCGTGATTGAAAAGGACCCGACAAAGTCATTGGTCTATGCGCAGCGCGAGGAAGACGAGAAGCGGTTCTTGGGTAATGATAGTGCAGAAGATAACGACTTTAAGATGACCAAGACCCAAAAACTGGTCATTTTCCTCTTTGGGTTGACCTTCTTTATCATGATCCTAGGCTTAATTCCGTGGACAAACCTAAATAGTCACTGGACGATCTTTGAAAAATTCACCAAGTGGCTGGTTAATATTCCATTTCTTGGCAACCTGGTTGGCCACGATATCGAACCGCTGGGGACATGGTACTTCAACGAAATTACGATGCTCTTCTTGTTCATGTCCGTGATCATCATGGCGGTCTGCCACATGAAGGAAGGCGAATTTATCGATGCCTTCATGGACGGAATGCGGGACTTCTTAAGTGTTGCAATTATCGTTTGTGTTGCCCGGGGAATCCAGGTAGTAATGAACGATGGGATGATTACCGCAACGATCCTTCACTGGGGTGAGTCTGGATTATCAGGCTTATCGCGGAGTGTCTTTATCATCTTGACTTACATTTTCTACATCCCAATGTCATTCTTGATTCCATCGACATCTGGATTAGCTGCAGCGACGATGGGGATTATGGGACCACTCGGCCACTTTGCCCACGTTCCTAGTAGCCTTGTTATTACCGCTTACCAAGCGGCATCCGGTTGGGTTAACTTTATTACCCCAACTTCCGCGGTTGTAATGGGGGCGTTAGCGATTGCCCACGTCAACATCAGCATTTGGTGGAAATGGACGTTTAAGCTGATGGTTTACCTATTTATTGCCATTTGTTTGTTCTTAGGAATCTCAGCGATCTTATAGGAGGATATTATGACTAAAATTATTACTGAACACGACCAGCAGGCTGCAGTGAAGGCTCTTGAACGCATTATCGCTGTGCCATCATATAACGCACCAGCAGCTGATGGGGCGCCATTTGGCCAGGGAATTCGCAATGCCCTTGATGAAATGATGAAAATCTGTGAGGAACTAGGTTTTAAGACCTACGAAGATCCAGATGGCTACTATGGTTATGCCGAGGTCGGATCCGGTGAGAAGATTTTTGGGGTCATCTGCCACCTCGACACCGTTCCCGCTGGCGACCTAGCCAAGTGGGATCAGGATCCGTTTAAGGGGACCGTGGTCAATGATGCCATTTATGGCCGGGGAGCCCAAGATGATAAGGGACCTGGTATTGCGGCCTTGTTTGCAGTGAAGGCGCTGATGGACCAGGGTTACCACTTTAACCAACGGATTCGCTTCATCTACGGAACGGACGAAGAAATCCTTTGGCGGGGAATTGACGAATACAATAAAAAAGAGTCCCCAATTGATAGCGGGATTTCACCGGATGCAGAATTCCCCGTAACCTATGCCGAAAAGGGACTCCAGCAGTCATACCTAGTTGGCCCCGGAACTGATCAGCTAAAGATCAGCTTAAAGAATGCCTTTAATGCGGTGCCAGACCAGGCGGTTTACGATGGACCACGGCAAGACGAAGTAAAAGCGGCCCTTGATAAGCATGGCTTTGAATACACGAGTGATGACAAGCAAATTACGGTTCTTGGCAAGGCCGTCCACGCAATGCTTGCCCCCCAGGGTACCAACGCGGTGCTTCGCTTAGCCATTGCCCTTGACGAAGTCTTTGACTTTAAGCCATTAGACTTCATCGGCAAACTCTTTAAGGAAGATGCTACGGGAAGTAATGTTCTCGGTGAAGTCAAGGATGAGTCTGGCCAGTTAACCTTCAACATCTCAAGCTTAGAAATCAACAAGCAGGAGACCCGGATGCAAATTGACATGCGAATTCCGGTAACAATTGACCGCGATGACTTGGTTGACCAGCTAAGCAAGAAGGTCGCCCCATACGAGCTAAAGTATGAGCACTACGACTACTTAGCGCCACTATATGTGCCAAAAGATAGCGCCCTGGTTCAGACCCTGATGAAGGTTTACAAGGAAGAAACTGGCGACCAGGATGCCCAACCACAAATCTCTGGTGGGGCCACCTTTGCCCGGACGATGAATAATTGTGTCGCCTTTGGGGGGATGTTGCCAACAACGCCTGATTACATGCACCAGGCAAATGAACAATGGCCGCTCAAGGACATGTTTAAGACAATGGAAATCTATGCCCACGCGATTAAAGAATTATGTACGGACTAATAACTAAATAAAGAAGGCGCCCCGCAAACATTAAATTTGCGGGGCGCCTTTTGCCTTGAAATAAGTTATATAGAGAGAGTTAATTAAATGGAAAGGAATCAACTTATTTCAAGTGAAGAGAGATTATTATTGAATTACTTTTGTTCCATTACTACTTCACCGTTAGCAGTAACTGTGAAGGTCTTGTTTGCGGCGTCAGCGTCAAGGACAGCAACGTTCTTACCATCTTTGTCCTTCCGGGTGATCTTGATCGTCGTGTCAGTTGGTGTTTCAACTTCGATTGAACCCTCAAGATCAAAGGCAGCAAACTTGTTCCGCCATGCAAGGAGGTCTAAGAGGTTCTTAACAACTGGCCGTTGAACTTCTTCAGCAACTTCTTCCTTAGTGTAGTAGTGACGGTTGATGTTCCGACCTTCCTTGGTCTTTTCAAGCAAGTCAAGGTCGTTAGAACCGGCAAGTAAACCAACGTAGTAAACCATTGGAATACCAGGGGCAAAGATTTGGAATGCCCGGGCAAGTAAGTATGACTTGTCATTATCACCTAATGCGGAGTAGTAAGTAGAGTTAATTTGGTAGATGTCCAAGTTGTGGTATTCAGCACTGGAGTACTTCCGCTTAACGTTAGCACCAACCTTGTATAATTCGTTTGATGCGTATTCAATTTCGTCATCAGTCAAGATATCCTTGGCATCAACAACCCCGATTCCGTCGTGCGTATCAAGAGTGGTGAATTGCTTCATTGGGCTCATCTTCAACCACTTAGCAAGGCGGTTAGTCTTACCAGAGTAAAGGGTGTAAAGAGTGGTCATTGGTAAGGTAAAGTCGTAAATGAAGAAGTTGTGGGCAGAAATCTTTTGCGGAATCGTGTAGTGTTCGTGGATTTCTGGCAAGATGATGGCCTTGTATGGGGCCAAGATGTCTTGAACTTCATTTAAGAGGTCCCAGATTTCTGGTTCAACGAAGAAGTCGTTTGTGCCCACCTTCTTAACGGCGTAGGCAAAGGCATCAAGACGGATCATGTCAGCCCCGTGCTTAACCATGTCAATCAAGGTTTCCTTAAAGAATTCGTTTGCCACCTTGCTCTTAACGTTGATGTCGATTTGTTCTTCACCAAACGTATTCCAGAGGTGTTCCTTGGTGCCATCATCAAAGACAATTTCTTGTTCAGGAGCCTTATCTTTCCGCTTGTAGATCAAGTCAATATCTTCTTGGGTTGGACGGTTCTTACCAGCCTTTTCCCAGAACTTTTCCCACCGGATGAAGAAGTCGTTGTACTTAGAGTCATCGTGCTTCTTCTTGAAGTCTTGGTACATTTCAGACTTCTTTGAGATGTGGTTGATCATGAAGTCAAACATTAAGTAGTAATCTTCACCTAATGCTTCAACATCACTCCAGTCACCGAAGGCGGAGTCAACAACATCATAACGGTAAGGGGCAAAACCACGGTCACCAGTTGATGGGAAGAAAGGAAGCAGGTGAACACCACCGATAGCGTCACCAATGTATTTCTTTAATACTTCATGTGTTTCTTTGATGTTCTTACCCATTGAATCAGAATAGGTGATTAACATTGCTTTGTTTTGAATTGGCATAATAAAACCTCCAAATTAAATTAGTTAGCTTTCTTAGAATGACGAGTTGCGAGAAAAATAATCAAGGCGATCACAATTAGCATTACCCCGTAGATTGGGAATGGGGCTGCTAAATCCATCCCGCTGAGTGGCCGTCTCATCAGACGGTTCATCCATTCAGCAATGGTTGGGGAGAAGAATGCTCCAAAGTTAAACCCAATCAGGACCATTGAAGTAACAAGTGGTTGCCGCTTAGCAGGTGCCAAGTCCGGTAATAAGTTGAAGATCAATGGAGAAACTAATTGCAGTGGGAAACCGATCAGGAGTAACCCAATCACCAGCATGACGAAGTTGCCATTTGCAAAGGCAAACAAGAAGTTTGAAATTGCCATTAGGCCCAGGCCAAGGTAAACGGTGTTGAAACCAAGAACCTTATTGATTGAGCCGTAGAAGAGGCCACCGAGCGTTGCCCCGATCAACATAAGTGACAAGAACATTGATGAGCCAGTGTAGTCCGCCCCCTTGATGGCAACGGCTAAACCTGGGAAACGGTTTTCCATCCCCACGTAGTCAACAACAAGTAGGAATGCAAAGAGGACAAGTAGGTACACCGTTGGGCTGATCTTCTTAATTGGTTGATCTTCTTCAGTGATTTCATCAGCGAGGTCATCTTCAGCAACATTGTTGTCTTCAGCCTTGCTGTCATCAGGAACTCGGATGGCAAAGAAGAAGAGAACAACGAAGGCCAAAATATAAACGGCAAATGAAGCATGCCAGCCAGCGACACTAAGGATCAAGCCGGCGATTGCCAGCGTACATGCCTGACCGATTTGTTCGGCGGCAGCCCGCCAACCAAGCATTTGTGCCCGGGTCGTGCCCTGATACCAAACGGAGATCATTGAGATGGCTTGGGAGTTGTACAAGCCAAATCCAGCCCCTAACACTAACCGTGAAATTAAAATTGTCAGGTAGTTGCTAACAAAGAGTGGAACAATTCCGGCAACACCAACGATTGTTACCCCGGCCATGATGATCTTCTTGTCAGAAATATTGAACCACTGTTGAAGCAGTGGTGATAAGACAACGAAAATCATTACAGCAAATGATGGCGTGGTAACTAAGTATTCCGACTGTGTCTGCGTGATGTTGAGCGCAGCCTTCAATTGTGGTAAGGAACCCTGAATGGCGTAAGCACTCGTAACCATGAATGAAACTGACAAGAAAGCCAATTTCGTAACAAGTGAATTTTTGTTATTCATAATATAAGTAGTTACCCTTTCTGTAGGATTATTGACAAACGTTTATCATTTTCTGTACGACCATAATATACAATGTTCACATATAAATGTCAAACGTTTATCAAAACTTTTTTGGCTAAAACTGTAATCCATTACATCCCCTTCCTGATGCACTTGCTATGAAAATGTCAATGAAAGCTTTCCCCGCCAGCTCTCGTTACCATTATACCATTTTCGTGAAAGTGATCACAAAAGTAAAAGGATTTAAAATGAGGGGACAAAAAAGCAGCAATGAATGCAAACTTACAAATCATTGCTGCTTTCGGGGTGACGCGCGCTTAATTTAAAATCGGTTTCGTTACCCGGGCTAATTGTTCAATTGTCTGCTGACCAGCGGCCATTGATTGGTTCTTATCCGTGTAGACGGCGATTGTGTAATCTGTCCCGTTATTATTCTTGATGTAACCAATACTATTAACAATCCATTCGTTGCTACCGTAGTCTAGCCAACCATTTTTAATGGCGAAGTTGTCACTACTTGCGGAGATTCCCCATGTCTGGTCACTTTCAACGTGGGTCATTAAGTTGCGAATCTCTGCTTGGTCAGCGCTCGACAGGATTTGTGACTTATAGAAAATGTTGTTTAATAACTTAACCTGGTCCTTGGGGGTGGTGACAGTAAGTCCCCAGCTGCGATTAGCCTTGGAGTCCTTCATCCCAAACTGGTCAAAGGTCTTTTGGAGTCCTTCTTTGCCGCCGAGATAGTTCTCAAACAACTCACTCGTTGAGTCGTTGTCACTTTGCTCAATCATTTTTTTGGCGAGGCTTTCCTGGTGGCTAGATAACGGTCCCTCTTGATTTGCCAGTATTCCGGCAAGGATGCTGACCTTCACAGTACTTGCCGTGCGGAACTGGTGGTTCGGGGCGTTAGACGATGTATAGATCTCGTGCGTCTTCGGTGAATACACCGCAATACTGATGTTATTGTTTGATGTATAGATAATCTTGTTCCACGATGATTTAAGACGAGCACTAGTTGACGTATAATGGTGAACGCCCAGCAAGACAAGGATTATAAGGATAATTATGATAATAATTTTACCGCGACGATGGTGGCGGTGTTGTGATCTTTGCATTTGCTAAACCTTCCTAATTAATAATTAGTGTACCTATTTAATGATACAAGTTAATTCGAAAAAAGAAAGGAACAATTAGGCAATTTAATGAAAAATAAGGATTTACTGGAATTGTTATCAAATCGTCACACTATTTTCGATTGTAATACGATATGATGATTAGGTGTGAAAAAGGAGACAGTAGAAGTTAATATGAAGAGAATTAAAAAATTAATTGTCAAATTATTATTAGTAGTCGCAACGATTAACGTCAGCTTGGCAGGGTTAGCCGGATTAGCGCCCGTTCATGCTGATGATGCACCGGCCTTTGGGATGGATGCCCGGGCTGCCTACGCCATTGATGCACAGAGTGGGCAGGTGCTGTACCAGAAGAACGCGACGAAGCTTTACCCGATTGCCTCAGTGATTAAGATCTTGACGTTAGGGGTCATTGAGCAAGACATCCGTGACCACAAGATGAGCTGGGACCAAAAGATCAAGATTACCCCAGAAGTCGCTAAGATGGCTGGTGACTGGCATTTTTCTAATGTGCCCCTTAATGCGGGCGAAGAATATACCGTTCGCCAGTTAGTCGATTCGATGATGCTGGTCTCGGCTGATGGGAGCACGGAGGCACTTGCGTTGGCTGATGCTGGTTCAACGGCCGCCTTCAATAAGAAGATGCAGGCATTTGCGAAGAAGGCCGGGGTCACTGATGCAAAAATCTACAACATGATCGGCCTCCCGAACGGCGATTTGGAAAAACACAAGCTTAAAGGGGTCGACAAGGATGCCGAAAACTTGTTGTCTGCCAAGGATGTGGCCTTGATTTCAAAGTACCTCGTTGAAAAATACCCTGAGACGCTGGAAATCACCAAGCAAAAATTTGCTAATTTTGATGTTAGCAGCGAACAGCAGTACTTAATGACGAATGTTAACGCCCTCTTGCCACAAAACGGCTTTGCCCCGAAGAGTGGGGAGATTGACGGGCTAAAGACGGGGAATACCGACCGGGCCGGAAAGTGTATCGTCACTACCGGGACCTTTAGTGGGCGGCGGATAATCCTTGTTGCGCTCCACACCAAGGGCGAGTGGAACGACCAGTCGAAGATGCAGCAAGATTTCTACAACAAACTCGCTGACGAATACCAGCCAGTAACAGTTAAGAAGCTGGCCGACTTATCAGGCAAGCTGGCAAAGGTAAAGGTTGCTGACGGTAAAGATAAGAAGACAACGAAGCTGAAGCTAGCAAAAGAAACGACCGTCTGGCTGCCTAAGAACATGACCTTAAAGCAGACCAAGCCCACGCTAAAGCTGGATAAGCAGTATGACCAAAATGGCAAATTACGGGCACCGGTGAAGAAGGGCCAGCAGGTCGGCGTCGTTGAACTGCAGATCAATGGCTTGCCAACAATGACTGTCCCAGTAACTGCAACGCAGACGATTAAGAAGGATTCACTTTTCTAAATTGATACAAAAAAGCGCTGGAGAAATGAAGTGCAAGACAAAAGTTAGACAAAATTAAATTATTAAGCTACTAAGGTGTGATTCCGGTATTCAACTGGAGTCATGCCTTTTGTTTTTAAGGTTATTCTGACATTGTTAAAATACTCTACATATTTTTGCGCAAGCTCGGTTAATTCCGCGATGTCTTTACATGGTGGGAAACCAGCCAGTAATTCAGTCTTGAATAAGTGAAAGAAACTTTCAACTGGTGCGTTATCTAAGCAGTTTCCTTTGCGCGACATGCTTTGAATAAACTGATGCTCGGCTAATTTTTGGGTATAGTAACCTAACTGATAGTGCCACCCTTGATCTGAATGAATGATTGGGTGAGCGGCATCAGGTAAATTGTTAATTAATTCTTTTAGTGTTCGTGTAATTAGATCCTTATTCGGGCTATTGCTAATCTGAAGGGCCAGAATTTCTTGACTAGCTTCATCAATCATTACTGAGATGTAAGCCCATTGACGATCTGCTAAGCGAACCTGTGTTACATCAGTATGGATAACACGGTAAGGTCGTTTCTCATTGAATTTTTGTTTCAATTTATTATCCGCAATTTTACCAATCGTACCCTGATAAGATGAATATTTACCATTACGATGGCGATTATATAAACTTACTTGAATGTTTAATTCGTGCATTAACTTGCGAATCGTATCACCAGACAAGTGTATTCCTAATTTATCTAGTTCCATTTGAATACGACGATAGCCCGCGATCCAACGCCCGCGAAACTGAAATCGCTGCGCGATTTGAAGAATCACTTTCTTTACTTCAGTATATTTATCATGATGATTAGCGATTCGGTTACGTTCATCATGATAGGTTGCCTTGGGCAGTTCGATAGCTTTGAGAATATCGCCAACCTTATAACGTTGTTTCTTTGGGCGTTGCGATTGATCGTCCCTGATCTGATCCACTATTTGGGTTTTCTTTCTGGCTTTGAGGGTCCGAACAGGGACAGCGATTTTTTTAAGATATCCCGCTCCAACTTGGTATCGTAAAGTTCTTGATTTTTCTTCGCTAATTCTTCCTTCAATCGTTCTAACTCACTTTTATTGGCGAGTTGACGAACCTGCTTCTTAGTATGTTTCACTTTAGACGGCCTACCTTTCGGGTGAGGCTTCAAGGCTGTAATGCCGTCTCGCGCAAATTGTGAGCGCCAAGTAGAGATTTGAGCTACTAAAATATCAAATCGAGACGCTACTTCAGCCATTGATTCCTCATGAGTTTGGTAGTAGTCTATCACATTTAATTTAAAATCAGTGGTGAATGTTCGTTTGTGTTGACGTTTTTTAAGTGCGTCGACACCGCTCAGCTGGTATCTTTGTACCCATTCAGCGATACGTCGTTCACTAATTTTATATTTTTTACTTAAATCATAAGTACTTTGAGAGGTTGAAAGGTATTCATGGACGATTTGGGCTTTCAGTTCCGCTTTATATTTGGTCATACAAAAAAGTGCCTCCACAATCATTAGACTTTTGTCTAACAATTGTAGGGCACTTCAAAAATCTCCGGCGCTTTTTTATATCGTTAGTATTCAACGTGCCATTTGATGGTGCAGGTCTTTTCTTCACCAGGATGGAGGCTGATGTCACCAAATTCTGGATGGTGCGGGGCATCAGACAGGGTCTGTGCTTCCATTGCTAAACCGAGGTGGGGATGAACTTGCCCGTGGTTGTAGACGGCAACGTCATCAGAGTTCATCGTGTACATCACAAGAGCATTCCGGTCAGAGTAAAGGGTCATCTTCCGGCCACTTTCTGGGTCCTCAAGAGTTGCAACCGGCTTGGTCAAGCTGGGAACAACCTCCCAGATATCGTCAAAACCGTTTTCCTTGGTGTCCTTCATTTGTTCAAGGGCATCGCCAAGCTTAGTTGGGGTGCTAAAGTCAAACGGGGTCCCTTCGTTGGCAATCTTTTCACCAGTCGGGATCTTCCCCTCGTCAACGGCCAAGTGATTTGCGGAGTTGACATAGAGCTTGAGTTGGTCAACTGTCTTAACATTAGCAGCGGCCATGTTCCAGTAGGTATGGTTAGTGGGGTTGAATAGTGTATCGGCATCAGAGCTAGCGCTAAACTTGAGGCTTAAGAAGTCATCGTTATTAAGCGTGTAGGTAGCCGTTACGTGCATCTTACCAGGGTAAGTGTCAATTTCTGGTGTCAGGGTTAGGCTGAGGGTGATTGACAATGCGTTGTCGGTAACTTGCGTACTGTCAACATGCCAGATATGACTGTAAAAGCCATTTGTCCCGCCGTGAAGGGCATTCTTACCTTCATTTTGTTCGATGTGGTATTCCTTACCATTAATAGTAAATTCACCATCACCAATTCGGCCTGCGACCCGACCAATTAAGCGGTTCGTGCAAAAACCGTTGTTTGTAAAGTCATCAAGGTTTTCGGTCGTTAAGACCATATCCGCCTTACCGCCGTCTTTTGTTGGAACCTTAAATGATTGGAGCAAGCCGGCAAAGTCTAAGACTGCTGCCTGTACCCCGTTATCATTGGTCAAGATGTACTTAGTAACTTTCTTTCCTTTATATGTGCCAAAAGGAACTTTAGCAATTTCCATAATATATAGCCTCCTCAAAGTAAGCGCTTTAATTGCAAGTCCTATTTTACCACACTTTGTTAGCAAAATAAGTGCAATCGTTTGCACGAAAAGAAAAATTTAAAAATTGTGGTAAAATTTAGCTAGAAAAGGCAAAATAAAAAGTGGGGTGCGTTCAGTGGCGGAAAGTAAGTGGGAAAAGTTTAAACGGTCGTTCAATAAGAACTTTATTGATTTTTTAATGATCTTTGCAGCAGAAGATCGCTTTATTCACCAGCATAAGAAGCGGAGCAGTCAGATTAAAGAGCTAGACCGCTACGGTGAAGAAAAAACGGAAAATGAAAATAAATAGGTAATAAGCATCAACTCCATTCGCTGAAGATGATGCTTATTTTTTATCGGCTGAATTGGAAATGTAATGATGGATTATTAATAAGTATAACGTTTAGCAATTTAAATAACCGTCAAACCGCTAACTGAAAAACTTAATTAATGATAAGTGAATGATAATTTTTTGGATACAAAATGACTGTTTGAGTGCGAAATAAATAAAAAATATTCTTTAAATTTATGGAATGATTATTGCTATAAGCTGAATGAAGGCGTTTTTTTTTTTTTTTATCCTTGATCGATCGAAAGATAAATAAAAACGCCTTGAAAGTGACGGATGGATTACTTAGAATGAGAATGTTGATAGATGCAATTCTTTTTAGAGTTAATTTATGGGAGGATTATTTATGAGCAATAATCAAATGCATTACAAGATGTACAAAGCAAAGAAAAGCATTGTATACGCAGGATTAATGACCACTGCTACTTTGGCAGGGCTTACTTTAGCAAACGTAAACACAACGAACGTTCACGCTGATGCAGCCCAACCTGCAGTAGTCGCTACTACACAAGAAAACCAGGCAGTTGATCCAGTATCTGCTGCACAAAAGAACGTTGATGAAGCTAGCACCGCAGTTGACAACGCTGAAAAGGCAGTTGTTCCTGCTAAGGACGCTAATGACGCTGCACAACAAAATGTGACAGATGCGAAGAACACTGCCCAAACAACTGCAAAGAATGATGTGAATACTGCTAATGACGCAGCAAACACTGCATTTAACGGTTACAAGGATGCTCAAGCAACTGCTGATAGTACTACTAGTATCTCAACCAGCATTGCTAATTCATACGATCAATTTAAGAACGGTAACACTGACAACGCATTGAACGCCGCTCAACAAGCAGTTACTACTGCTCAAGATCTTTACGGATTCAACAGCTCACAAGTACAAACTGCACAAAACGTAATTGATGCAATCAACAAGTACCAACAAAACCCAACTGTTTCTAACAAGGATGATGCAGTTAAGGCCCTTACTACTTACGAAGCTTACGCTAATGACCAAATCAAGGCCGCTCAACAAGCAGTTAACGATGCCCAAGCTAACCAAGATAAGTTACAAAAGGAACTCGACGTAGCCCTTGCTGCACAAAAGAACGCCAAGACTGCGCTTGACAACGCTAAGTTAGCTACTAACCTCGACGCATTAAAGAAGGCTTACGAAGAAGCTTCAGCAAATGCCGCTAAGGCAACGAGTGCACTTAATGATGCTAATAATAAATTGCAAAAAGCTCAAGATGCTTGGAATACAGCACGGAATAATCAAACAAAAGCTGCTGAAAAGTTAGGTACTACTAACCCAGACATGGCTGCATTGCAAAAGGCTGTTACTGCGGCTGATGCCCAAGTAAAGTCAACTAAGGCTGATTTAGATGATGCTAATGCTGGCCTTAAGAATGCAACTACCAAGCATGATAATGCACTTAATAATCAAACTAAGGAAGTGCTTAACTTAGCAGCTAAGCAAGAAGTATTGGCTGCAAAGCAAAGTGAATTAGCTGCTGCTAAAAAGGCTGCTGCTGAGGCTAAGCCTCTTGAAAACCACTTCTATACTTCAGATGAATGGGATGAAGTTCGACAAAAAGCAGCTCAGGCTAATGCTGCTGTAAAGCGTGCCCAAGATGCCGTTGACGCTGCGAAAATTGAAGTTAATGAAGCCCAAGATGGTGTTAGTTCCACTACCAAGGATGCTAACGATGCTGGTGGCCACTTAGTTTATGTTCAGTCCTTACAACAAAAGGCTCAAAAAGCATACGAAAAGGCTCTTGCTGACCAAGCTGCTGCTAAGGACAAGTTAACTGCTGCTAATGATTATGAAGCTGCAAGCAAGGCTGCTAATGAAGCTGGAGCTAAGATTGGCCCAGCACAAGCCGCACAACAAGCTGCTCAAAAGGCAGCTGATGACGCGCTTAACGCTCAAACGAAGGCAGAAGCTAACTACAACAAGCTTCACCAGTTACAACAAAATGTCGTTGCTGCTCAAAAAGCCTTTGATGAAGCCCGGAATGCGCAAACTGTTGCAGCACAAAAACTTGATGATGCAAAGCAATACCAACAAGCATCATTAGTAGCTGAAAAGGCTGCCACAGCCTTGAACAAGGCTAACAATGACTTTACGACTAAGCAGAATGCATTAGATACTGCTCGTAAGCATCAAACCGACTTAGCAAACGAGTTAGGCACCACTAACCCAGACATGGCTGTATTACAAAAGGCTGTTACTGCAGCTGATGCCCAAGTAAAGTCAACTAAGGCTGACTTAAATGATGCTAATGCTGGTCTTAATGCTGCAATTACCCAACATGATAAAGCACTTAATGATCAAACTAAGGAAGTGCTTAACTTAGCAGCTAAGCAAGAATTATTGGCTGCAAAGCAAAGTGAATTAGCTGCTGCCAAAAAGGCTGCTGCTGAGGCTAAGCCTCTTGAAAACCACTTCTATACTTCAGATGAATGGGATGAAGTTCGACAAAAAGCAGCTCAGGCTAATGCTGCTGTAAAGCGTGCCCAAGATGCCGTTGACGCTGCGAAAATTGAAGTTAATGAAGCCCAAGATGGTGTTAGTTCCACTACCAAGGATGCTAACGATGCTGGTGGCCACTTAGTTTATGTTCAGTCCTTACAACAAAAGGCTCAAAAAGCATACGAAAAGGCTCTTGCTGACCAAGCTGCTGCTAAGGATAAGTTGAACACTGCTAAGGAATATGTTGCCTTAGAAAAGACCATCAATGATGACACTGCCAAGGTTGAAGCAGCTCGTCAAGCTAAAGAAGCCGCTCAAAAGGCATACGATGAAGCTCTTAATAATCAAACTAAGGCACAAACTAAGTTGGGCGATGACATGAACCCAGACATCACTGCTCTTCAAAAGGCATACGATGACGCTAGTGCTGCTGCTAACAAGGCTGGCTCAGACCTTAATGATGCTCAAGCAGCCTTAGACAAGGAAAACGAAGGGGTTATTAAGGCCCAAAAGGCATATGATGAAGCTACTGCTAAGGTTAACGACGCAACACGTGCCTTAAATGACGCTGCTGATGCTACTAAGAAGGCACAAACAGCATTTAACAATGCTAACGAATTTGCTACTGACGCTGCTGCATCATTTAGTGAATTCAATGCTGATCGTCCAGAAAATGCTTTGAACACTGCACAATCAATGCTACAAAAGGTTCAAAACGTTTATGGCTTTAACTCACCACAAACTGATGCTGCTGAAGCTTTGGTAGATGCTCTTAAGAACTTCTACCTTAACCCAACTTCACCAGCTGACAAGACTGAAACCTTGAAGACTATCCAAGCTCAACAAGATGTCTTCAACAAGGAAGTTGCCAATGCTAATGCTGCAAAGGACAAGGCTGAAGCTAAGTACAACGATGCACGTAAGAATGCAGACGCTGCACAAGCTATCCTTGACCGGGTAAACAACGGTGACTTTAGTGACTTCCCAGCTGTTGGTGATGCTGAAGCTGCTCAAAAGATTACTCAAGGTAACTATGACAACGCTTTGAAGAACTTAGAGATTGCAAAGGCTAACTTGGTTCGCGCTAACGCTAACCTTGACGCTGCAAAGAAGAACGCTGAAAGCAAGCCAGCAGGTAATCCAGATGGAAACAAGACTCCAGAAGGTAACCCAGATGGAAACAAGACTCCAGAAGGTAACTCAGATGGAAACAAGACTCCAGAAGGTAACTCAGATGGAAACAAGGCTCCAGAAGGTAACTCAGATGGAAACAAGACTCCAGAAGGTAACTCAGATGGAAACAAGACTCCAGAAGCTAAGCCAGACGAAGGTGAAGATAGCAAGAAGGACACCCCTGCAAGTCAACCAACTGACGAAGGTGACAAGAATGCTACCGACACTAAGAACAAGAACGAAAACACTGAAGTTACTAAGACTGACAAGGGTGCAGCCAATGTAACTCGTTCTGAATACAAGGCAAGTGCTAACAAGCAAACTACCAAGGAAGCAAGTAACGAAACATTACCACAAACTGGTAATGAAAGTGGCGTTGCTGCAGTTGCCTTAGGTGCTGCTGCCGCTATGTTTGGTCTTGGTTTAGCTAGTAAGAAGCGTGAATACTAAGATCTAATCTGTTAATATATTTAGTAGATATACTAAAGGGCTGTGACAAGGCTTTAGCTAGGTCACAACCCTTTTAGTTTACTAATGAATAGGTGATAGATATGGATGGTTTAACAGAAACACTGCGTAAAGAAGAAGAAAACTACAAGCAAGCCCAGCAATTTTATGAAAAGATGACGGAGAAGCATAAAAAGGCCAGCGCGGCCGTTACTGCTGCCCAGAGTACTTATGATGGGGTGAAGAATATTGGTGACGAGGCCACCATTAAGGCTAGTGCCCGGCTGCTCCAAAGTGTCCAGCTAAACCTCAAACAGATTTCGACAAACCTTGAGATCAGCAAGGCGGGTGTCCAGGCGGCGAAGACTAACCTTGAAAATACCCGTCAGGCAGTCGAACTCAAACGGCTGAATCAGCAGGCAAGTAAAAAGGTAAGTAGCCCTAACCTGTTTGACCGTGGTGGGATTGACGAGCGCAAAATTGACTTTGCCCCAGAGCCACCGGCGACCGAAAAGAGTAACCACGAAGCGGATACACATAAGGATAGTTCGCCAGTGCGGATGACCCGGGCGCAATACCGTCAGCAGTTGCAAAAGGGGCAACACTAATAAAAAGGATGGCAGATCCAGTTGAAAATGGTTGGATCTGCCATCTTTTTTAGTTTATTAAGTGGCCCTTCTCGAGGGCATCTTTGAACTGGTCATAGTCTTTGGTAACTTGGTCGACATAGTTAAGGGCCCAGTCAGCTAAGCCCTTATCCAGGTTCTTTTGGTGCTTTAAGTACCCGCGAATCATTGGGGCGGTAGGACTTTGGAAGTGTGCCATTGCAAGCAGGTAAGCACAGGTTTGACAATACAGTTGGAAACTTTCAAAGTCCAATTTGCTAACATTAATTGATTCCTTCATGTCACGGAACTGGCGAACATAGTAGCTCCGGCCAGCAAAGGTCGTGCTGGCAAGGAAGGGATCCGAAGAAGATTGGAGAACCCGCTGGGCGGTAACAATCCGTTGTCCGGCCATCCCCCCGTTCTTTATTGCCTGTTGAACCGGCAGATTGAGCAGGTTATAGCGGAGGGGCATTGCTTCCTTAATCTGCAAGACCAGGTGGCTACCGTCATTGCCAGTTAACATCATCAGGTAGCAACGGGTACCGAAACTACCAACCCCCACGCTATAACGGATGATATCTGAAATGTGAAAGTTGGCTAAGAGAACGCGTACATCAGCACTAACCCGCTCCCGGTAACGGTTAAAGCCAAGGACAAGTTGCTGGTAACGAACGGCGCTCAGGTGACGTGCCCGTGGCGGATTGTCACGGAAGACAAGGTTACCCTGGTTGTTGACTGTCGCCATTTTTTGAATGATCTCTTCGGAGTTGCTCCGCTGGCTTTTCTTGAGGATTTTATCGAGAATTTCCTTCATTTTATCGGACACATCGCCAAATGATTCGATTGCTTCCCCCATATCTTCATAGGCAAAGGAGAAGTAAAACAGCTGGGATAACGTCATCTTATTGGCGCTTTTGACGGCATGGCGGTAGGTCTTCGTGGTGAGGGTAAGGAGATTATATAAGTCATCCTTGTTAAAGCCGTTTTCCTCCCCGGCTAGTTCTGCGCTGACCAACAGGCGTTTTAAGTCACTCTCCCAGTTGCCGATTCGGGATTCGTCAAAGTCGTTTAAGCCAAAGAGAAGTTGCCGTTCGGGGGAGGCATAGAAGCCAAAGTTATTGACGTGGGCATCCCCACAGATAATAATTGGCAAACCGCTTTGGTGTTGCTTCTTAAGGTCTTGTTCCATTAACTCGGCCGTGCCCCTAAAGAAGGCAAAGCGGCTCGCAATCATTCGCTGGTGGCGAAGGGGGAGGAGTTCGGGAATCATGTTGGACTCGGTCAACTGAATGCTCTTGATCGGGTCCCGGTCAACGGGAATGAAGGTACTGAGCATTTCGCTAGTGATTCGTTTCCGTTGTTGTTTTCCGGTATTTTCTAGCTCTGCTTTTGTTTTATTTACCTGGATCTTGCGCAGGTCAAATATATCGAGATTTTGGTTGATCAAAAGAGGCCCATCCTTTCACTGGCAGTACGTTATTACCTATTTTAGTGCTTTTATTTTGTTTGTAAATATGGTTTGATTGACTTAAGAGTGAAATTAATAAATGGGGAGTTGATAAGGTTGATTATTGGAGTTGAGTATTCCTTCGCGCAGCACTTACACGTAAACTCACAGGTGTTAGATGTTGATGAGTTGCAAGACGATCCGAATGCCTGGTCTGTGCGGGTTGCGGGGGAATTTATGATCGTGATGAATAATAAGACGGCATTGCCAATCATCGTTCGTTACCCCCAGCGCTTCAACGATTCACGATCGTTTGTGGCGGCGGTTAAGCGGGGATTTATCCAGTTACTTGAGATTTCGCCAGTTCCCCATGCAAAGATTCGGATGATTCGCGACGCCCAGTTTAGTAATGTAAAGTTTACCCGGCAGATCCAGCCGCTGACCCAGCGCCGGCTCCAGGTCTACCAGAACAAGCTGATGGGGCCCAATGCGACGATTGACTGGGATAAGGACCCGACCAATGCGGAGATTGCTTTGCAGCTCGCGGAGGAGACCAAAATTCCAGTTGACGATGGTGGGGAGGGCCCGTTTGTGATGGATGCCTTTGAAGACTATACCGTCACCGCCTTTAATGTCAATGCCCACCCCGCGTTTAATGAGCATAACCGGCGCTACCTTTACCGCTCCCAATCGATCAATGACATTATGAACGCGACCGTCGTTAGCCAGCAGATTATGGATGATTATGAGCTTTATTTAGAGCAACGGGGGAAGAGCGAAACGATTATTGACCGTGATCTTGATTGTGCCGCGGACTACTTAAGCTACTGTGAGGCCCTGGGCCAGTCGATCCTCGACGATGTGACCCTGGTCTACCACTACCTGATCAATTATGAAAAACTGCATGATGAGCGGATATCTGAGACCCGCTTTAAGCAGATGGGCTATGCTTTCCGCGAGTTTGCCCGGTTTATGCGCAATGAGGACCTGTTTAATAGCAATGACTTTGATAAGTTTGTCCAGGCCGTTAGCCAGGGCGTGAAGGACTTTAACTCTAAGCAGCGGCACTACCACCTCCAGCGGATCTTTCGTGATATGCAGCGGCAGGTCCAGGTGCAACGGGAGCATGCCCTCCAGCATGTAAACAAGCGTTACCGCGTTGATGTTGAACTAATCGACTATCAGCCAACGATGTGGCGGCAGTTTACCATTAACGGGGCGACCCGCTTAGACCGGCTATGCTTCATTATCCTGGCGGCCTTTAATGCGGATGGTAACCACCTCTTTGAATTGCAGGAGGGGACGACCCGCTTCCAATTACCGATTTTTGACAGTGGCTTTGACCATGACCAGGATATGACCAAGGTGTGGCTCGGTGACTACCGGGGGACGAATGACTTTGTGTTAACCTACGATTTCGGTGATATGTGGCAGTTTAAAGTGAGGGTGACCGCGGTCAAGGCCAACCCCCTGATGACTTATAGTGGTCCTGAGATGGTCGATGGTTACGGGCAGGGCATCCTCGATGATATTGGTGGGGTGGACGGCCTAATGCAGGCGGCCAAGGACGACCCAACCATCAACCAGCAGCTCGACGTGAAAAGGTTTAACGCTGGCTGGGCAAAGAAAATTGAAAAGATCCGCAACTGTTATGAATAATTGAACTACAATGGATAGTGAAATTCTGAATTTAATCGAGGTCATGAGAAGATGGAAGAATTACCAACAACAATGCGGGCCTGGGCCGTTACTACTCCCGGGCCAATTGATGGCGAGCATTCACCGATTGCGTTTATCAAGAAGCCGGTGCCAACACCTGCACGGGGGGAGGTCCTAGTCAAGGTGTTGACCTGTGGTGTCTGCCACACCGATTTACACGTTACGGAGGGCGACCTGCCGGTTCACCGGCAAAACGTTACGCCAGGTCATGAAATTGTCGGGAAGGTAGTTGCTTGTGGTCCAGAAACCAGCCGTTTTAAGCTCGGTGAGCGGATTGGGATTCCGTGGTTTCGGCATGCCTGTGGTGTCTGCAAGTTTTGCCGTTCCGGTCACGAAAACCTTTGTCCCCACTCCGTTTACACCGGCTGGGACCACGATGGCGGTTATGCAGAATACGTGACGGTACCCGAGGGCTTTGCTTACCGGATTCCCGCAAGGTTTTCTTCGCTTGAAGCAGCCCCGCTTCTCTGTGCTGGGATCATCGGTTACCGGGCATTTGAACGGGCAAACGTGCCCGCCGGTGGCCGTCTTGGCTTATATGGCTTTGGGGGGTCTGCGCACATTACCGCCCAAATTGCCATCGCCCAGGGGATGGAGGTGCATGTCTTTACCCGGGGGAAGGACGCGCAAAAATTTGCCCTTCAGCTAGGGTGTGCGTCCGCGCAAGGCGCCTATGACCCATCCCCAGTACCGCTTGATTCATCAATCATTTTTGCCCCCGTTGGGGATATGGTGCTGCCGGCCCTGGCTAGCCTGGTGCCTGGTGGAACACTGGCGCTTGCTGGGATTCACATGTCTGACATTCCAGCGATGAATTACCAACGCGCAATTTTCCATGAAAAGACCTTGACGAGTGTTGAGAGTAACACTCGTCGTGACGGGGAAGAGTTCTTAACCTTAGCGGACCGGTTAGCCATTCACCCGGCTGTTAGCGAATACCCGCTTGAAAAAGCAGATGAAGCCTTACGCACGGTTAAGCCTGGCGACATCAAGGGCGCGTGCGTATTGCGGGTAAGTGAGGATTAATAATTGCTTTACCCCGCTCGCCCTTGGTAAGATAAGGGGTACTTTACAAGAGAGGCGCGATACTACATGAATTTTCCACAACTATCGTTAGAGAAGGTTACGGGACCCCGGGCAGTGATTGAAACGACGATGGGGGTAATTGAAGTTCAATTATTCCCTGCGCAGGCCCCCAAAACTGTTGAAAACTTTACCAAGCTTGCCAAAAAGCACTACTATGATGGCGTAATCTTCCACCGGGTTATCCCGGACTTTATGATCCAAGGTGGGGACCCCACTGGGACTGGTCGTGGTGGTGAGAGTGCCTTCGGGAAGCCCTTTGCGGATGAATTTTCCGATGAGCTCTTTAACTTTACCGGGGCACTGTCAATGGCCAATGCCGGCCCCAACACAAACGGCAGCCAGTTCTTCATCGTCAGCAATGAACACGTTCCGGCTAGCCTGGTTAGCGAAATGGAAATGGTCGGTTATCCCCAGGAGGTTATCGACCATTACGAAGAAGCTGGGGGAACGCCATGGCTAGATTATCACCATACTGTCTTTGGCCAAGTAGTCACCGGGATGGCGGTTGTCAAAAAGATCAGTAAGGTGAAGCGAAACAGAATGGACAAACCAAAAAAGGATGTCGTAATTAAAAAGATCACCATTGATTAATAGTAGAAACCGTGCTGAAATCATTGGGAATATCCAAATTAAAAAGGATTGGGGAAATTTTTTCTCAATCCTTTTTTGTCAACAAATCCCATAACTGCTGCTTAAGCGGGGTAAGAATTTTTGTTTCACGGGTTACCGCTGAGAGGCGGAACGATTGTTGCATCGGTGCGCTGACGCTCAAGGCGTGGACGTCATCATCGGCCGTGATTGCCAGGCTGGTGAGGTAGGCGATTCCTAGATTTTCGGCGACCATCGCTTTGATCACGTGGATGTCAGCTGTCCGGTAAATTACCGTTGGGCGGAAGTGGGCCTGGTGGCAGACCTGCTTAAATGCCTGCTCGTGGAAAAACTCGGTGTCGGGAATGATGAACGATTCATCCCGCAGGTCAGCAAAGGAAACTTCCTTCTTACTTGCTAGCGGGTGGTCCTTACTGACAATGATTTGGAAAGGGTAGGCTGCCAGTTCCTTTGCCCTTAGCCGCGGCTCTTTTAAGGGGGCCAGTGAACCGAGCAGGGCGATGTCAAGGTCGCCGTGTTCAAGCATTTTGAGGATCTCTTTAGAACCATGTTCGTAGGTTTCGAGGTGACTGAGCAAGCCCTCACGCATCAACTGGGGAGTGAGCGGGGGAAAATAATAATTGCCAATAATTGGTGGTAAGCCAAAGCGGATCTTGGTGTCGTTTGCGTAATCGACTTCCTGCTTAGCAATTTCCAGCTCGTTTAAGATCACGTTGACGTGGGCCGCAAATTGTTTTCCGGCCGGCGTGACGTGGAGTTGCTTGTGGACGTGGTCGCGGATAAAGAAGGGGGTGCCAAACGATTTTTCTAGCCGTTGAATCGCCATCGTAATTGTCGGCTGACTGACACTGAAATATTCGGCAACCTGGGAAAAATTTTTAAATTTAATTAATTGTTGATAATACTCAAGATCTTTTATTTTCATTTTAACTCCTGTTAACACAACTGTTTGCGGGCGGTATATTAATTTCCTTTATATCATAGCACAAATTTGACTATAAACTAGGGCCCGCCGTACGCTTACAGTGTTAAAAGATGAACCAAGCAAATGAAAAAGGATAGGCGAATAATTAATGAGAAAAGGTATGCAGATTTTAAATGACCCATTTAAAAACAAGGGGACTGCTTTTACGATGGCAGAACGGAAGGAATACGGCCTACTCGGCTTGCTGCCGTCATGTGTCCGGACAATTGAAGAGCAGGCTAGCGAGACATACGCCCTCTACGAATCAAAGGACTCCCGGATTGAAAAGCGCCACCTGTTAATGGAAATCTTTAATAACAACCGGACCCTTTTCTTCTACCTGATGAAGCACCATATTACTGAATTCATGCCGATTGTCTATGACCCGGTAATTGCGGAATCAATTGAGAAGTACAATGAGCGGTATATCAAACCCCAGGATGCGGCTTACCTGAGCATTAAACATCCAGAACTAATTAAGGAAGAATTAGCGGATGCCGCTGACGGTCGTGACATTCGGCTGATTGTGGTTACGGATGCTGAAGGGATCCTGGGTATCGGTGACTGGGGAGTCAACGGGGTTGATATTGCCGTGGGGAAATTGATGGTTTATACCGCTGCGGCGGGCATTAACCCGTCCCAGGTATTGCCAGTATCAATTGATGCCGGAACTAATAATGAAAAACTGCTTAACGACCCGAATTATCTTGGTAACAAGATGCACCGGGTTGAAGGTGATGAATACTTCTCATTCATTGACCACTTTGTTGATGCTGTTGAGGAGACCTTCCCCAAGAGCCTACTTCATTTTGAAGACTTTGGCCGGGGAACAGCTGCCCGGATTCTTGATAAGTACCAGGATAAGATTTTGACCTTCAACGATGATATTCAGGGGACAGGAATCATTGCCCTTGCGGGGGTCCTCGGCGCCTTAAACATCTCCAAGGAAAAGCTCGCTGACCAGACCTTCTTAACCTTCGGAGCTGGTACCGCTGGAATGGGGATTGCAAAGATGCTCTTTGATGAGTTAGTACGGCAAGGGATGGCCCCCGAAGAAGCTAAGAAGCACTTCTACTTAGTAGACAAGCAGGGGTTATTATTTGACGATACAGAAGGACTTACGCCGAAGCAGCAACCATTTACCCGTCAACGGGATGAATTTGCCAATGCTGCTGAGTTAACTAACCTTCTATCAGTCGTGAAGGCCGTTCACCCGACAGTCATGATTGGGACTTCTACTCAGCCGGGAGCTTTTACGAAGAAAGTTGTTACGGAGATGGCGGCGCACACCGCTCGGCCAATCATTTTCCCATTATCCAACCCAACCAAGCTTGCGGAAGCTAAGGCTGCTGATCTTCTTGAGTGGACAGATGGCAAGGCCCTTGTTGCTACCGGGATTCCGGTTGATGATATTGACTACCACGGGACGACTTACCAAATCGGCCAGGCGAATAATGCCCTAATTTATCCCGGGGTTGGGTTTGGGGCGCTGGCTGCCCAGGCTAAAGTGCTAAATGACGATATGCTTGCTGCCGCTGCCCATGCCTTGAGTGGGATTGTGGACCCTAATAAGTCCGGGGCGGCGGTATTACCACCAGTTTCCAAGCTAGCGGAATTTTCCAAACGGGTTGCTGAAACAGTTGCCCAGTCAGCCATTGACCAACACTTGGCGGGCGCAGGAATCACTGATGCCAAGCAGGCGGTTGAACAGAACTTGTGGGTCCCACGGTATTAATTGTGGTTGTTAAACAAAACAGTGTATTAGTGAGCATTAAGTGAAAATTATTAACCGTTCGTGAATGAAAAATGCCTGAATGAGGAAATAAAATTCAGGCATTTTTTTATTTTCGCCTTGTGAAAACTGTGCAAAGTTAAAATGAAAACGTTGTCGTCGCAAGGGATTTGCTGGCCTTTATAAGTGAAAATTATGGAGTGCTAAATATTTGACTATAATTGGCGGAGCAATGTAGGATAGACTTGTAAATGATGTGTAACATTTCACAAGTTATTATTGTTCAATTATTACATTGGAGGTTTTTGAGATGTCAGAATATCGTACTGAAGAAGATACGTTAGGTCCCGTAAAGATTCCCGCTAGCGCATTGTGGGGACCACAAACTGAACGGAGCCGGAACAACTTCCCAACTGGTCAATACATGCCATTAGCAATTATCCGTGCTTTACTGAACATTAAGAAGGCAGCGGCCCAAGCTAATATGGAAACCAAGGCAATTGCTGAAGAAAAGGGAAACTTAATCGTTAAGGCGATTGATGAGCTCCTGGCCCTTAGTGATGAAGACTTACGGAAGGACTTCCCACTTAAGGTTTACCAAACTGGTTCTGGTACCCAAACGAACATGAACACCAACGAAGTAGTTGCTCATAAAGCGCACGAAATCAACCCTGACATTGAGATCTTACCAAACGATGATGTTAACAAGGGGCAAAGTTCAAACGATACCTTCCCAACAGCGATGAACGTTGTTGCTTTAGAAGCCCTTGCTAAGTTGAAGCCGGCTGTCCAACACTTGATCGATGAATTAAAGATCAAGCAGGACAAGTACATGAAGACGGTGAAGGTCGGCCGGACCCACTTGCAAGATGCCGTGCCATTGACATTCGGCCAAGAACTATCAGGCTATGTTGCTGCGTTAGAACACGACCTTGACTACATCAAGACCCTCGAACCAACGTTAAATGAACTCGCCATTGGTGGGACTGCTGTTGGGACTGGTTTGAATGCCGCTGAAGGAATGCCAGAAAAGATTGCCGCAAAGTTAAGTGAAGTATATGACTTAAACTTGACTGCTGATTCTAACAAATTCTACGGCTTAGCTCACCACTCTGGCTTAGACGTTGTTCACGGTGCTTTGAAGAGCCTGGCTGCCGACATGTTTAAGATTGCGCAAGACATTCGGTTCTTGGCTTCTGGTCCCCGGGCTGGTTACGGTGAATTAAATATTCCAGCTAACGAACCAGGTTCATCAATCATGCCAGGAAAGGTTAACCCAACCCAAGCAGAAGCGGTTACCATGGCGGCTATCCGGGTATTTGGTAACGACACAGTGGTAACGATGGCTTCATCACAAGGGAACTTTGAAATGAATGTCTACAAGCCAGTCTTGATTGATGCCTTCCTCGAATCAGCTGACTTAATGACCGGGACAATCATGGGCTTTGCGGACAAGATGATTCACGGTATGACGGTTAACGAAGAACGGATGGCTGAATTAGTCGACAACTCATTGATGACCGTAACGGCATTATCACCACACATCGGTTACCATGACAGTGCCAAGATTGCCCAAGCGGCTGACAAGGCTGGTAGCACGTTGAAGGAAGCTGCTTTGAAGTCCGGCAAGGTAACTGAAGAACAATATGATGAATGGATGGACATGTTAAAGATGACCAACGTTGATCGGCAAAAGTAATTAATCAGGAAAAAAGGTGGCTGCGGTAATTCCCAGCCCCCTTTCCTGCGTTTAACCGAATATAAGGAGGACAAACTAATGGCAGAAAAATTCCAACCATTATCTGTAAGCAAGTTGGATAATAATTACGATGTAGTTATTATTGGTTCCGGTGGGACCGGGCTGGCCGCAGCAATTCAAGCCCATGAATTGGGGATGAATGTTGCTGTTTTGGAAAAGGAAGCTGAACTTGGGGGAAACACCAACCGGGCCTCATCAGGAATGAATGCCGCCGAAACAAACGTCCAATTGCACCACGGGGTGATTGACAACGTGGCGGACTTCTACCATGAAACCTACAAGGATGGTGGACGTCTAAATGATAAGGACATGCTGGGCTACTTTGTTTATCACACCGCACCGGCAATTGACTGGTTAGCTGACCATGACATCAAGCTCGATGACATTACGGTTACCGGGGGGATGTCACGGAAGCGGACCCACCGTCCAGCAAGCATGGCACCAATTGGTGGTTTCCTGGTAAAGAGCCTGCTGGAAGTAGTTGAAAAGGAAAATATCCCCGTATTTAACAAGGTCAAGGTTAATAAGCTCTTGCAAGATGACAGTGGCCGGGTAAACGGGGTTGAAGCTAACGCGGATGGGCTAATCAAGACTATCCATGCAAAGGCTGTTATCCTAGCAACTGGTGGCTTTGGGGCATCAAAAGAATACATCAAGCGCTTCCGTCCGGACCTTGCAGATTACAAGACGACGAACCAACCAGGAGCAACCGGTGATGGTTTGAAGCTTGCCGAAAATGTCGGGGCAGAACTGATGCAGATGAACCTCGTCCAAGTTCACCCAACTGTCCAACAAGATAACCCGCACGTTTACCTGATTGGTGAAGCGGTTCGTGGTGAAGGGGCTATCCTGGTTAACGCTGACGGGGACCGCTTTGTTAACGAATTAAACACCCGGAAGATTGTGTCAAACGCCATCACTGCTTTGCCAGAACACAGTGCCTACTTAATCTTTGACCAGGGCATTCGTGACCGGGCAAAGGCAATTGAGTTCTATGATAAGGTTGGCTTAGTTGTCCACGGTGACACAATTGCAGACTTAGCGAAAAAGCTTAACATCGATCCTGATTCATTGAAGAAGACGGTCACGACCTGGAACGAAGCGGTTGAAAATCACGATGACAAGCAGTTTAACCGGACAACCGGGATGGATCGGGGAATTACCAAGCCAGGGTTCTTCGCCATCCACATTGCACCAGCAATCCACTACACAATGGGTGGTATCCATATCAATACCAAGACCCAGGTACTTGACGGTAACGGGGACGTAATCAAGGGCCTCTTTGCCGCTGGGGAAGTTGCTGGTGGTTTGCACGGTAACAACCGTGTTGGTGGTAACTCAATTGCCGAAACGATCGTCTTTGGTCGGCAGGCTGGTCAACAAGTTACTGTTTACGCACGGCAGTTAACCAAGTAGAAAAACTTGCTGGAATAGCGAGCTAATCGTAGTATTAATATCTTTAAATAACGGGACTGAATTTTTCAGTCTCCTGCAATTATTGATTATATAAGGGATAGGAAAATGAAAAAGTTAGAAAGTGTTAATTACAAGGGGTTCATTTGGCCGGTTATTATTGGCGTGGTCCTATGGCTGATGACCCCGATTAAGCCAGCCGCAGTACCAGTTGCTGGTTGGCATATGTTTGCCTTGTTTGTTGCGACAATTATCGCATGTATTACCCGGCCGCTGCCAATCGGTGGTGTTTCAATCGTTGCCTTTGCCTTAACGGTCCTTACCAAGACCGTCCCAATGGACAAGGCGATCGTCGGGTTCGGGAATGCCTCCATCTGGATGATTGCGATGGCCTTCTTCATTGCCCGGGGCTTTATTAAGACTGGCCTTGGTCGGCGGATTGCATTGAATTTCGTCAAGGCCTTCGGGAAACGAACGCTGGGGTTAGCCTACTCATTAATTGGGGTGGACTTGATCCTAGCACCGGCAACGCCAAGTAACACGGCCCGTGCCGGTGGGGTGTTATACCCAATCATCAAGTCACTGTCCCAGTCATTTGGCTCTGACCCGAAGGACGGGACAGAACGCAAGATTGGTTCATTCTTGATCTTTGCAGAGTACCACGGTGACATGATTACTGCGGCCATGTTCATGACAGCCATGGCCGCCAACCCGTTAGTCCAAACCCTTGCTAAGGGCAACGGCGTCAACATTAGCTGGGTTGGCTGGTTCTTGGCTGCCCTGGTTCCAGGAATTATTTCCCTGGTAATTGTTCCATGGTTGATTTACAAGATGTATCCACCGGAGATTAAGGAAACGCCTAATGCTAAGCAATGGGCGGAAGATCAGCTTACCGAAATGGGGCCAATGACCTTACCGGAAAAGTTGATGGCGGTAATCTTTGTGATTGCATTGGTATTGTGGATTGTCGGTAGCTTTATCGGGATTGACGCCACCCTGGCAGCATTTATTGCCTTAGGACTCTTGCTCTTGACAGGGGTTCTCAGCTGGCAAGATGTTTTGCACGAAACTGGTGCCTGGAACACACTGACTTGGTTCTCCGTCCTTGTAATGATGGCCGGTTCCTTAACGAGCTTAGGATTTATTCCATGGTTGAGTAAGGCGGTTGGTAGTTCCCTTCATGGCATGAACTGGGTATTAGTATTGATCATTTTGATCGTCGTTTACTTCTACTCCCACTACCTTTTTGCCAGCTCAACGGCCCATGTTACTGCAATGTACAGTGCCTTCTTAGCCGTCGCTATTTCTGCCAACGTGCCACCAATGTTGGCTGCATTGATGCTTGGTTTCTTCGGTAACCTGATGGCATCAACGACCCACTATGCTTCTGGTCCAGCCCCTGTTCTCTTCGGTTCTGGCTACGTTCCACAAGCTAAGTGGTGGTCACTTAACCTTGTCCTCGGTATCTTCTACCTGGTCGTTTGGATTGGGATCGGTAGTATGTGGATGAAGGTTATCGGTATGTGGTAGGCAGCTTGGTAACTTTGATAACAGATAAAATTAAGAGACGAGATTTTCTGGTCTCTTTTTTGTTTTTAAATAAATTTTGACGTAAGATAATAATTGTTATTTTATTATTTTAGGAAGGAATAAGACGATGAACACTCGTGACCTCCAGTATTTTGTTACCTTGGTAAAATTTAAAAATTATACACAAGTAGCAAACTATTTTAATGTTTCGCAGCCAAGTATTACCCAGGCAATTCGTCGCCTTGAACAGGAATTTGATACCAAGTTGGTCAGAAAGGACCGGGTCCACCGTGACGAGATGATTACTCGCAGTGGGCAGCTCCTCTATAAAAAAGCGGTGGCCATTAACGAGAAGATTGCGGTTGCCCACCAGGAAATTTCCCGGGTTAACCAGAAGCAAATTCATTTCGGCCTACCACCGATTATCGGGAAGCTGTACATTTCACATATCGTTAGCAGTTTTGCCAAGTCCCTGTTACAGCGGATCAAAATCGAATCAGTGGGGTCCCATGACCTACTGAGGGACTTACAAAAGGGAAGAATTGACATTGCTGTCCTGGGCTCGACTGCTCCAATTAATGAACCGGGCATTTTTGCTGAGCTGGTCGCAACACGGCCATTCGCAATTATTGTCGGTGAAAATCACCGCTTAGCCAAACGAAAACGGGTGAGTTTTAAGGAACTGACGGATGAACTATTTATCAATTATGACCAGCAGTACGTTCATCAGGCCGCCTTTCAAGCCTACTGTACCTATGCCCAAGTCAAACCGCAAACGGCTGTCTATAAGGTGCCGAATATCTCCTGGATTAAGGAATTGGTGCGGCAAGGCAAGGGGATCAGCCTAATGGTTAAGGATGCGGTGGAAAACGAGCCGGGCATTGTCGCCCTTGACATCAGTGACCCGATTCCAGAAAAGTTCTATATTTCGATTGCCACCCGGGAGGATTATGTCTTAAGCCCAGACGAAGAGCAGTTGATTGAGCAGTTAAAGGAGATTTCGCTGACTGCTTGACAGGGGCCGTATAATTAAATAGTTAAGATAAATTAGAGAAGGAGTTTTAGTGGTCGTGAGTAAAGAAGCGAATGATACGCCGATTGGTTTTGAGCCTACAGAACACCTGTCGGAAAAACACCATATGGCAATTCCCTGGCATGATTTTTTTACAAATGATAATTTCACCCCCGCCTATGAAGCAAACCTCGTTGAGCGGGCCGCAATTGTTGGCCGAATTGGGTTGATGATGCTTTCCTATGGGACCGGGGCATGGCGTGTCCGTGATTCAATGAATACCGTTGCCCGGACATTAAAAATGACCTGTTCGGTTGACATCGGCTTGGTCTCACTTGAGTATACTTGCATGGATGCCCACCACAGTTATACCCAGGCGTTGTCACTGCCAAGTACCAGTGTGAATACGACTAAATTGTCCAAAATGGAACGGTTTATTAAGGAGTTTGAGCAAAGCGGCAGTGAGATGACGATTGGGGAGATTCATGCCCGCCTTGAAAATATTGCGCACTCCAAGGGAAACTATGCTCCTTACCAGGTTGCCTTAGCGGCTGCACTTGCATGTAGCGCCTTCGTCTTCCTCCTCGGGGGTGGGGTCGTTGAAATGGTATGCAGCTTCATTGGGGCAGGACTTGGTAACTACATTCGGCGAAAGCTGATTGACCGCCACATTACCCTTTTTGCCTGCGTGGCAGTGGCAGTAGCGGTTGCCTGCTTGTCGTACTTACTAGCGCTCAGCTTAATGCAACTGATCTTCAACGTTAGTTCACGGCATGAGGCCGGCTACATTGGGGCGATGCTCTTCATTATCCCGGGCTTCCCCTTCATCACGAGTGGCCTTGACATTTCAAAGCTTGATATGCGGTCAGGCCTTGAACGGCTCACTTACGCCGTTGCGATTATTACGGTGGCAACCCTTGTCGGTTGGATTGTGGCATTGATGGTTAATTTACGGCCAGAAAACTTTGCGCCGTTGTCATTATCAACGATGGCCCTGTTCTTATTGCGGATTCCGGCAAGTTTTTGCGGGGTCTTTGGCTTCTCCATCATGTTTAATAGTACCCCGAAAATGGCCGCAACCGCGGGATGCATTGGGGCGGTCGCCAATACCCTACGGCTAGAGTTAACCGATTTGACCGGGATTCCGGCGGGGGCCGCTGCCTTTCTTGGGGCGCTAGTCGCTGGGTTATTAGCATCGGTTGTTAAGCGCAAGATTCACTATCCGCAGATCTCCATCACCGTCCCTTCCATCGTTATTATGGTCCCTGGCCTATACATGTACCGGGCAATGTATAATATCGGGCTGACGTCAATTAGTGTGGGGACCCTTTGGATGACCAAGGCGCTCTTGATTGTTGTCTTCTTGCCAATGGGCTTGATTGCTGCGCGGATCCTTACCGATACCAAGTGGCGGCATAATGGTTAGCTGGTGAAGATGATGATTGCAGAATATCCAGCAGACCTGTTAGCAGAGGTCAAACAAAAAACGGCTGACCGGCAGCTGGCTGGTTTTACCCCGGGACAGGGGATGCTGCACCCCGATTTGATGCTAGTTGGTGAAGCCCCTGGACGGCATGAGGAAAAGGTTAACATTCCCTTTTCGGGGGCGTCGGGACAAGAGCTGATAAAGTTTGTTAGTTCAATTGGTTATTCCCGGGAGACGGTTTACATCACGAGTGTTGTCCGTCAGCGCCCTTACAGTGTCAAACGGGTGAAAGACAAAAAGACGGGAGAAGTAATCGAAAAGACCCCTAACCGGACACCGACCAAGAAAGAGGTACTAGCATTTGGCCCGTTATTTGACTGGGAGTTGGCGATGGTTCAACCGCGCATTATCGTTCCCCTTGGCAATACCGCTTTGCAACGATTACTCGGTAGTCGCGCTAATATTGGGAAGTTGCACGGGCAGCTTATCGAACGGCCAATTCAAAAGGTAACAGCTGACCACCGGGGATACCAGTTTACCGCGGAAAAACACCTGCTTGTGCCGATGTACCATCCGGCGGCGGTCTTGTATGCCCGCAGGTTAGAACCGGTAATTAGAGAAGACTGGTTGGCCCTCGGGCGGATAGTAAAAACGATTAAAGATTAATTATCTATTTGCTGTTTTTGATTGTATAATAGAAAACAGTCCGAAAAAGAGAGTGAGACGACGCATTTGCAGAAATCTCATTCTCTTTATTTATGTGTGTGAAAATAAGGAGATGGGAATGTGGAACAGCAGCAACGAAGGACGATCGTTACCGGAGCGTTGCTCTTGTCGAATATCATGGCCGGGATGGACGGGACAATTGTCAACACGGCCCTTCCGGCAATTACCAGTGACTTACATGGCCTGCAATATATGGGCTGGATCATTGCAACTTTTTTGCTGGGAATGGCGGTAGCAACGCCACTGTGGAGTAAGCTTGGTGAACATAAGGGAAATAAGCAAGCTTACATTACCGCAACGACAATGTTTTTAATTGGGGCGATTTTTCAAGGATTAGCGCCGAATATTTTATGGTTTATCATCGCCCGTACCGTGATGGGGATTGGTGCCGGGGGGATGAATACAATCCCGTTCATCGTCTTTGCGGAACTCTACCAAAACTTAAAAAAGCGGGCACAGGTGTTAGGAATTGCGAGCGCGTGCTTTGGGACGGCGTCAATTATCGGGCCGCTCCTTGGTGGGTGGATTGTTGACGCGTTGAGCTGGCACTGGGTGTTTTATGTCAATGTCCCGATTGCGCTGGTGGCAATTACAATCGTCAGCCTTTTCTACAAAAACGTTAAAAAACAAGCTGCTGGTAAGCCCGTTGATTACCTTGGGGCAAGCTTATTGGTTGTTAGCCTAGTGATGATTCTAGTGGCGGTTCAGCTGATTGGTTCCGCCTCCGGAATAATGATTGCGGCGCTAATTATCATCGGCCTGCTCCTCCTTGCCTGGATGGCCAAGGTTGATAGCAAGGCTGCTGACCCGATTGTCCCGAGTCGGCTGTTTAAAAACCGCGAACTAGTGGTTGACTTCTTACTCTTCGTAATCATCTGGGGTTCTTTTATCGCTTTTGTGACCTACATTCCAATGTGGGCGCAGGGGATCTTGGGTTTAAGTGCTCTTCTCGGGGGAATGACCCAGATTCCTGGCGCGGTGACCAACTTTATCGGGTCAGAACTCGTCCCTATCTTGCAAGACCGGTGGGGGAAATACTGGATCGTTACCTGCGGGGCGGCGTCGATTTTTATTGCCTATCTCGGCTTAATGGTTGGCGGACAGGGGTCTCCGTTCTGGTTGATTTTACTGATGGGGGCTTTTGAAGGCTTTGGTGTCGGCTTGGTCTTTAATATCCTACAAATTAATGTTCAAACTGATGCGGAGTTACGCGATGTCCCCATCGCTACTTCGTTAGGGTACCTTCTGCGGATCCTTAGTCAAACCTTGATGTCGGCGGTTTATGGGGTGATCTTAAACCAAGAGTTATTCCGTGGCGTGCAGACTCATCAGGGCATTACCATGCGGATGTTAAATCAGCTGTCAAACGCTAAAACCGCCGGAAGCCTGCCACAGTCACGGCTTCCGCTGATGCGCACAATCCTGTATAATGGCTACCAAAATATTATCGTGGCCGCGGTTATCCTGATTGTTGTCGCGTTAGTGGTGGTTATTTCGTTAGGCTGGAAGAACCATTTGCGACGGGTAAACGGCTGATATTATAACAGTTATCGAAAATTAAGCAACGAGCCCCTAGGTTAGCCAACGGGGGCTTTTTTGCTTTTAAATTAAATTTTAACTAAAAATATTATGATTGCGTGTTAGGATAGGACTAAGAGATTAAATTAAGCAGAACTATTATTCGTGGAAAGAATAAAGAGTTTTAATGCCCAGGTTGCATCGCGGCTTGCTAATAATCTTGAGGCAAGCTTACGTGAATTGCGACGGTGCGGTGACCACCGTTCCAGCAAGGCAACCCTGGTCGAAATGGGCATCCAGTTAAGCGGGTTTAAAAATGACCTTGCAGAAGATAATAAATTTGCGGCGATGGTCAATAACGCCCGGCTTGATAATGACGTCCCCTACCTGTTGCCTGATGGCTTACTAACAGTTACGGCACGGCGACAAGAGGCTGATGGGGTGACGACCTACGTTTTGAATGACCACGGGGAAGGACAACGGGTTGTCATCTACCTTACAGGAGGCGCATACCTCCAACGGCCGGATAAGACCCATTGGCAGTATTTGGACCGGCTTGCTCAGGAAAGCGGGGCAAAAGTTTATGTGCCACTCTATTCCTTAGCGCCACAGTGCACCTTCCAGGTGGCCTACCAGGAATTAGCCAACCTATACGCTGACCTGTACGCGCTGAGTCCTGCCAGTGAGATTACCTTGATGGGGGACTCTGCTGGTGGTGGCCTAGCAGCAGGCTTTTGTGAATACCTGGCTGCGCACGGGTTGCCACAGCCCGGGCACTTGATCCTCTTTTCCCCGTGGCTTGACCTTGACTTAACGAACCCGGTAATCAGCAAGTATGAAGCTTGTGATGTGACACTGGCGGTTAGTGGGTTACGAAAGATTGCGACGATGTGGGCTGGAGAGGTCGACCACCATGATTACCGGCTGAGTCCCCTGCGTGGTGACCTTACCCAGTTCCGCGATGTGGCGGTTTATTCCGGTACCCGGGAGATTATGTATCCTGACGTGACCCAGTTTGTCCAGAAATTACGGCAGGCGGGGATACCAGTCTACTACGGACCGGGAAGAAACCTGTTTCATATTTTCCCGCTATACCAGATTCCAGAGGCACGAGCGGTGATGAAGCAGGTAGTAACAATGATTAACAAATGATGGGGTGATATTTTGACAAAAGTTGCAGTGATGTTTGCACCAGGTTGTGAAGAAGTTGAAGGATTGACGATTATTGATGTGTTACGCCGGATGGGGATTGACGCCACGATGGTTGGCTTAGAAGATACCCATGTTCCGGGGGCACACGGGATTGAGCTGACCTGTGATACGGTAATGGACGACCACTTGCTTGACTATGACCTAGTTGCCTTTCCTGGTGGTCGTGGTGGCGCACAGAAGCTTCGCGATAATGAGCAATTAATGGCGTTAATGCAAAAGCGTCATGCACAGGGAAAGTGGAATGCGGCAATGTGTGCGGCACCAATTGCCCTTGCCCGTTACGGTTTACTTGATAACCGTGATTACACATGCTTCCCTGGATTCAACGATGAAGTTGCGAAAATGACAACCAATGCTAACTTTAAAGAAGACATTACGGTTGTCGATGAAGAAGGAAAGATTGTCACTAGCCGTGGCCCAGCAACGGCCCTGGCCTTTGCTTACCGGATTGCGGAAGTTTTAGGCTACAAGACTGATGAAATCAAGCATGAAATGCTATATGACTACTTGATGGAGCAAAAATAAAAAAGGCGTTGCGCGATGGTAATTTACCATCAAGCGCAACGTCTTTTCTTATGCTTTCAGCCACCAGAAGATTGTCCGGCGGTTTTGCTGGTCGATTCGTTGGTTGACGACGCTGACAAGGATTAGCATTGTGCTGACCAGTGAGTTCTTCTTCCGAAAGGCGGTATAACGGGAGAACCAATCAGTCGCGTACTTGTCTTTATAGTGCCGTAAGCCTTGGAAACCGTATAAACGGTAGCCGTATTCATAAATGAAGTGGGCGGCTTTTTCTTCAATAAAGCTAAACTGGTATTCACCAACGTTTGATAGTGGGGCCATCCCCAGATCAAAATAGGTGTAGCCATTTTCTTGTCCGTATTGATACATGCTGATAAAGATCTTATCCATAATCCCTGATGGGGCGTCCTTGCTGTGGCGCATCAAGTCGATGGTTAAAATCTCCTTCCCACCGGTTGGCATGAAGGTTGCAAAAGCGACCATTTTACCATCCTGGTCACGGACGATGCCGACGGGTGCCTGGTTAATGTAGTAAGGATCAAAGAAGCCAAGCGAAAAGCCCTTTTCAACTTCATTGCCTAGCCAGCTATCAGAAACTTGCTTCATTTCCGCCAGTTGGTCGTCACTGAATGGCGGCTGTTCGACAGAAAAGCTGTACCCCTCACGGTCAAATTTATGCATTAGTGCCCGTTGTGACCGTTGCTTTTTGCCGGCAAGGGTAAAGTCAGCAAGTTTTACCAGTCCAGTCTCACCGGTCTTGATAAAGTCAAAACCAAATTCATGCAGGAGCATGGTCATCTCACTAGAGACTTCGTAAAAGACAAGTTGGTAGTCATATTGGTCAGCTTCACGGACAAACTGCCGCAGTGCTGGCCGCCAGCTATCCCGGTCACCAACTGGGTCGCCCATGATGATGAGGCGGTCGTACTTTCGCCGGTACATGAAGAATAGTTTGTCGTGGTCGTCTTCCTTGTAGTAGTAAATGGCCTTATCGCGAAGGAAGGCAAGGTGGCTAGTCTCACTCCCACCATACTCATCGATAATTGCCCGGACCCGGTCAGCATTAAAGACGATGTCCAGATTGAACGGGTCCTTGCCGGTCGTAAAATAGCGGAGAATAACTAAGATTAATAACAGACCGAGCAAGAGACCAAATAAGCCTGAGAACCAGATCTTTTCCCCAGGGAAAAAGAGAAAGTTAGGTAAGTGGTGCTTGCTAGTGTACTGGGGAGTGTTAATCACGCCGACGAGGACATAAAAAAGGCAGGACCCAGCAAAGATCAAACTATCAATAGTAAACTTACCGATGGAATACTGGAGCTTTTCCCGGTAGAGGACGTGTCTGGACATCAAGACCAGGATTAACACGATAATCAGGTAAATCGTCAACCCCCAAGTACCAAGGTTCCAAATTGTGTTGGCAATCCCGATTACCAGCAAGATAAGGGTTGGCAGGTAGGCCCGTTTGACCTTCGCCTGGAGTCCCCGGGCACAGGCGAGCATTGCCAAAGCAAAGAGCACTGTGGTGAGCTGGTGGAGGAAGAAGAAGGTGTAGGGGTATAAGTGGGCGATTAGCTTGTTTTGTGCTGTTAAATCCGGAACAGATGCCGTAATCAACATCAAGAGCCCCGACACATACATAAAGGCGGTGATGAGGAAGTAGGCAGTCTTGCGCACCATTAGCAATGGTAAGCCGTCAAAAAATTGGTTCAGTTGGTTGGCAAGGTTATGGATAAACATTCCACCCGCAAAGATCAGCGGCACGACGTAGTAAAAGATCCGGAAAAGCAAGAGCCAGATGACCGACGTTGTTTGGGGGATGCCCAGTAGGGATAGTTCTAACATCATTAAGATGTCAAACGACCCTAGCGCCCCGGGGATCATTGATAAGACCCCTAGTACTTGGGCGACGACGTATAGTGGCAACACATTGATTAGGTTGTCATGAACACCGAGACACCAGCCGATCAATAGGAAAAAGAGGGCGACAAAGAGCCATTCACAAGTCGAACTGGCAACCAAAAAGGACCCTAATTTTGGAGTGACATCATTAAATACTTTGTTATTGTGGATGACAGTGAAGTAATAGACGACGGGGAAATAAAGTCCCCCACCGACAAGCCATAGTGCGTAATGGTTAAAGTGGCCGCCATCGTGAAAGATAAACATAATAATCAACGCGAGCCAGCACAGGACGGACAGTCCCGACAATAAGAAGACGGCGATTTTCGATATGGCGAGCAGGATCTCCTTTTTAGTTGCGTTTTTGCGGTAAAAATAAGCACGCAGGGTGGAACCAAGAATTCCCCCGAAACCAGCAATATTAGTCAAGGTGTTGGTAATCCAGCCGCAACGAATGATGTAACCCTTCTTAAATTTCCCGGGTAATAAATGGGTGATTGCAACGTCATAGCCGAGCATCGGAATGACTGCAATGCAACCAGCGACTAATAAAAGTAAAATTTTCTCCCATGATAAGTCTGTTAGGCCGACCCCGACATCGTGCCACTTAACAGTTTTAAAGAAGTTACCGAGGGCGTGAATAACAAAAATAAGGACGGACGTAACGAAGACGACCTTAATTATTTTTGCGTATTTGAGCCACCAGTGTTCAAGGCGAGTGCCCCACTGTTGCATTAAAAACTCCTCCTTAAATAAAATAGTTGTAATAATTTAATTATAAACGATTGCCTGTCATCATGATAGCTAGTGGGGCTCGGAAATTATTTTAATTAAATTGCAAATTGTTGTTGACTATTAAGAGAAAGTTCCGTATACTTTTAGATGTTGTCAAATGGTCCGTTGGTCTAGTTGGTTTAGGACGCATCCCTGTCACGGATGAGATCACGAGTTCGAGTCTCGTACGGACCGTATAATTTAAGCAAAGGCTGGGAAGGATCCCAGCTTTTTTTGTACACTAATTAAGGAGGAAAATATGGAAAACACGTGGGTTTATCAAGGTAGTGAGCCAATCAAGATTAAAAAGTACCTGCAACAACTAGGAATGGGCCACCGCTTGTTTAATGACTTAAAAAATGGGCAGGGGGAGTTTCTTGTTGACCACCGTCAAGTGCGCCCAACGACGAAGATCCTTCCTCACCAACCATTGACGGTGCGGGCCCAGGCAGAGCCAGCTGATGAGTCGGTTGCCATTAGCAATGAACCATTAGTGATTGTTTATGAAGATGCCAACTGGTTGGTAATTGACAAGCCGGCCGGTGTCACTTCTGTTCCGGGACCAACGGTAGCAAATGGGACGGTTTTAAACCGGGTAAAGGGCCATTTGCTTACGCAGAATTCACCAGACCTGCGGCCCCATTTGATTACCCGTCTTGACCGGTTTACCGGTGGCTTGCTTTTGGTTGCTAAGCACCACGTTGCTTCTAGTATGATCAGCCAGCAGGTTCAACAACATAAGATGCTAAAAGAATACACAGCCCTCATTGGGGGACAGCTAAGTGATGACCATGGCGTAATTGATAAGCCAATTGCCCGTCGTGAAGGGCAGGCTGCCCGGGTGATTGCTGACGATGGGCAAAAGGCATTGACAGAATACTGGCGAGAAGAGCAGGGTCCAGATTGGACAAGGGTGCGGGTTCAATTGCATACTGGGCGGACGCACCAAATTCGGGTCCACTTTGCAGCGATTGGCCACCCCTTAATCGGTGACCACCTATATGGTGGCGACACTAGTAAGTACGACCACCAAGTACTGCACGCAAGTAAGATCAGCTTTACTGATCCGTTTACCCTTAAGCAGCTGACGTTTACGTCAAAGCTGCCGACGATGTTTAATGAATAATAAAAATGCTGGCGAAAAAATAATTCGTCAGCATTTTTATTATCCTTATTTAAGTTGTTGCAACATTTGTTTAACGGCTTGTGACTGGAACTCTTCTTCTGCTTGCTTCGAGACAGTTTGAATTTGTTCCGCTGTCATTGTTGGATTCTTTTGCATTGCGGCCTGGACCTTGCTAGTAACAAAGGCCTGCCCTTGTTGTTGGGCCTGTGCTTGGGCCTGCTTACCGGTCGTGGAGTGGGCAAACTTTCCTAGTTTGTCCGCTTGCTTGGTAGTGATCTTTACGTAAGTCCGCGGATATTCGAGGGTGTTTGTCCGCTTAACTAACGTCCCATCCATCCCCGACCAAGCATACAGCATTTTATAAAAGTCATTCTTGTATTGCCAACGGGTCTCCTTTGTTACCATTTGCGGGTTAGCATTATTGACCCACTTGATTTTACTAGTCGTAAACTCATTGGCTTGCGTATGGTTAGGGGTCTTTTGCTTGACCTTGGTATTATAGATGTACACATCATCCTGGCCGTTTTTGCCGACTGGTTGATAGAGGGCAAGGGGCATTGGCGAATTGGAAGCGGAATAAATTCGTTGGACCTTCGTCGTCGTGACCTGTTCCATTCCAAAGTGGTGGCTGTAGTTCAGCGTCATCAATGTTGTCGAGAGGACAAAGATAACCCCGGTGATGATCTCAAGGGTTAAACGGAGTGTCCGTTGGTTGATGAGCATTACGCTAATGAAGAAGCAGATTGCTCCAAGAAAAGTTAGGATGATAACCATTACTTAGCACCTCCCTTATCTGCAGAACCAATGATGTCCTTGCTGTCGATCCGGGGGTGAATCCCGTTACCGCTCGTAACGAAGAAGGTCAAAATCAGTCCAATAATTGAAAAGACAATTGCGAACCAGAAGGCCGCATGGTAACCCATTAGCGTTGCATCAAACATCTTCGCCTTGTATTGCAATGGGGCCTGCGCCAATAATGAGTGGGCAGGCTTATTGCTATTGGTAACATTGGTTAAGACGGAAATCATCACGGCAGTCCCCACCGAGGTAGCAACCTGCCGGATCGTGTTGTTAACCGCTGTCCCGTGGGAAATTAAATTAAATGGTAAGGAGTTCATCCCTGCCGTAGTGACCGGCATCATTACCATTGAAATCCCAAACATCCGCACGGCGTACAGGAAGACAATATAAATGGTGGGCGTATCCCGGGTGATAAAGGCAAATGGTAAGGTCCCAACAGTGAGGATAAACATCCCCGTAATGGCCAGGCGCTTTGCCCCGTGCCGGTCGAAGAGGTTCCCGGTAATTGGGCTCATGACCCCCATGAAGATGGCCCCAAACAAGAGTGTCAAACCAGAATGGAAGGCGGACATTCCGTGGATGATTTGGAGGTAAAGGGGAATAACTAATTCGACCCCGACCATGGCCATCATGACGATTGAACTCAAGATAGTAGCAAGGGAGAATTCCTTACTTTCGAAAACCTTAAATTCAAGGAATGGTTCATCCAGCTTGTTTTGGCGAAGGACAAGGAAGCAGACAAGGATTGCCCCAATAATGATTGTTGAGATAACGAGGGGACTAGTCCAACCCTTATCACCAACGCTTGAGAAACCGTAGAGCATGCTCCCAAAACCGAGGGTCGAGATGATTACGGAAACAATATCGAGGTGCGGTTTCCGGTTAGGGATAACATTTTTAACCAGCACAAAGCTAGCGATAATAACCACGGCGGCGATTGGGACGATCATCCCAAAAAGCCACCGCCAGTTAAAGTTGTCAATGACCCATCCGGAGAGGGTCGGACCAATCGCAGGTGCTAGTCCGATGACTAAGCCGTTGACCCCCATGGCAGCACCACGTTTTTCAGGCGGGTAAATTGTCAGCATGATGTTTTGCATCAGGGGCATGTTAATACCAACCCCCACTGCTTGGATTAGCCGGCCACTCAAAAGGACCGGGAAAGTTGGTGCTAGCCAGGACATGACTGTCCCGACCTCAAAGATTGACATTGCGATAATAAACAAGCCTTTAGTATTGAAGCGGCTACTAAGGTATGCACTAATCGGGATCATGATCCCGTTGACCATTAAGAAGCCGGTTGTCAGCCATTGAACTGTTGAAGTGCTGACATTAAAGGCGTCCATCAATGCAGGAAAAGCAGTTGAAAGAATCGTCTGGTTTAAGATCGTACAAAAAGCCCCGATTAATAAGACCAGGACCATTAATGAACGGTTATAACTCTTACCGTTGATATCAACTGCTTGTTGATCTTGATTCACTAAAAATTACCCCTTTTCTTTTTTCGATAATGTGAAGAATATAATACTATTTGATATCCTTGTCAAATAATTTGACAAAATTCACAAAGATTTGGTAATTTATACTATGATTTAGGACGGAGGGATTAGATGGACTTGTTGACAAAGAACTTTCGTAAAATGATTATTGAAAATGCAAAGCAATTAAAGGTTACGATGAGTGAGATTGCCTGCGTTACGGGGGTCTCGACTAGTCAGCTCCGTTACTGGGAGCGCAAGGGTTACATTGCTTCGAAGCAAGATGAGCAAAATAAGAACCATTACTTTAGCTTAGTGACCCTCTTTAAGGTAAGCATAATTAAAATGTACTTAGATGAGGGCTATACCCTTGCAGTCGCAGTACAAAAAGAGCGTGAACGGCGTAACTACCATGATATTTTTCAGCAGTTTATTGCTGACTGCGTGATGGGCGTTAGTGAAGAAAACGGGCAGGGGCGAGTTGACCTCGGCCCATTGAGCGATGACCCGGGCAAGCGAGTAGTAGCGATAATTGAAGATGGGAAGACGAAGTTAAAACTTTTTCCCAACAGCGACGAAGAAAATTAACGTTGCGCCAACTTTGTGGTAAGGTTGATTATGGCGACATACTACAATAAATGTTCAGAAAGGGACGACGATTTATGGCAGAATTGAATTACGTAGAATTAACTGGCGAAGCTAAGGAGACAGCATTACGGTCATTTATTAATTTTTATGTGCATCAATTTGCTAATAATAGTTTGGAAATTCTTGGTTCACACGCGTCAAACGGTGTAATGGCAACAATCAATGAGATCCTTCAACAATATAACTTTATGGGACACCGGGAATTGGTAGAGTTGAGTTACAAGTTGAGTAAGCCAGCCTATGAAGAAATTCTTGAAGAACTGACTGATGTTAAGTACAGCGAAGACGGTGAACCGGTCATTGACTGGGAACAAGCGTGGGAAGAGAAGGAAGAAAAGCTTCCAGAAGAAGATTAATCGTATCAATAAGGGCTGAGGAAAATTGCTATCCCCGGCCTTTTCTTTTGCCGCTGGTAATTAAAGCGTAGCGACCGATTAGTAATTCATTTTGTGCCACCGGTTGCCTGCCTGTAGCTAATTAGATACTTTTGGTTTTCCCCCGGTGAATTTTAATTGTCATTTACTACCGTCCCTTTTATAGATGTGGTAGAATAATATTAGTTTTTACGTACGGAGTTAAATAAAAAATAAGTGCCAAAACATAATAACAACAACCGACCTTGCCGATGACAAAGCGGCTCTTTTGGCTTACTTAAATTTCCGTGAAATGCTACAAATAAAAAAGGAAAGAAAGGTATTATGGCAAAGTTAAAAATAAAGAACAATGAAGTTGCCTTTTACGCCATGGGTGGACTTGGCGAAATTGGTAAGAACATGTACTGTGTACAATTTCAAGACGAGATTATTGTGATTGACTGTGGGGTTTTATTCCCCGAGGATGAGCTTTTAGGGGTCGACTACGTCATTCAAAACTACGACTACCTAATAGAAAATAAGGATAAGATCAAGGGAATCTTTATTACTCACGGACACGAAGACCACATCGGTGGGTTACCATTCTTCTTGCAAAAAGTTAATGCTCCAATTTATGCGGGGCCATTTGCGATGTCCCTGATTAAGGGTAAGCTTGAAGAAAAGCACCTATTACGGAATGCCGAACTTCATGAAATCAACGAGTTTGACGAGGTTCACTTTAAGAAATTATGGGTTAGCTTCTTCCGGACGACCCACTCCATTCCAGATACATTAGGGGTAGCTGTTCATACACCGCAAGGAACGATTGTCCAGACGGGGGACTTCAAGTTTGACTTGACCCCGGTCGGCAACCTTCCTGGGCCAAACTTACAACAGATGGCAAAGCTCGGTGACGACGGGGTTTTACTGTTGACTTCCGACAGTACTAATGCTGAGCGGCCAGAGTTTACCAAGTCTGAGCGGTGGGTCGATATCCATATTCGCCGGATTTTTGAACGAATCAAGGGCCGGATTATTTTTGCCTCATTTGCTTCTAACGTTTACCGTTTACGGGAAGCATCGGATGCGGCGATTGCGCAGGGGCGGAAGATTGCAGTCTTTGGCCGGAGTATGGAAAATGCCATTGGGGCTGGTCAAGAACTTGGCTACCTCAATATCCCCAAGGACTCACTAATTGACCAAAATGAGATCAATAATTACCCACCAGAAAAGGTATTGATTATGTGTACTGGGTCCCAGGGTGAACCGATGGCGGCCTTGAGCCGGATCGCAAACGGGACCCACCGGCAGATTACAATTCAACCGGGCGACACGGTCGTCTTCTCAAGTAACCCAATTCCTGGCAATACGACCAGTGTTAACGCCTTGATCAACAAGCTTGAAGAAGACGGTGCCAATGTTATCCACGGTTATGTTAACAACATCCACACCTCTGGACACGGTGGTCAGGTTGATGAAGAATTTATGCTTCGCCTAATGAAGCCGAAGTTCTTTGCCCCGGTCCACGGTGAGTACCGGATGCAAAAGATCCACACTAAGTTAGCGGAAATGACCGGGGTACCAAGACAAAATAGCTTTATCCTCGCTAATGGGGATGTTTTAGCCCTGACGAAGGACTCTTGTCGGCTGGCTGACCATATCGATAGTGTCAGTGACGTCTACATTGATGGTCGTGATGCTGGTGATACAGTTGGTAATCCAGAAATTAGGGAACGGCGCCTGCTTTCTGAAGAAGGGGTTGTGACGGCAATTGCGGTTGTTGACTTGAAGGACTACCAGATTGTTGCTGGACCAGATATCGTTTCTCGAGGCTTTGTCTACATGCATGAGTCACAAGAATTAATCAAGGCAGCTAATCACGAAGTATTCTGGGCAATCCTGAACACCTTTAAGAACCACAAGCATGTGGATCAACGGGTATTAAACCGGACAATTATCAGTCGGTTGCAAAAGCTGCTTTATGATCGGACCGGTCGGCGGCCAGTGATCATCCCAATGGTAACAATCCTAAATGGTAACAACCGGGCAGAAAACCAACACTACCGGCGGCCAACTACCAAGAAGGAAAAGGGACAAAAGCACGCTAAGAGTGACCACCAAAATGGTCAACACAACAACCGCCGCAATTCCCAGCACCACGGCAAGAAGAAGCCAGCGGTCGCGAAGGAAAAACAAGTGGTTACAGCTGGTGAACAGAAATAATATTATCGAAGGGAAGACGTTGTCATAGCGCCTTCCCTTTTTCTTTTATCTTTTCCATTGTTCCCCCGAAACCGCTAGGCCTAATTTTTAGCTTGCTTTATCTTTCGACCACAAATTGGTGTTTTCTTCTTAAATCTAAGTTAATTGTTTGGTATGATCGTAGTTAGCAATTATTTTTTATTCACAATATTTGAGAGGGTGAGAAAGAGATGACCGGAAACGATTATTTGAAAATCTGGTACCGGGTCCAGCTAGGGGCAATGCTGGTAATATTGGCCATGATGATGATTCGTAATATCGAATTACACCGGCGGTTGATTTCGCTGGCATTAGTCATCATGGTCGGGGTACTGGCAATTGGGTTGGCAGTTGAGCTGATGGACCAGCAGCTGCCGATGATTGTGCGAAAAGTGAATGCGTGGTTGCAGGTGATTGCCCAGCCACTTATCCTGGTGTTCGCCTGGGATGTGATTGTCAGAGAGATCATCGTGTTGCTCCACCTTCCGTCGCGGGGGGTTGTGACGATGATGATCCTCTACTACCTGATCATGTTTGCCCCGTTTGCGAACGTGATTGGTGAGCTGATGGATTGGACCATCGAACGGCTAGTCTTCGTTGTTTGGCTAGCCCAGGTGGTGTTTACGCCACTGATTGCCCTGCCGACGGACCTGGTTGATAACAGCTTCTTGTTAACTGCCTTGTCAACGGGGGCAGTTGGTGCCGTGGCGTTCTTTGTTTTGACGACAACGGTGATGAGAACTTGGCGGCTGTCATGGCCAGGCTTGAAGCCCCATTGGAGTGGTGACTTTAACTGGTGGATTTTAGGCGGCCTTGTCGTCGTTGCCCTTGGCTACATTGCCCTAAATAGCGGTGAGATGCCAAGCCTTGCTAATGCTAGTTGGGAATTTACCTTATCTGCTTTTGAGGCGGCAGTGATGGAAGAATCGTTGTTCCGCTTTGCAATCTTGGGGATTCTCTTTTACGCCTGGCGTAATGTCAAGCAACGGCTTCCCCTGGCGCTCGTGACAAGTTCTGTTTTGTTTGGTGTTGTCCACCTGACCAATTATGGCTCCCAGGAATGGTCGATGACGGTCTTACAGGCAATCACCGCTGCCGGAATTGGCTTATTCTTCGCGACGGTGTATGTTTACACTGGCCAGTTGTGGTTAGCGATGATGATGCACTTCTTACTTGACTGGACAGCCTTTATTGCCTCTGATTCGACCTTAATGACCGGGAAGGTGACGATGGCGGATTGGATTAGCACCGCAATTGAGTTACTGGTCTTTGGCGGAATCACCGCCTGGATGATGTTTGGTCAACGGCGGAAAGTAATGGAACGGCACGTCGACCGGCTGACCGGAGACAAACAACGCTTTGGCTTTATGGTTCAGTACTAAGCTGATCGTTTGTGAAAATTGATGATATCAAAGGGGCTGGGAAGAAACCATGTTTCTTCCCAGCCCCAGTTTTATCTCCGAATATTACATAGTAATCGCGGGAAAAAAGCGAGCCCCTCAAGGGTAACTACGGACAAACGTCGGCCCGTACCGTGCCAACGTCCGTCCTAGGTTACCCCACCGGGGCTCCGAGAAGCTTTTTTCCCAGCTTGTTTTATTTAAGCAATGTGTTTATGGAGGTAGTTTGCAAATAGTGATAGCGAGTAACAAACGATGAAGTATAGTACTGCCAGTGCAACGAACATCGGAATGATGTAGTTAGTGTTTTGCCCGTAAATTATCTGGGCGTGGTACATCAATTCTGGTAAGACGATAATCGTTGCGAGAGAAGTATCTTTGACCAAGGAAATAAACTGGCTGACAAGGGCGGGCATCATGTTCTTGATCGCTTGTGGCAAGACGATAATGCGTAATGCCTGCCACCTGGTGAGCCCGTTTGCTAGCGCCCCTTCTGTTTGGCCGTAGTCGATTGAATTAATTCCTGACCGCACGATTTCGGCAACCATTGATGATTCAAAAATCGACAGTGCCATGATTGCAGCCGGGATGATCTCTGGCTTGATCCCAATGTTTGGCAGACCGAAGTAGGTAAAGAAGATGATTAGCAGCAACGGGAGGTTCCGAATGATATCGATGATGAAACCGATAATTGCTGAAAGGTATTTAATCTTTGCGTAACGGATAATGCCAAGAATCGTCCCCAGGATGAAGCTGAGGATGATGGAGATTACTGAAACTTCAATTGTGATCCATAGTCCCTGCAGGAGGAAGCGGATATTGATCCATGAATAAGCATCGATAAAGTTTTGCATCTATAATTCCCCCTTAAGCTAGCTTCTTTTCGAGGTAACGCATGTAATAACTCAACGGGAGGGTGATGATTAAGTACATGATTCCCACAATAAAGTAAGTTGGAATGGTTGCCAGGGTATCGTTAGCAATTAAATTTCCTTGGTACATCAGGTCAAATCCCGCGACAAAGGCCAATACAGATGAGTTTTTAACCAGGTTAATAAACTGGTTTCCCAACGGCGGAATAACGACTTTAAATGCTTGGGGCAGGATAATGTAGCGCATCGCCTGGTTGTAGGTTAAGCCATTAGCGAGGGCCCCTTCTAACTGTCCGTGATCGATTGAGTTGATTCCGGCCCGGACCGTTTCAGCGATGAATGCGGAGGTATAGAGGGTCAGGCCAATCGTCCCGGCGGTAAAGCCATTGATCTTGACGATATACATCGGGATGATTAAGAAGAAGGCCATGGTAATTACCAGTAGCGGAATATTACGGAATACTTCAACGTAAACATGGCCGATAATCGAGACAACTTTGTGTTGTGAAATTTCCAAAAGAGCAAAGAGCGTTCCAATAATAAGGCTCCCGACTAAGGCAATCAGGCTACAAAGAATGGTGTTCCATAGCCCAATCAAGAGGGGATGCCACTGACTTGCGATTAAACTTAACATTAGCGTTTCATCTCCTGGTAATTAAATCCTTTGACGTTCCCAAACCACTTGACCAGCAAGCGGTTATATGTCCCGTCTTTTTCAACCTGTTCAAGGGCCCAGTTTAACTTCTTGCGGAAGCGGTCCTGGTTCTTGTTAACAGCAATCCCGTATGGCTCCTTGGTGAAGTTACCACCAACGACTTCGTAGCCGGGGTTTTCCGCGGCCATCCCGTAAAGAATTCCGTTATCAGTAGTTAGGGCGTTTCCCTGCTTGGACTTCAAGGCGGTCATTGCTTGTGCATAATCAGAAAGTTGTAAGACTCGTGCTTTTGGAGCGTACTTTGCAACGTTTTTAACTGAGTTTGAACCAGCAACCCCGAGGATTACTTTGCCCGGTTTATTTAAATCGCTAATGTTCTTGATTGGACTGCCCTTTTTAACGAGGAGGGACTGTCCGGCATCAAAGTAGGAATGGGTGAAGTCAACTTGCTTGGCCCGTTCGGGAGTAATTGTCATTGTCGCCATAATGGCATCAATGTTCCCGTTTTTTAGCAATGGCACCCGGGTCCCGCTTGTGACTGGGACAAAGGTACACTTGCCATCGGGGCCGAGGATCTTCTTGGTCATTGCCTTTGCCAGGTCAATTTCAAACCCTTCTAGTTTACCAGTCCGGATGTTTTCTAAACCAAATAAGCGGGTATCAGCCTTGACACCCCAGGTGATCCGGTTGCTTTGCTGGTCGGCGGTAAGGACATCCTTTTTTGAAACCGATGAGCTACAACCACTGAGGGTTAATAGGGTTAGCAGGCAAATTGCGCCGAGGCTAATTAGTCGCGAAAATTTTTTCATGACGAATGCCTCCCTAGTGTCCACTGATCTTACTCATGAATTCACGAGCACGCTCAGTAGAAGGTTGGTCGCCAAAGAACTTTTCGGTTGAATCGTCTTCTAGAATCCGGCCATCAGCCATAAAAATTACCCGGTCAGCAACCGCCCGTGCAAAGCCCATTTCGTGGGTCACGACGAGCATGGTCATGTTAGAATTCTTGGCGATGTCTTTCATTACGTCGAGGACGTCGTCGATCATTTCCGGATCAAGGGCACTGGTCGGTTCGTCAAACAGTAAGCACTTTGGCTTCATGGCGAGGCTCCTTGCAATTGCGATCCGCTGCTTTTGTCCCCCAGATAATTGGGCGGGCATGCTGTCTGCCTTGTTGGCAAGACCGACTTTTTCTAATAGCTGCATTGCCAACTCGCGGTTTTCATCTTCCGGCCGTTTAAGAACAATCCGCGGTGCTAACATTATGTTTTCTAAGACCGTTTTATTGTTATAAAGGTTGAAGTGCTGGAAGACCATTCCAACATCTTTGCGAATAAGGTTAACGTTTGTTTTCTTATCTGCTAAATCGAAGCCGTTCACAATTAACTGGCCATCCCTGATCGGGTCAAGACCATTAATTGTCCTAATTAGACTACTCTTCCCCGAACCGGATGGGCCAATTAGAACCACCGTTTCCCCCGCATCAATATTTAAATTGATGTCCTTTAGTGCGTGAAACTTTCCATAATACTTTTGCACATTATGGAATTCAATCATTGACATGACTACTCCCCATTTCGGTGTTAAATTTTTTATAAACGTTTACTATTATAGGCCTTGTCAAGAAAAGCGTCAAAAAGGTTTAGGTGGGGCTTAATTTAGCCTAGCTAATAGTTATTTTATCTAATAAAATACTTTTGTTTTAGGAAGACCAAAAATAATTATTTACAAAATTAAGATAAGTAGTAACATAGTGAGTGAAGAAGTTGATTTAACGAAGAGGAGCGAGTAAAGCTTAATCGTTAAATGAAGAACATAGAGAGGAGAATACTAATGTTCGAAATTAAGCCAAAGAAGTTCAAGAAGATCCTCGTTGGTGTTGACGATGCGCCTGATGCCCGTGCCGCTTTTTCATACGCGGTTGATAAGGCTAAGCGTGATGGTTCAGAACTGGGAATTGTATCAATCTTAGAAACGGATCGGGTTAATGTATACCAAATCCTTGATAAGGATTACGTTCACAGCAGTGAGGAAGAATTGCGGAAGCGGGTTAACGAATATGTCCAAGCGGCAATTGATTATGGTGTTGACCCTAGCAAGATTACGGGAATTGTTGACCATGGTGAGCGGCCAGCAGAACGGATCTGTAACCACGTTATTCCAGCATTCCAGCCTGACTTATTAGTTGTTGGTTCCATTGGTAAGTGGGGTAACCGGAAGGCAGTTGGGTCACAGGCTTCTTACATGACCCGTCATGCTGGGACGTCAGTCTTTGTAATCCGGACCACGGCAGTAGAACATTACGAATAATAAACGACCACTACTGTTCTTAAGTAAAGGCGGCTGAGTTAATTCTCGGTCGCTTTTTACATCTAATCACAATTTTTAATCTTTCTAAACTGACGAAGAAAGATGGTTGAATTTAGTTGTATTTCGCTTTCTCTATGTTATAATGATTCTAAATTATTTGAGGGAAGGGATAGGTATGCCCAAGAAAAAAATGTCTTTAGCCCAAAAGATTAACGTGTTACGGGCAAGCGTAATGGGCGCAAACGACGGGATTATTTCGATTGCGGGGATCGTTATTGGGGTTGCCGCCGCAACAAGCAATTCTTATTCAATTTTGATTGCAGGTTTATCCGGGACACTGGCCGGAATGATTTCGATGTGCATGGGAGAGTACGTCTCAGTTTCGACACAAAAGGATTCGCAAAAGATGGCCTTGATTAGTGAACGGCAGCGACTCGAAGACCAGTACCAGCAAGAGTTTAACTATGTTCAAAAGAAATACGAAGCCCAAGACATCGATCCGGAACTTGCTAAGCAAGCGACAAAAGAATTGATGGCTAAGGATGCTTTGTCAACGGTAGTCCAGGAACGGTACGGCTTTAACCCAAAGGAGTTTACTAGTCCGTATGCGGCAGCGATTGCTTCATTCATCTCGTTTCCGTTAGGTTCGATTTTACCAATGGTGGCGGTAACGGCTGCCCCAGCAGAGGTACGGATTTTAGCGACGGCGATTGCGGTCCTCATTGCATTATTAATTACCGGCTACCTGGCGGCTGTCCTTGGTAAGTCTGACCGCCTTAAGTCGATGATTCGTAACGCTGCGGCGGGACTGCTGACAATGGGTGTTACGTACCTGATCGGTCAGTTGTTTGCACGGTAGGGAGATGAGAATTGATGGCTACAAAGACTAAAAAGCGGCAAAAGCAAACGATGGAAGAGAAGCTGAACACGTTACGTGCTGGGGTATTAGGCTCTAACGATGGGATTTTGACGGTTGTCGGGGTCCTCGTTTCGGTTGCTGCCGCAACAAGCGATAATTTCACAATTTTTATTGCAGGTTTATCAGACTTATTAGCCTGTGCCTTTTCGATGGCCTCTGGTGAGTATGCTTCGGTATCGACGCAAAAGGATACTGAAAAGTCCGCCGTTGCCCAAGAGAAACAGTTGTTAAAGACAAACTTTGCTGATGAATTAGCAGTCGTCCGTGACTACTATATTGAAAAAGGGGTTAGTCCCGAAACATCAATGGCAATTGCCAAGGACTTACTGAATAAGAAGCCATTGGAGACCATCGTCCGGATTAAGTATGACATTGAATTAGGCCACTACTTGAATCCGTGGGATGCAGCATTTTCTTCACTGTTTTCCGCTGCAGCGGGGGGGCTATTCCCATTGATGGCAATGACCCTCGCCCCAGAAGCTTACAAGTGGTACGCTGTGATTCTCGCCGTTGCCCTAACTAGTGCATTGACTGGATACATTAGTTCTAAGCTCGGTAACGGGTTGGTCAAGATTGCGGTAATCCGGAATATCATCATCGGGCTGATTACGATCACGATCCACTATGGTGTTGGTAAGTTATTCTAATAAAAAAATCTCGCAGCCATGAGCGGCTAGCGAGATTTTTTTATTTTTTGAGGCCATTGCCATTAATAACATTCTCTTCATCAACGGGGGTGTTAAATAATTCCTCATCGCGACCCCGGTGATATTCGGCTTGGATCGTTACGTGGCAGATTCCATATTTATCGTGCAAGGTCTTTTCAACCTGACTGTAAATATTTTCGACCTGACTGAGTGGCATGTCTTCACAATTTAAGTGGAGGGAAAAAATAATCCGGTGTTCGTCAATCATCCAGGCGTGAACGTGGTGAACAGCATTTACCCCATCGATTTGTTTGAGGTCATGTTCAATCGCATCGTAATCTAGGTCTGGTGATGATTGCATCAAGATCTTAATTGTTTGGATAATGATTGGGCATGCTTCATAAGCGATGTAAAGAGCGACCCCCACGGTTAAGGCCGGGTCAAGCCAGGGAACATTAATGAAGGTTAAAATAATTCCACCGATGATGACGGCAACCGAGGAAAGGGCATCACTTAAGACGTGGAGGTAAGTGGCCTTGACGTTAAGACTATCCTTACTACCGGAATGAAGTAAGATTGCGGAGACAAAGTTGGCGAGTAAGCCGATCACCGCCACGGTCAGCATAATTCCCCCGTTGATGTGTTGCGGGTGTTGGAACCGTTTGACCGCTTCAACGATCAAGAAGACAGCGATGATTATCAGCAGCGCACTGTTGGTGAGGGCGGATAAAATCTCTGCCCGCCGGTAGCCGTAAGTACGTTGACGATTTTCCGGTTGCCCCCCAATGTGTTGCGCAAAATAACCAAGAATAATTGAGAGGGAGTCACCGAGGTTATGAAAAGCATCTGATAAGAGCGCTAAACTTCCCGACAAAATCCCCCCGACAATTTCAACAACAGTAATTAAAACATTTAGTAGGGTCACCGCCAAAAAGCGTTTTCCCGTTACTTTTTCTTCCATCTGTGGTTGCTCCTTTACATTAGCAAAATGTAAATTTAGCGAAAAGCTGATAACAAAAAAGTTAGGCTTTCCAAACTACACTTTTAATAATATGCTATAATCAATTTGGGTTCAATGTTATTATCAAAAAACATAGACTGACCGATCGAAGGCCAAATTTTAATACCCAGAGGTGAAACAATTTGACTCCAATGAAGGAAGACTACCTAAAAATCATTTTTGAATTAGGCGGTAGTCACAAAAAAGTTTCTAATAAAGAGATTTCCCTTGGACTAGGAATTGCCGCTGGATCAGTTACCGAGATGATTTCCAAGTTGGCTGACGAAGGGCTTGTTGTTCATGAACCATACGCTGGTATTTCGTTAACCGAAAAAGGACAAAAGTATGCTGCCGAGTTGGTTCGAAAGCACCGTTTGTGGGAGACCTTCCTAGTTGATAAGCTCCACTACAACTTTGCTGATGTTCACTCGGAGGCAGAAATTTTAGAGCACCAGACGAGTGACCGGCTGGCAACTGCCTTAGATACCTTTTTACAACATCCAGACCATTGCCCACACGGGGGAGTAATTCCCTCAGCTAATGGCAAGTTTCCTGATGTTACCCACCGCCTGTTAGCAGATGCCGATGATGGCGAGACAGTTGAACTAGAGCGGTTCTTAGATAATCACGAACTGTTAACTTATCTTGAAGAGCTTGGCTTGCGGCCACAAGAACAAGTCAAGGTCATCCGTCATGAACCATTTGAAGGTCCAGTAGTAATCAAGAAGCAGGAAAGCGATAAAGAGATTAGCGTGTCTTACAAGGCATCCCACAATATTTTTATCGAGCCGGATAAGCCACAGCAGAATGACTAGGTAAATAGTGGCTGGTATGGTATAATAGTTACTGTAGTTTTTTTAAGTGCGGTTAGTTCGGTTGTTTCATTGCAATGGATTCTCTTCACCTGAGACGATTACATATTTTTATTAGTGCGAGATGCACAGGAGGATTCCAAGATGGAACAAGGAACTGTTAAATGGTTTAATAACGACAAAGGTTACGGCTTTATTAGTCGTGACAGTGGTGATGACGTCTTCGTTCACTTTTCAGCGATCCAAGGCGATGGCTTTAAGTCATTAGAAGAAGGTCAACATGTGACATTTGACGTTGAAGAAGGCGACCGTGGTCTCCAAGCGGCAAATGTTGTTAAAGCCTAATTAACAATAACTTACCTCAAGCAGGAAGAATCGGGACTAGCTGATTCTTCCTGCTTTTTTCGATGTTGAGCTTAGCAGCAAAAATGTGGATAATAAAGGGCATATATTTAATGAGGCGGTGAGGCAAATGCTGACAAAAAGAAGGCGGGCACTAGCATTGAAAACCTGCTTGCTGGCTGGAAGGATCTTAATCGAAAACGGTTCTAACATGGAACGGGTCAATGATACCCTTTCCCGAATGGCGACTAGTGCTGGCTTACATAATTTTGAGGCTTTTACAACGGTCACGGGGATTGTTGTTGGCACCATTGACGAGCCGCATGCGCAGGTAATTACGATCCGCCGGCGGAAAAATGATTTGAGCAAAATCGCTGACGTTAATGAAGTTTCCCGGGAACTTGCCCGGCACAAGATTGATGTTCCCCAGGCTTTAGCAAAATTAAAGCTAATTGACCGCCAGCAAATGCCCCGGTGGCAAAATTGGTATGAAGCATTGGCCGCCGCAATCCTAAGTGGGGCATTGATGATTGCTTTTACTGGCAATATTGCAGACTCGTGGGCCGGCTTTATTACCGGTGGCTGTGGTTATGCGGCCTTTTCATACCTGCTACGGAAGTTTAAGATCCAGTACCTTGGGGAATTTTGCTCGTCGCTTGTGATTGGCATTCTCGCGGTGATTTTTGTCAAGTTAAACCTCGCAAACAACATCAATGACATTATTATCGGGGCGGTTATGCCACTAGTGCCAGGGGTGCCCTTGACCAATGCAGCGCGAGACCTTGTTTCCGGCAACTTAATTAGCGGGCCAACCCGGGGGATTGAGGCAGTCTTAACCGCAGTCTCGATTGGGAGTGCAATTGTAATTGTCTTGCACTTTAATTAAGGAGGAACAGTATGAATTGGGCTAATATTATTTTTCAATTTATCCTCTGCTATGTTTCGACCGTCTGCTTCGGGATTCTTCTCCACATTCCCGTAAAGGCTTATAATGCAGCCGGCTTGATTGGTGGTGGGGTCTGGGTAATCTACTGGATTTTGTATTATCACCGGGGAGTCGACCTGGCCTTTAGCAACCTGCTCGCCGCAATTCTTATTTCCCTTCTGAGCCAAGCCGCTGCCCGCCGGTTACGGATGCCAATTATCGTGTTCAACGTTCCCGCCCTGGTGCCATTTGTGCCCGGGGGACAGGCCTATAAGATGGTGCGGAACTTTGCAATTGGCAATTACCATTTGGTGAGTGTCTACTTTTACCAGGTCGTCGTCATCGTCGGGGCGATTACCCTTGGCTTTGGACTGGGCGAGCTGATGAACCGGGTGCTTAATTATGTCCGTCAATATTTAATCAAAAAGTCCCGCTTCAATTCATAACAGTGTGGTATACTCAACTTTGATTATCTTAGATTAGGAGAATTTAACATTATGTTTATTGAACGTGATAGCCATCGCTGGTGGCGCTTTGCTTTAAGCGGTGGTTTCTTTATTGCCTTGATGCTGTTAATTATGTTTAACTCATCGGTGGTGACAATGATTGACGCCGTTTTGCAATCATTATTTACCAGCCAACGGCTTGAATCGATTGGCTGGTTTCATGCCTTAATGACGTTAATGTCATTTCTTGCCGAACCCAAGCTTGATCTAGTGTGGGTTTTGATTATTGCGGTTGTTCTGTGGGTTAAGCATTACCGGATTTCTGCTCTGTGGGCGTTAGGAACAATCTTTGGGGGCGATGTGTTTGGCGAAATTTTCAAGCACCTTGTTAAGCGGGTACGGCCGGCACAACACCTTGCAGCTGATGATGGCTACAGTTTTCCTAGTGGGCACACCCTGGGGATCTTTTTAGTCGTTGCCATCCTATTCTTAGTAGTAATTCCGCTGATTCAAAAGGCATCAACAAGGGCGATCTTGCAGATCCTGCTTATCTTTGCGGTCTTCTTCTTAGCGGTGTCGCGGGTTTACTTATACGCCCACTGGCCATTTGATACGGTAGGGGCAATGCTACTTGCTTACGCATGGTTACAAGTTGCTGAGTGGCTGTATGTTGCCTTTGCACCACGGTTACAACAGCTGCCGTTGTTTAGAAGTGCTGAAATCTAATAATAAAAAGGCTGGTTTTTCCAGTCTTTTTTATTATTTCCCGGGAAATGAAAATGAGAGTTAAAACTAAACGGTTAATATTACAGAGTGTTAGCAGCGATGATGATATTCAAAGACTGGCGACGTTGTTGGCTGATCCCTTCTTAGCGGATCAAGTAGGGCTGCTTTTGCCGGAAACGAAAGTTGAACGCATTGCCGCAATTAAGATGTTGGTAAAGGGGAATCATGTCTTATTGATTAATCACCCGGCTAACGGCGATTTACTGGGGATGATTGAACTCAGTGTTTATCATGGCGAGGAAGGCGAAATTCTTGCCCATCAATATGAACTCGGCTACTTATTGGCAGAAAATGCCCGCAATAATGGCTACATGACAGAGGCGGTGCGGGGGATGATTGAGTTATTGCCCGGCGGTACAATCTTGCACGCAATAGTGCGTGAAGAAAATACACCATCGCGGCGTGTCTTAGCAAAGTGTGGCTTTACGAGTGAGGATAATAAACATTGGATCTTGCATAAACTTGCAATTTAAATTCAGTAGGGTATAATTTCATCAAGATGAAGAGGTTGCATATTTTATCAGTAGCCCTTGCTAGGTGGATAAGCGCCGTAGCACTGGTGAAAGGGAAATATGCCGAAACAGTACTAGCCTTATCACTAGTAGCTGTTGGGCCATCGTCATAATAGGCGGTGGACTGTCGCAGATTTTGCGGGGCGCTTCCTAATTTGATTCAACAATGACGGATATAAAAGTTGGGTCTTCTGGTTGGGTTACCGAGCAGAAGGCCTTTTAATTTGTCCTCTGCAAATAGCAAATGCAAAAAATGGAGGAATTTTTTTATGGCAAATGACACAAAGTCGACCGGTCATATTGAACGGACGCTTGAAACGCGACACTTATCAATGATCGCTCTTGGGGGAACGATCGGGACTGGGCTATTTATTGCTAGTGGGTCTGCAATTTCTACTGCCGGGCCTGGTGGTGCACTTGTCGCATATGCTGTGATGGGAATTATGGTTTACTTTTTAATGACTAGTCTTGGCGAGATGGCAACGTATATGCCACTGACTGGTTCATTCTCGGCTTATGCGACGAAGTTTGTTGATCCCGCACTGGGATTTGCCCTTGGCTGGAATTACTGGTTTAACTGGGCAATCACAATTCCGGTTGATGTTACAACCGCCGGAATTGTGATGAATTACTGGTTGCCGAATGTCCCTGGCTGGGTATTCAGTTTGGTCGTAATGATCTTGATTTTCGTGATTAACTATCTTTCTGTCCGTTCTTATGGTGAGACTGAGTTTTGGTTGGCACTGATTAAGGTCGTGACCGTTATTGTCTTCCTTGTTGTGGGGGTTGCAATCATCTTTGGAGTGATGGGTGGCCACCAGCCAGTTGGGTTAAGCAACTTCCACTACAAGCAGGCCCCATTTGTGGGTGGTGTGCCCGCAATCATCAGTGTCTTCCTCGTTGCTGGTTTCTCATTCCAGGGGACAGAAATGATTGGGATTACTGCTGGTGAAGCAGCTACTCCCGAAAAGTCAGTTGCAAAAGCAATTCATTCCACTTTCTGGCGGATCCTATTGTTCTACATCCTGGCAATTTTTGTAATTGCATGTATTTTGCCATATACAGATAAGAACTTATTAAACCAGGACGTTTCAAACATCACGATGAGTCCATTTACAATTGTGTTCAAGCGGGCCGGGCTTGCCTTTGCCGCTAGTGTCATGAACGCGGTTATCTTAACTGCCGTTATCTCAGCTGCTAACTCTGGCCTCTATGCCTCAACCCGGATGCTTTATTCTCAGGCACGGGAAGGTTATGCCTGGAAGATTTTTGGTTACGTAAACCGGCGGGGAATTCCAATTTATGCCTTGCTCGGCACGATGGTTGTTTCCCTAGGGGCGTATGCGACGCAATTTATCGGTCCCCAAGCATACAACTACTTGATTGGGGCTTCCGGGTTGTGTGGTTTCATCGCTTGGCTGGGAATTGCGATTTCTCACTTGCGGTTCAGACGGGCCTTCTTGAAGCAAGGTCACACCCTTGATGAGTTGAAGTACCACGCAACTGGCTTCCCATTCGGACCAATCTTTGCCTTACTTCTTTGTATCGTGGTTATGTGTGGGCAAAATGTCGATGCCTTCATCAAGATGGACTGGCAAAACATTTTGATCACTTACATGAGTGTGCCGTTGTTCTTGATCTTATTCCTCTACTACAAGATTCGTTACAAGACGCATCTCATCCCCCTAAAGAAGGTTGACTTGTCAAAGAAGACCAAGGGTGAATCATACGAAGCAAAAGAAGATTAGTAAAAAAGAGCGAAAAAGGAAACTTCCTTCTCGCTCCTTTTTAGTTTAAATGTTAGAATAACTTTCGTGACTTTTGAAATTAACAGGAGGAAATAATTAAATGATTGCTTTAGCTGGAACAATCGGTGCTGGAAAGACTAGTTTAACGCAACTGTTGGCAGACCATCTTCATAGTCAAGCTTTTTATGAATCAGTCGATGACAATAAGATTTTGCCATTGTTTTATAAGGATCCCCAAAAGTATGGCTTCTTACTCCAAATCTACTTCTTAAATAAGCGTCTTGATGAGATCAAGAATTCTTACGACAACGATTTAAATGTCTTAGACCGGTCAATTTTTGAAGATGCACTCCTGTTCAAGCTTAACGCTGACATGGGGCGGGCAACGGAGACAGAATCGGACATTTACTCGTCACTCCTAAAAAACATGATGGAAGAATTACCAGAACAACACCATCAAAAAGCCCCTAACCTTTTGATCACGATTAAGGTATCATTTGAGACGATGCTTGAACGGATTGAGAAGCGGGGCCGTTCATACGAACAGATTGCTAATGATCCATCACTTTACTCTTACTACAAAAACCTTAATGAACGCTACACAACCTGGTATGAGCAGTATGACGAAAGTCCTAAGATGATGATCGACGGGGACAAGTATGACTTTGTTGAAGATGAGCAAGCGGCAAAGCAAGTTTTGGCGATGATTGATCAAAAATTAGTTGAATTGAACCTTAAATAGGGTTTGACAATTATTTGGATGGATGGTATATTAAATAGGCTGATTTATATCGACAGCCTATTTTGGAGGATTAGCTCAGTTGGGAGAGCATCTGCCTTACAAGCAGAGGGTCACAGGTTCGAGCCCTGTATCCTCCATTTATTTTTTGCGGATGTGGCGGAATTGGCAGACGCGCAAGATTTAGGATCTTGTATCATTTATGATGTAAGGGTTCAAGTCCCTTCATCCGCATTTAATATTTTGAAAATTATCATTGACAGATGAATGGTTTTCATGTATTATTAATAATCGTTGATAGGAATTATCTTATCAGAGATATGCGGAAGTAGTTCAGTGGTAGAACATCACCTTGCCATGGTGGGGGTCGCGGGTTCGAATCCCGTCTTCCGCTTTTTTGCACCCATAGCGCAATTGGATAGAGTGTCTGACTACGAATCAGAAGGTTGAAGGTTCGACTCCTTCTGGGTGCATCTTAATGCGTGGCAGTTATCTTAGTGGTAGTTGCGGCGCTTTTTTTATCGGGAATTAGCTCAGTTTGGTAGAGCGCTGCGTTCGGGACGCAGAGGTCGCAAGTTCAAATCTTGTATTCCCGATCTACTTGTAAAAAGGCTGTTCATGACGTAGTAAATACGTTAGAACAGCCTTTTAATGTTTTAAACCGTTATTCAAAACAGACAGGCTAGTCATTATTATCAAGTTAGTCACCAGTAAACGGGTCATCATTTTGCTGCTGGTGAGCATAATACAGGTAAGCAGCAAAGAGTTGGAATGCATCGGTCACCTTTTTAGGGTCGCAATGGGTGATCTTCTTGATTCGTGATAATCGATAATTAATGGTATTACGGTGGGTATAGAGGTGCTTTGCTGTTTGGTTTACGTTTAAGTCACAATTGATAAATTCTCGAATAGTGACAATCAGCTCCTTCCCGGCATCGCTTTTCGCAAGTTTGTTAAATTGTTCAACTAGTGGCGCTAACGGGAGCTTTGCTTGTAAAAGATAATCGATAAAACGTACTTGCTGAAAATTAATTAAATTGTTATTTTGTAAGCTTTCGCGAATTTTAAGGGTGGTGACGGCTTGCTTAGCGCTCATGCCAATTAATTTTGTTGTCTCACCAACAGCAAATGTCACGCTTTTGGCAACTAATCGTTTTACTAATTGGCTTAGAATTAACGGATCCTGAACAATTATTAAGCCCAGATTGTTAGCTAACGGGAAGGTCAGGTTGCTAGCAGCGTTATTGAGCTCATCTATCTTTTCTGGCTGACAGCGAAGAGCAACTGCAGTCCACGGGACCGTCAGATTAATATTTAATTGCTGGGCTTCCAGGACTAAGCTTGGTGAAGCCTCCCGCACCCGCGTGGCTTGGAGAAGATGATAGAGTACGCGTTGCCGATCTTTTTCGCTTTCCCGCTGTTGCTGGTCGATTTCTTCTTGCTTGAGTAACAGTTCCACCGTGGTTTTCAGTAATGCCGCAAGGGGAACCACTTTTGCCGGGTCGCCAGTAATACCAACAACACCAATCGTTTGCTGTTCATAGGTAATTGGCATATTTACACCTGGCTGACCGTGGCTGCCATGAACCTGATCCATCGGTAAGGTTTTCCCCTGCTTGATTGCGGCCACTGCGCCGACATGAAGAGTATTGATTCGTGCTGGATTCCCACTAGCAATGATATAGCCCTTTTCGTCCATGATGTTGACGTTGTATGGAATCTGCTTCATTACATTATCAACAATCGACTGAGCTAGTCGTGAATTAAGTTTCATTATTTACCACATCCTACTGAAACGTTGAATCCAAGTTTTTTCTCATTTCATTACCTATCTTATCAGCTTTCTTGTACAAAGTGCTTATCATAAGCAATGAAATATTATGCACTTTGCTCATTGTTTAGTTTTCCTCTTTTGTGTAATGTAAACGGTAACAAAACGTTAGTAGGGTTTTGAAAAGGAGGAGATAGGATGGTTGTTACATGGTGGGGCGCGTTGCTTGGTCTTGCATTAGCCATTATTCTAATTTTAAAAAAGTTAAATCCAGTTTATGCACTATTTCTAGGTGCAATTATTGGGGCACTTCTTGGTGGTGCTAGTGCCACGGGAACAATTGAAATTATGATTAAAGGGACCCAAAGCGTGATGGGGACCGTTTTGCGGGTCCTTGCAGCGGGGATGCTGGCCGGAGTCATGATGGATTCTGGAGCGGCGGAAACTCTTGCACGGACGATTATCAATAAACTTGGGGACCGAATGGCGATTTTATCACTAGCTTTTGCGACAATGGTAATTACTGCGGTCGGGGTATTTATTCCGGTTGCCGTATTGATTGTGGCGCCAATTGCCCTCGAAGTTGGGCGGCGCTTAAATATCTCCAAGCTAGCCTTGTTGGTTGCTCTATCTGGTGGTGGAAAAGCCGGTAATATTATTTCACCAAATGCGAATACAATTGCTGCAGCAAAAGGGTTCGGGGTCGAACTTAGCCAGGTAATGATTGCTGACTTTATCCCGGCAATTGTTGCACTGGTTGTTACCGTAATTGTTGCTTCGCTAATTAAAGCAAAGGGAGATCCAGTTACTAGCGTTGACTTTGTTGACCAAAAACAGGTTAACGACAAAGAATTACCGAGTGTTGCGCGTTCACTGGTAACACCAGTTTTAGCAATTATTTTTCTGATGTTAAACCCGCTTGGGGCGATTTTTCATATTGAGGCCCTAACCAAATTTAACCTTGATGCAGCATATGTTTTGCCGATTGCGGCAATTATTGGGGCACTGGCGATGCGGAAGGGAAAATTCCTGCGAGCCTATGCACAAACCGGGATGAGCCGGATGACCGATGTCGTGATGATCTTAATTGGTGCTGGGGCAATCGGCGCGACAATTACTTCTTCTAGCTTACCCGCCTTAATGATTGCGGGAATTAAGGCCGGCCATATTCCGGGCGTCCTCTTAGCACCGTTATCAGGAATTTTGATGGCAGCGGCAACTGGCTCAACGTCGACCGGGGTTATCTTAGCGACCGGGTCATTTTCAAAGGCAATCCTCGGTTTTGGGGTTACACCATTAGCTGCAGCTGCAATGGTTCATACCGGGGCAATTGTGATTGACCAACTTCCACAAGGTAACTATTTCCATGTCAGCGCTAATGCGATGCATATGGATATTAAAGAACGTTCGCGTGGAATTGTATATGAAGCAATAATTGGTGGTTCTGCGATGCTAACTGCAACTATTTTGTATGGTTTCTTGCATTTAATGTAGAAAAGGGTGAATGATGATGAAATTTGTAATTGCACCAGACTCCTTTAAGGGTGGTTTAACTGCTAAGCAGGCAGCAGAGACGATGATGACGGGGATTAAGCGGGTATATCCTGAGGCCGAATATCGTTTGGTCCCAATGGCCGATGGTGGCGAAGGGACAGTTCAATCCCTGGTTGATGCGACTGACGGGCGAATAATTACTGCGGATGTTCATAACCCATTTAACAAGCTGGTAAAGGCTAGTTATGGAATGCTCGGGGATGGGAAAACGGCGGTAATCGAAATGGCCGCGGCGAGTGGAATCCAATTCATTAACGAGCAAACTGCTAATCCCCTGGTAACGACCACCTATGGGACCGGGGAATTGATAATCAATGCGATTGACAATGGTGCCCAAAAAATTATTGTTGGTATCGGCGGTAGTGCGACGGTCGATGGTGGTGCGGGGATGGCCCAGGCACTTGGTGCTCGCCTCCTGAAGGCCGATGGCAACCCAATTGGTTTGGGTGGCGGTGCCCTTGCGGAACTTTCACAGATTGATCTTTCACAGATTGATTCCCGGGTGCTTAAAACAACGATTTTAATTGCTTCCGATGTTACTAATCCCTTAACGGGGCCAGATGGTGCGGCCAACGTCTTTGGACCACAGAAGGGTGCCACGCCAGAAATGGTAAAAGTCCTTGACCAAAGCCTTCGCCACTATGCGAAAGTAATTGCTAAATCAACCGGCAAGCAAGTTGATCAACTAGCTGGTGCTGGTGCTGCTGGGGGCTTAGGGGCTGGCCTGTTAGCATTTACTAAAGCACAGATGCAACATGGCATCGAATTGGTGATTGAGGCCACTAACTTAAAAGAAAAAGCGGCGGATGCGGATTTTGTGTTTACCGGTGAAGGGGGAATTGATTTTCAGACTAAGTTTGGTAAGACCCCGTATGGTGTTGCCAAAGCCTGCAAGAGTGTCGCACCAAATGCTCCAGTTATTGTGCTGGCGGGAAATATCGGTAAGGGTGTCGACAGTCTTTACACCGCTGACGCAATTGACGCGATCTTCGCAACCCCGGCTGGTGCCAAGCCCCTGGCTAAGGCGCTTAAAGATGCGTCCCAAGATATCGCCCAGACTGCCGAAAACGTTGCCCGCTTAATAAAGGCGACCCAACAGCAACGGGTATAATAAAAAAGAAGTTGCAAGCGCAACTTCTTTTTTCATTATGCAAGATTATCCTTAAAGAATTGCTCAATCCGGTCAAATGGAATCTTGTTCACATTGTCATATAAGTCGATGTGTTCGCAATCCTCAACGATTAACCGTTCCTTCGGTTGACTAGCGAGGTAGTATGCCCGCTCGGAATAAGCCTTTGAATGGGCCTTATCGCCGTAAATGAAGAGGAGTGGGCGTGGTGAAATTTCTTTGATGTAATCTAATGAAGAAAATTCTAGCATTGCGAGGTTCGACGTTGTGGTGGCAGCACCACGACCATTAGGATGAAAACCGCGCTTTAACGCATAAAACCGTAACCATTCGTTGGTCAGTTCATCTTGGTTTGGTAGGTCATCAATTCCATCATATGGTTCCTCAGGGAAGGATGGTTGGTATTCAGGTTGTCCATTTTCAAAATCTTCCCACCGTTGCTCATTCAACTGTTCTTTTAATTGAAAGAGTTGCTCTGGGGCGAGGTTCGCCATTTCCCGGATTGCGGTCATGTCGTACATTGAAACAGTTGCCAACGCCTTGATCCGGGTATCAACAGCCGCGGCACTGAGACCGAAGCCAGCCGCACCACTAATTCCGATCACGCCAATCTTGTTCCGGTCAACGTTTGCGGCTTTTGCCCCGAGATAGTCGACCGCCGCGCTAAATGATTCCGCGTAAAGGTCTGGTGATGCGACATGCCGTGGTTCCCCCGCTGATTCTCCCGTATATACTTGATCAAAGGTTAGGACGATAAAACCACGTTGCGCTAATGCATTTGCGTACACCGCTGGTGATTGCTCCTTAACACTCCCGTAAGGGGCACCGACGATCAATGCGGGAAGCAGTTGGTCAGCGGTGATGTCTTTTGGTGAGTAGATATCCGCGGCAATTGCAATTCCATAACGGTTATTGTAGCGGACATGCTGGCGATTAACATTTTTATCTAACTGTGTAATATATCCGTATGCCATTAAGATCACTCCTTTAACAGTTAAATAAATTATAACATTCATTGCTGACAAACGAGTGTTAATAATAAAGAAGTAAAATTTTAGTTATATTAAGTAAGTGATTTATTACACAATTTATTTGTGATTGGTTTGCCTAGCAAAAGGCCTTAATAGGTATAAGCAACAGCATTATAAAATAAATTGGTCTCACTAGCTTTTCAGAAAATGTGCAAGATTTCACTTTAAAAGTTACGAATGGTCTGGTACCATAAGCATTGTACTAAAAGAAAATGTTTATTAAAGGAGATCTTACCTTATGAAGGCTGCTGTAATTAATGATCCAGTAGATGGATACGTTACTGTTAAGGATGTAAAGCTTCGTGACTTAAAGCCAGGTGAAGCATTAGTTGATATGGAATACTGTGGACTCTGCCACACTGACCTCCACTGTGCTGCCGGTGACTTCGGCAAGAAGCCAGGTCGGATTATCGGTCACGAAGGTGTTGGTCGAGTATCCAAGGTTGCTCCTGGTGTTACTTCCTTGAAGGTCGGGGACCGGGTATCAATTGCTTGGTTCTTCAAGGGCTGTGGCCACTGTGAATACTGCCTCACTGGTCGTGAGACGCTTTGCCGCAACGTTTTAAACGCTGGTTACACTGCTGATGGTGCAATGGCTGAACAATGTATCGTTCCTGCTGATTACGCTGTTAAGGTTCCAGAAGGCTTAGACCCTGTTGAAGCTACTTCATTGACTTGTGCCGGTGTTACGATGTACAAGGCTTTGAAGGTTGCTGACATCAAGCCAGGTCAATGGGTATCAATCGTTGGTGCCGGTGGTTTAGGTAACTTGGGGATCCAATTTGCCCACAATGTCTTCGGTGCGCACGTTATCGCTGTTGATGGTAACCCTGAAAAGCTTGAAGCTGCCAAGGAAAACGGTGCGGAAATTTGCATCAACCGTCACGACGCTAATGTTGACGAACAAATCCAAGAAAAGGTTGGCGGTGTGCACGCTGCAGTTGTTACTGCTGTTACTACTGCTGCCTTTGACCAAGCGGTTAACTCCCTTCGTCCAGACGGTAAGTTAGTTGCTGTTGCCCTTCCACAAGGTGACATGAAGCTTAACATTGCCAAGACGGTTCTTGATGGAATTATCGTTGCTGGTTCATTAGTTGGTACTCGTCAAGACTTGGCTGAATGTTTCCAATTTGGTGCTGAAGGCAAGGTTCACCCAATCGTTAAGACTCGTAAGCTTTCAGAAATCAACGACATGATTCAAGAATTAAAGGACAACAAGGTTGTTGGCCGGAACGTCGTTGACTTTGTTCACAACAAGGACTAATCCAAATAACTCATTTTAATTCTCTTAATTACTGCGGTAGGCTGCTTGCTTACCGCAGTTTTTTATCGGGAAGGCTTATCAGGAGCGTGACCGGGCAAAATATGGTAAAATGATGGTCAAGATTAGTCAGGAAAGCCGGGGTGATAAAGTGGAAAATAAGAGTATTTCAGACATTATTGAAGCATATTTGAAAGAAATTCTCGGCAACTCAGCCCAGATTGAGATTCGCCGATCTGAGATTGCTAATCAGTTCGATGTTGTGCCATCCCAGATTAATTACGTTATTAAGACGCGCTTTACCATTCAAAATGGTTACTTAGTGCAGAGTAAGCGTGGTGGCGGTGGCTACATCCGGATTGAGCGGGTCAATTTACTTGATGATGTTAATGTGTTAGACTCACTTATCCAAGCAATTGGCAGTTCAATTCGTGAACGTGATGCCTTTGACATAATTCAGACTTTATATGAAGAAAAAGTGATTACACGCCGTGAGGGTGACCTAATGCTGGTTGCACTGTCGAAGCAGACACTTGCAGTTGGTGATGGCAAAGTCGAAGACCAGCTTCGTGCCCGTGTGCTGATATCATTTTTAAACCGACTACGTTATGAGAGTTAAGAGGGGGATTGTACATGGATAACATGTTTACACCAAGTGCTAAGAATGTATTAGCACTAGCCCAAGAACAGGCAAAATATTTTAAACACCAAGCTGTTGGAACCGAACACCTACTCCTTGCCCTTTCAATGGATAAGGACGGGATTGCTAATAAGATTTTTGAGCAGTTTTCTGTTACTAGCGATGATATTCGGGAAGAGATCGAACGATTAATTGGTTACGGGACGATGGAAGACCTTGGGGCCACTGATTATCTGCCATATTCGCCAAAGGCCAAGCAGGTGCTTTCACTAGCTGGCCGGGAAGCGCAACGGATGCATGCACTAAAGATTGGCACAGAACACTTGTTACTGGCGTTGATTGCAGATGAGAGTGTCCTTTCTTCACGGATCTTATATAGTTTAGACATTGTGCCCCGGCAGATGCGGAAGGTTACTTTACGGCGGCTGGGGATCGCTGATGTCCAGCAACGGCCCAACTCTCGGCAAACGGGAGCGCGGCGTTCACCGAAAGGGACGCCAACTTTAGATAAGCTGGCTCGTGATATGACCGCCTTAGCAAGAAATGGCCGCTTAGATCCCGTAATCGGTCGGGAAAAGGAAGTAAAGCGGGTTGAGCAGATCTTGAGTCGGCGGACAAAGAACAACCCGGTGTTAATTGGTGAACCTGGTGTTGGTAAGACCGCGATTGCGGAAGGACTTGCCCAACGAATGGTAAACGGTGAGGTTCCGTCTGAGCTAGCCGATAAGCGGTTGATGATGCTTGATATGGGGTCATTAGTTGCGGGGACAAAGTACCGTGGTGAATTTGAGGACCGCTTGAAGAAAGTGATTGATGAAATTCAAAACGACGGGCACGTAATCCTCTTTATTGATGAACTTCACACCCTGATCGGCGCTGGTGGTGCTGAAGGGGCGATTGATGCATCCAACATCTTAAAGCCTGCTTTAGCCCGTGGAGAATTACAAACAATCGGGGCAACCACCCTTGACGAATATCAGAAGTACATTGAATCAGATGCAGCATTAGAGCGGCGGTTTGCGACAGTTCAGGTCGATGAGCCGACAACTGATCAGACACTGCAAATCTTACGAGGCCTTCGTCCAAAGTATGAACAACACCACCATGCCAAGATTACAGAAAAAGCGTTAGAACAGGCGGTGAAGTTATCTGACCGCTACATTACTGACCGTTTCTTACCAGATAAGGCGATCGACCTGGTTGATGAGTCAGCAGCGATGGTGCGAATCGATGCAGAAGACAAGAAAAACAATAAACCATCATTAAAGCAACAACTCGCTGATTTGCGGTCAGCAAAAGAAGAGGCAATTGAAAACCAAGACTTTGACCAAGCTGCCCGTCTTCGCCAGCAAGAGTTAACCCTGAAGGAAAAGGTTGACAAACGAGAAGAACGTGCACAAAAAGCACCCGCCAAGGACTATAAGCTAAAGGTGACGGGAGAAAACATCGCTCAGGTTGTGGCTGAATGGACCGGGATTCCGCTGACGCAGTTGAAAAAGACCGAGAGTGAACGGCTGGTTAACCTTGAAAAAGTTCTCCACCAGCGAGTGATTGGTCAAGACGAAGCTGTATCAGTTGTTGCCAAGGCCATCCGGCGTGCCCGCAGCGGCCTAAAAGACCCACAGCGACCAATCGGCTCCTTCATGTTCCTCGGGCCAACTGGGGTCGGAAAGACAGAATTAGCCAAGGCCTTAGCTGCTGCAATGTTTGGCTCCGAAGACAACATGATAAGAATTGACATGTCTGAATATATGGAGAAATACAGTACCAGTCGGTTGATTGGGGCGGCTCCTGGCTATGTCGGCTATGATGAAGGTGGCCAGTTAACGGAAAAGGTTCGCCAGCACCCATACTCGGTTGTCTTACTTGATGAAGCTGAAAAGGCCCACCCAGACGTCTTCAACCTCCTGCTTCAGGTATTAGATGACGGTTACTTGACCGATGCTAAGGGCCGGAAAGTTGACTTCCGAAACACGATTATTATCATGACGTCGAACCTGGGGGCTACCCAGTTGCAAGACGAAAAGGAAGTCGGCTTTGGCGCGAAGGATCTTTCAGCTGACTATGACGCAATGTCAGCAGCCATTAAGCAGCAGATGAAGCTCTACTTCCGGCCAGAATTCTTAAACCGGATCGATGAGACGATTATCTTCCACTCCTTGCAAAAGAACGAGTTACACCAGATTGTAAAACTGATGGTTGCCGGTCTTAATAAGCGGGTAGGAGAACAAGGGATTAACCTGAAAGTGACGCCAGCGGCGATTGACGTTATTGCTAAGCTTGGCTACAATCCAGCTTATGGGGCACGGCCACTGCGGCGGGCAATCCAGGATAACATTGAAGACGACTTGAGCACTGGTTTGCTAGATGGCCAAATTACGGTCGGAGATGATGTTACCGTCGGTGCCCACCAAGGAAAGATTACCTTTAAAGTTAAGAAACCAGATGCGCCTAAAGCAGTCCAACTAAACGTCAGTAAGTAGTTAATAATTAGAGTTTGTCATATCTGTTGATAGGGCAAACTCTTTTTCGTTCGCCCAGCATAAGTAAATGAATTTCGAATAGATTTTAACTATCTTTTTGTTGCAATTCATGGCCTTAATGGACGCCATTTCCTTGCCTGTTCACTAGTCTGGTGACTTTGAAATATTCCTGTAAAATTTCATTTATCATGTTTTATATTTATTTTTAAAAAACGGTTGTCAAAAGATAAGCAATAGTTTTATAATATGTTTATCAGATAATTAATAATGAAAATGGGAAGTGTATCAAATATGAAACGTGCGGAGCAGTTAGAGAAAACACGGCAAGCGATTTTAAAGACTGCCACTAAGCTTTTCTTGCAAAAGGGCTTTGGTGAGACCTCAACGCGGGATATCGCAAAGCAGATTGGGATTACCCAGCCAGCTTTATACCACCACTTCAGCGATAAAGAGGTTTTGTACTTGGACGTGATGACCAACCTTTGTGGGAAGGTTCGTCAAGACATCAATAAGGTGATGCGGAAGCATGATATTACGCCTAACGAACAGTTGTGGCAAATCACAAAAGTGCTGAAGAAGCACCACCCGTTGAGCATCTATGACCAATACAACCAGGCGATGCGCCTCTTGTCTAAGAGTGCTCAGCAAAAGTTGAACATGATTTTTACGATGGATTATCTGGAACCCATCGCTGCCTTCTTCCGTCAACCGGAAGTTGAGCTGCGGCCAGATATTTTACCTAAGGAAGCTGCGGAATTATTTATTGCTGGGTTGACACCAATCTTTGGTACTTCCCAGCTAATTGGGGGTCACTCAATCACTCCTGAACAACGTGACCAATTGATTTTGGACTGCATTATCAATGGCCTGTCAAACTGGGGTGGAAAAGGATAATTATTTATTGACAAAACTAAATCGGACTTGTATTATATAAGAGTATGTAATTGTGAGTTCATTTGAGCCTGGTGATCTATTGTCCATCGGGTTCTGCATAAAAACCAAAGACAGTCGAGAGACTGTTTTTGGATTTTTTTTGCCCAAAAACCGGTTTTGGGACAAAATGTAATGAAAATGTAACATTTAAATGGACTCGCGGAATAAACTAGAGAGGTGAACAGTTTGGCTGGACATTTAGTTAAATACGGTAAGCACCGTACCCGTCGTAGCTACTCACGGATTAAAGAAGTTCTTGAGTTGCCAAACCTGATTGAAATCCAAACCGATTCTTATAATTGGTTTATGGACAAAGGTTTACGGGAAATGTTTGATGACATTATGCCAATTGATGATTTCCAAGGGAAGCTTTCTTTGGAATTCGTTGACTATCAACTTTTAGAACCTAAGTATACTGTTGATGAAGCTCGTGAACACGATGCTAACTACTCAGCACCACTTCACGTAACTTTACGGTTAACAAACCATGAAACGGGTGAAATTAAGTCCCAAGACGTGTTCTTTGGTGACTTCCCACTCATGACTGACCAAGGGACCTTCATTATTAACGGGGCAGAACGGGTTATCGTTTCACAATTAGTACGGTCACCTGGTGTCTACTATAGCGAAGAGACTGATAAGAATGGTCGGCCAAACTACGGCGCTACTTTTATTCCAAACCGTGGTGCATGGCTTGAATACGAAACAGACGCGAAGAATGTTTCATACGTACGGATTGACCGGACGCGGAAGCTACCAATGACTGAATTGATCCGGGCATTAGGCTTTGGTTCAGATGACGAAATCATTGATATGTTCGGTGGCGATAGTGAGACATTATCACTGACCCTTGATAAGGATGTTCATAAGAACGCCGAAGACTCCCGTGTTGAAGAGTCATTAAAGGATATTTATGAACGTCTTCGTCCAGGTGAACCAAAGACTGCTGACTCAGCACGGAGCCTTTTGACGGCCCGTTTCTTTGATCCAAAGCGTTACGACATGGCGCCAGTTGGTCGTTACAAGACTAACAAGAAGTTAATGCTCAAGTACCGCTTGCTCGGTGAGACATTAGCAGAAACATTAGCTGATCCTGATACTGGTGAAGTGTTAGCCCAAAAGGGTGACACGGTGACTAAGGAACTCCTCAAGTCATTAGAACCATACCTAGATCGTGATGACTTCAAGACGATTACCTACACGCCATCAGATGAAGCCGTTGTTACGGAACCAGTTAAGCTCCAAAAGATCTTGGTTTACTCCAAGAAGGATCCAGAACGTGTTGTGCCAATTATCGGTAATGGTCACATTCCATTGGAATACAAGCACATTGAACCAGCTGACATTCTTGCATCATTAAACTACTTCTTTAACTTGCAAGAAGGAATCGGTAGCACTGATGATATCGACCACTTGGGTAACCGGCGGATTCGTTCAGTTGGTGAATTATTACAAAACCAATTCCGGATTGGGCTTGCCCGGATGGAACGGGTTGTTCGTGAACGGATGTCAATTCAAGATCCTGACACTGTTACCCCACAACAATTAATCAACATTCGTCCAGTAGTTGCTTCCATTAAGGAATTCTTTGGTTCTTCACAACTTTCCCAGTTCATGGACCAGACCAACCCACTGGGTGAATTGACCCACAAGCGTCGTCTTTCAGCCCTTGGTCCTGGTGGTTTGACCCGTGACCGGGCCGGTTATGAAGTTCGTGACGTGCACTATACCCACTATGGTCGGATGTGCCCAATTGAAACTCCCGAAGGTCCTAACATTGGGTTGATCAACAGTCTTTCTTCTTACGCCCGCGTTAACAAGTATGGTTTCATTGAAACCCCATACCGTCGTGTGTCATGGAAGACCCACAAGGTTACTGACAAGATCGACTACTTGACTGCTGACGAAGAAGATAACTTCGTGATCGCCCAGGCCAACTCACCATTAAATGACGATGGTTCATTTGTTGATGATGAAGTTATGGCTCGTGATAAGGATGACTATGTTGAAACAAGTGTTGAAAACGTCGACTACATGGATGTTTCTCCTAAGCAGGTTGTTTCCGTTGCTTCAGCATGTATCCCATTCCTTGAAAACGATGACTCCAACCGTGCCTTGATGGGGGCCAACATGCAGCGGCAAGCTGTTCCACTGATTAACCCTCACGCACCACTGGTAAGTACCGGGATCGACTACAAGGCTGCCCACGACTCTGGTGTCGCAATGATTGCGAAGAAGTCAGGGACAGTTGAATATGTTGATGCGCGTGAAGTACGGGTTCGTGAAGAAGATGGTAGCCTTGACACTTACAAGTTAATGAAGTTCCGTCGGTCAAACGGTGGTAAGAACTACAACCAACGGCCAATTGTTAAGGTCGGTGAACACGTTGATGCTGACGACATCTTAGCCGATGGTCCATCAATGGAACAAGGGGAACTAGCCCTTGGGCAAAACCCACTGATTGCCTTCATGACTTGGCAAGGTTATAACTTCGAAGATGCCATCGCAATCAACGAACGGTTAGTTAAGGACGATGTTTACACATCAATCCACATTGAATCATACGAATCAGAAGCCCGGGAAACAAAGCTCGGACCTGAAGAAATGACCCGTGAAATTCCTAACGTCGGTGACGACGCATTGAAGGACCTTGATGAAGACGGGATTGTCCGTGTCGGGGCCGAAGTTCATGATGGTGACATCTTAGTTGGTAAGGTTACACCAAAGGGAATGACCGAGTTATCAGCCGAAGAACGGTTGCTTCACGCAATCTTCGGTGAAAAGTCTCGTGAAGTTCGTGATACATCACTCCGGGTACCACACGGTGGTGGCGGTATTATCCAGGATGTTAAGATCTTTACCCGGGAAAATGGTGATGAATTGTCTCCAGGTGTTAACACCATGGTCCGGGTTTACATCGCTCAAAAGCGGAAGATCCAAGTTGGTGATAAGATGTCTGGTCGTCACGGTAACAAGGGGACTGTTTCAATCGTTGTTCCAGAAGAAGATATGCCATACATGCCTGATGGTACGCCAATCGACATCATGCTTAGCCCAATGGGTGTGCCAAGCCGGATGAACATTGGTCAGCTTCTTGAATTGCACTTGGGAATGGCGGCACGTCGTCTTGGTATTCACATGGCAACCCCAGTATTCGATGGTGCTTCAGATAAGGATGTTTGGAATGCCGTTAGAGAATCTGGTTTCCCTGAAGACGGTAAGACAATCCTTTACGATGGTCGGACAGGTGAACCATTTGAAAACCGGATTGCTGTTGGTTCAATGCACTACCTGAAGTTAGCCCACATGGTTGACGACAAGATCCACGCACGTTCTACTGGTCCTTACTCACTTGTTACGCAACAACCATTAGGTGGTAAGGCTCAATTTGGTGGACAGCGTTTCGGTGAAATGGAAGTTTGGGCTCTTGAAGCATACGGTGCTGCTTACACCCTTCAAGAAATCCTTACTTACAAGTCAGATGATACCGTTGGTCGTGTGCGGACATACGATGCCATTATCAATGGTGAACCAATTCCAAAGCCTGGTGTTCCAGAATCATTCCGTGTTCTTGTTAAGGAATTACAAGCATTAGGTCTTGATATGAAGGTTCTTGATGGCAACAGCAAGGAAATTCAATTGAAGAACATGGATGAAGATGATGATGAAGTTGTTAGCGTTGATGCTTTGGCTAAGTATGCTGAACAGCACAAGGTTGATGACAAGAAGGACGAAAAGAAGTCTGAAGCCGCATCATCAACGACTACCGATGATAAGACTAATCAAAACTAATTAAGGTTGCTACGGTTTACTGAAATAAGGAGGAACATCCTTTGATTGATGTCAATAAATTTGAAAGTATGCAGATCGGTCTGGCATCTCCAGATAAGATCCGTAGTTGGTCATACGGTGAGGTGAAAAAGCCGGAGACCATCAACTACCGGACCTTAAAGCCAGAAAAGCAGGGTCTGTTTGACGAACGAATCTTTGGCCCAACCAAGGACTACGAGTGTGCTTGTGGAAAGTACAAGCGTATCCGTTACAAGGGTCGCGTCTGTGACCGTTGTGGGGTTGAAGTTACGAGCGCCAAGGTTCGGCGTGAACGGATGGGGCACATTGAACTGGCCGCTCCGGTATCGCACATTTGGTACTTTAAGGGTATCCCAAGTCGGATGGGACTTGTCTTGGACATGAGTCCGCGTTCACTTGAAGAAGTTATCTACTTCGCTTCTTACGTTGTTTTAGATCCAGGTGACACACCACTGGAAAAGAAGCAATTACTGAGTGAAGCAGAATATCGTGACAAGAAGGCAGAATTTGGTGACCGTTTCACGGCTGAAATGGGTGCGGCTGCAATCCAAAAGTTGTTAGCAGACGTTGATTTAAATAAAGAAGCCGTTGAATTAAAGGAAGAATTAAAGGAAGCTACTGGTCAAAAGCGGACCCGTGCAATCCGGCGCCTTGATATTCTGGAAGCCTTCATTAAGTCTGGCAACAAGCCGGAATGGATGGTCTTGGATGTAATTCCAGTTATGCCACCTGACTTGCGGCCAATGGTTCAACTTGAAGGTGGCCGGTTTGCCACTTCTGACTTGAACGACTTGTACCGGCGGGTGATTAACCGGAATAACCGTTTGAAGCGGTTATTGAAGTTACAAGCTCCCGGAATCATTGTGCAAAACGAAAAACGGATGCTTCAAGAAGCCGTTGACGCATTGATTGATAATGGTCGGCGGGGTCGTCCGGTGGCTGGTCCTGGTAACCGTCCACTGAAGTCCCTTTCGCACTTGCTTAAGGGTAAGCAAGGACGGTTCCGGCAAAACTTGCTTGGTAAGCGGGTTGACTACTCTGGTCGTTCAGTTATTGATGTTGGTCCATCATTACGGATGAACCAAATGGGACTGCCGGTTCCAATGGCCCTTGAATTATTCAAGCCATTCATCATGCATGAACTTGTTAAGCGGGGACTCTCTGCTAACGTTAAGGCTGCTAAGCGGAAGATTGACCGGCGTGATGATGATGTATTTGACGTACTTGAAGATGTAATCAAGGAACACCCAGTACTGCTTAACCGGGCACCTACTTTGCACCGGTTAGGGATTCAGGCCTTCGAACCAATCTTGGTTTCTGGGAAGTCAATGCGGCTGCACCCATTGGTATGTACGGCTTACAACGCCGACTTCGATGGGGACCAGATGGCCATCCACGTTCCATTATCAGATGAAGCACAAGCTGAAGCGCGTCTCTTAATGCTTGCTGCTCACCACATCTTGAGTCCTCGTGACGGAGAACCAATTGTTTCACCATCACAGGATATGGTTATCGGTAACTACTACATGACCACTGAAGATAAGGGCCGTGAAGGTGAAGGAATGATCTTCAAGGACACCGATGAAGCAGAGATTGCTTACAAGAACAACTATGTTTCATTGCAAACGCGTGTCGGTGTTCAAGTAGCTTCCTTCCCTGACAAGCCATTTACTGATGACCAGCGGAACAAGATCATGATAACTTCTGTTGGGAAGTTGCTCTTCAACCGGATCATGCCAAAAGACTTTGCTTACATCAACGAACCAACGGATGCTAACATCCATAATGGTGTTGATGACCGCTTCTTCCTTGAACCAGGTGAAGATATCAATGAATACCTTGAAAATGCACCATTAGTTCCACCATTCAAGAAGGGCTTCTTGTCTGACTTGATTGCGGAAGTATACAAGCAATACAAGGTGACGAAGACTTCCCAATTCTTGGACCGGATCAAGGACCTTGGTTACTACGAATCAACAATTTCTGGTTTGACGACTGCCATCTCAGATATTCACGACTTGCCTGAAAAGCCAGGTATTATCAAGGATGCCCGGAAGCAAGTTGCGTTGATTACAAAGCAATTCCGGCGCGGGTTAATCACTGATGATGAACGGTATGAACGGGTAATCGGTGTGTGGAACGATGCGAAGGATGAAGTACAAAACAGACTGATTGAGCACATGGACATCCACAACCCAATCAACATGATGTCTGACTCTGGTGCTCGTGGTAACATTTCTAACTTTACGCAGCTTGCCGGGATGCGGGGCTTGATGGCATCACCAAACGGTAAGATTATGGAATTACCAGTTCTGTCAAACTTCTATGAAGGTCTTTCAGTTCTGGAAATGTTCCTTTCCTCTCACGGTGCTCGTAAGGGGATGACTGATACCGCCTTGAAGACTGCCAACTCAGGTTACTTAACGCGGCGGCTGGTTGATGTTGCCCAGGATGTTGTTGTTCGTGAAAAGGACTGTGGTACTGACCGTGGCCTTGAAGTTACTGCAATTACCAACGGTAACGAAATGATCGAACCACTTTACGACCGGATTATGGGTCGTTACACAATGAAGTCAGTCTTTGACCCACAAACTGGTGAAAAGATCGTTGGTAAGAACGTCTTGGTTGACGAGGACATGGCACAAAAGATTGTTGATGCAGGTGTTAAGAAGGTTACGATCCGTTCAGCATTTACTTGCAACACTGAACACGGTGTTTGTGAACGTTGTTACGGTCGGAACGCTGCTACCGGTGACCGGGTTGAAGCTGGTGAAGCTGTCGGTACAGTTGCCGCGCAATCAATTGGTGAACCAGGTACCCAGTTAACTCTTCGGAACTTCCACACTGGTGGTGTTGCCGGTAACGACGATATTACCCAAGGTCTTCCACGTATCCAAGAAATTGTTGAAGCACGTAATCCAAAGGGTCGTGCAACAATTACTGAGGTTACTGGTGAAGTTGTGTCTGTTGAAGAAAACCCAGCAGAACGGACGAAGGATGTTACCGTGAAGGGTGAAACCGATACCCGGACTTACACCTTGCCAATCACTGCCCGGATGAAGGTTGCGGAAGGTGACTTTATCCACCGTGGTGCAGCCTTGAATGAAGGTTCAATCGATCCAAAGGAATTGATCCAAGTTCGGGACGTTCTCTCAACTGAAACCTACCTGTTGGCCCAAGTTCAGGGTGTTTACCGGATGCAAGGGATTGACTTGCTCGATAAGCACGTTGAAATCATGATTCGCCAAATGATGCGTAAAGTGCGGGTCATGGATCCAGGTGACACTGACTTACTGCCAGGTCAATTGATGGATATTAGTCAATTCCGTGACGCAAACAAGGACACCTTAATTGCTGGTAACATTCCAGCAACTGCTCGTCCAGTTATCCTGGGGATTACGAAGGCCGCTCTTGAGACTAACAGTTTCTTGTCTGCTGCTTCATTCCAGGAAACTACCCGGGTATTGACGGACGCTGCTATTCGCGGTAAGAATGACCCATTAGTTGGTTTGAAAGAAAATGTTATTATTGGTAAGATTATCCCTGCAGGTACTGGTATGAGTGCTTACCGGAATATCAAGCCAAAGGAAGTTAGTGTTGCTGCATACTCCATCAAGGACTTAGAGGCCAAGATGAAGGAAGAAGACAAGCAAAACTAAGTTAATAAACAAAAAAGGCAATGGTAACCGTAAGGCGCCATTGCTTTTTTATTGAATAAGGGGTGTTTGTTTGGCAAAAAAATATCAAATAGAGATACCGGAGTCCGCGTTTGAACAAACCGATTTTTCGAGTGATGATGAGCTGTCGCTGAGTGTTAACCATAAGCAAATAAATATTCGCCCAGTACGGGTGATTGACCAGCTCCCCCGGATTAATATGTGGTGGTACATGATTCCAGCGTTGATCTTAACAGCGGTCTTTCTGGTTTTCTTCTCCATGCAAAATGTGGGGACGATCCCGATCAATGGTGATGACTATTCAATCGCTAACGGGGCCTTGATCTTGGGGTTGACCAGCGGGGTGGTGACCTTTGTGACGGCGTTTATCGTGACGAAGATCCGGGCGACTGGCCCAAGTAAGGACTTTTACTGGCGAAGTCTGCCGACAATTGCGATTGCTTGTGGACTAATTATTGCCTTTTCATTCTCTGCAATGTTTTGGCTATTCGGGCAACTATTTACGGATGCGCGTTTTGACATTTATACTGCTACGGCCTTTATCCTTGTGATCTTAGCGATGGTTAATTACATCATGATTAACCTGGCAATGACATTATCTTCCAGTGTGATTACCAACTTGCTTACGATTATGATCATTGGGGGGATGCTCTTTTCAATGCTGACTAACTCATCACGGGACTGGTGGCGGCATAATTTTAGCTTTCTCGGGACGGCAAAAAATTCAACCAGTTTGCAATTTAACGTTACCTTGATTTTTACCGGCCTCTTGATGGTTGCATTAATTGATTACCTATTTGTCAACTTGCAACGGCGTTACCGGGGGAAGAATATCCAGATTTTGCGGTGGCTCTTGTATATGTTATCAGCTTGTATTGCCGCAATCGGCCTTTTCCCTAACGATCCCCAATTCCATGTTCTCCATGATCGGATCGCAATGTGGCTCGTCTATATTATGCTGATCCTGATTGTGGCCATCCGCTGGATCCTGCCTGAGGTTACGAAACAGTTTTTACGGATATCATATACGATTGGTGCATTGATGGGGATTGAGTATATTATTTTTAAGCTGACTGATTACTTGTCGCTGACCGCCTTTGAGCTGTTAGAATTTGCGTTGGCCTTTTCGTGGCTGTTATTGTTACTCCAAAACATTGAAAACCTCGCTCAGTTTGGGCAAAACTTATTTGTAATTAAGTTGAAGCCGGTTGAAGAAGTAGAAAAATGAGCAAGATGGGACTGATTATTTCGGTCCCATTTTTTAGTACTGTTGGTAAAAGAGGATGAGGTAGACTGCTAAGGAAATGGCGGGGATGAACGGAAGACGCTTTTGCTTGCTCAATGCAAAGCAGGCGAGCATAATGACAGAGCTTATCTGGATAATAATCAAGCTAGTTATTCCGCCGAAAATGATCCATAAAAGGACGAGCAGTTCGACGTCCCCACTCCCGAGTGCCCTTGTGCGGGTTGCAAAGCAGTGCAAACAAATGGCAAGGACTGCTGCTTCAACCGCTCCTACTAAGGAAGGATTGGTGATAAGGGCAAGGGGGAATAGGCCACAATAAGCAAGCGGGTAAACGAATTGGGCAACCATGTCGGTCGTCGAGATGAAGACGAGGGTTAAGATGGCAATTGCAATCACCAAATCGTGGAGTGGGGAGAGGCAAAATAGGGAACTGAAAGCAACTGCGGTGAGGAGTTCGACAAGGGGAAAATAGCAAGTGATCCGTTGGTGGCAATAATGACAACGACCAGCTTGCAGGCAGTAACCTACAATTGGAATAAGCTGCCACCAAGCAAGCTGTTGCTGACAGGCATTGCAATATGAATGGCGGGGAAGCCAGGGGAGCTCGTGCGTGGCTAATCGCTGGGCACAAAGGGTAATAAATGACGCTAAACTGGCACCGGTGATGAATAAGATAATTAACATAGTGCACCTCCTATATAATAAATACGTAATAATTTCAAATTTGCACGAAAGGATTTAAAATAAAAAGCCACGGTTCGTTGACATTCAATTGCTAGCATGATAATCTATTGAAGGTGCTTTTTTTAGCAACGAGTGTCTGTCGTTGGGCAGACTTATGCGTCAACGAAGGCACATTAATTTCATAATACATTCAGATCCTTTTTTTATTCGTAAAAAAGAACCACCTGGATGTGTGGACTTAAATTAAGGAAGGGGAAAAAATAATGCCAACCATTAACCAATTGGTACGTAAGGGCCGTAAGAGCCACAAGGGCAAGTCAAAGTCACCAGCTCTTGGTTATGTTTACAACACTTTCAAGAAGGAAGAAGTTAAGACTCCATCACCACAAAAGCGTGGGGTTGCTACCCGTGTCGGGACAATGACTCCTAAGAAGCCAAACTCAGCTTTACGGAAGTACGCCCGTGTACGTCTTTCAAACTTGATCGAAGTTACTGCTTACATTCCTGGTATTGGTCACAACCTTCAAGAACACTCCGTTGTCTTGATCCGTGGTGGTCGTGTTAAGGATTTACCTGGGGTTCGTTACCACATTATCCGTGGTACTCTGGATACTGCTGGTGTTGAAGGCCGTATGCAATCACGTTCTAAGTACGGTGCTAAGAAGCCTAAGGAAAAGAAGTAATTTTAAGGAGGAGTTAAGTAATGCCACGTAAAGGACATGTACAAAAGCGTGAAATTTTACCAGATCCAATGTACAACTCAAAGTTGGTTACAAGCTTGATCGACCACTTGATGATCGACGGTAAGCGCGGAACTGCTACTAAGATTTTATACGCAGCTTTTGATGAAATTAAGAACGAAACTGGTAACGATCCAGTAGAAGTATTCCAACAAGCAATGGAAAACGTTATGCCTGTCTTGGAAGTTAAGGCTCGTCGTGTTGGTGGTTCTAACTACCAAGTTCCGATTGAAGTTCGTCCAGACCGTCGTACTACATTAGGCCTTCGTTGGATTGTTCAATACGCACGTTTGCGTGGGGAACACACAATGGTTGAACGTCTTGCACGTGAAATCATTGATGCTTCTAACAACACTGGTGCTTCTGTTAAGAAGCGTGAAGATACTCATCGTATGGCAGAAGCCAACCGTGCATTTGCACACTACCGCTGGTAATAATTACTGCCGCTTGATGCTAGTTATCTGACTAGTTTCAGTGAGGGGGTGACGTAATTAATGCTTAGACGTCACCCCTTTTTGAAAATAATGATAAAATAATAACTACTGTAACTATAACCATATTTTGGAAGGAGATTCTCTTTTAAGATGGCTAATAAACGTGAATACCCACTTGCTAAGACTCGTAACATCGGGATCATGGCACACATCGATGCCGGTAAGACGACTGCAACTGAGCGGATTCTTTACTACACTGGTAAGATTCATAAGATTGGTGAAACCCATGATGGTGCTTCACAAATGGACTGGATGGACGAAGAAAAGGAACGTGGTATCACTATCACTTCCGCTGCCACTACTGCCGTTTGGAAGGATCACCGGATTAACATCATCGATACCCCAGGACACGTGGACTTCACTGTCGAAGTTGAACGTGCATTGCGGGTGCTTGATGGTGCCGTAACTGTTCTTGATGCCCAAGCCGGTGTTGAACCACAAACCGAAACTGTTTGGCGTCAAGCTGACCAATTCAACGTTCCACGGATTGTTTTTGCTAACAAGATGGACAAGGTTGGAGCTAACTTTGATTACTCTGTTCAAACGATCAAGGACCGTCTGAACGTTACCCCACTACCAATTCAAATGCCAATTGGTGCCGAAGACTCATTTGCCGGGGTTGTTGACCTGGTTAAGATGGTTGCTTATGTTTACGATGAAGATAAGTTAGGTACTAACTGGGATACTGTTGATATTCCTGCTGACATGAAGGACGATGCCCAAGCTCGTCACGATGCAATGATCGAAACATTGGCAGATATCGATGATGGCATTATGGAAAAGTACCTTGAAGGTGACGAAATTTCCGTTGACGAAATCAAGGCTGCTATCCGTAAGGGTACTTTGGAAGAAAAGCTCTTCCCTGTATTAGCTGGTTCAGCTTACAAGGATAAGGGTATCCAAATGATGCTTGATGCGGTTATCGACTACTTACCATCACCAGTTGATGTTAAGCCATTCGTTGCTCATGACGAAGAAGGTAACGAAATCGAATTGACTGCCGGTGACGACAAGCCATTCGCTGCCTTAGCCTTCAAGATTGCCACGGACCCATTCGTTGGTCGGTTGACTTTCTTACGTGTTTACACTGGTTCACTTCAATCAGGTTCATACGTTCTTAACGCTACTAAGGAAAAGCGTGAACGGATTGGTCGTTTGCTCCAAATGCACTCAAACCAACAACAAGAAATTCCAGAAGTATTCTCAGGTGATATCGCTGCTGCAATCGGTTTGAAGAACACCACTACTGGTGACTCATTAACCGATCCAGATCACCCACTTCAACTTGAATCAATGGACTTCCCAGAACCAGTTATCCAAGTTTCTGTTGAACCTAAGTCTAAGGCTGACCAAGACAAGATGGACAAGGGTCTGCAAAAGCTTGCTGAAGAAGACCCAACATTCAAGGCTGAAACTAACCCTGAAACTGGTGAAACTTTGATCGCCGGGATGGGTGAACTTCACTTGGACATCATTGTTGAACGTCTTCGTCGTGAATTCCACGCGGAAGTTACTGTTGGTAAGCCACAAGTTTCATACCGTGAAGCATTTACGAAGACTGCTAGCGCACAAGGTAAGTTCGTTCGTCAGTCTGGTGGTAAGGGTCAATACGGTGATGTATGGATCGAATTTACCCCACTTAAGGAAGGGGAAGGCTTCGAATTTGAAGACGCCATTGTCGGTGGTGTTGTTCCTCGTGAATTCATCCCTGCTGTTGAACAAGGGTTGAAGGAAGCTATGCAAAACGGTGTTCTTGCTGGTTACCCACTTGTTGACATGCACGCTAAGCTCTACGATGGTAGTTACCACGAAGTCGACTCAAGTGAAGCTGCCTTCAAGGTTGCTGCATCATTAGCTCTTAAGAATGCTGCAAAGAAGGCTGATCCAGTTATCCTTGAACCAATCATGAAGGTTGACATCGTTGTTCCACAAGACAACATGGGTGACGTTATGGGTCAAGTAACTGCTCGTCGTGGTACGATTGATGGGATGGAAGAACGTGGTAACGCTCAACTTATCCACTCATTCGTTCCACTGTCAGAAATGTTTGGTTACGCTACTGCCTTACGTTCAGCTACCCAGGGTCGTGGTACATTCACAATGACATTCGACCACTACTCAGCTGTTCCTAAGTCAGTTCAAGAAGAAATTATTAAGAAGAACGGTGGCAACAACTAATATTTGTTGATACCAACGATCTCAAATCCATCGAAAGGATTGTGACTATTAATTTAGTTCACAGTCCTTTTTTTATTGTATGAAAATAAGTTAAAAAACTTTACAAAAATATTTCAATCTAATTTATTTGAATTAACCCCTTGATATGAGCGGGATTCTTTAGTATTATGGATAGGTGCTTGAGCAAAGGAGGTAGATTTGCCTTACCCCCTAGTATGTTTAAGCAGCGAAGCGATGATGCGGAAGGTTGCGACACACCCGGCCGCTTTGCCACAGGATGTGGCGGTAATTTCCGCGGAGCTAGTCAAATTTCAAATCTGACGAAGGAGGGAACATAATGGCAAAACAAAAGATTCGTATTCGGTTAAAGGCATATGAACACCGTATCTTAGACCAATCTGCTGATAAGATTGTTGAAACCGCTAAGCGGACAGGTGCTCAAATTTCAGGTCCTATCCCGTTACCTACTGAACGGACTATCTACACTGTTATCCGTTCACCACACAAGTTCAAGAAGTCTCGGGAGCAATTCGAAATGCGCACTCACAAGCGTTTAATCGACATTGTTGACCCAACACCAAAGACCGTTGATTCATTAATGAAGCTCGATCTGCCAAGTGGTGTTGACATTGAAATCAAGCTTTAATTACTAAATATAGAAGAAATACATAAAACAAAAAATTGGAGGTGTACTCATGGCCAAAGGAATCTTAGGTAAAAAGGTTGGAATGACTCAAGTATTCACTGACAACGGTGAATTAGTTCCAGTTACTGTTATCGACGTAACACCAAACGTTGTTATGCAAATCAAGACCGTTGAAAATGATGGTTACAACGCTGTACAACTTGGTTTCGATGACAAGCGCGAAATCTTGAGCAACAAGCCTGAACAAGGTCATGCAGCAAAAGCAAATACGACCCCTAAGCGCTTCATCGGTGAAATCCGTGACGCTGAATTAGGGGATGACATCAAGGTAGGAGACGAAGTTAAGGCTGACGTCTTCACTGAAGGTGAAACTGTCGACGTTACGGGTACTACCAAGGGTCATGGTTACCAAGGTAACATCCACAAGGATAACCAAGCTCGTGGACCTATGGCACACGGTTCTCGTTACCACCGTCGTCCAGGTTCATTAGGTGCAATTATTAACCGGGTCTTCAAGGGTATGAAGCTCCCAGGTCGCATGGGTGGCAAGACTGTTACCATGCAACACCTACAAGTTGTTAAGGTTGACCTTGACAACAACGTTCTCTTAATCAAGGGTAACGTTCCAGGTGCTAACAAGTCATACGTTACTATTAAGAACTCTGTTAAGGCAAACACTAAGAAGAGCCTTAGCAAGCAACACAACAATTAATAAGAAAGGAGGAAGTTAAATAATGACTAGCGTTAATTTGTACAAGCAAGATGGTAGCCAAAACGGTACTGTTGAATTAAACGCCGCAATCTTTGGTGTTGAACCAAACCAAAACGTTGAATTTGATGCTATTTTGCGTCAACGTGCCTCATTACGTCAAGGTACTCACGCCGTTAAGAACCGTTCAGCTGTTCGCGGTGGTGGTAAGAAGCCATGGCGTCAAAAGGGTACTGGTCGTGCTCGTCAAGGGTCAATTCGTGCCCCACAATTCCGTGGTGGTGGGATTGTCTTTGGACCTGCTCCACGTTCTTACAAGTACAGCCTTCCTCGTAAGGTTCGTCAACTTGCAATCAAGTCTGCCCTTTCACAAAAGGTTCTTGATGACAACTTAGTAGTAGTTGATGCATTAAACTTTGATGCACCAAAGACCAAGGAATTTGCTGGTGTTATGAGTAACTTAAACGTTGCTGAAAAGGCATTAGTTGTTGTTACCGATGATGACAAGAACGCTGCTTTATCTGCACGTAACTTAGCAAATGCTACAGTTGTTACTCCTGCAGGTGTTAACATCTTAAACGTTGTTGATAACCAAAAGATCGTTATCACTAAGTCAGCTCTTTCTCAAGTAGAGGAGGTGCTCGCATAATGGAAGCACGTGACATTATTTTACGTCCAGTTATTACCGAAGCTTCAATGGCCGGGATGGACAATAAGCGTTACACTTTTGATGTTGATTTACGAGCAACTAAGACTCAAGTTAAGAATGCTGTCGAAGAAATCTTCGATGTTAAGGTTGTTAAAGTAAACATCATGAATGTTAAGGGTAAGTTAAAGCGTCAAGGTCGTTACGTTGGCTACACTAAGCGCCGTCGTAAGGCAATTGTTACTTTATCTGCCGATTCAAATGAAATTAAGCTGTTCAACGACAACAGCGAAAACTAATCATTAGATAAAGGAGGAAAAAACAGTGGGAATTCGTAAATACAAAGCAACCACTAACGGTCGCCGTAATATGAACGGTTATGACTTCGCTGAAATCACGAAGACTACTCCCGAAAAGTCATTATTGGCTCCGTTAAAGCACACCGCTGGTCGTAACAGTTATGGTCACATTACTGTTCGTCACCGTGGTGGTGGTACTAAGCGTCAATACCGGATTATTGACTTCAAGCGGATTAAAGATGATGTTCCAGCAACTGTTAAGGCAATCGAATACGATCCTAACCGTACTGCTAACATTGCATTAATCGTTTACGCTGACGGTACTAAGTCATACATCTTGGCTCCTAAGGGCTTAAAGGTTGGCATGACTGTTCAATCTGGTGCGGATGCTGATATCAAGGTTGGTAATGCTCTTCCATTAAAGAACATTCCAGTTGGTACTGTTATTCACAACATTGAATTAAAGCCAGGCAAGGGTGGTCAACTCGCCCGTTCAGCAGGTGCTTCTGCTCAATTACTTGGTAAGGAAGAAAAATACGTCTTAGTACGTCTTTCTTCTGGTGAAGTTCGTATGGTTCTTGCTACTTGCCGTGCTACTGTTGGTACTGTAGGTAACGACGAACATGCATTGATTATCAAGGGTAAGGCTGGTCGTTCACGTTACGCTGGTCAACGTCCACATGTTCGTGGTTCTGTAATGAACCCTAACGATCACCCACATGGTGGTGGTGAAGGTAAGCAACCAGTTGGTTTACCATCTCCTCTTTCTCCATGGGGTAAGAAGACTGTTGGTAAGAAGACCCGTTCACACAAGGCTCGTTCAAACAAGTTCATTGTTCGTGGTCGGAAGCGCGGTCCACATACTCGTTAATATATATATACGTTCTAATTACCGAGAGGAGGTACACAAATGGGTCGTAGTTTGAAGAAGGGACCTTTCGCCGATGCTTCATTACTGAAGAAGGTTAAGGAGCAAGAAGGTTCTGAAAAGAAGACTGTCATCAAGACATGGTCACGTCGTTCTACCATTTTCCCAAGTTTTATTGGTTACACATTTGCTGTTTACGATGGTCGGAAGCACGTACCAGTTTATGTACAAGAAGATATGGTTGGCCACAAGTTAGGTGAATTCGTTCCTACACGGACTTTCCATGGTCACGCTACTGATGACAAGAAGACAGGTAAGTAAGGAGGGTGAAATAACACATGGCTGAAAGCATTACGTCAGCTAAGGCAACTGCCAAGATGGTGCGGGTTTCAGCTCGTAAGGTTCGTCTTGTTTTAGACGCAATTCGTGGTAAGAGCGTTGCCGAAGCATTTGCTATTTTGAAGTTCACCCCTCGTGGTGCCGCTTCAGATGTTGAAAAAGTATTAAAATCTGCTGTTGCAAACGCTGAAAACAATTTCGACTTAGACCGTGCTTCATTGGTTGTAAGCGAAGCATTTGCTAACGAAGGACCAACCCTTAAGCGGTTCCGTCCACGTGCAAAGGGTTCTGCTTCACCAATCAACAAGCGGACTAGTCACATTACAGTGGTTGTTACAGAACGATAGGAGGAATGAATAGTGGGTCAAAAGATCAATCCTAATGGTTTTCGTGTTGGGGTCATTCGTGATTGGACTGCAAAGTGGTACGCAGATAAGAACTTTGCTGAATACCTTAACGAAGACCTTCGGATCCGTAAGTATATTGAAAAGCGACTTGCTGATGCCTCTGTATCAACCGTTGAAATTGAACGTGCCGCTAACCGCGTAAACGTATCAATTCACACTGCCAAGCCAGGAATGGTTATTGGTAAGGGTGGTTCAGAAGTTGAAGCACTTCGTAAGGAATTAAACAAGTTAACTGGCAAGCGTGTTCACATTAACATTGTGGAAATCAAGAAGCCAGACTTAGATGCTCACCTTGTTGGTGAAAGTATTGCACGTCAATTGGAAGCTCGTATTGCTTTCCGTCGTGCTATGCGTGGAGCTATGCAACGTGCTATGCGTGCCGGTGCCAAGGGTATTAAGACTCAAGTTGCCGGTCGTTTGAATGGTGCAGATATGTCACGGGTTGAATCATACTCTGATGGTACTGTTCCTTTGCACACACTCCGTGCTGATATCGACTACTCTTGGGACGAAGCTAACACTACTTACGGTGTTCTCGGTGTTAAGACCTGGATCTACCGTGGTGAAGTTCTTCCTACCAAGAAGAATTCAAACGATGATGAACAAGGAGGGAAGTAACACATGTTAGTACCAAAACGTGTAAAGCACCGTAAGGTTCAACGTGGCCACATGCGCGGTGAAGCCAAGGGTGGTAAGACTGTTACTTTTGGTGAATTTGGTTTACAAGCTCTTGATTCACATTGGATTAGCAACCGCCAAATCGAAGCTGCTCGTATCGCGATGACGCGTTACATGAAGCGTGGTGGGAAGGTTTGGATCAAGATCTTCCCTCAACTCTCATACACCAGTAAAGGTGTTGGGGTCCGGATGGGTAACGGTAAAGGTGCTCCTGAAGGATGGGTTGCCCCAGTTAAGCGCGGCAAGGTAATGTTTGAAGTAGGGGGCGTTTCTGAAGAAGTCGCTCGTGAAGCTTTACGTCTTGCCGGTCACAAGTTGCCAGTTCGCACTAAGATCGTACAACGTGAGGAAGTAGGTGGACAATCTAATGAAAAGTAAAGATTATGTACAAGAACTGAATGGATTAACCACTGATAAGCTACTTGACCGTGAGAAGGAACTGAAGGAACAATTGTTTAACTTACGTTTCCAATTAGCAACCGGCCAGTTGGAAAATACTGCAAGCCTTAAGCAAGTACGCAAGGATATTGCACGGGTTAAGACAGTTCTTCGTCAACAACAATTAAACAAATAAGAATACGAAAAGGAGGATTAGCGCATGAGTGAAGAACGTAATGCACGTAAGGTTTACCAAGGCCGTGTTGCTTCTGACAAGATGGATAAGACCATCACTGTTGTAATTGATACTTACAAGAGTGCTCCTATCTACGGTAAGCGTGTTAAGTACTCAAAGAAGTTCTACGCACACGATGAAAACAACGAGGCTAAGACCGGCGACATTGTACAAATTATGGAAACACGGCCATTGTCAGCCAAGAAGCGTTTCCGTCTTGTAAAGATTGTCGAAAAGGCTGCTACCCTTTAATTAGCAGATAACTCTTAAAAATATTCGTATTCTAATTCTTATTTGTAGATGGAAGGAGGACATTAACCGTGATTCAACAAGAAAGTCGGTTGAAGGTCGCTGATAACTCCGGTGCACGTGAAATCTTAGTTATTAAGATCTTAGGTGGTTCCCGAGTTAAGACAGGTAATATTGGTGACATCATTGTTGCTACTGTAAAACAGGCAACACCAGGTGGCGTTGTCAAAAAGGGTGACGTTGTTAAGGCCGTTGTTGTACGGACTAAGCAAGGTATTCACCGTAAGGATGGTTCATACATTAAGTTTGATGAAAACGCCGCTGTTTTGATTAACAACGACAAGAGCCCTAAGGGTACCCGTATTTTTGGCCCAATCGCTCGTGAGCTTCGTGGAGACGACTTCATGAAGATCGTTTCATTAGCTCCAGAAGTTCTGTAAGATTAACCGAAAATAAGGAGGTGCACAATCAACATGTTCATTAAAACAGGTGATAAAGTTCGCGTTATCGCGGGTAAGGACAAGGGCAAAGAAGGTACTGTTAAGAGTATCCTTGCTGCCAAGAACCGTGTTATCGTTGAAGGCGTAAATATGGTTAAGAAACACCAAAAGCCAAGCAACTCAAACCCTAATGGTGGCGTTATTGATACTGAAGCAGCCATTGATGCTTCAAACGTAATGCTGATTGATCCTTCAACAAATGAACCAACCCGTGTCGGTTACAAGTTCGTTGATGGTAAGAAGGTTCGTGTTGCCAAGAAGTCAGGCAAGACACTTGACTAATTTTTAAGGGAAGGAGGAATAACTTCTAATGGAAAACCGTTTGAAAGCTAAATACGAAAGTGAAATTCGTCCAGCATTAATTGAAAAGTTCAACTACTCTTCTGTTATGCAAGCACCAAAGATTGACAAGATCGTCTTAAACATGGGTGTTGGTGATGCTACTACTAACTCCAAGAATCTTGATGAAGCCGTTGAAGAACTTGGTTTGATTTCTGGTCAAAAGCCTTTGATTACTAAGGCTAAGAAGTCAATTGCCGGCTTCCGTCTTCGTGAAGGTATGTCAATTGGTGCTAAGGTAACCTTACGTGGTGAACGTATGTATGATTTCTTGGATAAGTTAGTTAACGTGGCATTGCCACGGGTTCGTGACTTCCATGGTGTAAGCAACAAGGCTTTTGATGGTCGTGGTAACTACACTCTTGGTATCCATGAACAATTAATTTTCCCTGAAATTGATTATGATAAAGTTAACCGGGTTCGTGGTTTGGATGTTGTTATTGTTACAACTGCTCAAACTGATGAAGAATCACATGAATTACTTGCGCAACTCGGTATGCCGTTTGCTAAATAAAGGAGGTTCCACAAATTGGCTAAAAAATCAATGATTGCTAAGTGCAACCGTCCAGCTAAGTTCTCAAGTCGTGAATACACGCGTTGTGCACGTTGTGGACGTCCGCACTCAGTTTACCGTAAATTCCACCTATGCCGGATTTGCTTACGAGAACTTGCCCACAAGGGACAAATTCCTGGTTTGAAGAAGGCTAGCTGGTAAACAAATAAACCGACAAAAGGAGGAAAACATCGATGTCTATGAGTGATCCAATTGCAGATTTCTTAACTCGTATTCGTAACGCTAATATGGCTCAACACGAATCAGTTGAAGCACCTGCATCAAAGATGAAGAAGGACATCGCTGAAATCTTAAAGAACGAAGGTTTCATTCGCGATGTTGAATATGTTGATGATAACAAGCAAGGCATCATCCGTGTGTTCTTGAAGTACGGCAAAGACGGTCAACGGGTTATTTCCGGCTTGAAGCGGATTTCTAAGCCTGGTTTACGGACTTACGTTAAGGCTGACGCTGTGCCAAAGGTTCTTAATGGATTAGGTATTGCTATTATTTCAACATCTGAAGGTGTTGTAACTGACAAGGTTGCTCGCGCCAAGAAAATTGGTGGCGAAGTTATCGCCTACGTTTGGTAATTATTAATAATTAGATAGGAGGTGCAAGCATGAGTCGTATTGGTTACAAGGAAATTGATTTACCAAGTGGTGTAGAAATTTCTCAAGATGGTAATGTTGTTACTGTTAAAGGTCCTAAAGGTACTTTATCTCGTGAAATCTCACCATTGATCAAGATGACTGTTGATGGTAATGTTGTAAAGTTCGATCGCGATGACGATTCTAACAAGTTAAAGATGATCCACGGAACTACCCGTGCTAATGTTAACAACATGGTTGAAGGTGTTGTTAATGGTTACAAGAAGGTTCTTAAGCTTGTCGGTGTTGGTTACCGTGCTCAATTCAAGGGCAACAAGTTGATCTTAACTGTTGGTTACTCAAACCCAGTTGAAATGGACAAGCCTGAAGATGTTGATATCAATGTTCCAGACAACACTACAATCGAATTAAGCTCAATTAACAAGGAACACCTTGGTAATTTTGCTGCTGAAGTTCGTGCCGTTCGTTCACCTGAACCATACAAGGGTAAGGGTATCCGTTACGAAAACGAACACATTATCCGTAAGGAAGGTAAGACTGGTAAGTAATCTAATAAGATTATTTAGCATTCTTAAAACAATAACTATAAAAATAATAAGAGGTGACTGTTGTGATTTCAAAACCAGATAAGAACAAGATCCGTCAACGTCGTCATATGCGCGTTCGCGGCAAGATTTCTGGTACTGCGGAGCGCCCACGCTTAAGTGTTTACCGTTCAAACAAAAACATTTACGCTCAATTAATTGATGACGTAAAGGGTGTGACGCTCGCAAGTGCCTCCACAAATGACAGTGAAGTTAGTGGTAAGACGAAGACTGAACAAGCTAGTGGCGTTGGTGCTTTAATTGCTAAGCGTGCTAGTGAAAAGAACATTACTAATGTTGTTTTCGACCGTGGTGGATACCTTTACCATGGACGTGTTCAAGCTTTGGCTGAAGCTGCTCGTGAAAACGGACTTAAATTCTAAAAAAAGGAGGAATAACCTGCAATGGCATCATCAGAATTCATTGATCCAGCAAAGTTGGATTTAGACGATCAAGTTGTAGCCATCAACCGGATTACTAAGGTTGTAAAGGGTGGACGTCGGATGCGTTTTGCCGCTTTAGTAATTGTTGGTGACCGTAAGGGTCATGTTGGCTTTGGTACTGGTAAGGCTCAAGAAGTTCCAGAAGCTATCCGGAAGGCACAAGCTGCTGCTGAAAAGAACCTGATCACTGTTCCAATCGTTGGGACTACTATTCCACACGAAGTTATTGGTGTATACGGCGGTGGAAAGATCATGTTAAAGCCTGCTGTTGAAGGTTCTGGGGTTGCTGCCGGTGGTGCGGTACGTAACGTTATGGATCTTGCCGGTATTGCCGATGTTACTTCAAAACGTCTTGGTTCAAACACGCCTGTTAATGTTGTTCGTGCAACATTCGAAGGTTTGAAGAAGTTGAAGAACGCTGAAGAAGTTGCTAAGTTACGTGGTGTTTCAGTAGACCACTTGGCAGAATAAGGAGGGCACTAAATTATGGCTCAAGTAAAAGTTACCTTAATTCACAGTGTTGCCCACCGTCAACCTACTCAACGTCGTACTGTTAAGGCATTGGGCTTAGGTAAGATCAATAGCTCAGTTATCCTTCCAGATAACGCGGCAACACGTGGTCAAATTTTTAAGATTGCTCACTTAGTTTCAATCGAAGAAGTTAAGTAATTAAAATTAAATAATAAGGAGGTGCCTACCAAATGAAGTTAAACGAAATGAAGCCAGCTGCTGGTTCTCGTTCAAAGCGTCTTCGTAAGGGTCGTGGCCTTTCATCTGGTCATGGTTTTACATCAGGACGTGGTACCAAGGGTCAAAAGGCTCATGGAAAGACCCGTTTAGGATTTGAAGGGGGCCAAATGCCACTTTACCGTCAAATTCCAAAGCGTGGATTTACTAACATCAACCGTAAGGAATACGCTATCGTTAACTTGACTGCATTGAACAAGTTTGATGATGGTACTGAAGTTACTCCACAATTATTGGTTGAAAGCGGCTTAGTAAAGAACATGAAGAGTGGTATCAAGGTTCTTGGTAGCGGTAAGCTCGAGAAGAAGTTAACTGTTAAGGCTAATAAGTTTTCTGCTTCTGCAGTTTCTGCAATTGAAGCTGCCGGTGGTAAAACTGAGGTGATGTAGTTTGTTCACAGCCGTCAAAAATGCATTCAAAGTAAAAGATATCCGTAAAAAGATTTTCTTTACATTGTTTGTATTGATTGTCTATCGGATTGGGGCAGCGATCACCGTTCCTGGAGTTAACGCTGCTGCTTTGCAGGAGATCTCCTCGACCGGTTTAGCATCGATCCTCAATACCTTTAGTGGTGGTGGACTGGAGAACTATTCATTGTTTGCAATGGGTGTTTCTCCATATATTACTGCCCAAATTGTTGTTCAACTATTACAAATGGACATTGTCCCGCGTTTTGTTGAATGGAGTAAGCAAGGGGAAGTAGGACGGCGAAAACTTAATCAAGCGACCCGATGGTTAACGATTGTTCTTGGCTTTATCCAGTCAATCGGTATTACCGCCGGGTTTAATGCATTAAGTACAATTCGTTTGGTTAACCATCCTGGTGTTCAAACCTACTTAACAATTGGGTTGATTTTAACAGCAGGTACAATGTTTGCTACCTGGATGGGGGATATGATTACCGAGCGTGGTCTGGGTAATGGTGTTTCCATGTTAATCTTTGCCGGGATTGTTGCGCAGATGCCAGGTGGTATTCGTCAATTATGGGACGACCAAATCGCCGGTGAAGCCGGTTCAGCATTATGGACTGGAATTGGTTTTGTTGCAGTTGTGGTAATTGCAATTTTGATTATCGTTGCGTTTGTTACATGGGTTCAACAGGCCGAACGGCGGTTGCAAATCCAGTACACGCGGCGGACAACCACTTCACCAGCAAGTAGTTATCTTCCCCTGAAGATTAACGTATCAGGTGTTATCCCTGTTATCTTCGCGGGTTCATTTATTTCAACACCGCAGACGATTTTAATGGCCTTTCAACAAAACCATGGTGGGGATAGTTGGTATCAAATCATGACGACCATCTTTAACATGCAATCTGGTCCAGGAATCGCACTGTATGTATTTTTGATTGTTGTATTTACCTTTTTCTATGCCTTCGTTCAGGTTAACCCGGAAAAGCTTGCTGAGAATTTACAAAAGCAAGGCTCCTATATTTCCGGTGTTCGTCCTGGGAAGGGCACACAAGACTATGTTTCTTCATTGTTAATGCGGTTAAGTACTGTTGGTTCACTCTTCTTAGGGTTGATTTCTCTGATTCCGTTAATTGCAAGTAATGTCTGGAACTTAAGCCAATCAATTGGGTTAGGTGGTACTAGCTTGCTGATCATTGTTCAAATTGCATTAGACGTTGTTCGGCAATTAAATGGACTAACAATGAAGCGTGAATATATTGGATTTATTCGTGAACCAAAAGGAGGACAAGACTAATGAGTATGAACCTTGTATTAATGGGTTTGCCAGGTGCCGGTAAAGGGACTCAAGCTCAAAAGATCGTTGAAGACTTTGCAATTCCTCACATTTCAACTGGGGATATCTTCCGGGCGGCCATGAAAAATGAGACGCCAATGGGAGTAGAAGCTAAGAAATATATTGATAAAGGTGAACTTGTTCCTGATGAAGTTACTAATGGTATCGTTAAAGAACGGTTAGCTCAAGATGATACCAAGAATGGCTTTATGCTTGATGGTTTCCCTCGTAATCTTAACCAAGCAGCTGCTTTGGATAAGATGTTAGCTGAGAGTGATCGGCAGCTTGATGCTGTGATCAATATTCATGTTAAACCGGACGTATTGGTAGAGCGTTTAAGTGGACGTTTTATTTGCCGTAACTGTGGAGCAACGTATCACAAGATTTACAATGCCCCTAAGGTGGAAGGCACATGTGATGTTTGTGGTCACCATGAATTTTATCAACGTGATGATGACAAGCCTGAAACGGTTAAGAATCGTCTAGATGTTAATATTAAGTTGAACACCCCACTGGTAGACTATTACCAAAAGCAAGGCGTATTGCACGAAATTAATGGTGAACAAGATATCGCCAAGGTTTATGACGATGTCAAGAAAGTATTGACTAGCCTAAACTAGATGGTATTTAAAGCTTGCGAAGTTTTTGATCTTATGCTAAACTATGCAAGGTTTATCTATCTGAAGTAGTGGGAAGTACTATACTTTCCACCATTTTTACGTAATTCTTGATTAGGCGAGGAGGTACTATTTCGTGGCAAAAGCCGATGTTATCGAAGTCGAAGGTAAGGTTACTGAAACTTTACCTAACGCAATGTTTAAAGTTGAATTGGAAAATGGCGCGGAGATTTTAGCACATGTCTCCGGTAAGATCCGGATGCACTACATTAAGATCTTACCTGGTGACCGTGTTAAGGTTGAGATGTCACCATACGACCTTACAAAGGGTCGGATTACTTTCCGGTTTAAGTAGTTATTGATCAATTACTCTTTAGGAGGATTTATACAATGAAAGTAAGACCATCTGTAAAGCGGATGTGCGAGCACTGCAAGATCGTTAAGCGTCACGGACGTGTTATGGTTATTTGCTCTGCTAACCCTAAGCACAAGCAACGCCAAGGTAAGTAATAAAAATAAATAAGAATGGAGGTGTAGCCCATGGCTCGTATTGCAGGTGTCGATTTACCTCGTGACAAGCGAATCGTAATCGGCTTAACATATATTTTCGGTATTGGTGATTCTACTGCTAAGAAGATTCTTGAAAATGCCGGTGTATCAGAAGACATTCGTGTTCGTGATTTAACTCCGGACCAAGAAGAAAAGATTCGTGCACAAGTTGACCAAATCCAAGTGGAAGGTGACTTGCGTCGTGAAGTTTCAATGAACATCAAGCGGCTCCAAGAAATTGGTTCATACCGTGGAATGCGTCACCGTCGTGGTTTACCTGTTCGTGGTCAACATACCAAGAACAACGCTCGTACGCGGAAGGGTAAAGCCGTAGCGATCGCAAACAAGAAGAAGTAATTATACTTTAATAAAAAAGGAGGTTAGTACTAGATATGGCAACCAAAAAGGGTACGCGTAAGCGTCGTGCAAAAAAGAATGTTGAAACTGGTGTTGCGCACATTCACTCAACATTTAACAACACTTTGATCATGATTACCGACGTTCAAGGTAACGCTGTCGCATGGTCATCAGCTGGTGTTTTAGGCTTTAAGGGAAGTCGGAAGTCCACTCCATTTGCTGCTCAAATGGCATCTGAAGCTGCTGCTAAGCAAGCTATGGAACATGGTATGAAGACTGTTGAAGTTGAAGTTAAGGGTCCAGGTTCAGGTCGTGAAGCTGCTATCCGTGCACTTCAAGCAACTGGTTTGGAAGTTACTGCTATTCGTGATGTAACACCTGTTCCTCACAATGGTTCTCGTCCTCCAAAGCGTCGTCGTGTTTAATTGACATTGCTGGAGACAACATTTCCATCAATTGCCTTTTCGTCTCAAATACGAACCACGTTTTGAAAGGGGTACAAGGATAGAATGATCGAATTTGAAAAGCCAAACATTCACAAAGTTGAAGAGACAGATAACTACGGCAAGTTTGTCGTAGAACCACTTGAGCGCGGTTACGGAACCACTCTCGGTAACTCGTTAAGACGTGTACTAATTGCTTCATTACCTGGTGCGGCAATTACTAGTATGCAAATTGATGGTGTTTTACATGAGTTTAGCACTGTTGAAGGTGTAACTGAGGATGTTACGCAGATTATCTTAAATCTAAAGAAGGTTTCCTTAAAGATTGATTCTGAAGATCAAAAGGACCTCGAATTAGATGTTAAGGGACCTGCAGATGTAACTGCAAGTGATATCCAGGGTGACAACGAAGTAGCTATCTTAAACCCTGATCTGCATATTGCAACTGTTGCTGATGGGGCAGAATTACACATCAAGTTAACTGCTGATAAGGGTCGCGGTTACCTTTCTGCTAACGATAATAAGGCCCGGATGGATGATCTTGCAATTGGTGTTTTGCCGATTGATTCCATCTATACCCCAATCGAACGTGTAAATTACACTGTTGAAAACGCCCGGGTTGGTCAGCGTAATGACTATGATAAGTTGACGCTGGATGTTTGGACTGATGGTTCATTAACACCAACTGAAGCAGTTAGTCTGGGTGCGAAGATTTTAACTGAACACTTGGCAATGTTTGTTGACTTAACAGAAACAGCACAAAATGCGCAAGTAATGGTTGAAAAGGAAGAAACGCACAAGGAAAAGATGCTTGAGATGACTATCGAAGAGCTTGATCTTTCTGTTCGTTCTTACAACTGTTTGAAGCGGGCTGGCATTAACACTGTTAAGGAATTAACAGACAGAACAGTGTCTGATATGATGAAAGTTCGCAACTTAGGACAAAAGTCGTTAGAAGAAATTAAACTTAAGTTGAATGATCTTGGTGTTTCATTTCGCCAAGACGACTAATTGATATACCAATTGCAAAGGAGGGAACCACTTTATGAGTTACCGTAAATTAGGACGTACAAGTTCACAACGTAAGGCTTTATTACGTGATTTAACTACTGATTTAATCGTTAATGGTCGGATTACTACCACTGAAGCACGCGCAAAAGAAGTTCGCAAGACTGCTGACAAGATGATTACTCTTGCTAAGCATGGTGACTTAGCTTCTCGTCGTAAGGCTGCTGCCTTTATGCGCAATGTTGTTGCTGATGTTAAGGAAGATGGCGACAACATTCGTGTACAATCTGCTCTTCAAAACCTCTTTGAAGAACTTGCACCAAAGTATGCAGATCGTAACGGTGGTTACACACGCATCTTGAAGACCATGCCTCGTCGTGGTGACGGCGCACCAATGGTTATTCTTGAATTAGTGGACTAATTTAAGTGTTCAAACATATTTAAATACGTAATAAAGAATCACTATCATTGATAGTATAGAGCGTTACGATGGTGGGTATATCCCTAGTCTAGCTCGAATGTGAGAAACCCTCACGCGCTGCAGTGGTAAGTGATTTTTTATTTTAAATTCCCACATTATTCCTGATACTTTGCTAAAATATACATATTAAGAATAAAAGAGAGGGTTCATATTGGCTGGCATAAGAGTTAACAACTTAACATTCACCTATCCTAATCAGGAAAGACCGGTGCTAAAGGATATCAATATTGATATCGCGCCTGCTTCATGGACAGCAATTATTGGCCATAACGGGAGTGGGAAGAGTACCTTGGTACGGTTAATCGATGGCCTGTTGATCCCTGATAAAGGAACCATTGAGGTTAACGGCATTAATGTGGATGAAAACTCCCTGGGGTTAATCCACCAGCAGATTGGGTTTGTCTTTCAAAATCCAGAAAACCAATTTGTTGGCGCAACGGTTGCTGATGACGTCGCATTTGGACTGGAAAACCGGCGAGTGCCACCAGCAGAGATGAAGAAGCGAATTCACCACTCCCTAGAAATGGTCGGCATGCTGGACTACCAGGATGCCGAACCGGTTAACCTTTCCGGTGGACAGAAGCAGCGGGTGGCCTTAGCAGGAGTACTATCGTTAATGCCGCAGGTGATCATCCTTGATGAGGCGACCAGTATGCTGGACCCCTTAGCACGGCAGGAAATTTTAAGCTTACTAACCGAATTAAGGAGTAAGCAAAATATTTCAATCATTTCAATTACTCACGATATCAATGAGATAGAGCTTGCTGATGAGACGATTATCCTTGACGAAGCACGGGTAGCAAAGCAGGGCCCAACTAAGGAAGTACTTAAGGACGGGGCGCTTTTAGATAAAATTGGTGTCGGCTTACCAGCTGGCCAACAATTAAAGCAACTTTTAGCGCAACGGGGCATCAATGTCCCTGATAATTATTTTAGCTTAGAGGAGATAAAGCAGTGGCTGACCCAGCAATTACAATAGATGGCTTACATTACCATTATCCTAATACTAAAAAAGAAGCTTTGATTGACGCTAATTTAACGATCAATCAGGGGGAGTTTGTCGCGGTCATTGGGAAGACAGGCAGTGGGAAATCGACCCTGGTTTCGCTGATTGATGGCCTCCTACAGCCAACGGCCGGTCGCCTTAATGTTACCGGTGTAGAGATCACGCCGACAACTAAGCAGGCCCAGTTAAGCTCGATTCATCACCATGTCGGCTTTGTCTTTCAGTTTCCGGAGCAGCAACTCTTCGCGGAAACTGTTGCCGATGATATTGCCTTTGGGCCGCGGAATCTTGGCTGGTCAGAAGAAAAGATTACGGCAAGTGTTGATGAGGCATTGCAACTAGTCAACCTACCGCAAGAGTTTAAGACTCATTCACCGTTTGCCTTATCTGGTGGGCAGATGCGGCGGGTTGCGATCGCTGGGGTACTTGCAACCAAGCCCGCAATTTTAATCCTTGATGAGCCAACGGCCGGGCTCGATAACCAGGCGACCAACGACTTATTGAAACTAGTTGACCAGGTAAATCAGCAAGGGACAACGGTCATCATGGTAACGCACCAGATGGAACAGGTTGCTGAACATGCTGGTCGGGTGCTGGTAATGGACCACGGGAAAATTATTGCTAATACGACGCCGAAAAAATTATTCAATAATGGTGAGCAGTTAGCAGCCTTTTCCTTGTCGCTGCCTATCCCAGTCGCAGTGGCGCACTCGCTCAAGCACGATGGCATTCACTTGCAGGACAATGAGCCCTTGACGATGGCAGCCCTGGCTGACCAGCTAGCAATGGCAATGAGGGGTAAGACGGATGAATAATAAGATTGTATTTGGTAGTTACATTCCAACAAATTCGGTTCTGCACCGGTTAGATCCACGAATGAAGTTAATGATGTGTATCGGCTTTGTCGTCCTTGTTTTCTTCGTTAACAACCTAATCACCGGGGCGTGGCTGGCGCTTTCATTACTGCTAGCTATTAAGTTAAGTAAGGTCAGCGTAAAGTTGTACTGGCAAGGCTTAAAACCACTATTTTGGATCATTTTAATTACAGTGGTCTTTCAGATCTTTTTCAGTAGTGGTGGGACCGTTTATTGGCGGTGGGGGATCATGTCGGTCACCCATGACGGCCTGATTAATTCATTGATCATCCTTTATCGCTTTGTGGTAATCATTGTCGCTTCGACGGTGTTGACGGTTACTACCCAGACGATTCAGATTGCTGATGGGCTATCATGGATGATGAAACCATTAGCCTTAATCAAGGTCCCGGTTAACCAGATTACCTTGATGTTGTCGATTGCTCTTCGCTTTGTGCCGACGATAATGGACGAGACTGGGAAAATTATGAAGGCACAGCGGGCACGGGGGATGAACTTTAACCAGGGGAATATCATCACCCGGGTTCACCACCTTGTGCCGATCCTGATCCCCTTATTTGTAAACTCATTTAAGCGGGCAGAGGAATTGGCAACTGCGATGGAAGCACGGGGCTATGACCCGAATGCTCCCCGTACCCACTACCGGCAGCTAATCTGGCATCAGGTTGACAACTGGGCGGCAGTTTGGTCCAGCTTAGTCGTTGTGATTTTATTTATTCTCAGAATTTTTTTCTAGAAAGGACGAACTTTGGTGTATCGTTATAAAATAACATTTGCTTACGATGGGACTAATTTTTCCGGTTTTCAAATTCAGCCCCACAAGCGGACGGTTGAGCAAACCCTCAAAAATGCAGTGAATAAAATCGCTAAGCACCCGACCCCAGCGATTCCGGTCATCGGATCTGGAAGGACGGATGCCGGGGTTCATGCATTAAACCAGGTGGCGCATTTTGATATTCCCTACCATCTCAGCAATGAATCGATGCGAAAAGCGTTAAACAGTATCCTGCCATTGGATATTTTAATCAAGAAGGCAGAGTTAGTTGATGACTCCTTTCATGCTCGTTATAGCGCCCATCGGAAGACCTATCGCTACCGGGTTGACCAGGGAGAGTTTGTCGACCCCTTCAAGCGCAACTATACTTCCCACTTCAAATATCCGCTTGACTTGGCAAAAATGCGACAGGCAGCAAAAGACATCGAAGGGACCCATGACTTTACAAGTTTTGTTGCTTCGGGAAGTCAGGCAAAAAGCAACGTCCGGACTGTCGAAAAAATTTCGATTAACCGGGATGAGCTTCGCAATGAGGTTGTCTTTGATTTTACCGGGAATGGTTTTTTGTACAACCAGGTTCGGATAATGGTTGCCTTTTTGCTGGAAATTGGGAGTGGGCAACGGCCGGTAGACGACGTTTCGCGGGTGCTTGCGGCAAAGGACCGGACCCTTGCGCGGATGACGGCTCCAGCAAGTGGCTTATATTTAGTTAGTGTTGATTATGGAACAAATGATGAAAAGGATTGACGCCGAGGCAAGAAGAAGGTATACTAGCCAATGGTATTTCTTTTCCATCTAATAACTCGGTACACTATTATATGTAAAAGAAAAACAAAATTGGAGGACTTAATCGTGAGAACGACATACATCGCAAAACCTGGTGAAGTTGATCGCAAGTGGTACGTTGTAGATGCTAAGGATGTCCCAATGGGTCGTCTTGCATCTGCTGTCGCATCAATTTTGCGTGGTAAGAACAAGCCTACATTTACTCCACACGTTGATACTGGTGACTACGTTATCGTTATCAACGCTGCGCAAGTTAAGTTAACTGGTAAGAAGGCATCACAAAAGATGTACTACCGTCACTCAAACTACCCTGGTGGTTTGAAGCAACGGACTGCCGGTGACTTCCGTGCAAAGGAACCAGAGAAGTTATTGGAAACAGCTATTAAGGGTATGCTTCCACACAACTCCCTTGGTCGCAAGCAAGGTTTGAAGTTACATGTTTACGCTGGAGCAGACCACAAGCATGCAGCACAAAACCCAGAAGTTTTAGACATTACTAACTTAATCTAAGGAGGGAATGGAATTGGCTCAACAAGTACAATACAGTGGTACTGGTCGGCGTAAGGATGCAACCGCACGTGTTCGCTTAGTACCAGGTTCAGGTAAAGTTACAATGAACGGCAAGGCAATTGAAGACTACATTCCATTTGCCAACTTACGTGCCATCGTTAACCAACCATTTAACGTTACTAAGACTGACGGTCAATACGATGTTTTAGCTAACGTTAATGGTGGTGGATTCTCTGGTCAAGCCGGTGCAGTTCGTCACGGTATCGCCCGTGCACTTCTCGCCGTTGATCCAGACTTCCGTGACGCTTTGAAGAAGGCTGGCCTCTTAACTCGTGACCCTCGTATGAAGGAACGTCGTAAGCCAGGTCTTAAGAAAGCTCGTAAGGCTGCTCAATTTAGTAAGCGTTAATATTCGATTATCGCTTCCAGAAAAGTATCAGTTTTTGCTGGTACTTTTTTTATTTTTAAATTTTGCTGGCGAAATAAAAAATCTAACGATAAATTAACCAAAAACTGTTGGAGTTTGCTAAAATGGTTAATTAGTAGAACAAAGGAGGATGTGCCTGTGGCAAAGCGGAAGCGGAGAAGTCAAAAGCGTCATACTGTCAGAAATTGGATTATTGGCATTTTAGCAGTTATTGTTATCTTTTTAGGGGTCTATGCCGGCCACCACTTTTACCGCATTTGGAACCAACAGCGGATCGAGCAAGAACGGATTGAAAATGAGCGGCGAGCAAAGGAGCTCTTTATCCAGCAAGTTGCTCCAGAAGCGCAGGCGATGCAAAATACTTATCACGTGTATGCCTCAATTACGATTGCCCAAGCAATACTTGAATCGCAGTGGGGGCGGAGTCAGTTAGCTTCAGAATACCATAACCTATTTGGAATTAAGGGGACTGGTAGTAATTCCAAGCTTATGACGACCAAGGAACACGTTGATGGGCACTGGGTGGTTATTAAGGGCCGTTTCCGGGTGTACGACAGTTGGAGTGATTCGATCAAGGATCATACCCGGTTAATGCTTAATGGGACCGACACTAACCACCAAAATTACGAGCGGGTTGTCAATGCGAAAAATTACGAAGAGGCGGCCCGAGCACTGCAAGATTGTGGTTATGCGACCGACCCAGATTATGCGGATAAGCTAATCAATGTAATTAAGACCTATAAGTTATATAATTATGATAAGTAGTCAAACTAAGGAGCGCTAAGTGATGAAGGAATTAGAAGAAAAAATTAAGCAGTACGGGACCGTTTTGCCAGGAAATGTTCTTAAGGTCGATGCCTTTTTGAACCACCAGGTTGACCCTGAATTGATGTTGCATGTCGGTCAGGAGTTTGCCAAGTTATTTGCTAACGAAGGAATTACGAAGGTGTGGACCGTGGAGTCATCAGGAATTGCACCGGCAGTAATGACGGGGTTAGCGATGAAGGTTCCGGTAATCTTTGCCCGGAAGCACAAGAGTTTGACACTAAAAAACGATATGTATACGGCGGATGTATACTCGTATACCAAAAAGACGACTAACCGGATTTCAATTTCAAAGAAGTACGTCGCACCAACTGATAAGGTCTTGATGATCGACGACTTCCTTGCGAACGGTCAAGCGGTTGAAGGGATGCTGGAGATTGCTGACCAGGCAGGAGTTGAGGTTGCTGGTGCCGGAATTGTCATTGAAAAGAGCTTCCAGCCTGGTGCTGGGGAGTTGAAAGAGCGGGGGATTCGTGTTGAATCATTAGCACGAATTAAGTCTTTAGCTGATAACAAAGTAACCTTTGTTGAGGACTAACATAAGGGGAGTGATTAGATGAGCAGAAATGCTATTTACCCAGGGAGCACGTTAGGAATTATTGGTGTAAATCGCAATGGTGCTGCCCTCATTTCAACAGCGAAAAAAGCAGGGTTTAATGTTGGTGTTTATGTTGATCGTTCGCAACCGTCAGTAACTAAGATGGCTGATTTTACAATTGTGGGGGCCTTCAATGACCGGGCAAAGCTAACCCAGTTTGGTGAGGCTTGTGACGCAATTATTTACCAAACGCCAAATGTTGACTCACGAGTGCTTCATTTTCTTAGTCAGTATGCCGTTATTCCGCAGGGGATCAACGCCTTGGAAATTGTCCAGGACCGGTTGATGGAACGGGCATTTTTAGACCAAGTTAATATTAATATCGCTCCCTATGTGACTGTCGTCAGCCTTGACGATGTCTACCAGTCGATTGACTCAATTGGCTACCCCGCATTGTTAAAACCAATTCAACGGGGAATTGGTGAACACTCGATGCTGATTGAGCGGCAGTCCGACATCACCCGGGCTGCTGACTTTATTGATACAGGGACCTACTTGCTGGAGTCGTGGATTGACCACACGCATGAATACACGATGACGGCTGCAACTGATGGTCAGGATACCGAAATTTTCCCTCTTGCCCAGCTGCAATACAACAAGAGCCGGCAACTGATTTCGGTCGCTAGCCCAGCAAGTGTCCAGGGGGATATGCTTAAAGAGATCCAACGGATTGTGAAGAGCGTTGCAACCTCCCTTGAATACAAGGGGGTCTTCTCCATCAACTTTTACGTGACATCGACGGGGACCTTGTACGTTAAAAACATCGAACCGGGGTTGACCTCAATCGCTAATATTTACGATAAGACAGCCAACGTCAACCAGTACGAGGAACAATTACGTTGTGTCGTTGGGATGCCGTTGCACCTGGTCCAACCATTGCAAGCCGGTTTGCTGATGGTGATCCGCAATTATCAGTCACGGGCAATCCAACGGCAGTGGTTGCTGAAAAACAACTGGCAGTTCCGTTTCTTCAATGATATTGGGGATGATGAACAGGCCATCCTCGGCTTTGCCTGGGTAACAGGAAGTGAAAACTTGGCGGCCTTAAAGAACCAGGTTGATGATACCGAGGTTTGGAAAGACCAAGCATAAACTGTGATTAATGTGAGATCAGGAAGTTATTTTCTGGTCTCATTATTTTTAGGTAACATATGTTCGCTAAATCACCATTTGGCTATTTAATTTGGTATAATATTAGCCGATTGAAATTTTAGAGAGGATGGAACAGCGTGAACAACGGTCAAGCATTATTAGAAGGAATGAACGATAAGCAAACTGAGGCAGTTTTAACTACCGAAGGACCACTCCTGGTTATGGCTGGGGCAGGTTCCGGAAAGACGCGGGTATTGACGCACCGGGTGGCCTACCTCATCGAAGAAAAGGGCGTCTTGCCGTGGAATATTCTAGCGATTACTTTTACCAACAAGGCGGCGCGTGAAATGAAGGAGCGGGTCGGAAAGTTGCTTGGGGAGAGTGCCCGTGATATCTGGGTATCCACCTTCCACGCTCTGTGTGTGCGTATCTTACGGCGGGATATTGAAAAGATTGGTTACAACCGCGCCTTTACGATCGCTGATACTAGTGAACAGCGAACGCTGATGAAGCGGATCTGTGCCGAGCTTAATATCGACACGAAAAAGTTCGACCCGCGCAGCATTCTCAGTGCAATCTCTAATGCGAAAAACGCCCTCCAGACTCCTGACGACTACCAGAAGGAAGCCGGGGGAATGTTTGAAAAGATGGTTGCCCGCGCTTACGAGCTCTACCAGCGCGAATTAGAGGCCAACCAGGCTTTAGACTTCGATGACTTAATCATGAAGACGATTGAGCTCTTAGAAAGCGACCAAGAGACCCTGGAGTTTTACCAGGATAAGTTCCACTACATCCACGTTGACGAGTACCAGGATACCAACGATGCCCAGTATCGCTTGGTCAACCTGCTAGCACAGAAGTACCAGAACCTCTGTGTTGTCGGGGATGCTGACCAGAGTATTTACGGCTGGCGGGGCGCGAACATGAATAATATCCTTAACTTTGAGCACGACTATCCCCAGGCCAAGACCGTCATGCTGGAACAAAATTACCGGTCAACCCAGACAATCCTTAATGCGGCGAACGAAGTGATTGCAAATAACGTTTACCGGAAGAAGAAGAACCTCTGGACCGAAAACGGCCAGGGGGAGAAGATTTCTTACTACCGGGCACAAAACGAACACGATGAAGCCCAGTTCATCGTTGCCAAAATCAAGGAAGAACACGACAAGCATGGTTACCATTACAATGACTTTGCTGTCCTTTACCGGACCAATGCCCAGTCACGGATGATCGAAGAAACCTTTCTCAAGAGTAGTGTTCCGTACACCATGGTCGGTGGACACAAGTTCTACGACCGACGTGAAATTCGGGACATCCTTGCCTACCTGACGTTAATCGTTAACCCGGCAGATTCAATGAGCTTTGAGCGGGTTGTTAATACGCCAAAACGGGGGATCGGGATGACCAGTGTTGAACACCTGCGCGACTTTGCCAACGACAATGGCTGGTCCCTCCTTCAGGCCGCTCAAAATGTTGATACTGCTAATGAAATCACTGCCCGGACACGGAATAAGATTGACGAGTTTGGTCAGTTGATGGATAAGCTGACTAAGCAGGCGGACTACCTTAACCTGACTGACCTGACTGAGCAGATCCTGGAATTAAGTGGCTATAATAAGATGCTCCAGGACGATAAGAGCCTTGAAGCACAAGCGCGGCGGGAAAACCTCGACGAATTCAAGTCGGTAACGAAGGAATACGATGACCAGCATAAGGACGACGATGGTGACAACCGCCAGAAAATCACCAATTTCTTAGCGGATTTGGCCCTTGTTTCTGACCAAGACGATGTTGATGAACAAGCACCGGCAGTTACCCTGATGACGCTCCATGCTGCGAAGGGGTTGGAATTCCCGGTCGTCTTTTTAGTCGGGATGGAAGAAGGAATCTTCCCACTTTCCCAGGCAGCAATGGAAGACGACGAGCTGGAAGAAGAGCGGCGGCTTGCCTATGTGGGGATCACCCGGGCGAAGAAGAAGCTGTACTTGACCAATGCCTTCTCCCGTTTGCTGTACGGGCGGATTCAACGTAACCAGCCGTCCCGCTTTGTCGAAGAAATTGATAGCGACCTGTTACAGTTTGAAAACGACCCTTCAGGTAATTCCATCAGTGAGAAGAAGTTGCCATTTGGCAAGACGTCTGCCACGGCAACGACTTACCGCGAACAAAAACAGCATTCTTACCGCAATGCCGGTAAACGGGTTAAGCCGGTTACTAACACCGGTACCGGTGCCGATAAGGTTGGCTGGAAGACTGGTGATAAGGTTGAACACAAGAAGTGGGGCCAAGGAACAGTCGTTAAGGTTAACGGAACCGGAAATGATATGGAATTAGACATTGCCTTTCCTAGCCAGGGGGTTAAGCGGCTCCTTGCCAGTTTTGCCCCAATTACCAAGGTTACTAAATAAAAAGCGAGGCGGAGAAAATGAGCGAACAGCAAACTCCAGTAGACAAGCTCAGCTTAGAACAGGCTAGGGCAGAGATTGAACCATTGCGTACCCAGCTGACGAAGTGGGGGCAGGAATATTATGAACAAGATAATCCTAGTGTTGAGGATTACGTCTATGACCGTGCTTACCAACGGTTAGTTGCTTTAGAAGACCGTTTTCCCGCGTTAAAGACGGCTGATTCCCCAACGCAGCGGGTCGGTGGCGCGGCCGAGAGTCAATTGACCAAGGTCCGCCATGAGATTCCGATGTTGTCGATGGGGGATGTCTTTTCCATTGATGAGTTAATGGACTTCAACCAGCGGCAGCAGGATAATCGTGATGTGACTGTTGAACCGGAATATAACCTGGAGTTAAAAATTGACGGTCTTTCACTATCCCTGGTATACGAAAATGGTAAGCTTGTTCAGGGCTCAACCCGGGGCAACGGGACGATTGGTGAAGACGTGACGGCCAACGTGCGGACGATTAAGTCGGTGCCGCAGACCTTGCCGGAACCACTATCGTTAGAATTTCGGGGCGAGTGTTACATGCCAAAGGAAGCCTTTGCCAAGCTAAATGCTAAGCGCGAGGCCGAGGGGTTGCCGGTCTTTGCTAACCCACGTAATGCGGCGGCGGGGAGCTTACGGCAGCTTGATCCGCAGGTAACCGCACAGCGGGAGCTTGATACCTTCATGTACTACGTGCCAGAGTATGAGAAGCTCGGTGTTAAGACCCAGGCAGCGGCGCTTGACCGGATGCGGGAACTCGGCTTTAACGTTAACCCCCACAACCGGGTGGTCCACAGCCGGGAAGAGATTGAGCAATACATTGCTGAATACACTGGCCAGCGGGATAAGCTAACCTACGGGATTGACGGGATTGTTGAAAAGGTAAATGACCTTGCTACGGAAACCGCCCTTGGTAATACTGTCAAGGTTCCCCGCTGGGAGATTGCTTACAAGTTCCCGCCAGAAGAACAGGCGACGATTGTCCGCGAGATTGAATGGACGGTGGGCCGGACGGGGAATGTTACCCCAACGGCGGTTATGGACCCCGTTCAGCTAGCGGGGACGACCGTTAGTCGGGCATCCCTCCACAACCCAGATTACCTGCAGGAAAAAGACATCCGCCTTGGTGATACGGTCTACCTCCATAAGGCAGGGGATATTATTCCGGAGATTTCAACGGTCGACTTAAAGAAGCGGCCGGCCACGGCGGTTAAATATGAAATTCCAACCGCGTGTCCGGTCTGTGGATCAACGCTGGTGCACCTTGATGATGAAGTTGCGTTGCGGTGCATCAACCCGATGTGCCCAGCCCAGATCAAGGAAGGCTTGGCCCACTTTGCTTCGCGAAACGCGATGAACATCGATGGCCTTGGCCCCAAAATCATTAAACAGCTGTGGGATAAGGAATTAATTCACGACGTTGCCGGCTTATACCAGCTAACCCATGACCAATTATTAACTTTAGATAAATTTGGTGAGAAATCGACGGCGAACCTATTGACATCGATCGATAATAGTCGTAATAATTCTGTCGAGCGCTTATTATTTGGCCTCGGCATTCGCCACGTGGGTGCCAAGGCTGCCCGCATTGTCATGGAACACTTTGGCGACCTGGATACCTTGATGCACGCGGAAGCTGATGAGATTTCAGCAATTGACGGCATCGGCCCAACGATTGGTGAAAGTATTGTCACCTACTTTAGCAACCAACAAGTGACGGAATTGATTGACGAACTCCGTGATGCCGGGGTAAACTTTGCTTATCAAGGAACGCAAACACCAGTCAACCCCGCTAGCGAATGGAACAACCGGCGGGTAGTGTTAACTGGGAAACTAGTTGCGATGACCCGGAATGCAGCAAAGGAGTGGCTTGAAAACCATGGTGCCAAAGTGACCGGGAGCGTTTCAAAGAAAACAGATATTGTCATTGCCGGCGAAGACGCTGGAAGCAAACTCACCAAGGCCCAGGACTTGGGAATTACGGTGTGGGACGAACAGCAATTTAGCCAGGCGATGAAGGAGGAACAATAAATCGTGAAGCTAAAGATTAAAAAAATCGCCCTCAGTGCGGCAATCCTAATGACCACGGTATTGTTAGCATCATGTGGGAGCAAATCCTCTTCGAAGAACTATTCCACGACCGGGTCGGGGAATGGCTCTTACCAAGGGGTAATTAAGGATGGCCGTTACCGGACAAGCAAGGCCCGGGGCGTCAATGTTTCTCAAAATGACAACCGCTATAACCTTAAGAGTTTTGAAAGCGGCTTAACCCAGGTTTCTAAAAAAGTTTTCTCAACCAAGAATTATATTTTCCAAGAAGGGCAATATATCAATACCAGCACGGTTGAGAGCTGGCTTGGCAGGAAGACGAAAAATAATCCGCACGGGTTAAACCCTGCAGAAGGGAAGAAGAGCAACCCTAACCCAGAGTATATCCAGCAAATTGAAGAGCAGGATTACATGCAGGAAAGTGGTAACTCGATGAAGTTAAAGGGGGTTACCATCGGGATTGGGATTAACTCCGAGTACAATTATCAAAAGAAGACCGGTGGCCCAAGCTTTACTAAGAAGATTAGTGATAGCGAAGTTCAGCGGCAAGGGGAAATCGCTGCCCAAAAGATCTTGACGCGACTACGGAAGAAGCCGGCGTTAAAGAACGTGCCGATTGTGATTGCCCTATATAAGCAGGCACCGGATGACAGTCTCGTCGGTGGGACATTCTTTGCCTACAGCAAGAACAACGGTGATACCGTTGGCAACTGGACAAAGCTGGACTACAAGAATGAGGTCTTGCCAAAGGCTAGTGCATCAGCGAAGGATAGCCCATCAGAGAATGATAACGACAGCTTCTCTAACTTTAAGAGCCAAATCCAGAGTTTCTTCCCTAATCTGAGCGGGGTTACGGCCCAGGCCCAGTACCAAAATGGTACTTTATCGGGGATGCACATTACGGTAACGACGCAATTCTACAGTCAGTCTGAGATAACGAGCTTTACCCAGTACATTACCCGGGCGGCTAAGCGCTACTTACCTAGTGGGATTCCAATTGATATTAAGATTCAATCGGATTCCGAGATTCAGGCGGTTGTCTTCCGGAATTCTGGTTCTGACAACTTCCAGTCCCATATTTTTGATTCATACTAATATTTAAGGTTAACTAAGAGACTGCGGGAATTTTTATTTTCCGGAGTCTCTTAGTTGTTTAGGCGGTTATGGGTGAAAATCGTGCCCGTTCTGTGCTAAAATTGTAAAATGTATATGTAGATTTAAATTACTGGAAAAGAGGTAGAGAGAATGGCCAGTAAAATCACTGAGCAACAAGTACAACACGTTGCTGAACTTGCGAAGCTTGAATTCCCAGAAGATGAGCTTAGCAAGTTTACCACTCAATTAGGAAGCATTATTGATATGTTTGAAGACCTCGAAGCGGTTGATACTGATGGTGTTGAGCCAATGACATCAGCAACCGATCGGGTAAATGTAATGCGTGAAGACAAGGCAGTTAAGAGCTCTAAAGAAGAAGTCGATGCCTTGCTTAAGAACGCGCCAGAGACTGATGGTGGCTACATCAAGGTTCCGGCAATTATTGACGAAAGTGAGGATGGCGAATAATGGACTTTTACCAAACAAGCTTAAGTCAATTACATGATGACTTAGTAAATAAGAAGATCAGTGCCACTGAGTTGACAAAGGAAACCTTTGACCACATCAAGGCAACTGAAGACGATGTCAAGGCCTTCATCACCTTAAACGAAGAAGCCGCCATGAAGCGGGCTGCCGAACTCGACCAACAAGGGATTGCTGCTGATTCCTTAGCCGCCGGGGTGCCATTGGCTGTAAAGGACAACATCTTGACCAAGGGGCTTACGACGACTGCGGCTTCAAAGATGTTAGAAAACTTCAACCCGGTCTACGATGCGACCGTTGTTGAACGGTTGAATAAGGCCGGCTACATCAACGTTGGTAAGACCAACCTGGATGAATTTGCGATGGGTTCATCGACAGAAAACTCCGCCTTCTTTACTTCCCACAACCCATGGGACCTTACCCGCGTTCCTGGTGGATCCTCAGGTGGTTCTGCAGCGGCAGTTGCTGCCGGTGACGTTCTCGGTGCGCTGGGGACGGATACTGGTGGTTCAATCCGGATGCCCGCTTCATTTAACGGGGTTGTCGGCATGAAGCCTACTTATGGACGGGTATCTCGTTGGGGAATCATCGCCTTCGGTTCAAGTTTTGACCAGGTTGGTTGGTTGACCCAAAACGTTAAGGATAACGCTTTGCTAACCGCCATGATTGCCGGCACAGATGAACACGATACGACGTCCTCATTGAAGGAAGTACCAGACTGGGCTGCTAACTTAAATGAAAACACCAATGTGAAGGGCTTGCGGATTGCGGTACCAAAGGAATACTTCGATGGCTTAAACGACGATGTTCACGACGTTATCAAGAACGCGCTTGACCACTTAGAATCTCTTGGCGCAATCATTGACGAAGTAAGTTTGCCACATACTAAGTACGGGGTTGCTGCTTACTACATCCTGGCATCATCTGAAGCTTCATCAAACTTGCAACGGTTCGACGGAATTCGTTACGGTTACCGGGCTGAGGACGTAAAGAACCTGGAAGACGTTTACGTTCGTTCTCGTTCCGAAGGCTTTGGCGAAGAAGTTAAGCGGCGGATCATGTTAGGGACCTTCTCCCTTTCTGCTGGTTTCTATGATGCTTACTTTAACAAGGCTGCCAAGGTTCGTCGCTTGATCGCGCAAGACTTTGCGGACGTCTTTAAGGACCACGACGTAATTCTTGGGGCTACCGGTGCTACGACCGCCTTCAAGATCGGTGCGGAAATTGACGATCCAAAGACAATGTACATGAACGACGTCTTGACCGTGCCAGTAAACATGGCCGGCTTGCCAGCAATGTCTGTCCCAGCAGGCTTCTCTGCCAAGAACGGGATGCCAGTTGGCCTGCAGATCATTGGGAAGGCCTTTGACGAACAAACAATTTACAACACGGCCTATGTCTTTGAACAGACGACTGATTTCCACAAGAAGACACCACAGTTAGGAGGTCAAAACTAAGATGAACTTTCAAACAACTATTGGGCTCGAAGTCCACGTTGAATTAAAGACTAATTCAAAGATTTACAGTCCATCCCCCGTTGAATACGGTGACCAACCTAACGCTAATACCAACGTCATCGACTGGGGATACCCTGGTGTATTGCCAACCCTTAACAAGGGCGTTGTTCGTGATGGGATCATGGCCGGGTTAGCCCTCCACGCCCAAATTGCCCACCACATGCACTTTGACCGGAAGAACTACTTCTACCCAGATAACCCGAAGGCCTACCAGATCACCCAATCAGATACGCCAATTGCTCATGACGGTTGGATTGAGATTGAAGTTGACGGGAAAAAGAAGAAGATCGGGATCAAGGAAATGCATATCGAAGAAGATGCGGGGAAGAACACCCACACCAGCAAGTACTCATATGTTGACTTGAACCGGCAGGGAACCCCCCTGATTGAAATCGTTTCTAAGCCAGACATCGCGTCACCAGAAGAAGCGGTGGCCTACCTTGAAGCATTGCGTCAACGGATTCAGTTTACTGGGATTTCTGACGTCAAGATGGAAGAAGGGTCGATGCGGGTTGATACCAACATCTCCATCCGCCCAATCGGTTCTGACAAGTTCGGGACGAAGACGGAAATGAAGAACATCAACTCCTTCAACTATGTCCGTAAGGCACTGGCCTTTGAAGAACAACGGCACCAAAAGGTCTTAATGGCTGGTGGTCACATTGCCCAAGAAACGCGGCGTTATGATGAACCAACGGGGATGACCGTTTCGATGCGGAGCAAAGAAGGGGCCGACGATTACCGTTACTTCCCTGAACCAGACCTGCCACCAGTAGAAGTTAGCGATGACTGGATCAAGGAAATCGAAAGCGAAATGCCAGAGATGCCTGGTGAGCGTCGTGAACACTACGTTAAGGATCTTGGCTTGAGTGACTATGACGCGATGGTGCTTACTCAGACAAAGGAAATGTCAGACTTCTTTGAAGAAGCGGTCAAGGATGGCGGCGACGCTAAGCGGATTGCCAACTACTTGATGAACGATGTTAACTCCTACTTGAACGACCAACACATTGACCTGCAAGATACCAAGTTGACCCCAGCTAACCTTGCCGGGATGGTTAAGTTGATCGAAGACGGGACGATTTCCTCTAAGATGGCTAAGAAGGTCTTCAAGGGAATCTTAGATGGTGAAGAACCAAGCGCCTACGCGAAGGAACACGGTCTTGTTCAATTATCTGACCCTGCACAATTGCAACCGATCGTTGACGATGTTTTAGCCAACAACGCCCAGTCAATCGAAGACTTTAAGAACGGGAAAGACCGGGCTGTCGGTTACTTGATGGGTCAGATCATGAAGCAAACCCGCGGGAAGGCTAACCCACAAGTGGTTACCCAGTTGTTGATGAAGTCCTTAAAGACGAAATAGTTTGGAGGGGTGACCGTGCGAAAACGTGCGCGTGTGATTTATAATCCAACGTCAGGCCGGGAAGCGCTCCGCAGTGACCTGGTTGACATTTTGGCGATTTACGAAAAGGCCGGCTACGAGACCAGCGCATTTGCGACGACGCCTGCCCCTGACTCAGCGAAAAATGAGGCACAGCGGGCAGCCGAAGATGGTTTTGACTTGATCGTGGCGGCCGGTGGTGACGGGACCTTAAATGAGGTCGTTAACGGGATCGCCGGCTTAGAGCACCGGCCAACGTTGGCGATCATTCCTGCCGGGACAACCAATGACTATGCGCGGGCATTAAAGATTCCCCGCGATGATCCGATTGCGGCGGCCAAGTTAATCTTAAACAAGCGCAAGAAGTTTAAGATTGACATTGGCCAGGCCGGCGATAACTACTTTATGAACATCGCTGCCGGGGGAACGTTAACGGAATTGACCTATGATGTTCCTTCCCAGATGAAGTCCCTCTTTGGCTACGCGGCTTACTTTGCTAAGGGGGCCGAGTTAATGCCCCGGATCAAGCCGGTTGATATTTCCATCAAGTACGATGACAACGAGTACCGTGGCGCGGCCTCAATGATTTTGATTGCCTTAACTAACTCGGTCGGCGGCTTTGAGCAGATTGTTCCGGATGCAGCCCTTGATGATGGAAAGTTCACCATGATCATCGTGAAGAAGAGTAGCGTGTTAGACATGCTTAGCTTGATGACGAAGGCCCTGCAAGGGAAGCACCTGGATGATCCGCGGATTATTTACGCCAAGGCGACGGATATTGATGTGACCCCGCTTAATGATGAGGATCGGATGATGATCAACCTCGATGGTGAATACGGTGGGGATGCACCGATGAAGTTCCACGATTTAAGACAACATATTGAAGTGGTTGCCAACCTTGATGCGATTCCGCATGATGCAATTACGGAATCAGCGGACTTTAAGCGAGTTGAAAAAGACTTCGTTAAGAAAGTTGACGACATTAAGGATAATAAGGACGCCACTAATTAATAATGAGAGCTGTGGCAGGGTTGCCGCAGCTCTTTTATACATAAATAAGATTATTAATTTGGAGGTTAACTGATGAAAGTTAAAGTACCAGTGCATAAGAATGAGGAATACCAAGCAACGGTTGTCGACTTGACTTACGAAGGCAACGGGGTCGTTAAGGTTGACGACTTTCCGGTATTTGTTCCCAACGCGTTGCCGGGGGAGAAGGTTACCGTCCGGATCACCAAGGTCACCAGTCACTTTGCCTGGGGCCGGGTGATGGCTTGGCAGACAAAGAGTCCTGACCGGGTTGATGTTAAGGATAAGAAGTACATTCAAACTGGGATTGCGCCGCTCGGCCACTTGAAGTACGATGCCCAGTTAAAATTTAAGCAGCACCAAATTGAAGAATTGCTCGCCAAGGCGCACCGTGAAGATATTAAGGTCCTGCCGACGATGGGGATGGAAAAGCCTTATCACTACCGGAATAAGGCCCAGGTCCCAGTAAAGTTAATCCGGGGGCAGTTAGAAACCGGTTTTTACAAGCGGGGCAGTCATAACCTGGTGCCAATTGAGGACTTTTACATCCAGGATCCGGCAATCGACCAGGCAATCGTCGTTGTCCGTGACCTCTTGCGGCGCTTTCATGTGACCCCGTACGATGAGCAGACCGGGAAGGGCGTTATCCGGACGGTGATGGTGCGCCGGGGCTACTACAGTCATGAAGTAATGGTCGTCCTCGTGACGAATACCAAGCGCTTGCCGATGGAAAAGCAAATTGTTGCGGGGATTGTCGATGGGGTGCCCGAGGTAAAGAGCATCGTGCAAAATATCAATGACAAGAAGACTAACCGCCTGCTCGGCGATAAGAACAAGACCCTCTGGGGGAAGGACGAAATCCATGACCAGTTGCTCGGGATTGACTTTGCAATTTCGCCACTGTCCTTCTACCAGGTCAATCCTCAGCAGACAGAACGGCTTTACCAGACCGCCATTGATAATGCCGGCCTCGATGGCAGTCAAACGGTGATTGATGCTTACTGTGGAATCGGGACGATCTCATTAGCGGCGGCCAAGCACGCTAAGCAGGTTTACGGGGTCGAAATCGTCCCCGCCGCAATCGAGGATGCCAAGCATAATGCTAAGCGCAATGGAATCAAGAATGCCAAGTTCGTCGTGGGGAAGGCAGAAGACCAGTTTGCCAAGTGGCAGGCAGCGGGATTGAAGCCGGACGTAGTAATTGTCGACCCACCACGGAAGGGCCTTGCGGAATCCTTAATTGAAGCAACAGGCAAGATGGCACCGGAAAAGGTGATCTACGTCAGCTGCAACCCAGCCACGTTAGTACGGGATATCCAGCGTTTTGCGGAACAGGGCTACCAGGTAACCAAGCCAATCCAGCCGGTGGATCAGTTCCCACAGACGACGCATGTGGAGAGTGTGACGGTGCTGGAACGCGACTAACAGGAGCGTGAAAACTCCATGCAATAGTGTCCAAAGAACGAGCAACAAAGTGATGGGCGATTCGTAAGACACGAACTGTGAAGAGTGTACAAGGACCTGATTAGCGAAATTTCTACACTTATGAATCATCTATTTAGTGAGTGATATTGTTCTGCGGCCTAAATAATCATATATTGCATGTAATTAAATGATTGTTTATTTGCAATGTCATTTATGATTGTCTTTATGGTGTAAGTGTTGTAAAAAGATTTTTAGCTTGTTTGACATTAGATACCATTAACAATGTGTTTAACAGCATTGTTACCAAATAACAAATGAATCAGGATGGTGATAAATAATGAATATAAAATCATTCTCTTTTGACTGGAATGACTATAATGGGGAATTAAGCTCATTTGACAGATCCCAGATAATGAATATTATGGAAGATTATTATAATAGTGATTTAAGTGTTGCCAAAATTAGAAGTAAGTATTCTATAAGTAGCAATGTTAGAAATCTAGCTAAAGAATTTCCATTTGTCTATTTAGAAGAAAAATGTCCATATGATGATTCAAACTTAGTAAAGCAGCTGACTAGTAGGACTGGATATTCAACAAGAATACCTCAATGTCCTACTTGTGGTCATAAGCTGAATAGCAACTGCAATTGCGATGGATGCAGAGAAGAAAGAAGGAGAATACAAGAACAAAAAAGAGAATTAGTTATTTTAACGTATCCTACAGATATAGATAAAGTTAAATACGAAGATTTGTCATCATCATCCAAGATATTTTTGTCGGCGCTTCTTCACGCGGGATTGAATGAAGAAGCTAATAAAATATCAGGAGAAACAATAATTGAAAATAAGTTATCACCAACTAACGAATTTGACGAGATAATACTAGAACATTTACTATCAAAGAATATAATTTTAATTGATCCTATGTCTCCCATAGATGCTTTCTCTGCAGATAATTTTCCAAATGAATATTATTATTTCAAAGTAAATTATTTAGTTAATGTTGAAATGGGTTCCGAAGGGATGGGGTATTTAGAGTATCCTGACAGAACTAATATAATCCAACACCATAAAGAGGAATGCTTAGGTATGTGGAGGCAAATTGCTTTATATGAATGCCTAGAATATTTGGTTGAGCAAATGAACGAAGCAAGATTTAATTTTAATCCTCAAGATAAGACTAGATTAGTAATAAACCACTTAATTGAAGAATATTCTATAGGTCAAATCTGGAATTTAATATATGGGTCTGTAAATAATGCAGCAGCGTGGTATCAAAAATCGAACGTAACAAAAAAACATGCTGCTAATTCAGTTATTACAACATTAAATAATCGTGGTGATAGAGCTAAGGCAGAGAATTGGAAATTGAAGTCATATCGTAGAAGTTATAATAATAAGCTAAGTCAACTGAGTATGGTATTTTTTGACAGCATTTTACAAATAGGTAATGAAGGTTTTGAAAAGATACCGTCTATTGACCTAATTAGTTGTTAGTATCTGGCTAAACTAACTTCAGAATAAGTTCAACTCTTTATAATTTGCTACTATAATGGCAAATTATGGTTATAAACAAAAAAGAGCCGCTTTAATGGCGGTGGCTTAGCTATTTTATATTAATAAAGGGATCGTCTGTAACTCGCCAAAGTTTTTGGGCGGTTTTTTATTATGCACAGAATGTGAAGATATTTGTAATGCAACAATGAAAGTCTCAAATACTAACGCTAGCATGAGTGCCTGGTAAACGCTCACGGATTGTAATCCTTTTTGAAGAATAGCTCATCGAAATCACCTCATCTTGAGGAAACAACCGTTGCCCGTAAAATTCTCGTAAGGGTGATTCCAGCATATCCAATCGGTTATGCGTGAGAATTCCAAATATGTTTCTCATAAACGCATTGCTTTGATTGATGGGACTGATATGTCCCCACAAAATACTTTTAAACTCACATTAAAAAGTATTTAGACCAAGTAAATAATGATGATGAAATAGTCCACATTGCTCTATCAAATAGTTGTTCAGTAGCTGTGCTTTCCCAAGAGAAACTATATTGGATGGAAAAAGCTTTGCAGGCCAAGGAAGGGGCCCTTGGTTATGCGATTTTACGGGATCAACTAATTCAACGGGATGTTTTGCTAGATGATCCAATTGTTGAATCCGACGACGACTATTGGGATCAATTTAAATAATGGTAAGATTACTATTTAGACCACGTGTTGCCTTTTTTAATGCTGATTTAAAACGATGACGTCTTGGTAATTTAGAATGTTGAACGTCATAAGTTAATTCCAGTTGGGTCGAATGATCGATCATTATCTAATCAAAATAGGTCAAAGGAAAGCACCGACTAGGCAATGAAGCCGATGCTTAATTTTTGAAGATGTTTAAAATAGTCTTTCTAGCTATTATTATGATGACTTTCTTATCTTGGTGTTATGAATAAAGTTTGGTAAAATAAAGTAAGAAGTCTTACGTAAGAAGGAGGAGCATTATGGATAATGTAATAACTGGTAAAATGTCGCAAAAGGGTCAAATTGTTATTCCAGCCGCAATTCGTAAGGCGATGGGATTAACAAAGGGAACTGAAGTTTCATTTGAAATGAAAGGTGATGAAGTTACCATCAAAAAATTACCAACAGCATTAGACTGGGCAGATTTGGTAAAACAAATTCCAGTTGAAGATGTTCAACTGGATAGCCAAGGACACTATGATCCAAAAAAGTCACCAGAATTTCACGATTGGATGGTTAATGGATGATGAAACCAATGGACATTTACATTGCTAATGTTCCCTTTGATGAAGGTATCAGTAGTAAACTTCGGCCAGCCTTAGTGATTAAGATTGAACAAGAACAAGTAATGGTTTTTAAAGTAACTAGCCAGTACCAAAAGAAATCAGCACAAATTAAAAAGCTATATTATCCTATTAAAGAATGGCAACAAGCAGGCTTAAAAAAGCAATCGTATATTGATACCCATAAACTTTATCGTTTAACAAGAACGTGGGTATTTAGCCGTCAGCCAATTGGAAAGTTAACAGACACTGACCGTCTGGGACTGTTCAACTTCATTCAACAACTAAAGAGAGATTAAAAAGTTATCCAGTGCCAATGGATAACTTTTTTAGTTCTGCTTCAAGTAAATTGAGTTGTTTTTCTACTCGTAGTTCTATCATTTATCTTTCTATTTTAATAAACAGATGATATATTATCCTCGAAAGCGTTAACAAAGGAGCAAGTAGATGGACTTAGGAAAAGATTACCAATTAAATAATGGCGACAGTATCATGATTAATCAAGTCTTTTGGCATTATGGCAGTAAAAAGAAGGACTACCTGGTTACCTCACAGTCAGGGGATGACTGGATTATTGGAGAACAAGAGTTAGCCGATCTTGTTCAAAAGAAGAGAACTACGAAAGAAAAATTAGAATTATATGCAAAATACTTTTCTGGACGGACCGATGTTTATGCACAAAAATGGAGTAATGGTAAAGGATATAGTCCAGCACTAAAGAATTGGTGGAGTTTTTATAAGCTTCGAAATGATAAAGAAGCACAAAAGAACCTGAAAAAAGATTATGCGCCATTTACTAAAGAAGTAATCCGCGATCAAATCCTGTCATCAGATAAGTATCATCGTTATGGTATTTACCCTTTGTTAGATGATGATACTACCAACTTATTAGTATTTGACTTTGATAAACATGCATCATTAATTGATCCTTATGAAACCACGAAAGCAGTTTTGGCAACATGTAGTAAGTATAAAATTGATTGTCTTCCTGAAATTTCATCATCTGGTAGTAGCTACCACCTGTGGTTATTCTTTAGTCAACCAATTAAAGCTAGCACAGTACGTTTTTAGGGAGGTTGATTCTCCTTGAAGCAATGATTAGCAGTGATGAAATTGATTTATCGTGTTTTGATCGAATGATCCCTAACCAGGACTCGCTACCTAAGAAAGGCTTTGGCAACCTCATTGCTTTACCGCTAAAGTGGAGTGATGTTAAGGAACAAAAGTCTATATTTACGGATGATAATTTGCAACCTTTGCCTTCAGAAAAGCTATTTAATTGTTTAGCGAATACAAAGAGATATGCCGAAAGTGAAGTAAACAAGTTTATAGATATTATCAGTAACGATATGAAGCTAATAAACGGTAAGAATAACGTTTTATCTTTACATGATTTTAAGGCTTTTCCACGGAAAATTTATGGTTTCATTACCGGTGAAATATTTATCGAGCGGCAAAACTTAACGCGCAAAGAACAGCTTTCATTATTGGGCCTGGCTACTTTTAGTAATCCTGAATTTATTAAAAAGCAACGAATGAGAATGCCAGTTTGGGACACTCCATCGGTTTTAACGGCTGCTAGAATTGAAGGAAGCTATATTTGCTTGCCGCGCGGTGTTCTTCCAATGCTAAAGGAAAATTGCAATTGCCAATTAATTGAAAAATTTACGTCACCTTTACCGCTAACCGTTAGCTTTAAAGGGAGCTTACATTCTGAGCAAAAAACTGCGATTGCCCGAATGAAGGAACACCAATTAGGAATGGTCTGTGCACACACCGGCTTTGGTAAGACTGTTGTTGGTTGCGCATTAATCGCAGAACGTGAGGCGAAGACTTTAGTTATTGTTCCAACGACCAATATTGCTCAGCAGTGGCAACAGGCAGGACTTAGCTTTTTAGATATTCAAGATAAGCCATACACTGAAATGACTAAAAAGGGGCGAAAAGTTCGAAAAAAGAAAGTTGAGATAATTTCAGGATCACGAAACCATCCTTCCAGGCTTGTTGATATAATTAATATCCGTAAACTTATTCAGATGTCAGCAAAAGAACGTTGGACATTATACCAAGATTATGAGCAGATCATTGTTGATGAATGCCATCATATATCTGCAACAACCTTTGAAAAAGTACTTGTTGAAGCAAATGTAAGTTATATCGTCGGATTGACAGCAACTCCAGAGCGTAAAGATGGTTTAGAAAAATTTATGTATTATCGTTGTGGAAACATTTATTACCAAGGGGAGGAAAATGAAGCAGACTATTTAATTCCACGATATATTTATCCTCGGTATAATGGAGCATTAGAGATTCAAAATGATTTGGAGAATAATAGCTACACGAAAAAGATTAAAAAATTGGTAGAAAGTAATGATAGGAATAAACAGATAGTTTCGGATGTAAAGCAAGCATTAAAAGAAGAAAGACATATATTATTACTAAGCGAACGAATTGAACATTTGAAAATTTTAAAAAAGCAATTGGATGGATTGAGTGCGCCGGTGTATTTTATTACGGGACAAAGCAAAACGAAGCTTAGTATAAAAGATGAAAGTAAAGCGTATGTAATTCTTTCAACTAGTAAGTATGTAGGAGAAGGATTTGACCTTGCAAGCTTAGATACGTTATTTTTAGTTCTCCCATTTTCGTGGCGTGGAAATACCAAGCAATACCTGGGAAGGTTAGAAAGAAACCTTGCTAATAAAGATGAATTGCGGGTATATGACTATGTTGATATTTCTGATGATGTATTTGCAAAGATGTATCAAAAAAGAATGAAAGTTTATGTTCAGCAAGGATATCAGTTTGTTCGTTCAGCAAAGTGGAATACATACTCTTCAGCTTACTATACTGATAAAAATTATTTGTTAGTTTGGGAGCATGATTTAGCAAAGGCAGCGACAATCTACCTTTGTCTTAGACACTTGACGTTGCGCCAAGTAAAGAAGATGAATGAACTAGCTAACCTAGGGAAGCAAATCCACTTAATAATTAATGCTGATAAGAGAAATAAGGAATATAGTAATTTACTGAATTCAAAGATTAAATTACAAATAAATAAGGAGAAAATAGGAAATAATATTTCGGTATTTGATGATCAAATTATATGGTATGGAGATATTAATTTTGGCAGTAAAGTGTATCAGGGTATGTCAGCTATTCGATTAGTAAATCAAGCACTCGTTAAGGCAACAAAAGAAAAGTACTCCCCCAACACCCCCTAATCGTACCCTAACTTCCATCATTTTTCACAATTATTTACTACAATGGAAGTATGCGAAAAAATAAGAACCAACCAAATAAACTAATTATCTTAATCATTCTCTTACTTCTAATCATTGCGGGGCTCTTTTACCTGATGCACCGTTCTGCCCGCCAGGTGAACCAGTCTTATCCGGTAAACGAAACGGCAACAATTGCCCCCGCAACAAAACTGTATAAGTCGCTATCATCATTAGGGGGAACAAAGGTTGATGCTAATTCGGTGGTGAAAGTCGATCGGTATTACCTGGTTAAAGCTAATAAGCAACAGCAAACCTTTGCCCGGGTACAGGTCAATGGAAAAACTTACTATGTGCTCGCAAAGGATCTACAGATTTCACTAGACAATGATGTCAATAAATATGTTGCGCAACTTGGCTATCCCCATGTGAAGATCAGCCAGCAAATTAATGATAAATTTATCAAGCGGGGATACGCTAGCTCGACAGGAATGCCGCAGGGCGTGGTTATCCATGACACGGGGACTGAATATTCTACCCTTAGTGGCGAAGCGCGTTACATGGCCCAAAACTACAAGACTGACCAGGTCTTCGTCCACACTTTTATCGATGCCCAGGAGATCCGTAACATTGCGGACACTAAGTACATGGCAGACGGTGCCGGCCCAAAAGCGAACCCCTATTATGTTCAGTTTGAGATGCCACACGAGTATTCTGCGGGCGCTTTTGCCAAGCAGGTCGCTAATGCTGCCTACTATACCGCTTATATTTTGAAAAAGAATAACTTGCCAGTGATCAAGGGGGCCAAGGATGGCACTGGAACGGTCTGGACACATGACATGGTTACCCGTTACCTGGGTGGGACCGACCACCAGGACCCGACAGCTTATTGGAACAAGACAGCCAACAAGTATTTTGGCACAACTTACGATGTAAATGACTTTATCCAACTGGTGCAGGTCTATTATAATCATATGTAATAGTCATCGTGCTTAGGATTAGCAAACAGCAAAGGAGCATATGCAATGAAAAGAGTCTACTTCCTCTGTACCGGTAATTCATGCCGTAGTCAGATGGCGGAAGGGTATGCAAAGAAATTTTTTCATGATAAAGCTGAGATTCAGAGTGCAGGGGTTGAGCAGCATGGACTGAACCCCCGCGCGGTCAAGGTGATGGCTGAAGACGGCGTTGACATTAGCCACCAGCAGTCAAAACTAATCGATCCTGATTACTTTGCGACGGCCGACTTGATCGTGACCTTATGTGGGGATGCCCGTGACCGCTGTCCCGCTATTCCATCACAGGCAAAGGCAATCCACTGGCCGCTAGTTGATCCGGCCAAGGCGACGGGAACGGACGAAGAACAGTTAGCAGTCTTTCGTCAGGTTCGGGATGAAATAAAGCGGCGGGTTCAAAATTTGCGGCAGGAAGTTATCGGATAATGACAAAGATCGACGAAAATTTCATGCAAGATGTCCTTAACATTGTCGATATAATTCCGCTTGGCCGGGTAGCAAGCTATGGTCAAATTGCCCGCTTGATCGGTCGGCCGCGAAATGCCCGCTTAGTTGGTAAGGCACTGGGGAAAGCGGGAAATTATGGAAAACACCCCTGTCACCGGGTGGTAACAGCGACGGGGCGGCTTGTTCCTGGCTGGTTTGATCAACGGCCAATGCTATTAGCGGAAGGGGTCCCCTTCAAGGATGAGACCCATGTTGATATCAAGAAGTGCCAGTGGTGGGGAATCTGACTATGATATTTCCTGGGAAATAGGGGTGGTTACTTGCGAGAACTAAACCAAGTCGGTTCACCGGCATACCTAACGATGCTGCGCCACAGTGGCTTAACCGCAGCGGCACAGCTAGACCTCATTATCAACCACCACCTCCACGCGTTTATCGACCATGATCATTTCTTGCAACTACCACCGGGCGATTACATCCTCGCACCAACGTTGACGCCGCTAAGTAGTTTTTACCCGTATTTCCGGGACTTAGTAGTTGCGGCTTATCATACGCCAGCTGGTTTGAAAGCCGATGAGCTGGGGCAAAAAATCCACCTTTTCAGAAGCTACCTTGACCGGCAAAACATTAACTTTATTCGTCACTACCGGACAGAAACGATATCAGCAAACGCAACCGACCTTCACCGCTTATGCCAGTATGCAATTGACCATCACTTACGACTAGATTTAAAAACCGCAGCGGGTTTTCATAACCGCTACCACGACCAGTTCACTTATCCACGGAATATGAAGGTGCAACTAACCCGTAATTCATACCGCCTGCGTAGGAATCCGGCTAGGATGATTGAGTTCATTATCGACATTGATACTGGTAATTTTGTTAGCCAGTGGAACGTCTACCATCATCGTAGCAATGGCTTAATTGACGGTAGCCCAGCTCATTATTCTATCCACCAGCTTTACCAAGTCGCGAATACTGAGTCCTTCAACTATGGCATCCCGGCTGGTGGGCACCTGGTGCTTAGTAAATACCGGCATACCCACCAGTGGTTAGATATTAGCCAGCCGCCAAACAGCAAAATTCGGCGGGCAGCAAAAAAATATTGGCATTATCCCCACGATCTTCACGCCGGTGGCGAATACGCTGACCTGGTGAAAAGCTTTGCTGATGTTTTGGCTTGGCGGCGCGTGCCTTGCGACTGGCGGCAACCCGTCTATAGCGCTTACCAGCAGTATTTGACTGATAAATGGCACAGAAATAGGGGGATCAATAAGTATTTAAAGCGCTCTCCCTACCGACAATTTGCTATAATAACAGATAAAAAAAGGTGATCTTATGCGAATTAATATTTTACAACACAGCCCAAACGAAGGGCCTGGTTTTATCATGGACTGGGCGTACAACCATGACCACAATGTTTACACTTACCATCCAAGCTTACTTGAAAAGCTGCCGTCAGCTGAAGAGACGGACATGCTTGTTATCCTCGGTGGCTCAATGAGTCCCAACGATGACGAGCCATGGATCAAAGAAGAACGGGAGTTGATTAAGCAGCTCCTCGATGCCCACCGGCCAATCTTTGGGGCTTGCTTTGGTGCTCAGCAAATTGCGAAGACCCTCGGCTACAAAGTTGGCAAGGCACCACATAAGGAAGTTGGTTGGGCACCAGTCTACCGCCAAAATGACATTATTCCGGGTGTTCCAGAGAAGCTAGTGGCCCTGCACTGGCACGAAGAAATGTTTGAGGTTCCAGCAGAGGCACAATTACTGTTTTCAAGTGACCTGCTTAAAAATCAGGGTTTCATTCTTAATGACAATGTTGTTGGTTTACAATTCCACTTTGAGCCCGCAGAAGACGACCTGCAAAAGATGGTTGTAAACGATGGGCAGTATGCGTTAGATGGTAATGATCTTAACCAGCGGCCGGGAGATATCCTAAAGCATGGAGTTCCCCAGGAAAACCAACAGATTATGTTTAAGATTCTCGACTTCATCACCAAATAAATTTACAATTGAGGATTGTCCATTATCTTAAAAAAGTGGTATTGTTGATTGTGAATTAAATTGATTGGGGGGATCTCAGGATGGATGAACACTATGAACAAATCAAGGCGGCATTGAAAGAGCCGGCCCTTAATGCAAAGCTATTCTCATCACTATTCGGTCTTGAAGCGAAGAAGCACCGGATTTTGACCAATGGGCGCTCAAGCCGCTATCCATACCCTGAAAATCTGCGCTCACGCCAGCATAACCTATACCTAAATTCAGGTTTTACGGATGACATGATGGACTTTCAGACAACACCTGTTGTGGGGAGCAAAAATGCTGTCCGGCGGCTGAAAATGCTGGAGCAGATTGTGATCTCACAGTTACACGATGATGAACGCTTATGGCCACTAAGTATGGCTCCGGGGCCGACTTACCAGCAAGACCTTGATTTTTTGGCGGACTTTTCGACCAAGACTTGGGACCAAGAGACCCACGACTATCTTGGTAAAAAGTACGGGATTGTTCAAGAGATTCTGGGGGATGTCCACGTCAATTTCGGCTTAAACGGTGATTTGATTGATGAGCTCTATCGTCGCTTTTATACGGAACGGTATAAGAGCAAGGTCGATTTTCAAAACCACCTTTACTTCAAGCTGGTCCAAACTTTTTGCCTATACCAGTGGTTGTTTACCTACCTATTCGGGGCAAGCCCGGTATCCCAAGATATGCCGCACAGTACCCCGGATGACTTAGAGTTGCCAGTGCGGAGCTTGCGCTGCAGTGATTACGGTGATGACAACATGCCTGGAGAGCGGGTCGGTTATGACTCCCTAGAGCAGCACTTTGCAAAGTTGCAGAAATTGATGGATAACGGGACCTACTACAGTCTCAAAGAGTTCTTTGGTCCTGTCCGCCTACGTCATCATAATCAAGATCCCCATGATATTCAGGGAATCCTGGAGAAGGGGATCGATTACCTGGAGTTCCGTAACTTCGACCTTGATCCGTTATCGCGGACGGGGATTAGTGATGATACAATCAACTTCCTTGAGTTGTTGTTGCTATACAGTATCATTACCCCGTTGCCGGATAACTTATCCGCCCGGCTGGTCGAAGCAGAAAAGCGCAATGATCAGGTTGCCCTGCAAAAACCAAAAGAGCAGTTACCGTGGATGCGTGATGAGGCGCTAGCCTTGATTGCTGACTTGCAAAACTTCGTGACGGAGTTCAACGCGCCGCGGGAGTACCAGTTAGCGTTGAAGTTTGCTCAGCGGCGGATTGATGACCCAGCGTTAACCATCAGCGGGCAGCTGGCTGACCAGTTAGATAACGGTGATTTGCTCTCGTTTGGCTTAAAGATTGCAAACGACCGTTATACGAAGAACATCAACTTCCAGCACCCGCTGCAAGCAATCAGTGACAAGTATTCAGATGATATCCAGCTGCTGATAAAGGCCGCCATTGAGCTAGGACTACAAGTTGACCTTGGTGAGACGACCGTTAGCTTACAGGCGGGTGATCATGAAGAAAGTTATCCTGCTAATGCCAGCTTTGACTTTTCAAAGGGCGCTCGTGATGTGGTTCTTGAAACGTTCCCTGAAGCAGTAAATTATCAGGAATAAGACGACAAGCTGGGGAATGCCCCGGCTTTTTTATTTCCCGGGAAATAGGAGGAAAGATCTAAAATGCGAAAAATTGGAATTATTGGCCTGGGCCATGTCGGGAGGATGCTTGCTAACCAGCTTGTGGTGAATGGTAAAACTGATGTATTAGTACTGATTGACAAAGATGACCAGCTAGCAGTGGGGGTGCAAGCAGACCTAAACGATGCCCAATCTGCCTTGGCGACTCATACCCAGATTATCGTGCAAGACTATGCTGCCCTTGCCGATGCGGACATTGTTGTTACTGCTTTCGGGAAGAGTGAGTTATTAAAACAACAACCGATGGCCGAGTTAGAAACGAGTTATCACGAAGCTCAAGTGGTTGGCAAGCAACTTAACGAAAGTGGCTTCGCGGGAATCATAATTAACCTAACCAACCCGAACGAAGCAATCACAGCAGTCCTTCAGCAGGCGGTTTGCCTTCCGCCAAAGCAGGTGATTGGTCTCGGCACCGTAATTGAAACTGCTCGTTTACATCGGGCAATCGCAGAGGCAGCAAAGGTTGCCACTGCTAACGTTAGTGGCTTTGTCTATGGTCAGCACGATGGTCACCAAGTATTTGCGTGGTCAACAGTTCATGTTAACGGCCAGCCCTTGACGGCCGCAATAAATGGTCACCACCTTGACCAGAGCCAGTTGAAAATCAAGGCTAACCTTAGTAACTGGTATACCCTAAGTGGGATTGGCTATAACGTTAGTGCGGCTACAGCATGGACATTGCGGATCATGACGGCAATCTTTGCTGATGAGCAACTTGCCTTGCCAGTAGCAATTTATCAGCCGCAATATTCAACTTATGTCAGTTTTCCTGCCTTGATTGGTCGGCAGGGGGTTGGTAACCTATTATTATTGAACTTGTATCCCTTGGAGCAAGAAGAAATAAAAAGCGCTGCTGAAACAATTAAACAGCAGCTAGCATCATTAAATAATATTGAAGGGAGTAGCGATAAATGATTAAACGAATCGCCGTCTACTGTGGCGCCCGTGACGGGAACGACCCGGTATACGATATGGAGGCTGAACGCTTTGCAAAGTGGTTGGTCGCCAACAATATTGAACTGGTTTATGGTGGTGGTGCCTTTGGCTTGATGGGGAAGATTGCCCGGACAGTCCTGGAAAATGGTGGCGTGGTCCACGGGGTGATTACGGAAGAATTAGCTGACCGTGGCGCAATTTTTCGTGAGCTGCCAGACATACAGATTGTTCCGAACATGGATGTCCGCAAGCAAACGATGATGCGCCTGGCAGACGGGATGCTGGCTTTCCCTGGTGGCCTTGGTACCTTAGAAGAAATCAGCCAGGCAGCCTCATGGACAACGGTTGGCGATAATGAGAAGCCGGTTGCGTTCTACAACTTTCGTGGCTTTTATGATTCATTAGAACAGCTCTTTCACCAGATGAACCGGGCGGGCTTTCTTGAAGATCCGTACTTAAATAGTCTGTGTTTTAGTGGTAGTTTTGATGAGATCTTGCAGTTTATGACGGATTACCAGGCGCCAGCACACCGTAGCTACTAAATGATTTAAAAATAAAAAACGCTGCTTAACAGCGCCAACATTATTTTAATGGTTGAATGGTGTAGATCTGGTCATCGGCTTCGTCGGCCAACGATACTGGTCGTTGTTCATTTGCCCGGATTGTAATATGGTAACCAAACTTATCGAGAAAGACCAGCTTTGTTGGCTGGATTTGTTGAACAGTTGCCGGGATAACTTGATTGTCAATATGAAGCCTTAATTCAGGAGAAATTGTTATTTTATGGGAGCGATCGCGTTCCTTATCGTAATATTGCCATGTGCCTGCATAAAAAATTGGTAGTGCGACCGTGTTGTTACTCTTCTTTGCGCGACTGAACCCTAAGGTACTGGTGAGTCCAGCCATAAGTCCCGCGCCAAAAAGTAACATTCCCTTTTTTCTCATATTTCATCAATCTCCTCAATTAAGTGATAAGTAATTAACATAACATTGTTAATTATACACACATTTATATTATCGGAAGATTTCATTTCTGTTAAAAACGCGCAATAATTGTTAAAATTAAGTGTAACAAACAATAGGTTTAGTAAGGAGAGTTGATTATAATGCTTAAACTTGGAATTATCGGTACACACATTATTACTGATCAAATGTTAGATGCGGCGAAGACGACGGGAAAGTACCAGCTGACGACGGTCTATTCGCGGACGATTGACCGGGCGAAGGAATTTGGTGAACCATACGGTGCCACTGAATTTTATGATGATATTGACCGCTTCTTTGAAGATGGGGACTTTGATGTTGTCTACGTTGCTTCACCAAACAGCTTGCACTACCAGCAAGTTCGGAAGGCAATTGAAAACGACAAGTTCATCATCGTTGAAAAGCCTGCCTTTGTGAACCCGCGTGAATACAGTGCGATTGAATCGCTACTTGCTGCACACCCAAAGGCCCGGTTAGTAGAAGCCGCCCGGCATATCCACACTAAGATTTACAACGAAGCCTTGAAGAAGATTCACGAAATGAAGGCTGACCATGTTCAAGGTGCCACGATCAATGTAATGAAGTACTCATCCCGGTACGACAAGGTTTTGGATGGTGCTGAACCATATCCAAACATCTTTACCTTGAAGTTTGCTGGTGGTGCATTGATGGACCTTGGGGTGTACGCCGTTTACGGGGCAATCACGATTTTTGGTGAACCAGATTCAGTAGTATACTTCCCAACCCTTGCAAAGACCGGTGTTGATGCTAAGGGGGTTGCCATCTTAAACTACGATCAGTTTACCGTTACGCTAAACTTCGGGAAGACCGCTAATTCTTACCTGGACTCAGAAATCTATGGCTTGAAAGACACCTTAGTATTCGACAGTATTTTTGACACTACCAAGGTTACTTACTACGACGCTGATAAGCAAGCACACCCAATCGAGGCACCGGTTGAAGAGAATTCAATGACTGATGAGATGAATGACTTTGCAGACCTCTTCAATAACCCTGATGATGAGGAGCAAGTTAAGAAGTATAAGCACTGGTTGGCACTCTCCAAGACAGTAAACTCGGTAATGTACTCACTACGGCAATCTGCGCAACTCACTTTCCCAGCAGATAACGATCAAGAATAGGATGATTTAAGTTGATCGAACAATTTCAAGCACACTTTGATGAAAAATTTGCAGAGCAAACAGCGATCCAACAAGCAGTTGCCCCAGCGCTGCAAAAAGACCAGTCGATTTTAGGAATCGCCCCGACTGGGTCTGGAAAGACATTGGCGTTCACGCTGCCGCTGTTGCCTAAGATCATGCCAGGGGATGGGACCCAACTACTTGTCCTTTCCCCATCGCAAGAGCTTGCTATTCAGACGACAAGGGTAATGCGGGAATGGGCCGCCCTGATCGGTGTCAGTGTCCAGTCACTGACGGGGGGCGCAAACCTGCGGCGGCAAGTTGCTAGGCTTCACGAACACCCAGACGTCGTTGTTGGGACGCCTGGTCGGGTATTACACATGCTTGATAACCGGCATTTAAAACTCGGCCACTTGCAGACGATGGTGGTCGATGAAGCGGATGACATGCTCCAAGATGACACTTTAGCAGTCGTTGAAGACATCGAGCGGGCAACCCCGCTGTCAGCACAACTGGCGTTCTTTTCCGCAACTAAGTCTCCCGTCCTCGACCAGCTAAGCGTGATGTTTGGCCGTGATATTGCGGTAATTGATGTTCGTGACCAAGACCATTCACGGGGACCGGTTAAGCATGGTTACCTCAGCGCGCGGACAAACGCGCAAAAGACTGCTACCTTGCGGCGGTTAACGAGTATGAAAGACTTCCGGGCGCTGGTATTCTTCAATAGTACGCGGACATTAAACTACGCGGCTAGTCGGCTCCGGCATGAACACGTGGCAGTGGCGACTCTTGGTGGCCGGCAAAAGCAGACCCAGCGGGAAAAAGCAATGCGGATGTTTAGAAAACGCCAGCTCAAACTATTGCTGACTACCGACTTGGCGGCCCGTGGAATTGACATTCCGAAACTGCCAGCGGTGATCAACTTTGACCTCCCGACAGCGGTTAACACCTATATCCACCGGGTAGGGCGGACTGGCCGCCAGGGAGAACCGGGTCTTGCACTTAACTTTGGGGATGACCACGATATTCGCGACTTAAAGAAGTTGCTCAAGGATACGGATTACCAGCTAGTCCAGCTATATGTCGGTGAAAATCAGTTGACGGAAGAAAAGCCAGCCAAGGGCCAGCAAGTTGTCTCAATCAACCGGCAGGCCAGCCAGCACCTTCAAAAAGAACAGTTGAATGGTAAGCCGCGCACTAAAATTGACAAGACCTTTAACGGCTTTTCAACACCGAAGAAGCGACGGCGGAAGAAAAATCGTAAAAATAAGGGGATTCGCCTGAAACACCGTCGCCAAAATGGTGATAACTAAAAAAAGAGTATTATCGCCTTTACCTTTTTCCGTGTAAATGCGATAATATTCTTTGTTTGGTCCTATAGTATAATTGGATAGTACATCCGCCTCCTAAGCGGCCGATTCCGGTTCAAATCCGGATGGGACCATTATCCTTGAAAAGCGACGTGCTTGCTATTGGCCAGATAGTACCGTCGCTTTTTATTAATTCCTAAGAAAGGGGGAGTGGGAAATGCAAGCACCGTATAAGATAATGCTTCTGTTTGGGACTCGTGCAGAAGTTTTGAAATTGGCACCAATCATTAAGCAGATGCGGCAAGCACCAGCAAAGTGGCAACCAGTGATGGTGGCGACGGCCGTTGAAAACCACGAATTGCTTCAGCAGACCCTCGACTCCCTCAATTTTCATGCTGATTTTGATATTGATACGACTGCTACCGCACGGGCCAATGATGTGGAGCAGCTTAGTCAGATCCTGCATAATTTAAACAACGTGATCAATGCAGGGCAGCCCGATATGATTTTGGTTGCGGGGGATGCGACTACGAGTCTTGCGGCCAGCCTAATTAGTTTTTATCACCGCGTTCCCCTTGGGCATGTGGAGGCCGGCTTGCGGACGTATGACCGTTACTCACCGTTTCCGGATGAGATGCACCGGCGGTTGACCGATGACTTGGCAAACCTATATTTTGCGCCAACGACAAGTGCCCGTGATAACTTATTGCAGGAACACCATCCGGCTGCCCAGATCTACGTAACTGGGAATACCGCAATTGATGCCGTTCAAAACAACCTCAAAGAAGACTTTACCCACCCGTTCTTTGAAACGATCCCGGCCGACCACCGGATCCTCTTGATGACGATGCGGCGCAAGGACAGTGTTGGAACACCGATGAAGCAAGTCTTTCATACGGTCCGTGACATTGTGGAGACGAATCCAGATGTCGAATTGGTTTTTCCCGTCTACCCGCTAGCAGAAGAAGTGGCACTTGCCAATGAGCTATTAAAGGGCCATGACCGGATCCACCTGGTGAAGCCGTTAAGCCACCATGACTTTCTTAACATTGCCGCGCGCAGCACCTTAATCTTAACCGATTCGGGCGGAATCCAAGAAGAGGCCCCGGCGTTGCACAAACCGGTCTTACTCTTACGTGATAAGACAGAGCGGCAAGAGGCGGTTGACGTTGGGAGTGTCAAGATTGTGGGGACGGACCCGACGACAATTCAGCAGACGGTATTTGAACTGCTGAATGATGAGAAGGCCTACCGGCAGATGGAAGAGGCTGAAAACCCATTTGGTGATGGTCACGCGAGCGAAAAAATCCTGACAATCATTGAAAAATATTTAAAACAAAAATAGCAAGGAGCTGGAAAAGCGATTCCGGTCTCCTTGCTATTTTCTATTTATTTGCGATATCTTGATTGTCCTTAAAAATCAACCACTTTGAGAAAATGTAGTTGGCGATTACCACGATAACATTATCGACAAACTTGACGATAAACTGTTGCAGTGGGGTATCGAACTTGAGGACATTGATCCCGATGTAGGTGATGATTAAGTCAATCACAAGGGTCAAGCCACGGTAAAAGAAGAACCGCAGTAATTCAATGATAAAGTCGTGAACGGTCGTGTAGTGGGAACCAAAAACCCACACTTTATTGGTGAAGTACGCTACGAGAACCGAGGCAAACCAGGCGATGACAGTTGCAAGTGACACGTTCCAGTGAAGAACCGGACTTAGCAGCTGGAAGACCCCCAGGTTAACGACGGTCGTGACGACTCCCCAGAAGAGGTAGGCGATGATTGACTTGTACTTGTTCCACAGGTCCTTAATCATCCTAGTTGCCTGCCTTCTCTACTAGCTCTTTTGCAAATTGGTCGAGCTTTTCTACGTCTTCTTCATCAGGCGCCAGGTTGACGCGGACGTTTTCGGAACCCTTTGTCGCCCCAGTCTTGGCTAATGCTTCGCCAAACTTATCAACGGCAACACAGAAATCATCGCCGTAGAAGGTGTCACCAGAACCAGCGACGCCAAATACCTTGCCGGTCAAGTCCTCTTCTTGTAAGTCTTCATAAAAGTCCAAGCCTTCTTCGGGAAGGGCTCCTTCGTCGTAGGTGTATGGGCAGATGACGCAGATATCGACATCATTGAAATCTGCGGGATCAGCCATTGTCATTTCTGTTTCTTCAACTTCCACGCCTAAATCTTCAAGGGCGTCTGTGATGATATCGGCAACGTCTTCATTATTTCCAGTGATTGTTGCGTATACCACAAGTGCTTTTGCCATCTTGATAACCTCCATAATGTTAATAACATTCATATAGTATAGCATGGTTTACGAAAAGACGAGTGACAAGTGGTATACTATGTAATGTTAGAGATTTATGAAGGAGATATATTGCATGATTAGTTTAAAATCACCACGAGAAATCGTTGCAATGGAAAAAGCAGGTGCGGCCTTAGCGGGAATGCACCTTGGAATGCGGCGGATTATCAAGCCTGGCATTTCTAGTTGGAAGCTGGAAGAATTTGCCCGCAAGTACTTTAAGGCTGCCGGGGCCAAGGCAGAACAAATTGGCTTTGAAGGTTACGAATACGCAACCTGTGTCAGTGTCAATGACGAGATTTGTCATGGCTTCCCCCGGAAAAAGTTAATCTTAAAGAAGGGTGACCTGGTCAAGGTCGATACAGTAATTAGTGTTGACGGGGCTTTCAGTGACTCTTGCTGGAGCTACGCGGTTGGCGAGGTTAAGTCGGAAATTCAAAAGCTAATGGACGTTACCAAGAAGGCAATGTTCATGGGGATTGACCAGTGTGTTCCGGGTAACCGGATTGGTGATATTGGTGCGGTTATTCAACACTACACTGAAGATGAAAATGGCTACGGGGATGTCCGGGAATTCGTCGGTCACGGAATCCAGCCAACGATGCACGAAGATCCAATGGTTCCCCACTACGGTGAACATGGTCAAGGAACCCGGCTGCGCAAGGGAATGACGATCACGGTAGAACCAATGATCAATACCGGTACCTGGGAAGCAGATACTAGCGACCCAAGTGGCTGGCTTGCCAAGACGGCCGATGGTGGTTGGAGTTGCCAATACGAACACACCCTGGTAATCACTGATGATGGACCGAAGATTTTGACTTCTCAGGATCCAGAGGCGGATGCAAAGTACATCTACGACGATAACTACGCTAAGTTCCTGAAGCACTATGGTGAGATTGCCGAAAAGGTTGCAAAGCCGTTTGAATAATTGAATTAAAACTACTAAAAGCCTGGCGGAAGACGTTTCGCCAGGCTTTTAGTAGTTTTAGGGCAGTTAATTTTTTTAATATGATTGCGACAGGTACTCATTAAGAATGATAAGAATTATTTTGCCAATCCTTATTATTCTTAAGTGAAGCGACGGCAATTCTCATTAAGGACTAGCTGCTTATGTCGTGGAAGATGCGTTTCCCGCAATTGCCACTGATGCATGTTTATTCTTTCAATTTTAATTTTATGCAGAAATAGCAAGCATAAAAGCGCTAAATCGTAATAATATGCAAAATTCAATTAAAAAATAATGATAATTTACGGTAAAGACTTTCATTTATTTAAAAGACGACTATACTTAAATTATTAAATGAGTTCTTATTTTTATTTAAGAATATTAATTAAATTTTGGAGGCATTATTTTGGACGAACAAAGTGGTAATAAAAAAATGATTACTACCTTTGGTCTAGTGACGATGATCATTACCGCCATTTTCGGTTTTGGTAATGTTTCAAACGCCTACTTACAGATGGGCTATGGTAGTATCATTTGGTACGCATTGGCGGGGATTTGTTTCTTCTTCCCATGTGGATTGATGATGGCTGAATATGGTTCAACCTTTAAGGACGCTAAGGGGGGGATTTACTCCTGGCTTGCTGGTTCTGTCGGTGAGCGAATCGCCTTTGTTGGGACCTTCGTATGGCTTGCATCATGGATTGTGTGGATGGTTTCCACTGCTTCGCGGGTATGGATTACCTTCTCAGCATTAATCTTTGGTAAGGATACTACCCAGCAGTGGCAAGCATTTGGCCTCTCATCGACCCAGGTAATTGGGATTCTTGGGATTTTACTTATTTTGGGTGCTACCTGGTGTAGTTCCCGGGGAATGACTGCGATCGCGAAGGTTGGTTCCCTTGGGGGGATTTTTACCATTATCGTTAACGTGATCTTCCTGGTTGTCAGTGTGATTGTTTTAATTGCTGATAAGGGAGTATTGAAGCAACCAATTCACGGTGCGTCAACCTTTATTACCTCACCAAATCCCCAATTCCAGACACCAATTGCGATTATCTCATTCGTTGTTTACGCAATCTTTGCGTATGGTGGGATGGAGTCGTTGGGTTCCGTTACTGATAGTATGAAAAACCCTGAACGGACCTTCCCCCGGGGCTTAATCATCGCAAGCATCTTTACCATTGGTGCTTACGTTTTGATGATCTTCATGCTTGGTTGGTCGGTCAACTACCAACACGACTTGACGAAGAGTTCTGTTAACCTAGGAAACGTTACCTATGTTGTCTTTAACCAATTAGGGGTTACGATGGGTGATGCCCTCGGCTGGTCACATGCAGCAGCATTGACCTTTGGGGTAATTATGACCCGGATCGTTGCCTTTGCTCAGACCTTAGGGTTCTTGGGAGCATTGTTCATCTTACTCTACTCACCAATCAAGGCCTTTATCCTTGGGTCCAACCCGGACTTATGGCCAAAGAAGCTTACCAAGTTGAACAAGGCAGGGATGCCAGCGAATGCAATGTGGCTACAGGCAACCATTGTTTGCGTGATTGTTTTCCTCGTTGCCTTTGGTGGTAACGCCGCGCAAAAGTTCTACTTGATCTTGACTGATATGGCAAACGTATCAACTTGTTTCCCATACATCTTCTTGATTGGGGCCTTCCCATTCTTTAAGGCCAAGAAGGGGCTTAACCGGCCATTTGTTGTCTTTAAGAATCGTTTCTGGACCAATGTATTGGTTTGCTTCGTGGAATTGATCTTAATTGTGGGGATTCTCTTTACCTTTATCCAACCATTGATGGATAAGGATTACCAGACTGCTTTCTGGACACTAGCCGGACCAGTCTTCTTCGCCGTAGTGGCGCTAGTCTTTTACCAGATCGCTTCCAAGAAGAACAAGGTAAATAATTAATAACAAAGCAAAAGCGGCTGCTTTATTAAGCACTAGCTTTGGATACAAAAGATTCCGCGGTAGTTCATGCTGCGGAATCTTTTGCTTTTGTAATGTGTTCGTCATTTTCAGTTTGCTATAATGTCCATATACAATTTTTTGGAGGATATTATGAACAAGGAACCTGGGAAAGGAAAAGTATTTATCTCATTGCTAATCAGGCATATTAACATGGCCCAGATTTCAAACTCAGCTGCCGTTTTAGCATACTATACCTTACTGTCCGTCTTTCCCGCCGTTATGGTGGTGGGGAACCTGTTACCGATGATTGGGATCGACGCCCGGACAGTTCTTGCCTACCTGCAGACGGCCATCCCTGCGTCGGTATATGATTTCATCCGCCCGTTAATTTATGACTTCTTGCAACGGGGAAGTGGGGGTGTCCTAACGACCGGGGCATTGATTGCTCTGTGGTCGACGAGCCAGGGGATTGCTGCTTTTCAGCGCAGTGTCAACCATGCATATGGGATTGCGGAAAACCAAAACCCGGTGATCAACCGGGTGGTTTCATTTATCTGGATGATTGTGGTTCTAGTAATCATCTTTGTCTTCATCATTTTGTACGGCTTTGGTGAACAAGTTTTGCAGAGTATTCAGCCAATTTTTAATTTTCGCAAGGACTACATTTCCTTATTCAGTTCATTACGGTGGCCGGTAACATTTGCGGTCCTGTTTATCGCGCTAACCTTGCTGTACTACTTTGTCCCGAATGCAAAGGTGCGGCTACGCTATGCACTGATTGGTTCTTTTTTTGCGGCTATTTTATGGATGTGGCTTTCGCGGCTATTTTCCTTTTACACGCTCTTGTTTAGCCACGGGGTTATCTCGTATAAGACGATTGGGGCCTTCGTGGCAATGATGGTCTGGCTGGACTTTTCCGGTTACATCATCATGCTAGGCGCAGCGTTAAACGCAGCATTGCAGGAGTCGCGTGAGGGCGAGTTGCACGCCAAGAAGCACTTTTGGTTGTTACCAGAACTAGAAAAGAAGAAGCGGGTAAAATAAACGGCCGTGCCTTGCGCGGATTAGCGCGGGAGAATTTATAGCTTTAAAACAGTAAAGAGGCTGGAGTTAATCTCCAGCCTCTCGTTAAAATCTTTAGAACATATTTAATTATGCTGTTTTCTTCTCGTCATTGAAGAGAATAGTTGAGACAGTGTCGATGTACTTCGCAGCTAGTGGTTGTTGGTAAAGTTCCTCGTTATCCTTGACAAATAAGTGTGACTCGGCAATCTTTTCCATTGCTTGGCGAACGGTTTGTTCATCTAGCCGTTCACTAGCGTAGTTGAGCTTCAATGAGTGCTTCTTACCGAGACTACCCTTAAAAGTTAAGCTTAAAGTTTTCATTAATGAGTCCTCCTCTGATTATTCCATTGTTAATTCATCGGTAGTGATAACCGCAGCGTTAGTACACTTTTCGGTTGTTAACATTTCGATGGCGGTACTGAGACTAGCAACTTGGTGATCATCAGCCTTGTCAATGACATTGTTGAAAAGGTGCTTGATGCCCTTTGGGTGAGCGTCACTGACAAGAGTGAGTTGAACCTTCGCTGACTTAAACTTACGAACCATTTGCATGATAAAAACTTCCTTTAGTATTTAATTTGTTAAGCGGTGGCCACTGCTTACACCTTTATAAACGGTTGACGGAGAGAAATGTAAAGGAGAATTTTAAAAAGATGGCAAAGATTACGAAAATTGCGGCCCAAAAGCAGCAGGGGCGCTATAATGTATACCTTGATGGTAAATATGCCTTTCCGGTAGCGGAGAGTGTCTTGATCCAGTTCCGCTTGATGAAGGGGATGGAGATTGATAAGGAACAGGCAGCCGCCATTACAGCTGCTGACCAACGGGCGAAGGCTTATTCCCGGATGCTCGACTACCTGTCGCACCAGCTGCGGACAGAGAGTGACATTATCAAAAAGCTCCGTGAGATTGAGACCCCGGAGGAATTCATCGCGCCGGTATTAAAAAAGCTGCGGGAGCAAAAATTGGTAGACGACCACGAGTACGCTGCCGCCTATGTGCGGACGGAAATGACTACCGGGCTCAAGGGCCCCGGCGTTATTCGCCAACACCTTCGGCAGAAAAAAGTGGGGGAAAATGATATTGATGATGCTCTTGCCCAGTTCACCCCAGAATTGCAGGCAGAAAACGCTAGCAAACTGGCGACCAAGTTATTTCGCCGGTACCGTTCGCAGCCGCTGAAAAGGCGGGAGCAGAAGGTTCGGCAGGGGTTAATGACAAAGGGATACTCCGCTGGTATCTATGACCGCATTAAAGAGGACGTAATGCCAGCAGAAGACACCGCCCTAGAAGAGGACTTATTAGCCAAAGAGGCGTCAAAAATGTGGCGCCGCTACCGTCGCTACCAGGGCTTTGAACGCGAGCAGCACTTTAAGCAGGGGATGTTTCGCAAGGGCTTTGACCTTGACGATGTCCAACGGTGGCTGGATGCGCAGGAATTGCAATAAAATCTTTCCATGCAGGGTAATAACTGGTATTATTTTAGTGATATTGTTTAAAAGCAAATTAGGAGAACGACATTGAATATTAAAATCTTAGTGGCTGTCCATAAAAATTACCGGATGCCAGATGATCCCATGTACCTGCCTGTCTTTGTGGGCAAGGAAGTACACCCGACAGTTAATCAAACTTTCCAAGGTGACAACACGGGGGATAATATTTCAGCGAAAAATCCGCACTACAATGAGTTAACAGCATTGTACTGGGGATGGAAGAACCTTGATGTTGACGCTTTGGGCTTGGTTCATTACCGTCGTTATCTGACAATGGGGCACAGCAAAGAATTATCGACCATTTTAAATAAGCAACAGGTCGAGGAGCTATTTGAAAATGCTGATGTAATTTTGCCAAAGAAGCGGCATTATTACATTGAAACGAATGAGTCACACTATTTCCACGTTCATGAACATGAACCGTTAGAGGTGACCCGGCAAGTACTAAAAGAAAAGTATCCGGAATACTTACCAGCATTTGAACAGGTAATGAAGCAGACATCTGCCCACTACTTCAATATGATGGTGATGAAAAAACAACCATTAGGTGAGTACTGCACCTGGCTTTTTGACGTCCTAGCTGAAGTTGAGAAGCAGATTGACTATTCCGACTACACGGCATATGAGCAACGTGTCTTTGGCTTTCTCAGTGAATTATTGTTAGATACCTGGTTAGGTACGCATCCAGAATACAAGACCGTTGAAGTAAACCGGGTCTTCTTAGAAAAACAGAACTGGCCGCTAAAGATTGCCAAGTTCTTAAAACGAAAGATCACCGGTCATGGTGAACACTAAAAAGATTGGAGAATAACGATGGCAAAATTATCGATCGTTGTTCCTTGCTATAATGAGCAAGAGGCAATTCCGCTTTTCTATCCAGCAGTAGAAAAGGTTGTTACAGCGATGCCAATTGATGTTGAATATTGGTTCGTTAATGATGGTTCCAGTGATGGGACGTTAGCTGAATTGCGGAAACTTCACGAACAGGACCCCGCACGAGTTCATTATGTTTCTTTTTCCCGCAACTTTGGGAAGGAGGCTGGTCTATATGCCGGCCTACAAGCAGCAACTGGTGATTACGTCGTTGTAATGGATGTTGACTTGCAAGATCCGCCAGAATACTTGCCGGAAATGTATAGTAACATTACTTCTGGGGAGTATGACTGTGTGGGGATGCGGCGGACTGACCGGAAAGGCGAAGCAAAGTTTAAGTCTTTCCTCAGTGACCAGTTTTATAACGTCATCAATAAGATTTCAGATACCAAGATTGTTTCTGGAGCGCGGGATTACCGAATGATGACTCGACAAATGGTCGATGCCGTTTTATCATTAACTGAATATAATCGGTTCTCCAAGGGAATCTTTAACTGGGTTGGCTTTAAGACCAAGTACTTACCGTACAAGAACGTAGAACGGGTAGCAGGGACGACTGATTGGTCGACTTGGAAGCTATTTAAGTACGCTGTTGACGGAATTACGGACTTTTCCGAAGCCCCATTGGCCCTTGCTACCTGGATGGGTGGTTTAACGGCCGTTGTATCCATTATTGGCCTTATCTTTGTCTTAGTTCGGAAGTTAGTTATCCCCGCAAGTAGTGCCTTTGGCTGGGCTTCGATGGTTTGCATCATTCTTTTCCTTGGCGGTATTCAGTTACTATGCTTAGGGATTGTTGGCCGTTATATCGGGAAGATTTATATGCAGACTAAGAAGCGACCGATTTATATAATCAAAGAGAAAAAGTAGGAATGAGAATCATGAATGAGAAAGGGACAATTAAACAACAATCAATGATGTACCTTTTCTGGAAAAGGTTCTTTGATATCTTGTTATCGGTAATTGCACTGATTTGTTTCAGTCCGGTTTTCCTTATTATCTTTGTTATGAATCGTTTCGGCGATAATAAGGGACCACTATTTTACAAGCAAGAGCGGATTGGCTGGCATGGTAAGCCGTTTAAGATTTATAAGTTCCGCTCAATGATTGTTAATGCGGACACAATCTTGGAAAATGATCCAGAGATGTATGCAAAGTACGTTGCCAATAATTATAAGCTGGAACCGGAAGAGGATCCGCGGATTACCCATTTAGGTCGGTGGCTGCGAAAGTCATCAGTTGATGAGATTCCCCAATTCATTAACATCTTAGCGGGGGACATGAGTATTATTGGACCGCGGCCAATTGTCAAAGCAGAATTAGCGGAATACGGGAACCGGGTTGATAAGTTCCTATCAGTTAAACCAGGCGCGATGGGCCTGTGGCAATCTAGTGGCCGGAGTAATATTCCATACCCTGAGCGGTGTGATGTTGAGCTTGAGTATGTTGATAAGGCTTCGTTTACTTTTGATGCTGCAATAATGTTTAAGAATATTATTAGTATTTTCAAGAGCGAAGGTGCTTACTAGGAAGTGTGGTAAATAAATTTTGAAAAAAGTAAAAGAGGTGCTAAATGCACCAGTTACAGGGCAACAGCTTTATCTAGGAGTATTGGTTTTTTACCTTTTTTTCTCTTTTTTAAGAAATACAACTTTTGATCCTTACTTGGGGAGTAGACCCTTTAATTTAGCGTCTTATGCATGTAGTGCTCTACTTATCTTAAAAATTTATTTATTTGATAGATACAACTTAAAGGATAAATTAATAATTACTTTTTTCATGTTGATTGCTATTTGCTCGTGGCGTCTATCAACATCTAATCTAATTCTCGTTATGGCAGCGTTTATATTAGCAGCTAAAGATGTTTCATTTACTAATATTATTAAGTGTTATTTTTATACAACATTGATTTTATTATTAAGTGTAATGTTATTTTCTGTGGTTGGAATAATTAAAGACTTAGTGTTTGTTGTACATGGTCGTGCAACTCGATATGCTTTAGGAATAGTATATCCAACAGATTTGGCTTCTCATGTTTTATACTTAATATTGGCTAATGTTTATCTTAAATATCAAAAGCTAAACTGGCATTATTACCTTAGTTATTTAGTAATAGCATTTTTATTAAAATTAATAACTGATGCTCGCTTAAGTATTATTTGTATAATACTAATAATTCCAACTGTTTTAATGGCAAAAGCAGCAGAAAAATCACAGTGTAAAATTGTGCGGCTTATTCCATCACTTTATTGGGCATTTATTCCTTTCTTGGCTTTTACCAGTTTTGCGGGAACATACTTTTTTGATAACACAAATCATATTTATTATAAAATTGATCATGCACTCTCTGGAAGACTGTCTTATGGCCTTATGTCAATGTATAGATATCGATTTACTTGGCTAGGTCAAAAGGTTGAGGAAACTGGACTAGGCGGTAATAAAGGACTATCTGTCTTCCATCATGGAAATATAGGATATTTTTACATTGACTCTTCTTATTTACGATTAATTATGATATATGGGATTATTGTTACTTTAATTATTGTTGGAGTTATGATAGCTCTTTCAATAAGAGGAGTTATGAGAAGAGATTACGCTCTTACTGCTGTCCTATTTATTGTTACTATTAGTTGTTTTGTGGAGCAGCATTTACTTGAGTTGTCTTACAATCCGTTTTTATTAGCTTTATTAGCAAATCCCAAAACTATTTCGGAGGTATATATAGTTGGAAAACAAAAAGTACAGTCTAAATGATTTGATAAGAATTATTTGGAAGAATATTATTGTGATTATCATCTTTGCCGTAGTGGGTGGAGGATGTTTTTATATGTTAGCAAGGCATAAACAAACTATCACCTATACTGCAGAACGTAGTATTATGATTAGTCATAACTTAAATGCCAAAAGAGCACGCTCCCAAGTTAGTGCTGATTTAGCAATGATTCCAACCTATGAGGACATGATAAAGGGACGCCAAGTTACGGAAAGTACATGGAAATCTTTGCCAAAAAACATTAGAAAAAATACTTCAATCAAATTATTATCTGATAGTATCGATACTAATAATCGACCTGATTCCTTGATTATAACTATTAAAGCAACTACTAAAGATGCAAAACAGTCAGTTGCTTTTGTAAATAATACGGCAATGGCAGCAAAAAAAGAACTTCCTAAAATGCAACAAGGTATAGGCGAGGTTCATGTTTATCCTAAGGCTACCCTTAAGAATACTAGTTCAGAAAAACATAGTTCTATTAAAAAATGGACTCTCGTTGGAACTGCTTTAGGAATAGTTGCGGGGATGTTAATTTCTTTTGTTATTACTACCTGGAAACACATTGCCTAGTTTTAAGGAGTTCTTATAATGACAGTATATGTAATTACGCATAAAGAGTTTAATTATGCAGATAAGCTTCCAACTGGCTATGTACCGATGATGGTTGGAGCAAATAAAAATCCTAATCCTCTTAATTATCTTACAGATAACACTATGGATAATATTTCTGATAAAAATCCTGAGTATTGTGAACTAACGGGTCTTTACTGGATTTGGAAAAATTCTAAAGCTAAAAATGTTGGCTTAGCTCACTATCGGCGCTTCTTTTATTCTAAAAGTATTGGCGGTCGTTTTGCAATGTATGCTTATTTGATCCTTATGGGTAGTCGAGTTAAGCCGGCGTCAGTAGATCAGTTAGATGGTTTGCTAGAGGATTATGACTGGGTAGTTGCCCACCCTGAAGATGAAGGTGGTAAGGACTTGTGGACCCAATTTAATAAAGCAAATCATGAAATAGATATGCAAAATACAAGGAATGTGATTGCTGAAAAATATCCTGATTATGTTGATGCGTTTGATAAAGTAATGCATAGTTCAAGTTGGATGTCACCTTATAATATGTTTTATTCTTCGAAGGAGAAAATGGATGAGTATAGTGCATGGTTATTTGATGTGCTGTTTGAAGTTGAAAAAAGAACTGATATGACAGGGTATACAGATTATCAAAAACGATTATACGGTTTTTTAAGTGAGAGATTGTTAAATGTATGGCTTGAGAAACATAAGGAATATAAGGTGAAATATTTAACAGTTTTCAAAACTGATGATTTAAGTCGAAGAGCAGTTATAAGGCGTATAACTAATAGATTGGGTATTACTAAGGGGATAAATCATTAGTAGGAGAGAGACTGATGCAAGCAGTTTTAATATTAGCTCATAAAAATATAGACCAGGTTATTGAACTAGCAACGCGCCTTTCAAAAAGTTTCAATGTTTATATTCATTTTGATAAAAAGACGGTTCTAAGTGATCAGCAGAAAAAAAGGATTAAGAAAGTTTCGTCGACATTTATCTCTAAATACAATGTTAAGTGGGGAAGTTATAGCATAGTTAGGGCAACAATTGATTTAATGAAAATTGCCTTACGTAATGAGAGAAACACCTACTTTCATTTAATCTCTGGACAGGATTGGCCAGCTCAATCGCCACAAAAAATTTATGATTTTTTTGAAGAAAATAATCAAATTTTTATGAACTATTGGTCAGCAGTGTCTATGAAGAAAACAGGTGAGCCGGAAATATGGTGGGTTAAATACTACTTTAACTATGATCAGATTAACCGCCGAACAACTTTTGGCAAAATTTACCATCGTATTTTGTTGCTTATTCAAACTGTTCTTAGAGTGAATAAATTAAAAAAATATAATTTACAAGATAACTATATTTATGCTGGTCAAGAGTGGGTTGATATTCCTCGTGATGCCCTACAATACGCGATTGATTATTATGATAAGCATCCAGAATTAGAAAAGATTTTTTCAACAAGTTTTTGTTCTGATGAGATGTGGCTGCAAACAATTTTATGTAATTCTCAATATAAACTTCGAATTAATAAAGATATTCATCATTATATTGAAATGCATGAAAAGCATGGTAGCCGCCCCGCAATATTAGATGAGGAAGATTATGAAAAGATTAGTTCGGGTAACTATTGGTGGGCAAGAAAAGTTGAACGGCCAATTTCAGATAAATTAATTGCCTTATTAGATAAAAATATGAAACTTTAACAGACAAAGGGGCTTGCAACGGTAAGTCCTTTTGTCTGTTTTAAAGAAGTCTGTTAGAATATGAAAGATTATATACTGAAATGAGGATAAGAATATGAATAATTATGATTATCTAGTTGTTGGTGCCGGCCTTTTCGGTGCCACATTTGCATACGAAGCCGCTAAACGTGGGAATCGCGTGAAAGTAATTGAAAAGCGTGACCATGTTGCTGGAAATATCTACACTAAAGAAATTGATGGGATTCAGGTTCACCAGTACGGTGCTCATATTTTTCACACTTCCAACAAGGAGGTTTGGAACTATGTTAACCAATTTGCTGAGTTTAATCGTTACACTAATAGTCCGGTAGCCAATTACAAGGGCCACATGTACAATCTGCCATTTAACATGAACACCTTTAGCCAAATGTGGGGTGTACGGACGCCAGCAGAAGCAATGGCAAAGATTGATGAACAGCGGCAAGAGATGGCTGGGAAGACACCAACTAACTTAGAGGAGCAAGCCATTTCCCTCATTGGCCGGGATATCTACGAAAAATTGATCAAGGGTTACACAGAGAAGCAATGGGGGCAAAAGGCAACCGAATTGCCAGCCTTCATTATCCGGCGGCTTCCTGTCCGGCTAGTTTATGATAACAACTACTTTAATGATCCTTATCAAGGTATTCCAATTGGCGGCTATACACAAATCGTCGAAAAGATGCTTGATAGTGACCTAATTGATGTTGAAACCGGGGTAGACTTCTTTGATAAGAAAGAGGAATACCTTAAGGAATACCCAAAGGTTGTCTTTACCGGAATGATTGACCAGTTTTTTGATTATCAGTTAGGCGAACTCCAATACCGGAGCTTGCGTTTTGAAACGGAAGAAAAGCATGTCGGAAATTACCAGGGTAATGCAGTGATCAACTATACTGATGCGGAAACTCCTTACACGCGGATTATTGAGCATAAGCACTTTGAATTTGGTAAAGGTGACAAGGATAAGACCATTATTACTCGTGAGTACCCAGCCGATTGGCACCGGGGTGATGAACCATACTACCCGGTTAACAACCAACGGAACAATGAGCTGTACAAGCAATACGCCAAACTTGCTAGTGAAAAGGCAGAAAATGTAATCTTTGGTGGTCGCTTAGGACAATACCGTTACTACAACATGGATCAGGTATTACATGCGGCGCTGACAGCAGTTAATGAAGAATTTAAATAATAACAATGGCGAATTGAGGAATGTCCTTGATTCGCCGTTATTATTATTGAGTTACTTTAGCTAGCCTTTTGTTTAGTAAAGGACAGTGGTAAAATTAAACTTTAGTTTGAAGAGTTAGACGAGGTTATTATATGAAGGTCATCAAAAACTATTTATATAATGCAGGGTATCAGATTTTGCTGATGCTAGCCCCTGTAATAACGACCCCATATGTATCACGGGTATTAGGAGCGCATAATAATGGAATTAATACCTATACTAACGGTTGGGTAACATTTTTTTACTTAATTGGTCAATTAGGGATATCCTTATATGGGAACCGTGAAATAGCTTATAAGCGAGAAAATAAGTATGAGCGGTCAAAGTCATTTTTTGAAATTGTTTCATTACAGTTAATGACCAGTTCGGTTGCATTAATCGCTTATTTGATGGCAGTATTTTTATTTAGTAGTGCTTTTAAAGTTTATTTTCTACTCCAAGCGCTATGGATTATAGCTTATGGTATAGATATTTCATGGTATTTTATGGGGTTAGAAGACTTTAAAAAGACAGTTACAAGAAATACAATTGTAAAATTGATTTCAATTGCATTGATTTTTATTCTTGTACGTAATGAAAATGACTTAAGTAAATATATTTTCTTACTTGGATTTGCTCAGCTAGCAGGAAGTGCAACGTTGTGGCCTTATTTACGTAGAAGCATTGAGTGGGTTAGTATAAAAAAATGGCGTCCGTTCGGCCACTTTTACCCAACATTGCTACTATTTATCCCGACAATAACGACTCAGATTTACTTGGTTGTAAACCGAATTATGCTTGGAAGGATGGCTCCACAAGCCGCTGTTTCTCAATTTGATTTCGGGGATAAAATAGTTAAGCTTGTTTTGGCTGTAGTGACTGCAACAGGAACTGTAATGCTTCCTCATATTGCCAATAAGTTTACTTCTGGGGATATAAAAGGAGTGCGGGAGAGTTTATACAAATCATTTGATTTTGTAACTGCTGTCTCTGTACCATTAATGTTTGGCCTAATGGCAATCTCTTATAAGTTTGCACCATGGTTCTTAGGGGATCAGTATGGACCAACTGGTAGTGTTATTTTTTATGAAGCTCCAGCAATATTGATGATTGCATGGAGCAATGTTACTGGTATTCAATATTTAATGCCAATTCATCGAGAGCATGAATATACTATTTCAGTTACAATTGGAGCGGTAGTAAATATTATTACTAATCTTTTTTTAATTTCATGGTATGGTGCTAATGGTGCTGCCATTGCAACAGTGATTTCTGAACTTTCTGTTACAGCGGTTCAATTATTTTATATTCGTGGTACTATAAGTCGTCGTCGGTTATTTAGTTCCGTATGGCGTTATCTTTTAAGTGGATTATTTATGTATATTGTTGTTTCAAGAATTGACAGCGTTATAAGTATGACAATTATGAATTTAATATTACAAATTATGTTAGGCGCAGTTGTATATGTTGTATGCCTTTTTATCACGAAGGCACCAATTCTCGAGCAAGCTAAAACTTTGTTCATGAAAAAATAGGAGTGTAGCAATGAAATTAAAGTTTATTTGTGCGCCAGCTTCTGGAAACGGTGGGACTGAAACAGTTTTAAAAAAGGCGTTAAATCATTTATCTAAGAAGTATCAGGTTGAATTATATTTAACTACGATTCCAGTAAACAGATTATGGTTAGACCAAATGAAGAATGTTAAAATTCATGAACCCCACAGTGAAAGCAAGCCGTATAAGTTATTTTATCTATTAAGGATATTTTTAACGGCTCGTAATTCTGATCGCTTTATAATTTTAGGAGCAAATACTATTAATTTAGCTTCGAAAATTAGGAAAATTACGAAGAAAAAGTATATGATAACATCGTGGATACATTACTCATTAATCAATCAAAATATGTTTAACCCAAATAATATTACTTTGGCTGATAATCATTGGGCAATTAGTACACCAATTAAGAAGCAATTAATGGATCTGGGAATAAATGAAAATAAAATTAGCTTAATATTTAATCCTGTTGATCAGTATGCAGGAGATCTAAATACCCCCGATACTTCGGATACGCTTCGACTTGTTTATGTTGGGAAAATAATGCTTGATGGTCAAAAAAATTTGAGAGAGTTATTCCAAGGTATAAAAAACTATTCTCACCCAGTTCATTTAGACCTATTTGGTGCGGATAGTAGTAATGGGGAAGTACAGGACTATGTAAATAGTATTGGCCTTAATAGTCACTGTACTTTTCATGGTTGGACAAAAAATCCTTGGAAAATTATTGTAGAAGAAATTCATCCTAACGCTCTAGTATTAACGTCAAAATATGAAGGGCTTCCTATGGTGATGATCGAAGCAATGTCTCGTGGAATTCCGTGTCTTGTTGCTGATTTTAGTGGTTATGAAGATATTATTAAAAAACAAGTAAATGGATTAGTATACCTCAGCAATAACACGAAAGATTTAGTGCAAAAAATGTACATAGCAAATGAAAATAAATTTAAGAATGAAACTATTGCAAATAGTATCTCTAAATTTAATTCAAAAAATTATTATTTAAGATTAGATCAAATATTGGAGAAAAGAACTTTATGTTAGGTAAGAGGATTGAATGGATTGATATAGCTCGAGGAATTGCAATTCTTTTTGTAATTGTTGGTCACTCTTTAGGAAACTATTTTTCAAGTTATTTTGCAAATTTAATTTATGTATTTCACATGCCAATCTTTTTTATTCTTAGCGGTTATTTATATAAGCCTAAAAATAAAAATAGGTTTTTAAAGTCATCTTTTTTTAATTTAATAATTCCTTATATTGGTACCGTCATACTAGCATTTCTTCTCTTTACAATCTACAAGCTTTATAGTAATCCAATAATTGCGCCATCAAGGGTAACTAGCTATAAACAACTATCTATATCTGCGCTTTATGGAATTGGTGCTTCTGCTGATTTACCATTTATTGGCAAATCAATTATCCCGATAGGAGCTATATGGTTTTTGTTAGCATTTTTTATTGGAACACAACTATTTAATATTATTATGTCGCTTAGTTTTAAGAAAGATGATCTTGTGATAAAGGGGGCAATTGTGGCTTGTTGTGCTTTTCTTGGCATGTATATACAGACGTACATTTATTTGCCATGGTCAATTAACGCAGCACTTTTGGCACAGGTATTCTTTTTTGCAGGTTTTATTTTAAAGAAATTTGATTTGTTAGTGGCTAAACACAAAATTGTAATTATTGTTTCGTCCGTAATTTGGTTAATGACAGCTACAATAGGATTATTCGGATTAGATAATCTACAATTTCCTAATATGTATTTAGCGGTAGTTGGGGGAATTGCATCAAGTCTTGTGGTTATCAAATTTTCAATGTATCTTGAAAATGATTTGTTAAGTCAAGAAAGCAAAATAAAAAATGCCCTTTGCTTTTTAGGTGCTGAGTCACTATGTATTTTTTGTTTCCATTTAATAGACCTTGATTTTATTCAAATATGGCCGCATCTCATTAACTTCGTAATGAGAATCAGTAATTCATATCTCTTAGCAATAACTGTAGGAAATATTTATCGAATTTGTTTTGCGGTCGTAATAACTCTATCCATTTCGCATATACCAGTTCTTAGATCTTTTTATATGCATAGAAAGTATAAGTTTATAAGACATTAACGAAATCTATTTATCTTTAAAATATTTGTGGTAGGATAGACAATGTTAAATTTATAGAAGGGGTAAATGTGTAAATGAGTATTCGCAAACACTATAAGATGTTTAAAAAAGGTAAGAATTGGTGTTATATGGCACTGGCAATCGTTTCCGTTGTCTTTGGAACAACAATGATTGCTCAGAATGCAAGTGCAGATAGTACAGATACTAGTCAGGCTGTCATTAGCGCTGCAATTTCAAATGATGGTCAAAAGTCATTATCAAATAGTCAAGAATTAGTTGCTAATAATCAAAATGACACAAAAAGCAGTTCAGTTTCTGAACAAGAAGAGCAAACAGTATCCCAACCTGTAAAACCGAAAGCTACCGAGGTACAAAATGGCTGGCAAACTACTAATGGTAATAGTTATTACTACAAGAATGGTCAAAAGTTGACTGGCCAGCAAAATATTGAAGGAAAAGACTACTACTTCAATGATCAAGGACAACAACAAAAGGACTATTTCCTGAACCAAAATAACCATACCTACTATTTCCAGGCAGATGGCACCCGGCTCAACGATGGTTTCTATAATAACTGGGGTCACACCTACTACTTCCAAAAAGATGGTGTTCGCTTAGATGATGGCTTCTATAACACCTGGGGCCACACTTACTACTTTGGCAATGGCGGTGTGCGTTTAGATGACGGTTTCTATAATAACTGGGGTCACACTTACTACTTTGGCGATGGTGGTGTGCGTCTAGATGATGGTTTCTATAACAACTGGGGTCACACTTATTACTTTGGCAATGGCGGTGTGCGTTTAGATAACAGCTTCTATAATAACTGGGGCAATACTTATTACTTTACTGGTGATGGCTCATTAGCTCAAAATAAAAATATCTGGGTAAATGGTAGTCAGTACAATGCCAACAATGCTGGGATCCTTTCACCAATTTCCCTTCGTTGGAACGGAGTTAATTCATATATTCTAAGAAATGGAATTGGTCATGCCAACATCTCATATCAAAATGCTATTCCTGCTGTAACAGGTACTTATTCTGGCACTGATAATGGCAAGCCGAATATGGTTGTCGTTCATGAAACAGCTAACCCCAAAGATAGTATTTGGGGTGAAATTAATTTTGAACGTGCGCATTATGACAATGCATTTGTTCATGCCTTTGTAGACGCAAATAATATTATTCAAATTTCAACAACTGATCACGAAGCATGGGGGGCTGCTTATCCTGCTAATGGTCGTGCTGTTCAGTTTGAACAGGTTGAAGTATATGGCGGCTGGAACTTTGCGCGTGAATTAGTAAATGCTGCTTACTACACTGCCTATAATATGCGTAAGTATGGTTTGACCCCTTCATTAGCACAGTCGAATGGAACAGGGACACTATGGTCACACCATAACGTCACGCAATACTTAGGTGGTACTGACCATACAGATCCAGACGGTTACTGGAGTAATCGTGCTCGTAATTACTTTGGCACTGGGTATAACATGAACGATTTCTTACAGCTAGTAAATTATGAATATGCAAAACTAGGTTAGGCCTAAAAAACACTGGAGTTGTGATGAATTCCAGTGTTTTTCTTTTTATGAAAGCGATTATTTTTCATTTATTTATGATAAGATAGTATTCGAAAAAGGGGGAGTATCGATAATGAATACTAAAAAACACTACAAAATGTTTAAAAAAGGGAAAAACTGGTGTTACATGGCAATTGCGACGCTTGCGGTAGCAGTAGGTACACTAGCTGGTTCGCAAACTGCTAATGCGGATACGACCATTATTGACAATACAAGTGATACCTCAGCAGCAAGTGCACAAGCACAGGACCTGAATACAAACACAGTCACCTTGACAACACAAGCGCAGCAACAACAAGGTCAAACAACAACTGCTGACATTAATAACGAAACAACACAGAAAAATGCAAATCCTACGCAACCATCAACAGCTAGCCGTGCCATTCAACCACAAGCAGCAAGAGAACAAGATGGTTGGCAAAATACTAATGGTAATAGCTATTACTACCAGAATGGTCAAAAGATGACTGGTCAGCAGACTATTGCCGGCAAAAACTACTACTTTAACGATCAGGGTCAACAACAAAAAGACTTTTTCCTAAGTCAAGATAATCATACTTATTACTTCCAAAAAGACGGTACGCGGTTAGATGATGGCTTTTATAATAATTGGGGTCACACCTATTACTTCGGCAAAGATGGTGCACGCTGGGATAATAAGTTCTACAATAACTGGGGCCATACCTACTACTTTGGAGAAGGCGGCGTCCGTTTAGATGACGGCTTTTATAATAATTGGGGCCATACCTATTATTTCCAAAAAGACGGTGCTCGCCTAGATAATGGTTTCTACAATAACTGGGGTCATACCTACTACTTTGGAGAAGGTGGCGTCAGATTGGATAATGGCTTCTATAACAATTGGGGCCATACTTATTACTTTGGTGCAGACGGTGCCCGGTGGGATAACCGCTACTACTATAATTGGGGAAGCTTGTATCATTTTGGCGCAGATGGTGCTTTAGCTACTAACCAAGTTGTGAATGAAAACGGAAATAGTTATTGGGCAGATGCTAATGGGATTATTTCAAGTACTAATAGTAAGATCGAAACGGCAATTAAAGCAGCTAAGTCGCAACTTGGCTATAAGTATGTATGGGGAGGTGGCCGTACTTCAGCAAGTATTGCTGCGCATCAATTTGATTGCTCAAGCTTTGTTCGCTGGGCATATGCCCAAGCCGGCGTACAACTAAATGGCGGATTACAAGCTTCTACTTATAATGAAATTTATTCAGGACAGGGCGTGGCGTTAAGCCAGTTAAAGCGTGGAGATTTAGTATTCATGAAGGACGGAAAGTATAATCATGTTATCCTCTATCTTGGTGGCGGTTACTTTATTCATGATTCTCCATATTCTAAGACTGGTGGGGTTGGTATTAATAACCTTGATGACAACCTTCTACAAAAGCCTGGCTATACATGGAGAAGCCTTATTCGGACGAATTGGAATGGCGTTTTTGGTATTAGAAGGGTTGTTTAGGATAAAACTAGGGGAGTGGGCAACCACTCCTTTTTTAAGTTACAATAATGTTTCAAAGTTTATCCTTTATTAACATTTCAGGAGAAAATAATTTTATCGAACTACATGTGGTAGGATAGATAATGTTATAAATTAAAAAAGGGGTAAAGAAGTCAATGAGTGTTAATAAACATTATAAAATGTTTAAAAAAGGAAAAAACTGGTGTTACATGGCAATTGCTACTCTTTCTGTAGCAGTAGGTACACTATCTGTTTCACAAAATGCCAATGCGGATACGACCAGTACTGATAGTGCAAGTGATACCTCAGCAACGACTAACACACAAGACCTAAATACAAACACAGTCACCTTGACGACACAAGCACAGCAACCACAAGGTCAAACGACAACTGCTGACACAGCAGCAAACACTAATAGCGAAGCAACCCAGGAAAACGCAAATACTACGCAACCATCAACTGCTAGCCGCGCTATTCAACCACAAGCAGTAGAAGCGCAAGATGGTTGGCAGAATACTAATGGTAGTAACTACTACTATAAAAATGGTCAGAAGTTGACTGGTCAACAAAGCATTGAAGGAAAGGATTACTACTTCAATGATCAAGGTCAACAACAAAAGGACTATTTCCTAAACCAGAATAACCATACTTATTATTTCCAAGCAGATGGTACCCGGTTAAATGATGGCTTCTACAACAATTGGGGTCACACTTACTACTTCCAAAAGGATGGTACTCGCCTAGATAATGGTTTTTACAACAATTGGGGTCATACCTATTACTTTGGAAAAGGCGGCGTCCGTTTAGATGATGGTTTTTATAACAATTGGGGCCACACCTATTACTTCCAAAAAGACGGTGCTCGTTTAGATAATGGCTTCTACAGTAATTGGGGTCATACCTATTACTTTGGCGAAGGTGGCGTGCGTTTAGATAATAGCTTCTACAACAATTGGGGCCATACTTACTACTTTGGTGCAGACGGTGCTCGTTTAGACAACAGCTTTTACAATAACTGGGGTAACGTATATTACTTTGGCAAAGATGGCGCTTTGCTGCAAAACCAAACAGTTAATCTCGGCTATGGGAATTTAACATTTGATAGCCAGGGTCGTTTAAGTTCTACCAATGCTTTTATCGGCAGTATTGTCAACGGGGCTATCCAGGGTTGGACACAGCACAAGATTTTGCCGTCATTGACATTAGCACAAGCTATCCTTGAGAGTGCTTGGGGGAAGTCATCGCTTGCTTCTAAGTACCATAATCTTTTTGGAATCAAGGGTAGTTACCATGGAATGTCGGTAAATATGCCAACGTATGAAGAATACGGTGGCCGTTACGTAATGATTAATGACCGCTTCCGTCGTTACCCAGATAACAACGCAAGTGTCCAAGATCATACGGACTTCTTGGTTCAAAACCGTCGTTACCATAACCTAATTGGTGTTCGTGACGCTAATACAGCAACCTACTTAATCCGTGCAGACGGTTATGCGACTGCATCAAGTTACACCAGCTCATTACGAAACGTCATTAATACGTACGACTTAACTCGCTATGACCGAGTAGCGTTTAGTTTATAAAATTTAATGAGGCAGATTACACGATTTGTTTCATGCTGGGCACATCTTTAATGTAACGTTTTCTTTACATTAATGTTGCGAACATTATCATTGATTAACAAAGACGTCCATTTTACCAATGGGCGTCTTTTTTATGATAAAGTAATAAGCGTTGAAATTATTTACGAAAAGAAATGAAAAAATGGAAGGTAGGATTCATTGATAATGGAAGAACAGAAACACTTTAAGATGTTCAAGAAGGGCAAAAACTGGTGCTACATGGCAATTACTACAGCAGCTGTTGCATTTGGAGTATCTACTACTACTGTTGCAAATGCTGATACGGCAAATACCGCTGACACCGTTGCTACTTCACAACAGGTTGAAGCTAGTTCTGCACAATCCGTTGTTGATGAAGCTAGTTCTGCAGGTAGTAATATGGCAAGTGATGCTAATGTTGAATCAACGGTAGCAAACCCAGTAGCAGTTGCACCACAAGCAGAAAACAACCAACTTAATGGTTGGCAAACTGAAAACGGCAGTACTTACTACTACAATGATGGTCAAAAGGCTACCGGCGTTCAAGATATTAACGGTGCGCAGTACTACTTTAATGACCAAGGTCAACAACAAAAGGATTACTTCTTAAATAAAGATAACCATACTTACTACTTTAAAGCAGATGGTACGCGTCTTAACGATGGCTTCTACAACAATTGGGGTCATACATACTACTTCCAGGCAGATGGTACTCGTTTAGACAACGGTTTTTACAACAACTGGGGTCACACCTACTACTTTGGTGATGATGGTGTTCGTTTAGATGATGGCTTTTACAACAACTGGGGTCATACCTATTACTTTGACAAAGATGGCGTCCGTTTAGATAACGGCTTCTACAACAACTGGGGCCACACCTACTACTTTGGCAAGGATGGTGCTCGTTTAGACAATTCGGTTTACAGCAACTGGGGTCACCAATACTATTTTGGTAACGATGGTGCCTTAGTTCAAAATAATGATGTTACTATTAAGGGTAAGAAGTACCATGCTGATGCTCAAGGTATTTTATCTGTTAAGAACAACGTTGATGCTAAGGTAGACCGTGCTTTATCACAACGAGGAGTGCCATACGTTTGGGGTGGTAACACACCGGCTGGGTTTGACTGCTCTGGTTTAGTACAATGGGCTTATGGCTTAGGTGCTCGTTACCGGACAACCTACCAACAAGCTACGTTAGGTGCTCACCAACGTAATGTCATGACTGCACCAAAGGGTTCACTACTCTTCTTCGGTAGCGATAGCGCTCCTTACCACGTTGCTATTTCACTGGGTAATGGTACATATGTCCACGCTCCAGAACCAGGCGATGTTGTTAAGATTGGTTATTCTAAATACTTCAAGCCTAGTTTCTTTATCACTTTGTAATCTTTAGATATACTTAGTTATAGATACTGAAATCTGTTATAATAAGCGATAATATGAAACGAGGAGAAAGATAGATGAAAATTAAAAAGTTATTTACAACAATTGCTGCTGGTTCTTTGATGTTGACTTTAGCTGCTTGTGGTAACAATTCGGCTAATGAATCTGATAACAGCTCAGATGTAACTTCAAGTAAGGTTGCTACTAAGAAGCACCATGATAACAAGAAAGAAGATGCTGTTAAAGCTAAGAGCAGTACTTCTAAAGACAGTGATGATTCTAAAGCTAGTTCAGAAAGTGATGCAACTAGTTCTACAAAATCAAGTAGTTCTGAAAACAACTACTCTGTTTCATCAACGACAACTTCTGATAATGGAAGTACAGCTAAGTCAAATGTAAAGCAAAATACGCAGCAAGCTACGATGTCAGCTACTGATGCTCGTAACATTGTTAAGGAACACATTGGTAACCAATTAAACAACCGTGGTGTTGCGGGGCAATCGACTTCTGATTTACCATCCATTGATTCAATCGATGGCTACACTGCTACACCAAACGGTACTAATGACTGGACTGTTTCGGGGAATGGTCATACTTACCACGTTACTGCAAACTCTGTTACTGGTAACTAATATTCATAATTTAAAAAAGTCAGTAAGTCTTTTATAATGGATTTACTGACTTTTTTATTAGGAGCGAATATGTTTAATCATAAATTTTCACACTGGCTATTCTGGCCATTGCTATTACTTACGGTTGCCACTTTAATCTGGATGTGTACCAAGATTCAGTTTATCTTCCAGCCGTTCTTTACCTTTATTTCGGTTGTTTTTGTCCCGCTGATTATTTCGGGATTTTTGTACTATATGCTCAACCCCGTCCTCAAATTGTTTATGAAGCTGCGGATTGGCAAGTTTCAGATGAACAAGGGGATTGCTAGCCTGCTAATTGTCCTATTGTTAATTTTGATAGTTATCGGCGGCCTATCCTTACTGATTCCACCGGTGGTAAAAGAAATCAGCCTATTGGTAACCCACCTCCCACAAACGGTCACGGGTCTGCAAAAACTGATTAATGACACTGTTCAAGATACTTTCTTGCGAAACGTTGACTTAAACACTTATTACCGCCAATTTGACCACCAGCTAGCCAGTTACGCGCAAAAGATCCTGAAAGGTCTTTCGTCACGGGTCGGTGATATTATCGGAATGGTGACGAATATCACTGTGGTGACAATTACCGTGCCGGTCATGCTATTTTATATGCTAAAGGATGGCTCAAAGCTTAGCCCCAGCATTCAAAAATGGTTATCACCACACCATGCCAAGGAAGTTAACGAGCTTCTTGCGAAGATGAACGGCACCCTGTCTTCCTATATTTCAGGGCAGATAATTGAATGTTTATTTGTGGGCGTATTTACCTCAGTCGGCTACTTAATAATTGGTCAACCGCTGGCATTGGTTCTTGGAATTGTGGCCGGTTTGACCAATATCATCCCGTATATCGGTCCATACATTGGGATTGCGCCAGCCCTATTTGTTGCCTTGACGATGGCCCCAGAAAAGATCATCTGGGTGATTGTTGTTGTCTTAATTGTCCAGCAAATTGATGGGAATATCGTTTACCCAAATATCATTGGGAAGACTCTTCAGATCCACCCGTTAACGATAATTATGCTTTTGCTAGCTGCTGGGCACATTGCTGGAATCGGCGGGATGATCCTCTGCATTCCATTTTATGCGGTGATTAAGACGGTGTGTGAATACCTTTTTGATATTTACAAGATTGAGCATCCGGGCAAGGATGAAGAAACGACAGACTAAAAAGACGTATGAGAATGTGAAAAATCATTCTCATACGTCTTTTTCTTTAGTAGGCACGGTGAGCATAACCATAACGGTTTCCATAAGTATTGGAATGATACGAATGGTATCCATTAGAGGGGTATGTCCGCGATGGATAGTAGCGTCGCTGTGTTTGTGGGTATTGGCGAGTAGGGTATGTTTGCCGTTGTTGGTTAGCTGGTACTACTTGTGATTCACTTGTAGCTTGTTCTTCGTTACTAGCATTTTCATTGGCCTCACTCTTTTGGTGAACGCCAGTAACCTCATCGCTACCATTACCACTACCAGGATCATTATAGCGGGCGCCACCAGGAAGGATAAAGTCGATTTTGTCGAAGCCATTATAGTGTGGCTGTGACTTGTACATCTTGGTCTCATGGTTGACAACGTTCTTTGGCTTTAGGTTAAGCTGCTTGCGAACGAGTTTAGATACCCGGTTGATTTCTTTTGGACTTGCAATCTGGAAAGAAACTCCTTCAATCATTGCGTTTTGTCCTTGGAAGTGGTAGGTCTTAACATTTTGCATTGCGCCGTGGTAGTTACCATAAAGGGTCGCAATATCATCAATTGGAATATTGGTCTTAACGCCATCACCGACGGCATCAAGTATCTTGTTGGCTGCGCTGATTGAGCCAGATGACTTAAACTTCTTGATAACGCTCTTTAGGATTTGTTGCTGGCGTTTTTGCCGACCGTAATCATTGTTTGGATCATCATACCGCATCCGGGAGTACTTTAAAGCATTTTCCCCGTTAAGGTGCTGCTTTCCCTTCTTAAAGTGGTGCCCTTCGTAGTCAAAGGCGAAGGGGTTATCGACGTCAACCCCACCGACGGAATTAACTACTTTCTGTAAGACACCCATGTTAATAACGGCATAATAGTCAATTGGCACATCGAGCAGTTCGGATACCTGCTTGACCGTCTGCTTTGGACCGTTAATTGCGTAGGCAGCGTTTAGCTTAACATAGTCAGGCCCATCTTTTGTCTCAACACGGACTAAGATGTCACGGGGAATACTGGTCATCGTAATGGTCTTCTTCTTAGGGTTGATGGTAAATAACTCCAGTGAATCAGTGTTACCACCGGTATTACCACGATCTAGGGCACCGACGTCTGTCCCCATTGTAAGGACCGAAACTGGTTCACCACGCTGGAGCTTTTTGCTGATCTTACCATCGCCTTCACTAAAGATCCCCTGCGTTGCTGAGTGAATTTTATGGTATTCATAGAAGCCACCAATAACAACTAGGAAAATAAGCAAACCGATTAACAATCGTACCCAGTTAGGTGTTCGGTAATGGTGTTTTTGCGGTGGCTGGAAGTTAGCCGCTGGTTGTTGCTTTTCTTCGCGCTTTAATTGAGCGTTTTGTGCAGATTCTTCTCTTTCTCGTTGTTTGCGTTCATTAACGTCCCGGCGGATCTTTTCTTCCATCCGCTTACGGTAATGTTCGCGTGATTCGTGATTATTCATATAGAAAAATACCTCAATAAATAAGTTCTAACTCTAATATCATAGCAGATTTTTAATATTAAGTTCAATTGAATACAAATAGTTTAATCTTTCCGTAACTTTTGTGAAGGATAGACCTGCATAAAAAAGTGTAGTACTATAGTAGAGATATTTCGCGAAAAAAGATGAAAGGAATAATTAAATGAAGTCATCAAAAGAACTTGCTGAAGCAGTTAATAAGCGGCGGACCTTCGCCATTATTTCACACCCGGACGCGGGGAAGACGACGATTACTGAGCAACTCCTGCTCTTTGGGGGGGTTGTTCGTGAAGCCGGAACAGTTAAAGCACGGAAGACGGGGAACTTTGCCAAGTCAGACTGGATGGAAATCGAAAAGAAGCGTGGAATTTCGGTTACTTCGTCTGTGATGCAGTTTGACTTCCAGGGAAAGCGGATCAATATCTTGGATACCCCAGGGCACGAGGATTTTTCTGAAGATACCTACCGGACGTTGATGGCCGTTGACTCAGCGGTCATGGTTATTGATAGTGCCAAGGGGATTGAGCCACAGACCAAGAAGCTCTTCCAAATCTGTAAGATGCGGGGAATTCCGATCTTTACCTTTATGAACAAGTTTGACCGGGATGCGCGTGAGCCATTAGACCTGCTGAATGAAGTGGAGGATGTCTTAGGAATTGAGACTTACCCGATGAACTGGCCAATTGGCTCCGGTCACCAGTTCAAGGGCGTCTATGACCGCTTTAACCGGCGGGTTGCTTTGACCCATCCTGCTGATGAAGCCAACCCTTACTTGCCATTGGACGATGATGGCAATGTTATTGGTGCTAATCCTCTTGAAGGTGACGGTGAATGGCAAGATGCCCTTGACGGGATGGAGCTAGTTGAAGTTGCCGGAAACGAGTTAGACCGGGAGAAGATTGCTAAAGGAGATCAGACCCCAGTCTTCTTTGGGTCTGCATTGACTAACTTTGGGGTCCAGACATTCTTGGAGTCCTACCTGCAATTTGCACCGGCCCCAAGTGAACACAAGACAGAAGACGGCGACGTGGTTAAGCCACTTGATCCTGAATTTTCTGGTTTTGTCTTTAAGATTCAAGCGAATATGAATCCACGGCACCGTGACCGGATTGCCTTTGTCCGGATTTGTTCAGGTGAATTTGACCGGGGGATGGATGTGACCTTGTCACGGACGAAGAAGCCATTGCGGCTGTCAAACGTGACCGAATTCATGGCGGATACACGGGAAAATGTTGAGACGGCGGTGGCCGGCGATATTATCGGTTTGTATGACACTGGTAATTTCCAAATCGGTGACTCCATTTACAATGGTAAAAATGATATTCAATTTGAAAAGCTGCCACAATTTACGCCAGAACTATTTGTCCGGGTATCAGCAAAGAACGTGATGAAGCAAAAGTCCTTCCACAAGGGAATCAACCAACTTGTCCAAGAAGGGGCAGTGCAACTGTACCGTTCTTACACGACTGGTGACTATATCCTTGGTGCCGTTGGGCAACTGCAATTTGAAGTTTTCAAGTTCCGGATGCAAAACGAATATAATTCCGAAGTTATCATGGAACCAATGGGGAGCAAGACTGCCCGCTGGATTGATCCAGATCAGTTGGATGAAAAGATGTCATCTTCACGGAATATTCTGGTTAAGGATATTCATGACCAGCCACTCTTCTTATTTGAAAACCAGTTTGCGGAAAATTGGTTCAAGCAGAAGTATCCTGATGTGAAGTTGACGGCGAAGTTGTAAGAAATACGTTAGAGGAAGTTACCATGAATAATGATGTTTTAACAATAATTGTTCCTTGTTATAACGAAGAAGAAGTATTACCAGAAACCGTAAAAGAATTAGGGGAAATTCTTAATAATTTAATCAAAAAAAATAAAGTTGCATCGAAAAGTAAACTTTTGTTTGTTAATGATGGTAGTAGAGATAAAACTTGGAGTTTAATTTCTAAGTATACAAAGGAATATACCTATGTCACTGGTATAAAGTTTTCACGTAATTATGGTCATCAGAACGCGCTTTTAGCAGGATTATCGCTGGCAGTTGATTTTTCTGATATGATGATAACTATTGATGCTGATCTACAAGATGACGTTAATGCGATTTCTAAAATGGTAGAAGAATATTATAAAGGTTCAGATGTTGTTTATGGAGTAAGAAATAGCAGAAAAACTGATTCTTTTTTTAAACGGCGTACTGCATTAACTTTCTATAGCTTAATGCAAAAACTAGGTGTAAATCTTGTGCCTGATTCTGCTGATTATCGATTATTGAGTAAAAGAGCTGTTAAAAGTTTATTAGATTTTAAAGAACGAAATTTATTCTTGCGTGGAATGGTACCATTAATTGGTTATCAATCATCTAAGGTTTTTTATGCACGGAAAGAACGCTTTGCCGGACAGTCAAAGTATCCTTTTAGAAGAATGTTACATTTTGCTTTAGATGGAATTACATCTTTTTCTATTGCTCCAATCCATTTAATTTTATATTTGGGATTGATAACTGTGTTTATTAGTATTGCTTGTATGATATATACAATTGCTGAAAAATGTATGGGACATGTGGTGAGTGGTTGGGCATCTCTTATGATTTCAATATGGTTACTAGGAGGCGTTCAATTAATTTCAATTAGTGTAATTGGTGAATATATTGGAAAAATCTTTTCAGAGGTTAAACATCGTCCCCGTTTTACAATTGAGAGTGAGACGTATACAAGTAAAATGAAAAAACTATAATTAGCTATACGGAGGATTATCGGGAGACAAAATGGAAAAAGTAAAGTTGAAAAATACGCGAATAATATGGGTTGATATTGCTAAGGCAATTGCAATAATTTTAATGATAATAGGACATGAATGTTCTAAAAAATCTATAATTGCCTTTATCTTTTCTTTCCATATGCCGCTCTTTTTTATGATGTCTGGTTATACTTCAAGCCCCATAATTAGTTGGAATCAACTTTTAAAAAAGACAAAACGAAATTTTATAAATTCTTGGTTATTAGCGGCTATTATGATAACCCTTTTGGGGTTTGAAATTGTATTATTTCAACATAAAAATATATTGAGTGTTTTGCAGTTAGATTTAAAAGGAATATTTTGGGGATCTAATTATGGTATAGACCATTTGAACAATGTCGGAGTTATGTGGTTCTTAATAGTATTTTTTTGGGCAAAATTCTTTTATGATTTTTTACAAATAATAGTTCCTAATAATTATAATGGCCTTGTACTTGGCATTTTATCGTATTTTGCATTTGTTGTTTCTAATAATGTTTGGTTACCGCAAGCTTTAGATATTGTTCCTATTGCTTCGTTGTTTATGTGGATCGGTGCCTATCTACGAGAGATACAATCTAAATTGAATTTTAATAAATATTTGATATCGGTAGTTATAATAGCAATCTTTATATACTGGATAGCAATGATTCAAAATAATGTTTATATTGATATGTCAGTAAGGCACTATCCCCTGTTTATTTTTTCTATACTAGAAGCTGTAGCAGGAACTATAATTATTTCTTTCATTAGTAATGGTATTAGTAAGAATAGTTCATTTAATTTCTTAAAAACTATAGGAAGAAATACATTAGCAATTTTATGTATTCATCATCTAGACTTATACTGGTTATGGTGGGGAAGATATTTTCCAAAATGGTATATTGCAGTATTACTGCGATTAATAGTTGACTTAGGTATACTATTTTTGATTTTAATGGTGAAGAACAATACTCTAGGAAGGAAAACAGAAAAATGAAAAAGCATGCAAAGTTGGGGATCCAAGTCTTGCTATTTCTTGGTATATTATTATTTTTAACACGTTTCGCTCCTCTCCTGCCTTTCGATGGTGATGATTGGAGGTACATTGGTGGCTTTAGACAACCTATTCCGTTATGGGGGGCATGGAATCCTACGAGAATTTTGCCAGAAGTTTTAATGCCATTAGGAGGTTCGATTGCTGCATTTATCGTTTATCCGATTAGCAAGGATTATGTAGGTTCTTTGGCTTTTACAGAAAGCCTAATTGAAGCTATTTTTATTTTTGCTATGTTGTATTACTTTTATAAAGTATTAATTAAACGTTTCTTATTGTCAGAGAAATTAGCTGTAGCTTGTGAAATTATATGTTTTCTATCTTTTTTCTTGCTATTTAAGAAATTTAATCAATCAAGTTATACAGGCTTTTGGGCAGCAGATTTAGCGTGTGTTTTTTATTACATCGTACCGGGATTATTAAATATACTAATTGTATTATATATGTTGCAATTTAAATTTTTTAATACGGACTTCAATAGATTTAATAATTTAAGAAAAGGAATATTTATCTTCCTTTTATATTTTGCAATTTTTTCTAATACACAATTAAATATAATTATTGCAACTTTTAGCTTTGCAAAATTAGTACAAATAATATATAGAAAAGTAAAGGGGTATGAGGGTAATCTATTAAAGGACTCTTGGCTATATCTACTGATATTAATTTTTTGGATTTTAACTGTTATTTTTGATCTAAACGGGCAAAGAGCTCAAGATGTTTCGTCTTCTAATAAGGGCACTTTTCTACACAACTTAGGAATGACAGTTAAACAATTTATTTATTTCATTAAACAACAAAATACTTTCATTTTGATACTATCATTACTAATTATAATGGTAACGTTGATAATGATTGCAGTTGTGAATAATAATTTAAAATTAAGTCGAGATTTTTTAAAAGTAATCAGTTGTATGATTTTTTGTTCTTTGACTTCTTTAATGTATTTACTCTTAGCATATACGAAAGCAGGAAGCTCATATGCTGGACGACCTGATTCAATGTGGGCAGTAACCACTTTTTTTATATTAGCTCTGAATTTTTCAATTGCTTATTGTGTAATGACAATTAAATGGATAAAGCCATTTTTACCTTTAGGAATTATTATTGGAGCAGTATTTTCGTTTAATACCAATGAACGACCTATTTATGCTGCTAATACAATGCATGATCCTGTGACTATCAAAAGAATTGATAATTACATAATTAATCAAATAGTAGCGGCTGATAGTCAGGGAAAAGCTCGTGTTATTGTCAAAGTTCCACTTGAGGATAAGAATGCTTCATCTAAAGTAACAACATCCAACTGGCCACATCCATATAATATGGCAGTCTGGATGCAAAATACTTTATATTCACATCGTATTATAAGAACAAGAATACATGTTATTTTTAAGCCAGATAGTAAGGTTAATGAAGAATTTTATGAAAACGCAAGTGAACAACAAGCATTCTTTCCGCCAGAATAGATAGTGAGATGATTAAAGATTAATAATCGAATATTAAAAAATAGTTTTATAATATTGGTATTTTTTTGTCTAAGTATATTATTTATCTATCCCTTTATACGTTGTCATGTCATATTTAGTGCTGGAGATCTTCCTTATCATATAAATAGAATTCAAGAACTTACTGATAATTTGAAAAATGGTGTTTGGTATCCATATTTATATACTCATCATTTTAAAAATACGGCTTACTTACTAGGAGCATTTTACCCTCAATTGACATTGTTACCCTATGCTGTAGCAAGTATTCTATTAAAAAATGATGTAAATGGTGTATATGTTGGAATGGCATTTTATTCTTTCCTATCAATGTTGAATATGTACATTGTAATGAGGAAGATAAAGAGATCAACGATACAAAGTATATTAGTAGCAGTTGTCTATTGCTTTAGTACATATCGTACTATAAATGCGTTTAGCCGCTTTGCACTAGGTGAATATATTGGGATGACGTTTATTCCACTTGCACTTTACGGATTATACTCAATAATATACGGAAATAAGCGAGACTGGCCGTATTTAGCGTTGGGGCTGTCCTTTACGTTACTTTCACATGTGCTAAGTACTTTATTGTGCGTATCTTTATTATTAGTTATTTTTGTTGCATATATCAAAGATATTATTAATAAAAAAACAATTAAATATCTATTTATGGCAGTAATTGCTTTTTTATGTAGTAGTGCAATATTTATAGTTCCATTTTTAGAACAAGAAACATTTAAGAATTATAATCAACCAAGTCCAACTTATTTATCGGAATTTACAACGACATTATCTAATCTATTGTTAAATTCTTTCTCTAATATAATTAGTGTAAAACAGGTATCAAACTGGTGGGAAGTAGCAAACATTGGCTTTATTCTTCTTATATCAATGCTTTGGGGGCTTTTTAACTATAACAAGCTAGATAGTTTTGATAAATTTTTTGAAATTAGCGGTGGAATTTTATTTTTAATGTCATCTAGTATTTTCCCGTGGACAATTGTAATGGCAACCCCCTTAAAAGTTATGCAATTTCCGTTTAGATTGTTAGAGTTATCTACTATACTGCTATCACCACTATTCGGAACAATGATTGTTAATATCTTTAGCAAATATAAAGTTGAAGTAAAAAGTAAAGTATTAATATTACTATTAAGTATTTTAATAGTAATTATTCCTTGGTATTCAAGTGCAACAACATTCACCTATTTACATCAAAATCAGAAGGAAAATTTTATAAATGGAAAAATTTATTCTTCCGATTCAAAAGATATGACGTATTGGTGGTTAGATCAATATACTCCCCAAATGGATAAAAAAAGTTTCGATAATATTATAGATAATAATGCTATTGTAAATGGAAAAAATATTAAACTAGATAAATTTAAAGCAATACCAAATGGAATTATTATTTATGATAAAGATATACGTAATAAGGGCCGAGTTGTCTTACCCGTGGCTAGTTACCGAAATATACATATTTATCAAAATAAGCAAAATATTTTAACAAGTAATAAAAAAAATAGCTTGCTTACTGTAAATAATGTAATTAATTATCCACTTATTATTAAATATGTACCATCACTTTTGGACAATATTTCAATGGTTGTAAGTATAGTAACCTGGATGTTACTTATAGCACTAATATTAAGAAAAGATCTTTTGCATATTAGATAATTTAATATCTAGTGTAAATAGAAATTGATTGTAATCCAATTTTAGATTATATTTAGTGTGAAAAAGGTTTTGAAGGAGTAAAGCAACATGAAAAAACATTTCAAAATGTATAAAGCAGGCAAGAAATGGTGTTATGCCGCAATTGCAACGGTAACTCTAGGATTAGGACTAACAGTAGCTGAGTCAGCCTATGCCGATACAGATAACGGTAATCTTCAGACATTAGAAGTTAATACTGATTCAGTAGCTGGACAAGAGAATCAACAGGTGGCTGATAAGAAAACTCAAGATCAGAGTGGTGATAACGAACAATCAAAGGCACCTGTAGCACCTCAAAGCAATGATCCAAAAACTAGTACCTCTCAGCAATCAACTGATAGTGTTGCTGAAACAGGAACCCCTAATACGTTTGCAACGGTAGATGGAAGTACGTACTATTATAATGGTGAAGGAAAACTTGCAAAGGACTACTTTTATCATAATTGGGGTAATACCTACTACTTCGGTACGAACGGTGCCCGTTTAGATAATAGTTTCTATAATAACTGGGGCAATACTTACTACTTTGGTGGTGATGGAGCCCGCTGGGATAACCGTTTTATGACTAGATGGGGGAATGCTTACTACTTTGGCAATGATGGTGCTTTAGTGAAAAATAGGAATGTTAATGTCGGTGGTTCATATCATTGGGCCAATGCTGATGGTATTATTTCTTTACGAAATACTTTCTTAACGGCAAATGAAAATCAACTTTACTACTTTGATAAAAACGGTAGCATGATTGCTAATAAGTTCTATCATAATTGGGGCAATACATATTACTTTGGTAATGATGGTGCGCGGTATACCAACCAGTTCTTGAATTGGAATGGCAAGCTTTACTACTTCGGCAATGATGGTGCGATGTACAAGAACCAATACTACAAGAATTGGGGCAATACTTACTACTTTGGTGCCGACGGTATTCGTTATACTAACCAATTCTTAACAAAGAATGGTAAACTTTACTACTTTGATGATGATGGAGTAATGTACCAGGATCGTTACTACAAGAATTGGGGCAATACTTACTACTTTGGTGCTGATGGTGCGCGATACACCAACCAATTCTTAACAAAGAATGGTAAGCTATACTACTTTGATAACGACGGAGTAATGTACCAGGATCGTTACTACAAGAACTGGGGCAATACTTACTACTTTGGTGCTGATGGTGCGCGGTATACCAACCAGTTCTTAACCAAGAACGGTAAGACTTACTACTTTGATAATGATGGTGTAATGTATCATAACCGTTATTATAAAGATGGTACCAAGACTTATTACTTTGGTGCTGATGGTGCGCGGTACACCAACCAATTTCTAACGAAGAATGGTAAGCTTTATTACTTCGGTGCTGATGGTGTAATGTATCAAGATCGTTACTACAAAAACTGGGGCAATACCTATTACTTCGGTAACGATGGTGCACGTTACACAAACCAATTTTTAACCAAGGATGGAAAGGTTTATTACTTTGACAATGATGGGGTAATGTACCAAAATCGTTACTACAAGAACTGGGGTAACACTTACTACTTTGGTGCCGATGGTGCTCGTTACACTAATCAATTTTTAGATAAAAATGATTCTAACACCCACATTCATTACTTTGATGGTGAAGGACGGATGCTTGTTAACCAGTGGTTAATGTACGAAGGCAGCACGCTTTACTTTGGTAAAAATGGTTACCCAGTAACTGGAAAGCAAGAAATTAACGGGCAAACATATCTTTTTAATGATGAGGGATCTCTGATTCCTAATGGGATTAACAAGGTTAACTATAAACAATATATGGCTACCCTTGTAGCTCTTTACCAGGACCCAGATTGGTTTAAGTCTTATGTTGCCGATAATGTCCTTAGCTACGGTGCGGAAAAGAACGGTGTTAATAAAGGTTATAACTACATTACTGCTAACGGTGATCCAGCTAGTTACATTTACTTTAAGGAAATTCAAGGCAATAACGTCCTTATTAAGTACCTGGATCCAAAATCTGGAACTGATACCGCCCATGCTAAGTATGACGAAAAAGTTGTCCCAATGAGTGACCTTACTGCAATCTATGAAAAGGAAACCAATGAGACATTAATTAATGATTATGCCAATAAGTTAAAAGAAGATTAGACGGAAAGGTTAGTGCCCTAGGTGCTAGCCTTTTTCTATTTGAAATTACTATAAGAATGATCTATATTAAATGGGTAAATTTACATTCGAAAGGGAATAAAAATGGAAATAAAAAAACATTTTAAGCTCTATAAAGCTGGAAAGACTTGGTGCTGTGCAGCTATTGCAACAATTGCATTGGGAACTGGAATGGCGCTAGGTAGTTCTGTCGCCTTAGCTGACGATACTCCAAGTGAGAACACGACGGCGATGACAACTAGCAGTACTGAACAAGAGCCAGCAGTTCAAACAGATAGTAGTCAGACAGAGTCGGTAAAAAAAGTAAATAAATCAATAACGGATGAAAATCCTGCTTCTAATGTAGAAGCGATTAAAACAGCAGCTGCTGATGATAGTAGTCAAAGAAATGCAGAAACTGTCCCAGCAGCTGCAGAACCTGAAACATTTAAGACGGTTAACGGAAACACTTACTACTACGGTAAGAATGGCAAATTATATCAAAATCAGTTTTATAATAACTTGGGAAAAACATATTACTTTCAAGAAAATGGTGCCCGCTTAGATAACAGTTTTTACCATAATTGGGGACATTCTTATTATTTTGGAAATGATGGGGCGCTCTATACTAATCAGTTTTTAACTAAAGATAACAAAACATATTACTTTGATAATCAAGGAATTATGTATCAAAACCAGTTTTATAATAATTGGGGGCATACCTACTACTTTGGCTCAGATGGTGCCCGTTGGGATAACCGATTTTACAATAACTGGGGAAACACTTACTACTTTGGAAATGATGGCGCTCGTTGGGATAACCGCTACATGGTAAAGTGGGGAAGTGCTTACTACTTCGGTAAAGATGGCGCCTTAGTTAAGAACCAAACGAAGAACGTTAATGGAAACAGTTACTGGATAAATAATGATGGAGTTATTCCTTTGCGGAATCAGTTCTTAACGGCAAACGAAAATCAACTTTACTACTTTGACTCTAAAGGTACTCTAGTAGCTAATAAGTTCTATCACAATTGGGGACATACCTATTATTTCGGCAGTGATGGTGCCCGTTATACCAATCAATTTTTGAATATGAATGGTAAGGTTTACTACTTTGACAACCAAGGAATTATGTACCAGAACCAATATTACAAGAATTGGGGCAACACTTATTACTTTGGTAAAAACGGTGCCCGTTATACGGACCAATTCTTGAATAAAGACGGTAAGCTTTATTACTTCGACAATGATGGAGTAATGTATCAAGATAAGTATTACAAAAACTGGGGCCATACCTACTACTTTGGTAAAGATGGTGCACGCTATACGAACCAGTTCTTAAATAAGGACGGTAAGCTTTATTACTTCGATAACGATGGGGTAATGTATCAAGATGAGTACTACAAGAATTGGGGAAATACTTACTATTTTGGTAAAGATGGCGCACGGTATACAAACCAATTTTTAAATAAAGATGGTCAAAAGTATTATTTTGATGGTCAAGGCATAATGCTTACTGACCAACTTAAGGTTATTGACGGTAAAGGCTATCAATTTAACGCCAAGGGTGAAATAACTAAGGTATATGATGCTGAAGAAACCAGAAATGCAGTTGCACAAGATATTGCGAAAACATTAACCAGCCAAGGAATTAAAAATGTAAAATATGATTGGCAGAATCAAACTAATCACTATCAAGAGTTAGCGTTACATGACATAGCCCAAGAAGTTGCACAAGGTGATACAAATGCTGATAAGAATGTAATTGCTCAAAAACTGCACGATGATAGCTTGCTTGATGGTAAGGTTTTAGTTGTTTATACGACAAACTTCTCTGATGCTGATTCAAAGGAAATTGCCAAGAACTGTTTGAATTCATACGATTTTGAAAATGCTAATGATTCAGTAGTCGGTGTTGGAGCGGATGTTAACAAAGATAAACTTGTTGTAGTTGTTTTCAAACCAGGTCAAGCTATTAATGAAGCTCAAGCAACTTCTTCTCTTACTGCCATCACTTCAGCAATTTATGATAATGGTAAAAACGTAAAAGACGCTCTTGCTATCAATAGTGATATTACATCGAATGAAGTAGGGAATGCACTAAATTCATACTACCCTGCATTACTCACTGGTAAGAAAGGTAGCACAATTGATACTCAGACTTTGACGAGTATTTTTGCTTCACTGCCTGGTAATTCGACGGCATTGCAAGGAACCAAGAATTATTATAATGGCAATGATGCTTACCATTATGAATTCTGGCTTGTAGGTAATAATGCCGATGATAAGCTAAATAATTTCCTGAAATTAAATAAAGATGTTAAATATGGCGATCCATTAAAGGTTAACTACAGTGCAACATTAACATGGGGTAAGGCTAAACCAACTCAGCTTGATATGGCGAACACTACTCCTGCAAGTAAAAAGACAGCTGAGGAACTTGACTTAGCTTACCAAACTGGGAGTGAGATTGGCCTTAAATATGATTCTGTAAAAGTTAAGCCAGTTTCAGGAATGATAAACGATACTATTCGTGGAGTTGATGTATCTAGTTACCAAACACTTCTTAATGCTGGTGTTAAGTTCTATGATTTTAATGGCCATCCTGCAAACTTATTTAAAGTATTAAGTGATGCTGGCGTTAACTATATTCGTTTGCGGTTATGGAACGATCCATACAATGCAGATGGTAAAGGCTATGCTGGTGGGACTAATGATGAAGTAAGTCTTATTAATATGGCAAAGGAAGCCACTAAGTATGGAATGAAGGTATTACTTGATTTCCACTATTCAGATTTCTGGGCTGATCCAGCTAAGCAACCACTTCCTAAGGCATGGAAGAATCTTTCATCTGATGCCTTGAAGAAGGAAGTATACTTATACACTGCAAAAGTAGTAAATGATCTTAAAGTAAATGGTGTAAATCTTGGAATGGTTCAAATTGGTAATGAGATTACCAATGGGGTCTTTGGAATTTACAGTAACCGTGATGCTGGTGAATCATGGTCAAATATTTGGAGTGACAAGAATAAAGCTGCTCAAATCTGTGAATACTTGTCTGCAGCTTCACAGGCAATTCGTGAAAATGCTTCAAATGTCAAGATCGCTATTCAGTTAGAAACGCCAAACATTGATAAGTATAGGTCAATACTAACCGCTATTAAGGATAACAATGTTGATTATGATTATTTGGGAACTTCATACTACCCGTTCTGGTCAACAGGTGATAATAATGGTTCTTATGACGGTCAAGACCTTGGTACTGGCGCTAATACGCCTAAGAATCTTACTGCAGTCGAAAACATGGTTCAAAAAGAATTTGGTAAGAAGACAGTTGTTCTTGAAACTGGTTGGATCAATAATAAACGTGATGCTGATGGTACCGGAAATTCAGTAAGTGATGTAATTGATACCTATTCTCATGATCCACAAGGTCAAGTAGATGCAATGGCTGATATGTACAAGGCAATTCTTGCTGGCAACGGTATTGGTGGTTTTTATTGGGAGCCTGCTTGGATACCAGTAAAGGCTGGTTGGGATAACTGGGATTATAATAAACAGATGTCAAACCAGTATGGAACAGGTTGGGCTTCTAAGTACGCTACTGGGTATGCTCCAGACTCGGTAATGTTTTACGAAGGAAAGCCAACTTGGGGTGGTACCACATGGGATAATGTAACATTATTTGATGATCATGGATATCCACTACAATCGCTTAATATGTATAAAGGATTCCTTAATGGCTATAAAACAAATTAAAACGTTAGTCTAAGCCATTAAGTGGTAAATAAATCTCTCTAAGTATATTGAATCGATATGCTTAGAGAGATTTGTATTTTAAAGATACTTAATTGTAAAAAAATAGTGTTTGTTTCTATTTTTTTGAAGGTATAAGATAATAATGATATATAAATGGGGAGGATTAATAAAATGAAAATACATTATAAGATGTTTAAAAAAGGGAAAAACTGGTGTTACATGGCAATGACTACTGTTTTAGTAGCTACTGGAGCATTTGCAGTCTCTCAAAGTGTAAGTGCGGATGTTACTGATAGTAATGTTGGGGGTTCAAATAGTAGTGTAGCACTAGTAAATACACAAGAAACAGCAAGCCAAGCTTCAAATACAGTAGTTTTATCAACTCTTTCAGGGCAAAGCGAAGAGAGAAATAGTGGCATTCAACAGCAATCCATTGTTAATAATAATCAGGCTCAATTGACAGATAGCAAGGCAGCCATTGCTCCTAAAGCAACCTCATTAAAAACTGGCTGGCAGACGCAAAACGGTAGCAACTATTACTACAAGGATGGTCAAAAGCTAACTGGTCAGCAACAAATTGATGGTAAGGATTATTACTTTAATGACCAAGGTCAGCAACAAAAAGACTACTTCTTAAACCAAAATAACCATACTTACTATTTCCAAAAAGATGGCATTCGCTTAAATGATGGTTTTTATAATAATTGGGGTCACACGTACTACTTCCAAAAAGATGGTGCCCGTTTAGACAATGGCTTTTACAATAACTGGGGCCATACCTATTACTTCGGTAAGGGTGGCGTTCGTTTAGACAATGGCTTTTATAATAACTGGGGCCATACCTATTACTTCGGTAAGGGTGGCGTTCGTTTAGATGACGGCTTTTACAACAATTGGGGCCACACATACTACTTCCAAAAGGACGGTGCTCGCTTAGATAACGGCTTCTATAATAACTGGGGTCATACCTATTACTTTGGCGCAGACGGTGCTCGCTGGGATAACCGTTGGTATAATAACTGGGGCCACAAATACTTCTTTGGTGAAGGTGGCGTTCTTTTAACTAACACTTTCTTCAATACTAATGGTTCTGGAAACGATTATGATGCTCACTGGGCTGATGGTGCAGGAATTGTTAGTGATGTTCACTACTTTAGCCAATACACACCAGTCTTTGCTCCATGGGGATGTGCAGGTGCTTCACTAGCAATGCTTTTGAGTATAAAGAATGTTTATCCCAACCTTTATGACCTAATTCATAATGAGCCTAATGTTTCAGGAAGTCGGAATCAAGGATGGAATGGTGGTCAATCTGGTGATGTTACCACTGGTGCTGGCTTTGATCATGTTATCCAGCCTAATGCATTGAGCAAGTATGGTAAGCAATTCTATAATGGGGTTCGTGATATTTCATACACTAATCTTTCAAAAATCGCTCAAATTGTTCAAAGCGGTCACCCAGTACTTTATTATGGTTGGTCTGCCTATGATGCTGGTGGTAATCGGAACCACTGTAAAGTTATTCTCGGATACAACTCTCATAATAATACTTTCCATGTTTATGATCCGCTTTATGGATATCGTGGTCGGTGGACAGCTCATTCAACAGGGAAAAATGCTTATGATTTAGGCTATAATGCCTGGGTTCCAGCAAAACATATCCAGGGCGAAATGAATGGTCAAGCATTATCTATTTATTAGTCATTATTAGGATAGTTTGCTAACTTATATTTCTCATACCTATTGTAACTAATAATGGTATTATTTGATTACTTTGCTTTGAAATATCGTAAAAGGAGCTGTAACACGCTCCTTTTTTTGTTAAAATTTATGAAAGCGATTGTAATTTTCCATATTGAAAGTTACTATTAGGCAGTAATGAAAAAAGGGGAGTTTATTTTGAATCTAAAAAAGCACTTTAAACTTTATAAAAGTGGTAAGCAGTGGTGTTGCGCAGCAATCGTTCTTGCAGGATTGACCCTTGGCGTTACAACCGCCCAAGCTGATGTCACTGTAAAAAGTCCTGAATCAACGGTTAACATTACCGCAGTTCAAGAAGCACCGGCCGCTGGTAATCCGGAAGCAAAATCTGATCAAGAAGGCGAAAATAATCAGCAAACTTTAGATGTTACACCGATTGCACCAGCCGCCGAAGAAACTACGAATGTAAATGGAGTATCCACAACTGGTAAGCCTGATACTTTTAGTACGATTAATAACAATGTTTACTATTATGGGAAAGATGGTAAGCTTTACCAGAATCAATGGTATCAAAATTGGGGTAAGAAGTATTACTTCGGTGCAGATGGTGCCCGCTATACGAATAAGCTTGCGGACATTGATCATGCGACCTATTACTTTGATAACTACGGTGTGATGGCTGCTAACCAATTCCAACAGCGAAATGGTAAAGTATATTACTTTGGTGCCGATGGTCAGGAATATAAAAACCGCTTTTACAACAACTGGGGCCATACTTATTACTTTGGCCTAGACGGTGCTCGCTATACCAACCAGTTCTACACGAATTGGGGTCATACTTACTACTTTGGTGCAGATGGCGCTCGTTGGGATAATAAGTTTTATAATAATTGGGGTAATACCTATTACTTTGGTAACGATGGTGCCCGGTGGGATAATCGGTGGATGAATGCCTGGAACCAATGGTATTATTTCCTTGGCGATGGTGTCCGTGCTACATCACAAAAGGCGGATATTAACGGTAGCACTTATTTCTTTAATAACCAGGGAGTTATGCAACGTAACTATTTCTTAACGCAGAATGGCAAACTATATTACTTTGGCAATGATGGCCGTGAGTATAAGGACCGCTTCTACAATAATTGGGGCCACACTTATTACTTTGGCCTAGATGGTGCTCGTTATACTAATCAATTTTACAACAACTGGGGTAACACCTATTATTTTGGTGCAGATGGTGCCCGGTGGGATAATCGGTGGATGAATGCTTGGGGCAATCGCTACTACTTTAAGTGGGACGGTGCCCGTGCAACATCTGAATACTTCCCGGTAAACGGTGAGACCTATTATTTTGACAAAGAGGGAATTGCTCATGATGATCCGTTAGTTGCGCAGTGGAAGACATTGATTAATGGCTATAATGGTCATCACATCATGATTGCTGCCCAATCGCAAAAGGATGGGATTGTACATGAATATACCAATACGCCTGGCTACCGCTTACCAACTGCAAGTACAGTGAAAGTTGCTGTATTAGCACAATTACTTCATAATACGAATGGCAATTTGACGGCATATCAACGTGACTTAGCTGCTAAGATGATTAGAAACAGTGATAATGCGGCTACTACGACGCTGGTTAATAATTATCTCGGTGGTACAAATGGAATGCGGGCAATCTATTCAGCATTAGGGATGAATCAGACAACACCAGGAGTAAATAATCACTGGGGATTGACGCAGACAACGTCAACAGACCAACTAAAGTTATTAAATGAAATTTTCATCAAGCCACATTCTAGCTACTTGAATGATAATTCACGAAACTATATTAAATCACTAATGAGTACAGTTTCTGCAAGCCAAAATTGGGGGATTTCAGCCGGAAGCAACCAGTTCTACGTTAAGAATGGTTGGTTAGCGCTCGCTCCTTCTTGGAAGTGGTACGTAAATAGTATTGGTTATATTCCACATGGCGACAGTGGATACTCAATTGCAGTTTACACGGACAATAACTTACCAATGAATGTGGGGGTTAACATGATTGAATCCCTGGCACGGACTACTAAGAATCATATTTAATTAAAAGGAAGCTGGTTGGCTTCCTTTTTTACTTAAGATCGATAAAAATATGCTACTACCAGAGAAATAACGTTTCTCACCCTAATAATATTGGTATGTTATCATTTAATCTGTAAATTTAAATTAGAGGATTAATAAGATGAATAAATTGAAAGACAAATTTTTATGGTTACTAATTTTGATGTGGGTTGGAATCGACCAGGTATACTGGCGACTTTCGCCAAGTATTGCTAATTATAATAGTGCCAACCTACACACTAGTGCATTGCAGGTGTTACATAGCTTAACGCTGTTAGGGCCAACTATTTTTCTAATATTATTGGGAACACAGCTAAGGAAGCAAAAAGATAATGTTATTGCACTTACTGTTAAAACTTGGTTGAATACTTTTGCCTTAGGGACAATTGCCTGCTTGATTGTTTCACTTTGTAGTAGAAACGCTACCCCCAAGCTTTTCTATGACTCGTTCTTTCCATTATTAAGAAACACTTATCCATTAATATTTGCAAGTATGTTCGGCCTCTTTTTGGGGAAGTTGAGCGATAACCTTACTGTGCAGTACCAAAGATATATTCCTATTTTGATATGGGGGCTAGTCTTCGTTTCTTCATTTTCAACGCCCAACATGTTTGGCTGGGCAGACGGAGCTAATTTTCTATTTTACGCATTGATGGTTCTGCTTGGCTGGCGAAGTTTTGTCCCCAAATTAACTTTATTAAAATGGTTTAGCTTAGCAACAATTGCTGGATTTGGCAATGCCTTTCTTCAAGCAATCATGCCGTTTTTTAGTATTGATGGAACAACGATTGGTCGTTTTACAACATCATTTAATTTTTTAGCCGTTCTAACGGCGTTTGCACTTGCTCAGATTGTTAAGCAATTAATAAAATTTATTAATTTGAGAATTACCTTTAGCTATCTAACATTGATTGAAAATACTGCAATTATTGCTTACTTGGCGGCCCTTGTTGATAAGCAAATTGGCCACTCTTCATTTAAACTTGCTGTTCTTTCACTCGGCTTAGTATTAGTGGGAATAATCATTGCCCAATGTTGGACATTCTTTTTAAGAATCTCACTTATTGATTCCCTAAGTAAGAAGATAAGTCACTTCTTTTTATTGGCTAATAAAAAACAGCAAAGGATAGCTATTGCAAAATATCGGGAGCTGCGGCCGACGCTGTGCTTAAGCTTACTTTCTTATATGATGGCACTGACTGTAACATTATTAATGAATACGAGTTGGCAAATAACACCAAATGTTGGTCCAAGCTACAATATCTTTGCTTATACTTTAGGGCAACGGGAAATGACATTAGCATTAACAACGTTAATAATCTTTGCCTCAATAAAGTTTATTCAGGCGCTGACCAATCGCTATTGGATTGGACTTTTCCTAGTAATGGTTTTTAATGTTGTACTTGTAATAGCTAACAAAGAAAAAATTGCAGCGAGAAATGAGCCAATTCTTCCAGCTGATCTTGCAATGCTTTCTGTTGCTAAACAATTATTTGGAATGGTTGATCTGAAAATATGGTTGAGTTTTGCTATCTTTCTGATCTTGCTAATTTTCATCATTACCTGGTTAGAAATAAGAAGAGTAGTGGCGGTGAAGTTTTCGCGAGGGCAACGGATATTTTACTTATTATTTGCTCCGTTAATCTTTCTAAGTAGTACTATTTGGAACCAACCGAACACACCAATAAATAACTTTTTATCAGCAATTGATGACCAGCCAATGTTTTACAATCAGTTAAGTGGGGCTAAAATTAATGGCCCAATTCTTCAATATCTGAACAACGTTGATGTAACAGTAATGAAGCAACCAAGTGGCTATTCGCAAAAGGCAATGGTTAAAATTGTCCAGCGTTACGGTAAGGAAGCTGCAAAAATTAATGAGACAAGGGAAAATCATTTAGATAAGCAGACTATTATTTTCAATTTAAGTGAAAGTTTTGCTAATCCCAACCGTGTCCCCGGAGTGAAATTGAAAAACAATCCTATTCCATTTGTAACTAAGATGGAGAAACAGGGGACAGGTGGAACGATGATTAGTTCTGGTTATGGTGGTGGAACTGCAAATATGGAATATATGACTCTAACCGGTTTTACACTCAGTAATTTTTCACCAACATTACCAACTCCATATACCCAATTAGTACCAACATTAAAAAATAACCCGTCAATTGTGCAAAGTTTTAGATACGCAACGGCAATTCATCCTTATATTGGAGCGTTCTATAGTCGGATAACTGTATACCACAAATTTGGCTTTAACAAATTTATGTATTTAGGAAGTAAAGACCCAATTAAACATCGGATGAAGATTGATCGTAGTCCGTACTTATCTGATAAAACGTCATATGATAATGCTCTTGACCAGATTCGCGAACACGATGGTGGGCAGTTTATCAATCTCGTGACGATGCAGAACCACTTCCCATACGATCAAAATTACTATGATAATCTTGCAAGATATGAAGCAGTTAAAGTTTCGGCAGGGACTAATATCAATGCCGTTAACGACTTTACAACTGGCATTCACTATACGGATAAGTACTTACGTCAATTTATTTCACAGCTAGATGAAATTAATAAGCCGATCACGATTGTATTTTATGGAGATCACTTACCAGGAATATATGGAAATGATATGAAGAAAGATGGCGTTAAACTTCATGAAACAGATTACTTCATATATTCAAATAAATATGCCCGCGAGCATGGTGCAAAGAATTTTGAGTATCGGACGAAATATGTTGTGCCCAATGACTTTATTGCGATGGTTGCCAAGCAAACCAATTCAAAGGTAGATTGGTATCAAGCTTTACTAACTAACGTTTATGAACAGATACCAGCAATGACGATGGATACCTCTGCTTCGACCGTCAATGCTTTTAACAGTAGTACTCATTTTATCGGTCAAAGCGGTCATACTGTTAAAGAAAAAACATTTACCAAAAAGCAGAAGCAGTTTTTGCATGATTATAAGTTAATCCAATACGATGTTACAGCAGGTAAACACTACACAAGTAAATACTTCAACTAAGACTGAGGAACTGAAATGGGCTAAATTGCAAATTAACGAAAAGGAAGCTGGTCAGCTTCCTTTTTTATAAAAATTGAAAAACATTGTTAAATGTGTATCAAGTAACCGCTTACTATGATAAACTGAAAAAGCATTTATATTTATTTATATTAAGGAGAACTTTATGTTAAAAAAACGTTTTAAGCTGTACAAGGCTGGTAAAAAGTGGTGTGTGATGGGATTAACAACCGTTGCTTTGGCTTTTGGTGCAATGGCTGTTACTACTAGTGATGTAGAAGCAGCAACATCGCCGACAACGGTTCAAGTTACCCAAGTGCAAAAAAATGTTAATGATGCCCAAAAGAGTTTTGATACAGCAAAGCTAAATGCTGAAAACGCTGGTAAAAAGGTAAATGCGGCTCAGGGAAACGTTGACAGTGCGCAAAAGCAGGTTCAAGAAGCGCAGGCCCAAGCTGATTCTGCAAAGTCGACGGTTTCACAAGCCCAAAGTACATTAGATAAGGCAAAGGCAGCTCAGGTAGATGCACAAAATAGTCTGTCACAGGACCAACAGAATATCACTGATAAAAAAGCGGCAGTTGATTCCGCCAATGCTGCCTTAACGGTGGCCCAACAGAAAAAAGCAGACCAACAAAACAAAGTAAACAGTGAACAAGCAACTGTTAATCAACAGCAACAAATCGTTAAGCAAAAACAAGCTGACCAAGAAAAGGCACAGTCTATTGTTGCTGGTACGCAGGCTAAAATCGATCAGTTAAATGACCAAATGAATTCTGTTAATCACATTGACTTGCCAGAAAATTACATTAAGAATTTGCGGGCAAACTCGATTATTTCTGCTGAAGAAATTCAGGCGCTTAATAAGAACCAGTACCATGATTCTAGTCTTGATGCGCAAAGATCATACGCTGAATTAAATGAATTATCCCAGGGGGACTGGGCAAGTTTAGCAACGTTTGCGGCAAGCTTGATTAATGAAGTCCGCTTTGCTGCTGGGTTACAACCGTTAAAGGTTACCAACGGCTCAGTTAACTTTGCTTCTGATGTGGCTAATAATTTCTTAAAACATGAATATATTGATAGAGCTAATGAAAAATTCTCAATTGCTAATGCTGCTGACAATAATGGGTTAGAAAAATATAATGACTATGGCAAAGCTTTTGGGACGTTAAATAGAGAAATAACTGGCATGACTCAAACGTCTCTGTCATTCAATGGTTTTGAACGAACAGTTACATCCTACGAGTTTACACCAGTAACATTAAATGATCTTAAACGTGATACCTATAATCTGATTCTTAGTGCATTAGAAGATCCACAAAGCGCTAACACCTTATTAGATGATAGTCGATATGTTAGTTTAACAGGAATGAACCAAAAGTTAGTATTACTATTTATTTCTAATAGTGATATTTCAGGCTCAGGTAAGTTTGGAAGCTCAGAATATGTTATCCCAACAACAAATATGTCAGCAATAAAGCAACAAATAGCTGATTTTATGGCTAAGAAAGCCGATCAAGAGGCATCCTTAGCAAGTGCGAAGAAGGCAACTGCCGATGCAAAAGGTGTACTAGAAAAAGCACAACAATCATTAACGAGTGCACAGGCTAATTTAACCGCTTTAGATAATGATGTAAAAAACAAAACAACATTATTAGACAATGCTAAAAAAGACTTAGCAACGGCGGAGCAAAAGCTAGCCAATGATCGTGAAACAGCTAAGGGGCAAGCGGTAAAAGAAGCTACTGAAAAGTTACAAACAGCATCTGCGCAACAAGAACAGTTTGCTAAGACTTTAGCAGAGAAGCAAGATCAACTTAAGCAAAAGCAAGAAGAACTAACGAAGGCGCAAAATGAACAATTACTCGCAAATAAGGCTTTCCAGTCTGCAGAGCAAAAGCTAGCTAGCGCTAAAAAGGATCTTCAAAAATTAAAGAACGGTTGGAAAAAAGATGGCGACAAGACCTATTATTACATCGACGGTCAAAAGCAAACGGGCTTCTTGAAGCTTAACAATAAGATGTATTACCTAGGCGATGACGGTGTTCTTTGGCAAAACAAGTTCTACAGTAACTGGGGTCATACCTACTACTTCGGCGAAGATGGTGCGCGTTGGGATAACCGTTTCATGAATGCATGGGGTCACACCTACTACTTTGGTGAAGATGGTGCGCGTTGGGATAACCGTTTTATGAATGCGTGGGGTCATACCTACTACTTTGGTGAAGATGGTGCCCGCTGGGATAACCGCTTTATGAATGCGTGGGGTCATACCTACTACTTCGGCGAAGATGGTGCCCGCTGGGATAACCGCTTTATGAATATTTGGGGGCAAACTTATTACTTTGGTAATGACGGTGCCCGTTGGGACAATGCCTTTATGGTTGCGTGGGGTCATGCCTATTACTTTAGTAACGATGGGGTACTATTACGTAACCAGACTCGCCAAATTAATGGGGTGACATACCGTTTTAATAATGATGGTGTTATCACTAATTTGAAAAACCAATTTATTACCGACCATAACGGAAAAGTATACTATTTCGATCAAAATGGTCAGTTATATGTAAATAAATTCTATAATAATTGGGGCCATACCTACTACTTTGGCAAGGATGGGGCGCGTTTTACCAATCAGTGGTATCGGACAGTTGGTGCCGGCGATAACTATTACTTTGGTGCTGACGGCGCAGCCTTAACTGGATCCCAGAAGTTAGGAAAATTTAATTACTACTTCAAAGATAATGGCTTATTAGACCATGTTAATTCTTAATTAGCAAAAGTTCTCTACAAAAAAGTAGGGAACTTTTTTATTTTCTCTTGCCAAACCACCCACTTACATATATACTTAGTCACATAAGTAATTAACCAAATAACTAAGGAGGTGCCCAGATGCAATTTAACTTTGATGAGTCGGCGCCACTCTACCAGCAAATCGCTGACCAGCTTGAGGAAATGATTTTCGCTGGAGGCTTTGATGAGCAGGCACAGGTGCCGTCAACCACCCAGCTATCCCAGCAGTTGCATATCAATCCCGCGACTGTGCTGAAGGGGATGAACATGTTAGTTGATAAGGGACTGCTTGAAAAGCGTCGCGGTCTCGGAATGTTTGTCAAAGAAGGAGCACAACAAAAAATCATGGAGCAACGAAAGGAAAGCTTTTATAACGACTATGTTAAGAGCCTGTTAGTTGAAGCTGACAAGCTAGGGATTACTAAGCAGCACTTATTAGAATTAATCGAACGAGGAGAGCATGATGGAACAATTAACCATTAAAAACTTAACCAAAAAATATCGGCATGACATGATTCTTGACGACCTGTCCTTTACTTTAGAACCAGCCAAGATTTACGGCTTACTCGGCCGTAACGGGGCAGGGAAGTCAACGCTATTAAACATCATCAGTAACCGGATCTTCCCGACAAGTGGCGAAGTACGGTTAGGCGATGACGTGGTAAACGACAATGATGATGTGCTGAGTAAGATCTTCTTGATGAGTGAAGCTAACCTTTACCCACGGGGGATGAAGGTTAGTCAGACATTTGACCTGGCGGACGTGGCCTATGGCAACTTTAATTATGATTACGCTAAGCAACTAGCAGAGCTTTTTGAACTTGACCCGCAGGCAAAGGTCACCAACCTGTCGACCGGGCAGCGGACAATTTCAAAGCTAATTGTCGCCCTAGCAGTCGATGTTGATTACGTCTTTCTCGATGAGCCAATTCTAGGGTTGGATGCCAACCACCGTGATCTTTTCTACAAGGAGCTGGTGAAGACTTACCAAGAAAAGCCCCGGACATTTGTCCTATCGACCCACTTAATTGAAGAAATTCAACAGTTGGTCGAGCACGTATTAGTATTGCACAACCACCACTTGATTATTGATGAAGATACGGATGAAATGCTAGCGAAGGCTTACGCTGTCAGCGGGCCGGCCAAGCTAGTAGACCAATACACTGATGGCCTGCGGGTTCTTAAGAAAGAAAGCATAGGAAACATTCAGACTTCCTACATCTTTGACCACCTGGATGACCAACGGGTGATCCCAGACCAGGTAAAGATTGACCACTATGACTTACAGCACTTATTTATGTACTTAACTGATGGGAGAGAGGGCTAATGAAAAACCAAAAACGAGATTTAGTAATTACAACTGTGTTGCGCCGGGAAGGGGCAGCTACCGGAATCGCCGTTGCTGTGGCCGTTGCCGTGGAACTATTTGCTTACTTAGCAGGTTTAGTAATGGATCATAACATTCAGTCATTCCTAGTTAGTCTCACCGGTATTCCGGGATCTTTACCAAGCATTTTAACCCTGATACTAGTATTTTACTTTTTAATCACCCCGTACAGCGACTTTAAATGGGCAATTCAAAACGGGATCTCCCGGAAAATTGTGTGGCAGGGGCGGTTCATTTCAATGATCCTGTTGACGCTCATCGTGTGGTTTGTGAACCAACTGCTTGGCCTGCTTAACCACCCATTTATCAGCGTTACCGCATCCCTTTACAACCTGCTTTCATACTTCTCGGTCATCATTACGGTCATGGCAATTGGCAATGGTTTTGCCCTGTTAAGCCGGCGGTGGAAGTGGATTGTCGGCATCGCTGGTCCGGTTGCCTTGTTCGTCTTACTTAGTATGTCCTTAGCAGCCATTGCGCAAAGCATGCTCAGCTGGGGGCCAGATTCAGTGCTAGTTAGTTTACTAAGGACTTCAATTACTTGGTGGATGTTCTTAATCATCTACTTGGTCGTAATGTTTGTCCTTGCACGCTTATTTAATAACAAGATGCAGTTGCGTCGCGATTAGGCAAGATTAGCTAAGGACATAGTTATATAACAAAAACAAGCTGGGAAAAAAGCTTCTCGGAGCCCCGGTGGGGTAACCTAGGACGGACGTTGGCACGGTACGGGCCGACGTTTGTCCGTAGTTACCCTTGAGGGGCTCGCTTTTTTTCCGCGATTACTATGTAATATTCGGAGATAAAACTAGGGGCTGGAAAGAAACTATGTTTCTTCCCAGCCCCTTTTTATTATTCATCCTCATCGAGGCCTTCAATTTCAATATAGTTGCTCGTGATGTATTTCTTACGGCCAATTTGATACCAGGTGATCTCGTCATTATCGTTTAACTTCCCAATCAGCTGAACTTCATTGCCATTAGGAATTTCCGCAATCTTATTACCATATGGTGCATCATAGACATTGATCGACTTGTTATGTAGGTAGTCGACCCGCGCTTTGACGTCGTGTAATGGGATCACCGTCAGGTTATTAACCAGCCGTGAAGGAGCCTTTTGGGGGTCAGTGTTAAATGGATTATCGACAACGTGCATCTTATCATATTTGATCCACTGGTCAGCCCCAATTTCATACCAGAATTGCCCGTTCTTAGTTGCTACCCGGTGGAAGGACTTCACGGTAATATCAGCAGGTAGTGGGGCACCGACTGGCATCCCCGCCGCAGTATCACACACCTGGGTCGGGGCGTCGAGGTGCAGATACATCTCAATCGATTGAACTTCCCCCCAGTTTTGTTTCCGGTAAAAGAGGTGGACGATTCGCTGCCGCATATCAAACTTTCCCTTTGTCTCCCCCTCAGTCTTTACGTAGCGGTAGTTAGGAAATTGTTTCCGCTCAATCTCATATTCCTGCCCGATAAAGCCGCGCAGCAGTTGGGGGACGATTAGGTTTGCTCCTGAATCTATGTCATTATAGTATACCCAGATTGGGTTACCTGTTTTAAATTTGTCAATCATCTTTAACACTCCGTAACCTTAATTCTTTATTAATTATAGCGCTTTTTTGAGGCCGACACGATAACGAACCATTATATTTCTCCGAATGAAAGTGATTTATGCTAAAATAGGCCTATTCAAATTATTAGGGAGAAACAAAATGGCAAAGAAAAGACACCAGCAGATTCGTCACAATACCACCTTGGCGATCTTTATCTCAATTATCTTCTTGCAAGACTTTATACCTTTTTTTGGTAACATTCCACTTGGCCCACTAAGTATTACCACCCTTCATGTGACGGTGATCATTGCAGCAATCGTGCTGGGCCCACTTGACGGGGCGATTATCGGGGGCGTATGGGGATTTTTAACCTGGGTGCGGGCGTTTGCTGCACCGTCTAGTCCGTTAGCGCCGCTAGTATTTGTTAACCCCGTCGTCTCAATCGTCCCGCGGGTTATGATTGGAATCCTTGCAGGCTATACCTTCATCGGTCTTTGCCACCTAGTTAAAAATAAGTCCTGGGCCGCGATTGGCGCTGCCATTGTGGGCTCCGTGACTAATACGGGCCTAGTCCTTGGTCTTATCTACCTATTTTACCGTACTCCCGCTGTTGCGCAAACATATGGGGTCGATGTTAACCATTTATTAATCGCCTTGGAAACAGTAATGGCGACTAACGGGCTGGCCGAATTAATTTTGGCGGTCGTGCTTGTGCCAATGATCGCTATTCCGGTTTTAGAGGTCCGCAAGCGACTACAATAAAAGATGTGAAAAGGGCTGGGAAAGCAAAATTTCCCAGCCCTTAATTATTAACTACTTGTTAGCTTCGACTTCGGTTGCTGCTTGCTTCGCCTCAACAGTGATGTTGCCATCATCATCAAGTTTTGCAACAAGTTGATGGACGTCATTATGGTCAAGGACGTAATCAGCAATCCGGTCTTCAATTTGTTCTTGGATTACCCGGCGTAATGGCCGTGCCCCCATCTTAGGGTCGTAGCCCATGTCAACGAGTTTTTCATCGACTCCTTCTGGCACATCGATGTGTAAGTCCTTATCAGCAAGCATTGTGTTGACGTCGTTGATCATCAAGTCAACGATCTTCATCAAGTCATCCTTGGAAAGGGCATTAAACTGAACAATATCATCAAAGCGGTTTAAAAATTCTGGCTTAAAGTAATCGGTCAGCTTGTCGATGATTGCGTGGGTTGAGCCACTAGCCTCAGCACCGAAGCCGACGCTCGATTCAGCATCACCGGTTCCGGCGTTCGAAGTCATGATGATAATTGTATCCTTAAAGGAAACGGTCCGGCCTTGCGAGTCGGTCAGGCGACCATCATCAAGAATTTGTAAGAACATGTGCATTACGTCTGGGTGGGCCTTTTCAACCTCATCAAGCAAGATCAGGCTGTAAGGGTGGCGCCGGACTTGTTCGGTTAATTGGCCAGCTTCTTCGTATCCAACGTAGCCAGGTGCCGCACCGATTAACTTGGAAGTAGATGTCTTATCCATGTACTCAGACATATCGAAACGGATCATGGCATCCTTAGAACCGAATAGTTGTAATGCCAGCTGCTTAGCTGTTTCCGTCTTCCCGACACCAGTTGGGCCAACGAAGAGGAAGGAGCCAATTGGCCGACCGGACTTGTTAAGCCCGATCCGGTTCCGCCGGATAGCACGGGCAACCTTATCAACCGCTTCTGTCTGGCCGATAACATGTTCATCAAGCTTCTTATCAAGGTCCCGTAGTTGGTTTTCTTCTTGTTTTTGTAGGTCACCAACGGGGATGTTAGTCTTTTCTTCAACAATCTTTTGCATGTCAGCGACGGTTACCGTTGCGGAATCTTCCGTGTGGTTTTCTTCCGCTTCCTTCTTTGCCTTTTCTAGTTTAGCAACTTGGTCCCGGTAGAAGGCCGCCTTTTCATAATCTTGGTTGTCAGCTGCCTGTTGCTTGTGTGCTTCGGCAGTGTGGATTTCGTTTTCGATTGCGTTTGGATCGACGTTCTTTAATGTGAGGTTCTTCCGTGAGCCAGCTTCGTCAAGCAGGTCAATCGCCTTATCAGGTAAGAAACGGTCCTGGATGTAACGGTCAGATAACTTGGCTGCCGCAACCACGGCGTCATCGGTGTACTTAACGTGGTGGTAGTCCTGGTACCGGCTCTTAATACCGTTGAGGATCTTGATCGTTTCATCAACGGATGGTTCGTTAACCTCAACCGGTTGGAAACGCCGTGCTAAGGCCGCATCCTTTTCAATCTTCCGGTATTCGTTCAATGTCGTTGCCCCGACTAACTGGAAGTCGCCCCGGGCAAGGGCTGGCTTCAAGACGTTACCGGCATCCATCCCGCCTTCAGCATTACCGGCACCCATGATTTCATGGATTTCGTCGATGAAGAGGATGATGTTCTTATTCTTGCGAACTTCTTCCATTAATTGTTGCATCCGCTTTTCAAATTGACCACGGATACCAGTTCCTTGGACTAAGGAAACGACGTCAAGGCGGATAATTTCCTTGTTGGCAAGCTTTTCTGGTACTTCGCCAGAAACAATTGCTTGGGCAAGGCCTTCAACAACCGCCGTCTTACCAACACCAGCTTCACCGATTAGCACTGGGTTGTTCTTGGTCCGGCGGTTGAGAATTTCAATTACCCGCTTAATCTCGTTGTTCCGGCCGATCACCGGGTCGATCTTTCCTTGGCGGGCGAGGTCGGTCAGGTTAATCCCGTATTGGCCGAGAATTCCCTTACCGTTTCGGCCACCACCTTGCCGCTGGCTTTGACCGTTGACATTTTGTCCGTTAGCCCCAGCAGCTTGGCTTTGCATGTTGTTCATTGCGTTCATGAAGTCTTCGAGGCTTCCAAAACCGAAATTATTCATTCCGTTACCTCCATTCATTATTTCAGATTGTAAGTTTTGTAGTTTTTGATAACAATTTTGGCAGAGGTCGATTTGCATCCGTTGGCCATTAAAATTCATTTGTAAATGAATCGTGGCCGGATTTTGATGACAATTTTGACAGAGCATCTTAAGAAAATACCTCCTATATTCTAAGGTCAAAAAGATTCCATTTTTATTTGACCTTTCTTGACCATTGATTAATATTATACTTACTTTTTTAACCAGCGCAAGCGATAAGTACCACTTTCAACCGCCCAGTAATTTAATATTGGTAAGTAATCTCCAAACTATAGTTATAATTTTAGCACTCTTTAGGCTTGAATGCTAAAAATGACAACTCCTTTAATGCCAATTTAAAAATATTGTGTATAATAGGGGAGCAGATGAAATTATATTGAGGTGATTGAATGGCAGAAGAAGATTTTGAGCAATTACTTGATGATTTACGGGAGAAAAAGATCGACCATTTTGAGATTACTCCCGAAAACTTTCAAGCATTCCAGCCAGTATTTCATGCCTATGCCTACCGCTCGCAAATTGAGGGCAAGGCGCATAGTGGTGGAAAGATTAGCTACCACTTAAAAGCGCGATAAATCGTCAAGAGTAATCTTGTATTTAACGCTTACAATTGCTAAAATGTAATTATCGAGGTGTATCAGTGGGAAAGCTGCTGATAATAATTATAAATCTGCTCGAAGGAGACTGATTGATATGGAAAAACGCGATTTTACTATTACTTCTGAAACTGGTATTCATGCACGTCCAGCTACTATTTTGGTTCAAGCTGCTTCAAAGTTTGCTTCTGACGTTACCCTTTCATACGAAGGCAAGAGTGTAAACTTGAAGTCAATCATGGGTGTAATGTCACTCGGTGTTGGCCAAAACGCCAACGTTACGATCACTGCAAACGGTGACGACGAAAAGGAAGCATTGGATGCCGTTGCTGAAACCATGAAGAAGGAAGGATTGACTGACTAATGTCCTTACTACTAACTGGGTTGGCAGCCAGCAGTGGGATTATGATTGCTCCTGCTTACCTTTTAGTAGAGTCAGATCTATCTGTAACACAACAGCATACAGCTGATGAGAATCATGAGGTCGCCCGGCTTCATGATTCTTTTGCGTTATCCAGAAAAGAATTGCAAAAGATCCACGATCATGCACACCAATCATTAGGAAAACGAGCAGCAGCCGTGATTGATACCCAGATTTCTTTGCTAGATGATCCAACTCTACACGATAAGATAATTGACCAGATTGAAAACCACCATGATGCCGCTGAATGGGCGGTCGAAAAGGTGAAAAACCAGTATTTGAAGCTCCTCGAGGGGATGAATGATAATGACTATCTCCAGTCGCGGGCGATGGCGGTTAGGGACGTTACCAAGCGGATCCTTAGCCACTTACTAGATATTCCACTGCCAACGCCAGCAGCCCTCGACCACCGGGCAATTTTTGTTGCCAATGACATCACCCCAACAGATACCGCCCAGTTTGACCGTCGTTATGTGGCCGGGATTGTGACCGCCAATGGTGGCCGGACATCGCACTTTACAATTATGAGTAAGACCCTTGCGGTACCAGCAGTTGTGGGGGTAAAAGATGCGGCAACCTTAATTCAAAATGGCGACATGCTGATCGTCGATGGAATCCATGGCAAGGTGATTGTTAACCCGTCGGCAACAGAGATTGAGCATTACCAATTGCTCGCCGGAAAGTTTGCCCAGGAACAACAAGCGTGGGGCGCGTTGCGGGATAAACAGACGGTCAGTGCAGACGGCCGTCGCTTTGAGGTGGCGGCGAATGTCGGGACCGTGGCCGATATTGCTGACGCCCAGGAAAATGGTGCCGAAGGGATTGGCCTTTTGCGGACAGAATTCCTGTACATGAACAAGGACCAGCTCCCTAGTGAAGACCAGCAGTTAGCGTCATATAAGCAGTTTGTGGCAGCGATGAACCAGCAGCGAGTGGTTGCACGAACCCTTGATATTGGTGGGGATAAGCAGTTGGGGATGGTCCAGTTACCCCATGAAGCCAACCCCTTCCTTGGTTTTCGCGCAATCCGAGTCGGCCTCGCCCGTCCAGAAATCCTGCGCCCTCAGTTGCGGGCCCTTTTGCGGGCGTCTGTTTATGGCCGCCTGGCGATCATGTTCCCGATGATCGCAACAATTGAAGAATTCCAGCAAGCGCGGACGATTCTTGATGAAGAACGGGCAAAACTGGAAGCTGCAGGTGTTCAGGTAGCTGACAATGTTGAAGTCGGGATGATGCTAGAGATTCCGGCCGTTGCTGTAATGGCGGAATATTTTGCTAAGTACGTGGACTTCTTTAGCATTGGCAGCAATGACCTAATTCAATACATGTTTGCCGTTGACCGGGGAAATGCCAATGTTTCCTACCTATACCAGGAACTTCACCCCGCTGTTTTGCGGATGATCAAGCGGGTGATTGATGCCGCCCACGCTGAAGGAAAGTGGGTTGGGATGTGTGGCGAGATGGCCGGCAACCCATTGGCAACCCCATTGTTGATGGGGATGGGGCTAGACGAATTTTCCATGAACAGTGGCCAAGTATTGCGAATTCGGTCGCTAATCAACCACCTCAGTACGCGCCAACTGCAGCCCCTTGTTCACCGGGCAATCAATGTTGAAACTGCCGAAAAGGTTAAACAATTAGTCAAAGAATACGTTCCTGAATTAAAGGACCTAAATTAGAGGGAGGACTTGCGCCTGCCTCTTTGTTGCTTTAAAAGCCCTTATCCGAGTGGTGATGCAGTGTGAATTTTTTGTAAAGAATTTTTAATCATTGAAGGCAGTTCTTGTCCTACAACGGAGATGATATTACAATTATTTAAATACGACTTTGCGGTTCAGGGGATGCTTTAGTATAATAGCAATTATTATCGTAAAATTTGTGACGTAGTAAAGGAGCAATTAGCTTGAATATTGGTATTTTTACAGATACATATTTCCCACAGGTTAGTGGAGTCGCGACTTCGATAAAGACGCTTCGTGATGAACTGATTGCTCAAGGCCATCATGTTTATATCTTTACAACGACCGATCCGAAAGCTAAGCATGATGATGTTGAAAATGGGATCTACCGTTTTGCAAGTATCCCCTTTGTTTCATTTTCCGACCGGCGGATTGCTATTCGTGGTGCTTTCCGGGCAATCCGGCTCGCCAAGAAGTTTAAGCTGGATGTGGTTCACAACCAGACTGAGTTTTCTCTTGGGGTGATGGGCAAGACGGTTGCTCACCATTTGCATATTCCGTGCTTGCACACCTACCATACGATGTATCAGGATTATCTCCATTACATTGCCAATGGTCACGTGTTAAAGCCCAATGATGTTGCCCGGTTGGCGCACCTATACTTGAAAAACATGTCAGGGGTGATCGCCCCGAGTGAGCGCGTCCTAGAGACGTTGAAGGACTATGATATTGAGTCACCAATCCGGGTGATTCCGACAGGGATTAACCTCCGGGTGTATAGCAAGCGTGACTCCAAGGAGGCAATTCAGCGCTTGCGTGCCCAACATGGTTATGGTGCTGATACGCCGGTATTATTGTCATTGAGCCGGTTGGCGTATGAGAAAAATATCCATGCGTTGATTGATGCAATGCCTGATATCCTTGCCAAGCGTCCAGATGCCCAGCTGTTGATTGTTGGGGATGGACCAGCGCGGCAGACCTTAGAACGGCAGACCCGGCAGTTAAACTTGACTGACCATGTTCAGTTCGCTGGTGAAGTGTCAAATGACCAGGTTTATCATTACTACCAGATGGCAGATGTGTTCGTCTCAGCATCAGACTCAGAGTCACAGGGGTTAACCTATGATGAGGCACTGGCATCCGACTTGCCAATCGTTGTGATGCGGAGCGAATATACGGATGAACTGATTGATGATCCGGCGATTGGAACTAGTTTTCAAAAGAAGGCTGACCTGGTAAACGGGGTAGTTTATTACCTCAGCAAGGTGGTGACTACGGAGTCACGGTTAAAACGCCAGCAAAAGTTGCATGAGATTTCGGCAGAGGTATTTGTCCACCGAGTTGTTAGATTTTATCAAGACTGCCAACAAGAGATGGCTGCTGACGATGAGGCTGCTCAGAATACAAAGACACGGCGGCTCTTCCATCGACCAAGGAGTTAATGATGATTAAAATAACAATGTTTTCATCTGCAGATAAGGTAGCTGGTCAAGGGGTAGGGAGTGCCTACCTGGAGCTAGTCAACCTCCTTAAATCCGAATGCAGTGATGAATTTGATATTGAGATTAATCGCTACCAAAAGAGTCAGGTGAGTCACTATCACACAATCGATCCCCGCTTCTTCTTATCGACCTTTTCACGGCGGCGGGGAAGAAAAATCGGGTACGTTCACTTTTTACCTGAGACATTAGAAGGCAGTTTGAAAATCCCGCAACCATTTCGCGGGCTTTTTTATCGTTATATAATTGCCTTTTATAAACGGATGGATCAGTTGGTCGTGGTCAACCCTTCATTTATTGATAAGTTGGTTGCGTATAATATTCCGCGGGAAGCGATTACCTATATTCCTAATTTTGTCGATAACCAACGCTTTCACCCAGTGACAGTAACGGAAAAAGAGCGCTTGCGTGAAAAATATCATTTTGCGCAAGATAAGTTTATTGTAGTGGGCAGTGGGCAAGTCCAGGAACGCAAGGGTGTCCCTGACTTTATCCGCCTGGCAAGACAAAACCCGGATGTCCAGTTTGTTTGGGCGGGGGGCTTTTCCTTTGGCCGGTTGACTGATGGGTATAGTGAATTAAAACAGGTTGTTGAAAATCCACCTGCTAATTTACGCTTTACGGGAATTGTCTCCCGTGATGAGATTGCTGAGTTAAATAATCTTGCTGATCTTTTTCTCCTCCCGTCATATAATGAGCTTTTTCCGATGTCGGTCTTAGAGGCATTTAGCTGTGGGACACCAGTGATGCTCCGTGATCTCGACTTATATCACGCGATTATTGCTGGGGACTACGAAACTGCGAAGGACGTTAATGAGATGCAAATGAAGTTGACTTTATTGCGCAACGATCCAGCACGGCTAGCCTACTGGAAAAAACGTGCTAATTTAGCAGCCAAGGAATATTCAAAAGACCACCTAGCAAAAGTGTGGACGGCCTTTTATGAGCAGCAGGCGCGAAAGGGGGAGGACTAGTGAATAGACGGAATTGGATTGTTTTGACACTGATGTTGTTAATTGGGGTCGGCATTTTGGGCTATTCGCTTCGTGACTCTAATTTCCACCTGCTAGTTCAGGACTTTTCGGCGATTAATTGGTGGTGGATGCTAGTTGCCCTGTTGTGTATCTGTCTTTACCTAGGACTAGAGGCGGTTGTTGTAAAGGTATTTATGAATGATCGCCATGTTGGTTTCACCTGGAAAGACGCTTTACGCTTACCGTTAATTGAACAATTATTCAATGGGATCACGCCTTTTTCGACGGGGGGACAACCAGCACAGTTAGTAGCGATGATTCAATCGGGGGTAGACGGTGGACTAGCGAGTTCGGTTCTGCTGATGAAGTTTGTTGTTTTCCAGGCGATGATCGTTGTTAATTTTTTGATCAGTTTACTGATTGGCTTTCATTTCATTGCGGAAAAACTACATGCCTTGTCATTACTTGTGATCTTTGGCTTTTTGATCCACCTTGCGGTCATCGTCGGCTTACTGATGGTGATGTATTGGTATCGATTTACAAAGAAGATTATGAACCTGGTAATTAAGCCCGCGGCAATTTTCATGAAGGCTGCGCGCTACGAACGGATGAAGGTAATGCTAAATGAAAAACTGGATACCTTTTACCAGGAGAGTCTACGGATGAAGAAGGATTACGGCAAGCTTGCCCGTGTCTGTATTGTGACGATTTTTCAGTTGTTCTTTTACTATGCAATCCCCTTCTTTATTATGCTGGCATTGGGGGTAGAGCAGATTAACTTTGTCATGGTACTAAGTTTACATGTTCTTATTTTTATGATTATCTCTTTGTTTCCGATCCCAGGTGGTGCGGGGGGAGCAGAATACAGTTTCTCAGTTCTGTTCTCCAGTTTTATTCATTCGAACACAAAATTGGTATTAGCGATGATTTTATGGCGCCTGCTGACTTATTACTTTGGAATGTTAGCGGGAATCGTGGCGGTCTTTGTGAAGCCGGACCGGGTAAAAAGTAAAAGTTAATAATTTGAGGGTAGGGAACTGCAGCAATTAGTTGACAGTTTCCTATCCTTTTTCTTAATATTTATGTGGTTAGTTAGGTGGTGAAAGGAATGAACGATTCTCAACTGATGATCATTTTGAAAAGGTTGATTGCAATGACAAATGATTACTCTAGCAATCGCCAGAAGCGGACGTTTGAAAAGTTTGGCATTCCCTTATGTGATGTTACATATATTCGTGCAAGCGATGAGTTTGTCTTTGTAAAGTACCGGCCATATGAACGATTCCGGTTTGATGATATTGACCTTGTTGCAATTGAGGTTTTTAACTGCTTATATGATTTAGAAAACACTTTTTAGAAAGAACCACCCGATCACCCTGCAATTTCTCCTGAAGCTTTTGGCAAAAAAGGATAATGGAGGCTGGAAATAAACTGAAACCTCAAGCCGCTAAATATGCTATTTTAAGGCAAAAACCGAATTAAAAGAAAAAGCAGCTGCATGGTTTCATGCCAGGAAAGGCATTGCGCCAAATATAAGCGCGGCATATTTTTGTCAAGAAATTGCGGGACAATTACTTGATATGGTTGTGAAAGATATGAAATCTAAAGAAACTACTCCTATTCTATTTGATTACAGATCATACAAGTTTTTACGAAAGATGTGGCTGGAAATTTTTGTGGATGGTTCAAGGAAATAACAAGCCTGATATGACAAGAACGTATATTCATAGATAAAATCCATTTTATGGGTCGAAAGGAGGACTTATGAAAAAAGTCAGTTTGTTTATAGCGATGAGTCTTGACGGATATATTGCGGACAGTAAAGGCAGTGTGAATTGGCTGACCGGACAGGATAATAATGATAATAATATTGACGCATATTCTGAATTTGTGAAAGACATTGATACTGTGGTAATGGGATGGAATACCTATCATCAAATTGTCACGGAACTTTCACCGGATGAGTGGGTCTATCAAGATTTTATAACCTATGTTGTAACGCACAATCAAAACGAATCTTCTGATAAAATTCGTTTTGCCAATGAAAGCCCCGTTGCTCTGGTGAAAAGACTGGTGGAAGAAAACGGAAAAGGAATTTGGATCTGTGGTGGTGCGAACCTGATCCAGCAGTTAGTTAAAGAGGATGTCATTAACTGTTATTATATTACTGTGATTCCGACGATTTTGGGTTCGGGTATCCGGCTTTTTGAAAAAGCTGACCACGAAATCAAGTTGAAGTTGCTTAAAACCCAATCGTATAATGGGATGACGGATTTAATTTATATAAAAAGATAAATTCGGATTTGTAAACTTACAGATGCCCCATAAATGTAAGGAGAAACATGAAATGGGAGCTAAAAAACAGATATATGACATGATTCTCAATTTTGCGAAAGCAGATGAGCGGATTCGCATGGTTACTTTAGAAGGTTCCCGGATAAACCTCAATATTCTGCCAGATGATTTTCAGAACTATGACATTACTTTTTTGTTTCGGATATACAGAGCTTTATCGCAGATGATGAATGACTTAATATATTTGGTGAAAGCTGATTATGCAAAAAACGGAGAATATGGAGTTATAGCCGGCGGAGGAAAAAGGACTTTTCTTGTCTTATTGCTATTGGACTTAATCGATGAGTATTTCACATGGGACAAAGTGGTGAAACTATTGCAGGGCAAAGACCATCGGATTGCTCAAACGCCGATACCAACGGATGTGTATTATCATATACAGCGCCCAACAGCACTGGCTTTTAATGGCTGTCGACACCGTATATAGTGAAAGGACTATGTCGTAGGAAAATTTTGCATGCTAAACAACGTAGTGCGTATGGAATTGTTGCACATGATTTCGTAGTGGGGTGGTACGGAACGGGGCTACAATTTCAGTTTGGGTAATATGGAAACATACCAGTTTATCGAACAGAGCAAAATATCAGCAGCAAGCGAATGGAGTTATGAGAAAGCTCGCGAGTCATTGTCTGTTTCTCTATGTGCCTATATGCAAACTAATAGTATTACCACCTTCTTCGAGAAATATTCCAAAGCCTCGGAAAAAGCTTTTAATTTTTTTAGAAAAAGGTGTTGACGTTGAGTAAAATGGTTGGTATATTAATACATGCTGTTACGAAGAGATGAATAGCTTAAACAATTTTGCTAATAATTTCTTCAAAATAGTCGTTGACAGAAATGTGTCGACGTGATATTCTAATAAAGTTGCTGATTGAGTTATTAATCAAAAGAAATTCTAAATTAATTAAAATTTCTTCTTGACAAACCAATTAACGTTATGATAAAATTTAAATGTTGATTAACTGCTTGATTAGCCAACAAGGTAGACCTTTGAAAACTGAACAAAGTTTCGACGAATCAAATGTGTAGGGTCTTCAATCATTTATGATTTGAAGCAAAACATTTGCGAAGTCAATTCGCTTAATAATTAATTTAT